>CAWBGB010000001.1:0-58930 GCA_963788285.1 uncultured Alicyclobacillaceae bacterium
TCACTCTCTGCGCGTGTTTAGTTTTCAAGGAACCACTTTGGAGCGTCGACAAAAGGTCATTCGCTCCGAGACAGCTCAACCATCTTACCACATTTCACTCATTCAAGTAAAGAGGAAATGTTTGGTCTTGCTGTCTGACCGCTTCACTTGCTCTCGAAGCGACGTCGACCAATATATCACGAATCTCTCTTTGAGATCCACCGGAAATTATCTCCGGACTGGTCGGTGTCGACTTCAGAAATCCTGATGTGACGCGGTTTGTTGCTTCATTTTTCGTCACCACCGCAGCGGCGACATCGATTAATATAGCACGGTTTGACGCATAGAATCAACAGGAAATACGCGCCATTCATCTACCCATATTTGTCGGCTTCCAATGCAAGAGTGTAAAGCACCATCGCGGAGTAAAGGCCTGGGAGAAACAGCCCTTCCCGTTATACCGTACGTGCAGTTTCCCCGCTTTCGCCTTTCCGATGCGTCGCAGGCGGAGCTTTTCCATTTTCCGTCGTTGTACAGAAAATCGAATCCTCTGCCAACCCGTATCTTGCTGGCCCTGTGCTCCAACAAGTACTTTGGTCGATGTTCTTTTACGCTCAGATTTCGCCGTACGCAGTCATCCAGGCGATATTGGGTCTTAGCACGCCCCGTAACAAGATTTCACTAACTAAACAACACGCGCCTGTCAGCGCTCGCAACATAAAAAACCCCGCGTATGCGGGGTTCGATATGGTGGGCCTAAGAGGACTCGAACCTCTGACCTCACGATTATCAGTCGTGCGCTCTAGCCAGCTGAGCTATAGGCCCATGAAGAAATGGGATTTTGGTGCGGTCGAGAGGACTTGAACCTCCACGAGCTTGCGCCCACAAGAACCTGAATCTTGCGCGTCTGCCAATTCCGCCACGACCGCATATTTGAATTTCAATTTATTGGCGGAGCTGACGGGATTCGAACCCGCGATCTCCTGCGTGACAGGCAGGCATGTTAGGCCTCTACACCACAGCTCCAGCATGCATGATATATGCTTACCCACGCAGACAAGGAGTGACAGGGCATGTCGTGACTACAATTGGCTGTTCGACGTATAAACGCGCACCAAACGAACACGTTGGCAACTATCACTCCACGGATGATCCCTAGATTCGTCCAGAATCATCTACAGTCAGCAACTGCGTGGGTACTGTACCCCTACTGGTCGGAGCAGCGGGATTTGAACCCACGACCTCCTGCTCCCAAGGCAGGCGCGCTACCAAGCTGCGCTATGCTCCGTGGCGTGCCCGGAGAGATTCGAACTCCCGACCTCTTGATTCGTAGTCAAGCACTCTATCCAGCTGAGCTACGGGCACATGATGCGGTCCAAAGGACCAGATTGGCTGGGGAGGAAGGGATCGAACCTTCGCATGACGGAGTCAAAGTCCGTTGCCTTACCGCTTGGCTACTCCCCATCAATATCTGGGGTGAGTAGTGGGAATCGAACCCACGAATGCCGGAACCACAATCCGGTGCGTTAACCACTTCGCCATACTCACCATGATTTGGAACTTGTTTAACCATTAAATTTAGTCGCAACCCGCGTCAATTGATACTTGAGCGTCGCGATGGAGCCAGCGACAGGAATCGAACCTGCGACCTACTGATTACAAGTCAGTTGCTCTACCTACTGAGCTACGCTGGCACTGGAGCCACCTGTCGGATTCGAACCGACGACCTGCTCATTACGAGTGAGCCGCTCTACCCCTGAGCCAAGGTGGCATGATGCAATTGGTAGCGGCGAGTGGACTCGAACCACCGACACCACGGGTATGAACCGTGTGCTCTAACCAGCTGAGCTACGCCGCCACTCAGATGGCGGAGAGAAAGGGATTCGAACCCTTGAGACGCGGTGAGCGCCTACACGATTTCCAATCGTGCTCCTTCGACCAACTCGGACATCTCTCCAGATGGTGCGGTTAATAGGAATCGAACCTATGGCCCCCACCGTGTCAAGGTGGTGCTCTCCCTCTGAGCTATAACCGCAAATGGTCGGAATGCCGGGATTTGAACCCGGGACCTCTACCTCCCCAAGGTAGCGCGCTACCAGGCTGCGCCACATCCCGAGTCAATGAAACACATGGAGCGGAAGACGGGATTCGAACCCGCGACCCTCGCCTTGGCAAGGCGATGCTCTACCCCTGAGCCACTTCCGCAGACAGACGATAACTGCTCGTGAGTTGCTTGGTGGCTCGGGACGGAATCGAACCGCCGACACGAGGATTTTCAGTCCTCTGCTCTACCGACTGAGCTACCGAGCCAGTTGAACTTGGTGGGCGTTGACGGGCTCGAACCGCCGACCCCCTGCTTGTAAGGCAGATGCTCTCCCAACTGAGCTAAACGCCCAATTCACCTCGTGGCAAAGCACGAGGAACTTGGTGACCCCAAGGGGATTCGAACCCCTGTTACCGCCGTGAAAGGGCGATGTCTTAACCACTTGACCATGGGGCCATTGCCAGTGGAGCTCCCAATCGGATTTGAACCGATGACCTCATCCTTACCATGGATGCGCTCTGCCGACTGAGCTATGGGAGCATTGGCTCCCCGAGTAGGATTCGAACCTACGACCCTCCGGTTAACAGCCGGATGCTCTACCGCTGAGCTATCGGGGAATGGCGGCCAAGCGCCTTATTTTAGATTTGGCCTATGGTGGAGGTAGACGGATTCGAACCGACGACCCCCTGCTTGCAAGGCAGGTGCTCTCCCAACTGAGCTATACCCCCTAGATGATGGTGCCGAAGGCCGGACTCGAACCGGCACGGTTTCCCGCACGATTTTGAGTCGTGTGCGTCTGCCAATTCCGCCACTTCGGCGCTGGTGAGCCATGGTGGACTCGAACCACCGACACCCTGATTAAAAGTCAGGTGCTCTGCCAACTGAGCTAATGGCTCATGGAATGGAGCGGGTGATGGGAATCGAACCCACGCTACCAGCTTGGAAGGCTGGAGTTCTACCATTGAACTACACCCGCATGTCTGGCGTGTCCGGAGGGTTTCGAACCCCCGACTTCTAGCTCCGGAGGCTAGCGCTCTATCCACTGAGCTACGGACACAATGATGAATTGAGCGACGCTCAGTCAAATGGTGTCGAAGGCGGGACTTGAACCCGCACGGTTACCCACACGCCCCTCAAACGTGCGCGTCTGCCAATTCCGCCACTTCGACAAGGCATGATTCAACGGCGTCGCAGTCCCACAACCTCTATGATGCGATGCATTCTCGAGCGAGACCTCAAACGCACATTTATTGAAAAGCGCAGGAAGTAGAATATCACGACAGGCAACTAAAATCAACTGCAGAAAATGGAAGAAGGCTAAGTTTCATCGTGTCTCCGTCATAAAAGTAAAGGATCCTGGTATGTTCCACAATCCAGCCGTGATGACATTCCGTACGAGGTGCTCAGGATCCGGGAGTGACCAAGCTATTTGGAGAAAGTTCAAGACCTGATTTTACAGGAGGATGTTGAACAGTGTAAATCCAACACCTGGATTTTCAAATGAGAGGTACGGTGTGACACCGATTCTTTCAGTATGGCACCGCAAGCGATTTGCAATGGACATGGGAGCGGAATGGTGGCGAATTACACATTATCAGGCCCCTGAGATGACGCCGCACAGTACGGATCATCATCGACCATTTATGATTCGTTGACCTGCTGCTTTCCAAACAAGCAGAAATGATGCCAGTCATCTGTAGATGGATTCAAAAATGGGTTGGATTGAAGACAACATTACTGTTCGTGGAAAGCTGGCTGATTGCTATTTCGCGCTGGGCGACCGAGAAAACGTTCGCAAAGCCGTACACCGCTCCTTCGAATTCGATGCCCCACGCGCTGACGCGTGTTGCAGACTAAGCCAATGAGATTTCCAAGGCCATCTTTTGGTGTACGTTAGCCGCTCAATTAGAGAAACCGTCAGATAATGCAGCATTTGTAAACCATGCGTGCTACACATGGTTACCGCATGTTCAACTGTGCGTTTTGACCGCCTCGGACGTTATCACCATGCTTATTATCTTAACGAAGTCGCCGCTTCCTTCATTCCAGATGACCCCACCATTCAACAGAATAGAGAGTACCTCAATTCGAGGATAAACAGAAACCACTGAATAAAAGCCATGTGTGTGAGGGAATAATCTGTCATGTGAAATCACATAAGGGAGGCAACAACATGAAAAACAAACTGCCCGAAAATCAACCCAACGAAATCGAACAAGTTGATAGGCCCGAAATCGAAATCGACGTGCCACACCCGGACAGATCAAATACCACTGACAGGACAGACGGTCGTTCTACTCGGTGAGCAAAGGTTTCTAAATTCACCATGATGGAACTGTATCCACGGTTGCATCACTCTTGTGCGCCTGACCACCCAGAGAGGTAGCGCCATATGAGTGTGGCCATGAATGGCCGAAGTGAATATGAAACAGGTCCTGCGGATTTCCACGAACATGGAGTGCGCAGTTTGACCTCGAGGTGTAAACCATGTGGTTTTGGATCATCGTCTTCATCTGGTCTCTCATTCCCGTCTGGCGGCAATATTGGATTCACGCACAGCGCATCCGATCCATTCGTCGATTGGAGCGTCAGCGGCATACGAGGGTCATCACGTTGATTCATCGACAGGAGACCATCAGCTTTCTTGGAATTCCCTTGAGAAACTACATATCGGTTGAAGACTCCGAACAGATTCTGCGCGCCATTCGATTAACACCCGATTCAATGCCAATTGACTTGATTTTACACACGCCAGGAGGTTTGGTGCTTGCCTCGGAACAAATCGCAAACGCCTTAAATCGCCATCCTGCAAAAGTGACAGTGTTTGTTCCCCATTATGCGATGTCAGGTGGAACAATGATTGCGCTGTCCGCCGATGAAATTGCCGTTGACGAACATGCCGTTTTAGGTCCGGTGGATCCGCAGCTTGGTCAGTACCCGGCGGCCTCACTATTGCAAGTTGTGGAGCACAAACCAATTGAGCATGTGAAGGATGAGACGTTGATTTTGATTGACATGGCACGCAAGGCCATGAAACAAGTGGAGTTATTCTTGGAATATCTCCTTCGTGACAAGATGGACTCTGACAGAGCACGAGAGCTGGCACATGTGCTGTCTTCCGGTCGTTGGACACACGACTATCCTATCACGGCGGAACAATTAGCGGGATTCGGCTTGCCGATTCGGGTAGGACTTCCCAGTGAGGTGTATGAACTGATGGAACTTTATCCCCAACCTTCTCAACGGCGCCCCAGTGTCCAGTATATTCCCACCCCCTATGACGGTCGCTCGGAGAATGGGCCACGAGAAGACAAGTGGCGGTAGGGTCTCTTGTCAAGATCAACCGAATGAACTTACGCCACCACCCACCTGAGACAGTAAATACAGGAGAACGCATCGCAGCGAAAACAGAGAGATTCGCCGATTTGTCGCCTTGACGGATCGGCGAATCTCTCTTGACTTATTTCTGCAAAATCAACACCATGCATGGGTTTAAGTCCTTGCTTCGGAAGCTAGATCCCTGAATTGCTCACCGTTCAAAAAACTTATCGACCTTGCCTTACCGTAGGTCCCCACGGTGCATAACCAAGTTCCCCTGGAACTGCACGCTGTTTCGTGAGACCGATTTGCTGTGCATACGTGTTTACAATGTCAATTACGTCCAGATGATGCAACTGTCCTAATGTCGCTGAGGCTTCATTTCTCAGTTTAGGCTTGATGGGGTAGAGCGTAACCGGCTGAATCGTACCTTGTTTGACAGGCACCTCGAAGACCACATTTTCGTTGTGGCCATTTGCCACGCAAATTGCGGTTACAACGCCAATGTCCTTGAACCGAGGATCCAGTGGCACAGTCAGACGGGTTGACCATGTTCCTTCAGAGTTTGTTAAACCAGTGTTCAAAAGGCGTCCATTTTGACCGACCACAATCACACGAGCGTTCGACAATGGTCTGAAATCTGAAGCGGATACAATTCGAAATTGCACGGTATCCGTAATCGTCCTTTGCTGGGCAAACGCTTCATTGGCGTGTGAACCCCCCATCACCAATACTGCAAAGCAAAGCCAAGCAGAAAGAATCACAAGTCTAATCCTACGCAACTCATTCTCACCTCACACGTCATTGTATCGTCGACACAGGCTTGATTATCCCCTGGAATGATGTGGGCGATTCATGTGTCCCGTGTCATAAGATTAGGATTGAATCGAATTTTAACTATTATGAATTTACTCAAGATACCTCGTGCATCTGTGTGAAGCAACGGGCGAAACGAAACGTTTCGCCCTAGAAACTTTAACTCCATGTGATGAAACTACGCATCTGCGTTGACCTTGTGCTACAGAAATCCCGCAAATGAGCATTTCAAACTTTTGTTCGAAGGTGTAGTAACCGTGGTAAAAGCCCTCATGAAACCTGGCGGCCCTTCACCTTTGTTGTATCAGCCTTGACCTTGCGGTCATACCGTCGGTACAGGAGCAAAGCAATAGCGGCGAAAACCACCGGGCCCACAATCATCCAAATGGTGGACGACCAATCTCCCGAGATGGCAGGCTGGATGATGGTAAACAAATTCGCAAATCCCACAGTCAAGGTCACTACGACAGTTGCAATCCACGCAGTCCTCATGCTCTTGAAAACTTCAAACGGTTTTGGAATGGACGTCTTTTTCTTAAACGAGACAAACGCACTTGACAGGAACATGTAGGGCAACGTCATAGCAACATTCGTCATCAACGCTAAGTAATTGAAGAAAGTGGAAACTCCTTCACCACCAAAAGCCAGCAGTACAATCAGAAGCAACACGACGAGGCACTGCACCCAAAGGGCATTCTTTGGTACTCCGTCGCTGATTTTCCCCAATTTTCCGGGCCACAACTCTGTCGGTGTCCCTTCAATCAACTGTTTCAACGGGGCATAGCCAAGGGTGACAAAGCCGCCCACCAAGGCGAGGAACATGGACAGACCCACCAGTCGAGCCACCCAGGCACCTACCATCAGACCGCCCTGTTGCCCAAGGCCCAGGCCAAGGCCAATTTGATATCCCAAATTCTGCATGACGACATACGCTACGTTCCCCAGGTTGACCTTGTTGGAGGCCAGAACACTGTGCCAGTCGGTGAAGATACCAATCAGAAAAATACCCAAACAATAGGCAATGGCAATGATGATAGCGGCAATCGTAATAGCCTTCGGCATGGTCTTTTCGGGCTTGTCCGTCTGGTCGACCAAGCCGCCCACGACTTCCAGACCGCCATAAGCGAAGATGGCAAACACGACGAAAGAGAGAACGCCGATAGGCGTCTGATAACCAACTTTTGGGGAATGGAAAAACGTTTGAACAGACGTAATCGGCTGAGCCAGATGTCCTCCGTTAGCGATAAGGACGATGACCGCCCCCAGGAGCAATACGACGTTAAGTAGGGCTACAGCGGTACCACCCACCGAAGCCACCCATGAGACCTGCTTAATGCCCTTCGTGACAACGAACGTCACTAACAGCATCCACAACGCCGCCAGCACACCCAGGCTTTGCGTGGCACTGAGCCCAAAAATCGACCATGACCCGGTAGTGTCAGTTCCGAAAATCGTGTTGGACAAAGGAATCCAGATGGCGGAAGACACGTTCACCATCCAAATGACGTTTGACGCATACCACATGAAGGTAACAACAAAAGCGAATCTGGGCCCTACTGACTTTTCCATCCAGGAGTATATTCCGCCTTTTTCTGAGCGAAAACTGGCACCGTATTCCCCCATCATAAACGCGTAAAGAATAAAGAAGGTGATACCGGAGATGATGTACCAGGGAATCGCACTATACCCCATCAGGTAAAAGGCTCGGGGCATATTGGTGAACCCGAACACTGAAGTAAAAATCATTAGGATGACAGGAATGAATGTCATCTTTTTGGTAACGCTTTCACGAGTAGTTTCCATAAACATCCCCTTTGTTCGCCTTCGCTGGCTCCACAAAAAAGGCGGACAATACAGGAAGCAGATACACTGGCTGAAGCTCGTATCGGACTCCATGACACTGCAAGTTTTGAGTCGCGTCACATGACTGCTTCAATGCCATTTTCCGCCCACCCAAGTCCCTGTTGGATGCCTCGCTGACGTGATGAATTGGACATCTAGGTGAAAGCCTAGATTATCCCGAAGGACGCGATTAAATGTAACACGGATTTTACATTTTTACAACATACAGCAAATTGTTATTAAGAATATTTAATAAATTTAACAAGTATCATATATAGCTCTCAAACCAGTCAATCCACCCATACCGTCACCTTCACGGTACAATAAGGGAAGTGTTTTGAGCGACACACCTGCTTCAGGATGCTATCCCCCAATGATTCAACGACATAGAATCTCGAATTGGACGATTGTCCATCCCTGCCTACTTGTTCAAGGCTACAAAATTAATATGAATCTTCTGCATAAGTCGTGTCTCTCGGTGAAAAAACGGGCGAAACGAACGTTTCGCCCTTAACTTAGCGCTGTGTGAGGAAAATTACGCATGTGCATAGACTTGTGAATAAAAGTCCCACAATGCGCGTTTCAACTTGTATTCGAAGGCGTAGTAACAGTCATAACCCTCATGAAACCTGGCGACCCTTCACTTTTGACGCATTGGCCCTGACCCTGCGGTCATACCGTCGATACATAAGCAAGGCGACAGCGGAAAAAAACACCGGGCCTACAATCATCCAAATGGTGGACTTCCAATCTCCCGAGATGGCGGGCTGGATAATGGTAAACAAATTTGCAAACCCGACAGTCAAGGTCACTACGACGGTTGCAATCCACGCAGCCCTCATGCTCTTAAAAACTTCAAACGGTTTCGGGATGGACGTCTTTTTCTTAAACGCAACAAACGCACCTGACAGGAACATGTAGGGTAACGTCATGGCAACATTCGTCATCAACGTTAGGTAATTGAAGAAAGTGGAAACTCCTTCACCGCCGAAAGCCACCAGTAAAATCATAAGTGACACAACGAGAAACTGTACCCATAGAGCATTCTTAGGTACTCCGTCACTGATTTCCCCCAATTTTCCGGGCCACAACTCTGTCGGTGTCCCTTCAATCAACTGCTTTAACGGGGCATATCCAAGGGTAACAAATGCACCTACGAAGGCGAGGAACATGGACAGTCCCACCAGTCGTGCCATCCAGGCCCCTACCATCAGGGAACCCTGTTGCCCAAGACCCAGGCCAAGGCCAATTTGATACCCCAAATTCTGCATGATAACATACCCTACGTTCCCCAGATTGACTTTATTAGAGGCCAGAACACTGTGCCAGTTGGTAAAGATACCGATCAGAAAAATACCCAAACAATAGGCAATGGCCATGATGATGGCAGCAATCGTAATAGCCTTCGGCATCGTCCTTTCGGGCTTGTCCGTCTCGTCGACCAACCCTGCGACAACTTCCAGACCGCCATATGCAAAGATGGCAAACACGACGAAAGAGAGAACGCCGATAGGCGTCTGGTAGCCAACATTTGGGGAATGGAAAAACGTTTGAATAGACGTAATCGGCTCAGCCAGATGTCCTCCGTTAGCGATAAAGACGATGACAGCCCCCAGGAATAATACGACGTTCAGTAAAGCTGCAAAAGTACCACCCACCGAAGCCACCCTCGAGACCTGTTTAATGCCTTTCGTGACAACGAAAGTCACCAACAGCATCCACAACGCCCCCAGCACACCCAAGCTTTGAGTGGCACTAAGGCCAAAAATCGACCATGACCCGGTAGTGTCAGTTCCGAAAATCGCATTGGACAAAGGAATCCAGATGGCAGAAGACACGCTCACCATCCAAATGACACCATTTGATGCATACCACATGAAGGTAACAACAAAAGCGAATCTGGGCCCTACTGACTTTTCCATCCAGGAGTATATTCCGCCTTTTTCCGTGCGAAAACTGGCACCGTATTCCGCCATCATCAACGCATAAAGAATAAAGAAGGTAATTCCGGAGATGATGTACCAGGGAATCGCACTGTACCCCATCAGGTAATAAGCCCTGGGCATATTATCGAACCCGAACACTGAACTAAAAATCATTAGAATGACAGGAATGAGTGTCATCTTTTTGGTAACTCTTTTATGATTGTTTTCCATAATATTCCCCTTTGTTCGCCTTCGCTGGCCTCCACGAAAAACTGGCGGACAATACAGGAAGCAAATGCACTGACTGAAGCTCGTATCGGACTCCATGACACTGCAAGTTTTGAGTCGCGTCACATGGCCGCTTCAATCCCATTTTTCCGACTCCCAGTCCCTGTTGGATGCCTCACCTGGCGTGATGAAAGGATATCAAGGTGCATGCCTAGATTATCCCGAAGGACGCGATTAAATGTAACACGGATTTTGTAATTTTACAACATACAACATTTTGTAATTTTGCAACATACAACGTAATGTTGTTAATCATCTTTAAAAAATTAATGTGGAAATCGTAGGCAGGATGCCTTCATGTCGTCACCTTCACAGAACAATAAGCGACGTGTTTTCATGGGGTGGTCCGTCCGGACTATCCAATGCCCCCGTTAAAGAGGTATACGAATTCGAGAAACGACCGTGTCAGTGTCGTTCGGATTGTCCACCACAGTTTAGATGTGCCGTATGGATGATGTCACTCTTGCACAACAAAGAAATCATGAGGAAGTACAGTCTAAATGTCCTGCTGATGACCACCTCTTTGCGAACGAATCCCCCACTCACGCGCATAGAACCTGTCCGTTGAATCACACTGTAAGGTGATCCTGACAGTCCTTCATCGTGGTGCTGTTGAAACGTAGGTCACAGTCCAAGACGAAAGCTTACCTGTTCCACTAGCACGCTGATAACGCATACCTACGTGGCTTCAACGCGTGTGAACTTAGCACAAAGGAGGGGATCCCGTGAAACGCTTATCAAAGTGGCTGTGTTTATGCACCATACAGTTGTTTCTTTCCAATCTTGTTGGAGAGGCAAGCGCAGAGGTACGTCACGGAACTCATCCAATCAACGGTAAATCCGAGTTAAGTTTTGGTGTCATCAGCGATGTTCACTTGCGTGCCGGAAAGAATGATGCCGGACACCCGTATCATGATTACGTGGCTGAAACCAATTTTGCAAGTGCTCTTCAGGACCTCCATCGAATCAATGCAAACGCAGATGCATTAGTTATCGTTGGAGATCTCACGGTAACCGGGATGCAAACGGACTATGACAGTTTGAAAGAAGTCTTACAGAAAACGCCACACCCCAAAACCATGTTGTTTGCTATCGGAAACCATGAATTTCACTCAGCGTTCCGAAACAAGGATGGATGGTTAAGCCTGAAGACATTTCCGAACGGCGTAACGAAAAAACAGTGCATTGATCTCTTCCTAAAAAATACGGGTATGCCGAGTGTTTATTATGAAAAATGGATCAAAGGGTACCACTTTGTCGTATTAGGTGCAGAACCATCTGGCACCACCGCTGTTCATAGCTATGATCATGCGGTTCTTTCACAGCGTCAATTACAGTGGCTGGATGAACGACTAAGTGCAAGCCCAACCAGAAGACCAACTTTTGTATTTCTGCATCAACCCATACCTCATACCGTAGCGGGAAGCCAACAAAACTACATTGTTGACTCCGATAAGCTGCGACAAGTGCTGAACAAGTACCCACAGGTTATCTTCTTCTCAGGACACAGCCATTGGACATTGAAAAATCAACAGAGGTCAATGTACCGGGACAGGTTCACGATGTTCAATGTTTCTTCAGTTCGCAACCCCATTACTCCGGATTCAAAACTCGCTCGAGACAGCGAAGGGCTTTATGTACAAGTGTACAGCAATAAGGTCGTAGTCATGGCAAGGGATTTCACGCACAAATCATGGATAGGTCAATACACAGTGACAAATCCCGTCCCACACTCGGGGTAGACACCCAGTACTAATCGTGTGTCGAATAACGGATTAACTCTGACACTGTGACAAATTCATATCCCCGATCCTGCAATATTGGAATAATCCGTTTCACTGACTCCACCGTTTGCTTTCGGTTTCCACCCTGATCACGGAATAAGATGATGTCCCGTTATTCACTCGGGAAGTGACCTGTTTCACAATGTGTTCTACACCTGGGTCTGCCCAATCCTGAGAATCGATACTCCATAGCACAACAGCGTAGTCCTTCTTGCGTGCTGTGCGAAGGAGCATACGGTCAACCCGCCCGAAAGGTGGTCTAAATACACGCGGCTGACTGTACCCCAAAACGGTCTTCACCGCGTTCTGTGTATTCTCCAAGTCGGTTTCAGTTGTTGTTTCTAGTCTTCGCGTCATGATGGTATGAGTGTATGAATGATTTGCAATTTCGTCATCGTTGTAAAAGAGTTACCTCACCAAAGACGGGTACCTTTCAACACGCGATCCAATGACAAAAAATGTTGCCTTGGCATGGTAACGCTTGAGTATGTTTAAGATTTGCGGAGTAAACTCTGCGCTAGGTCCGTCATCAAACGTAAGTGCAACAACTTTTGGCTCAATGTGAACTTTTTTAATGACCTGAGGAGTGTGGCTGTCTAAGTGAACATCTTGCGCACACGCGGTGACTTTGAATGAAAATAACAAGCGTCAAACCGCTTATGTATGTTCACGTTATTCGACTAACACTCATGCTTTCACCTACGGCGCGTCTGTTTCCGTTACGTTGCCCCTGCATCGGAAATCGCATTCACTGTCGGTATTTCATGTCCGTGCGTAATGAAATCATTCGCTCGTGGAGAATGGGTGTGCGTCCCTTGCCTGAAGAGGACGCCGATTCCGCCTTCCCCCTTTTGTCCACACTCGTTTTTCGTCACTCTCTCGCAGCAGGGCGCCAGTTGGATTCGAGTATCTTCCCTGATGAAGACGTTCTGGGTGCATAAGAAGTTGTGCCACGCGAACAGACGCATGTAGAAAGTCACGGTTCGCAATTTGAGAATGAACCCCTGCTGCTTTACCGTTCCGTGCGACACTTTCGGCGATGGCTCTTTGGATATCCGTAGAAGAATGAAACAAATGTGCCAAGCCCTTTGCCACAGCATAACAAGCATTTTCATGTTCTTGTCCAGGAATTGGGCGAAACAGTAGCATTGGGAGTCCCAAACTGGCTGCTTCTGTGATTGTGAGTCCCCCTGCTTTGGTCACAAGAACATCTGCCATTGCCATCCATTTTTCGATGTCGCACCGATAACCCAAAACGCGTACATTGTTGGATTGTAGAAAACGAAGCTTATTGTACAACCTCCGATTGTGTCCGCAAACAATGACGAATTGAGCATCTACCGTACAAATGATGCCTTCCCAAACAGTCAAATGACCTATAATTCCCTCTCCACCGCCCATGATGAGAATCAAAGGCTTGTCCGGATCCATGCCGTTCTCGAGTCGTAATTGGCACCTGCGAACAGGGTCGTCGCGAATTTCTAGTATTTCGTTGAATACTTTGCGAATGGGTAAACCAGTTACACATATCTTGTGTCCTGGAACCCCCATACCTTGCAGTTCTATCCGGACATCATCACTTGCAACGCAGTACAGATCAACGTTTTGATGGACCCAATGTCCATGCGCAGTGTAATCTGTAATCACAACCACATTTCGAACTGTAGCCATCCCTCGTGTGCGCAGTTCCGATATGATGCCGGCAGAGGTTGGAAACGTACTGCAAATCACATCAGGTCGAAATGACTCAAGAATCGATAATACCTTCCTTTTGCCTAAACGAAATAATTGTCTCTCAATAAACGACTTTGACCGACTTTTTGAAAGTAAACCGTAAAACACTCCGTATAACCACGGAACTTTCTTAATCACCTGTAGGAAGAAAAATATCACTATCCAACGGACGGCAGGATAAAAGAGTTCTACTAAATCGATTTCCTTAACCACTGCCCCTTGCTCTTGCAATCTTTCTTTCACAGCTTTACAAGCCTGGTTGTGCCCGCTACCAAACGACGCTGTAAAGAGTAGTACTCTGGGCATTTTCCGCTGCCCCCCTAACCCGTCTTACAAGATATCGTCTTACAAGATATCTTTGTACAGAAAAGTGTACCCCAAGATGCTGCGTTCATGTTCTTGGTATACACAAACCGCGAAAGGCCGTGGCACTGCTAAATTCACTCGTCACCGACATGGATGACTGCACAGTCTGAAACGCGTCAATCGTAAGCCAAACAGTCATCCAAGGTCCTGCGCTCATCCCGAGTGGCGGACCATCAGTGAACTATTTTCCGCCCAAACAGAACCCCCCTTGCTATTACAAGGGGGGAATAGTTTATATTCAGCATTGAAACGGTCTTAGTAAACACCAGGTTCCGTCTCGGCATAATTCGTGGTGTCCACCGGGAACCACTTAACGGAAACACTCGGGTGAACTCCATCACTTTTGTTATCCTGAACGAGACTTGTTGGAATCGGTGTGTCACCAATCTCAATCACTGTCCGTGCAGGATTTGAGGTGTAAAAGGTCAGTCCGCGTATTTCGTTGATGCTTGGAACGTGAGCACCGAGGACTGGGTCTAAATTTTCACGGATGTGAATGTACGCTTCTCCCCCAGAATAGGTCACGTCGTACGAAACGTATTGCTGCGTAACATTGTATTGGAGCAATCGACTTGTCCGTGTAACCAGTATTCTACCATCGTGATATTCCTTGGCTAGCAATCGAAGTGCATTGACCGCACTCTGAGGCAGCACACCTGGATAGATAGTTCCGGATAAATGTTGTGCTACGATTGAGTACTCGTGTAGTCGCTCCAACTCATGAAGATGTGCTGGAGTCAGTTGCTCCGCTAGATGGTACGGTGTCCAGTTCCACAATGGATCTCCCATACTGTTGTAGCCGGAGTTCGTATATCGCCAAAATCCCCAAACATGTCGCCCATCTGGCAATGTTAACGGGAAGATAACCGACTTCATGCCAAATTCATCACTCGACAAATCTGGCCATACGAACTTAATCCCGTAAGGAATTGTTAAGTCCGTATGGTAGTACTTCGACCACGGATTAGCCCCTTGTTGATACGAAGAAAACGGAGCTTTTCCATAAGATCCAAAGTTATCTACATTGGACTCATTTCCGTGATCAGTCCAAACGGTAATGAAGTCCCCATTTTCTTTGAGCGCGTCGATTGCCTGTATGGCTAATTGACGTGAGAACAGTGTTTTTCTTTGATCCACTTGGCTAAAGTCGCCGTATGAGTGCATGGTGTCGATCCAACCTACGTGAATGTAGTGGTTAATGACACTCGCAGCATAAGGCTGATCAGATACACCTTTAAAGTACGATAACTCATCGGACATGGGTTCGTGATTGATGTCAACATACCCAGGCAAATTGTCTCCGTTATACATGAAAAATGAGTCGGCAAAATCAAGTCCAAGACCACGGCCAAGAGGCGTCATCTGGGTCGTATTGATAAACTCATGAACCAAATTGAACTTACGGAGTGTTTCGCTGTCCGCGTCTGACGAAATAGCCAGCATGGCTCGGTACGGATAAGGAAACTTGCGCAGGCCGTATACTACAGGTGCTTGACCTGTATCATATACAGCATTCTCCGTTCCAACCGAACCGCTAGGCACTTCGGAGGCTCCGTTATGTCCTTTGGCCTCTTCAGTGACCGCTGTAACCTTTGGTTGGGCTGTATTTGACTGTGCCTTTGGCTGTGTTGCGCACGCTGACAAGAAGGAAGACATGCCAACAATAACCAGGAGTATTAGAAGTAACCTTGGAGTTTTCACGATATCGCCTCCCTTGGAAGGTGCAGGATGATAACTGCATCCACCTAGTCCATGATGCTAAGATCTAAATCTAGAAACAGTGATCCATACCTGCACCTTCATTTTGTCGTTGCCAACCTAAGGTACCCTCGTGTTTGGTCGCTTTGTTTACCGTTTAATGACCCAATCCGTTCCGTTCCAACTGGTTTGAAATCCCATGCGCTTTAGAACTTGGTCGACATAGTAGATGGGTACATACGTTGTCGGCATATGGCTATACGCGTCCGGTGCGACAATACGTGGGGCATATTCAACGGGAGTGTTTGTATTCGTAAAACGAATCGCGATGTGTCCTGAATTTGTAGGCTGATGCTTCGGTAGATGCGTCAAATTTGGCTTCTATGATTTCGGAAGTGTGAGATTCCATACATGTGAAGCAGCATTCCTGGATGCTTGTACCCCAGTCTTCTCTAAGGTTTTGTTAACATAATATAGCGGCAAACAACTTGTAGATTTTTTTGACGATGGATCCATTGCGACAATATGTATGGGTTTGGAGAGCGTCGCTCCAGGTACTGGTTACTAATAGCCAGAAGCATTCTAACGACCTTGCCTGAGCGCTTCGAATGTACCGCGTCAATCTTAGAGTTTGATTAACGTTAGATGGGCGTTCGATTAGGGTTTAGAAGAAAGGTTAGAAAAAATCAGGGAATTTGAGGTACAGCCAATTGACCCGATGGACGAGTCTGGGCCGCGGACACTGATGTGACTTGACATACTCCCGTGAACGGTGTATACATCCTTTCATAAGTTTGTCTTTCCTATTTGCTCATATCGTTGCACGATGACGGAGTGAGTAGACATACGGATCCGCAAAGAGAGCGAAGGCCATTGGCTGAAAGCCTTCGACGGTGCAGTATGTTGAACCCGCCTCCTGAGTGTTCCGTGAAAAGCGGAACGGCGCCGACCGTTACCCGGCTTGAGTGGATACGCACGCAGGTTGAACGTGGATGACTGGAATCCAGCGACACCTGGGCAGACGTATCAAAGAAGGTGGTACCGCGAAATTCACCCTTTCGTCCTTCTCGGATGAAAGGGTTTTTTGTGCTTCACACTCGATTGTCACATTGTTTTCAGGCTTTTCCGAAGGAGATGGAACTGTGAAAGCCCGCCGTATCGTTGTAAAAGTCGGTTCGAGCAGCTTGACAGACGATGGGGGTCGCATATCTTTTACCAAGATGACTTCCTTGGTTAGGCAAGTGGTTCGCATGCATCAAGAACTGAACGGCCAGGTTGTACTCGTGTCCTCCGGTGCCATTGCTGCAGGAATTGGCAAATTGGGATGGGATCGTGCAACGTGTACAATGCCGGAAAAACAAGCCGCCGCAGCGGTTGGGCAACAACTGCTGATGAGCACCTACGAACGACTCTTCGCGGAGGAAGGCATAGCGATTGGCCAAATGCTCCTGACGCGCTCGGACATTGAAGATCGCAAACGATTTTTGCACATCCGTAACACAATGACGACCCTGTTGCACCATGGTATCTTGCCAATCGTCAATGAAAATGACACCGTCGCGGTGGATGAAATCCGGTTCGGCGACAATGACACGCTCGGCAGTCTGGTCGCTCTCATGGCTGAGGCCGACCAACTCATCCTGCTCACGGATATTGATGGAATCTACTCTTCCAATCCAAAACACAATCCAAACGCGCAAAAAATTGAAGATGTGTGGGCAATCACGGACGAGCTGGAATGCGTCGCCGGATCTTCCGAGAGTGCCTTTGGAACGGGTGGCATGCGGACGAAAGTCGCCGCTGCAAAAATCGCAGTACAGTCCGGCATCGACGTCATCGTAGCCGCCAGCTACACCGAGGATGTCCTCTTGCGGGTACTCAACGGTGAGCGGATAGGTACTATGTTTCACGCACTGACGGACCATCCTTCCGCAAAAAAATCCTGGATCGCGTTTGGTTCCCAGACAAAAGGCCGTGTGTACATCGATGCAGGCGCAGCGCGAGCACTCTCGAAGGACTCTGGCAGCTTGCTCATGCCCGGTGTGATTCATGTGGAAGGTGATTTTTCCGAAGGCGCCATCGTCGAGTTGGTTGCGCCAGACGGATATGTCCTCGGTCGCGGCATCGTGAGTTTTTCCGCGCGAGATTTGGGTCTCTTGTTGGAACGCCGGCAATTCGGAGAATCGGTTCACCCAGGTTCGGAGGTAGTTCACCGCAATAACATGATGGTGTTTTCCCGTAGAGAGCAACTTCGCTAGGCCTTCACGAAAAAGTATGTGATTTAAGGAGGATTCACGGTGGGTATTCAGACAGACCTGAAACAAGACGTGTCGAATCAACTTAATCGGGCCAAAGCAGTGGTTGGTAGCCTGTCGCAACTTTCGACCCAACAGAAGAATGTAGCGTTGCAGTACATGTCCGACGCTCTATGGTCATCCCGCGAACGAATCTTGGCGGCCAACCAAGCGGATGTAGCTGAAGCTTTATCAGCTGGTCAAACCGATACTCGGATAGACCGATTGAAGCTGGATGAATCTCGGATTCAAGCCATAATGACAGGATTAATGCAGATATCCAAATTGCCGGATCCGATCGGCGAGCGCATCGATTCGACTACACTCCCAAACGGGCTGAACGTGGAAAAAGTTCGTGTGCCGCTTGGTGTCATCGCAATCGTGTACGAATCTCGGCCCAACGTCACAGTCGACGCGGCAGCTCTTGCGTTAAAATCAGGGAATGTTGCTGTATTGCGCGGCGGGAAAGAGGCACGGCGATCCAATCAGGCCTTGGTCGACGCACTGCGAGACGGTTTGCGGCGCAGCAACGTACCTGAAGACGCGATTCAATTGATACAACGAGAAGAACGCGAGGCTGTTGACATTCTGATACAGGCAACCGGGTTGGTGGATGTCGTGATTCCGCGAGGCGGAGCAGGGCTCATTCAGCGCGTCGTTGAACAAGCGCGCGTACCGGTGATTGAAACCGGGGTGGGCAATTGCCATGTGTACGTTGACGCCAAAGCTGATGCCACCAAAGCGACGCAAATTGTTCTGAACGCGAAAACACAGCGTCCGTCAGTCTGTAACGCGGCCGAAACTTTGTTGGTCCATCAAGGTCTGGTGGAATCGTGGTTACCGAACATGCTGGTAGAGTTACAGAAGATGGGAGTGGAAATTCGCGGGTGTGAGCAGACGCGGTCGTCCGCCATCAAGGCAGGCCTGGATGAAAGCTCGATTCAGCCTGCGACAGAAGAGGAGTGGGCCACTGAATTTTTGGCGCCTATTCTTGCGGTCAAAGTCGTTGCGCACGTCGACGAGGCCATCGACCATATTCACCGCTACGGCACACTCCATTCAGAAGCCATAGTGACCGAGGATGCGGTGGTTGCAGAGCGATTCCTGTCGCAAGTCGATGCCGCAGTGGTATATCACAATGCTTCAACCCGGTTCACGGACGGATTTGAGTTCGGTTTTGGAGCCGAAATTGGTATCTCAACCCAGAAAATCCATGCACGCGGTCCGATGGGTTTGCGTGAATTGACGAGTTATAAATATATCGTCCGAGGAAACGGTCAGGTGCGGGGTTGAACCGCAAAGAAACATATTCAAAGCGGCCAAAACCCTAGCGGTAAAAACAGATGCCGTGCTTGGCGCACAGCGCCTACGCGCAGGACGAGCCCGTAACGTTTTCTCTCCAATTACCTTCACCACAAATCAAAAGCCACCCTTTCGGGTGGCTTGATTTATGGTGGAGGCGACGGGAGTCGAACCCGCGTCCGAAGACCTCGCTACATGAACTTCTACGGGTGTAGTACATCTATTGTCATGTCCCTGCGGCACGCGGATGCACACGCTTGCGTGCAGGTGAGCTCGTTCGCTTCATCGGCGGTCGCCGAGCAAGACCGTCGACTAGCCCGCTAAAGTGACGTTACCAGGTGATCACGGGCCCATCACAAGGTAACGGCCTGGAGCCTAATTAGGCAGCCAGGGCGAGGTTGCTGTTAAAGCTCTTAGCTTTGCCAGTTAATTTTGGTCCGCGTTTTTTACGTGGCCTCGCAGCCCCACGACCCGCCGTTCATGCTCGAACAGTCCCCGTCGAATCCAAAACGCCCCCATGAGGGTGTTTGGAGTCGGACCGTGCATCGAGCACTTCCGGATTTCGTAAACAGCAACCGACTCACAATGTCAACGTACAGAGTAAACTCTTACGTCTTTATGCTACAGCATGCGCAGCGTTTGCGCAATGTATGCTTACTGCCATCACTGGCAAACACATGTCACAGAAATCGGGAAGCCGTGGCTGTGAATTCGTGCCGATGTCAGTATTTTTGCCGGGACCGCAGCGCCCGGTCGATTTCACGCTGTGCGTCGCGCTTCTTCATCGCCTCGCGCTTATCATGCAACTTTTTACCTTTCGCAAGCCCGAGTTCCACTTTGCAGAACCCGTTGCGCAGATACAGCTTGGTGGGAACAATGGTGTAACCCTTTTCCCTGGATGCTCCAATCAACTTTGCGATTTCCGCTTTGTGCAGAAGGAGCTTGCGACTTCGAGTGGGATCATGGTTAAAGCGGTTCCCCTGTTCATATGGGCTCACGTGCATGTTGTGTAGCCAGACCTCGCCGTTCTCCACTTGCGCGTAAGCATCGCGAAGGTTGGCCGAACCGCGTCGAATCGACTTGATTTCAGTGCCGACCAACACAATCCCTGCTTCCATCGTGTCTTCGATGAAGTAGTCGTGGTAGGCTTTTCGGTTTTGGGCCAACAACTTACCGTCGTGCTTTGCCATGGTTCCACCTCAGCCAGACTATCCCTCGCGGCCATCTCTCACACGCTTGTACAGCGAGATGGCGCGTACAAGATATCGTATCACGAATGGCATGTCGCGACAACCCTCTCGATGATGTCCGTGCATGATGATGTACGTTCCACCCGCATGCGGGGCCATGAAAGACAGACTGAACGGGGGATGGAGTTCCACTCCATTCCCCGTTCAAAGTCCTTGTTGTATGTGCAATTACTGACGGGTAACCCACTAGTTTTGGATGCCGTAGAAGTAACCGTACGGCAAAGATGGTTCCGATGCCCACTGGGAATTCCAGTGCACATGGCTGAGTACGCTGATGTTAGACCGTATTGGTACAGAAACACTTGCGAAGGTCTTGAAACATGACTTGAGCACTTGTTGGTAAAATTGCACACGCTTTTGCTTGTCCAGCGTGGACACGCCTTCTTGCAAAAGCTTGTCCACCTCTTGTACCAGAACATGTTCTCGCCGTTACTGAAATAGAAGAGGATCGTGCAATAATTGACCGAGCCAGTGCAGATACTGAATCGGCACGGGATCAAGCAATCCCGCATTTTTCTCTTGCTCTAAAATCGCTTGTTGTGAAGCGCCCTTGGGCAACAAAACCATCAGCGGTCCGCCTGGAACCGCATGCATCAGTGCAAAGGAAATGAACTGACGAGGAAGAGTACCAGAATCGATTGTAATACACGGCGAATGAGGTACTCCATGTTGCAACCTCCCTTAACCGAAGGATTGCGCGGCGGATACCTTGTCCCCACAAAATCCACAACGACTTCGTTCACTGTATGCATCTGCCAAATCTGACCACCAGTGTTAGACATGCAATAAAGGGCACACCTATCCACCCTGTTGGCGCAGACCGATCTTTGTGCGCCCCACAGACCTGTGCCGTAAATACCAAACTGGCCAGACTGAGTAAATTTATAAGATTAATAAGAATAAACCTGTTATTCTGCACCTTTGTTGTCAATACGGACTAGCACAGAATATATAGAATATAGAGTAATTTTAGACTATAAGATAAACGCCCCCTGCATTGCAACAATTCGGATTTCAGGTGACAGTGTAACCGTAAAACAGTGGTACATTCATTGCACAAACGGTTCGTTCGTGTAATCAGTCGAGTGGTATATTCGTGCTGGGGCGGGCATTTCAGCCAACGTAGAACTCCCGATGAGCGCATCCCCACGCGTGAGACCAAGGTTCTTCCGGTCGCTGTCTACGTTGTCTTCACCCTGTCAGCGCTGCCGACCTTTTTTACTATATCGAGATTGTCTCCATTTTTCTTTGAAAAGTCAATATACATGGTCTTTTCTGCAAAAACCTCATGATGGTGAAGCTCAAGCACTGTACTCAATATCATTTCGAAACAGGAAGAGTACGATCCGCAAACATGACGGCTCGAACTCTTCCAAAGCGTTGTCAACGATAGCTTCAGGTTCGTGTTGAATTTGGTTGGCCCGACTTCCTACCACGACTTCTCTGCCCCTCTGCGGCCTTTGGAGCGAGCCTTTCTGGCCGCTTGCACTCCGCCCTTGGCGAATTTCCCGCGGCGGCGTTTCCCACTAGGACTACCGGCCGTATATCCATCTCCAGACGGCACCGCAATTGCGTCACCTCGAGTACCAAATTTGCGACGCGAAGGTCCGCTCTTCCGTCCGGATGGCGCCGAATCCGCGCTTCCGAAACTGTGGCGAGCCCCATCCCCAACGTTCCCACTGTACCGTGTCCGCTTCGTCTTTCTTTCTCGTGCCAACGCTTTGCGCTGCGCAATTTGACGACGCCGCTCCGCCGGCGACAAATCCTCGTCATATACCACCGTGTCTACACCGGACTCGGACACCATGGTACCTTCCCGTTGATGTGCAATTAGCTCGAAGTCAATGGTCAGGTCTTCTTTGTTAGCGCCGGCCACTGCGATGCGGACCGGATCTCCCAGGCGGAATACGCGTCGTGTGCGTTCGCCAACAAGCGCCATCTGCTTCTCATTGAGTACGTAGTAATCGTCTGTTAGATAGCTGATGTGGATGAGTCCCTCAACGCCGTTGGTCAGTTGAACAAACAGCCCGAACGGCGTGACACCACTGATGATACCGTCAAATTCTTCACCCAGGTGATCCAGCATGTACTCGACCATTTTCAACTGGTCGCACTCTCGTTCCGCATCCTGTGCAACTCGCTCACGTTCGCTGGATTGAGCCGCCCCCTCTGCGACAATCTCGCGTAGTTGCGACATCCTCTCTTCAGTAATCGGACCTTCCAGGACCTCTCGGATAATACGATGAATCATCAGGTCCGGATATCGGCGAATGGGTGAGGTAAAATGTGTGTAATATGTGGCCGCGAGACCAAAGTGGCCGACACATTCCGGCGAATACCTCGCCTGCCGCATGGAGCGAAGCATCAACGTAGAGATCACGCGTTCCTCGCGCGTCCCCTTAATCTCTTCTAGAATTCGCTGCAGCGAACGCGGATGAACCTTGTTGTTCGCGCCTTTCACGTGATAACCAAAGTTATGGATAAACGCGTTGAACTCCATCATTCGCGTGATGTCTGGCTCTTCGTGAATCCGGTAGACAAACGGTACTTCCAACCAATAGAAGTGTTCAGCCACCGTTTCATTGGCAGCCAGCATAAACTCTTCAATGATACGTTCAGCGATGGAGCGTTGTCGCTGTGCAATGTCCACGGGGTGTCCCAGCTCGTCTACCACGACCTTGACCTCGTCGAAGTCAAAGTCGATGGCACCTCGGTCCATGCGCTTACGCCGCAAGGTGAGTGCAAGCTCCTCCATCAATCGAAACATCGGTACCAGTGATTGGTAACGCGCTATCACATCTGAATCATGGTCCACCAGAATCTTTTTGACATTGTTGTAGGTCATCCGTTCCGTGGTGCGAATGACACTTGGGTATATGTCATGCCGAAGGAGTTCTCCGTCTGGTGTAAATTCCATTTCGCACGACATCGTCAGCCGGTCCACCTTGGGATTGAGCGAACAGATGTTGTTCGACAATCGTTGCGGCAGCATCGGAATGACCCGATCCACAAGATAGACGCTGGTACCGCGCTTGAACGCCTCCTTGTCGAGGGCGCTGCCTTCTCGGACGTAGTAGCCCACGTCGGCAATATGTACCCCCAATAGATAGTTGCCATTGTCCAGCCGTTTGACGTGCACGGCGTCGTCCAGGTCCTTCGCGTCCTCTCCGTCGATGGTAACAATCACCTCACCGCGCAGATCCCTGCGCCCGCGCAAGTCTTCTGTGGAAAGTTCCGCCGAAATGGATTCTGCTTCTGCAAAAACCTGTTCTGGAAACGCTTCGGGCAAGCCATACTTGCGGACCACTGCCAAGATGTCAATACCTGGAGTATCCGGATGGCCCAACACTTCGACCACCTTGCCCTTAGGCCCACGAGTGGAGGTCGGAAACGAAGTGATCTCCACGACCACGACATAGCCGTCATGCGCGTTCATCGTGTCATCTTTGGACACAAACACATCCTGAGTGAAGCGCTTGTCCAATGGTGTGACAAATGCGTGGTCACGGTAGTTGCTCAACTTTCCGACAATGCGCTGTGCGCCGCGTTCGAGAATACGGACAATTTTCCCTTCCCGGCGTGGGCCAGTCGTGGATTTCTCAGCACGAGCAAGTACTTTATCGCCGCTCATCGCACCATTCAAATCGCCTGCCGGCACATACAAATCCGGCATACCGGGAACATCCGGAATCACAAACCCGTACCCGCGGGCCTTCATTTGCAGGCGCCCCACAATGAGATTCATTCGCTCCGGTACACCGTACCTGTCGGTCCGCGTCCGAACAATCTCGCCTTTCTCCTCCATGTCATTGAGCAATTTGAGAAAAGCACGAAAGTCATCGGCAGACGTAAGATGAAACACTTCAAGCAACTCGTGTACGGTCAGCGGCCGATAGGCGTCGTGCTGCATGTACTCTAAAATCTCTTGTCTATCCACCAAATCGCATTCACCTCGCCTTTCTCCGATGGGAGGACTTCCTCCATAGTATGATCCGGCGCAGATTACCGTAATCGTATTGTCTTGGTCTCCTGTCGGTGCCATTTAGGCGTGGTGTAGCGCCGAACTGCGGTCACCGGATTGATGAAGACCTGACAAAAACTTCAGCACCAAGTGATTGACGGTCTGATATTCCGCGCCGTGACAAATGAGGTGAGTAGACTGCGAGAGAAAGTGTAGTTCTTTCAACTCAGACGCCGCCTTCGTGCACACGTAGGAAGCACTGCGAGGCTCGACAATCTCATCTTTCTCACCCTGGATGACACACAGCGGCGCACGAATGTCCGGAAGCGCAGCTTTTCCGAGCTGCACCATCCGCCGGAACTGTTTCACACTCGAGAGCGGTGTGTTGGATACCTTGTCAATGCGCTTACGCAAAGCGGTGGAATCGAACTCTCGACCAGCCCACGATTCCTTGATGACCCCTGCAATTTGCCGAAACAATTGCCGCGGGCCTACGTAAAAGACCGCAGGAGACAGCATGGTGATGGAGGCCACAGGAAATTTCGCCGCCAACACCGCACAAACCATGGCGCCCATGGAAAAACCGATGAGGTGAACAGGCCCGTTGGCGATGGCCGTTTCGACTATCGGTTGTACGCTTTGGATCCAGGAAGAGGCGGTCGCCCCTCGCAAATCTTCGCTTCCAGACCCATGGCCGTACAGGACGGGAACCGATACCTCGTAACCGGCGTCTCGCAAAGCGTCCGCCAAAGGTTCCAATTCTTCGGGTGAACCGGTGAATCCGTGTACAAGTACGCAATGTTCTTTGTGCACGCACGTCCTCCTCCCTGCACTCCTTCGGATCCGAGGCTGCTGAAACTACGCACCAACACACTTTTGAGACGTTAAAACAAAAAGTGCCGTCTGCAGACGGCACAACCATGGCGCATCACAGATGATGCACACCTAAGTATGCAATCAACAAGGTCACAAGGAAAAACAAGGTGGCGATGACCACCGTAACTTTCGCTAGCAGCGAGTCCAGTCCACGCGCACGGCGGTTAACCATTTGGTCAGCCCCCCCTGTAATGACGCCGGACAGACCGGCACTACGCCCGGACTGCAGTAAGATGACCAGGATTAAGAGCACAGATAAAATCGCCAAAATCACTTTTGCAGCAGCGAGCATTCGCTTCACCTCCACTCGCGCTTGTCCGCCGAATCGTACTTACATTGCCATACGTACGTCTGTGACGCAATATGTCGGATGGATACGAGCGATTTACAAATCGCTGGGATGCAGGAACTCTGTCGAACAAAGTCTAGCACGAAATCCATCTATCGACAAACTACAATTTGTGCAGTCGCAGGGTTACCCGCCTCTAATGAAAGAAGGGCCGGAGGCGCACTCCGGCCCGGCCCAGCGGAACCTGACAGTTATTCAGAATGGCCAAACAACACGTTGCCGGCGTACACAGCGGCACTACCGAGCGACTCTTCAATCCGAAGTAATTGGTTGTACTTCGCCACCCTGTCCGTGCGGCTCGGGGCACCGGTCTTGATCTGTCCAGCGTTGGTCGCGACCGCGATGTCGGCGATGGTGACGTCTTCCGTCTCCCCAGATCTGTGCGAGATGATGGAATTGTACCGCGCCGTTTTCGCCATCTCCACGCCGGCGAACGTTTCGGTCAACGTGCCGATTTGGTTCACCTTGACGAGAATCGCATTGCCCACACCGCGCTGAATGCCCTGAGCGAGACGTTCTGTATTTGTCACGAACAAATCGTCGCCGACCAATTGCAGGCGGTGACCCAATGCCTTGGTAAGGGCTTCCCAGCCTTCCCAGTCATCTTCCGCCAGCCCATCTTCAATCGAGACAATGGGGTACTTCTCCGCCAGCGACTCGTAGTAGC
Source organism: uncultured Alicyclobacillaceae bacterium (assembly GCA_963788285.1). Classification (GTDB taxonomy): domain Bacteria; phylum Bacillota; class Bacilli; order Alicyclobacillales; family Alicyclobacillaceae; genus Alicyclobacillus_A. The sequence continues at coordinate 26,494 of CAWBGB010000001.1, forward strand.
GAATCAGTTCGTCCACTGTGCGGGTAACGCCCTCCCCTTCAAATACGTACTTACCGCCTTGGAACAACTCGGTGGAAGCCACGTCGAGGGCGATGGATACCTGTTTACCAGGTGTGTATCCAGCTTCTTCAATCGCCTGCACAATGATGGCAATCGCGTCCTCGTTGGTCTTCAAGTTCGGGGCAAAGCCACCCTCATCACCGACCGTGGTCGCCAAGTCGCGCTTTTTCAACACCGATTTCAGGCTGTGAAACACCTCGGCGCCCATGCGCAGGGCTTCCTTAAACGTGGGAGCGCCGTGCGGCACCACCATGAACTCCTGGATGTCCACCGTATTGTCCGCGTGTTTACCGCCGTTGAGGATGTTCATCATTGGCACGGGAAGCATGCGTGCGTTGAAGCCACCGAGATGACGGTACAGAGGAATCCCTAACTCTGCGGCTGCGGCTTTCGCGACCGCCATAGACACGCCTAGAATGGCGTTGGCTCCGAGCTTGCCCTTGTTCGGCGTACCGTCTAGCTCAATTAGCTTCTGGTCAATTTCGACCAAGTCGTTCGCGTCTTCCCCAATTAGCTCAGGGCCAATGACTTCGATGACGTTCTGCACCGCCTTCCGAACGCCTTTGCCCAAATACCGTTTCTTGTCGCCATCCCGCAGTTCCACGGCTTCGTGAGCCCCGGTGGAAGCGCCAGACGGTACGATAGCCCGGCCGACGGCACCGGAATCCAGCTCAACTTCCACTTCCACTGTGGGGTTGCCCCGAGAATCCAACACTTCTCTGGCATGTACGTCAAAAATCTCAGACATTCAGATCATCCTCCATTACGCTTCAATCAAAGACTGTCCTGTCATTTCTGCAGGCTGCGGCACGCCAAGTAAAGCCAACATGGTCGGCGCGAGATCGGCGAGAATGCCATCTTTCACTTTGTACCCAGTGCGAGTGACAATGAAAGGAACACGACTCAGTGTGTGGGTCGTGCAAGGCTCGCCGGTTTCCGGATCAATCATAATATCTGCGTTGCCATGATCCGCCGTCACGAGGGCGACCCCGTTCATCTGGTGAATCGCGTCCAGCACCTTGCCGAGGCATTCATCAACCGCCTCAATCGCCTTGATAGCGGCCTCCAAGCTTCCCGTGTGCCCCACCATGTCCGGGTTTGCGAAGTTCAAGATGACCGCATCTATTTCTCCGGACAAGATTCGCTCGACAGCCGCATCAGCCACTTGATACGCGCTCATTTCGGGCTTGAGGTCATACGTGGCGACCTTCGGCGACGGAATCAGCACGCGCTGTTCACCAGGGAACGGTTCCTCCCGTCCACCGGACATGAAGAACGTCACATGCGGATACTTCTCTGTCTCCGCAATGCGCAACTGCGTCAATCCGTGCTGCGACAGCACTTCTCCTAATGTATTGTCCAGGTTGGTCGGCTCATACGCCACGTAGCCTCCGACCGTTTCACTGAACTTCGTCATGCACACGTAGTGTACGCGCGGAAACTTCGGACCACGGTCAAATTCGCGAAAATCTTCGTTCGTAAAGACGCGCGACAGTTGAATGGCTCGGTCCGGGCGGAAGTTGAAGAAGATGACCGAGTCTCCATCTTGAACCAGTCCCACTGGCTGACCGGACTCGTCCACCATGACCGTCGGGATCACGAATTCGTCCGTGACGCTCTTTGCGTAGCTATCCTTCAATGCCTGAACTGGGTCTGTCGCGTGAGGGCCTTCCCCGTAGACCATGGCGCGATACGACTTCTCCGTGCGCTCCCAACGGTTATCCCTATCCATCGCGTAGTAACGGCCTTGCACGGTTGCGATTTGACCAACGCCGAGATCCTTCATGCGGTCCAGCACACGCTGAATATCATTCACACCACTCGTCGGCGACACGTCGCGACCGTCTACAAACGCATGGACGAACACGTTCTGCAGTCCCATGCGCTTGGCCATGTCAAGCAGAGCCAACAGATGGTTGATATGACTGTGCACCCCGCCGTCAGACACAAGACCCGCGAGGTGCAGCCGGGTCCCGCTGGACAAAGCACGCTGCATCGCTTCTTTCAGCACTGTGTTCTCGTAAAACTTCCCAGACTCAATATCTATGTTGATGCGAGTCAAGTCCTGATACAGAATGCGACCCGCACCGATATTGGAATGCCCCACTTCAGAGTTTCCAAACTGGCCTTTTGGCAGTCCAACGGCTTCTTCGCTGGCTTTGAGCGTAGAGTGCGGGTACGTGGCCCAAATTTTGTCGAAATTCGGTTTACGGGCCTGTGCCACCGCATTGCCGTACGTTTCATCTCTCAGCCCGAATCCGTCGAGAATGATGAGCGCGACCGGTCCGGAACCGGATGGAATCGGCTTTCGTTGAAATGCCGATACACCTGTAGTGGTATTCTGTGTACTCATGACTGCTCACCTCCTGCCATGGCCTGTGCCATCGCAACAAACGACTCCACTTCCAGGCTGGCGCCACCAACAAGCGCACCATCGATATTGGGTTGCGACACAAACGAAGCGATGTTGTTCGGCTTGACACTTCCGCCGTAGAGAATCCGAACCTGCTTGGCCGCCACTTGCCCTTTCGTATCGGAAACCACACGCCGGATGTGGGCAATGACCTCCTCAGCCTGTTCAGGGGAAGGCGTCATGCCACTACCAATCGCCCACACCGGTTCATACGCAATGACCGAGGTCGCGACTTGCTCGCTGGTCAAATCCGACAACCCCGATATCGTCTGCCGTTCGACGACCGACATGGTCTCATTTTGTTCTCGCTGCCGCAAGTCTTCTCCCACGCATAGGATGGGCGTCAAATCGAAGGAAACAGCGGTCTTAACTTTCTGTCGCACCCACTCGTCCGACTCACCGAAGAGATTGCGTCGCTCCGAATGCCCGACAATCACGTAGCGAGCACCCAGCTCCCGCACCATTTCCGCCGATACTTCTCCGGTGAACGCCCCCTGTTGTTCAAAGTAAATGTTTTGGGCCCCTAGTGCTACCTTTGTAGGCAGCACGACGCGCAACGTTTGCAGCGCTGTTACAGGCGGGCAAATCGCATAATCGAGACTGTCCGCCAGCAGGTGTGCGCTGCGTCCCAGTTGCTCTGCAAACGCCCGCGCTTCGGCCACCGTCTTGTACATCTTCCAGTTGCCGATGAGTATTTTCCGCCGCGTCATGCGTATTCCTCCTGTTGACGATGGTTTCGTTCCAGCAAGTTTCGAACGCCCCTCCATCACTTGTCCTGCAACGCAACCACACCTGGCAGTTGCTTGCCTTCCAGGAACTCCAGTGACGCGCCGCCTCCGGTGGAAACGTGAGTCATACGGCCTGCAAGCCCAGACTGTTCCACGGCAGCGACCGAATCACCCCCACCGACAATGGTCGTTCCCTGCACATCTACCATCGCTTCCGCAATTGCCAGCGTACCTTTAGCAAACGGTGGTAGTTCAAACACGCCCATCGGCCCGTTCCAAATGACCGTCTGTGCACTGCGAATAATCTCTTGATAGCGTTTTGCCGTGTCCGGCCCAATATCGAGCGCCATTCGGTCGTTCGGCAGTGACGTCACTGGGTACACCGCTGCATCCGCGTCTGCCGCAAACTTGTCCGCCGCCACCACGTCGGTTGGAAGGTACAGTTTGTCCGCACCCGGGCGTTCCAACAACTGCTTCGCTACATCCTTCGCCTCCACTTCCACGAGCGATGTACCCATCTCATGTCCCTGCACAGCGAGGAAGGTGTTGGCCATCCCCCCACCAATCAAAAGCGCATCCACCTTCGGCAACAGATTCTCAATGACCTTGATTTTGTCGGATATTTTGGCGCCGCCGATGATGGCTACAAACGGTCGATCCGGCTCGCGGAGTGCCCTTCCCATCACATCGATTTCCTTTTCCATTAAGAAACCAGCGACCGCGGGCAGGTACTTGGCGACCCCTGCGGTGGACGCGTGCGCCCGATGCGCAGTACCGAACGCGTCATTGACATACACGTCACCCAGTTCACTCAGTTGCTTCGCAAATTCGGGGTCATTCTTCTCCTCTGCCGCGTGAAAACGGAGGTTTTCCAGAACGACGACTTCGCCGGGATGTGCTTCCGACACCACGCGGCGGGCAGATTCGCCGATGCAGTCGTTCGCAAAGTGAACCTTCTTCCCCGGTAAGAGGTCACGCAAATGTGCCGCTACCGGTTCGAGCGTGTAGCTTGCATTGCGTTCCCCTTTCGGGCGCCCAAGGTGGCTCATTAGAATCACCGTGGCTTTCTGCTCGATTAAGTATGTAATGGTCGGAAGTGCCGCACGTATGCGTGTGTCGTCCGTGATGGCGCCATCCTTCATCGGGACGTTAAAATCCACTCGTACGAGCGCGCGCTTGCCGTTCCAGTCCATATCGCGGATGGTTTTCTTGTTCATGAGCCCCCTCCTTGGCAACTCGGATGATCTTGCTTAGAAAAGGGGAGAATGTGTCGTTTCATTCTCCCCTTTCAGCACGTATTGTAACACACGTGGGACACAACGCGTCCCTCAGCAGTTACCGCTCATGCCGTGTTACGCTCGTACCTACCATTTATCGGGTGCTGACCGGAAGCTTGCTCGCCACGTAAGCCACCAGGTCCAGCACACGGTTGGAATAGCCCCATTCGTTGTCGTACCAGGCGACGACTTTGACCATGTTTCCTTCCATTACCATGGTGGATAGCCCGTCTACGATGGATGAGTGAGGGTTGCCATTGAAGTCCTTGGAGACAAGCGGTTTGTCCGTGTAGTCCAAGATCCCCTTGAGGCTGGAACCAGCCGCCTGCGCCAACGCCTCGTTGACTTGTTCCACAGTGACGCTGTTCTTCAACTCCGCCGTCAAATCCACAACAGACACGTTCGGCGTCGGTACGCGCATGGCCATCCCGTTCAATTTACCCTGCAAATGTGGCAGGACCAGACCGACAGCACGTGCAGCACCTGTGCTCGTTGGAATAATGGACAATCCGGCAGCACGAGCCCGGCGCATGTCCTTGTGCGGTAAATCGAGAATTTGCTGGTCGTTGGTGTAAGAGTGGACGGTCGTCATCAGCCCGCGAACAATGCCGAATTTTTCGTCAAGCACTTTGGCTACAGGCGCCAAGCAGTTGGTGGTGCACGATGCGTTGGAAATAACGTGGTGCTGTTCTGGGTTGTACGCGGATTCGTTGACACCCATGACGATGGTGATGTCCTCGTTCTTGGCTGGTGCCGAGATGATGACTTTCTTGGCACCACCGCTGGTAATGTGTGCTACGGCCTTTTCTTTGTCTGTGAAGCGACCCGTGGATTCCACCACAATATCGACACCCAGCTTAGCCCACGGCAAGTTGGCGGGATCGCGTTCAGCCAGTACCTGGACCCGGTGACCGTCAACAATGATGGCTCCTTGTTCTGCCCGAATGTCGGCGTCCAAGTGGCCGTGCACCGAATCGTACTCCAGCAACATGGCCAAGGTGCTTGCATCCGTTAAATCGTTGACGGCGACCACTTCAATATCGTTTCGCTTGAGTGCCGCTCGAAACACGTTGCGACCAATACGCCCAAATCCGTTAATGCCGATTCTCGTCTTCACTTTGTATCCCTCCATGAAGGTTTAGTATTTCCTTTGCTGCGCCCTCGTCCGTCACGAGAACGTCAATTTTGTACGCCTTGGCTGCTGCTGCGATGGCGGCTGCCTTGGACGAGCCTCCTGCAACCCCAATCACGAGGCGCATATCTGCGAGATCATCCAGGCGCAACCCAACCGTGGTCATGGCGTAGACAATTTGGCCCGCGCGATTGAAGTAATAGCCGAACGCTTCCGCCACAGCGTCGTGTTCACGCAACAGTTGGATCTCCTCGGCGGACAACTGCCTCCGCTCTGCCATTTGCACAGCGTCGCCGATACCGTGCACGACAACGGTGGCGTTGCGCACTTCCTGCAGGCGCTGCTGGACCTGTGGTTCCTGCGTGAGGATTTCCAACGTCTCCGTGCTCAACCGATCGGGGACGTGCAGCATGACCGAAGTACCGCCCAGTTTGTCCGCCAGTTCTTCGGCGATGGTGTTCGCTTGCGCAAACACGGATTCGCCCAGTCCCCCACGCGCGGGGACCACCTTTAGAGGCAACTCGCTGCCCTTTTTCGGCATCATCCTGGCCACAGCAGCCATCGTCGTCCCACCGGTGACGGCCAACACGTCATCCTCACGCAGCAATTCTCGCAACTGTACCCCGGCCTGGTAACCTAACGTATCTTTCACCCAGGCTTCCTGGTCACTGTCACCGGACACGATGTACACGGTTCGAATGCCTAGGATCCGGGACAAGCGCGCGGAGAGTTCTGTGCGCCCTTCGATAGTGGCCAACACTTTGTCAAGTTCGTCAAGCAGAGCGTTCCCCTCTTCGGTCAACGACATGCCCGCCGGCGCGCTGACAATCAGCCCTTGCTGGCGGAGAAACTCGACTTCGGCGCGCAGAACCCGTTCGGTCGTTGCGAGTTCAACGGCCAAGGCGCGTCGTCCAATCGGCTGCAGCAGACGAATCCGGTGCAGCATCCATGCCCGCTCCTGCAGAGTCTCGATTAACTCAGGGACGATTCTGCGTGCAACAGAAAGGTCTATGGCGTTCACAACACACCTCCTGACCCATGTGCCGCCGGCCACCGTTCGGACGTGTAGACGTCATCAGATTCTACATAGGGACATTTTTTGTCCCGACGGATTCAAAGATGTCCCGCTCGCGCCACAAAAATCTGCTTTCAGGGATATTGTACGTGAAGTGCAAAACAGACGCAACGGCTCCATACGGAGCCGTCAGTTTGCAAACCTCCGCCGCCGCCAGGACGGTGCAATGTTCAGTTCTTCACGGTATTTGGCTACGGTCCGGCGGGAGATTTGGATGCCCTGCCTCTGCAAGGTGCGAGCAATCGCATCGTCTGACAATGGGCAGGTCTCATCCTCGCGCTCCACCAGCCGTTGGATTTCAAACTTTGCCGCCGCCGCAGACGTACTTCCTGCCGAACCGTGGAGTTCAGCCGTGAAGAAATATTTCATTTCAAAGGTACCTCGCGGTGTCGCCATGTATTTGCCACGAGTGGCTCGACTGACTGTGGACTCGTGCACGCCTGCAATGTCTGCAACTTGTCGTAGAGTCAATGGCTTTAAATGCGCCCTACCGTGATCCAAAAATCCTCGCTGTACATCCACAATCACTTCGGCCACTTTGTACAGCGTCATGCGCCTCTGTTCAAGACAGCGAACCAACCACTGTGCCGCCTGCATTTTCTTGAGTACGTACTGCCGAACTTCGCTGTCCATTTGGTGCCAATTGGCGTATCCGCGGTGAATGTTCAACTTGGGTTCCGCTCCGTCGTTGGTACGTACGACGTAATCGCCCTCCACACGCTCGACAATCACATCGGGGATGACGTGTGCAGGCTGTTCATACCCGTATTGTAGACCGGGCCTTGGATTGAGCTGCTTGAGGGCGTCCACCGCGGATTGAACCTCAGCGGGCGTGTGTTTGAGCACCTTGGCAATATGAGCGATCTTTCCAGCTGCCACATCTGTCAAATGGTTGCGCACGATGGTTTCCACCAATCCGCGCAGGTCTTCCGACACGTCGTCTAATTGCAGGAGCAGGCACTCCTGCAAATTACGCGCGCCAATTCCTTTCGGATGGCACATTTGAACCCAATGCAAAGCCTCCCCCACCGTTTCGACACACACGCCAAGCGCGTCTGCGATGTCCTGCTCCCGTTCTCGAAGGAAACCGCTTTCATCAAGGCAACCAACAATGTATTGCGAAACGTGCAAGAGCGGAGATGGAATCGCCATCATACGCAGCTGTGAAGTGACTTCTTCATAAAGGGAGGGTTCAGAAGGGACGATGTTCTCGATGGGCAGACCTTGGGTTCGTTCAACTGGCGTTCGCCTATGGACCACGCTATTCTTCGACTGCATCAACAAATGCCGGAGATCCGCGGGAAGCTCGAGATCCACGCACGGGTTGTCGGCGACAAATGTTTCGAGGTGGCCGATGAGGTCTACACTGGCGCACTGAAGGAGTTCTATCGCTTGTTTCATTTGAGTCGTCATGAGCAGTTTTTGTGACTGTTCCTGTTGCAGAGCAAACCCAAACTGCATGGCGGCACTCCCTCTTTGTTCACATGATATTCAGGATTGGTGAGATCTACTTCGACGACGTTGGCACATTTCCTGCATTCGACTTCTCTCATTCTTATGCCGCGATGGAGCCAAACTTGTCGGTTTTCACCCGTTCGCTTAGGCTGAATGGCTGATCACGAGGTGTGCGCAAACCGCCCGTACTCGAATACACATACAGTAAGAAGCATGCGCCTGTGATGCCGGAGTAAGGAGGGCCGAGGTCCAACAGCCGAATCAGAAGTTTGATCTACGACGGACATTTTTGGAGGGAAGACCATGCGCATTGGTGTCATCGGCACAGGAAACATCGGAGGCATGTTGGCCAAGGCATTTGCCGCATGCCCCGACACGGAAGTATATGTATACAATCGCACAATAAGCAAGGCTCATGCCCTTGCAGAAACATCCCAGCAGGTGTTTGTCTCACCAAGTATCCGAGATGTGGCGGAAGTGTCTGACGTGGTATTTATCTGCACAAAGCCGTACGACGGCAACGCGGTGTTGGCGGAGGTCGGTCCCTTGTTGTCTCGCAAACAGTTCCTGGTTGCGACCATCAGTACAGTGCCATTCACCCAACTGGAGTCGTATACCGAAGCCGGCGTTGCGAAAGTCATTCCAAGCATCGCGCAATCTGCACGAAGTGGCATCCTGCTCGTTTCCCACGGGCCGTCGCTTACCACGGAACAGCAACACACCTTGGAAGCGCTGTTCAACGAGATTGCCACGCCGTTTGTGGTAGAAGAACAACAAATCCGCGTGGCGAGCGACTTGGCCAGTTGCGGACCGGCGTTTATCGCGTGTTTGCTGGACCTGTGGGCGGACGCTGCGGCCCGCACGGGGAAACTGAACTATGTTCAAGCTGAACATCTGCTGACGGCCACGTTAATTGGGGTTGCTCAGTTGCTACAGAGTGGTATTACGTTAAAGGACATCATCACCAAAGTCAGCGTCCCAGGTGGCGTCACGGAAATCGGCTTGCAAAGTCTGCGGCAAACAGCTCCGCAAGTGTTTGATAATTTACATCAGGCCACCGCACGACACGCACCCCCAAAAGCGGTCGACAACTTGTTTCGACGATGAATGGAAAGTGAGGGTCTTTTCGAGGTGGATTCGGCCATCCTGCGCAGACAAGGCGACACCGGGCCGAATCCACAACCGCGGTTAACTATAACGAAGTTGCACCAGTCCTGCGGAGAAAAACACAACCGCGAAGCCAGCCAGTACGATGAGCGGCCAGAAGAACGATATGCCCCCAACGTCTCCAACCTGCACCCCAACAGCGTTGCCAATGCCAACTCCTCCGTTAGCAGCGTCCACCTTCGCACGTTAGACCACCGAATATGGTCCACCGTCGTCCCCAACAACGCATTTGTGACAATGTACACAGCGCCGAGTAGTGATAAGCATGCTTTCTCCCAAGGATTGGCTCCGAGAAAGGAGCAAGATGGACAACTGCCAAAGGGGTCGACACACCATCAACAGCCGCAGCAACATCATGGGATTATCCCTCATTCAGCAATTTCCGAAACAGAACGGTTTCGAGTCCGTCTCCGTTGTTGAGGGCTGGCCGAAAGTCACAGGCCTGCAAGAAGTTTTGCCCTCGCATGTTAGAACGTGACACGTTCGCCACGATGGCGTCGTTGGCTCCAAGCAATCGGACCAACGCTTCCACCTTCTCCAACGCCGTCGTGCCGACGTGGCGACGGCGGGCAGAAGGTTCGATGTAGTACAGTACCAGCTCATAGACGGATACTTCGGTTTCCAGCACGCAGCAGCCGATGGGCCGGTCATCGTGCATCACCAAAAACGGATGACACACTCCCGCTGTCAACCAGTGCGACACGGGTAGGCCCACAAGGTTGCCCTCTGCATCTACCTCGGGTCTCCGCCCTTTCAACGCCAATGTTTCCGTGTAGAATGCCGTCACCATCTTCCGAAATCAATCCAGGGTGTCTGGCGACACGCGTTCTAGACGAATCTCGTTGTATGTGTCTAAAGAATGTGCCAGTGTAACACGCTGTCCGGGCCGTCGAGACGGCGTTGGACGGGGACGGTCTAGCTCCGCCGAGCGCTCCTTCCCATGCTTTGCAAAGCTCCGGCCGACTTCGTCAAAGAACAAAAATAAGCAAAATACGCCCCCGTACGTCATGAGCGCCTTGTTTCACAACGGTATGGGCTCGTGACCCGCGCGCAAAAACCCTGTATATCCGAAGCTGGCCAGGGCAATCACAACGGAAATCCAAAGGACTGCCTTCCGTTAAACCGCCCCGTTTGACAACCCACACTCCCCTTTACAGAACGCTCTGCACAAACGCCAGATTGTGCAGAGCGGACGTATCCTCTCCCAACTTACGACAACAAACTGGACAATTCGTCAACCATCTCCGCAAAGAGGCCCAGCGTGGCACGAACGGGTTCTGGCGACTCCATGTCGACACCAGCACGACGGAGCAACTCAATCGGGTAATCCGAACCGCCGCTCTTTAAAAACTCAATGTATTTCTGGACGGCGCTGTCGCCTTCCTGAAGAATCTTCTGAGCCAGCGCAGTAGCTGCAGAAATTCCCGTCGCGTACTTGTACACGTAGAACGGCGTGTAAAAGTGGGGGATGCGCGACCACTCCATCGCGATGTCTTTGTCGACCGTGCACACCGCTCCAAAGTACTTTTGGTTCAACTGGTAGTACGTGTCACACAGCCACTCTGGTGTGAGCGATCCGCCTTCTTCCACGTACGCGTGCGTCTGCTTTTCAAATTCCGCAAACATCGTTTGTCGGAACAGTGTACCGCGGATGGCCTCCAGGTGGTGGTTCAACAGATACGCGCGCATCTTTGGATCGTCGGTCGTCTGCAACAAGTGGTGCATTAACAGAGCCTCGTTGCACGTCGACGCGACTTCGGCAACAAAGATGGTATATCCCGAGTAAACGTGTGGTTGATGTGTGTTGGAGTAGTACGTGTGCATGGCATGACCCAGTTCATGCGCCAACGTAAAGACGTCGTCAAACCGTCCTTGGTAGTTCAGCAGAATATACGGGTGTACTCCGTAGGCTCCCCACGAGTAGGCACCGCTCGTCTTACCTTTGGTCTCGTACACGTCCACCCAGCCGGATTTCATACCTTCGTTGGCAATTCTCTGGTAGTCATCGCCGAGAGGCGCAATCGCCTTGCTGACCACATCTACCGCGTCGCGGTAATCCATTTTCACATCGACATCTGCCACAATTGGCGTGTAGAGGTCGTACATGTGCAGTTCATCCAATACCAACACGGACTTCCGTAACTCCAGATACTTGTGCAAAGCGGGCAAGGATTCGTCCACGGCAGCCAACAGGTTGTCATAGACCGAAATTGGTACGTTATCCTCCTCGAGAGCCGCTTGCAACGCAGAGTCGTACTTTCTGACACGCGCGTAGAACACATCTTTTTTCACACTCGCGGAGTAAATGGCAGCCAAGGTGTTCTTGTGTTTGGAATACGTCTGGTACAGAGCGTCAAACGCACTCTTGCGGACATCACGGTTGCGACTTTCGAGGAATTGCACGTAGCGACCGTGTGTCAATTCCACCTCGTTCCCCTCGTCATCTTTGATGGTGGGGAACTGGATGTCCGCATTGTTGAACATGGTAAAGATCTGTTGCGGGGCGCTCGCTACTTCCCCGGCAGCCGCCAGCAATTCCTCCTGCTCCGCAGACAACACGTGGGACTTTTGCCGAAGTAGATCTTCCAACGCAAACTGGAACAGTTTCAAATCAGCGTCTTCTGCGAGGTACTGGCGAATGGTGGTATCCGGGATGGAGAGAATTTCCGGAATCAGGAACGCTTTCGCACTATCTACCTTGACCCACAGCGCCATCGCCTTGTCTGTCATCGCCTGATATGTGGTATTGGTGTTGTCTTCATCGCGGCGCATCCGGGCATACGCGTAGACTTTGGACATGCGCTCACTGATCTTGTCCTGCAGCGTCAGCGCCTGGTACAACGCCTGCGCCGAAGAACCGACCGTCCCCTGTAAAGAGGACAGTTCTTCCGACAGACGAGTAACTTCCTCAACGTCTTTATCCCATTGCTCGTGGGACGCATACATATCCTCCAGGCGCCACTTAAACTCGTCTGGAATATCGCCCCGCGACGGCAGAGACGCCGTTCCATTTTCAGACGCGTTCCACTTGGGATGTAACCCTTCTTTTTCGTTGTTCACAAAATCCGCCTCCTGTCCACCGATTCAAATGATGCAAGCGTGACCATCCACTTTACTTTGATGTATTTCCATCTTTGCCTTCCATCTGCGCAGCGCCAAACGCGTACGGGAGAAGTTCACCCACCGTCGTCCGCTTGACGTTGCCTTTCATGTCAGCCAGTTCAACAGGGGTGTCCGCAGCGCAAAACTCAGCCAGTACTTGTCGACACGCTCCACAAGGCGCCACCGGTCCATCGCTGTCAGCAATGACGGCAATCGATTCAATCCGCTCGCCGCGTTGAAAGGCTTCGGACGTGACAAAGCGGAAGATAGCCGTGCGTTCCGCACAATTCGTCAATCCGTACGACGCATTTTCGACGTTTGCACCCGTGACAATCTCGCCATTTTCAAGGCGGAGCGCAGCCCCTACGGCAAACTTGGAGTACGGTACGTACGCACGTGCACGCGCCTGGTGAGCCGCGCGTACCAACTCGGATGGCCCTGTTTCTGAAGCAGCTGCTTCCCCGACAATGTCCAGAATAAGAGGCGGAGCAAACGTAGATCCATCCGCAATCTCAATGCAGTTTGCCAGCGCCTCAATCGCGGCTTCAGCGTCCGCGTCCGTCTGGGCGTGAATCTCCACCAACGGATCTCCCGGTGCCACAGACTGGCCAACCTTTCGTTGCAAAACGACGCCAACCCCCGGATGAATCTGGTCGTCTCGAGTAGCCCGACCGGCGCCCAGGCGCATCGCGACGAGACCCACCGCTTCAGCGTGAATCGCTTGAATGACACCCGCGGCGCTGGCATACATCATGCGCACCACCGGTGCCTTGGGCAATAAAGTGAGGTCGTCGACCACTTGCGGATTTCCCCCCTGTGATGAGACCAGCTCCCGAAACTTTTGGAACGCAGCCCCGCTCTGCAACGCCGCCCGCAGTTTTGCGAGTGCTTGCTCCGGGTCCGCCGCTTTCCCCGCAAGCACCACCATTTGCGCCCCAAGAGTAAGACACAACTCGGTCAAGTCTTCTGGCCCCTGGCCCCGCAAAGTTTGCACCGCTTCACGAACCTCGAGGGCATTCCCCACGGCAAATCCCAATGGTTGCTCCATTTGTGTCAAGACAGCCACTGTGCGCCGTCCCGCTTTATTGCCGATGCGCACCATCGCGCGAGCCAGCACCTTCGCTTGCTCCACGTCCTTCATGAATGCACCGTCTCCGACCTTCACATCGAGGACAATGGCGTCTGCGCCACTCGCTAATTTCTTGCTCATGATGGAACTGGCAATGAGCGGAATGGAACGGACCGTTCCGGTCACATCCCGCAACGCGTACAGAGACTTATCTGCAGGTGCCAATTCGTGCGTTTGTCCTGCCACTGCGATGCCAATCTTCTTCACTTGTTCCACAAACGCGTCCATTGACAAGTCTGCGCGAAACCCGGGAATAGATTCCAGCTTGTCAATGGTGCCCCCTGTGTGCCCGAGCCCTCTGCCAGACATTTTGGCGACCGGAACACCGACAGATGCGACAAGTGGGCCCAGCACCAGCGTTGTTTTGTCTCCGACGCCTCCCGTGCTGTGTTTGTCAACCTTGATGCCGGGGATGGCAGAAAGGTCCAAAGTGCGGCCAGATTCGGCCATGGCCATGGTCAACGCCACCGTTTCGGTGTCGCTCATCCCTCGCCAACAGACAGCCATTGCAAACGCACTCATCTGGTAATCCGGGACCTGCCCTGACGTGTAGCCCTGAATGAGCGCCCGGATTTCCGATTCGCTGAGCTCCTGTCCATCTCGTTTTTTCTCAATGAGCTCAACCACTCGCATATGTATTCCTCCTCAGCGTACCGCCTAGGAACTTACCCTGACAAAGATCCACTCATCTGGATCTTATCATACACAGCTGTCATGCCGTCGACGAGTGCATCGATGATTTGTCACTTGACGCGGCATGCGAGGATTCGCCATAGTTACACATGTGCCCGTTGTCGGCAAGATCAAAAACGGTCTGAAACCTATTGGAGTTGAACACATGCCTACATCCCGACGAAAGACCCTAGTTTTCACGTTTATTTATAAAGGATTGTACTCGTTCATCGTATTTATCAGCAGTGCGGTGGTCGCTCGCTATCTGAGCCGCGCTGATCGTGGTGAATTTCAGCTTGCGGGAACCTATCAACAGACCGGCATGACGGTCTTTGGCGGCTTTATGAACTACTACGCGTTTGCAGTACGAAAACGGCCTGACGACACCAAGGAAATTATCCAGGCCGGCAATTTTCTTGTGTACACAGCATCTATCTTGATATGGTTGATCACCATTGCCTTGTACTACATCCCTATCCTCCATATCCACCTGTCACGAGTCTGGTTTTTTGCGCTGATTGCGATGGGCTTTACCTTCATCAACGGGTATGGCACTCGTTTGCTCAACGCCCTAGATGAGCAAGCCTGGTTAAATCGCATGAACTTGGCGCAACCGCTGCTGTTTCTGATCATCTTTGTTCCGCTGTGGCTGGACAAAGGGCTGTCTGAACCGGAACGTTTGATGTGGACCTACAATTTGTGGATCCTCAGCTTTCTCATCGCGGTTGGCGCGACCATGGTTGTCACATACCGGCTGTTAAGGCGAGAAGGTGTCCTGAAATGGCGACTGTCTCTGCGGGAATTAAAGGGAACGCTGAACTTTGGAGGATGGTCGTCTGTTGCCCAAGGCACAAGCTATCTTGCGCTGCGCATGGGATATTGGTTTCTCCAATCAGACAAAGACATAATGAGTATTTACGGAATAGCAATGGTGGCAGCTGAGGTGTTGAATACGTTATCCGGCTCCATCACCCAACTGGTGTTTGCCCGCATAACGGGAAGTTCCCGCGATGACGCCATCGCACTGACCCAGACGTCCACGCGGCAGACCCTCTTGTCGTCGTGCATCGTTGCCGTTGTCATGTACGTGACGTTTCCATGGTTGCTCGTGCTAGCCTTTGGTCCTAAATACTATGGCGCCATTGTACCGTTTTGCATTCTCTTACCCGGTTACGTGCTACAAGCTGCCGAAGCCATCGTCATGCAGTACTTTACGAACTCCGTCGGCAAACCCATTCAGGCTGTGTGGAGAAACCTTTTGTACATCTCAGTGAACGGTGTGTTTATCGCCATACTGTGGAAGTTTTTGAATCCGCTGAACACCGTCGCAGTGGCCACCACGCTGTCCTCTCTGGTTTCATTTCTGACGTACGTCTGGTGGTTTAGCAAAGACACAGGGCAACCAGGATGGACTTTATGGAAAATCCAAAGAGAAGATTTCCGCCCGTATCGCGAAGTACTTCAAAGCATCCTGGGAAAGGTGAAGCCTTCAAAATAACGTAGTATCTCTCACCGAGAACGAGACCAATCCGCAAACATCATTCATCTGTCAAAAACACGTGGCCGCCCCAGCAGGTCATTAGGATGGAACCTGTGGGACGGCCCGTGTTGTTTCACAGCAAATGTACGGAGTTAAAGGCAATGTGTAACGTCAGCACTGCTCTCACTCGTGAAAGCGGATTGTATCGCTTTGTCGAGCTCGGTCGTAGTTCTCAAGTCCACTTCGTTTTTCCCGACCAACACGTCCGAACCACCCGTTGGATAGGTAAACCTGACAGCCCCCCTCCCGACTGACTTCTCGTAGAACAGAGGTGATGTTCTCCGGCGGCTTTCCGTTTGCGGAGATACTGACCGTGCCACCACTGACCATGCTCATCGTGCTCATCTCAAGCCCGTTGATCTGTTTCACCACATGCGTAATCCAAGATGGATCTGTGATTGTTTTGGACTTCGTGCCGTTGCTGAGAACCACCTTCACGATATCCGTCGTCAGGTACGAATCCTTCGGTCGTGGAGGCATGATGATGTAATCGACTTTCAACTTAAACGCCGTCGTGTTCCCTTGAGGTACGAAGCCAAGATTGATGTCCGGGGCTTGCGTGGGGTCTCCCAGATAACCGTTCGAGTATGTAACGTAGGTCGATACCGTCTTTCCGTGATCCCCAAAGCTGCCATCCCCAGTTTGCTTGTAGCTCAATGTCTTCAGTTGCTTCTCGTACCAGGACCGAGTTTTTGCAGCTGAATCGTTCGAAGAGAAATACAGGGTTCCGTCAACCAGTTGAGGAGTCATGGGTGTCCCTATGTTGCCAATGTTGTGATTCGGCTGACGGCTTCGTGCCAGGATACAGAGTCAGGTATACCGTCACCGTCTCCTTCAGATACGTTTGCGTTTGACAGTTCCTTCTGAACGAACGGGTCTGGTTTCAGCGTTAGATGGACGTTCGGGTAAAACTGGTTTTTAAAAAACGTCACCGAGGGTATCTGCTGTGTCGCAACCCGGGGCAATTGGGAAGGCCTTTCTTTTCCCGTTGCCCCTTGCACCACCCCACACCCTGACAGCAACAGACCAACCACGGCCAATCCTACCACCAGTCGATTCATCTTGTGCCCCCCATATTCCTTTTCGAACAAACTTGTGTCATCACTGAATCAGAAGCAATGAGGTTGTTATATGGAATTCAGGGGAGCCTGCGCCGAGAGCCTTTAGAGGTATGTCCGTAATAAAAGTAGCGATTTGCAGCCACCCGCATGGATCTGGTCCAACAGCAGACACTAGCTTCACAGACCATCTCAGATTGGAGGATGCACACGTGAGGCAAAAACAGGATCCTACGCCGAACGGTACGTACATATTTCTCTTTGTAGCGCTCGCCGTTGTGGTGGTAGCCGTGGCGTTGATTGGACAGTACGTGAAGTGGTGATGCGGCCGCACAAATGCGCGAAGGGGCTTTCCCATCAGCAGCCGTAGCTATTTTGGGAAAGCCCCCTGTGAGAAGGGATTACACTACCTTATGCAAAGACCGGTTCCTTCAAGTCTTCGAGTTTCACCATGGAAGCTTCGGCCACATCCTTGTGCAAGCTGTTTCCGTGTGCGTCCATGGTAACAATAGCAGCAAACCCATCGACCTCGAGGTGCCACATGGCTTCCGGTACGCCAAACTGATCGAGGAAGTCTACACCGTTCACTTTCTTCACGCAACGTGCATAGTACTGCGCTGCGCCACCAATGGCGTTGAGGTACACGGCGCCGGACTTCTGCAAGCCAGCCAGCGTCTTCGGCCCCATGCCTCCCTTACCGATGACTGCGCGAATGCCAAACTTCTCGATAATGTCAGCTTGGTAAGGTTCTTCGCGCGAACTGGTGGTCGGTCCCGCAGCTTTCACCTGCCAGTTCCCTGCTTCGTCTTTCAACATCACTGGGCCGCAGTGATAAATGATCCCGCCCTGCAAGTCTACGGGTGCGTCGTGGTGCATCAGATACTTATGCAATTCGTCGCGGCCGGTGTGGATTTCACCGCGAATCAACACGACGTCGCCCACTTTCAACGAACGGATCTGTTCCTCCGAAACCGGTGCCTGCAGCACCACCGCGTTGTCGAGGTCAAATCCGCCGGTCGGCTTCTCCAAGCGTTCTTCCTGATCTTTGTACAACCAGCGCTTAATCTCGCCGGTCTGTGGATCCACCACGATGCCGAGTCGACGGAACGCCCAGCAGTTGTACGCGACAGAAACGTAAAAGCTCGCTGGAATACGGTTCATCACACCAATTTTGCACCCGAGCAACGTGACCTTGCCGCCGAAGCCCATGGTACCAATCTCGAGCTGGTTGGCTTTGTCCATAATGTATTGCTCCAGCTCAGCCAATGTTTCGTTCGGGTTCACGTCGTCCACGGGGCGGAACAGCTGCGCTTTGGCGAGTTCGTACCCAGTGGTCCGATCGCCGCCGATGCCGACACCAATGAAGCCAGCACTGCAACCTTGTCCCTGCGCTTGGTAGATGGCGTGCAGGATACACTTGCGGATTCCGTCCAAGTCGCGGCCAGCCCGACCGAGTCCTGGGAGGTCAGTGGGCAACGCATACTGGATATTCTTGTTCTCGCAGCCGCCGCCCTTCAGAATCAGCCGAATGTCCAGCTCGTCCTTTTCCCACTGATGAAAGTGAATCACCGGTGTGCCGGGGCCTAGGTTGTCACCCGAATTTTTACCAGTGAGCGGATCCACCGAGTTGGGACGCAATTTGCCGAGGCGTGTGGCTTCGACCACAGCGGCGCGAATATCCTTCTCCAACTCAATTTGGTTGTATCCCACAGGGCACTTCACAATAAACGTCGGCATACCGGTGTCCTGGCAGATGGGTTGCACGTCTTCCTCTGCGGAGACGATGTTGTCGACGATGGTATTGAGCGCCAACGCCGCACGCGATCCGAACTCTTCCTGCAACTGAGCACGCTTGATGGCACGCCGCACGTCTGGCGGAAGGTTGGTGGACGTCTCGGTGATGAGTTGTAATAAACTCTCTTGAATCGGGGTCACTCTGGCCATCTCCTCTCCACTTTGAAACCTCTATAACGATGTTCCCCCTCATAAAGCCAGTAATTATTATATCATCCACCGTACAGGTCTGAAGCGATTGGGAGACTATGGATTCGGTACCTGCCAGTAGGCCAGTCTCTAGCACGGAGTGTTATCGGACAACCCACGTGGGACAGGGCGTGAAAGGAAACGGATGGGCCATCTGTGATGAGTCTGTAGGAAGCTCTCGATGTGATAGAATCAAGAGAAAGAAGAGGATGTTGGCCGCCGTCGTCAACGCGCCCTATGGTGGAGGGCTCGGAACAGGAAAAGATTCGCTGTGCTGGTCCTAAGCATTGGGATGCACTCTGGACAAGGAGGTGTCCGCAGGTGATTTCCATCACGCCAGCTGCGCGAGAACAACTTTCGGAGATGTTGCGCGAGTCCCCAGACTCATTTGTACGCATTATCTTCACGCCTGCGTGCGGCGGTGCCGGGTTGTCCATCTCTGTCGCGGACATCCGTTTCTCGTCGGATACCTCCGTCTACATCGACGGAATTCCGCTCGTTCACGCGAAGAACATCGCCCACATTGTCGATGACATCACCATTGATCTGGTCTGTACGGAAGATGGGCCGGAGTTTTTCATTCACAACGGCCCGCCTAGTTGCTGAGGGGCTGCGCAAGCAGCCCCTTTCTCATTCCGAGTCCAACGGCCTATCCAATCGAACCACGTCTTCCCAGGTCTCTCGTTCCACAACCAAGCGGGCTTTCCCATCCCGGACAAACACGACAGCAGGGTGCGGGATCCGGTTGTAGTGGCTGACCATGGAGTAGTTATAGGCACCCGTTGCAAGCACAGCCAGAATGTCCCCCATTTGTGGCTCTGGCAAAGGCGCGCTGCGGATGACGATGTCGCCGCTCTCGCAGCACTTTCCCGCAATGGTCCAGGTCTCCTCGGCCCGTTCCGTCATTTTGTTGGCCATCACCGCTACGTACTCTGCGCCGTACAATGCCAAGCGTGGATTGTCAGTCATGCCACCGTCCACCGCGAGAAAGTTGCGCACATCCGGAATCACCTTTTGGCTGCCCACCGTGTACAACGTCGTCCCTGCAGCCCCGACAATACTCCGCCCCGGTTCAATCCAAATGCTAGGCATGGCCACACCGTAGCGGTCGGTTTCTTGCTGAACCGCGGCGACCATCGCCCCCAAGTAGTCCGCGACAGGCGTCGGATGGTCGTCTTGGGTGTACCTGATGCCGAATCCACCACCCAGGTTAAGCACAGAGAACGGCAGTCCCATTCGAACGCCGGCCGCGTACAGTTCACACATCCGCTCGGCTGCGGCGATGTGACCGGAGGGATCAAAGATTTGCGATCCGATGTGGCAATGCAACCCGATGCACCGCACAGACTCCGCATCGAGTACTGCCGCCATCGCCCGTTCCGCCTGCCCACTCTGCAAGTCAAAGCCGAACTTGCTATCCTGTTGTCCCGTGGAAATGTAGTGGTGCGTGTGCGCTTCAATACCGGGCGCAATGCGGAGCAGCACCTGTACCGTCTTTCCATGCCGCTGGCCGATGTCATTCAGTGCTGCCAATTCCACGAAATTGTCGACGACAAAGATGCCAACGTTGGACGCCACGCCAAATTCCAACTCCGCTAAGGTCTTGTTGTTGCCGTGAAAGCGAATGTTGGCTGGTGGCACACCAGCTTTGAGTGCAGTGTACAGCTCACCACCGGAAACCACGTCAAGTGTCAAGCCTTCCTGATGCGCGAGTTGACACATGGCCACGGTGCAGAACGCCTTCGTCGCATACGAAATTTCATAGTTTACACCCAGCCCGCGAAACGTCTGGTGGAACTCGCGAATCTGTTCACGCATGAACGCTTCGTCGTAGATGAACAAGGGGGTTCCATACTGGGCGGCCAAGTCTACAGTGTCACATCCGCCAATCTGCAAATGGCCGCGCTCGTTTACCTGCATCGTGCCGCAAAATACTGTCCCGAGCTCCCTGATATCAGTGCGTCCGGAAATGTCCTGCACGGTGTTACCTCCCAAAACCACATCACCCTTCTCGCGTTATTGCTCTAAAGCAGTAAAGCTCGGGGGTATTGTGTTCCCGTCGACGTATATTTGTATAGCATACCAGACATCGACTACATTCGCACGCATATTTTCGTATACACACCGCGCTCCATGAACAAGTACCTCATGATGAATATACGGAAGAAAAAATACCGACATATGAGCCTCCCACATCTCGGTATCAGCACTTTACAAGGTCGGTCTGAATCGTCCCCAACCTCCTTTTCCGCAAACATACACTTCGGGTGGCAGCGAGGAGGAGGGAGCCACCACCCGAAAAGCAGATTGCCGAAGATGCTATACCATATACGTTCATTCTCCTCAACGAAGCGATACATCCCCCCCTTCATCCGCCTGTTTCACACGTATCTCCGCGCAACCCCCGTGTTAAAACGATCCTTATACATCTACATCGCAGACGCGAGAGGTCCGACCTAACTGTGGTTTTTGCGGACTGTCATCCAAGAGAAAAACGCCATCCGCAACGAAGCGGATGACGTGAATCGAATTGCACCCTATTCAATAGGTGACGCGCAACACTTCTGTCTGGGCAGCCATATCCAACCGGTAGGATCGAATGGACGTTGGAATCAACACGGTATCTCCACGTTCCACGTTGAGTTCGCCGCCTTCCCAACACAGCACCCCGGTACCTTTCACCATGATGAGAATGTCTGGCGCGTCAGATTTCAACGGAGTGAGTGATCGTTTACCGGCGTCTAGAACCAGTTTTTCCAAGGTAAAATAAGGACATGTGACGAGGCGTTCGCGGTGTACGCCTTCTCCGTCGTCCAGCACTGTCGGCTGTACGAAGGCAGACTGTGTTTGTTCTGCTCCGTACGTCAATACGTCCGCTGCCTTGTCGATGTGAAGTTCACGGCCTTTCCCGTCCGGCCCTTTCCGATCCCAGTCGTACACGCGGTAGGTCACATCGGACGTCTGCTGCACTTCAATCACCATCGTACCCGCCAGTAGAGCGTGCAGTGTCCGCGCGGGTACGAACACCACCTGCCCCGGCTGAACGGGCTCATACCTCAAGTATTCCTTAACGCGCCCTTCCGCGACGGCATTCCGATAGCTGTCTTTGTCGGGAAAACGATGTCCAAACACGACTTTTCCGTCGTCCGCAGTCTCGAGCACATACCAGGCTTCTGTCTTGCCGAAATCGCCTTCATGTTGTTGCGCGTAGGCGTCGTCCGGGTGAACCTGAACGGACAGATCTTGACTTGCTTCGAGAAATTTGATCAAAAGAGGAAACCTGGGCTGCGGCGAACGACCAAGATACGCTTCTGGATAGGCTTGTACGATGTCAGTCAGCGTTCGTCCTGCAAAGTCTCCATTGACAACGACACTGGTTGCATTCGGATGTGCTGACAGCACCCAGTACTCACCAATCGGGGCTGCCTCCCCGGTCACACCAAACCACGACTTGAGCCGGTGCCCACCCCAAATCCGCTCCTGGGGAATCGGCCGGAATTTCAATGGATACAGAGATGTCATCGTATCTACCTCCTGTCATCGCGAATTTTCGGTGTCACCGCCGTTCGCAAGTGCCCAATTTGACATTATACCCGGATTGTCGTCACCTGTAATGTCCCCCATCGACGCCGTTCGAGATCAGACTACTCGGACGTAAAACGATATCACAATGTAACATCTGCTGTCCGCACCGTTGGCAACATCCGACGCGTAGCCCTGCGGAACCGGAGACATCGACAGGATTCCCCAGGAAATGATGGCGCTCATCTCCCAAGTTTCACATGGACGTAGTACTCTGTATTCGTAGACAGGATTTTTCCATGACATCCGTAAGGAGGAGTCAAGCTTGTGCATATCATGGCCACAGACGAAGTTGACGCCACTGCTTGGGATTGACCTGCCTATCATCTAGGCAGGCATGGCTGGGGGATCGGCAACCCCAGAATTGGTTGCGGCGGTCTCCAATGCAGGGGGACTTGGGACACTGGGCGCGGGACACATGTCACAGTGGTCGCCCAAGGCAGCGAAGCCGGTGGAGATCGCGGCACATTTGCAGGATCTTTTGACGCGTCCTTGATTGGGACCATGGCGCTGGTTCCACAAGTGGTAGATCACGTCTCCATTCCGGTGATTGCATCTGGGGGCATCATGGACGGCAGGGGAATCATCGCCAGCCTGTTCCTAGGCGCAGCCGGCGTTCAAATGGGTACAGCGTTCTTGACTTGCTCGGAGAGTGGCGCCCATGAGCCATACAAGCAGGCGATTTTGCGAGCGACGGAAGAGGATACGCGATTGACTCGCGCGTTCTCAGGCAAACCTGCGCGCGGCATTGTCAACCGTTTTATGCGTGAGATGGCCCCCTATGCAAATATTCCCGACTATCCCGCTCAAAATTCCTGACACGTGACATTCGACAAGCAGCGAGCCAGCAACATCGTTCAGAATTTCTGTCTATGTGGGCAGGGCAGGGCGTCCGCTTAGCGCCCCCGCAACCTGCGGGCACATTGATTCAGTGTTGGGTCGAGCAGATTGAGTCCCTGCGCTAACCCACTATGCTACAGTGCATGCATGACACAGGATATGAATCCACAAAAGTGGTGCTCCATCGGCTCACTGTTTTTTGCAAAATACAGTTTAAATTTTCGGAAAGGGAGGAATGCTAGTGTCATAGACTATCATGAGGAGATGGTTGCCGAATGAAGAATCGCAGTCAGGATTTACGGGCACATGCGGTGTCTGCGTTCCGGGAATATCCAAATATTGTACACGGGTGGTGCGGCGCGAGTTTCCCTTTGACGGCACAAGAAGCGATGCTATTAGCGGATGTCATTGAAGAACAAGAATGCTTTTGCGAAGACGCGCTTTCTACGGACACGAAATTGCCCACGTCCGAAGATCCCTTGCTTCAATACATGTACGACAAGGTTGTGCCACAGATCCGACTTGCCAAGCATGTCCTGCATGAGCTCCGCAACGAATTGAACTTCCAGGTGTTCATTTCTGACAGTGACACCATCGTTCTCGAACCGACACGCCTGCAATTGGCCTTCTTGTTACAGACGTTGGAGTGGATGGAAATCTGCATGGATACGGGTGTCGTGGTAGATTTGGATAGATATTGCTTGAGCAGGAAGTTTTCGGCCATCCACAGCCTACCGTGTGCCGAATATGCTTATTGGTTGTCTGCGGAATACATCGATCAACAGTTTGACCTGGCGCGACCTTGACAAATACCTGAGTCTGATTACTCTTCTAGCAACTTGGGTGAAACAAATGTCTGTTGAACAACGTCGAATCTATAAAATCGCCGAAAGAGGGTCACACCATGAAACGTTTCCCCTGGAATGATCTTGCGTGGGCGGTATCAGGAACAGTGGTTGTTCTCTCCGCATGGTTTCCTTATTCGGCATTCATTTGCTCTATTTTACTTACATAACACAACCGCCTCCACAAACGGGGCGGTTGTGTTATGGGAGAAGCCACCTACTCGTGCAGCCAAGGGATGAATCCGTCTTCTTTGGCGACCCGGTTGACACAATTCCAGGTTCTCTCCATTCGGGCCCTTAAAAAATATGTACCGAGCACCGTTTTGAAGTGTGGTGATTGCTTCATCGATAAACGTAAATTCCAAGACCTTTCAGCGTTCAGCCTCTGCCTCTATATCGCTACCGTGAAAGCCATATGATGAACTATGCCCTCGTGGGGTAAGTTTGGGTTATATCCTTCAATCAGTTCAACCACAGCGCTGTCATCGCTCGGAAGCCCTAAAAATCCAAGCCGCACCCCAGGGACATTGTGGTCCAGTGTTCCCTTCCATTCCATACCAAGAACTGTCGTATAAAACTCAGCGGCTTCCTCAATATTCTTAACCATCATGCCGGCGTGTTCTAGTTTCTTGACAGCCACGTCCTCTCCTCATCTCCTTGTATGAAATATAGAAGGTAAAAAGTTCGGTAAACGCATTCATTCAAGGAGATCGATGCTCGGGAATGCGTGAAAGGGGCGGAAGAGACCCCGATGTTCAGGATCTCGTAGTGGACCAGCACCGGTAGCCGGAGAACCGCAACAGCCCCCACGACCCACAAATACCAGATTTGGAACACCGACGGCTGCCCCCACTTGCAGCAACAGTCCACCCGTGCCTTGGCTCAGAGCACCTCCGATGGCCATCGCCAAGTAATAAAAACCAAAGTACGTGGCTGTCAATTTGGGATCAGAGAGTTGGGATGTTACGTCAAAGCTTGCCGGCTGCACCGTCATGACCCCAATGGAAAACAAGACGATACCCACAAGAAGTACCCATATAGAATTGGACAACCCTAAGAGGAAAAGTCCTCCCCCCATACTCAGCAATCCCCACTGAACGGTGAGAATCGCGTTGCATTTGGACACCATTGTGTTGATAGGTACCTGAAACAATATCATCATCACGGACAGCGTAAGAAAGACGATGGACACGGAGGACGCCTTGTGCGTCATTTCCACAACCCGATCCGGAATGGTGAGGTACAGCTGCATGTACATAAAGAAGTACCCTACCACCACCGCTACAAAATGGATGAATAGTTTGTCTCGCGAGACCGTCCCCCACATGTGAGGCCACGGCACTGGTTTTACTTGGACGCGAATGGATGGCAAACGAAAATAGGTCATCAGACCCGCAATCACAAACACGGCTCCGCAAACCAACGACAGCAAGCGGAAACTCACAGATACGAGCAAGGAACCAATCAGCGCGGAGAACACCATCCCTAGATTGTCGCTGACCTTTTTTACAGCATACGTCCGCGACCTGGACGATTCGTCCGTCAGCGTTGCAAGTGCCGCATCGCCAGTCGGCTCAAACAAACTCCCACCAATGCCTGCGACAATCGCGGAAAGAAATATCCACACGACGCTCGTATTGAAAGCAAACATAGCGAACCCAATCCCGCGAATCAGAAACCCGATGGAGAGGGTGGCCCGGTACCCGACTCTATCCGCGATCATACCGGTCAGCATCATCGGCCCCTGCTGACCAAACTGCCGCACCATTAACAGAATTCCTGCCAACAAAGGAGACCATTGCAATACGTGAGTGAGGTATACGGAAAGATTGGGAATGAGCGCATAAAACCCTACGGACATGAGAAACGAATTGACCAGTAACAGGGGAACCCCCTTTGGCTACGCCGCAAGCCACTTCAAGACCTCGTGTGCAATTGCCCTATGTACCGTGTGCATCCTCTACCCGGTTGGCTTGCACCATGGACACCAGAGAGGAGCACTAATATGATACAAATTTTGTTTGGCCGGGTATATAATGAGTCCGATGTGAAATTCGCGGAATGCTCGAACCATTTGATGCGGTCCACCGTATCCTGAACTAAAACTGAGCGATTTGCAAAATTCCGACCAAGTGGTTCAGCACGGCCGATTTTCCGTTCCCGTACTGTCGAAAACACGATATATTGTGCTGCACCAGTTGTTCGTCGCTATTTTTGCCCACGCCAGGAAGGAGATGGAATAATGCCAGAACCAACCGACAAGCGAGAGTCATCTGGCTTCGTCGACTGGGACGACATCGACGAAGAGGATGATGAGAAGTACGGAAAGTTTTCGTTCAAGGAAGGAAGAACCCGTTGACGCTGGACGTAAAGGGCAATTCCATTCATAATTCGAGACAGATTGTCCAATCTGTTTTCATATGGCTCCCTTGCGCACCCCCTTGAATGCCGAGCCAAAATGTGGTATGCAGCTCTTCACGAGGCAACGCCCCAGCAGCCTGATTCACGCCGCTGGATGAGTTTCGGCCAAACGGGTCAAATAAATGAACCATGGAGCAGCGATTGGAAATCACCTTTTAAAGGTAGTCCTTTTCCAAATCCATGAACTTGATTAATTGTTTAGTGAATAATTCGCTTTCCTCTATAAATGGCATATGTCCGCTATTCCGGAATTTCACCAGTAAGGCGTTTGGAATCTGACTCGCTGCGTATTCTCCTTTTTGAATTGGAATTACTTGATCATGAATCCCGTGAAATATTGCGGTTGGAATTCGAATCTTGGGCAATCGATTAGAATAATCTATGTCGCGTAATTCTGCTAGATCTCAAATCGATACATACGATGGAGTTTGCATGAAAATATTCCATAGCCAACGTGGCGTATATGGATATTCGGACTCATGGAGTGAATAAAACATTGACTTGGCGACTGTCATGGCAAACTCAGGCCGCCGCGATTTTCTCTTCATGAATCCACGACTGTATTGTCTGTCGACTGAGTCCGCAGGGTATGTTGTCCGTCGAGACGCCTTGGGGAATTGCTCCACCTACGGACACAAATTTCGTGACCCCTTTGTCAAACTGCGTTATGTAACCGAGACCGATGGCTGTCCCCATGGACCAACCTATAAGCGTGCAATTTTCAATACCTAATTTATCAATCAATGCGTTAAGGTCCTGAATGTGTATCTCGTACGAATACTGTCCACCCGGTTTGTCGGATTGGCCATGCCCCCCTGCGATCATACACCACAGTCGTATATCGCTTCGCCAACGCGGTAACTTGAGAGTCGCATACTTCGTGACTAGCTGGGAATCCGTAGACAAATAGAACTGGCTTTCCTCGACCCTTCACTTCAAAGAAAAGTCTTAGTCTTACACCCGTCTCCACTTCGACATAAGGCAATTGACACCCTTCCCTCGACAGTGTATGAATGGTTAACCATATATGACTCCCCCAACTTTTTTTGCCCAAAGTGGATGGAGTTCAATAAAAGGTGCAAAAACAATAGTTGTCACGACAAGCATCGCCATCACCTTGTTTCCTACCAAATGAAAAACCCGCCGAAGCGGGATAATCTCAATACTCGCGAATGTGGATGAATCGTTTGCCATTAAGGTATTTTGACATACTATCAACCATAACGCGTAAATTTCGACGGTATGGGACATTGAATCTGTTTTGAAGTAACATTGGTATCTAGAGTGAACTGAGAATGCACATCGATAGGCGGGATTGCTACGCGATTTGCACATGAGAGGAGTGCTTGACGTTGAGATTACTCGTGATTGAAGATGATTTTCATCTCGCTCGTGCGGTCAAGGAACTCTTACAAAAACATGATTTTGAAGTTGATCACACGAACACTGCATTTACTGCAATTGACCTTGCATTAACCAATGCCTACGATTGCATTGTGGTGGACGTGATGCTTCCAGACGAAGACGGTATGGACCTGGTGGCGAAATTACGAAAGCTGCAAATCCACACACCTGTTCTCATGCTCACAGCACGAAACGAACCCGTGGACCGAGTAAACGGCTTGAATGTAGGCGCAGATGATTACCTCGGCAAGCCGTTTAACTCCAGTGAGTTGATTGCCCGGATTGAGGCGCTAATTCGGCGTGCCGACGGGTACACGTCCATTGAAAACATCAAGTATGGACAAGTCACTCTTCACAGAAATTCGCGAACGTTGGAGTACCACGGGAACATACTCGAGTTATCCAGTAAGGAATATTTGCTACTAGAATGTCTCATGCGCCACCCGAACCAAGTGTTGGAGCGCGATCAATTAATTCATCACATTTGGGGACCAGATGCAGACCTCGCCGAAAACGCACTTGACACCTACGTCTACTTTTTGCGCAAAAAATGTGCACAGTTGGGCATTAAGAATATCATCAAAACGGTGCGGGGCCAGGGATATATGATCCACCCCAATGTATAGGTGAGAAACCATGCTGAAACGTTTTTACTTACAAATATCATCCTTGATGATCCTGGGTACTTTGGTACTGCTGGTCTGTTTTGGAGGTTTCGTCTACCTGGAGTTAAATCGCCAACTGCGAGCGGAAGGCGACATGAGTTTGCATTCTGAGTTCTTAGAAGCTCATGACCGTGTGATGAGAGTTGCTCGTATCTCCGAAGACATTTTTCGTCTGCTGGACACGGCCGACGATAAGGGTCTGAGGCTTTATACATTGATCCATACACCGCACGGAAATTACGTGGCTGACTCCCCGGTTCCTCCAGCCACTCTGCTGGCCCACACCAGCAATGGGCATTTCACAGACATATTGTATGACAATCAGCATTATCGGATTTTCTCTGACACGTTCGTAAAATCAGGCGTACCCGTGCAGATTGTTACGTACGAATCTACACAGCAAACCTACGAAACGCTCAAACACGTTCGAGACCTTCTGTTCCTCGTCGGCACTGTCGGTGTACTTGGCGCCATTTTGTTTCACTTGTGGATTGCGAGAAAGGCTCTCATCCCTGCGCAAAAAACCTGGCAGGCACATCAGGAAATGCTGGTAGAACTATCCCACGAGCTGCAAACACCCCTAGCGACAATGAATGCCATTGTGAGTATGCATGTAGCGGATGAGGAGATTCGGGAAGACTTGTCGAGAGAAATCCTGGAGGCTTCCACCCTGGTCAAGGACATTTTGTACCTCTCCCGCCTCAATGCCAAGGAATTTCAAGTTCATCTTCAGCCAGTCGCCGTCTCAGACTTGACGGACGAGGTGATTGAACGTTTTCGGCCACTTCTAGAGCAACACAACATTCAGCTCTCCGGTTCCTCTCAACCGGGGCTCTTTCTGATGTCAACGCCGGAAATGTGGACTCGGTTGATCAGCACACTGTGCAAAAACGTAGTCGACCACGCGGAGGAAGGTACAGAGGCAACGTGGTCCCTCAGATCCCAGTCCGATATGATTCAGTTTCGTATGAAGAACCGCGCTCGAAGCATGTCTACTGCGGTGCATCCTCCCCGCGATATGACGCGCGGATTTGGAATGAAAATTGCCAACCGGATCGTCGAAGAAATGAAAGGGAGCATCGACGTACGGATGGATGGACCATGGGTTATCACAACCGTTGTTGTCCCACAAAAGATGAAACTGTAATTTCCAGTGCTTTCACCTGCCCAAACGAGGGCTTGAGATTATTTTGAAGTACACCCCGTATCCTGTTCCCCCGGGAGGGAATAAGGTACATGACAAGCCTGTATCATTTGTTTCCATCTACCATTCACCCCATGGTTGTACACTTCACCATTGCCATCGTCTACCTGGCTGGCCTCGCTGGGGTTATCAGTCTCTTTTATCGCAAGAGTGATTTTCCCGCCAAGTCGTTCCTCATCTTGCTGATTTTGAGTTTCCTTGCTGTGGGGGCGGCTGGTGTTGCCGGTGCGATAAGCAGCTCCTACCTCAGTCATGTCTCTAGTACTGAGGTACACATGTTGCATACACACAAGGAGTACGGAGAATTGACCGGCATTTTTGTGGTTGCCGCGTTGGTGTTCCAAGGCTGGCGCTTCTGGAAGAACCCACAGCGTTTTCAGCCATCCGTGTTGGCCGTCATTTGCTCCATTATCGCTGTGGTCATGGTGAGTGCCGCAGGACATCTGGGAGGCACACTCGTTTACACCTACGGATTAGGTGTTCATTCATCTTGAGGGACAATGGATCCCTCTAGCCATATGTGAAGCAACAAAGGAACGCGGTACTGGTACTCGACACAGTACCGCGTTCCTTTGCTCAACAACGTCGATTTGAATTTCGTTTGATGTACAAGATGTAGCATGTTCCGCGAGGAGGCTGATTCACATGGGTACAGACCAAGAAAAGCAAATCGCACGGCAACGCAGGGAACGTCAATTGCGCTTGTGGCTGACTACGCTCTCTTGGAGTACGCCCGTGATTGCCTTTGGGTCTCTGTTCACCATTTGGCACCAAATTGCCGAGACGGCCCCGGCTATTCATTCATCTCCAACCAAGTCACTTGCACAGAAGCCATCCGTCTTGCAAACAAATACATCTGAGAATGGAAGTACGAGTCCTGAGAAGATACTGTATGAAATTGGGTCCCGAGGCCCACAGGTAAGTACTATCCAACAACAATTGTCCCTGTTGGGATATTTTCATCACCCGATAACGCAGTATTATGGTACGGTAACTGCGGAATCTGTAAAAACATTCCAGGCCGAACACCATCTGCCGCAAACCGGAGCGATTGACCAAAATACATTGACTGCGATTCAAAACGTTGTGAAACAAGTGCGTACCGCCAACTTGACATCGCAGCCATCAAGCGCCCCCGTCGCGCAGTCGCAAGCTACATCTGGAAGTGTGGGATTGAGCCAACAATCAATGCCTGATGCCACTTCATCCGGATCGTGAGTGATATTATGAGCCATGTGACATTCCAAGCCATGGGCACCCAGGTGGAAATTGTCGTTCCGGAGAGCCTGTCCACCCCGCCAAACGTCGATCATACGATACAACGTGCCCGAGACAAAGTCGAAGAGCTGGAAGCTCTGCTTTCGCGGTTTCGGCCAGACAGTGACGTCAGTCGGATCAATGCTACTCCTGGACAGTGGGTGCCTGTGCATCCTCATACAGTGGAAGTTCTCAGACAAGCCAAACAGGCCTTCGAGCAAACGAAAGGCCTGTTCAATCCGTGTTTGGGACACGTTCTAGAAAACATCGGATATGATGTCTCTTTCTATCGGCTTGAAGACCACCCAATCGTCAGAATCACCAACGGTGCCGCATTTGTAGCACCGTTGGTTTGCCCGTTTGAAGTACATGCGACAAAGAGCGAAGTGTTCTTAAAACCCGGATACAAAATCGACTTAGGTGGCATTGCAAAAGGGTGGATTGTTCAACAGGCGGCGAATATTCTAAGGCAACAAGGCGTCTCTCAATTTTTATTCAACGCTGGTGGCGACATGATCTGTGCGGGACGCATGGTGACCGGCCGTGGTGCGTGGCGATTGCTGACCCGTTCAATCCGGCCGGAGCGCATGTACTCACACTGGATGTGTCCGATATGACAGTGGCTACGAGTGGCACGTATCGTCGAAAGTGGACGTTCAACGGACAGACCGTACACCATATCATTGACCCGTTCCTCGGCCATCCGGTTGAGTCGGATGTGGTCTCGTGTACGGTCGTCCATCAGGACCTTGTTCGAGCCGAAGTGATGGCGAAAGTCGGTCTGCTCTTGGGTCGTGAGCGCGGCTCGACCTGGCTCAATGATCAAACATTGGCCGGCTGGGTCCTCGTGTTGAATACAGGTGAGGTGATTCACTCGTGGAACTCTTAAATGAACGTCAACGGTTTCCATTTGGTTTTGCCTGTGCGCTAACCTTCTTCATCATTGTCGGTTCATATACGGCCATCCACGTGGTGAATCCAGGCCAGGCCACCGCGAATAAGTTCTACTGGTACATGGCCAGATCTGCAGGATTTACGTCATATTGTTTGCTGTCTCTCGCGGTATTGCTTGGTATTTCCACGACCAGTGGCTTTTGGGACAAGTGGAAACTTCGTAAACTAATGACGCAGATGCATCAATACGCTGCGCTGCTTGTCTTTCCGTTTCTGTTTTTCCATCTATGGGGCCTTTACCAGGACACTTCTGTTCCGCTCGGTGTACTCAGTCTATTCTTAGCCTTCGCGGCGAAGTATCGGCCCGTTTACACGGGATTTGGGGTCCTGACACTGTACGGTTGGCTTTTACTCGTTGTCACGTCATACCTCAGAGAAAAAATGTCCGTCAAGGTATGGCGAACCATACATTACGCGTCGTTCCCCATGTTCATTTTGGTGACACTGCATGGCCTGCTTACAGGAACGGATAGT
>CAWBGB010000002.1:0-60246 GCA_963788285.1 uncultured Alicyclobacillaceae bacterium
GGGAGAGCACTGCAAAAGGGGTTATTTAAAGAGCAACGTGGTTGCTAATCCCACACAGATCCTCT
Source organism: uncultured Alicyclobacillaceae bacterium (assembly GCA_963788285.1). Classification (GTDB taxonomy): domain Bacteria; phylum Bacillota; class Bacilli; order Alicyclobacillales; family Alicyclobacillaceae; genus Alicyclobacillus_A. The sequence continues at coordinate 66 of CAWBGB010000002.1, forward strand.
TATTGGATCAAAGATTCAGTAAAAATGCAGCTTTCCTCGCTCAAGAGGAAGGCTGCATTTTATTTATCAGGTGTACCATTCGTTTTGCATTTACAACGAAAGCCGTTAAATATGCCTGTATTCGCATGCCGAACAGACCGCGGTACTTCGCCCTGGTTAAGCCATGGTGTCTCTTAAGTTCCGCGTTCTTGTGTTCAATAATGGGTCGTCGCCGGATGCGTGATTTAAACATATCACTTTGCTCAAACTCCATGTGCTCTTTATAGTGTTCTGCGACGATCCGTATCGAGTAAGTTTTGGCTTTTGCATTCGGTTTGTAGCATCCATCGCGAAGAGGGCAAACCTTGCATTTTTCTACATCAAAGTAAAAAAACATTGAACGACTATGACCAGAATTCTTGCTCCTTGAATCGCTTTTCGGTTACTATGTTCTCCAGCGGGACAAACCACAAAATCGGCGTCCTTGTTGTATTGAAAGCCTTCTTGCTTGGGACCTCCGGTATGAACTATCGGACTTAACGGGATTACCGCTTGAATTCCTTTCACCTTGAGTTCAGCGAGGTTATCCTTCCCTGAGTAGGCGGTATCCGCAATCACTTCATTCACTTCAATCCCGGTTTCAACCGACTCCTGAAGAAGTTTGGATAATTGCTTACCGTCATCTACACTACCGCCCGTGACTTCAATTGCCGTGATGATTTCTTCTTCAGTCATCGCGAGATGTTCCTTGTACCCAAAGAATGACTTGGTGTTGCTTTTCCACCCAAACCGAGCATCCGGATCAATCGCAGACATAATTCCGTTATTTGCGAGAAGACGTTCGTCCTCTACAATTTGTTTGGCAATTTTTAATTTCTCGGTGACTGCACCCTCATGGTCAGGTATCAATGTCTCAATTGTTTCTCCTAACTCGGCGAGATAGTGCAGCATGAGTTTTTCTGCATCTGGATGGTCCTTTTCGAACATCGGTTCCGTTGGCAGCTTCTTTTTGAGATTCGGGTACTTCTTAAGCACGACTCGCTGTAGTCTTTTCGCTGCCTCCCGAAGCACCTGAAGAGGTTTCTGCTTTTGGGTGGACGCCAGGCTGTGAGTCGAGTCCACAATTAAAGCCCTCGATTTAATGAGCCCTCTATCTACGCATTGCTTAGCGATTCCTGTAATATTTCTTCCACTCTGCTTGCACCGAGGCGGTGGTTACGAAACCTCGACAATTGGGTCGGATCTGGAAGAGGGTCCTCAGGATTCAGGCCCGTAAACCATTTGTAAGCAAGGTTAACTTGGGTATCCGCAATGACGCGCTCATCCGATAGGTTATAGAGAATTTGAAGAAATAAGAGTCGGAACAGGAGTTCCGGTTCCGTTGCTGGGCGACCGCAATATTCGCAGTACGAGGCTTTCACGAGATCGTGGATAAACGAAAAATCCACCGCTTGATGAATTTTTCGAAGCAAGTGATCCTTGGGGACTAAATTATAAAGTTCTGCGTGAAACGACAATTTTGTTTGCTTCGACGAGTGGAGCATCCAAGTCTTCCTTTTTTCTTAAAATTATACAACACCCCCAGTACCAAGACGGTACTGGGGGTGTTCTTTACAATTACTGTATTCGTTTTGCAGTGCTCTCCCTCGGGCGCCTTTGTTTTACAAATTCTCTGGATTTGTCGTTCCGTCCTCCACATCTACACGCTCTTGCCGATGTGGGATTTCAGGCGCAATGCCACCTTCGTCACGCATCCGGTCAATGCCATCTACCACAGATTCTAGGCCGATGACGGCCTCCGCTTGCTGGATTGCCATCTCAGAATTGGTGTCGATGTCAGATTTGCGCTTGTGCATGCTTGACCCCCCCTCCTTATTACCATGACCGTATGCGATTGTCCTCATTCCCACTCGGCAATCTTGTCACTCGGAATTCAAAAAGGGAGTCCGAGGACTCCCTGGGGTGTGAAACTTCACAGTGCCATGCTTGATTCAGTTGGAGTGACGGCCCAGGTGCGGCACATTCGCCCGGTGAATCTGCTTCCACGGTATCGGCGTTATCACAGCGTCGTGAAACGCCCGGTCATGCCGCCCTACGATAGCCCCATAGCGATCATTGCTCTGCAGTGCGCCAAAAATCGTGAGTGCATCGTTATGGTTTTCCGTGTGCTCGTTTGACATGTAAGCCACCCCCCGTTTTATGGTGTACCCACTCCTCAGGGGATTCATCCAACGTCACAAGGACACCTTTTCACGAAGCCACGCATTGATATCCGCAATCGGAACGCGAGACTGCTCCATCGTGTCTCGGTCGCGGATAGTGACACAATCATCTTCCTCGGACTGAAAATCATACGTAATACAAAACGGCGTCCCAATCTCATCGTGTCGACGGTATCGTTTCCCGATGGAACCGGAGTCGTCGTAGTCTACCATGAATTCCTTCACCAGTTGCTCGTACACCTTGGTCGCGCCGTCGGCGAGTTTTTTGCTCAGCGGGAACACAGCCGCTTTGTAAGGAGCAATCGCTGGGTGAAAATGTAGCACCGTGCGCACATCGCCACCTTCCAATGTTTGCTCCTCGTACGCGTCCGCGAAGATGGCCAATAACAGTCGGTCCGCGCCGATAGATGGCTCAATTACGTAAGGCACGAACGGTTCTTTGCCTTCCTCTGCCACGGTGAAATCTTCATGGGAGTGTTCCTGATGCTGCGACAAGTCGTAATTGGTCCTATCCGCTACGCCGAGCAACTCGCCCCAACCAAATGGGAAATTGTACTCCACGTCTGTCGTAGCCGAACTATAGTGGGAAAGCTGTTCCTTCTCGTGGTCGCGCAGCCGCAGGTTCTCCTTTTTCAAGCCCAGCGACAGCAGCCAGTCGTAGCAGAACTGGCGCCAATAGGTAAACCACTCTAAGTCCGAGCCTGGCTCACAGAAAAACTCAAGCTCCATCTGTTCAAACTCGCGGGTACGGAAAATAAAGTTGCCTGGCGTAATCTCATTGCGAAAACTCTTCCCGATTTGGCCGATGCCGAACGGCAGCTTCTTGCGCATGGTGCGCTGCACGTGTTTAAAGTTCACAAAAATCCCCTGCGCCGTCTCCGGTCGCAAAAAGATTTCGTTCGAGGCCTCATCCGTGACACCCTGATGGGTCTTAAACATCATGTTGAACTGTCGAATCGGCGTAAACTCCTTACTACCACACACTGAGCACGAGACCTGGTATTCGCGAATCAGGTTTTCCATCTCCGTGAACGAGAGCCCGTCCACAATCTTCTCAACGCCTTGAGCTGCCAGCGCATCTTCAATCAGCTTGTCGGCCCTGTGGCGCGCCTTACAGGACTTGCAGTCAATCATGGGATCATTGAAGTTGCCCACGTGTCCCGAAGCAACCCAAACCTGGCGGTTCATCAAAATAGCGGAGTCCAGCCCAACGTTGTAGGGAGACTCCTGGATGAACTTCTTCCACCAAGCCCGTTTAATGTTGTTCTTCAGTTCCACACCAAGCGGCCCGTAGTCCCACGTATTTGCAAGCCCGCCGTAAATATCCGAGCCAGGAAAGATAAAACCTCTGTGTTTCGCGAGTGCAACCAGTTGTTCCATCGTGACTGTCATACATTTTCCTCCGTTCCCAACTTGCACATAGCGCTATGATACTTGATTTCACCGTCGGTGTCTAACGGCTATCGGCCACTTCGTGCACGACGGGAGATTGCAAAGACTGCTTTGACGCGGAGAAATTTCCCACCGTATAATGGGCGAAGCAGAGATAGAAGGCTAAACCTGAAGTCCGTGTCGACTGGGAGTGGAAAATGTGGATCATCATGGACACCAACATCATATCGAAGCCGTATTTTTAGACATCGACGGTACCATCTTTTACGATGGAAAATTGGTAGAGAGTGCCAGGGAGGCTGTGCGGCTGCTCCAAAGACAAAACATACGTGTAGCGCTGTGTACAGGACGTTCAATTCTGCACACCACCGAGGTTCAACAGACACTGAACATTTCGCACGCCACATATTTTAACGGGGGTTTGGCTATTTCGGATGGCGACATCGTCTTGTCCAGTCCGATGGAGAAAGATGTCGTACAGCGCGCCATTGATTTCAGTGAGCGGAACGACATTCCCATCATTCTGCACTCCCTGTCCCGAACACTGATCTTTCACCCGCTGCCAGACAAATACCTGCCCATCGTCGAGTCTTTCAGGTATCCACCTCTTCAACAAGTCTCACGAACAGAATGGACCGCAGCCGGAGAAGAGATCTACCAAATGAATTTGTTCATGACCGGAACGTGGGACCAGACAGTACAAAATGAATTCCCGGAATGTTTGTTATACCGATGGCACGATGAGGCCGTAGATCTACAGAAGCGGGGCTGCGATAAAATCCATGGGGCCATTGCACTCCTCAATCGATGGAACATTCCAAAAGAACGCGCGATGCACATCGGTGACGGAGGCAACGATATACGGATGTTTCAGGAATTAGGTATCTCAGTGGTGATGGGAAATGCCGCTGACGAAGTGAAAAAGCACGCCAAACTTGAGACGTCGCCAGCATATGAGAATGGAGTTTACCGCGCCCTCAAACAGTTGCACCTGATACCGTAAATCACCCACTGGATTTCGAATCTGCGAAGAAACACTCGGAATTTGATGGAGAGTGCTGGACAATGGCGCTTTTCATCATTCCCATGGCAACCAGCGGTAAAATCCCACCTCACAATCCCTTGAGGGTTGGGTAGAACCAGCGTATCTCCCGGGTGTATGTCAGCGGACTGCAAATGATTGATTTCCAAAATTTCATTCACAACCCCACGGGGATCACCGCCATGTGTCAGATGAGACGAATGGACCATATGGTGTCCCCTTGTTCCACAATGTACGAGCTGCGCTTCGTATCCGCAGACGTAACACTACCGCACAGCTAGCACAACACCCCGATGCCAATCGTCCAACACACTGCTAGAATATTAGAATTTTTGCAAGCCGGCTCCCGCTGATCTTGCCGCGCGAAGATGCCGTTGGTACATCTGTAATCCCCTTTGCGAACATTTGTTCTGGTTATGCATTCTGCTTCCGGACACCTGTGTTAGTTGCAGAGAGGCAATTATTAAGTAATCTGCTGAATAATTCGTTCGGATTGCGCCGCCGATTGAAGCGATAGCAGAACTCGTCCAGGTACGTCTGTAGATAACGGGCACTCAGACCGTGGTACGTTCCTTGAATAAAAGCTATGGCGTTGCCGATGACCACATGCAGCCATTTGAGAAATACGTCCGGATCCGCCCGCTTGAAATCCTGGGAGACATGCTGATAGCCGAGGTCAGTGAGGCGTTTATACGAGCTGTGCCCGTCTGAAATGATGGTTGTACCTGTCGCCACGACTACTCTTGCACGCGGTGGATCTCCGCGATTGTCACCCGTTGGATGACTTTCATCCGGACAAATTGCGCTTTCGAATCGGTCTGGAGCGCTACGGCAACGGCTTTGCTTCGTAGTCCCCCTTCCATATGTGCCAGACTTGGGGGCACCAATGTAGGTGTCGTCCATCTCGACAAGACCAGCCAATTGGTACTGCGCGTCCCGCCGTTTTCATAGCGCACCGAATCTTGTGAAGCAAGCGCCATGCAGTACGGTAATCCAAGTTGAGCACTTGCGCTAAAGACAAAGCGCAACGGCCGCGCTTATCGTAGGCGACCAGGTAAATCGCCCAGAACCATACGAGCAGAGGCAGCTTCGTCTTATGCATAATGGTACCGGCTGTCAGTGAGGTTTGGTGGCCGCAGGACGAGCACTCATAAAGCATGCGTTTCTCAATGAAGTAGAACTTGTTTCCCTGGCAACGCGGGCAAACGAATCCATTGCCCCAGCGCAATTGAAACAAGTGCTCTAGGCACACCCGTTCATTCGAAAACTTGCGCTGAAACTCCAGCAAAGTCATTCCTTTGGTTTTAGCCATGGCACACCATCCCGGAACAAATGTTCGTAGTTTCATTATACACCTGAGGTATGTACATAACCAGAACGAATGTTCTGTCAAGCGATATGCGAACAAACGTTTGCAAATACTGGGGTGCATTGGTATACTATTACCAAGTTAGTGAATCGGAGGAGTATTGCATTGACGAAGCTGTCTGAGCGACAACAAGCAATATTAGATTTTATTCGCCAAAACGTCCGTGAAAAAGGATACCCACCGTCGGTTCGCGAAATCGGCGAGGCGGTTGGTCTTGCTTCGAGCTCTACTGTTCACGGGCACCTCGAACGGTTAGAAGTGAAAGGGTTTTTGCGGCGCGACCCAACCAAACCGAGAGCGATTGAGTTGTTGGACAATTCTTCCCCTGACAACTCGACGTTAAGCCCGGAGTCTGCGGTCATGGTGCCCATTGTAGGGAAGGTCACGGCCGGCCAACCCATTACAGCCGTTGAAAACGTGGAGGACTACTTCCCTCTGCCACGGAGCATGGCAAAAAATGACGATGTGTACCTGTTAAGAGTGCAGGGCGACAGTATGATTGACGCGGGTATCTTTGACGGCGACTTTGTCATCGTTCGGCGCCAAGATCACGCGAACAACGGTGACATTGTGGTTGCCATGACTGAGAATAATGAAGCCACCGTAAAGAGGTTTTTCAAAGAAGAGGATCATATTCGGTTGCAACCGGAGAACCCAAATATGGAACCCCTCCGCTACCGCCATGTGTCCATTCTCGGAAAAGTGATAGGTGTCTTCCGTCAACTGCACTAATTTTCGTACTGTATTCCCAAGTGACCCCGAGAGTTTCCCTGACGAACGACGTCAAGGAAGCTCTTTTATTATGGAGGATGAAACTCCCGCAAAACGGAATGGAACCTTGGGAGTGTGTCCCTTAGTGATCAGATCTCTTTACAAATGAATTGGAAGGTCTCACAGAGTTACACGTCCATACGTTCACACCCGTATCGCCGTATGTATAACAGAGAGGAGAAAACCATCTGCTCGAACATCACAAACACCATGAGCCTCAATGTCCGGGTGATCTTCTTAAACAAAAGTTGCTGTTCGGCGACCATATCCGTATCACCCGCCCCGGTGCAATGGTGCTCAATGGTGTCTCCATCACCGCGGACGACCATATCTTAATGCCTTCAGGATCCACTGTTCCCTGCAGCTTTGTCGCAGCTTTGGTGCAGCCCACCCCCGCGTTTCATACATCGCGAAAAAACAAAAAACCACCCTCGCGATATCGAGGGTGGCTGAGTGACGTGCGGGCAATTCCCATCCGGAAAGAGCGCCACGACGACCCGTCTGGAGTGCTTCCGTGCAACTCTTAATAATTATTGATGTACTGCTCGCGTTCCCACTCCGTCACCTGAGTGCGGAACATGTTCCACTCAATGGTCTTCGCTTCGACAAAGTGTGTGTAGACGTGTTCGCCCAGTGCCGAGACAATAACTTCATCTTTCGAGAGTTCTTCAAGAGCTTTGCCCAAGCTTTCCGGTAAGCTGCGGATGCCCGCCGCTTCCTTTTCTGCATCGGTCATGATGTAGATGTTACGATTGGTCGGCGGTACAAGCGGCAATTCACGACGGATACCGTCGAGCCCCGCTGCGAGCATCGCCGCAATGGCGAGGTACGGGTTGCCAGACGGATCCGGGCTACGCACTTCGATGCGCGTGCTGAGTCCACGAGCCGCAGGCACGCGAACGAGCGGAGACCGGTTCTTCGCAGACCACGCTACGTAGCTGGGTGCTTCATAGCCAGGCACCAGTCGCTTGTACGAGTTCACCAACGGGTTACAGATGGCTGTAAATGCTGGCGCGTGTTCCAGAATGCCAGCCAGGAACTGACGAGCTGTTTCGCTCAACCCGAGTTCGTCGTTCTCATCATAGAACGCATTTTTGCCGCCCTTAAACAGCGACATGTGGCAGTGCATTCCGGACCCGTTGATCCCATACACTGGCTTCGGCATAAACGTTGCATGCAGCCCGTGTTGCCGGGCAATGGTTTTTACAACCAGTCGAAATGTAGCAATGTTGTCGGCTGCTTCAACTGCATCGGCGTACTTAAAGTCGATTTCATGCTGACCTGGAGCCACTTCGTGGTGAGACGCCTCAATTTCGAAGCCCATTTCCTCGAGCGTCAAGACAATCTCGCGCCGACAGTTTTCGCCCAGGTCAAGCGGCGCCCAGTCGAAGTAGCCGCCTTCGTCGTTAACCTCTTGCGTTGGATGTCCGTTGCTATCCAATTTGAACAAGAAGAATTCCGGTTCCGGACCGACGTTAAACGAATCGAAGCCCATTTGGCGCGCTTCGTTCAGGACACGTTTCAGGACGCCGCGCGGATCACCAGGAAACGGTTCACCGCCCGGGAGATAGACGTCGCAGATCAGCCGAGCCACTTTCCCCTGTCCTGCCGTCCAAGGGAAGATCAGCCACGTGGACAGATCCGGCACGAGATACATGTCGGATTCTTCAATCCGTACAAATCCTTCAATCGAAGAGCCGTCGAACATGATTTTGTTGTCCAGCGCCTTCGGCAGTTCGTCTACCGGAATCTCCACGTTCTTGATGACGCCGAGCAGATCCGTGAACTGCAGTCGAATGAATCGAACATCGTTGTCCTTGGCAAATGCCAAGATTTCTTCCTTACTGTACTGCTTGCGCATCGACAGTCCTCCTCTACCTATGTAGCTTCTGCGGGTCACTTCCGGCGATAAAATCTGGAGAGCTCACCTTGAAATTCATGACTCCCAGCGTCGGGGCGACCTAGCATTTGCTGCTGCATCCACTTGTACAGGTCCCGGTCTGTAGGTTCATTCCGCTTTGCGTCCGAGGTCCCGTTCGCCCCTCGAGCCAACTGCGCCTTCACGCCTGCCATGTTGAGTCCTCGATCGAGCCAACTGCGTACTTCGAGCAGACGCTCGACATCGTTGAACGAAAACAAGCGTTGGTTGCCTTCACTTCGCGCCGGTTCCACCAATCCATGTTGTTCGTAATAACGAATTTGCCGTGCAGACAAACCCGTCAGTTTCTGAACAATCCCTATGGGAAACAGCGGCATTTGCTTTCTCGCGTGAAGGTCCACAAGCGTTCCCCTCCAAGTACCTGGTCGCAGACATCGTAACACTGAATACTGGCATCGCGCAATAGAAATGTAAGATTTATTTACATCAATTCGGCAACATGAGTGACGCAGCTATCTTTTCTATCGCAATGTAGCCGTGTTCGTATGTCAGGCCTCCCTGTAGGTACCCAATGTACGGGTAGCGCATTGGCGCATCTGCAGACAATTCGAGCGATCCCCCTTGTACAAATGCGCCTGCAGCCATCACAACATCGTCTTCGTAGCCTGCCATTGGTGCTGCTTCCGGACGCACGTAAGAGTCAACGGGGGCGCTACTCTGTACCGCCCGGCAGAAAGCCAATAGGCTAGCGCGCGACGCGAACTTGGCGGTCACGATGATGTCGGATCTCGGTTCATCCCACGTGGGTGACACTTCCAGTCCCAACGATGCTAGCACATGAGACGCTAAAATGGAACTTTTGACCGCTTGGCTGACGATGTGCGGTGCCAAGAACAGCGCCTGATAGAATTCGCGCAGAAACGAATGCGTCGGGCCCGCCTCCGCACCCACACCAGGTGCCGTAAGCCCGGCTGCGATACCTTCCATCCAGCGCTCCTTGCCCACAATATACCCGCCCGTGGATGCGATGCCTGCCCCCGGATTCTTAATGAGGGAACCTGCGGCCAAGTCTGCCCCGACGGCGGTCGGTTCCAATCGCTCCACGAATTCCCCATAACAGTTGTCCACAGCGATGCAAACGTCCGGCCGACGTTTACGGACGGCCGCAAATGCCTCCTCGAGCGCTGACACGGATATCGCGGGTCTGTCGCTGTATCCGCGCGACCGTTGAAACATGAGAAGTTTCGTGTTTTCCTGGAGTGCGTCCAGCACCGCCTCCACATCGATGGATCCGTCAGCAGCAAGTGGGACAATCGTGTACTGGACGCCCCACTCTGCAAGGCTGCCTACCGCCGGACGGATGCCCACGACCGCCTCCAGCGTGTCGTACGGGGCTCCCGTCGCAAACAGAAGGTGATCCCCGGGGCGAAGTACACCAAACAACATCAGTTTCAACGCGTGGGTTCCGGAGACAATTTGCGGTCTCACCAAAGCGGCTTCCGTACCAAATACGCGTGCATATATCCGTTCCAGTTTGTCTCGGCCTTCATCCGAAAGACCATACCCGGTGGACCCTTGAAAATCGGTGGCGCTCACCTTTTCCTCCCAAAACGCCTCCAACACCTTTCTCTGATTGTGTTTCGCAATCGCATCGACATCCTGAAACGCCGACTGGACGCACTGTTCGGAGTACGCGACCAGTTCACGAGCTTTGTTGAACACTTCCATTTCAAACTCCCTTCACAAGACCTTCGCGTCTTACGACTTCATAAGGCCTTCCTTCCACTCCACGTCGAATCCTCCATCTGTGACCATCCACTCGAACACATTCCTGGCCGAGCGTCGCTCCACGACAACCGTGGCCTCCATGTGAACGTCATCCACAGGCCGAACGTCCACGATCCTTCCAAACTTCACCAACTCCGCGGATAACACCGAAGGTGTTGGACCGCGAACGACCAGTTCCACCCGGTCGAGCTCAAGCTGTCGTTCCACCTCTGCGTACAGCGATTCCATGTTCAACCCCGTGGCAGCAGAACCATAAAGGCTGACGACAGCACGTATGTCGGGCGGCGGGGTTGTCGCAGCGAGATCCATCTTGTTGAAAAAGGTAATTACGGGCTTGTCCGAGGCGTGAATCTCGTGCAACACTTTGTATGTCGCAGACAACCGCTGATGTAAAGACGTGGCAGCGTCCACGACGTGGACAATTAAATCAGCTACGAGTACTTCTTCGAGGGTGGCTCGAAACGCCTCCACCAGTTGATGTGGCAAGTCTTGCACGAACCCGACGGTATCGAGAAGCACAATGTCAGCTGTTTGTCCGCAACGTACTTTGCGGGCCACGGGTTGGAGCGTGTCAAACAGGCGGTCATGACCCTGCAGCGTGGGCTTGGTGCCTTTATCCGCCGTCCACCGCTGCAACAACGTGGACTTGCCAGCGTTGGTGTAGCCTACCAGCGCCACGACCGGAACGGACTTGACCCGTTTGCTTCGCTGTGTCGCCCGGTAGGTGTGTATTTGTTTGAGTGCAGCGCGAAGATGGTCGATGCGTTGGCGAATGCGGCGTCGGTCAGTCTCCAGCTTTGTTTCACCGGGGCCCCGGGTACCGATACCACCCCCCAACCGAGACATCTCAACACCCCGTCCGGTCAGACGCGGAAGCAGGTACTGTAACTGGGCAATTTCTACCTGCAATCGACCTTCGTGAGAACGAGCACGCGACGCGAAAATGTCTAGGATGAGTTGCGTCCGGTCAATGACGCGACAGCCTAGCTGCGCCTCGAGATTTCGGACTTGTCCTGGGCTCAATTCACCGTCGAAAACCACGACATCGACTTCTCTGTCGGCAATCCATTGTGCCATTTCCGCCACTTTACCAGAACCAAGATAGAGTCCGGCGTCCACGCTGCGGCGTACCTGGACAAACGCCTCCACCACCTGACCACCGGCGGCTTCGCACAGACCCACCAGTTCGTCGAGTCGGGCACGAAAGGCTTCGTCGCTCTCGCTTGGATTGCGACGAAAACCTATCACCACGCTTTGCACTGTCGTCTGGGTCACCTCATCACCTCTTCGCGCTCATTGTACCATTTCGCGTTCGCGGAGACGCTGTTGCAGATGGGACAGTACCCCCTCTCCAAGGCATCTATACGCAGTCGCAATGGTGCCTCGCAAAGGGCCTCGGAGCGCCCTTCTTTGTGCCCCACGCGGCGGCCAATGAAATAGGCAAACAACCCCACGAAACAGACAGCCAACCAACCGATGAGAAGGAATTCAGCGGACATTACAAGTGTACCCCCTTGTCTTCGTCCAAGGCTTGCCACAGTGTGCTCGTGGTCGCTTCGGACAACATCGTCAGCATCGTCAAGGCGATGAACCCGAGTGCCGTCCACCAGGCGTTCAACAGGATGGCAACGCACATCACAATCAGGGTCAACAGTGTAGTTTCTCCGACACCGATACGCAAAGCCATGTTGCGCTGACCCGTCTTCTGATCTGTCATTCTATCCACGAGGTCATCCAACCAGTCGAACATAGCCATTAAGCACGTGCCCCACAATGCGGTGTGCCATCCTACCAGAAGGGTCGACAAGGCCAGCGCGATGAGGATTTCGATGAATGCAGGTACCCGCGTAGGCAGTTTCTCGCGCCAAGTCGTCAGCATACCGGTAGCGTAACTTCCGAAGAAGACGGATATAGCGATGTTTAAGTTGAGGTAAGCGGCCAAGAAGCCGAGCACAAGCGCGTACGGCAGGGTAGCTCGCGACAGCTTGACCGCCATTGTGTGCTTGCCGCGGCAGATATCGTACTCCGCGTCTAGGTAATCATCCATCAGTTTGATAGTCGCACCGGACAGTACCAGGCACAAAAGCGTTCGTCCTACTTCAAGCAAATCGCCATACATGTTGTTTCACCTCCCGAAACCCGGTTCCGTACAGAGCTGAAATCGGAATGACGCGGTGCCTCGAGAACCGCTGGCACAGGTGGCGATAACCCTGCTTCGCGTCAGGAAGGTCCATCTTGTTCGCGAGAATCAGGTAGCCGGATTGGTGAGTCCCGAAATTCGACAGCTGTTCATCCAAGGCATCCCATGTAGAAGCGAACACAGATCTCCCGGCGGCGTGAGAGGTGTGCCTTCCAATGTCGGATGCATCCACGACGTGAAGAATGACTCGGGCATTCACCATGGCTTGCAAGGTCTGTGCCATGGCCTCTCGGACTTCGACCTCCGGATGGATACCATCGGTTAACCCCGTTGTGTCTGATAACAGCAGCTGATGTCTTCCTTTACCACGCGGAAAATCAACAGCTACAGATTGCAGGTTTCGTGTCCGATGGGGGACCGGTCCGGACAGCGACGCTTCCGCTTCCGACAATGACATGCGCCTGTGCTCGGTTCGTCCATCTGTGCGCTCTATCAGCCACTGCAATTCCTTCAACCCCATGTATCTTGCAAAATGGATGCAAAACAACGTCTTGCCCACGTTGGTCTTACCGATAATCAAGCCTCGGTTCACGTTGCAATTCCCTCCCATCGGAAGTCTTGGGGTTGCAGCATCATTGCCGCTTCACGATTCATCTCTGCGACGTCAAAAAGCCGGACCGCGTGCTGACGGATGGCACGCTCTACGACGTTTCGGACAAACCGAGCGTTGCTAAAGTTTCGTCCGGTTCGCCCCTGAACCACCGACTCCAAGTGGCGGCGAAGTTTGAGTTCCGCCTCTGGGCTGATGGTGTACTGTCGGCTCGCAGCGTTGCGTCGTGCAATCTCAACCAGAGATCTGATGTCATAATTTGGGAACCTCAAATGAATGGGAAACCGGCTCGGTAGTCCAGGGTTCGTCGACAGAAACCACTCCATCTCTTGTTCGTAACCAGCGATAATCGCGATGAACTGGTCGCGGTAATCTTCCATACTTTTCACCAGACAGTCTATAGCTTCTCTTCCGAAGTCCTTCTCTCCACCCCGTGCAAGCGAGTACGCTTCGTCGATGAAGAGGACTCCACCGAGCGCCTTCTTCACCATCTCCCGTGTCTTTTGCGCGGTGTGACCGATGTATTCACCCACCAAATCGGCGCGCTCTACCTCTACTAGATGGCCTTTCTCGAGCATGCTGCACTCGTGGAACATTTTCGCCAACAAACGAGCGACCGTCGTCTTTCCGGTTCCCGGGTTTCCTTTGAACACCATGTGCAAGACGACAGGTTCAGATTTCAGGTGAAGCTGGTGCCGTCGCTGCTGCATGTACAGGTACGCAAAGATCTCACGCACCATGGACTTCACTTCATGTAATCCCACCAGTTCATCCAGTTCTCCCAGGATGGAGTGAAGGCGGTCCTTAGAAATCCCTGGTCGAACAGTCTCTGCAATGTGCGAATTTCCACTCATCATTTGCAACGCTTCTGACAACGCAACCTGTCCCTGGCGATACTGGTCAATCACGCTGTGCGCCGAAGACGTGCGCGTGTTGTTTCGCTTCGTTTCCACCGGCAACATCCATCACCTCAGTTCGAGCCCAATCCATCGTGGGCCGGTGGCTTTTACACAGCCCTTAGCTGGAATGCGCGCGCAGGATAACGTATGCACCAGCGGCGTTCTGGGTGATGGCCCATATCCAAGCTGGATTCCAATAAAAAATCCCGGTTTGAAAAACCGGGAACTGCGAGCGCGCGGCGCCTCAGCCTTTGCGACGCATGTGTTTTGGCTTGAAGACGGGTGGTCTGCCCGTGACAGACGAGATGGGCCGCCGAAATAAAATCTCACGCATTCCGTTCTTCCACTGAAACGGTACAAGTGGCCACAAGTATGGGATACCAAATGACTTCGTCCGGGACAAAACAACGAACCACACCACTGATGCGAAGAGAAAGCCCCACCCTCGGAAAAACGCCGTACAGAGGATAATCCAATACCGTGCGAGTTCGTTCGCCATGGCCAATTCAAACGACGTTGTTGCAAATTGTGCCGTCATGACAAACCCCATATACACCAAGACTTCAGGCTGCAACAAGTGAATCTGTGTTGAAAATTGACCAAACAAGAGTGCTGCTACGATACTTACTCCGGAAGCCAGAGTAACCGGCGTGTTGACAAGCGCCAAACGCAATATGTCTAACGCAATGTCAGCAACAATGAGCTCAACCCAGAGTGGTAATGGGTCTGCCCTGTTGGCGATGAAAAAACTTAGCTGCTTTGGCATGATGTCAGGATGGGCGTTGATAGTCAGGAACACACCCGGCATGAATATGCTGGCAATGACAGCGAATAGAATCACCCATCGCAAAAAGGTACCGAGGGAAGGATTGGAGTGGTATTCTTCAGGATGCTGCAAATGCTGAAAAAACGTGATAGGTGCGATGACTACTGCAGGACTCGTATCCACCACAATGAGCACATGCCCATCTAACAACGCCGTCGTTGCCACGTCTGGCCGCTCGGTAAACCGAACAATCGGGTACGGATTCCACTTGACATTTCCAATCAATTCCGTCACTTCTTGATCCGCCATCGCTATCGTATCCACATTGATGTCCTTGAGCTTTTTCCGAATATCATCGACCAAATCCTCATTGGTGACATCCTGTAAATATAGCAAACTCACGTCAGTCTGCGACCGAGTTCCAACCTGCATAAGTTCAATGCGCAATCGTGGATCGCGAAGACGCCTTCGAATCATGGCCACATTCATGAGCATAGTCTCCGTAAAGGCATCCTGCGGTCCCCGAATGACACGCTCGACTTGTGGCGTACTGATGCTTCGCATGGGGTAAACCCGAGTGTCTACAAGTAGGGCATCGCTGCATCCTTCGATAAACGTGACCATTGGGCCGGATAGGATATATCGAATCGCATCCGACATTTTGTCGACCACTTGAACCTGTACGAACGGTAGATTGGTGTTCAGATACTCCATGAGCTCGTGAACGCTGAATCCTTGATCTGACTTGCGTTCGCGCACGAAATCTTCCACCGTTTTTTCGAAGTTTTGTAGCAAGATTAAGACGTGCGTGGTCATGAAAAAACCGTTCATGATGTACGATGTCATGTGAACGTCTCCAAATCGAAACGGTTTTTGGATGATGTCCCACGTCGTACCGATGCCGAGTAAATCATTCACAAAACGTACATTCTCGTGTAAGTCTGACGATATTTTGGTTTGTTCCGCGCGCTCCATGGCAGTCGTCATTCCGTGCAATCCGCCTTTCCCGGTTTCAGTCTCCTCGCTAGACTTCCCCGCTAGCGCCCATACCATACGAACCCACGAGTTGTACAACAGTCCCCACGTGAAAATCCGTCAAAATCGCGTACACTTGAAACGAATCTACGAATAACAAAAGAGAGCCTCGACAACGCGAGACTCTCTTCAAAAACCGATTTGGCGGAGTGAGACGGATTCGAACCGTCGATACGGTATTACCCGTATACTCGCTTAGCAGGCGAGCGCCTTCGACCTACTCGGCCATCACTCCACATTGGTGGGCGGTAACGGGCTCGAACCGCTGACCCCCTGCTTGTAAGGCAGGTGCTCTCCCAACTGAGCTAACCGCCCGCAGTCACGCAGACCACGCAACACGAACTGTAAAGATGGTGACCCCAAGGGGATTCGAACCCCTGTTACCGCCGTGAAAGGGCGGTGTCTTAACCACTTGACCATGGGGCCATAATCCGTGGAGCTCCCAATCGGATTTGAACCGATGACCTCATCCTTACCATGGATGCGCTCTGCCGACTGAGCTATGGGAGCACTGGCTCCCCGAGTAGGATTCGAACCTACGACCCTCCGGTTAACAGCCGGATGCTCTACCGCTGAGCTATCGAGGAATATTCAATGACATTTCTGCGCGGGCGCGAGGGAGAAATGATGCACATCCCCACCTCATGCAGGCATTATGGTGGAGGTAGACGGATTCGAACCGACGACCCCCTGCTTGCAAGGCAGGTGCTCTCCCAACTGAGCTATACCCCCATAACCGCCTGCAACCCTGTACGATCCACTATCAGGGTTGGTCGGAGCAGCGGGATTTGAACCCACGACCTCCTGCTCCCAAGGCAGGCGCGCTACCAAGCTGCGCTATGCTCCGTGGCGTGCCCGGAGAGATTCGAACTCCCGACCTCTTGATTCGTAGTCAAGCGCTCTATCCAGCTGAGCTACGGGCACATCTTGCGGTCCAAAGGACCGTTGGCTGGGGAGGAAGGGATCGAACCTTCGCATGACGGAGTCAAAGTCCGTTGCCTTACCGCTTGGCTACTCCCCATCAACGTTTGGGGTGAGTAGTGGGAATCGAACCCACGAATGCCGGAACCACAATCCGGTGCGTTAACCACTTCGCCATACTCACCATGGCAGGGGCGGCAGGATTCGAACCCACGACATGCGGTTTTGGAGACCGCCGTTCTACCAGCTGAACTACGCCCCTATCGCCGTGTGTTACACGGCATGTGGTGGAGGGGGAAGGATTCGAACCTTCGAAGCTTTCGCAACGGATTTACAGTCCGCCCCATTTGGCCACTTTGGTACCCCTCCGTAGTGGAGCCAGCGACAGGAATCGAACCTGCGACCTACTGATTACAAGTCAGTTGCTCTGCCTGCTGAGCTACGCTGGCGCCGCGACGAGATATACGTTAACACATCCAAAACGTCGTTGTCAACGCCGTTTTACACACTTTTTATTCACAAAATTCACCAGTCACTCACCATTGTTTTGCTCCAGGTTCAAGGAGACACTGCGCACCGGTGTGAACGTGGAAATCGCGTGTTTATAAATCATCTGTTGCTTACCATCAGCCTCGAGCACAATGGTGAAGTTGTCAAAGGCCTTCACCATGCCCCTTATTTGAAATCCGTTAACCAGATACACCGTCACCAGAACTTTGTCCTTCCGAATCTGATTCAGAAACGTATCTTGAATGTTGATGGGTTGTTTGCTCATGGATGTGCCCTTCTTTCACCACAGAGTCGTACTTAACACTTATTCTCGGCTGGCCTTCCAAATTCCTGCTAACATTTGCCGCCCAATCGTCAAAATGTCTTCTATATCTTCGGGACGAACAGCACCTTTTTCGTCCAATTGCAACCAACGCACGCGCGGATCGCGCCGGAACCAGGACAGCTGCCGTTTGACGAAGCGTCGAGTCGCCATTTTGATGTCCGTCACGGCTTGCTCGAGTGAGACTTCCCCATCTAGATAGGCAAGTAATTCCTTGTAGCCAATCGCCTGCATGGAGGTGAGATTCCGGTCGTACCCAAGGCGTCTTAACTGGGCAACTTCCTCCAAAAGCCCAATTTCCATCATTCTATCCACACGTGCGTTCACGCGTTCATACAGGATTTCCCGATCCGCAGTCAATCCGAATTGCTCCGTCCAATATCGACCGCCTTTCACTCGCCAGTCGTAGTGCGCTGATAAGGGCTTCCCTCCCAATTCAAACACTTCCAGTGCGCGGATCACGCGCCGCGTGTCGTTCGGGTGGAGGCGCGCTGCAGAGGCCGGATCGCGTTCGCGAAGGGCCTGGTGCAGTGCTTCCGGACCATACTGCTGTAAATAAGAAAACCAGCGCCGGCGAACCTCTTCAGATCCCTCTTCCTCCGCAAAGGACAGGTCTTCCGTGATGGCGCGAATGTAGAGTCCAGTTCCTCCGACCACGATGGGAAGATTCCCCCGCGCGTGGATCTCCGAGATGGCCGCATCGGCTCGTTTCACCCAGTCGGCTACGGTAAAACGCACGTCGGGAGACACGAGGTCTAACAAGTGGTGTGGAACCCCCTGTTGTTCCTCCCGGGTGACCTTCGCCGTCCCAATGTCCATCCCCCGATACACCTGCATAGAGTCGGCCGACAGCACCTCTCCACACAGTTGTTTGGCCAGCTGAATCCCGAGATCACTCTTGCCGGTGGCTGTCGGGCCGACGATACACAGTACTGGCGGCTTGCAGACGTCCATGACGGTTCTCCTTCCTCCATACGCCGAAAGCAAACTTTGCCCGTGGTTTGTCTGGCACGAGGCCAAATCGCTCAAATTCCCCAAAACCGGGGCGTTCTTTTAACACCACTGCCCTACGTGCAACCCGCTGCGCCGCCTCCCAAGCCTCCTGCAATATCGGCGAAGGGTTGGTGATGGACCTAGCACTCTCCAAATTGGACGACAGATTGTGTAGAGGGCTGCGAAACATTGGGTCAAAATAGACAATATCCACCGTGTCCTCGTCCATCGCTCGGAGGATTTCGAGGTGATCACCCACGTGGACATCCACGCGCTGCAACGCCTTCGCCACAAACGGGTGCAAGTGTCGTTCGTACATCTGTGCATACTCGAACAACCTCGCCAGCAACGTGGATGACTCCACAGCGATGACGCGACCGCTTGGCCCCACTGCTTCTGACAAGACCAGACTGTCGGTGCCCAGTCCCATGGTTGCGTCAAGTACGACGTCACCGGCCCGCACATTGGCCACCGCCACAAGCCGATCCGCACCTCCCTTACGCAGCTGCGAGATGCGTTGATGGGCCATTCCCGGGTGAAAAAACAGCGGGTGGTCGAGATCGTCCTTGAACACGATGCGTATCGGCTCGTCCGCCACAATCACAGCGTCGGCGCCCGATTTTCGGAAAATGGAGGCCAAGCTGTCTTTTCTTCGTGGGATGGTTGTGCAGCCGAACCACTTTGCGATTCGCTCCATGCGCTCCACATTGGCTCGGTCCACACGCACCGGCGTGGTCGCAACCAACGTCAATGGTAAATGAGCCATGTCTGAATTGTTTTGGGCCATGTGACTAGACAATACGCCGAAACTCCTTCTCCAGGTCGTGCGAGGAGAGCCGAATAAAGACAGGTCGACCGTGTGGGCAGTGGAACGGATCCTCCAACGTCGACAACGCCTCGCACAAAGCGTCAATCTCCAAACTGGATAGGTACTCGTTGGCCTTGACAGCCGCTTTGCAGGCCTTCGTTACCACGCGTTCCCGCAGCACATCGCGAACATCTGACTTGCCTGTCGCCTCAACCAGCGCCTGCAAGAAATCATCGACGAGGCGCGGGTAATCCAACCCCTCCCATATACAGGGGATGCTCCGCAACAGTACCTCGCGACCCCCGAACGGCTCAAATACGAGGCCCATATCCACGAGTAACTCCAAATTGTCCTGCACAGCCGTGAGTTGCTGTCCGGACAATGTCAACGTCAACGGGGTGAGTAGTTGAATGGACTGCACCTCTGTCTCCTGCATGCGCTTGCTGAACTTTTCGTAGAGCACCCGCTCGTGTGCCGCGTGTTGGTCAATGATGTACAGGTTCTCACCGTCGTCGGCGACAATGTACATACCGAGCGCTTGTCCAATGGGCCGCAACTTCCAATCAGACGGACGAAGGTCTACGGATGCAGCCGGGAGCCCAGTCGGCGCCGGGTCTTCGTAGACTGCGGACGATTCCTGAGACATTACCAAATCTGTCTGCTCGGGTCGCACATCGGAGCGTTCTGGATTCGGCATCAATACCCGCTTCCACGCGTCGGTAGACACTCGCCCCTCCCCTTGCGACCTACCGTTGACGCGAGGATCTTGCGTCGACGTCGCAGCGGTCTCTCGGTGTGCACTAGGGTGTGCTTCCCGCACGGGAGCGGGTATTGTATACGACGGCTTTTGCTCTGTAGCGCTGAGTGAAAGTTGTGTCTGAACGGATGATTTGGGACGCTCCAAAGGTTTCCCACCGAGCAGAGACACCGTGGGTACCAGAAACGCTTCGTCCAACGCCTCGCGTACCGCTTGCTGGACCAATTGTACCAGGTCTCGTTCTTCGCTGAATCGCACTTCCGCTTTATGTGGATGGATGTTGACATCGACCAATGTCGGATCCATCTGGATATTGATGACGTACATTGGATGTTTTCCGACCATCAAGCGATGTCCGTAGCCAGCCACCACTGCTTGGTGTACGGCGATATTCCGAATGGGACGCTGATTGATGTACAGGCGGGCGTGGCTTCGACTCGACTTGGATTGCGTCGGACGGCCCACCCAGCCGGTCACCTTGTAATCGGCAGACTCCTTCGCAATCTGCAAAAACTGCTTCGCTTCTCCAACACCGTACAGGACAGCCAGCACGTCCAATACGTCTCCTCGTCCGCTCGTGCGAAAAACGGTGTGGCCGCTTACGTCACAGCGAAACGCAACGTCTGGCCTAGCGAGCGCAGCCTGGTGTACGACGTCAATGCAGCGGGCTTGTTCGGTCGCCACGGATCGCAAATATTTCAGGCGTGCAGGGGTGTTATAAAATAGATCGCGGACTTCAATTTTCGTCCCGGGCGGCATCCCGATAGGGGTCGACTCAACGACTACGTCTCCACCTTCCACAACCACCTGTATACCGTGCGAGCTTTCATGTGGTCTCGTCTGTAGTGTCACCCGTGCCACGGCCGCGATGGATGCTAGGGCTTCTCCTCTAAACCCAAGCGTAGCGATGCGAAAGAGGTCGCGCTGATGCTTGATTTTACTCGTGGCGTGGCGAGCAAAGGCAAGCCGCGCGTCGACTTCGTCCATACCACAGCCGTCATCCTGGACGGTGATGCTGGAAATGCCACCTTCCTCAAGTGACACGTAGATGGACTTGGCTCCGGCGTCCAGGCTGTTTTCCAGCAGCTCCTTCACGCAAGAGGCCGGCCGCTCCACGACTTCCCCCGCGGCAATCTGATTCGCTAGGATTTCGGGAAGGATTTGGATTTGCCCCATGACACGACCTCCTTCGCCTGTTGTACCAGTTCATCCAAGAGATTGAGGGCCATCAGCGGCGTGAGTGTCTCCACTCGCGTGTCTGCAAGCTGCTGAAGCAGCGCTTCCTGTTTCCAATGAAACAGAGGCAACGGTGCGTCTTCCGCCGGCTCCTTCGCGGCGGCCGATTCGCGGATGTGATTTTCGTTCTCCAGCGCACAAGAGGCCATCTCCCGGGCTTGCAGCAATTCCGTCGCACGAGCAATGACGGACTGTGGGATACCGGCGAGTTTCGCGACTTGAATGCCGTAACTCTTGTCTGCCGGACGTGGTACAACGGTATGCAAGAAGGAAATACCATCCTGCGTTTCGCGCACCAGCACGGAGTAATTGGCGGCACCGTCCAATTCTTCAGCCTTCGCCGTCAGTTCATGATAGTGGGTGGCAAATAGCGTAAGCGGACGACGACCTGGTTCAATCAGCGCTTCCATCACAGCTTCCGCAATGCTCATGCCGTCGTACGTGCTTGTCCCACGGCCAATTTCGTCGAGCAACACCAGGCTCCTATCGGTCGCCTGACGGAGAATCTGCGCCAATTCGACCATTTCCACCATAAACGTGCTCTGACCTGCGGAAAGGTCATCGGAGGCCCCAATGCGAGTGAAAACTCGATCCACCAGTCCGATGACGGCTTCTCGCGCCGGCACAAAACAGCCGATGTGGGCCATCAGAACAATCAACGCAGTCTGGCGCATGTACGTACTTTTCCCGGCCATGTTAGGGCCGGTAATGAGCATCAAATCGCTGTCCTCACCTAGCTTCACGTCATTCGGTACAAACGTTCCGGGCGACGCAGCTTCCACCACTGGGTGGCGCCCCTGAATAATGTGGATTCCGCGTTCAGTCTGGATGCGCGGCCTTGTGTAGTTGAATCGAATCGAGACCGTGGCCATGGCGCAGAGCGCGTCAATGGCAGCGATGCACTCAGACGCGAGTTGAATGTCACGTAACCTCTGTAACGTCCTATCACGGAGCTCGCAAAACAGTTCGTACTCCCGTTCCAAACTTCGCTCTTCGGCATTTAAGATGTTCGCTTCCTGCACCTTTAATTCCGGCAACGTGTAACGTTCGCTGGAGGCGAGGGTCTGGCGTCGCTCGTATTCAGCGGGTACCAGGTGGACATTCGCCTTAGAGACCTCAATATAGTAGCCAAACACCTTGTTGTATCCGATTTTCAGCGACCGAATTCCGGTTCGCTCACGCTCTCTTTGTTCTAGGTTGGCCAGCCACTCCTTGGCGGAGGTGTTCATCGACCGAAGCCGGTCCAATTCGGCGTCAGCACCGGCACGAATCAGTCCACCGTCTTTCAGCCCGAGTGGAGGTTGGTCGACGATGTAATGGTCAATCTCGCTCACCAACTCCGAAAAATCGGGGAAGCGCGAAGCAGTAGACCGAAGCAGCTCGCTCTGTACCGCCGATAACAGTTCCACAATCCTCGGCAACTTCGACAACGACTGTCCGATGGCGCGAAGATCTCGCGCATTGGCCGTACCAAACGAAATACGACCAGCAAGGCGGTCGAGATCATACACGTCGCGTAGAAGTTCCCGCAAGGATTCGCGCAAAAACACATCTTCCACGAGCGTCGCCACGCCCTCCAATCGCTGGTCAATGGCCGCCTTATCTGCCAGTGGTCGCTCAATCCATGCGCGTAACAAGCGGGAACCCATGGCAGTCTCAGTGGCATCCAACAGACCGTACAAAGATCCCTTCTTTTGGCGACCCCGACTGCTCTCGATAAGCTCCAAGTTGCGCTGTGCTGTGTAGTCCACCACCAAGTAGCCGCGGCTGGCCACATTTTTGGGCGTGCGCATATGCACGAGGTGCTGTCGCTGCGTTTCTTCGACATAAGACAACATCAGCCCGAGCGCTTCTGCCGCAACGGGCGATGTGTCCAATCCAAGCGGTACCAAACTCGTGACCGCAAACTGTCGGTACAGATTCTCGTACGCTGCATTCGACGCATGGCGTCCTTCCGGCAATCGTCCCAATCGACTCCCGTTGTTTTTGCACCAATCGCCGATAGCTTGGAAATCTGGATGGTCGTACTGGCTGTCGTAAATCAACACCTCGGCCGGTGTCCATTGGGCTAATAACTCGCGAAGTGCGGCCCCCGCGACTTCTGCATACCACGTGTCGCCCGTAGACACGTCCCCCATGCCGACTCCGTAAATCCCCCGTCTCTGGACGACCGCAGCAAGAATGCGATGGGCACTGCCTTCGTCTCGCAAAGTGGTACCTGGGGTCACAATGCGCACTACATCGCGTTTAACGAGCCCTTTGGTTTGTTTTGGGTCTTCCAACTGTTCGCAGATGGCCACGCAAAACCCCTGGTCTACCAGACGGTCGATGTATTGCTCTGCAGCGTGAAATGGAACGCCGCACATGGGTACTCGCCCTTGGCTTCCGGCGTCGCGCCCTGTCAACGTGATGTCCAGGACTTTACTGGCGGTGACAGCGTCGTCAAAAAAAAGCTCATAAAAATCACCGAGCCGAAACATAAGGAGTGCATCTGGGTGCTGATTTTTAATCTCGAGGTACTGCTGCATCATGGGCGTCAATGCCAAAGTTCCCACCACCGATGAAAGAAGTCTCTGTGCGAGGCACACCGTTCAGCGTTGCACATCGCCGCATAGCCACGGTACACCGCGTTGAAAACTGTCAAAAAAGCTACAGGTGTTCGCCGTCGATGTCGATAGCACAATTGTTCGACACCGCAGCACTGTAGCTGTCCGTCTATGTACATGAGTGATTTGCAAAATTCCACACTGACATCATTGTTGGAACACGCGAGCAGAAGCATCATTGGGGTGGCGAAAGAGGGTCCCAACGCGGGTCAATCCCTCTTCGCAGCACTCCATGCTCAGTGGCCTGCTCCACCACAGGTACATCCCTGTCCGTCAGGCCCCTTACCGCAACCGTGTTTGGGACCGAGTTCCACCGGCACCTTATCCGACAGCCGAACCAACAATAGGTGCATGACGCCTTGCAGTAATTCGTTCAGCTCTGCCTGCGCTTGCTTGTACTGCATGGCCACCGGAATCTCGTACAACTGTTCCTCAATCTCCTTAATTTCTTCCTGCAACTGTCGTACTTTCGGGTGATCCTCCGGCAGTGCGTACGCCAAGCCGAGTTGATTGTTTGTCTTTAACTTCAGCGTCTCAAACAATGCCTGCGCTTCTTCATGTCGTTCCATTTTCTCGCGCGCTTTCCAGTACTGGCGAGCTGCCTCTGATTGACAAATCATGTCCGCAATGGCGTCTGCCTTGGTCATCAAGTCCTCGGTCACGCCAATACCCCCTCGGGGCGTTCCATGAGGGTACCCATCAGTGTCCAGGTTTTCGGCTGTTCAATCCGAACGGAAACGGTCTGTCCGGTGAGACCGACGTCACCTTGAAACAACACCAACTTGTTTGTGCGCGTCCGGCCAGCGAGGACATCCGGATTCGTCTTACTTTCTCCCTCCACCAGAACTTCTACCACTTGACCCGCCAACGCTTGATTTTTCGCCAAGCTGATGGCGTACTGAACCTCGTTCAAACGCTGCAGACGAGCTTTCTTTTCCGACAATGGCACGTCATCAGCGAACCTCGCCGCAGGTGTGTTTTCACGCGGCGAGTAGATGAAGGTAAACGCGTTGTCAAACTGGACCTCCTCGACCAACCGCAACGTGTCCGCGAACTGTTCCTCCGTCTCGCCAGGGAACCCGACAATGATGTCCGTGGTCAGACTCACGCCGGGGATGGCTGTGCGGATCTTGTTCACGAGTTCAAGATAAAACTCTCGCGTGTGGGACCGGTTCATCCGCTTCAAAATCTGGTTGTTGCCAGATTGAACCGGCAAATGAATATGTTCCGCGACCTTGTCGCAGTCTGCCACAGCCTGAATCAACTCGTCCGTGAAGTTCCACGGATTGGATGTCGTAAAGCGAATCCGCTCGATGCCTTCGATGTCATTGACTTGGCGAAGCAGACTTGCAAACGTGACCGAACCCAGATCAACACCGTAGTCGTTTACGTTTTGTCCGAGCAACGTGATCTCTTTCACGCCGTCCGCTGCTAACTGCTGAACTTCTTGCAGAATGTCTTCGGGAAGTCGGCTGCGCTCTGCACCGCGCGTGTACGGCACAATACAGTACGTGCAGAACTTATTACAACCGTATTGGACATTGACCCAGGCGCGAATGTGGTCTTTGCGTGCTTTCGGAATGTCTTCCACCGTTTCCGCCGCTTTGTCCCACACTTCGAGAATGGTCTCCTGGCTGTGTCGAGCGTTGGTCAACAACTGTGGTAAACGATGAATGTTGTGCGTCCCGAAAACGAGGTCCACCCAAGGAAATTTCTCCAAGACCATTTTCTGCACGCCTTTTTCCTGAGCCATGCACCCACACAAGCCTAGAACCAGTTCCGGGTTTCGCGCTTTTAACGGACGCAGTCGGCCAATTTCACCAAACACCTTGTCTTCGGCGTTCTCGCGAACGGCACAGGTGTTAAACAGGATGAAGTCCGCTTCGGCATCTTCCGTTGCCGGTCGATACCCCATAGCTTGCAACAAACCGGCCATGGTTTCCGTGTCGTGCTCGTTCATCTGGCAACCGTAGGTTTTAATGATGTACCGATACGGTTCTCCGGATGCTTTGGTCCCCACTTGGTAATCCTTGGTCAACGCATCTATGTCAAACGAGGTCCGAACGGCCGTGTTAGGCCGATGCGTTCCGAAGACAATCCCTGCCCCCGGTTGCAAGCGGCCTTCACGGAGTTTCGTAATCAAGTTCTCCACCCTTGCACCACTCACTTTCTCTGCTGTTTCCACGTCTATAGCACATGATTATAGAATCCCACTCGGGCGTACGTTTCACCATCGCGTCCGCCTTGCCGGCAGACACTTCATCCCTCATTATATAGAAGTCGACCCAGTTCTGCGAAAGCCAAGTGTTGCTACTCATTATAGAACGGAAAGATTTTCAATCAAAGCTTGTCCACGATATCAGCAACGGAGGAGATTGCTGTGTCTGAAAAACGCCAAGTCCCAACGTTTAAACTGTACCTGTACGGTGAGAGCGAAGCCTTTGAAGGCCCCGTTGTCTCCCCTACGAAGGACGAGGTCGCAGTCGATATGTGCAAACTGCATGAGCTTCTGAAGGCTCACAAGGCGCTTCTGGTGTATGCCGGAAGGTGGGTATACGTGCCTTTTCACTCCGTCTCCCGTGTGGAGCGCGGTGCCAG
Organism: uncultured Alicyclobacillaceae bacterium; assembly: GCA_963788285.1. Classification (GTDB taxonomy): domain Bacteria; phylum Bacillota; class Bacilli; order Alicyclobacillales; family Alicyclobacillaceae; genus Alicyclobacillus_A. The sequence continues at coordinate 26,709 of CAWBGB010000002.1, forward strand.
CCGCTTTTCGCTTCCGTGGCCACTTATCGACCAATGACACCCGCCAACGAGCAGACCGCGTGGTTGCCGTCCGCCCGCAGGGTTTCCACCAAAAGCTTGAGAAATAAAACTCATCCATCAACCAAACTGTTACAAGCTCCGTCTCCCTCGAACGGCTCGCTGCTTTCTCCTCATCTTAGCGGCGGCCTTCGCCGGACGCAATTCATCCAGGTGGGCCAGAATTCCCTGCAGGGACTTGCGGCGGATCTCTGGTTCGTCGAACTTCATCGGTTTTGAGTTGGCTTCAAAAAACCAAGGGTGACCATACTCATCGACGCCAATGTCCATCGACATTTCGCCTAACTCGTACTGGTAATACTCATCAATCGCTTCTGCACAGCGAACCACCATGCGTTCAATCTCCTGATCTACTTGTGCATCGTCCGCTCCAAATCGCTGCGTGAGAACTTGTAGAGCGTGCGCAATGGATCCACCGTTCGGAACGTGCGTGGTAATGGCGTTGGCCCCCGCCACACGCACTCCTTTTCCGACCACCACCCAGTGGTGACCCCGTTTCTGTAGCAAAACCCGGAAGTCGCAAGGCCGTTGGTTCCATTCAATCAACGATATGGCGGATTGAATCACGTACTGGCTCAGCAGGCGGTGTTGCTCTACGAGTGTCCACAGACTACGTGCGCTGTCCGCGACGTACGTTTGGCAATGGGAGTTCTTCAAGACCTTCACCACGTAGTCTGCGCCGCACGCTTCCACGCGGATCATGCCATGACCAATGCTGCCGCCCGTTGGCTTCAAATACACCGCTGGATGCCGTTGCAGCATTCGGCACAACAACTCCGCAGTCAAGGTTTCATGGGTTTCCGGCAGATACTGATCCAGTTTCGCCGCCCGAATGATGCGGTAGATGGTGGCCTTGTTGAAATAGCCTGGATTGAACATCGGAATGCCTAAGTTGTGAATGATGGTTTTGGCCGTACGCGCCGTCTCGGACCGTTCCAGGTTGCGTTTGGGAATGCGGTTGTACATGGCCTCCGGCCTCGGACACGGTAGCGGTATCCATTTCCGATTCCCACTGCGGACATAGCCTTTCCACCGTTCATCGCGATTGACACCGTCTGTCGCAATCACGTAGACAAAGCTGTTTCGCAAGCGAGCGGTCTTCATAATGTCGCGGAAATTGGATCTCGCGCCGATAAACGACGACTTGCCAGAGCCCGCCAGAATCGCATATATGGGACCCGCAATCCATTCTCCGCCTTCATCTCGCGTAAGACCGACTCGATGACGGAAAACCACTTGCCCTTCTGGAACCGAACCAACGAGAGGCACGCGTAGATTCGAGACTTTCACGTCTTCACCGGCAGGCTCGAGTGCACTGGATAGCTCCTGCGGTGCACGGACATACAACGTCAACTCTGACTGGCGTTGCAGCCACAGCAGTTCACCGGTCCATGACCCACTCACGACAACATCCCCCTCCAATCTCACACACTCACTACCAAGGTCTGGCCGCTACGCCCGTGCACGAGCCGCACGACGTTGGACGCGTCGCACCTGCGTCTTCCGCTGCCCGTGTAAAGGAACTCCCCAAACCGTCCGAATATCCACTGATTCATCCCACGTCTGCCCTTGACGAATCATTTCAAACAACGGGTCAATGTAATCCCTGTATCGCTCATAAGCAGGCAACCCGCGCAAAGCCTCGAGGTTGCGTTCCACAATCGGTTTGAGGATCTCGTGTCCACCGTTAAAAAAGGCCAATTGCAAGCGTTCGTCATACAGATCTACAATAGGCAACTCGCGATGGTGAACTGCCAGTACGTATGCGAGACAAAACGCCGCTGCCGTAACGTCTGGGCTCACGACGAAACTGCCGGGCGTACGATACTCAAATCCGCCGTAATCCTTGTGGCGAACATCTCCGAGAAATCCGTAGCGCGGCCTCCTCAGCCGTGCAGTTCGAGGATCTTCCACCATCATTAGCGGTAGGCCCAGGTAGTTGTCGAGCACTTTCACGAATCGACTGGAGAACGGTACGCTGGAGAAGTGAATGTGCCCACCCGTGCAGTAGCGTTTAAATGGCATGCTGCCTGCACGCCATTCCACTTGTGCTCGATCAATCTTCCGTGTGGCCTCCATCATCGTGTCGCGCAGGTTCGCTATCAAACCGAGCGGCGAAGCATCCGGTTCTGGCCGTAGCTCCATCAGAGGGAGTCGTTGTCCATCAAACTGTAAACTTCGGTCATCGCACCCGACGCGTCCCTTACGACCGAAATAGTTGCTGGCTAGGACCATCTTGCCTACAGGATTTCGCAGCATCAGTTCCACATCGGCCCCAAGCAGAAAGGCGCTTGTGCCCGTCTCCGCCACTCTGTTCTCTCGGACCATGAACTCTTCTACCGCATGGGCATAGAGATCAAGCATTCGTCCACGCAGAACCGGCGATGCCGTGACATCCAGGACGTACAGCACGCCTTGCTGTGCCATACCAATGCTTACCATGCCATGATCCAGTCCCAACGCGTGCAACACTCGCGACGCGAGTCGAACGGTGCGCACGGTCACCCGGTCATCGTCCAACGGCACTTCGCGGAACGAGTCCTGAACACGTTGAATACGTTGATTGATCCACACCTGATTGCCCTCGCAGCGGAAGCACGTGAGCGGAGTAAGGTCGAACATCGGTATCCGGTACTGCCGCAACAACCGAGTGTCGTCGCTCTGCCCCTTGTCTTTCGTCCAGACACGCACTCCGATCCGTCGCAGGAAGCGGGCCATGGCACCCCTTGACGCGGTTCGCTGGATGGCGTTTTGCGGATTGAGCACCGTTCCTTGATGAGGGTCTGCCTCTGGGCTACTTCCATAGCGTATGACAACGTCGCCACTTCCAATATTGGAACTGGAAACGTACGGTTTGAGTATTGGGACCCGTTTTAGCAGGCGCCGTGCGGAAGGCTGCCCGGCATGCAGCAGATAGTAGGTCATGAGCTACATCTCCTTTCGGGGTCCGTCGTCATTTCAAGTTGGCTAGCCGTAATGCGTATTCCATGGGACGCGAAAACGCAAGGTCAACAATCTCTTGCCGCCCCTTTTCGGTCGTTGGCGACTTCCAAGGCTTCGAGTTGACCTCGATAATCCAGACATGCCCTTTGTCGTCAAGACCGACATCGATACCCAGTTCGCCAAACATTTTCCCGGACTGCTCCTCAATCACTTCTGTCACGAGATTCGACACCGTGCGGATGAGACGGCGACAGCGAGTGCGCTTATCTTCATTGTTGTAGAGCTCTTTTAGCACCGCATCCACCAGCAAGGCCTCGCCGCCGCTGCTGAGATTGGATGTAAAATCACCGGGTTGTGCGACGCGGGCAAACATTTTCGTCCGTCTCCATTCTCCTCGTCCATCCCGTTGCAGGACGATGCGGACATCAAATGGGCGGTTGTGATACGTCGCTAGGGAGATACCCTCCTGAATTAAATACGGACGTGACCGCAAGCGGGGACGGACCGCTTCCACAACGCTCTCCAACGTCGATACCCGCCCCGTCGACTTGCCAGTTTGTTGTTTGACTTCATACATTAACGACCCGTCAGGGTACCGAGAAATCCGAATGATGCCAAGACCCAGACTTCCGTGCACCGGTTTGAGAAAGATCATAGGGTGCTGCTTCAGGAACTGAACGATATCCGTTCCCTTTGCGAATTTGACGGTTTGCGGGACGTATGGGCGTGTACGCCGGTCTCCCGTGAGCCATTCATGAACCTGCCATTTGTCAAAAAAACCGTCGTTGAAAATTCGGTGTGCGTACACCTTACTCAGTCGTACGCGCTTCTCAAGGTACTTGGAGTCTCGCTCCACTTTGCGGGAGATCACCTGGTCGTAAATGGCATCGGGGAGTGGCAGCTGCAATACGCTCCACTGACCTGCTTTTAGCACGTATCCCTTCACCTGCTCCTGCGCAAAGTCTACATCCTGGATGCGAAATAGGTACACCAACGCACCGAGGCGCGCACCCGCTTCGACCATTTTTTGAAGCCCCGGCAGTTGCTTGGAGGTTTTCAGTTGTTTCTTTTTCGAATCCCACTTGGGATTACAAAGAATGCCGATGGTCGGTCCGATGTGAAGGCCTGAAGTCGTCAACACAGCCGATACCAAGTCCAACGGTACGTTCAGCATCACCTGTTGCAATAGACCATCACTCAACCACACCGTGTTCGCAGGAACCGCCGGGTCCAAAAAGAGGACCGCGTCAGCAGAATGCCACCCAAAAAAACAACGGTATCTGCTCCCTTCCGTCTCATTCAGGAGTTGCAAGGAGCTCGGGTGAACTCGAATCAGCGGGTTCGGGCTGTGAAACACAGCAATCCGAATCTTTTGGTCAACTCCCATGTACGGGGGCTCCTTTCACTGATGGGATCCAACGGATATCCCGGTCGCCCTGATAGCATATTCAACGAGACAATGGAGTGACATTTCGCGGATGTTCCCTGGTAAGGATCTCAGCATGCGTCTACCCGGCGTCGGATTGACCTCGAATAACACAACCTCCCCCGAGTTTCGCAGTGCGAGGTCAATCCCTATCTCAGCGAAAGGCCCATAAAGACGCTTTAGTCGCTTCGCGACCGCCAGTGCTACCCCATCTACAGCCGCAATCACCTCGTCGACGTGGTCCGTGCAAACGTACGCCACAGCCTGTTCCGCCGGCACCGCACGACCTCCTGTGTGGATGTTGGTCGTCACAGACTTCACATCCCCTATCCTCGCCACCCGAGCCACCACCTCCATGTCATGCGTACATTGGATGAGCCAGCGAAAGTCAAATGGACGACCCTCTGGCGTACGTGGAACACGGATGGTCTCCTGAACAAGGCAGTGTTGAAATCCTGTTGCCCTCCAAAACTTATCGAAGTCAGCAGCAGTAGGAAGGTCTCGTTCCACCACTTCCACGTGAAGTAGATTCGACCTTCCACCCCGTTTCACGCGTCTCTCCCACACTGCGATAGGCGTCTGGTTGACCAGGTACAGGCGGAAGATGGACACCCCCCGGGCTCCATTGAGAGGTTTCACGTAAATGTCCCCGTATTGATGAAGAAGGCGGCGAACATCGTCCTTCGATTCCACGAAATGCGTACCGGGCAAGTGATCTCGAAGTCGTGCAGACTCCGACATCCGGCGGTAGAACACCCATTTGTTGCTGCAAATAAGCGGTAGAGTATGCAAACACCCTTCCGCCTTGAAGTAATTCAAATCCTCGGTGACGATACGGGGGGCCACGTTTCGAAAGATGCCTGACCGGCGCAAGACGACCCCGGGCAAGGAGATGTCGGCGGACTGCCACCGCTTTGCCGCGGAATTCCATCGCCAGCCCCGTCCAGTTCGACGGTACCCGGGCGGTAGCACCGCCACATCTACTCCACGTTCGTCAGCGTACTCCGCCAATTGTGCAAACATCTTCGTTTGTTCCCCGAACATCCGCTTCGCATCAGGCCTGCAATTGGCGTAAAGGCCAAGTGAAGGTCTGTTCCATTGCCCCGCTGCCAACTTTGGAACGTTCAACTTGAGGCCCTTTGTACGGTGTGATAGGCTTACCCGCATCCCCATGTTGCGCCACTCCTTGCAACAAAAACGGGGCGTTTCCGCCCCGCCTTCGCCCACCGGTTGGTCTCTGTTGCTTGCCGTGGGTGTTAGTCTTCAATCTCCACTTCTTCCAGCAGATCTTCCTCGTCCTCGATGAAGTCCTCATCCTTCTTGTCGATGACGTCACACGTGACGACACACAGTTTCGTACGACCGATCACTTCTACGCCGAGTTCCTTCTCCACGCGCACCAAGATTTCAGAACCATTGCCAGTGACGGTTGCATCGAGACAATTCGGACTTTGCAACACGCGTATGTCCACTTCACGCGAGTCGCGGTCGCAGTTCGTATCTAGGTCCCGAAGCGCGATTTGCTCCACGTAAGACACGGTGTCCTTGGCGACCGCGGTTTCGGAGTTCCCGTTGTACGAGTACCACACGTTGACGTCGAAGCGCCCGTGCACCTCCACGTAGTCGCCCACCAGTTCCGCTTCGTACGAGTGGTTCATGACCCAGCAACCACCAATCGTAGTTGGCCGATTCGCCGGGCGAATGGTGTATGTCGTCTGTGAGTACTTGCTGCCACGGCCGCAAACCGCGTGGGCCATGATTTCGCGGTAACTCAGATCTTTGTTTGAGAGCACCATGCGGCTACCTCCTCCTGAACTCACAGGCCCTGGGCAGTTTTGCGCGCCTGTGCACCCGCCCAGCCCTGTTGTACTGCATCAGTATGCGTGGCGGCGTTCATTGGTGCAGTGCGCGCAACACCCTTTACAGGGTCCTGCCCTACCAGCCGCCCATCTCGTTACGCCACATCGTATGCGTTCGTCACTGCACGTGTCATGGTGAGAACCGACACACGGAAAAATCGGGCTTGACCGCGGCTGAGTACAAAAAAGTGCCCTGGCCAATGCCAGGGCACTCCGAGGCGTATCCAAGTACAAATCATGGGGCTCGGGATGATGTGACGATAATTACGAAAGCGTGCGTTGCAAAAATGATTCGAAGTTCTGAAACAGAATTTTGTCTGCCAGGGCGGATCCGTAACGTTTCTGAATGAGATCCGCAAACCTCCGATAGTCTCCAGCATCGGACAAACCGGGAATCGGATGAGACGTTCCATCAAAGTCCGAACCAAACCCGACATAATCCTCACCACCCAACTGGAGCACGTGATCCAGGTGCAACAACAACTGATCTACTGTCATTTCCGGCGGATTCCCAACAAAGCTTCCTTCAAACACCAACCCCATCCACCCTTCGCGACGGAACAGTTCACGGATGACGTCATCAGACAGATTGCGGGGATGATGATGGATAGCACGACAATTCGCGTGAGACGCCATCAATGGCCCCGATGTGTGTTCAAACAGCTCCGCGATTCCCCGGTCCGACAAATGCGACAGATCCACCCACATACCAAGCCGGTGAGCCTCACGCACGACGGCCAGTCCGTTCGCGGTCAGTCCGCCTCCCCGCGGTTCCAGGCAACCGTCGCAAAGTTCGTTCGCGTCATTCCAAGTCAAACCAATTCCCCGAACGCCGAGTCGGTGTAACGTACGCAACATCTCGGGTTGTCCACGGAGGCATCCGCCCCCCTCCAAAGACAACAGCCCAGCCATCACGCCCTCTCGCCGCGCCGAATGCAAATCCGAAAGTTCCTGAACCGGGCGCAACACAGTGTCACGAACGACGTGTTCATAAAACAGATCAATCTGCCGCAGCACAATCTCCAACTGGTACTGAGAGGGTAGGCTCGGCGATACGAATAAGGCAAAAACCTGAGTTGCTACGCCGGCACTCAGTAGTCGTCCGGCACTGGCATGTAACGGAGAGGGGCCGTAAAAGTCGCAACCTTCGCGTTCCATCCGATACAAAACGTCGACGTGCGCATCCGCAATCCTGGAAGCGTGCTCGTTCATCGTGGCTCCACGATTAACTTAATCGCGGTGCGTTCCTCGCCATCAATGACTATATCCGTAAAAGCGGGCACACAAATCAAATCGACGCCGCTGGGTGCGACAAATCCCCGTGCAATCGCCACAGCCTTTACCGCCTGATTCAATGCACCGGCCCCGATGGCTTGAATCTCAGCGGTGCCTCGTTCGCGAAGTACTCCTGCCAAAGCGCCTGCTACGGAATTTGGGTTTGATTTTGCCGATACCTTTAATACATCCACCCTAAGGCGACCTCCTTCGATGACCACGGGACTGGACTAGCACACTATATGAATATTCGCCACTTGCCGATATATTCCTTTTACATTCCACGCGATGAAGGGCAGAAGCTCGGCCAGATGACGTCCCCGCGTTTCAAGGGTACCGCCCTACGACACCTCGTAACCTCCGTACGGCGTCCGTTCTTACTCCACTACCCGAATACGCCGTATGGAAGTAGCCTTGCCCGTTTCGTCAGACAGCTCCAACAATACGGCGCAAAATTGCCTGGGTCCATCGGCAACCTGAAATCGGACCGGCATGTGCGTCAGCATCTTCTGCAGCACCAATTTTCTATCAATACCTAAAATACCTTCATTCGGACCCACCATGCCAACGTCAGTGATATAACCCGTACCTTCTGGAAGTACGCGCTCATCGGCAGTCTGCACGTGAGTGTGGGTGCCAATCACCGCTGACACCCTGCCATCCAGGTACCAACCCATAGCGAGTTTCTCCGACGTCGTTTCAGCATGCATGTCAACCACCACGTGGCAAATGTCAGGGTGCGCTCGGAGGATTTTATCCACTGTCCGGAACGGACAGTCGAGCTGACTCAGGAACGTCCTCCCCATCACGTTGATGACCAGTACCGACATCCCTCTCACATTGCACACAGTAAAACCGCGCCCCGGCGTTCCGTCCGGATAATTTGCAGGACGAACAATGCGGGCGTCGCTGTCAATACACTGCAACAGTTCTCTTTGATCCCAGGTGTGGTTCCCGAGCGTGATCAACTCAACCCCGATGTCATACAGATATTCCGCTGCAGCGCGGTTCAATCCTCTCCCGTGCGTCGCGTTTTCCCCATTGGCAATCACTAGGTCTGGTCGCTCGTTCGGGATCAGATCCCTCAGACAATCGGCCACGAACTCTTGACCTGGGCGACCCACGATGTCTCCAATAAACAGTACTCTCACACTTGCACCTCCAGACGGACGCCCAGCTTTCTATTCCGCATCTAAAAAATAGAGTAGCCAAGGCGGCTACTCTATTTTGCGTATTCCACGGCTCTAGTTTCTCGAATGACTGTCACTTTGATTTGTCCTGGATAGTCCAATTCGTTTTCAATCTTCTTGGAGATCTGTTTCGCAATTCGAACCGACTCCGCGTCGTCAATCATGTCAGGCTTCACAATGATACGCACCTCACGACCAGCCTGGATGGCATAAGACTTTTCTACACCTTCGAACGACTCCGCAATGGCCTCCAACTTTTCGAGGCGCTTCATGTAAATATCCAGCGTTTCGCGCCGCGCGCCTGGACGAGCTGCGGAAATGGCATCCGCTGCAGCCACAATCACGGACACAGCTGAACTAAACTCGACATCGCCGTGATGCGCAGCAATCGCGTTGATCACCACCGGATTCTCTCGGTATCGGCGCGCCAGGTCCACACCAATTTCCACGTGCGAACCTTCCACCTCATGTGTAACGGCCTTTCCAATGTCGTGCAACAGACCGCCGCGCTTTGCCAAATTTACGTCCAACCCGAGTTCCGAAGCCATCAAACCAGCCAAGTGTGCAACTTCCACCGAATGCTTCAGCACGTTTTGACCGTAACTAGTCCGAAATCTCAGGCGTCCGAGCAATTTCACTAAATCGGGATGCATCCCGTGAACACCCGTCTCAAACGTCGCTTGTTCGCCTTCTTCACGAATCAAGTCATCAATGTCCCGACGGGCCTTTTCAACCATTTCTTCAATGCGAGCGGGGTGAATTCGTCCATCCGCCACCAGGCGTTCCAAGGCAACTTTGGCGACTTCTCTACGCACGGGATCAAAGCCTGACAAAATCACCGCTTCCGGTGTATCGTCGATAATCAAATCAATCCCTGTGAGGGTTTCAAGAGTTCGAATATTTCGTCCCTCGCGACCAATAATACGCCCTTTCATCTCATCGTTCGGCAAGTTTACGACCGACACGGTGATTTCCGCTGCATGATCCGCAGCACACCGCTGCACTGCCGTCGCGATGATGTCACGCGCTTTCTTTTCCGCTTCCTGACGTGCTTCCTGTTCAATTTCCTTCATCAGGACCGCCGCGTCGTGACGACTCTCGCGTTCCACCGCCGACAAGATCAACTCACGTGCCGCTTCTTGCGTCAAACCGGAAATTCGCTCCAGCTCCTTCACCTGACGCTGATGAAGGGTCTCAATGTCTGCCTGTTTTGCTTCCAATTGCCGCTCTTTCTCTCGGAGCATTTCAGACCGCTTGTCGAGAGCTTCGAGCTTTTTGTCGATTGTTTCTTCCTTCTGTAAGATCCGTCGCTCGAGCTTTTGCAATTCAGCGCGTCTCTCCCGCCCCTCACGCTCTGCTTCTTGGCGGATTTTGTGCGCCTCATCCTTCGCTTCAAGCAACATCTCTTTCTGTTTCGCCTCTACATCTTTCTGTGCGGATTCAATAATGTGTAGGGCACGAGCCTCCGCTGAGCCAATTTTTGCTTCGGCGATGGATTTACGTACCACATACCCGATTCCAGAACCAACCAGAAACGCCAAAATCACAACGATGATCCACAACAGTGGTCCCATGAAAACTGCCTCCCTGCTCACCCCTGACACAGCATGTCAGGGAGCTACAACGACTTCGAGCTAGAGGCCGTAAATGATACGCAGTTTGATTTTATATTTTTGTGCCAAACGTTGTCAAGGAAGGTCCGCGTCCTCATCACCAGCGTCGGACAATGCGTCGAGCACCTGATAAATCAGCCCCATTGGGAATCCCTTTCTGTGCAAGAAAGCACCGACTTTATCGCGTCGTCGCGCAAAAATCTCACCGCGGTACTTCCTCCACTGGCGAACTGCCAACGCCATGGCAACTGAAAATTCGTCGTGACTTGCGTCCTGCCTGAGAACCTCCTCGGCAACAGACATTGCAATTCCTCTCTGCCTCAACTTCCACAGCAATTCCTTCCGGCTCAGCCTCATACCCTTGGCTTCGACAAACTGCTGGGTATATCGGACGTCATCGATGTACCGCAACGATTCCAGTTCTTCAACAATCGAAGTGGCCATTTCCGTCGAGCATTGCAACCTCTGTAGATAGCGGAAGACCTCGGACTTCGTGCGAGGCCGTAAGCGTAGGTAATTCAGGGCTTTGTGATGAAACAAAGCCCTGACGCTGTCCTCTTCCAGTCGCTTCAACTGCTCCGCGCTGAGCGAACTGTTCACGCGCATGTCGTAGTCTACAAAATTTTTTAGGAGAACGTCGAGCGGGGCGTGTTCCGCAAACCGAAGCCGAATCAATTCGGGTGCGCCCGGAATCTCCTCATAACCGACGAGGATGTCCACCTGTTCGGTGTCATTCGTCAAAGTCGAACACCTCGTCGTCTGCAGCGGCAGTCACCGGGACAGGACTGCCGAGTTGAAACGCTTCGCGTATCTTGCGTTCGATTTCGTCGGCCACCTCAGGATGTTCCTTCAAGAACTGCTTCGCATTTTCACGTCCCTGGCCCAGCCGTTCATCGTTGTACGAATACCAGGCACCGCTTTTTTGAATGACGTCAATCTCCGTCGCAATGTCAATCATGCTGCCTTCCCGTGAGATCCCTTCGCCGAACATGATATCCACTTCCGCTTGTTTGAACGGAGGTGCCACTTTGTTTTTGACCACCTTAATCTTCGTACGGTGACCGACCACGTCGTTGCCCTGTTTGATAGCTTCACCGCGGCGCACTTCCAGTCGCACGGACGCGTAAAACTTCAAGGCTCGACCGCCGGTTGTCGTTTCCGGATTCCCGAACATCACACCCACTTTTTCACGCAATTGGTTGATGAAAATGGCCATGGTCTTCGATTTGCTGATGGCACCCGCCAGTTTCCGCAACGCTTGGGACATCAGACGCGCTTGCAAACCGACGTGCGAATCTCCCATTTCACCCTCGAGTTCGTTCTTGGGAACAAGGGCAGCCACCGAGTCGACAACGATAATATCCACAGCACCGCTGCGAACCAACGCTTCGGCGATTTCCAGCGCCTGTTCACCCGTATCCGGCTGAGAAATCAGCAATTCGTCAATGTTGACCCCTAGCTTGCTGGCGTACACAGGGTCGAGTGCGTGCTCTGCATCGATGAATGCAGCTTGACCACCACGTTTCTGCACTTCGGCGACAGCATGTAGGGCGACGGTCGTCTTACCGGATGACTCTGGCCCGTAAATTTCAATGATACGCCCGCGCGGGAACCCGCCAACGCCGAGTGCAATGTCGAGCGCAATGGAACCAGACGGCACGGTTTCAACATTCATGCTGGCCGAAGCCTCACCCAGCTTCATGATGGAGCCCTTTCCAAACTGCTTTTCAATTTGTTTAAGCGCAACTTCCAGCGCCGCGCGACGGTCGCTCATAAACACCATCCTATCCCGTATATGCATTCCTGCCATGGAATCCGAAACATAACATCGGTAAGCCTCCGGAATCCATCGATTACTTCGCCTTACAGGCTTCCATTCCTGCTTTCCATTGTACCAGCATTCATCCAAAAGGCAAACGTTTGTTCGCTCTTGTTACAAAGAGAAAAACCGCCCTACGGACGGTTTCATTGGCGCAACTGCATCATGGGGAAATCCCGTTAGCGCGAGCGAACGCGCGGCTTCGCAGGCTCCATGTTCACCCGAGCGCCGTTGATCCGGCTCTGTCGCAATGCCTCGTATACGAAAGGCGCGGATTCCTCTTCAATTTCAACAAACGTAAATCGATCAAAAATGTCAATCTTACCGACCACTTGACCAGGCACGCCAGCTTCCTCAGAAATGGTTCGGACCAGGTCACCAGGGCTGATGCGAGCGGCCCGCCCAATGTTCACGAAGAAACGAACCATACCTGGCGTTGCCCCCGTATCACCGAAGTCGTAGTCTGCTTCTTCCTGGTTCTCCAACTCGCCGGCCGATGCCAATTTCAAAGCTGCGCATGCAACGTCAATCGGATCGTGCTCGTCGATGATGTTGCCGAGAATCGCACGATAATGACCGAGTCCGCCATCCTGAATGGCCTCGATAATCCGGTTACGCCAGATCTCTGCCTGGCGCTCGGCCACATCCGCCAACGAGGGCACTTCGCGAGCAATCAGCGTTGCCTTCGTCTCTCGCTCAATTTGTTTCAATAACTTGAATTCGCGGGGCGTCACGAGCGTAATGGCCAGTCCGCGCTTACCAGCGCGGCCCGTCCGTCCGATGCGATGCACGTACGACTCGGGATCTTGCGGAATGTCGTAGTTGATGACGTGTGTCACGTTGTCGACGTCAATGCCGCGCGCAGCCACGTCAGTCGCCACGAGCAACTCCACTTCACTCTTGCGAAACTTGTTCATCACACGGTCGCGCTGTGCCTGGCTCAAATCCCCATGCAAGCCGTCCACCAAATAACCGCGCGCGAGGAGCGCCTCCACCAATTCGTCCACACCGCGCTTGGTCCGGCAGAAAATGATGCCGAGTTGCACCTCTTCGCTATCCACAATGCGGCACAAACTCTCTAACTTATTCCGTTCCAGGACCTTGTAGTACACCTGATCAATAAGCGGGACCGTCACCTCTCCACGGTTTACAGTTACGTGTTCAGGTGACTTCATGTAACGCACGGCCAGGCGCTTGATATCTGTCGTGAACGTCGCAGAAAAGAGCAGGGTTTGGCGCTCAGACGGCGTCTCCTTGAGAATCGTTTCAATGTCGTCGATGAAGCCCATATCCAACATCTCGTCGGCCTCGTCGAGCACCACCGTGTGCAGATTTGACAGTTTCAGGGTTCCGCGGCGAATGTGGTCCAAAACGCGCCCGGGTGTTCCAATCACAATCTGCACGCCTTGTTGGAGGGCCCGAATTTGGTGTCCAATCGACTGTCCTCCGTAAATGGGCAGCGTGCGGACGCGCTTATACTTCGCAATCTTGCGGAATTCGCCAGCCACCTGAATGGCAAGTTCGCGCGTCGGTGTCAAGACCAAAGCCTGCACCCTAGATTCAGGCGTGACGCGTTCCACCAGCGGGATTCCAAAAGCGGCCGTCTTCCCAGTACCCGTTTGAGCCTGTCCAATTACGTCGCGGCCTTCCAATATCAAAGGTATACAAGCGGCTTGTATCGGAGAGGGCTCTTCAAAGCCCATTTCATCAATTGCCTGCTGAACTTTGCGACTCAGCGCTAACTCTTGAAAAACTGTCATTAGTATCTCACCTATCGAAATGAATTCCCGCCGCGCCCCTCGTTTGGGCGCGACGAACTACTTCTACATGTTGAGACCACGGAGAATTCACACATCCGTAGTTCTATCCAAGTATTCACGTGTCTGCACCTGTGCCCCTGGTAAGCGTACGAAACAAGCGCCAGAGGGTATGTTTTGCGGCGCGTAAGCGGATCTGCTCTCTTGATCCCGAAAACATAGCCCGAAAGACCTCCGTCCCATGGGGACCAGCCACCGCCATATATACCAATCCAACCGGCTTGTCGTCACTGCCTCCTCCAGGCCCTGCAATTCCCGTAGTTGACAGCCCGTACAGAGTTCCCAGCCGGCCCCGAATACCCTCAGCCATCTCTCGAGCGGTCTGCTCCGAAACGGCGCCGTGTTTCTCCAATGTTTCCGACTGAACGCCCAACACCTGACGCTTCACCGCATTGTCATAAGCGACAATACCACCGGAGAACACCTGAGATATGCCGGGAACACCGGTGAGCATCGTACTGATCATACCACCAGTACAGCTTTCGGCGACCGAGAGTGTCGCTTGTTGCTCCGCCAACAAACGGAACGCCACAGCTGGCAACGTCTCTCCATCGACGCCGTAAATGTACGGTCCAAAGCGATTGCGGATCTCCTGCTCCATCGTCGCAATGCGCTCGACAGCATCCTGATGAGAGCCGCTACGAGCAGTGATCCGCAACAACATTTCGCCCTCACCAGCCAACGGCGCGACGGTAGGATTGTCGCTGGAGAGCAAGTCGCGAATTTGCTCGTCAACGTGAGACTCACCAATTCCACAGAAATGGAGCGTCCGAGAAACGAGAACTTGAGGAGTAGGGAATATTCGCTTTAAGCGTGGAAGCACTTCCCTTTGCAACATTGGCTTCATCTCGAGGGGAGGGCCAGGCAGCAGAAAGTAATGCACGCCACCGTGTTCCACGTATTGCCCAGGAGCTGTTCCATAGGGATTCGGGAGCATGGTTGCACCTTGAATGCGCATCGCCTGACGGCGATTTTCTTCAGGCATGGACCTGCCGTGCTTGCGAAAGTACGACTCAATGTCCTGTAAAGACTTCTCATCCAATTCCAAGGCTACACCCAGATGCGCGGCGACCGCGTCACGAGTCAGGTCGTCTTCCGTCGGCCCGATGCCCCCCGTAAGGACAATGACGTTGGAGCGACCGGCAGCGTGGTTCAAAACGTCGACAATACGCGACAAGTTATCACCAACCGCCTGGTGGTGGTAGATAAATAATCCATGATTTGCAAATTCCAGTGACACTGTCTGCGCATGGGCATTCGATATTTGCCCCAACAAAATCTCGGTGCCTACAGCAATATGTTCGGCAACGCACTCCTGTTTCAAACATCCCGCTCCGTTCTTAGCACTTCCGCGTCATGCGACGTTTTCAATCACGTGCTTGTTTTTGACGAAATAGTCTATGCCTGAAATCACCGTGGTGATAACCATGACGTAGACCATAACAACGTCAAAGGGAAAACCGATGTAGGAAAACGGAAAATTGTTGATAATTAACGCAACCATAGCAACAATTTGCGAAGCCGTCTTCCACTTTGCAATTCTACTGGCCGCAATGACAATCCCTTCCGTCGCCGCAACCAACCGCAACCCAGTCACCGCAAATTCCCGGCTGATGATGAGAATGGCAACCCACGCAGACAGCCGTTGCATTTCAACCAGGCTGATGAGAACGGCGGAAATGAGGAGCTTGTCCGCGAGAGGGTCCAGCAGTTTGCCAAAGTTGGTGACGATTTTCCGCTTTCTCGCGATGTATCCGTCCAAGCCGTCCGTGCTGGCAGCAATGATGAACACAAGAGCTGCGATCATTTCACTTCCAGTTGTGGTCCGATGGTTAATGGTGACTGTGAGAAAGTCGAACCTTACCAACAAAAGAAAAATGACCACAGGCACCAAAAAGATTCTGGCTATCGTAATTCGGTTAGCCAGATTCAATCAAAACACTCCCCATTCCGGTGTCCAACTTGTCGGAAAGAGACTGGGTTCGCCTGCAATCGATAGCCCGTTTGCCAGGAGCCAATCTTCGCCATACACCAGTATAGCCCACCGCAAATTGGACTGTCAAAACGCAGATCGTTTACTAGCGATAATTCGTAAATTGCAACGGCACGTCGAGGTCAGCATCGCGCAGCATTTGGATGACCGATTGCAGGTCGTCCCGACTCTTGCCGCTTACGCGTACTTGATCTCCCTGTATACTCGCTTGAACTTTCAGCTTGGAGTCCTTAATCAGTTTCGTAATCCGCTTTGCAGTGTCCTGGTCTATCCCCTGCTGAAGCGTCACCACCTGCCGAACCGTACCGCCGGACGCGGGCTCCACCTTGCCCATCTTCAACGCTTTCAAGGAAATCCCGCGTTTAACGCACTTCGTCTGAAGAATGTCGGTGAGCGCGGATAACTTGTATTCGTCGTCGGAAATCAATGTCAACGACTCTCCATCGAATTTGATGTCGCTCTTGCTTCCTTTGAAGTCAAATCGCGTTTGAATTTCTTTCAACGCCTGGTTGACCGCGTTGTCTACCTCTTGCATGTCCACTTTCGAGACGATGTCGAACGACGCGTCCTTAGCCATTGAATGAAAATCCCCCCTTAAAGAGCGCAGCCATGCTATCTAAGCGGCCTGAGATTCGAGCGCAAGGCGCGTACGATTTATTGTGCCTGCGCTTTTGTCACCGTGACCCAAATCGGATCGTTGGTGTTTGGCAATTGGAGTGATTGCCCATTCACAGAAATGGTGACTGCTGACGGGAGCCCTAGGCGAATACGGACCGACTGATTCGCCGTCCATGACCGCTGGCCATTGGCAGAGACCGTCTCGCCGGGATCCACCATCTTGCCGTCGGCCGTCGTTTGAAGCCAGCAGCTACCCGTCGCTTGCAGCTGCACCTTGAGTGGCTCCGCCGTCGCCACAACGTAGGTCTGCTCGTTGTTCGCAAACGTCTGAGACACGACTTTCAGCGCCGTCGGCGCGCCTCTCCCGGCCCCGTCCGATTTGGACACGTCTCCGGTTGCAGCCGTATTGGATGGCTTGTTCGTAGCGTGGTTCTGAGTTGACGTGGCCACGCTATTGTCTTTGGCCTGTTGTCCTTGACCCGTACCACTAATGGCCCACCAGGCTGCGCCGACCACCGCCAAAATCGCAACCACAGCAACGGCCTCACCCATGAAATTACGACCAGGCTTCCGCCGTGGGTTGGCCACAGACGTCGACAGGGACTGTGCCTTCTTCCGAGGCCGCCGTACCGGCTCTGTCTGTTCTGGTTGTACCTGTTCAGTTGATACCGGAGGCTTTTCAAGTTCCTCTCGAACGGGTGGTACACCTTCACCTGCATGTCCTTCGGTATCCGACTCGAAATGGTCACCTATGTACTTTTCGAGCAACTGCGCACCATCCAAGCCAACCGCTTCTGCGTAACTGCGCACAAACCCTCTGGCATAAACATCGCCCGGGAGCAACTCCCAGTCTCCGTCTTCCAACGCAATCAAGTAACGTTTTCGAATCTTTGTTTTCGCCTGTAGTTCATCGAGACTGATTCCAAGCTGTTCACGCTTGTCGCGCAACACTCGGCCTAACTCCTTCATCGAATTCCTCCCTGCAGCAACCTGTTTCAGAGTATGGCTGACAGTTCCGCGTTCTTCCTCACGCCAATGTACACATGGTTCAGCCATCTTCGATGCTCCCGCTTTCGCGAAACAACTCACCTTCACGCCGAACCCTTCTCAAAAATGTTGCGAAACACCACGTTACTCTTCGTTCCACCTGGCCGCCTCTTGCTCGTACACCTCGTATTGGATGGCCTCGTCCGGGTGACGACGAAGCTCGATGAGCAAATCAAACAATTGCCACCCAAAGTGGGAACGCTTGACGAAGATGTCAGGGTGCTCAATGACAATCGGAGCCGGCAGGCCTAGTACCTCGTCCACCAGGGACAGGTGCCTTTCATCTCCTCGCAGCGTGGATACTGCCCCGTCAATGATATATACGAACGCGTCCGAATCCAACTGTTCTTGTCTCAGTTCACGAACTATCGTTTGCTTTAACAGGGTAGACGATACAAACGTCCAACGTTTGTTCGCATATACACTGGCCGCAACGATGGACTCGGTTTTGCCAACGCGCGGTTGCCCTCTCACGCCAATCACTTGACGGCCAGGGCGCTTCAGACGCTCGCCAAGAAAGTCGACGAGAATTCCCAATTCGTCGCGCACGAACCGATATGTTTTCGCCTCAGTGTCACTGCGTTCGATGAACTTGCCGTGCCTCAGCGCAATCCGGTCCCGAAGAGACGGTGGTCGCAACGCACTGAGTTCGATGTCCTCAAAGGATTCCACCATCGTCCGCAGCACTTCCACCGATTCAGGTCGATTTGTGCGCAACAGAAAACCGCGACCTGTATCTGACACGCCGCCAACCTGGAGAATATTAAAACCGAGCATCCCGAGAAGCGATGCGACGTCGCCCAGTAAACCAGGTCGGTCCTTCAATATTTTGTACTGAAAGTACACATCCACAGGGTCTACCTGCAACCACTGCTGTACATTCGACATCGCTCGCTTGACTCCTTCCCCTTGCACAGATAAACCTGGTGATCTACTTCAATGACCCAACCCAATCTCCGTTTGCCACTGCTGTTGCAGCGTACTCGGGACTTGATTCCACGCCGAGTCCACGTGGATGGCATGATTCTCTAGCGTCAGCGACATGCCTGCCACGACGTAAGTACGTTTGACGGAATCAGCGACTGATTCAACTGCAAAAGAGGAGTTGGCATGGCGGTCACAGTGCCGTCATTCCATTGCATAGGCCGAAACGTCTTTCAGCACCGCATCCGGACCAGGATACCCTGGTTGGGCAGCGACTGCGGAAACGTTCGGTTATGGACACAGCGAAAAGACTGTGGCATGTAACGTCTGAAGCACGGACACTTCGCTGGCGGAGAACGGGTGATCCGCAATGACCACGTCGGGAAACCTGGTTTGTGGCTGGGAAAGGGACGACGGTATCAGCATCGGCACGATACTTACACCCCAAGCGGCCGCATATACACCTGCGAGCGCAGACTGTTTGACCGCATTTTCCACGCTGTTCGTTCCGGACCTGAGCCAACCGACAGTGGGGGCCATAGGCGTTGTGCGCGACTGCCACGTTTGCCGCGAGCCATCCGATGGCATAGGCTGTCGTCACAGAATCTGCGATCACTTTACGAACGTTCCCCACATGGAAGGACGACGCATCCGCCGCTACCCACTCACAGCGCTCTTCTGGATGCTCTCTTACCATGTTCTCCATCTCTTGCGTCGGTTTGCCTGGATTGACAATCACAACAAGTCCAACCCGCATCGCGAGCGGTCTCCGTTTGCAAAACGGAAGGCAAAGACGCCTCTGTACAAGTCACAACTTTCGTGACCACATGTTGTGGCTGCGCCAGCAACTGCACATCTTGGCTGGACCAATTGGCAGGATGATTCTCAACGATGACTAGCACAGCGGGTTCCCACACGGAAGGTTTCATATTCTGTAAATCAGGAGCGCCACAGCCTGCCAACATTAGTGCCGAAATCACCGCACTGCACAAGCGCATCCTTTGTCCCAAATTCACCCTCGCGTATGCCTCCAGAGTACGTCTTGTGAATCGCTGTGCGCCAAGATGCGCCCATCGCAAATCACGACAAACACACGACAAACATTGGATACATCTTTCTTATTGTAGCATTTTCTGCCCCACTTCTCTCTTGCCTTTCTATTCAGAACAACGGATAATGTTTGTGAGAGGTGGGAATTCGCATGCCGAGTACGGGGGGAGAGCACCTGTCCGTCGCCAAGGCGCTGTATCAATTAGACTTTTATCTTCGCGTACTGAATCTGCCGCTCACTGTGGTAGATTTGTACGAACGGGCGTATAAGGAGCGTCGAGGTGATCACTACGACGACCGATGGGTGATCAGTCTGGGTGAAAATCCTGACGTCGTCGCATCCGTAGATGAACCGTTTACGACGCAGACCATCATAGAGACTCTGATGCGCACGGGCCACGAACCGATTGTCCGTGCCTTAATGAAAGAAGTTCGCAAGAGCAGGATTGGCTTCACGCAGGCCTACATGATAGGTATGCCGCGCAGGCCATAACATGAAACGGGGCGCCCAAAGCGCCCCCTTGGTGTTACTCTGCATTTGCCCCTCCCTCATCCAGCGTGGATTCAAACCAACAGTCGTTGGGACCGTTGCTCGTTTGCATAGGTTGCGCCGCAATGACATTGGCGAACGTCACTGGCGAAGTGGATGCTGTGACTCCAAGTTTGTCGTAAGTGGATTGCCCAAGGCCTGCACCCGCGACAGGGCGGCCATCCTGCAGAAAGTAAATCTGCGCGTCGGCCACGTCTGCACCGCTTCCATAGACCCCCTGAAAGAATGCCATGATGTCACTGTCCACGGTTTGGTCGTTCTGTCCTTCTCCGCCGCTCAGCGCGAGTTCCACGGTCGCGCTGACGCTGTATCCGTTTCCTCCGTCTGCGGGCAACACCGCCCATTCCTGAAGGTCAGTCACATCGGTCAAATGCAACTGTAAAGCTTTTAACACGGAATCGGGAACGTCTCGGGGCGATATAGGAACGTCTGACGTGGTGGCTGCCGACGAATCCATGGCGGTCGAAGAGGGCGGTTGTAGGTGTAAACTAGCTAAGCACGCTGTATACGAAGCAGCGCACAGGATGATGATACAAATGAGAAGATTGCGCGGGCGAAATGGCCGCTTCAACATCGACATACTTGGACACCTCCAGCGCTTGTCCTTACCATCTGTATGTCGATGCCACGCGGAATATTATTCTCCTACACGTCTTGACGCACGTACTTTTGCTTCAGCTCCTGCCACTGCAACGGGTTAACCAGCACTTCACGTGGTTTGCTACCCTCAAACGGCCCCACCAGACCTTCCTGTTCCATTTGGTCAACAATCCGCGCCGCGCGAGAATAACCGACGCGGAATCGCCGCTGAATCATGGATACGGAGGCCTGTCCAGTTTCTACCACCAGATCAACTGCATCCGGAAACAGCGCGTCGAGATCATGCTGAGCAGCTGATTCCGTAACCTCCTCCACGTGATTGAGGTCCACCGTGTACACCACGTTTTGTTGATTCTTCACGTACTGAACAAGCGCTTCAATTTCCTGTTCGGAGACGTACGCCCCCTGCACGCGCACCGGTTTCGAGGCGCCTACAGGCAGGTACAACATGTCACCTCGCCCCAGTAGTTTTTCCGCGCCACCACCATCGAGAATGGTCCGCGAGTCCGCCATCGACGAAACTGCAAACGCAATTCGGCTTGGAATGTTGGCTTTGATGAGGCCGGTAATGACGTCGACCGAAGGGCGTTGAGTCGCCACAATCAGGTGGATACCAGCCGCGCGCGCCATTTGCGCGATGCGACAGATGGCATCTTCCACATCGCCAGGGGCCACCATCATCAAGTCGGCAAGTTCGTCCACAATCACAACAATGTAGGGTAGTGGATCGAGCCCGTCCTGTCGAATCAATTGGTTGTACCGTTCGATGTCTCGGGCCCCCCGATCCGCAAACTGACGGTACCTCGACTCCATCTCTTCAACAATCTTCTTCAGCGCGAACGCGGCCTTCCTCGGATCCGTTACCACCGGTGCCAGCAAGTGCGGAATTCCGTTGTATCCACTCAGTTCAACCATTTTCGGGTCAATCATAAGAAACTTGACTTCGTGTGGTTTCGCCTTCATCAGAATGGATGCGATGATACCGTTGATGCACACACTCTTGCCTGAACCGGTAGCTCCTGCCACGAGCAAGTGCGGCATCTTCTGCAAATTGCCGACAATTGCGGCACCGGAAATGTCTCTCCCGAGCGCCAATGCGAGCTTGCTCTTCTCGGCTTGAAAATCAGGAGACTCGAGAACTTCGCGAAGAGTAACGACGGCCACTTCATCGTTTGGTACCTCGATGCCAATCACCGGCTTGCCGGGTACGGGTGCTTCGATGCGAATATCGCGCGCCGCCAATGCTAAGGCGATGTCGTCCGTGAGGCTGACAATCCGTGAGACTTTGACACCGACAGCTGGTTGCACCTCATAACGTGTGACCGCAGGCCCTCTGCTAATTTCCAGAACCTTTGCCTGAACCCCGAAGCTCTCCAGGGTCATCTCCAGTTTCCGTGCGTTTTCCTGTACGCTCTTTTGCGAAAACCTTCCACTCGTCGCCGCCGGAAGTGTAAACATGCGCAAGGGTGGCAATTGATAGTTTTCGTCATGTACAGGTGCGCCCACCGCATACGGTTCGCTCTTCTGTTCCCGTTTCGGTGGGTCTACCACGTCGTTCTTCTTTTCGGGAAAGCGCACTGTGATCTGGTTACCGGATTGCTCCAACACCGGCTTTTCCAACTCTGCTGCATGCTTGGCCCGGAGTTTCGCTGTAAAGTCGTGAACAATGGGTTCATGGACATCGTCATCAGACGGCGCCTGTATCTCGTCGACCAACTCTCCGTCCACCACCAGCGGATCAGAAGTGCGGGTTTTACGGGAGCGCTTGTTGGACGCTTTGGTTTCCCCCTTGCCCGCTGGGTCGGTCTTTTTCTCCGGACCAAACAGCAGTTCCACGTACTGCTTGCTGCCCTTCCATAACGCTTCAAGCCGCTTCTCCATCCACTTTGTCCCGCGTTGCACGACCGCCACAACAGAAATTTCCAAGAACAGAGCCAAACCGATAATGGCGCAGACAGGAAGGACGACCATCACGCCGACAGCCGCGAACAAATAGTGAAAGACGGAGAACACCAGATACCCAATGAGTCCCCCACCGGCCTCCGGAGGCGTCGCTCCAGCACTCGTTTCACCGTTTAA
Source organism: uncultured Alicyclobacillaceae bacterium (assembly GCA_963788285.1). GTDB lineage: Bacteria > Bacillota > Bacilli > Alicyclobacillales > Alicyclobacillaceae > Alicyclobacillus_A. Next base: position 49,569 of record CAWBGB010000002.1, read on the forward strand.
GACGTAATCGCGGAGCTCTACGATGGCATTCCATGTCGCGTCGAACAAAGAAGTTGTGTGATAACTAGCGATGTCGCTGTAAAATCCTTGATGTATGTATGCAAGCCACGTGACAAACAACACGAGCATTCCCATGTGCCTGCTCGTCCACGGGAAGTACGTGCGTTTGACCATGATGTAAATCCCTGCATAGCCCGTAAAAATGGGCACAAGGAAACTCCACGACCCAGCCAAAAAAATGAAGATGACATCCAAATTACGGCCGACCACGCCGAGTCTCCCCAGCGCCAGAATGCTGACGGTCAAGATAACCAAACCAATCAGTTCGTAATAAAAGATGTTTTGTTTGTGTTTCTTCTTTCCCATCCTGTGCCTCCCACGTTCTACGGGTGTCGCGGTTCTCACCGCATACAGCGCACGAATCGCCACCTGAATAACTTCGAGTTTACGGTCTCCATTCCTGCAAAAGAAAAGCGGCCAGTGTCATCACCGACCGCAGATATCACCACCGATTTGCAAAACACAAGCAACGCCTCGTCATGCTGAACCACACGAGTGGAATGCAAATCACTCGTCATAACAAAGTCGAGGGTGACAATGCAATGTACTGCCCTGGTTGCCATTCGGGACGCAAGTAATGCTGGGGATTACCACTGATCACCCGTTCAATCCTCCCCATGCCCCCAGGCAACGGTTCCACCAGCATGGTCGCTCCCTCAATGTTCAGTTCTCGGTATTTCGGCGCCGCTGTATCCGTGGATGCGAACACAAACTCGGTAGGTACAATCGACCACAACCATGTCATTGTAGTGCATCCTTTCCTGTTTCGGTTCGTACCGACTTTCGCACGTCAATCATCTGATGAAGCTTCGTCATGGCCTTCCCTAATCCCCCTACTTCGTTAATCAACCCGTATTTCACAGCGTCGCGGCCAACGACAGTGGTTCCGATGTCACGCGCCATTTCTCCGGTGTTCAGCATGAGTTTCCGGAACACGTCCTCGCTGATGTGCGAATGCTCGACGACAAATCTCGTGACCCGCTCCTGCATCCGTTCCAGGTATTCAAACGACTGAGGGACGCCAATGACCATTCCGGTTAACCGAATCGGGTGAATCGTCATGGAGGCAGTTTCCGCAATGAAACTATAATCGGCACTGACTGCAATCGGGACACCGATGGAATGTCCTCCCCCGAGTACAATTGACACTGTGGGCTTGCTCAAACTGGAAATCATCTCCGCGATGGCCAACCCTGCTTCGACGTCGCCGCCGACGGTGTTCAGCACAAGCAACAGCCCTTCGATGGATTCATTCTGTTCGACGGCCACCAACTGTGGAATGATGTGTTCATACTTGGTGGTTTTGTTCTGGGGAGGCAGCACCATATGTCCTTCAACTTGTCCGATAATCGTCAAACAGTAGATATTTGATTCCGACTGCACGGGATTGGTCTGCCCTAACGCTTCCACATTTCGAGCCACACCCGCGCGTTGTTCCGTGTTTTCCGCTGGCCCCCCCGGGCTCGTCTCCTCAGTACCAGTAGCGCTTCGCAACACGGCCGCCACACGCTCGTTCAAATCCACGCTGACCCACTCCTTCCTCCATCACCACTCCTGACTAGTATGGGACAGCAAGTCACGCCACATGCAAAAACGGCCCACCGCAGTAGCGGCGAGCCGTTTCACCCTCAGCCTTGAAGCGCGCACATCACGCTTCCATGATGATGGGTAAAATCATCGGGCGACGGCGTGTCTGCTCGTATAGGTAACGCCCAAGGGTATCGCGAACCGCGGTCTTCAACGACGACCACTCGCTGATGTTGTCAGACACCATCTTGATCAGTGTCGCCTCAACCAACTTGGTGGCCTCGTCCAGCAACGCTTCCGATTCGCGCACGTAGACGAAGCCGCGGGAAATGATATCCGGACCAGACAACACAGCTCCCGTAGCCTTCGACAGTGTCACCACCACGACCAGAATGCCATCCTGGGACAGTAACTTCCGATCTCGGAGAACGATGTTGCCGACGTCACCGACACCCAATCCATCAATCATGACGGTTCCGGCCGGAATCTTCGCCCCTAGATGTGCGATCCCATTTTCAATGTCAATCGAATCACCGAGATCGAGAATAAAAATGTTTTCTTCGTCGACACCGACGTCTGTCGCTAGTTTGGCATGTACGCGTTGCATGCGGTACTCGCCGTGCACCGGCACAAAATACTTCGGTTTCGTCAAATTTAACATCAATTTGAGTTCTTCTTGACTGCCGTGACCTGAAACGTGTACACCCCGATAGATCACGTTGGCGCCGACGCGGAACAGCTGGTCAATCGTACGAAATACGTACTTTTCGTTGCCAGGAATGGGGGAGCTGGCGAGCACCACGGTGTCTCCCGGTAAAATTTCAATCTTACGGTGTGCCGACCGTGCCATTCGCGTCAGTGCAGACATCGGTTCACCCTGACTCCCGGTGGACAGGATGACCAACTTTTCCGGAGCCATTTTCCCCACGTCGTCCACATCGATAAGGGTTGCGGGCCCGACTTCTAGATACCCCAACTGAGACGCAATCTGAATATTGTTGACCATGCTCCGGCCAACCACTGCCACTTTTCGGCCGTGCCGTTCTGCAGATTGAATCACTTGTTGCAGTCGGTGGATATTCGACGCGAAGGTGGCCAAAATGACACGTCCAGGCGCATTGGCAATAATCTCGTCAATGGTCTTACCGACCACTCGCTCCGAAGGCGTAAATCCTTCGCGTTCGGCGTTCGTACTATCGGCCACCAACGCCAATACCCCTCGTTCACCAAAAGCAGCCAATTTCGCCAAATCCGCTGGACGTCCATCCACCGGAGTGTGGTCAAACTTAAAGTCACCAGTATGCACCACCAGTCCCTCCGGCGTATCAATGGCGAATCCACCAGTGTCCGGAATGCTATGATTGACGTAGAAGAAGCTCACTTCAAAGACGCCAACACGCACCGGACGATTGCCGTCAATCTTGACCAGTTTGGAGGTTTCCAGGAGCCCGTGCTCGCGGAGTTTGTTCTCGACCAGCCCTAAAGTCAGTCGGGTACCATACACGGGTACTGGCAAGTTCTTTAACACGTAGGGAAGGGCGCCAATATGATCCTCATGTCCGTGTGTCAAAAAGATGCCGCGTACTTTGTCCTTGTTGTCCATCAAGTACGTGATATCTGGAATGACTGCATCAATGCCAAGCATTTCTTCTTCGGGAAACTTGAGTCCAGCATCCACGACGATAATATCGTCACCGTAGCGATACGCCGTCATGTTTTTTCCGATTTCTCCAACTCCGCCAAGCGGAATGATGGAAAGTTTCAAACTGTTTTTAGCCAAAGTTGCACCTCCGTTGCACAAAGAAAACACACTAAAATAATCCTATTTTTCCATAATATTACAAACAAAAGATATACACGGATATCTGTCTATTTACCGCGTCATTTTCTTTCGGGTTACCTATCTGTCGCCGTTCCTTTGCCCGCCGTCCACTTGAGCGACAAAACGCACAGATCTACCCATACATCACGCGATGATAGTGATGATGTTCGTTCTTTGAAATTCAAAGCCGCACCAGTCACTTTAATACTATTATATCCAGTGGAATCGCTCTGCACAACTCAGAAACGAGAAAAGGGCTGGACATCACTGTCCAACCCTGTGCACTGCCCGTCGATTTACAGTTTTCCGAGCCGCTCCAACTCCGAACGGAGTTCAACGACCACGGGCTCCGGAGCCGAGACCAAAGGAAGCCGCACGCCCCCTGCGGGCAAGCCAAGTAAATGCAGTGCCGCCTTCAGCGGAGAAGGATTCGACGTCCGGAAGAGCGCCTCAAAGATGGGAAGGAGTCGCAACGACCAGCGTTTCGCTTCTAACACATTGCCGTTTACGAACGCCTCCATCATCGATGACATCTCCGTTCCAACGACGTGCGATGCGACGCTGATAACGCCATAGGCACCGAGGGCCATCATAGGCAGCGTAAACTTGTCGTCTCCGCTGTACACCAGGAGGTCATCCGGCTTACGCGCACACAGCTTAAGGATGTGTGAAAAGTCTCCGCTGGCTTCCTTGACGGCGACGATATTCGGAATTTCCGCCAGTTTCAGCAGTGTGTCGACTTCGATGTTTACCGCACTGCGCGGTGGAATGTTATACACAATGATGGGCAGTGGAACGTGCTCGGCCACCGTCGCATAGTGCGCGTATAGCCCCTCTTGCGTCGGGCGGTTGTAATAGGGCGCAACCAACAGTAAGCCTTGAACGCCGAGTGATTCAGCCTCCTTGGACAGGCGGATGGATTCCGCCGTGTTGTTTCCACCTGTTCCCGCGATGACAGGTACCCGACCATCTGCAAACTCCAACGTCTTCTCGAACAACAGCAACTTCTCGTCGTGTGTCAACGTCGGCGACTCACCCGTTGTCCCGCATACAACCAATGCTGTCGTCCCCGTGTCAATCAGATGGTCTACGAGCCGCTTCAACCCAGCAACATCGACGTTCCCGTCAGCCGTAAACGGTGTCGCCATCGCCGTCAACAGTCTTCCAAAATCCATATCCATTCCTCTTTTCTCATTCGTTTGCATGGTCCAAACCGAATGTCTGGTGCAACGCCTGTACTGCCACTTCCATCTCATGGCGTTTTACAAGACACCAGATAGTGGTATGAGAGTCTGCCGTCTGTAGAATCTCTACTCCGTGCTGCATCAGCGCGCCCACAATCTTCGCCATAATTCCCGGCACACCGGCGATGCCAGCCCCGACCACAGCAACCTTGGCACAATCCGGGACCGTTTTCGGGTCCAATCCAAGCGTCGCTAATGTATCGACCGCGCGTTTCGCATCCGCATCCGCCACGGTGTAAGCAATCCTGTCCGGTGACACGGAAATGATATCGACACTAATATTGTGCTCGGCCATCGCTTGAAATACGTCGTACGCGTTGACGCCGGGGTGATCAATCACAATCTGTGTAATATTCGCTGTCTGCGCGACACCAGTCACGTATCGGTCTGTCACCGCGTGGTTCTCCAGAACCGGTGAGTCGTTCGTGATGAGCGTTCCCTGGTCTTTCAATTCGGTGTGCCGGACGCGAATCGGTATATTTTTTTGCATAGCGATTTCAACCGCTCGAGGATGAATGACTTTGGCACCGGAATAGGCGAAGTTGCACACTTCGGCGTACGTCACTTGGTTCAGGCGTCGAGCCGAAGAGACAATCCGTGGGTCGGCAGTCATGACTCCCTCGACATCCGTGAAAATGTCCACGTACTCGGCGTCCAAGGCGACACCTAACGCGGTTGCGGTCGTGTCACTGCCCCCGCGTCCCAGCGTCGTGATGTCACCTTCCGCAGTGACGCCTTGAAAGCCCGTCACAACCACAATTTGCCCGGCAGAGAGCGCATCCAGGATACGTTGTGGCCGAACCCGCAGGATTCGCGCATTGCCAAAGTTATGATCCGTCTCAATCCCCGCCTGACCACCGTTCAAGACTAGAACATTGTGGCCGCGTGCACGCAAAACGCTAGAAAACACCACTGCTGAGATGGCTTCACCGCAGGACATCAAGATATCCAATTCGCGTTGAGAGACGTGATCGTGATCGTCAATGAGTCCAAGGAGGGTATCTGTCGCGTACGGATCTCCCCGTCGGCCCATGGCAGAGACGACCACCACAACCTGGTACCCATTTGCCAGAGCATCCTCGACGTGTGCTACGGCAGCAAGCCGCCGTTCCCGTGTAGCGACTGATGTTCCTCCAAACTTCTGTACTAAGATTTTCATGATCCACCCCTCCCTGTCCGATGCTGTCACGCAGTTCTGTCGTCCATCATCGACACACGGACAAGCTTAATGCTGGCGTGTGCCGAATATCTGTCAAGCAGCGCGGCATCTGTGTAAATACCAGCCTACGCCTCGGCGCCCTGTACGAGCAGCTCCGCAATTTGAACGGCGTTCCACGCTGCGCCTTTCAGCAGATTGTCTGCAACGACAAACATCAGAACCGTACAATCATCGGCCAGGTCCTGGCGGATGCGTCCGACAAACGTATCGCCGGTTCCTTCTGCCATGCGCGGGTGTGGGAATACCGCGTGCTCTGGATCATCCACAACAACCACGCCCGGCGCACCCGTCAATTTGGCGCGAACCTGTGCAGCGGTAACAGGTTTCGAGAAGCGCACCGCGACGGATTCCGAATGACCGTAGATCACGGGCACCCGGACAGCCGTCGGGCTGACCTTGAGACCCGGTAGGCCAAGAATCTTGCGAGACTCATTGAGCAGCTTCATTTCCTCTTTCGTATATCCATTATCGAGAAAGACATCACACTGCGGCAAGACGTTGTAAGCCATCGGGTACCGCGTGTCCTGACTCGCTGTGGGGAACAACGTGGTTTTGGCATCGCCGCCCACCTCCGCAGTCAACGCGTTGATAGCCTTTTGACCCATACCACTGACTGCCTGATAGGTAGATACCGATACGTGCTCGATGCCGAATTCAACCAACGGTTTCAAGGCCACCACAAGTTGGATGGTGGAACAGTTGGGGTTGGCGATAATTCCTCTATGGGAGAAGGCCACATCTGGGTTCACTTCGGGAACCACCAGCGGCACATCTGGTTCCAACCGGTACGCGCTACTATTGTCCACCACGACAGCCCCTTGCCTGACCGCAAGTGGAGCGTATGTCCGACTTGCCGACGCACCGGCACTGAACAATGCGATATCGACGCCGTTGAACGCTTCTTCTGTAGCCGCCTGAACTTCGTAGAGACGCCCACCAAACTCCAAGGTTTGACCAGCCGATCTCGGCGACGCCAACAGGCGCAATTCTCCAATGGGAAATCCTCGACGCTCCAGCGTATGCAACATGGCGCGGCCGACTGCTCCGGTCGCGCCCAACACTGCGATATTGTATCGTTCTTTTCTCTTCATCGGCTATCTCCTTCGTTCCCGCGAGTCTGGAGGATTATGCACGTTCCTCCCGCCAGCGCTCAATTAACACCGGCTGCAACTGTCGTTTTTCCAGTGCCGCTTCACACGTCTCCGGAATGAGGCGCATCAAAGACACCAATGAATTCATTTTAACATGTGGTGCATCCTGCCCAAACGGTACGAGGAAGATATTTTTCATATTGATCAATTTGGCAATGTTGTAAAGATTGAGCCCAAGACCGTCATTCGTGGATATCGCAATCACCACGGGCCTGTCATTGCGCATGGAGGACTTTGCTGCCATCAACACGGGCGAGTCTGTCGCTGCATTGGCCAACCGACTGAGGGAGTTTCCCGTACATGGGGCAATCACCAAACAGTCCAACATCTTAGAAGGTCCCAACGGTTCGGCTTCTGGTAATGTCGTGATGGCCTTGTTCCCCGTCGCCTCTTCTATTTTCTTCGCCCATTCACCCGCTTCACCGAATCGCGTGGACACCTGCAATACTGTATTCGAGAAAATCGGAATGACGTTTACACCCATCGAAACCAGCTTTACAATCTCTGGATATACCTCGGCGTTTCCTGCAAAAGTTAGACGCGAATAGTGACCCCTGCTCATATCATCGTATGGGTCTCAGCGCGTGGTGCACAGTTTCTAGATTCCATGTGCGGTCATCTGTCGCGATGTCGAGTAGATGTCTCTATACATCTGGCCACTGCTCGAACAACTGCTTCATGTCGACGTTGCCGTTCCTCGTCAGTCAAGGACCTGGTCCGAAAATCTGGATTGTGGTCTCTCCTACCTTGTAGGCCATTTCAGGCTTGCTTTCTTCCGATGGTTGAATGGAAATCACCAAGACACAGCTCCTATTTGTTTTCCGCAACTTAAAAATGCAGAAAAACGCGGCGCTCCGATATACCGCGTTATTTATATTTATGCAATTTGGTCAGCGTTTCTTTATGTCGTTAACGCCCCCTTATGCGCAATAAGAATTTCCCTCTTTTGACCCAAGGAGGACAATTGGACCCCTTTGTGCATATAATGAATGTATGAGTATTTGTTCATATAGGAGTGACGTTAGTGATAGATATTAACCAGGAATCATGTTGTGATGTGGTTCACAAAGAAGCGGTCAACGATTGTACAGAACAACTTCCTGATTCTGTTGTAGAAAGTTTGTCTGAGACCTTCAAAGCTCTCGCCGATCCTACACGGATTCGCATCTTGCACAATTTGTCCAAGCGTGAATTATGCGTTTGCGACCTTGCCGAGGTACTGGGAATGACCCAATCTGCGGTGTCTCATCAATTGCGTTATTTGAGGGCATTACGATTGGTGAAGAACCGTCGAGACGGAAACACGGTGTATTACCGCCACGACGATGCACACACAATGGGACTGTTACAAATGGCGATTGATCATTCAACTCACATTGGTAATGAAAAAGGCGAAAAAGAATGAGTACCCATAATCACGACCATGGGCATGACCATGGGGCTGTGTTTCATTCTCATGCCCCAGCAGGGAAGATGAAACTCGCGTTTTTCTTAACGTTAATTATTCTCATCGTTGAAGTCCTCGGTGGTTGGCTTTCGCACAGTTTGGCACTCTTGTCTGATGCAGGACATGTGCTCACGGACATCGCAGCAATTGGGCTTTCCTGGTATGCCATGCGGCAATCCGAGAAGCCTGCCACCGAAGGTATGACGTTTGGGTATTACCGTGCTGGAATTCTGGCAGCTTTCATTAACGGAATAACACTAATCCTGATTACCCTTTTGATTTTGTGGGAAGCGTACGGGCGTTTTCAGCATCCCGAACATGTCACCCCAACTTGGATGTTTGTCAGTGCAGGCGTAGGTTTGGCGATGAATCTCTATCTCGGCTTAGGGATGCGTCATGAAGAGAACATCAACGTCAAGAGTGCCGTTTTGCATATGCTTGGGGATGCTGCCGCATCTGCTGGTGTCATTGTTGGTGGAATTATCATCGCATATACACACTGGTATGTCGTTGACCCGATTCTAAGCGTTCTCATTGCACTGCTCATTGCCTGGGGTGCTTGGAAAATTGTCAAACAAACGGTCAGTATCTTAATGGAAGGCACGCCAGCGGGTGTTCAGATTCCGAAAGTTATGAATGCGATTCTATCCGTAAAGGGAATTCAGCATGTACACGACTTGCACATTTGGACGATTACGAGTGGACGAAACGCATTGTCCTGCCATGTGGTTGTCGATGGCAAAATGACAGTCGAAGAAACCCAAAAACTCTTACAGGACGTGGAACACAAGCTGGCGCATTTGGGGATTGGTCATGTAACCATTCAAGCTGAAGATCCTACTCACCTGCACGACGAATCATTACTTTGTAAAAACGATGGCATCCATGACCATCATCATAAATTAAAAATTTAGGGGGATTTTGATGTCTTCACATGCCGCATCCGTAAAAAAGGGCGTCAACATTGAACTTGTCTCGATTGTTTGGATGGTCATTGAAGCGGCGGTCGCTATTGGTTCAGGCATAATTGCGCATTCGTTATCCTTGGTCGCATTTGGCGCAGATAGCATCATTGAACTTATTGCAGGTGCCGTTTTGCTTTGGCGTTTGACCATCGAGGCACGAGGGGCAAGCCTTGCCCGCGTAAAACGTGCGGAAAAGGCGTCCTCGTGGGTGGTTGGAATTGCATTGCTTCTTCTTGCCGTGTATATCGTGGTGGCTTCGATTGATAAGCTTGTCACACACCAGGGAGCGGAGACGACGTATATAGGAATTGGTTTGGCGATTGCATCAGGAATCATTATGCCTTATCTGTCACGAGCCAAGAAACGAATTGGATCTGAAATCGGAAGTAAAGCACTTCGCGCAGATGGATCGTGCAGTATCGTTTGTGCGTACATGGCATGGATCGTATTAGCAGGCGTGATTCTGACCGCACTTCTTGGCTGGTGGTGGATTGACTCCATCGCTGCGCTGGCATTGGTTTACTATGTAGTTAAAGAAGGATGGGAAGCAGTCCAAGAAGCACGCGGAAAAGAAGATGCGTGTGGCTGCTGCCATGATGATTGCTGTTAAGTTGATGGCTAAACACGATTTAAATGCCAAGGGGTAGGACGTAAATAACGTGCTACCCTTATTGCGTCATTCGTCACGTCAATCCGTATGCCAATAACAGTGCCATTTGGATGCCACTGCAAACGCTTTTGCACCTCAAAATGGAATCCGTTCATTCCTGGGGATTTTAGAATCTGCTCTTATTGAACTAACGCCCATGTGCTCCACGGTCGGGTCCTTAGCCCCCGTGAGTTGAAGAATTTGATTTTAAGGTAATAGCAACCCCCGATTAAGGTTGTGCCCGCCATCAATTGTAAGGCTAATGGACACATAGGCTTATGATCTGATAAAGTCCCATACAGAAGAAAGAACCCCAATGGCTCTGGTACGTAGTATATTTCTTTTTGCCCACAATGTATCACCCGTGTTATCCATCCTGCTCAAGTGTATGTGTATGGGGTAAGACACGATAAGACGGATGTCTGCGTATTCTAAAAATAGGAAAGGGGGAACGAGCTGGTTCATGACATTGTTTATGATGGCAATTGTATACGGCTTCTTCACGTTTGCCGCCCGAACATTGATGACTTGTTCGTTTTAATGGCATGGTACTCTCGAAGAAGTCCAAGCTTTACGATTACACACATCGTCATC
>CAWBGB010000003.1:0-43388 GCA_963788285.1 uncultured Alicyclobacillaceae bacterium
GACTATGTTAACTAAGACATCATGGAGCGGTGAATTTGATGTTCGTCATCTTGGCAAAAATCTGTAGGCTCTACGGTGTGTGGCATCTCCAATTTCAACATACACGCCGTTTTGCTCGCTTGCGAAATGCCATCACCATGACAGCCAAAATAGGAATCCCAACCAACGTCACCACAAAATAGGCTGGCGCTACAAAGGTCATGAAGTGCGTCACATCTTCTTTGCTGCGAAAACATGCAATGCTTCCGGCCCATACCAATAATCCGCCCGAAAGCGCCACAATCCGGTGTGAAGACAATTTGAACACGTCCTTCATCCCTTCGCACCAAGCATAATGAAACACGGACAGTTTGATTAAAATGGTTGACATCACGGCCAATATGTACAGAGTATCCAGGCGTTCTAGATTCCTACCGAGGCGAATGTGCGGACGACCTCGAGCAATGGATAGGATAGATAATTGGCGGACTGCCCCACCACGCCTATCGTGACCACCATGACGAGGGTCCCGACGACGGTCAGGATGCCGGTGACAATAATCATATCCTTGGGAAGGGATCGACTGTTGCGCAACATGTGTACAAACTGCAGGCCAATCAAAAGTTCCAATGCGTAGGTAACATCCGGTGTAACCGCACCGCGCAACACTGGCTGCCATCCGTCGGCGAGAACAGGCATCAGGTTATGAACATCCAGGTGCTGCATGGACAATGCGATGAGAACGGGAGTCACAATGAGCGCCAACGGTGTGATGAACTCGCCGTTACGCATGACGACCTCCGCCCCCATGTACACGGCGTATGAGACCCCAATCGCACCAACGAATGCGATGATATATATCTGTGTTTGTGGCAAAATGGTGATTCCTATAAACGCGGTCCCCTCACGGAGGGTCTTGCAGGAGACAAGGTACATCCAGACAAGGACCCAGAGACCAAACACGCGACCGAGCCATGGTCCCAACGCATCGATAAGACCGCTGATCAGAGAACGGTTAGGTAACGCACGAACGAACAGTGCCGCGATGCTGGTGGAAAACAGGCCACCGACCACAAACAGGAGGAATGCGATCCAGGCGTCGCGGATGACAAACTGGTTAACGATGGCAGGTGCCGTAACGAGCCCCGTGGCGAGGACACTCCAAAGGAGAGCGATGGTAATTTGGTATCGTGAGATTTGTACCTTCGACATGCAGCATACTCTCCCCGACTGTACTCTTAATTTTTCTTGGTATTTTACCCACTTAAATCCAAACTATGCGAAAAATATTTTTGTTACGTCGCTATCGCTTATATCCGTTCCGATAACTTTCTTTATGTAAAACAAAGACGCTCCTAAGTGGAGCGTCTCTTGCGTCTCATATGTGTCTCAAGTGCTGTATTGTGTCTCAGGATGCGGATGATGCTACTTGTTCTTGTTTATGCAAGTGTAACGTGCGCGGGTCGGTTCCCCCTAGTTGGTAGGGATGTATTTTGTTTAAAGTGAAATTGGCATCCGCATCCGTGAGACTGTACCATTATGTCCACTTGATTCATTATTGATGTTCTTCTCGTGTCTTTTCAGGATGATTTAGTGAAAATCCACATAAACGACATGTGGTAATTTTGAGTGTCCGGACAGAAACTACTGGACTCCTATTTCTTCGCCTTCGTAGTGCGTACAGGTAAAGCCCCAGGTACAATCGTAGAAATCGCATGTTTATAAAGCATTTGTAGCGTATCATTTACTTCTACAAGCACGGAATATGAATCAAATTCACGAATTACACCACGGATTTGTACACCATTCATTAAAAAAATCGTCACCTGAGTACGTTCGTTTTGTAGTTTCGTTAAGAAATTATCCTGTATGTTGATCGGCTTTTGTGTCAAAGTCATTCTCCCTTCTTTATTGTATTTTTTGCAAATTCAATAAACACGCGGTGTTACTTAGTATAATAGCGTCTATTCTGTCGACTGAAACGGTCTCCAGATTCCATTCTGAGGCTTGTTTCTTATCTCCTGCAACGTGGTCCCTTGCGCATAACAAAAACGCCAAAAAACGGCGTTTCTGTAACCTTGGTTATGGTAACTTCCGCTTAACGACCTTGAACTAAACAGTCGCTGATCAGGTTTGTGGGACCGTAGCGACACCTCTTACGAACATAAGGGGAGTACGCCTTCCGTGGTATGGTGGACGAGCTTGGCGAGTTTGGAGCGTCGCGGACCGCGCGGCTCCCCCTGTGACTTCAACGAATCCATTGTTTGTTTCGACGGAATATTCCTTGGTTGGTACGATGGGGCTCTTTGCTCTGCCTGCAGCAAAGATTATTCATCCGAAGTGACTATAGCGTCGATTGAACGGGCGACAGATCGGCGTCCATTGAACCACCGTCGGCCTCTACACTATCCTCATCTGCCAGCCTGCTACCCCTATGGGGTGGCTCTTGCGTTTAATATGGATCCACAATAATTGGCGTTCCGACCAGCACGTTTGTACGTTTGTCGTAACCATCCCAATGAAGAGCCACCTGTAGATTCATCTTCTTATCACCTGAGATAATATAATCAGGCGCTTCACTAGAGTACCCAGATATACTGGTTTCAAGAGCAGAGTTCAACCCTTCTGTGCGCACTGCATTAACCGACTGAAAAGCCCGTGAAACTGTGTCTTCTGTCTCCTGTTCCGAAAGCTTTTTCGATGTGAACCCTGTAATATACGCATCCAATTGTGGGGCGATGTGAACGTTTTGAAGTGCATTGGCGATTTCCTTCATCTGTCCGGATAATTGGCTAATACTGCGTTGATTATTACTTGCTCGAATAACGATGTATGTTTCATCGCCATCCGTCATATGAAAACTACTTAGAAAGATAGATACTGTGGTATTCCCTTCCCAAATCCCGGTCATCTGGTAGGCGTTCTCGCCGGGTATACTTCTTCCTTCAGTCTTCGTGTCTTTAAGAGCCAAGTTATTGGCGATGCCACTCGAAACTTGTGCCAATTCGGTTTGGGACAGAAACTGATTATTGAGTGTACCGTAATCGTGAATCAAATATCCTATAACAGTTGCGCCTGTTGCCCCAAAGCTGGTCTCAAGATAATTTGCCTCCGCTTGCGTCCACATCGCCACTTGTGCCACCCATGGCTGGTATGATATGCGTCAAAACTGCTATTGCCCCAGCAACGATTCCAACAGCCATAATTCGCTTCATTACTCTCACTCCCGAATCAAGCCTTATGGAATTCAGTCTTCACGGGAGTCTACTGAAATATACGTATCTTCTCTCGAATTTGGTAGTTTTACAGTATGCCAAGTTCGTCTACTTCCACGTTTATCCGAAGGATTTGACTCCCCGGAATTAGTTGCTGTGATGTGCCTCGGTGAAAGTGAATTGTCCCGCAACGTTACCTGTACGTTGGTTTGTGAAAGCACTGATGTTTTCGTAATTATGTAAGTTTTCCTTACAAATGTCTTGAGGGTGGTGATGGGGTGAAATACAATGAGTTCGAGACGACAACTCAGTGTTTGGTGATTCGTGGGAGGAGGAAAGTGTATGGGCGAGATAAGCAAAACAGTGTGTGTAGGTTGTCATGAAGAGCTGGATGAAAGCAATGTTGAATTAAGGATAGCAGGTATCGGACCTCTGTGTCCTCAGTGTGCGGATGAATACGAAACAGCATTTTGGGGAGATTGAAATGGTTGATTCTCTCAATTCTCCTTTTGAAACAGCTATTTTTACGTACACCCATGAATCTAAAAATAAGGTGATACTCAACGAACTACGCTCGGCAGTAGAGTGTCAGGAGGTTCGAATTATAGATATCAAACGGTCTCGGGAGCAACTCATCATGACGTTTCGTCGGCTCCTATCCCAAGACGGATAGGAGCCGAAAATGGGAGCAGCGCATATTGCTGCAAGAGTATTCTCTTCCTCTTTTTGTTTGTCATTGTTGCGCGCCCGAAGGCGCGCGTTGTCTAGTGGATGAAAGTTCCGCGTGCGGATTGTTATTACGTCCGTCGTAACCTCAATTTTGTAAACTAAGGATTCTGCAAAAGCCTTTAATGCGAGAAAAACCTTCGAATCGTGTTTTCCGCTTCCCGTGCTGTTGCTTCCACGATATATGTAGCGGGTTGTGCGCTTCCGAGTCGAAGCCCTTTACCCGCTCATAGGGACATGAAAGCAGCTGCTTGTCGAATGTCTCGTGTGAGAGCGTTTTGGACGGGATAGGGTGGTATATTCCTATCGTACATCGCGTCGTACTGCGCTTGGGTCGTGTAGGGTAGCCAGCCCTTGCATATGCCACCCTTTGCAGCCTCCTCAGCGGTTTACGGCTTGCATGGCTGAGGCGGGGTAGCGCTCGCCGGCCGCTGCACCTTTCGGTGCAATCTGTTCGATCCGGGCGATATCGTCCTCCGTCAACTGAACATCTAGGGCCCGCACGTTCTCTTCCAGGTACGTACGGCGTTTTGTTCCCGGAATCGGCACGATGTCTTCGCCGCGGGCCAGTACCCAGGCCAGTGCCAACTGTGCGGGAGTGCATCCTTTTTCGGCTGCCAGATCTTCAATGAGTCGGACAAGTTCCAGGTTTTTGTTGAAGTTTTCACCCTGGAAGCGAGGTGAGTTGCGGCGGTAGTCGTCAGCCGGTAGGTCATCGACCGACCGAAAGCGTCCCGTTAGGAAACCCCGGCCGAGCGGACTGTACGCGACAAATCCGATGCCGAGTTCACGGACCGTCGGTAGGATTTCGTCTTCCACGTCGCGGCTCCACAGAGAATACTCAGTTTGCAGCGCGGTGATGGGGTGTACGCGGTGGGCACGGCGGATCGTTTCGGGTGCGGCTTCCGAGAGGCCGATGTAGCGGACCTTGCCTTCCTTGACAAGTTCAGCCATAGCCCCTACAGTCTCTTCGATGGGCGTGTTCGGATCAACTCGATGCTGATAATAGAGATCGATGTAATCCGTGCCGAGGCGTCGCAAGCTGGCTTCACAAGCCTGTTTTACGTACTCAGGCCGGCCATTCACGCCGAGAAATGTTCCGTCAGCCGCGCGTACGTTTCCAAACTTGGTGGCAATCACGACTTCCTGCCGAACACCACGTAGCGCTTGTCCCACGAGTTCCTCGTTGCGGCCAACGCCGTACATGTCGGCGGTGTCGAAAAAGTTGATCCCGAGTTCGAGGGCGCGGTGAATCGTGGCAATCGATTCCTCATCGTCTCTTCCGCTGTAAAAATCGGACATGCCCATGCAGCCTAGGCCCAATGCACTTACGCGGAGTCCCTGCTGACCAAGTTGACGCTCTTGCATTCGACTCGCCTCCCCATGTGTTTCATGGATTGCATAACTTATCTACCATTATACCTGTATCCAGTTGGTCGACATCTTACATGAGCCTCGGGTGCGCCATGGACAGTACTTTTACCAATTGGAAGGGTCTAACTGCTTTACGTACGACCTCCCGTAAAAGTGCCACGTGTAAGGATAAGAACAGTGTACTGAAAAAAACAATTGTTTAAAAAGGTGTATTTTTAATGCATATAGGTGTAAAATACATATAGGTGACATTGAAAAGGTGATTTCAATGGCAGAACACAAGACCCCGAGCGGATTGGGTGGACTGGGAAAAAACTTTTTAGTACCACACATCCTGCTCCTCTTGCGCGACATGCCGATTCACGGCTATGAGTTGATGCAAAAGCTGACATCCCTTGGGTTTCAGGCCCTTGACCAGGGGAATTTCTACCGCACGATGCGACAGTTGGAAAAGGAGAGCTACGTGCATTCTGAATGGGACACCTCGTCGAGTGGCCCGGCCAAACGGCTGTATTCTCTGACTGAAATGGGCGAGAAGTATCTCCAAGCATACGCTGATGAACTGCAACGCTACCAAAACATGTTGAATCAATTCTTCGACATGTACTCCAAAATGTTTGACCTCTACCTCTTCCCATTCCGTAAGGAGGGGGATGAGGATGAGAAAAATAATCAACCTCAGGGGAGGGCTTTAGATGAGCCAGAAGGAAGTCAAGGACATCAAGGAAATCAACAAGGAAATCAAGGACATCAAAGAATTCAAGGAAAAAAAGGATCAAGAACGTCAATACGTGAGTGACGCACTGGTGGATGCACTGTGGAGCTCATACGAAGCGCTGGTGTCATACACCCGCCAACAGTCCAAGGATTCGGAGAATGAATGGCAGCAGGCGCTGGGCAAGGCATTGACATGGGGAAAAGAACAGCGGCAGCAAGTAAAGACGCTCTCTGAAGAGGTCGTCAAAAAAAGCAGTGAAGTGTTTTTCCCGGAAAAGAGCCCGCTGAAGCCATTAGCTAAACAGGTAGAAGCCATCGCCCTGACTCCGCTTCAGTTCTCGTTTGATCTAGCGGAAAAAATCGAGCGGGTCTGGGAAGGGGATCAAAAGGACTTCGAAAAGGTTCAAGGCGAACGGTCTACTACGTGGTGGAAGTGGCATGACTCGTTCGTAGCAGCCGTAAAGAGTCAGCAACGCACTTTCTTCCGGATGATGGAAGACAGCACGCGATTTGTTGCACGTGCGTAGAAACGGATTAGGAGGAGCACGCATGCGTCTGCATGACAAGGTCGCTCTGATCACCGGGGCTGCCAGTGGAATCGGGAAAGCCACAGCCCATGTGTTTGCAAGAAACGGGGCTAAGCTGGTGATTGCCGATTTCGATGAAGAACTGGGGATGGCCACCGTCGAAGAACTGCGGCATGCGGGAGCAGAAGCAGAGTTTGTGAAAGTTAATGTCAGCAATCTGTACGACGTGCAACAAATGGTCGACGCAGCCGTGAAAAGATTTTCCCGCATCGATGTGCTGGTGAATAATGCGGGTATCGTGCGCGACGGGTTGCTGACGAAATTAGACCCAGCACAGTGGGACCAAGTGGTCGCGGTAAACCTGACAGGTGTATTTTACTGCACGCAGGCGGTGGCCCGGGTCATGGTACCCCAAGGGCAGGGCGTCATCCTGAACGCTGCTTCGGTGGTTGGGCTGTACGGCAACATTGGACAAACAAACTACGTTGCAACCAAGTCCGGCGTCATTGGAATGACGAAAACTTGGGCGAAGGAACTTGGACCCAAAGGCATTCGTGTGAACGCGGTCGCTCCCGGATTCATCATGACTGGAATGACTGAGCAGATGCCTGCCAAGGTGCTGGATACGATGAAAGAAAAAACCCCGCTGCGCCGACTCGGACAGCCGGAGGACATAGCCCATGCATATCTTTTTCTCGCATCAGATGAGGCCAGCTTTATTAACGGGGCAGTTTTAAGTGTCGATGGTGGGCTCACATTCTAAAACGATTACGAGCTGTCGGAGTCTATTTCCGACAGCTTTTTATTCCGACGTTCGGTAGCGGCCTTTTCCGGCTGAAGCGACAAAAACCGAACGAAACGAGACCAAGGGGGGTGTCTCTTCAGCTCATCTCAGGATGGCTTTTGAGACACCCCGCTCTTGTTTGCAGTGTCACCTCATATCACCTCATATCACCGATGCATGAACCTATCAAGACGTCTTGTCTCCTGAACCTATCCGTTTGTCTACAAACAAGCGAAGATATTGTTCGAGGATGGACTGACTAGTTCAGTGTCCACATGACGGTGAAAGGGATCATTAGAACGGAAGCTCCGGCTACGGAATAGGTCATTGCTCTACCTTCAAGTTCGTTCTTCTTTCATTTCGTAGTTGCATCAGCTTTAATGGTACCCATGACGTCGAAAAATGCTTGACACCATTTATCCAGTTTGGATCCGAAATACCCCAAGGATTTCGCGGGTCGTTAATTCACGTAATTGCATCTTCCCTGGCTGGGAGAGACACAGAAAGTTTGTGACGTAGCGTATCGGCTGCGATATCGGCGCTCTCAGCTAAAAATACATGGAAGGTTTGCCACAAACCTGGTCCGGATTGTCTCGGGCTTTCCACATTAAACGGGTTTTGCTCCATCTCGCTTGCGTCGGGCCAATCGGCCGGACATAAACTTTGTTCCTGACCAGTGATTGCCACAAGGAGCGCTGGGTTTACACCGTACGTTTTCGCCTATATACAAATCGTCTCCATGTCTTGTAATGAAAATGAAAAGGACAATATTGATATCGATAGCGATAATAATAGCAATATTGCTAGCAACAGCGATATCTATATCAATCGCAACAAAGATAGCAAAGACAATATTGATATTGCTAGCAAAAACAATTTCAAAAACAATAGCAACAATGATGGCAATGTTAATAGCATAGTTGATAGCAACGATGATAGCGATTCTGATCTGGGCAAGATCCTCGCGTCCAAAAAGAAAAAGGAATCCAGCAAGAAGGGTTCTACCTAGACAACGACATTGTCTCCATTCTCGATCAAATTAAAGCCGAATACGGAAAGGGAGTGCTGTCTGAAATAGTAAACACCAGCTTGAGAACATTATTGAGGGAAAGAAAAAACGGGTTGTAATGATTAGGACCACCTCCCACGTAAAACGTGAAAGGTGGCCCTGATTTTAAGGGTTTCGGCTGAAGCGAATCGCTTTTGAATCGGCCGAAAGCTCTGTGCCACGTGTGGACCAGGATGCGGTGTCTCGAAAAAAGCAGGCGACTGAGCGATGGCTTCAGGCACTGGAGGGCCCACACGCGAGCCGGCCATGGGTGAAGTATGTGCTGTGGGAGTTGGTACGTTGCCACACACGGTCGTGTGAAAGCCCTTGACGGTGAGGTATCACATACCGAAACTTGACGCAGACAATAAAGGCGTGATATGAGTGTGTCATAGACCATATAGCGGACACAGTGTCCGATAGGCGGGCGTTGACTGTGAGTGGCTCGGGGGAAAGAGAAAGTTTTGTCAAAAACCAGGTGCTACACAAGGTTGTCCAAATTCTCGACTATGTCGTCCGCATGGATACAAACAAGTTTTCAATACAACAGATGTCGCTAGACTTACAAATTCCGCGGGGAACTCTGTACCGGCTGATCGACGCCTTGGTCGAAGAGGGGTTGCTCATACGTCAGCAGAAGGGATTTCATATCGGTCCGAAGGTGTTCGATTGGACAGTGCAACTCTTAAACCAACCTGATGTGGTACGTTTGGCACATCCCTTCCTTCAGTCTTTGGCACTCGAAAGCGGCCTGACTGCGTCCCTGTATGTGCGAATGAATGAGTATCGCGTGTGTCTGAACCGTGTGGAAAGCACAGGTATTATTCGACCCAACATACGAATTGGGGAAGCTTTGCCTCTCCATGTGGGCGCCCCGGGGCTGGTGTTGCTGGCGTGGTTGCCCGCAGAACAAAGGCAACATTATCTGGCCGCGTCACGAACGGCTTTTCCTCAGTACGAATGGCATACGGACGATGCCACGTTTTCTCGTGTTCGCGAGCACGGATGGGCATTGAGCATAGGGGAACGGGATGAACAATTGGCTTCCCTGAGCGCACCGGTGTTCAATGCCACGGGTGATGTGATTGCCGCTGTTGCACTGTCGGGGATACGCCACCAGTTCACCGAAACAAAGATCAATGGCGCGCTAGATATGTTGCTGATTGCTACGTCGAATATCTCAAGGCTATTGGGAAGTCAAAGATGAGTTCAGGTAATTTTTTTGATTATAAGAATTAGATAATTCTGAATAATGACTCTAATTAAAATCATACGAGAGGTGCAGGTCATGTCACCACAGAATCACTTCAACAGTCCGTTGGAAGGCATTCGTGTACTGGAACTAGGTTCGCTCATCGCAGGGCCCTTCGCGACTCGGTTGCTCGCCGACTTCGGAGCTGAGGTCATCAAGATTGAACCCAAGTCGGGCGATCCCCTGCGCACGTGGGGGCAAATGTCTCCCGCGGGGTGGTCTTGGTGGTGGTACTCCCAGGCGCGCAACAAGAAGTTGATGGTGGTCGATTTGCACGAACCGGAAGGGCAGGCCATTGTGCGGGAACTGATGCGCAAATCCGACGCCGTGATCGCAAACTTCCGGCCTGGAACCCTGGACAAGTGGAACCTTGGCTATGAGGATGCCGTGCGGATGAATCCAGGAATTGTATACACCAGTATTTCAGGTTTCGGACAGACAGGACCGTACCGCAACCGCCCGGGGTTCGGTAATATTGCGGAATCGATGAGTGGGATGCGCTATGTCACGGGTTTCCCGGACCGGCCGCCGGTGCGGGTTGGTTTCGCCATTGGTGATGAGATCACGGCTCTGTACGCTGTCATCGGTACCCTCATGAGTCTCTTGCGTAGGGAACGTGCACAGGACGGACAGGGAGATTTTGTGGATGTCGCGTTGACGGAAGCGGTGTTCAGCCTGACAGAAGCCAGCTTAACCGAATACCTGCATGAAGGCGTCATCCAAGAGCGAACGGGGAATCAACTCGCGCGGTCTGCTCCGAGCAACATTTTCCCAACCAAAGACGGCCGATGGATTGCCATTGGTGCGAACACAGACAAAATTTTTCCTCGCCTGCTCAAGGCGATGAACCGCCTCGATTTGCAAAATGATCCTCGATTTATCGGAAATCAGGCCCGAGTAAAACATGCGGACGAATTGAACGAGATTATTTCCTCCTGGACGAAGGAATTTTCCCTCGTCGAGCTCATGCAGGTTTTGAACGATCACGACGTCCCGGCTGGGCCTGTGATGAACGTAGCCGATATTGCGGCTGACCCACAGTACCAGGAGCGGGACATGATTTTGAAAGTGTCGGCAGACAACGGAGAGGAGGTGGGAATGCCTGGTGTGGTGCCGAAGCTGAAGCGCTATCCCGGGCGAGTCATTCAGGCTGGCGGCCGTCTTGGCAGAGATACCGACCAAATTCTGCACGAAGTGTTAGGATGGACGGACGCCCAGATCCAGCGAGCCAGAGAACAGGAGGTAATTTTTTGATGGCATGGCCGCGACGCGTGCATGTTGTAGACGTCACACCACGGGATGGCCTGCAGGACGCCCATGGCGAAATTGGCACAGCGCACAAAGTGCGCCTGGTCCGCGAGCTGTTTGCAGCCGGGACAACCAAAGTGGAGGTTACGTCCTTCGTCTCTCCCAAGTGGGTACCAAAGCTGGCGGACGCAGAGGCCGTGATGCAGGAGTTAGCGGGCTGCACGAACACCATTGGGCTAGTTCCGAACTTTAAAGGATATCAACGCGCTGAAGGAGCCGGTGTAAAAGCGATTACTTTTGTGGTTTCGGCAAGTCCGCAACATCAGCAGGACAATTTGCGCATGTCACTGGAACGTTCCTTCGAGGAAATGAAGGAAATTTCAGATGCTGCCTCTCGAAGCGGGATTGAGTTGCGTGGGGCGATCTCATGCAGCTTTGGCTCGCCATATGAGGAGGAAGACGTGACACCGAATGACGTGGCCCGCATCGCGCAGCAACTGGTGGCATTGGGGGCCAGGGAGATCGTCCTGGCGGACACGGTTGGGGTGGGAACGCCGCAACGAGTCAGCGCTGTCCTGGAGGAGGTTCGCTGTGATCTTCCGGACATTTCTGTAGCGCTGCATCTGCACGATCGCTATGGCTTGGCCCTCGGCAATATAGTCACAGTCTTGGAGCGGGGCGTCACGGTTTTCGAAACCGCTCTCGGTGGGTTGGGTGGTTGCCCATTTGCTCCGAACGCTCCCGGAAACCTGAATACGGAGACTTTTGTGAAGTGGATGCAGCGGATGGGTATCGAAACAGGAGTGAATCTGTCCGCGCTGGCCGCGACACGGGAGTGGTTGTTAAATGAACTGGCAGCTTCTCATCAGAGATGACGAACGACTGAACGGGGAGGAGATTGTATGTCCGACATCGCAATTGCCGCTCGGCTGAATCAAATGCCTGTCGGCAGCCTGCACCGCAAGGTGACGGCCATTGTTGGAATCGGCCTGTTCTTTGACTTGTACGACGTTTTTCTGGCCGGCGTCCTTGGTACCGTGCTTACGAAGCACTTTCACGTGAGCAGCGCTGTGCAGCCCCTTTTATTGGGTTCAGCATTTTTAGGCATGTTTCTGGGAGCGATTCTGTTCAACCGATTGGCGGATAAGATGGGACGCAAGAAAGCATTCCTGTTCGTATTGTTAATTTACTCAATCTTCACGTTTATCGGAGCCTTCAGTCCAAGCGTAGGTTTTCTGATCGTCGTTCGTTTTCTTGCTGGGCTGGGAATTGGTGCCCAACCGCCACTGAGTGATACGTATTTGAGTGAGCTGTTGCCAGCCCAAGACCGTGGCCGAATGATGGCGTGGGCCTACACCTTGCAGTTTTGCTCCACACCGGTGGAAGGCTTTCTGGCACGCTGGTTGGTTCCCACCCACTTTCTCATGGCAGGGTGGCGCTGGCTGTTCATCATTGGCTCTCTAGGAGCTTTGGTGATTTGGTTCTTCCAACAGAGCTTACCAGAGTCGCCCCGTTGGCTGGAGTCTGTCGGACGAATTGACGAAGCGAAAGCCATTGTTGCGAAGTTCGAAAAATCTGTTGGGTCGCAGTGGCAGCCCAAAACCACCGTTGTGCAAACCGTGGAACCCGAAAAGGTTCCTCTGTCCACGCTGTTTGCCAAAGGGTTTGCAAAGCGCACCATCATGCTGTGGATATTCCAACTTCTACAGACGCTTGGGTATTACGGATTTGGTACGTTAGTTCCGCTCATCCTTGCCAAGAAGGGGATCAATGTTACCAGCTCCTTGGAATACGTGACCGTGTCGTTTCTCGGCTACCCGATTGGCTCCTTGTTGTCCCTGCCGATAATTGAGCGCATTCAGCGCAAGTGGCTGATTGTCGGAGCGGCCTTTTTCATGTCAGTGTTTGGGATTCTGTTTGGTATTTCCAGCAGTCCGGCGTTCATCGTTCTGTTCGGATTTTTGTATACCTTGGTCAGCAACATTTTCTCCAATGCCTATCACATCTATCAGGCAGAGATTTATCCGACGGCCATTCGTGCAACGGCTGCTGGCTCGGCCTACAGTCTCAGCCGCCTCATGAGCGGTCTGATGCCGTTCATTCTGTTGCCTGTGTTGAATCTCCATGGTGCCACAGCCATGTTCGGCGTCGTCGCTACAGCAATGGTTATTATCATGATTGACATCGGGATACTCGGTCCCCGTACTTCCGGCAGATCACTCGAGGAAGTGAACGAGTCGGTCTTGCTTAGACAGACGGACGGCTCAGCGAACACATTGAATAATTGAAGTATTTCGAAAAGAACCATTCCAAAGACCAATGGCCATTAAACAACGGTCTTTGGTCGGTTTATCAAAGGAGACGATGACTGCACATGAAATCCAATGTGTCACGGGGACTACCGCAGCAACTGGGTGCACAAGCGGTTGACGAGGTACTGGAGCGTATCGCAGCTTATGTCCTGCAGTCTCGAATCGAATCTCCTGTGGCCGAGGAAACGGCTCGTTTCGCGATGCTGGACGCTGTTGGATGCGGGATAGCAGCGTTGAACCATCCTGAGTGTTTGAAAGTCTTGGGGCCTGTGGTTCCCGGTACCACAGTACCGAATGGGGCACGAGTTCCGGGAACAGACTACGTCCTTGACCCCGTTCGGGCGACGTTTAATTTGGGCGCGATGATCCGCTGGTTGGATTTCAACGATACCTGGTTGGCAAAGGAGTGGTCTCACCCGTCTGACAACCTGGCCGGGCTTCTGATGATCGGAGATCACTTGAGTCAAGTGCGGCGCATCCGCGGAGAGGCACCGGTGAACATAGGAGAGATCCTTCACTACCTTACGAAAGCCTACGAGATTCAAGGCGTGTTGGCATTAGGAAATTCCCTGAACCACCATGGTCTCGATCACGTTTGGTTCGTCAAAGTCGCCACGGCGGCCGTGGTCACGGCCCTCCTCGGCGGCAATCACACGCAGGTTCGAAACGCAGTGAGCCAGAGTTGGGTGGACAATGTCAGTTTGCGCACTTACCGCCATGCGCCCAACGCGGGCTGGCGCAAGTCCTGGGCTGCTGCGGACGCGGCCCGCCGCG
Source organism: uncultured Alicyclobacillaceae bacterium (assembly GCA_963788285.1). Taxonomy (GTDB): domain Bacteria; phylum Bacillota; class Bacilli; order Alicyclobacillales; family Alicyclobacillaceae; genus Alicyclobacillus_A. Next base: position 13,957 of record CAWBGB010000003.1, read on the forward strand.
GCGCGGAGTTTGCGTGGCTTTCCCTGCGCAGCGATGAAGGATATCCGAGCATTTTGACCGCCCCGAAGTGGGGGATCAACGATGTCATTTTTGGCGGGACTCCTGTGACGTTAGTACGCGAACTAGGGTGCTACGTGATGGAAAACGTCCTGTTCAAAGTGTGCTATCCAGCCGAGTTTCACGCGCAAACCGCTCTCGAGGCGGCCGTACGCCTGCATCGCGATGTGGCTTGGCATTGGCAGGACGTGGAACGCATCATCATCCGCACGCACGAATCGGCCATTCGGATCATCGACAAGAAAGGGCCATTGCGGAATCCTGCGGATCGAGATCACTGTCTTCAGTACATCGTTGCTCTGGGGCTGTTGTTTGGCAACGTGAACAGTGAGATGTACGAGGATGAGACCGCTTCTGACCGACGAATCGACTTCTTGCGCGAGCGCATGGATGTCATCGAAGAACCACAATTCAGCCACGACTATCTCGATGAAAACAAGCGATCCGTTGCGAGTTCGGTCCAGGTTTTCTTCACGGACGGCAGCAGCACACCCGCTCTGCTAGTGGAATATCCCTTGGGGCACCCGCGGCGCAGGCAAGAGGCCTGGCTAAAGTTATTGGCGAAGTTTCGTGCAAATTTGGCGCCCCGCTTTTCTCCGGCACGCGTGGACGAGATTGTGGAGCGAACGTGGAACAATGCTCAACTGTCGGCGATGCCTGTGGATGAATTTGTTTCGTTGTTCCTGCCTGAAAACGACTGAGTGCGCAGATTTCAGAACTGACGCGTCAGAAGGGAAGGAAACAGGATGACATGGTTGGTGGAAACACAGCCTAACCAGCAAGAACTGGCACGGTCTTTCATGAGACAAATTCAAGATTCGAATATCATGGTCATTCCCGGCGCGTATGACGGACTGTCCGCTTTGTTGGCACGTCAGTCTGGTTTTCAAGCCCTTTATCTGTCCGGAGCGGCACTGACAGCGAGCCGTGGGTGGCCGGACTTAGGATTGTTAACGATAGGCGACGTGGTGGAACGCCTTCGCGCTCTCGTTCGCGCTGCCGGGCTCCCGGTTCTCGTGGACGTGGATACTGGATTCGGTGGCGTCTTGAACTCGATCCGGACAGCACGAGAGATGGTTGAGGCCGGGGCCGCCGCAATTCAGATGGAAGACCAGGTGTTGCCGAAAAAATGTGGTCACCTGTCCGGAAAGCAACTCATTCCCGCCGAAGAGATGGCACAGAAAATCTTTGCCATCAAGCAAGCCGCTCCATCGCTGACCATGGTGGCACGCACCGACGCGGTGGCGGTCGAGGGCCTGGAAGCCGCTATTCAGCGAGCGCAAGCGTACGCAGACGCCGGCGCGGATGTCATTTTCCCCGAGGCGTTACGCAGCGAGGCAGAGTTCCGGGCATTTCGCCAGCGGGTGGAAGTGCCTTTGCTGGCCAACATGACGGAGTTTGGACAAACTCCGTATTTTACGGTGTCAGAGTTCCAAGAGTGGGGATACAACGCGGTCATCTTTCCGGTGACCGCGCTTCGGGCAGCTGCCCGCGCCATAGGCTTGGCCTACCGCGAACTGAGAACTTCAGGAACGCAGAAGGGTATTTTGCATCAACTGCAAACTCGCCAAGAGCTGTACGAGACACTGCGTTACTTTGATTACGAGGCTTTGGACCGCCATATACAGAAATCTGTGCTGCCCTATCACACAGAAGAGAAAGGCACGGGACAAGATTCAGTCCAAGCATCACGAAATGACCAGCACAACGATGGCCTCCGCCCATGAAGGGCAAGCTCCTGTTTGCGACATGGCAACTCGGAAGTCGACATCCACCCGGGGGCTGATCTCGTAGAACCATTATGGAACACGAAAAGGCCCAGGCTCGGGCCTGGGCCATCAACGAATCATCCGATGACTACTTATGTGAAGTCAATGAATTGAACTTACGTTGTGTGTCACAGTAGTAATTTCGTCTCTGCGGAAATAGAGAACAATCGCGTACAGTATGCCACTCACCAAAAAGGTTAATTCAAGTGATATGTTCGAAAGTAGTCCTTTCGCGAATGGCCCGACAAATAATGGAGAGTTTGTGAATAAAAAGCCTATGACAACACCAGCTCCCCAGCATAGAAGAGCAAGTGTATTAAACCCACATCGAAACCCTAAGCCGCCACGTGAAGCATCGAAAAATGCTTCAGGCTCATAACCGATTCGGCCGCGTACGAGCCATTGGTCTACAATGAATACAGCCACCCAAGAAGAGAGTCCTACACCAGTAAGACTAAGGAACGATTCCAATGGTCCAAGAAAATCTTTTTGGATGAACAACACGTAAATCGTTACTAAGAACATGACAATCGAGTCGATGATAACACTTTTATAACGTTGTAAACGTATTCCAATAGTCAATAGATTCAACCCAGAAGAGTACATGTTTAGATCCGCACTGCCAATTATTCCGCCAGCCGCTGTGACGAGATAAGGAATCGTCATCCATTTCGGTAGAGCATGACCAATTGCCGCGATAGGGTTCGTAGCAGATGCCAGGTCTGGAACACGAGTGGTTAGCAACACGCCCACCATTATCAAAAGGAACAGTGGAATCGTGGCGCCAAACGTAGTCATTGAGATGATGCCACCCGAACTAGCTTTTCGCGACTGGTAGCGGCTGTAATCAGCAGCCTGATTGACCCATCCTAGTCCCGTTCCAGCCATAATTATTGAGAGTGCGGGCAAAAATCCACTTACCCAATTACCACTCGGTGAATGGAGAACAGAGCTCCAATTCGTGCTGGCCAAAAGAAATATAGACACAATTAACGTCAGGATTCCAAATATCCAGGTAGAGTATTTCTGGACTACGATTAGTGTTGCATGTCCCAAGAGCCCTAATGCAATTACGAGCGCACCAAAAATGACCATACTTAATAGGGAAAGCACTGCAGAGGAGCCGAGTCCAAAAATGGCCTGAAGTAGAGCCTCCACCGTTAAGGTTCCGGTGATGACTGTTACACATTCCCATCCCAGCAAGCTTATCCAGCTGACCAGAGTGGGGAGGACATTGCCCCGTACTCCAAACACGGCACGTGACAATGTCAACATGGGCGCTGCTCCATCGCGTCCTGCTACACTAAGTATGCCAACAAGAATGAACGAAAGAGAGCCAAGGGCAGCAGCAAGAGCAGATTGCAAGAAACTCAAGTGAAAGCTAACTAAAATTCCACCGTATACAACCTCAACAATCCCGATGTTTGCCGCAAACCATACCCAAAACAGATCCAATGGTTTCCCATTTTTCTCTTCATCGGGAATTACATCGATACCATGCATCTCTATTTTCCAAGCTTCGTTTCCTGATCCAACGGACGCCATGTTCATTTCCTCCTCTCGCTGTAAAAGCAAGCAATTTCATATAGATTGGTGTGCCTCCCTCTCTACTGAATCTGCATACTCAAATAGATCACCTCCCCTCGAATAATTAGAGCCTGCTGAATGGGAGACATATCGATATCGTTGTTGCTATCTATATTGCTATTGTTATTGATATCGATGTCACTACAGCCCGTTTTTCATTTTCCTCAATGTTCTTCTCAAACTGGTGTTTACGATTTCGGACAGAACACCCTTCCCGTATTCAGATTTAATTTCATCGAGCATGGACACGATGTCGTTGTCGAGGTAGATCCCTCTAAACGTCTTGCTGGATTCCTTTTTCTTTTTAGACGCGAGGATTTAGATCAGAATCGCCATCATCGTTGCTATCAACAACAATATCAACATAAATATCCTTATTGATATCATTTTTGCTATCGATTTTGCTGTCGATATCGATATTGCTTTTGCTAGCAATATCGATATGTCTGTTGATATCTTTGCCGATATCTTTATTGCTAGCAATATCAATATTGTCTTCGCTATCTATATTGCTATTGGTATTGAGCCTTTTGCAGAATTCGATTTACAACGTGATTCATCCCATATATAGCGTTGTTGATTAATGTTATACGCTATATATAGCGTATCATGGAGTGTTGGAGATAATTCTGCAAAAGGCTCGGTATTGATATCGATATTCTTTCCTATCTTTGTTGCTACAGAAATTGTGCTTCCCTATCACACAGAAGAGAAAGGCACGGGACAGGATTCAGTCCAAGCATCACGAAATGACCAGCACAACGATAACCTCCGCCCATGACGGGCAAGCTCCTGTTTGCGACAAGGCAACTCGAAAGTAGACATCCAAACATGGGGCTGAGCTCGTATGCTGAAGTTTGATAATGCTCATCCCGATAAAGAACATAATTGGTTGTGTGGTTACTACTGGAATTGGGATACCGGTTATAGTGTGGGGAATGACATGGTCGTACGAGCAAATGAACCCCAAAGTGTGGAGTACCAAACCGGAGGACTCAAATGATTCTAACCAGAAATGATTCTGGTGAACAGGAAGGGGACATAGGCCAGCCAGTACACGTCATGGTCTGTCTGTGCATGAGCGAGGAGGATGGATCCTCCTTGCCCTTCTTTACTCTGACATCGTCGACACCGCACGATGTGGAGGATAGAAGGAACAAACGCTGTATAGAAGGGGAAATATGAGCTATAGTCGTCCGTAAAACTCAGTAAACTACAATTCCTTCAATGTCCGCCCCACCACTCTGTACGTTCCTTGGTGATGTTTATGTCGACGTCTTTCAGGCAATAATGCTATAGTTGAGAGCTTATCTCTTCCCCATACAGTAGCCCTCATCCTTCATTGGGTGAGGGCGTTTTGTCATCATACCGCCTTAATACACTCCGGTCTATCATTCCGTACATTCCCAACCAGTTCGGGCACCCGGTACGCGAACATCTCGCCTTCATACGGCTTCAGCACGGACATAACCGTGTCGGTATCCTTAATGCTGCGGTCCAGCCAGACGTCCATTGAGGACTTGTCCAATATCACGGGCATTCTGTCATGTAGGTGACGCATGAAAATGTTAGGTTCACATGTAATGATGGTACAGGAATGGATCTTCTTCTTTCCATCTGGCGACCGCCACGTACTCCACAATCCGGCCATGCCGAACACTTCCTGCTTCTTGAGGCGGATTCTATAGGGTTTTTTGGTCGTGCGGTGCCACTCATATATTCCATCAGCGACAATGACGCATCTTTTCCTGCTAGCGAGGTTTCGAAACGATGGTGCCACTAGCAATGTTTCTGACCGCGCATTGAAGGTGTTAAAACTCGTTGATTCTGTCTCAGACCACTCCGGTATCAACCCCCATCGCAGTAGTCCAGCACGCCGTTCCTTACCATCAGAGATGACGGCCATGACGTTTTGGGTGGGCGCTATATTGTATCGGGGTGGATAGCGAAAACCGTTATCGGTCAAACCAAAGTAATCCATCATGAAAGACCAATCTTCATTCGCCATCGTGAACCGGCCGCACATGAAAATCACCTCGTGCGCGAACTTGGATCTCGTGTAGTATATCCTATACTATGAGAACACATGTTCGAATATCAAGGTGATATTATGTCACGATTGGTTCAACGACCCATTGAGGTGACAATTAAAGATGAGTTCCCTCACACCATCATCGACGGTGACAACACCTATATCGTGAACCATATCATCGATTGGTGGATGGAGTCAGGCGCCTGGTGGGAAGACGAACCGCCGCGAATCATGTATCGCGTACAGACACAGGAGTGGTTTTTGTTTGATCTGGAGTTCAGCGGTGGCAAGTGGTCGATTTATCGGGTGTGGGATTAAAAAAAAACGACGCTCACATTAGCGAGCGTCACAAGGAGTAGGAGCGAGAAATGGAATACGCAGGGTTGCAGGCTACTGGCCCAGCCTAGGCCAGTAACAGTGGCGACCACTTGTGTCGCCTTACCTACAAGTGTACAAGTCAGATGTGGAAAATTTGCACAGAATATGTGGAAAGTTTGTTGTCGCACGTGTGAATTCAACGGCGGTCAGTAGTAGATTTATCGGGTGTGGGATTGACCGCAGAAAAGTAGAAAATTCTCAACACACTTTTACGCCCGTTTTTATAAGATGAGTATTTCAAAAACTGCACATGCGTTTAGCAATCTTATGAGGGAAGAAGGTTACGTGTACACTCGATTTTTGATTATGAAGACTATGAAGATAATCTTGCCAACCCAAAACGTTTTGGTTATATTGAGTTTAAGCGCTTTCATCGATAGTGATTCTGGTTTTGGATGTGTTTATGTAGATGACTGTGACGATTCGAGATGTGGCGCGAGCAGCAGGTGTTTCCGTCACCACCGTATCGCGAGCCTTTAACGGCTATCAGGATGTGAGTGAGGAAACCAAGAAAAAAATTTTCCAGATTGCAGAAGATCTAAATTACCGTCCAAGTCGTGTGGCGCGCAGTCTTGTGCTGCAGCAGACACAAAGTGTAGGATTGCTGATTTCCGATTTTAACGTCAATCCCGGCGGCCACCATTTTCTCTTTGACGTCATTGCGGGTGTGCATGACAGACTTGCCTATTTGGGCTACGATGTGACGTTGGTCAGTACAACGACCGCCCGGCAACGTTTGGTCAGCTATATCGACTTCTGTACCGAACGCCGACTGGAAGGCGTGATTGTAATGGGCATGCGGCTGGATGACCCATACATGCACGAAGTTGCTGAAGCGAAACTGCCTTCCGTGGGAATCGACTTGCCGATTCTCAGCCGTTATTGCGGTTACGTCATGACAGACAACGTCAATGGAGCCAGACAAGGCGTTCGCTACCTGCTCTCCAAGGGTCATCATTGTATTGGATTTGTAAATGGTCACGCGCAGGCTGCCGTCAGTATCGATCGTCTGCGAGGATATCGCGCAGCGATGCAGGAGGCAGGCATTGAAGTGCAGGAAGACTGGATTGTTTACTCCAATTTTCTGGTGGACGGAGGCGAATCCGCAACCCGCAAACTGTTGGAGTCGCATCCGCAGATGACCGCTATCTTTTTCGCCAGTGATTTGATGGCAGTTGGCGGAATGCGGTATTTGCAGCGGATTGGCAAACGTATCCCTGAAGATGTTGCGGTTGTGGGATACGACAATATTGATTTGGGGGAATGGGTCACTCCCTCGCTCACCACCGTTGCCCAGAAGCGCTATGAGATGGGGGTGGCCGCGGCGGATATGTTGATGGGTATGTTGCTGCATCAGGAAGAGCCGGGCGGGAGATTGTTGCCACCTTCTCTGGTTGTCAGGGAAAGCTCTTAAAAAATTGGAATTTATAGCATCTGCTCTGACGGCGGACAAAACGGATTTGCAATCATCGCTAGCATGCTTTACATATTGCGCCGAAAACGTTTTGGAAGGAGCTTATAGCCTTTGAACGATCGCGTTTTAAAAGAAAACGATGTGCTTTTTGTCTGCAATCGCGAAGGAATGGCCGGTTACGCGCAGACGGGTGAAAAGCACCTGGGGCTGTTTTCGCGTGACACCCGCTTTTTGTCGCGCCTCGTTTGGTGGATGCAGCCGGATGTTCTTGTCCTGCTCGACGCAATCACGGCTAACGGATATGAAAGTTTCTACCGATATACGAATACGCCACCATCGCAACAATCCCGCATTCCCAGAGAATCGCTTTTCGTGAAACGTCACCAGTGGGTGAACGAGTCGGGATTGTATGAGCGCGTGACCATTGAAAATTACTCCACAGAAACGCTTCAGTTCACCGTGGGATATGAGGTAGACGCGGACTTTGTGGATATGTTTGAGGTACGCGGTTTTCAGGATACTCCTTTTTCCAGAGACGTTTCTGTGCAAACCTCGGAAAATTGTTGTACGTATGTGTACAGAGCCAAGGATGGGCGGCTGACGGCTACACAGATTTCGGTACAACTTGAGAAGGTGGTTGACTCAAACTGTCAGACTGGCGATGGCGATGAGTCAGCGAATGATGGTTGGCAGCCTCTGTCTGAGCAAAGCACAGCTCGCCATTGTTCTTTTGCGTTGAAATTGCAACCGCGTGAACAAGCGGTGGTTTCTTTACGCGTCAACCTGCAGGTTGTAGAAAACGGATCGCCTGAGGATTTGGTTGCATCCATAGCGTTCTCACATCGCGCCGAAAACGTTTTGGATAACGTGCATGCCATTCGTCAATCGTACACAGCGTGGTTTGCGCAGATGCCGCGTGTCTCTGGAGACCCTCGGTTTGTTGCCTGGTATGAGCAGGGACTGAAAGACGTGCGGATGTTGCAGAGCGATTTGGGTTACGGCCAGTTGCTCACCGCTGGCGTTCCTTGGTACGCAGTTCTGTTTGGTCGTGACAGTTTGATTGCAGCCCGTATGATGCTCCTCGCCAATCCTCAGCTTGCCCGAGGCACACTGCAGACCATGGCCCATTTTCAGGGTCAGGCCGAGCGACCAGAACGGGATGAGCAGCCTGGAAAAATAGTGCACGAAGTGAGGGATGGCGAACTGAGCCGCATTGGGCTGCTACCGTTTGCCCCCTATTACGGAAGTGTGGACGCAACGCCCCTGTTTTTGATGCTGGCTGCAGATTATTTCCGCTGGACAGGAGATTTGCCGTTTCTTGAGCAACTTCTGCCGCATGTAGAAAAAGCGTTTCACTGGATCGAGACGTATGGCGATCGCGATGGGGACGGGTTTCTGGAGTACTGGCGTGAAGCGGAGGGTGGTATTGCCAATCAGGGGTGGAAAGATTCGGGCGACTCCATTATGTACGAAGATGGCCGTTTGGTGGAGGGGCCGGTGGCGCTTTGCGAAGTACAGGCATACTTGCACCGGGCATATGCGGACTGGGCAAATATCTACACCCGATTGAGCCAAATGGATAAGGCGCAATTGCTTTTGCAAAAAGCCAATCGACTACGGGAACGTTTTCAACAGCAGTTTCTTTTGCCGGACGGCAGCATTGCTCTTGCGCTCGACGGCAAGAAACGGCCATGCAAAGTGGTGTCTTCCAATATGGGGCAGGTGCTGCAGAGCGATTTGCTCACCAAGGCGGCGGCTGACCGGGTTGCTGGCCGCATGGTGGCGGATGATATGCTGACCGGTTTTGGCATTCGCACGCTCTCCAGCCGCGAACAACGATATAATCCGCTCAGCTATCACAATGGCTCCGTTTGGCCGCACGACACCAGTCTGATTCTCTACGGTCTGCGCCGTTACGGATGTAAAGATGAAGCCCTGCTTGTTGTGGAAAACCTCTTGCGGGCACAGGATGCCTTTCCGTTCCATCGATTGCCCGAACTGTTTGCAGGGTTTTCCGCTCAGGAATCACCCCAGCCCGTTCCTTATCCGGTGTCGTGTTCGCCGCAGGCCTGGGCAGCCACCACGCCCATCTTTGTGCTCGAGCAGTTGATTGGACTGCGGCCGGATGCAGAGCAGCAACAGATTTTGGTCGATCCCTTTTTACCTGCCTCCATTACGCAGTTGTGTATTGAAGGGATTCGCGTGGGAGCGGGGCAGTTGTCTCTGGCATTGACGAGGGAGAACGGATCGACCGAATATGCCGTTTTGCACAACTCAACCGGGTGGAAAGTGGTGACCGAACCAATGGCAAGGAATGTGATGGTGCGGTAGCCGCAGCTGCGTGCGAGCTGCTGAACAAATCACCAGGTAGTTGTTCGATTCAGTTTGCACACAAAAAGGAAAGGTACAGGAGGTTGAATGATGGTGAATCGCAGACAAAAGGCAACAGTTTTATCGGTTGTGGGAATGACTGTTTTCGGACTGGTTGGTTGTGGAACAGCCAATTCCTCGCAGGGCGGTTCTGGTGGGCAGGGCAAGCCGGTGACGATTGTAGTGGCAAGCTGGTCTGGTACGAATGTGACCAACGGCATTATAGAAAAACAGCTGGCTCAATTTAATGCGACTCACCCGGGTATCCATGCGGTCTATGATCCCATTTCAGGCGACTATGAAACGATTCTGAAGACCGAATTTGTGGCAGGAGACGCTCCGGACATCATCACGTTGAACAATGGTGGGCAGGCGCCCACGTTTGAGTCAGAAGGTGCGGTAATTCCGCTCAATCCATTTATCAAGAAATCCAATTATTCGCTCAGCGACTTTTTCCCGGCCGCGCTCGATATGTTTGTCTCCAACGGTACGGTCTACGGTATACCGCGTGACCAATCGCCACTTGTTCTCTATTACAATCCGAAAATGTTCAAGCAGGCGGGTATCAGCGGGCCGCCGAAAACGTGGGCAGAGCTGTTGGCGGACGCTAAAAAATTGACCAATCCTGCGAAAAAAGTGTACGGCATTGTGAATACACCGCAGGAGCCGCGCTGGGCGCAGTTTGTCTATCAGGCGGGCGGAAGTGTGATGAACAACTCGATGACCCAGATGACACTCAACACTCCGGCTGCCTTGAAAGGGTTCTCTTTCTTTGTCAATCTTTATCGATCCGGTGTTGCAGCACAACCGTCCGATGTAGGAGCCACCTGGGGTGGTCAGGCGCTCGGTATGGGTCACGCCGCCATGACGTTTGAAGGTGCGTGGGCTATTCCGTATTTGCAGGACACGTATCCAAACACACCGTTTGCAATTGCCACCTTGCCCAAAGGTCCTGTCAACAATCTCAGCCTTGACTTTCCGACCGCTTGGGCCATCACGAAAGATTGCAAACATCCGGAACAAGCGTGGGAAGTTATCCAGTATCTCACAGGAGCAGGTCAGGCGCAGTGGGTGGAACAAGGTGGACTGGTGACGGTGCGTAAGTCGTTGATTGACATGCCGTACTACAAGGAGCACCCTATCTATCAAAATGTTCTCAACCAGCTGCCTGACTCAGTGCCCTGGAACTTCCCGAACGGATTTGACCAGTATGTCAACCAAACCTTGTCGAATGAGACGCTGCGTGCGGTGGAGGGACAGGAGACACCACAACAGGCGCTGCAGAAGCTGCAGAGTGAAGGCGAGGCCATTCTGCAGAACGGAGGTAGCCAGTGATGGAAGCGGTTCAGGCCGAAGCGCATAAAACCCGCAAAAGCACGGTCCGCGAACGTGGCATGAAAAGATGGCGGCGGCAGGAGACAACCACCGCCTATCTTTTCTCTTTGCCGACAGTGATTCTACTGCTCCTGTTCTCACTTGGACCAGCCGCGTACGCGTTTTTTCTGAGTTGCGTTTCCTGGAATCTGCTCGACAATATGCACTGGGTAGGATTTCATAACTATATTGCGATTTTTCGCATGCCGCTCTTTTGGACGGCTGTCAAGAATTCTGTCATTTTTGCCGCCGTGGTGATGCCGGTGCAGACCATCATCGCGATGATTTTCGCCGTCATCATGAATCAAAACCTACCAGCAAGACCGCTCTACCGACTGGCGTTTTTCTTTCCCTCCATCAGTTCGTCCGCTGTAACGTCGCTGATGTTCATGTGGATTTTCAACAAACTGGGGTTGCTCAACGGGTTCCTCTCCTGGTTTGGCATCTCCGGGCCAGACTGGATTGGTAACCCGCACTATGCGCTTTCTGCCATCATGATTTTGAACATCTGGAGCACATCCGGTTATTTTATGGTCGTCTTTCTGGCAGGGTTGCAGTCGATTCCGCAAAACCTCTACGAGGCGGCGGCCATTGACGGCGCCTCCACGTTTCAGCGTTTTCTCAAAATCACCGTGCCGCTGCTTCGCCCATCAACATTTTTCATTGTGGTCATGGGAATTATTGGTACTCTGCAGATGTTCGATCAATCGTTCATCATCTCGGAGGGCACGGGTGGTCCACTCAACTCCACCCTGACCATCGTCCTGCTGATCTATCAGGAAATTTTCTCTTATGGACAGGTGGGGTATGGCGCTGCAGCCACAGTCTGTCTCTTTGTTTTTGTACTTCTGCTCACCTTGTTGACCAACCGCTGGTTGGGAAAGCCAATTGAGTATTGATGATTCCGTTGATTCAGCGCGATCGCGTTAAAACCAATAGGTAAGGAGGCCGAGGGGTAGAAATGATTGTATCTCCTGCGCAGAAAACGTGGAGCCGTATCTCGCGGGGCGTGTATCTGCTGATTTTGACGGTGGGCGCGCTGATCATGGTGATTCCGTTTTTGTGGACACTGTCCACATCGCTCAAGCCGCTGGGCCAGGCGCTGGCTTATCCTCCGCGCTGGATACCCCATCCATTTCTTTGGCAGAATTATGTAGACACGTGGAAAACGGTCCCCTTGGGCCTTTGGTTCTGGAACAGCGGTGTGGTTTCGGTGGTTGTGGTACTCGGTAATCTTTTGCTCGACTCGCTGGCAGGATATGCTCTGGCGAGAATTCGCTTTCGCGGCCGGTCGCTCGTTTTCTTTGGCATTATTTCCATGTTGATGATCCCGTTTCAGTCCATCATGCTGCCGGTGTACATCGTTCTGCGCACACTCGGGCTCATCAACAGCTACGCAGGCATGATTTTGCCGCAGCTGGTTTCGGCGATGGGTGTGTTTTTGATGCGTCAGGCGTTTCTCAATGTGCCAAAGGAAGTTGAGGAGTCGGCCATTATAGACGGTGCAAGCCGCTGGCGAATTTTCTGGCAAATCGCGCTGCCGATGGTGCAGCCTACGTTGTTGACGCTGGCTCTAATGATTTTCTTGAGTTCCTGGAACAACTTCCTGTTGCCCTTGCTTGTGGCCAACGATCAGCGGTTTTGGACGCTGCCGCTTGGCATGGTGATGTTCCAGCAACAGTATTACACCAATTGGCCCTATTTGATGGCTGCGGCGGTCATGGCGACGATACCTGTGATGGTCCTGTTTCTCATTTTCCAAAAGTGGTTCATTCAAGGGATTTCCACAACCGGCTTAAAGTAGTTGTGGATGTAACGGAGGACGGCTGTAAGATTGTTATACAATTTTTCTCAAAAAATTTGGATTTATTTTGCTCAAATGGAATTGCATGTGGTGTTCTCGTAATCCTCCTACGGCCAGAAAAACGCTGGCCTCCGTCCGGTACCGCGCTTCAGCCCTTACAAACCTGTGAAGCACAAGGTGTATCCGTACTTGTTGCAACCACTTTACGACGAAAAAACGTGGTTTGGGGGTGAGGTTTGCTCTAAGCAATAAAATCCCCCACTGCATATCTGTAGAACCAGCACACAGTGGGGGTAATTGTACCCGGGGGCTACAAGCCAACAGCCGAAGTTCATGGTTAAGCAATTTGTTTGTCGGATGACCCATCGCCCTTTGCTTTAGTTCGGTCAGTAGTTCCCACTTCCATTGGTCTGTACCTCTCGCTGATTACCTTTATAGCGTAAAATATCGTAACTATCCTTACGGTAAAGAGCAATGCAACTAGAGCCGACCCAATCCAAATCGAAGCGATAAACCACACATTATTCATAAAACAACTCTCCTCTCTTAAACGCTTACGAAGTTAGCTGTCGGGTTTGGGCTTAAGAGATAGCCCTACCAGTGAGGCAGACTGGATTCACCCCAAAGATTGGTTCCTCCGTTCCCTTTCAGGATTCAGCGTAGACGGATATTCAGTTTTGTGAGTGTAGTGTAACTCGTCCATAGCGAAACATCAAGACTGTCTTGTATAGGAAAAGCGAAGATACGGCCGGATTTCGCTGGATACAACCGCATATTTGGTCTGCACGTGAATGCCCCATGCCTATCGAAGTATACTGGTATACTGGGAAATTAGGAATCTCAGAGAGGCCACTATATGAGATTTGGCTAAACGGTGGCCTTCTTCATCTGCTCATCTATGAAAGAAACGAAATGATTGTGGTCGCTTCTCGCACAAATACAATGTGACCAAGGCACCAGATAACAACGCCCGAATGAATTCATCGGGAAGTATCGATACCTCATCGTAGGCTTTTCGTACTGGGTGGTCTTTGGGCAATCTCAACAATTCCGGAAGTTTCATGAGACATTCGTATGTCTCACGTGCGGGATGATCTTCCGGCAGGGACAAAAACGGCGGGTCAAACGCTGCAGCATTCTGTCCAATTTCATGGAGCATGTGTTTGACCGAGTGCAAGTTCTTTTTATCGGGCGGCATTTCTTCCTTGACGAAAAGTATCAGTGCGGACAGGAGCCACTGCTCCGCCTTCCTCCAAAATACATTCAAGAATTCTTTATCCGCTGTTGCAATTAATGCCTTTGCTAGCAGATGAGCGTCCGCCTTACTCTTCATGTTAAATTTATTTTCCGCTTCATTCAGCACTCGAATTTCTCCTCATGTAATGAATACCTGGTACTTCGAGTTCAGTTTATCCTCCTGTATAAAACCCATCCAGCGTCAAATCACTATTGAAGACGGCGAAAAACAACAATTAAATGACCTTGAGATCTTCGGATGTCGACGATCTTGATTTCGTGTTGTTCGATCATGTGTTTCAGTTCTTCATAGTTTTGGTCGGTGGAATTGCGTGTCAGCGTCATTGACCCAAACGGAGTGGTCTGACTCATCACAACTACCTCCAATGGAAGAAATTATCTTCATTCATAGAATAGAACACGGATATTGAGGGACAGTGAAGACCTAGTTAAGAGTTCCCGACAATTGTGGACAATATGCGTATCATTACCATGTATACACTGAGAACAGTGCACGAAGTATGACGTTTTATATGCTCAAATCGTGGTCCAAAGCTGCACAGTAACCCCCTTGAAAAGGTATTCTTCTTCCCCCTCTTGTCCATACTGCTGATAGAGAAAGCAGGAGGGGAAGATTGGTATGTTCGGTTTGCGCAAAGATCCAGCACAAAAGCTGCGCGTGCTAATGTCGGAGCGTGACATCAATACGAACGAGTTAGCTGACCTCACTGGACTTTCTAGGGGTACGATATCGAGGATCCGGAATGGTACCGTGAAAAATCCAACACATGAAACCGCCTACCGAATCGCCCGCGCTCTTGGAGTTAGAACAGACAGTATATGGCCTAATCGATAAAACCAGAACAACCACGCACACTTTTATCATGTCGGGTAAAGCGTTAGGGATAAGCGGTATACATACACCATCAGAAATGCGTAGAGATGATGAGTACTGCTTTTCTGATAATTACAACATGACAGGTAAATGATGGGAGCCGATATGGCTCTTTTTTTGTGTACATATTGGACAAGCCGTTTGTCATACCTTGTACCATCACAGCACAACGATGGGAGATGTAGCACAGTGATATACGGAGAGAAAAGAAAGTCAGTGACCTTTAATTTTGACGACCCGATCGAAAAAGAGATGTACCAGTTCGCTTGCTCCACCAAGTTCGCAACATTGGTGAAGCGCTACCTTCGAGGGGAGTTACAACGTAGAAAATCCGTTCAAAACACAGGTTCAGGGTCAATCACGGTGAAGATGGGATGATCCTCTTCCCCGGTAGGGGAGAATAGACAAGAAACGAAAGGTGTCACCGTATGTATCACGCAAAGTACGTGAGCTTGTCCATGATGTCGCTCGGTACCTAAGAACAACCGATGGAGACGCCGGGCAAAAAATTGTCTTATCTGCACTCAAGGACATACCAACGATTAATCGACTTGCCCCGTACTTCTGGCGTGATTATACGAGAAATAGCATGTCATGGATCGGACATCAGAAGCATGAGGACTTAGATTCGTTTGTCTCCTTTCCCGGTGAACCACTCGAACGTCTACATTTCCGCTTTACACGACATGAGGCAGAGGATTTGGACGACCTGAAATTTGCTCTGGGTAAGCCCCTATCTCATACGGTTACAGCTTTACTGGTATTCGGGACGAAAGATGAGCGTGTGTTACAGATGGCTGCACCCGGATTTTTGCAAAGAAGTTTCTTTAGCTTAAAGGAGGGGACGTATTCATGGCGGTAAGGCGCTTAGTTGGATATCAGGGACGTTTTCATCTCTAAACCAATCATGAGGCGAATGGATATGATTGCAGAGGAATTAGCGGTGCTAAACCCCAAGACACCTATAGAAGACGTTGACGATGTAGCAGCCCTTGTGCTTCGCGCGTCAGCACTTTGAAGAATCGACGAAAGCTGTTGTGGGCCTAATCCACAATCCAGATGACAGCAGTTTACTTAAGCTTCTCTAAATCGGTATGCAATCACATTGAAACTGTGGCGGATACAATGCATACCGCCACAGTCCTTACTTTGACCGCTAATCACGGGTTGTTTTCTGTTTCAATCCAAAATCGAGATTTTGAACCCGTTTGAAGGCTGAGAAGGGCGTCGGTTTACCGACGCCCTTCTCATTTGCAGGTTTAGTTCAGCTGAACGTTTGCAGTATCCCAAAAGTCCCCGTAGGCTCCATATACCTCTGGCATGACTTCCTGATCCAACGTCACAGGCACGTCGAAAACGACGTTCCCAGTCATGGTGACGCCGGGGGTTAGCGGTTTGTTGCTCATGATTGTGCTGCTCTGACTTCCGTCGCTGCCTATATTGGCGTCCCAAGTGATGTTGCTGTCTGGCTGATACGTGCTGTTAAAGGTTTTTGGAGCACATGTATCCCTTATTAAGCTCGAGAAGGTGATGAAGTCTTTTCAGACAACAAAATTTTCACTATTATATATAAAAACCTGATATAAAGGTATTTTTAACAAAATCCTGCGCGGATGTATCATGGTCTGCCTTAAATGGGAAAATTCAGAAATCATCGTACTAAGGGGAGTGTTTCAATGAGTTCGCAAGAAATTTCTTTAAAACGGACGTTGTCTCTACCCCACGTCGTCTTATTTGGTTTAGCCTACTTGGCGCCCATGGTTGTGTTCGCGATTTATGGAACGATTGTCACGACAACACATGGTCTCGCCTCTAGTGCGTATCTTGTTGCGATGATCGCGATGTTCTTTACGGCGTGTAGTTATGGACAAATGGTCAAGGCTTACCCTGTTTCCGGATCGGCATATACCTATACTCGAAGGTCTCTGAATGCACACCTCGGTTTCATGGTTGGTTGGGCGCTCCTCTTGGACTATATCTTCATTCCTATGGCGATTTGGCTCATCGGGGCATCGTATCTGAACGCAGCATTCCCGACAGTTCCAATGTGGGCATGGGTGCTCGGATTTATCGTCATTACGACCATCTTGAATATTTTTGGCATTAAGCTCAGCACAAACGTCAATGTGTTAATGATGTCATTTCAATTCCTTGTTATCGTCTTGTTTGTCATTCTCGGTCTGCGCGGACTCTCTCATGGCCTTGGCGCAGGTAAGATTTTTTCTCTGGCTCCGTTCGCTACGTCTACCGGGTCATTTTCTTTCGTGCTAGCAGGTGCAGCTATCGCTTGCTATTCGTTTCTTGGATTTGATGCAGTCTCCACATTGACGGAAGAGACATATCGCCCGGAGAAGACAATACCGAGGGCGATTTTGCTCATCACCATCATTGGTGGCGTGATTTTTATCGTGTCCTCCTACGTAGGCCAATTAGTCCACCCGAGCTTGCAATTTGCGGATATTAATTCTGCGGCCTTTGAAATCGCACGCCAAATTGGTGGTACATTGTTCAGTTCGATTTTTCTGGCCGGAATCATTGTTGCGCAGTTTTCTTCCGGAATTTCTGCTCAGGCCAGTGCCTCGCGGCTGCTCTATGCAATGGGACGCGATACGGTGCTTCCGAAACGCGTGTTTGGATACATTCATCCAAGATTCCGCACACCTGTTGTGAATATCGTCATTGTTGGGATGATTGGTTTGCTGGCTCTGGGACTCAGCGTATCGACATCAACGTCCTTCATCAACTTCGGGGCTTTCTCGGCGTTCACGCTGGTGAATATTTCAGTGATTGCGCACTACTTCATCAAGCTAAAGAAACGTTCGTTCAAGGGAATTGTGTTGTACCTGATTTTTCCCTTGATTGGTGCGTGTTTCGACTTTTGGCTGTTAATTAATCTCGATAAAAACGCGCTGCGTCTGGGCATCGCCTGGGCGGTCCTAGGATTCATTTATTTGTTGGTTCTCACCGGAATGCTTCGGAAGAAACCACCGGAACTGAGCATTGACGCGCATTTTACCGAGGCACAAGCGGAGCTGGGACTGTGAAAAAACGATGGAGAATCGCAGTCGCGCAGCTTTCCATTGTCGATGGGAACAGTTCGACGACCCATTGAGGTGATCAACTAAAGATGAGTTTCCTTACACCATTATCGACGGTGACAAGACCTATATCGTGAACCATATCATCGATTGGTGGATGGAGGCGGAGGCTGGCGCAAGGGGGGATGACGAACCCCCCCCCGAACGATGTATCGCGTGCAGACGCAGGAGTGGTTCTTGTTTGACCTGGAGTTCGGCGGCGGTAAGTGGTCGATTTATCATGTGTGGGATTGAGCACTCCGTGAATTAATATAGCGTTGAGCCAACTTTCATTTTCGTTAAAACAAGCCAAGAAACTTCTTTTTTCGCTTCTGTTGTTGTGCTGCAGCTGCTTCTTCTTTGGCTTCCCGTAATTCACGGAGTGTTTGCATGAGCTGCTGGTCCCGTTCGTTGATGCGGTTGGTATCGTTCTTTATGTCTTCGAGCTGCTTTTTTAAAGCTTCATTCTCATGCAGGATCTTTTCTATAAGTGCGCTCTTTTGTTCTTCTCTGGAACTCAAATCGGAAAATTGATCCTTCATCTGCTCTTCATGTAAACCGAGCTGAGCCTTTATTTTCGTGAGTTCATCACTCATTTTCTCTTCATGTGAACGGATTAGATCAATTTTGGCGAGCTGCTGTTTCATCTCAGCATTTTCGATTTGCAGTTCTTGGATCTTCTGCTGCATTTCGCGGAAGGTTTTTGCCATGCCCTCAAACAGTTCGATGAAATTTCCAGACAGTGCTTGTTCGAGTGCTGCGCTCATCATTTCTTCTGTTACTATGAGCTGCTTCTCTTCTTCGATGACCTGGAGTGCTTCATCCCCGAGCAAAGCTTTTCGTGCATCATCGAGCGTGGCTTTAGGCTGAGCGAGCACCTTTTTGATAATCTTGATTTTTTCAAACTCGGATTCATCAAAGTAACGAACTGAGTTTTTGCGAACACACTCGATTAGCTTTGCATCCGACCAGTTGCGCAGTTGGGTTTTTGAGACGCCCAATTCGTTCGCTACTTCCGTGATGGATTTCAACATATTTTTCCTCGTACCCTTTCATATGAGCTTTTCCATAGTTGATATTACATTAGACGAATCTAGTAAAAAAACCTTGTTATTTCGCTATATTCTTTGTTCATATAAGTTGCTCGTGAAGTCACATGAATTGAAAATGAGTGTGTTTATTACGTGTGTGACTCAAACATCCCAATAGTCACTTGGACTAACGTTCGGGTCAATCTCCTTTAATGCTTTCCTTAATTTCCGTTCCGTTAGGCGTGTAGGTCTTTATGTTTCCCCCGTTGCCAATCCGTTCACGGTTTGTTGTGTTAGTCCACTTTTACGTGAAACCTCAGACTGACTGATTCCATTCTTATCAAGCCATCTTCCAAATTTACTTCGTTTGCGTGACATACTTGCGAACCACATAACTAATCGCCCTCCCTGTAGCATCCAGCTTGGCCACAGTCCAAATTGTTTAAACGGTTGTAATCGGACAAGATATGTTTTCCATACCTTTTAGCGGTGGGGGAGTGGCACAGTGGAACGGAGTACCGCAAATTTTGAGTTTTTGACGAGGTGAGAACATGGAGGGAAGGGCAGATAAGAGGGTGGCAGTAGCCCCTGGCCCCGTATTTTTGCCGAAGTCTTTATCAAGGGAGTACGGCTTGGATTGGCCATGAGAGGCACGAGGACCTAAACAGACTCGTGAAAGTACGGTTTCGGCGGGAGGAATATCAACTGGTCGATGAGGTGGCTTTTGCGCTCGCAAAACCCTTTTCGCATGCAGTGGCAGCATTGCTGGCTTTAGTTGTCGATGATGAACGAGTGATTGAAAAAGTCGCACCAGGGTTTGCTCCGAGAAGCATATTCAGTCTAAAGGGAGGGACTATACTGTGGGGTTCTGGACGCAAGCGGTGATCAGTGTTCCGAAAGTGACGTTCCGGAGGTTCGTGATGCTCGCGGCGGAGTTATACTACCTGAACTACGACAAGGAACTGTCGGGGAGCGAGGCGCAAGAGGAGGCTGAGAAAATCATCCTCAACGTGCTCGATGAATACATCCGTCAACATTTCGAGGAGTCGACGCGGTTCGCGGTCAATCTGCTTCGGAAGCATCCGGATGACAGCAGTCTACTTCGGTTGCTCTAAACTATGCTAAAATATTAAGTATCACCCTTACCCCCATGATATTGAATCCGCAGAAGCGGATTCTTTTTTTATTTACTGTTTGGTTAAAGTAGTCCTTTTTGTAAAGTGACGAAGAAAGACCCTGCGACTGCAATAGTAAGAGTACATCGAGCATTGCATCTACCAAGTAGTGTATTATCCGCTCAGCCACTGTATTTCACCATCCTTAATTTACTTCACGCGGTACACACGCGGTTTCTCTAAGTCTTGCAGGTCTTTTAGGACACGTTCCGATAACTTTCTCTTTTTGACTTTCGTTACTACATCCCGAATCAGCAGACACAGTACGAACAGCACAGCGATTGGTCCAATGAGCATGGAACAAAGAAATTTGATAGGGAATACAAACAAAAGCCACAATAGTCTGAAAAGAAGTAACACATCTAACCGAATGATGAAAAAACCACTAAAGCCGGGAATGAGCCAGTAAATCAGTCGGTTGATGACATACCACCCGGCAGGTACGGCCGTAAAGGCGAACATCGTTGAGGGATTCGTTGGCTTAAAATTCAGGGGTAGATTTGGCCCGATGATGGCGAATATCACCATGCCTATGAGCACTCGATATTGTGGCTTCATCGGGTCCCAAACCTTTTCACACAAGATAGACCAGAGCACAAATACACCTCCTTTCCAGGGGTGGAGAAAAACCACCCCTCATTCGTCATCCAAGGTACTACGTTTGAGGTTTTGTAAAAACGAACTTGCTTTTAGATTTGGAGCCGGTTTCTCTACCTGGTCCTTAGTTGACGCCTCTTCATTCGTGGCTCTTTCCATTTTCTCAATCACAGGTGGCGCGGGCACTTGTTTACCTTGAGCTAACTGGTACACCCACAGTCCGAGCAAGTTACGAAAAGCAGGATTCGAAATCATCTTGCGTTCTTCTTCCGTCATCTCCGGCAAAGGGATCGAGAGGCTTTTCTCACCGGACATTTCCTCACGTATTTTTTCAAGCAGCAGACCACTCAAATATGCGGTGAATTTGTGGCCTTTTTCTTTCTTCATTCGATTAATAAAGTCCATTTCGGATTCCCCAACATCACTCGGAATCCGAAAGGATATCACATCTCCTGGTGCGTATCGTTTAGTTCGGGGCATACGTTACACTCCCGCCATTTCGAGCAAAGCGAGTTTGTAATAAGCTCGGGCGATCATCCATAGCGAATCCTCAGCATTTACAAACCGCAATGGATAGCCTTTACCTTTCGATGAGTTGTTGATCTCCTCAATGTACTCCTTCAGCAGGATAGCTCCCCCACCAATTTGATAGCTTACACGAATACGCGGCACCCGCTCCCACATGTGCTGGATATGCTTGTACTCTTCCTGAGCGAGTCTTCTTAGGACTGGGTCCACGTATTTCTCCTTAATCGGAGTTCTCACTCCATTGACATAGATATGATATCGGTCCTCCCCGGTCGTCGTTAAGACTTCGACCAACTCCCGACGAGACCTAAAGTACTTGCCGTGGTCGATTTCAATGCGGCGGATAATCTCGTCCAGATACGGGGATACGCCCTGTTGCAGCCCTTCCGAATTTACGTTATCCACCGTGCCATTGGCCTCAATAATGGCTGAATCCGTGGACAGTCCGCCGATGTCATTGATGAGTACATAAGTGTTAAGGATGTCCTCATTTTTGGGTGTTCCATCCTCATTGAAGGCCAAGTCAATCATTGCCGCGTGACCTTCGCTACCAACCAATACATCTTCAAACGAGATGTGTACTTTTTTCCCTTCGACCTGGGGCGTCATCTTAAACGTGACTTCATGATGTGCCTTCAACAGACGGTCCTTAAACGGCTTTTTCAGCTTCTGCTTAACTTCTTTCAACGGCAATCCCGTAGAGAGGAGATACTTCGCCTCGATGACCCCATCGACTTCTTCAAAGTTCCGGACCGCATCCACGGCCAGGGTCGTGAGTAACAGAATCAGCCCCTGGTCACTGGTAGCCTTTTGGACATTGATGGTCAACTCGTCATTGTCGGCATACTTGGTGGCCAAGTTCCCGACGACGTAAGTCCCCTTGCCGGTCGATAGCGCCCCAGAGAAAATTTCGACGTGCAACCCGTCCAAAATGTCCTTTTCGAGTGTAATGACCTCACGCTCCTCGTCTTCCTGAGCGATCACATTCGGGATATACAAGGTATTCCCACCTTCAAAAATTGCTTTTATGGCGTCATTCCCAATGTCAACCGCCGCAATTCGCGCCATCACAAATTTCCTCCTATATGTAAACATTTTGTATACAACAATTGTATACGTTTTGTTTACGAATTTCAATGTCATGTATACAATTTGTATACTTACATATCACTACAAATAAATCGTTGATGTATCAAATAAAATCGCTTATCATTAAAGTATACATTTTGTATACAAATATAGTATACATTTTGTTTACAAATGTATATCTTTTGTTTACATAAATGGTTTACCCCTTGAGAACAAAGATTTTTGCTGACGAGAGGGATTTCGCAAGAGAAGAAGAAGATCCAGATTCCTGATAGCCAAGAAAGGGAGTGTGGAGGGCTTGTTTGAAAACATGTCCAGGGAAGACGATGAGCGGATAGGTGGATATGCGATCATTGGCGTTGCCATTCTTGCCGTTGTGGTTGGTGGTGCATACCTCCTTGTTGGCAAAAAGGACTGGGCTACAATTCGTAAGCATCCCAACGAATTCTGGAAGATTGTCTGGCATCACTTGCAGCCTATTGTCATGGACATAGTACACATCATTGCGTGGGCTATTGTGGCAGTCCTTGTTATTTGGGGATTGCTCAAATTATCGCAATTGTCGTTCCGTTTTAAGCGCAAGAAGCAATTGCAGGCCTATGAAATCGTGTTAAGTCGTGATGACACGACTGAGCCCTTTGAAATCGCGAAGTTTTTCGATGCGGTAAACGGGATGCTTCTGCCGCGGTTTCAGTGGGTAGGATGGTTCACGGGATACCCTTATGTAACCTGGGAGCAAGGTGTAGAAAACGGGAACAAATACATTCGTTTAACAGCCCCAGCACCAATTCTGGACCGCATTTGTGGGCGTTTAAAGGCTGCGTATCAAAACATTCGTTTTGAACGTTTGGAGCGGCAAAACAAGCCTCTCCCGAAGGATATTTTACAACTGCGCTTGGAGCGAAACTGGTTTTATCCACTGCAGACCTTAAAGAACTATCAAGCGTCTATCTCGGAGTCTTTTTTTGCAGCATTGGATGATATTGAGGGCGATTGTGGCTTTCAAATTGTCATGGTTCCGCTCAGTCTACGCAAACAAACCAAACTCCGCAGACTTCACGAGAAGTTTGAGGCAAAGCGAGTTAGAAGCTCGGCCAAAAATCCCTTAGATCCTGGACTTGGCATGATTGCACAGAAGGAACTTAAGGCTTCCGTTGAAAGTCGAGGAAAGGGTCTCTTTCACACCGAAATTCGATTGTTTGCTGACTCTCCAGAGGCGTTGCAAAGTGTCATTGGGGCCATGACTGAGGCAAGCGCCGAAAACCGTCTGATTCCACAAAATTTCTTTGGGTATATCGGGATATTGACGATGAAAGAACTGTGGTGGACATGGACGCAGCTTGGTATGCCATCCATGGGTGTCGGTCCGGTTGTCACGTTGTCCTCTTTCCACTTGGCTACGCTCTTGCAATTGCCTTCGATGCGCTTGCGGAGTGCCGGATTCCGACGCAGTTCCATTCGTCGCGTACCGGTTCCAAGTGGCTTGCCACGTGACCCGAAAACAGCGTTTATGACAACCGAAGAAGGTCAAGATGTTGGAATCGCAGATGATATGCGGTATCAAAATCTTTTCCTTGTGGGCATGCAAGGTAGCGGTAAGTCTGAAGCGCTTCGACAGTACGCAGCGGGTGTGCTACCAGACTTAAATCAGTCGGCTGTCATTGTAACGCCGGACCGCGAAGATGCACGTAAATACTTGCGATATATCCCACCGGAAAAACCCGTTTATATCCTTGACCTTTCACGACCTGGGGAATGGGGACTCAACATTCTCTCGGATGATACCGTACCTACGGACCAGTTAGCGGGCAACTTATTAGCCGCATTTCGAACGGCTTACGGTGAAAGCTCTGTGATGTGGCAGTCCGCTGAATTTCTGCAACAGCCCATTTACGCCTTACGGAAAGTGCGTGAGATATCCGAGGCGTGGCGCAAGGCGATACCTCTTTTAGATTTCCGGCATGTACAACAAATGCTGGTTCAGGAGAAGTTCAGAAACAGTGTGAGAAGCTATCTACCCGAAAACTCTCCAGAGTATTTTTACTGGAATGTACAATTCCCGCTCTTATTCGAGAGTAAAGGTGAGTACAACCGGACTGTAAGGCCGATTTTGAACAAATTAACGGAGCTTTTGGCGAGTGACCGTGTGCGGGCCATGCTCTGTCATCCAACCCTATCACGATTCGCAAAATCATTGATGAGCGAGCTGTCTTGCTCTTGTATACCGCGAAAAACGAGGTCGGTGAGGAAACAGCGAACCTGTTTGCCAACATGCTCATGAGTCTTGTATTTCAAGGCGTAAACAGTCAGGCTGAGTTACCAGAGCATGAGCGCGTGATGGTGAATCTCTTCCTGGATGAGGTCCATGGCTATGCGAATAAGGCGCTACAAACCTTGCTTCAGGAGTCTCGGAAGTACGGAGCGAGAACGGCAGCAGCTACTTTGTCGCTTTCTAGCTTGTCTCCCGAAGTACGAGATACGTTTATGCAGTTGTTTGGTCACAAGGTGGTCTTTCGGACGAATGAACAGGCTGAAGCGGAGACATGGGCAAAATCCTTCGCACTTCGCTTTACGAACCTGTTCAGCGTGAATGATGAGATTCAAGACCGAATTTTGATTGGCCCAGACGACATCAACAGTTTGCCGCGATTCCATGCGGCTGCGCGTTTTGTGGTTGATGGGAACCGCTCCCCGCGTTTATTGCACAAACAAGACCTGTAGACCCACGTGCAAAGGATGAATGGATCAATGCCCATCCCTGGCCAGTGACACAGAGTATTGCGATTGAACCTGTGACCTTCCCGGAACCAATACAGGAAGTAACCAAAGAGCCCGAGAGTGTAGGGGTCTCCATTTCTGAGCGTCCCGCCTCTCAACAGGAACAATCGGAGGTACCTGTGGAGCATCCATTGGATGAGAAACTTGAGCGTTGGCCTGAGATGGCGGGACTCACAAACGATACCATCCTGGAAGTGCTCCATGATTTACAGCTTGAGCCGCAGGATATGTACGACAACGTTCTTCAGATTCTTCAAACGATAGAAGAACTACAAGACGATGGCGAATTGGATGTCACTCCGCGTGTTTATCTATATCGAGCACTCAAAAAACTTATTAAAGAAGGGGTGCACTCCTCATGACCTTTTTACGAACTACAGCACTCCCGTTTTGGGAAAAATCCGAAGAAGCGTGGGAACTAAAGAGAATTCTCCAACCTCGGGAAGAGGACAAATTTAATCTTACGTCGAGGGACCTAGATATTTTGCAAGCTCTGTTAGAACATCGGTTTCTCACTTTGAATCAAATTGTACGGATATACTTCCGCAGTAAATCCGGCTACTACACCTGTAGCCGGAGAATGCGGAAATTGTTCCAAATTGGATTAGTCCTCCGGTATCGCCCTTTGGTCACGAAAAGTGAGGGGTCGGCACCGTTCATCTTTTCGCTGA
This sequence comes from uncultured Alicyclobacillaceae bacterium, assembly GCA_963788285.1. Lineage (GTDB taxonomy): Bacteria > Bacillota > Bacilli > Alicyclobacillales > Alicyclobacillaceae > Alicyclobacillus_A. Next base: position 39,819 of record CAWBGB010000003.1, read on the forward strand.
GTCAGTTAGGGTATGAAGTGATTTCTAAGACGAGATTCTTAGAACAGGACATTTCTGGTTTGTTTTATCGGGAAGATGGCAACATTGTTGAGCTTTCGCGCATTCTTCATGAGCTGGAACTCAATGATTTCTGCCTGGATGTGTTTGAAGAAGCTATTGCCAAAAAGCTCCGATTTGAATGGACGCCTACTCGACTGACAAGGCAAAGTTTTTCGGCTCCGGGGGGCAAAACCATCATTATTGAACCGGATGCAGTATTTCATATTTATACACCGAAGGGCGAAAGGATTTTGCATATTGAATACGAGCGCTCGGCAGATTGGAGACGTTTCCGGCAGAAAATTGAACGCTGGACAGAGTACAGAAAGCGGCAAGTATGGCGTGAGAGATATGGTTCTGAACCATTCATTTTGGTAGTCGGTCATGAACGGGCGGTGGAAACAAACGGAAGAAAACGGAGAGTGGTGAATTCCATTTTACCCCTACAATCCATGGCTGAATTTCGTCAGTTTGAGAACATTGCATTTCTGACTTTGGAGGAAAGACAAAGAGGAGGTTGGAGCTGTTTGCCGATGAAGAACACAACGAAGACGATATGGGACTATATAAGCGGATAGAGGCGAAGTTCAAATCTAGAATGATTCATTCTATAGTGTTCAAATTTAGAGTGTTCACTTCTAAAGTGCTCAAATTATGATTTGAACATCAACAAATACTGGAAAAGTCCGAAAATCCCTTATACAACAAGGCCCGCCCGCCTTCGAGGAAGGGAGTCGCGGCAAAATGCATGCCGCGACTCCCTTCCTCGACCGCTGTTTCTCCCACAGTGGTGGGGTCAACGGGGCGGCGGGCGGGCTATGGTGTATAGGGTTTTCTGGTTGGATGGTATGTAGTAGTGAGTGATGAAGAGAGAGAAATGATACAGATGAAAGACAAAGACAAAAGATGGTGGTCAGTGGTAGTGGGAGTGGTGGAAATGGAACAGGCGTGATTAATGGAGGCTGGGTGCAAAAGATGGAAATCGGAGATGGCTGCGTGGTCTAACTGGACCTAGCTACTGGTCGATAGCTGTGTGCAAAAGATGGTCTCAGTGATGTTCTCGGGGCTTAAATGGTACTTGGGTGCCCGGTGAACGTTCAGTAAAAAAAAGACGTTAGAGTATTTTTATTTGTTATTTTGTATTTTTATTCGGTTTGTGTTAGTCCTCATAAAGACTCCTCGGTATGGCTTTGGTGGTCGTAGGTAGTGGCAGAATGGTGGCCTATGTCTGTTGATACTCGACTCTCGCTTGGGTCTCTTATTGTGCCATACGGCGCAACTGGCCAAAGTATGGCCGGTCCTCCCTTCGTTTTGGCCCGATGGGTGTGCTCGTATGAAAGGGAGGTATGACCCAAGCGGGTACGACAGTGAGCCTTCGGCCCCTCCTATACAAATAAAAAACAGTAAATTTACTATTGACTGAATATAGACAATACATATAATTAACTCTGAAATCTAAACGTTTACATAGAACAATGGGCTCGTGTACGTTTAGGTTTATGTTCATTCGGACTATCTTTTTTAATGATATCCAATCCAAAACGTCATCCGGCTGGCTAGTATGTTATGATCTTGCGCCAACTTCTTCGTTGTAAATCTAAGCGCTTACATAACTAGGACGGTGTTTTCCCTGGCAGCAACGATTAAGGACGTAGCTAAACGAGCAGGTGTATCGGTAGCAACTGTATCTCGGGTGGTCAATCGGCTGGGCGGTGTGAAAGCGGATACAGAAAAGCGAATTCTCCGAGCGATGGAAGAATTGCGTTATGTTCCCAATGCACTGGCGAGAAGTGTGGCCTCCCAGAAGACTCGTCTCATCAGCATGATCATCCCAGATATTCGGAACCCATTCTTTGCCGCGGTCTACACCGGAGCTAGTCAAGTCGCAAGAATCGCACCTACATGATCATGTTGGGTGACTCTGGTGGTGATGTCAAACTTGAGAGGGAGCTAGTGCGCACGTCCCTTGAACATCGAGCATCGGGACTATCTTAACCCCGGTACACGAGAAGCCTGTATGGTTGGGGCGGATCCGCTCGATTTGCCAGTGTGTCTAGTGGATAGAAATCTTACCGATTTCGAATGCGACAAGGTGCTCATTGACAACCAGTCTGGAGCTTATGACGCTACCCGATTGTTACTCCAAAACGGTCATACAAGAATTGGCATTATCTCAGGACCTTTAGACAGTACACCCGGTAAACAACGTTTTGATGGCTATGTCAAGTGCTTACAGGACATAGGGCTACCTTTGGAAAAAGAATTGGTTCGATTTGGTGATTTCGGGAAGCGTCCGGCTATCGGTTCGGGATGGAGTTGTTAAAAATAGAGCATCCACCAACGACTATACTCAGCTGTAACAACCTCATGACCATGGGCATGCTTGAGGCGGTGAATGCGAGTGGCTTACAGATTGGTAAAGACATCGCTGTAGTCGGTTTTGATGACATCCCCATTGCAACGCTGATGAATCCGAAACTGACCGTGGTCTCTCGCCCGATGCAAGAGATGGGAGAATGGGCTGCTAAGTTGTTATTGGAGCGGATCGAAACCCCGGATAATCCGTTTCGTGAAATCGTCATGAGGCCACACCTGATTGTTCGGGGCTCCGAAACCATGGTACGTAAACAGCTCAGCGAGAACAGGAGGAAATGATAGTGAATAGTACTGATGGCGTCGTCGTAGTGGGCAGTATGACCGCGGATGTAACCGCTGTATTGACGCAACGTCCGCGTCAGGGTGAGACCATTCTTGGTACAGGGTTTACCCTTGTGTCCGGAGGGAAAGGTTCGAACCAGGCCGTAATGGCTTCTCATATGGGTGTTCCAACATGGATGGTTGGTTGTGTAGGAAGGATTCGTTTAGGAATGTGATTCTGACAGCCTTCATGCACACGGCGTGGATACCACATTTGTCGATTCACTAGACGGAGAGTCTACGGGAGTGGCACACATTCGAGTTTATGAAAACGGAAACAACGACATTGTCATTGTTCCCATGGCGAATAACCACACAAATGCTGAGCGGGTGGACAGGTTTTTTGCACACAATCAAAACGTCAATGTCCTTCTTTTGCAGTTGGAGATTCCTGCAGATACAGTCCTATACGCAGCAAAGAAAGCAAAAACACTTGGAATTACAGTAATCTTTGACCCGGCTCCGGCGGTTCCGTTCTCCGACGAGATGTACCAATATGTCGACATTGTCACCCCGAACGAAACCGAAGCCGCGGTGTTGACCGGAATTGAAGTAACCGGGTTGGAATCTGCGGAGGCAGCCGCGCGCGTCCTACAAGACAGGGGCGTTCGGACCGTGATTATTACTATGGCGGAGAAGGGTGTCTTCGTCCTTGATGAACAAGGTTCTCACCATTTTCCTGACTATTCCGTTACCGCAGTAGATACCACTGCAGCAGGTGATGCGTTTACGGGGGCTTTAGGTGCGTGCCTTTCCAGAGGGATTCCTTTTGAAGAGTCCCTCCAATATGCTATGGCGGCCGGAGCGCTAGCCGTTACGAAGTTAGGTGCGCAG
>CAWBGB010000004.1:0-140000 GCA_963788285.1 uncultured Alicyclobacillaceae bacterium
CGCCGTTGGCAGAACCTCACGTTTCAGTGCGATTGTGGTTTGCAAAAGTCTCGTGCAAAAGCTCATTCCTTTGCGACGACTTTTGCCACGGTTTCTCAAGTTGACAGCTAGAGCGTGGGAGAGGTGCGAGTCTCCGCAGTGGAGGTGTTGTCATGCACTTGCTGGTTATTGTCGGCTTTTCAGGGAAACTGAGCAGGTTGGCCGTCCGGCTCCAGAATAGCGTTCAGACGCCGGCACACGGCGATCATCTCATCGGCATACCCCGGAAACCACGCACGCATCCACATGGGTCGCTCGAAAAAGGCTTGCGGCGGCTGATCCGGATGGCGAATGGCGATGCGCATCACCAGACCGCTGGCGTTGATAAAGCTTACCTCGTCGAGCAAGCTCCCGGGCGCCGAAAAGCCGCTCGCGATGGAACATATTGCTCCGATACTCGCCAGCGAGGCCGCGACGCCACGCAGGCAAAAGGCCCGTGTGCGGGGCCATACCGTTGGTGGCAAAGCCTGTAAAGCGTCCGCATCGTCTGGCCGGAAAAGACCGTATCATCGACAACCGCCAGGGAGGGCACCGAATCGAGCGGCGGCAACTGCTGCCCTAAAGGGATACCGTTAGTCGTGACGACGCTATAGCCGCCCTGGCCGTCTTCTTCGCGTGTCACGTCTACACGAGCAATCTTGGGAAACCAGCCGGTTCGCGCGTGGAGTTGTTGGGCCACGCGTTCACCGGCCCGACCGATTCGATCGTCAGAGCAAAAGGAGTGTAGGTCCCATGCGCCAGTAATCGCGCTATTTGCCACTCGAGCGTGAGCACCACCACATGGCTTGGGTCCCGGCGCACGAGCGCGAATAGCTCATGCGTGAGTTGCCGGGCCGGCGATGCCTCTCCCTGCCGCTGGCAGATATATTCGCTGAGATCGTCGTGAATATAGAACACCTTCGGGGTCGGCGCAGCGTAGGCTTCAGCATCCGTCATGGTTTTCCTCTCTCTTCACAGTGGAACATATGTCAGGTGCCATCGTTGCCCAGGATTTGTCGTTTTCCGGCCTCCTGTCCGCGTCGGTACCAAGCCTCACTTCGTATTGTGGACAAAATACGGTCCCACTCGGGACCTGACTCCGAGGAAAGCATCTGTTGGCAACGCGTTATCATGAGGAATGCCGCTTGTCGCTAGCGCAATTCTTCGCGACTTGGCTGAAAAGCCGCTCGGCGTCCCAAAAGGAGCGTGCGAAGTAGTGCGCCAGCGCCTCTTCATAGAGCTGCCGGTTGTGCAGACGATCACGATCTACCTGGCTCTTTACGCCGATCAATTCGTAAATATCCAGGCTTGCCCTTGCGTCCGGCGACAGAAACCCGGTCGCAGATGCCTCCGATTCAAAGTCTTTCCCGGCGTGCTCCGGGATATCTTGGCTGGCTAAAATTTGGGTGCCGTAAACTTTTGTTGAGACTTTCCAGGCGGCTCGCCACGTTGACTGCGTCTCCCAGGACCGTGTAAGCGAAGCGTTCGGGTGTGCTATATTCCCGACCAGAACTTCGCCACAATGCAACCCCACTCGTGTGCGAAACCAGGTCTCCTGCCGATCCTGCCTCAGTGCAAGTTCTTGAAGAGCGACAAGCGTGGCGCGGCAAGCGAGTTCTTCATGGTTGGGAACCATCTCCGGAGCGTTGAAAAAGCTTGAGCAATCCGTCCCCAATGAATTTATCGATAGTTCCCGAATGCTGTCGCAGGCGGCGCGATAGGATCTCGAAATATGTGCCCAAATGTTCGACGAGCGCATCAGGTGTAACTTGTTCACTATGAGACGTAAACCCCTCGATGTCGGAGAAGAAAATCGTCAGCCGGCGGATCTCGCCGCCTGAACAGCTTCTTTTCCGCTGGAGAGAAGTCACCGTCGAGATCGTCCGGCACATACTTAATAAACGAACGCAGCCCCGCTTTCATGTGATCGGCAGCATCGCGGAGTTGGTTAACCTCGTGAACGATCGAGCGGGTCATATCTTGCGGCTCTCGATCAAGTTGCCGACCTTCCCGAAATCATTGCTCAGGCCACGCAACGGCTCACTAATCCGATAGGCCATGAATGATCCGGCCAACACTGCCAAAACTAATCCGACCAGGCTAAACGCCCCGATTCGGCCAACTGCTCGGTCGATGCGGCTGAAAATGACGGATTTTGGGACCATCCCGGCTACGACACACTTTAGACCGAAGGGTGTTTCGACCCGATCGAGCGCCACCAGATATGAAGCTCGCCCGACGCCGATGGAAACAAGATTAATGGAGGTCTGATCGCGGATGTTCTTGAACCGAGGGTGAGTTCTTACCCAAGTTCCCAGCGCGGCTGTCAGATTAGCAGCATTCGGATTGTCCGAGGAGGAGATAGGCTTCCCGTTCGGTTCAAGGATAACCGAAAATCCTTCGATCTCCTTTCCTATGCTATTGAGTAGTCGCTTTAAATCCTCGAGGAAAAAATCGACCGTGAAAACTCCGGCAGGGCTGCCCGAATCAGACATTCTCCATGCCCGGCTGGCTGTGATACCTCGCTGCACGCCGTCCACAAATGTATAAGGGTCACTCCAGGCAGTATTGCGGGAGAGCGCTGCGTTCTTGAACCATTCGTGCTCACGCGGGTCGTAATTGTTCGGACGTGGACGTTGGTACGGGCGTTCCGTGCCATCCGTTGCGACGGTCACTTCGCGTGGCTGACCCTGGCCAGGAGTAGAGATATTGAGTACGACGTCATTGTTGCCCGTTCGCCAGACACCGACGAAACGCCCCGTGTTCGCGTCGCTATAACTAATCCAAGCGAGGGTCTTATTGACGCGTAGGCGTTCAGCGAGATCCAATCCAAGAGCTTGCGCATCCTTCAGGCTCAACATGCCGCGACGTGCTCGCAAAGAAAGTTCGTCAAGCAAGCGGTTAGCCGGATCGTTGAGGAAATTGCTAACTTCCTGTGCTGCAGCGGCATTAGCAAGTGCAAATTCCTGTTCTATTAGATGCTCGATCGCACGATAACCGCTCGAGTAACCAAGCCAGCCGATAAACCCAGCCGTGATTGCTAAGAGGACGGCGAGCATGAGAGAGAATTGTGCGCAAACGCATATGGGGAATCCTATTTGCCTGCTGGTGCCGAGTGAAGAAGCCCTTTTAGCTTGGCCGCAGTATGGGGAGAAGCACGGCGTAGGCGCGTTTGACATATGGGAATTGGCTTGCCAGTGGGGCCCGGTCAAGATCCAGCGGTTTCTACTTGCAGCACTGATCTCCACTCTCGGCATTCTCGCTCTAGTCGTGATGACGGTTCGGCAATAGCTCCATCCAACAGTGGGTGGAACACTGTCGATTTTGAGGCGACTGATTCCCAAAACAGTCCAGGTCCAGGTAACACCTCAGCAACTTGGGTGCCAGCCATGGACTTCTACGTGGGCAGTGCACAACCGTGGGTATTTATGGATCCCGCCTTGCCGAAGTTTCCGAAAATGCCGCCTATGGAACAGAATCGATAGACCAGTGAGAGAAGGCACCGGAGCGCGTCCAACTCCAACGCAAATTCATTCGCCCGAGGTTGATTCAGCGTCCCAGCGGCGAAGCTGCGAAGTACACGTGCACCGCCCCTGCTCTGCTCAGGGCTTCCCATCTTCTGCCAATGATTGCGTCGCTGCCAGCGCGATTTCACGCCATGGGCGCGGTATGAATTCTCTTCGCGAGTCGGGAAGAGCAAGCGCAGGCTCTGGAACACAAAATTTGTCAGTAGCGCCTTTTATAGACGATGGAGTTTTGTTGCTGTCTATGAAGAGGTAGGGAGCGTCAGATTTTTCGGAAAACTTCAATATGGATCGACGACGTGTCGGCCGCGCAACCGACTCGTGCACACACGTTCCAGGGTCTCTATCTCTGAGGTCCCGTAGCGTTTATCCTTCTGTCCGATCCCTCTAGGTCGCTTCGGTGCCATCCTTTGGCTTCTCGGTCGCGCGGCTTTGGCGTTTGGCCCGCTTTTCTGCTGCCTTCAACTTGCGCGACATCTCACGCTGTTGGGCGTTAACCCGCTGGAATCAAGCTGCGTTCTGATCATTGCCCCGCGAAAAGAGCAGGACAGAGCGATCCGACATCGATGAGGAGTTGTCATTCGCGATTGACGCCGCTCGAAGGCGTCTAGCGTTTGCGGACCTTCCATACTTCTTCGCTTGGCCATTGCCGTGCCCACTCAAGTGTGACGAACGGATACGTCGTCTTCGCCTCTGCTCCCGGATGAATCTCGACCAGGTCCTCGATCTCGAATCCGGACCGTCGCAGCAATCCGATCCAATCGCCGTGGGAGAGATGAAACTCAACACTGTCGTCGGTGGGCCACTCAATGCGATACATGCCAAATGACGGACGCAGCAGTCGAGCGCCCGCCGGGCGGTCGTTTTCGGCCGGTACAGAGCGTGAGCAGGAAAGCATTAACAAGGAAGTGCAGTCTCCCGCCCGGCCGTAGCAGCCGCGACGCCTCGGGCACCCACTTCTGCGGATCGGCCCAAAGACAAGCGCCATATTCCGAAATAGCGAAATCGAAGCTCGCATCTGGGTACGGGACAGATTCCGCGTTGCCGTGGATGACCGGGAAGTCGAGACCATGCTCGCGCTGGAGACGACTCGCCGTCGCGAGTTGTTGCTCGGAATTGTCGATCGCGACCACGCGCGCGCCGCGACGAGCGAGCCATGATGATACATAGGCAGTGCCGCACCCCAGCTCAATTACGTCCATGCCCGCGAGGTTGTCCGGAAACATACAAACTTCTCCCTCTGGCACACTCCAAATTCCCCAACTCGGCTCGTGGCACGTCCACCCATGTTCCCCGGCGGCGACGTACTTCGCGGCCAGTTGGTCCCAGTGCGCGCGGTTACGTCGCACGTGTTCAGGAAGCTCCGCCATAGTTAAAAAAGCTTTCTATACCCTGCCAATCTGGCGCAGCGCAAAATAGGCGAGGGCCAGAATGGCTTTGGGTATACGGTGAAGCACTTTAACTTTTTCGCTATTTAATGCAAAAGACCCCCAACCCTGCGCTTTATCCCGCATAACCAGCGGCTATGCGGAGCAACAGTATCTGACCTTATACTTTAATTAGTCCACAACTCGATGCTTCGGCGCCCAAGCTGATCGCGCGCATATCCTCGAAACAGAAATTTGGTCCTACCGCTCCGCCGAACACTGGAGAAGCGCAAGGATCAAAGCTGAAAGCGAATCCAATTACCGCGCCGCCGCCGCTGACGGCCGGCGGCGGAAAAAAGGGTAGGGCAGATTCGACGGAACTCTCTCGATCTCAGGATTCCACGTAGTCTGATGCCAAACCATGGCGTTAAGCATGATGACCCAACATACAAGGGAAGGGTGCTTCGGTTCGCCCGAGGCTTCACGCCTCTGCCGAGATTTAGCTCGCTGCACGGAACGGTTATGATTTGCAGGTCGTACTTCCAGGTGGAAATCGAACTACAAGTTCAACCTCATATAAAACGACTGACGGCTGCGCTCCAGGCTTCGCGGCCGGCAAAATTATCAGCCGCTTGAGACGCACCGATGAGCATTTCGAAAAAGTATCCCACTCGTTCCGCCGAAATCCGCGCCCGTGTCGGCCATCCCATAATCGACTCGGACGGTCACGTGGTGGAATTCGAACCGGCCCTGATGGATTACATCCGGGATACCGGTGGCAGCAAGGTGCTGGAACGATACAAGACGGCGTGGGATACGGCCTTTTACTTCCGTTGGAACCATATCACGCCGGATACGAGGAATTCCTAAGCCGGCGCCCATGACAGAGCCAGCGCGGCAATCAAAAATCCACCTTAACGATGACGGGTCTCGGAAGTTCAAATCCAGCTCGCTCCGCCAGCCAGGCCTGTTTTTGCGGCAGCTCTCACGAGACCCGCCGGAAACGGGGCTTGCAAATCAACCTGCAGATGAAGGCGCTTCACAGATGGTCCTCCCGCGCTACACTTGATAATCCGGTTCCCTTGAACCCCTTACTCGGAAAGTGTCGCGGGTCGCGTCCGATCTGAAATCCGCGCGCCAGGAAAACGCAGGCGCATCGCTTGAGTCCGATAAGCAAAGATGTTTCGCAGGGCGGGTGCTACAAAAAGCGCGTTAGCGACCACGCCGAAAGGTCCCAGCGGAGGACAATAGTAGACTCGATCTTCCATCCGGGTGCGATCACCGTCGGCGTCGAAGTGATGCTCGTGCCACCAGCAGCTATACGGCCCCGATTCCTGCGAGTCAGCGAAAAGACGCGGCGGTTCCCACGTTTCGATGTAGGTGCGCCATTCAAGCGGCATCGGGCCCAGCCGTACTTGATAATGAATCCGCACGCCGCGTCTCATCTGAGCGGGCATCGCGCCCAGCATTCGAAATTGCATCGAGGTCGGCGTCATCACACCGAGATTCTGCGGCTCGGAAAAGAAGCGGAAGATTTCCTCGATCGGCGCATCGACCTTGGTCTTCTGCGTCAACACGAAACGCGCCTGGTGATCGGCCAGGTAATTTGAATTGCTCGGCGCGGATGGTCGCGGCGTAGCCTCGTCGATGCGCTGAATCAGCGGATGGTTGTCTTTCAGAATGTCCCCGAGCGCTGCTTCGATCGTCGGAAAGTGCCATGAGAAGCCCGCTCGCTCGAGGCGTTCCGGACGGACCCGCTGGCCGGTCAACAACATCGCCGCTGCCTCACCGAGCGCCAGCTTCAAGGCCAATGCCGGAGCGGTCATGAAGGTCGGCCGATGCAGCAGCTTGCCGATCACTTTTGCGAGTTCGCGATTCGTTACCGGATTCGGTGCCGATGCGATCATCGGCCCGCTGAAGCGCTCATCTTCCAGCGCCGTGGCAAGGACCTCGACCATATCATGAAGGTGAATCCAGGGAACGAACTGGCAGCCCGATCCCATTGGTCCGCCAAGGCCCAGCTTGAATGGTGCCAGCATCCTGGCGAGCGCACCGCCATCGGCACCCAGCACAATTCCGATGCGGGGGATGAAGACCCTGACGCCCGAACCGCGCGCATCGACGGCCGCCGCTTCCCAATTGCGGCACAAGGTCGCGAGGAAATCGTCGCCAGCAGCGGCATCGTCTTCGACGAACTGATCGCCGCGATCGCCGTAATAGCCAACCGCACTGGCGGAGATGAGCACGGCAGGGTGCTTTGACGATGCAGCTATGGCTTGCGTAATTTCGCGAGTCAGATTCACGCGGCTCTCGACCAGGGCGCGTTTGCGTGCGGGCGTCCACCGTCCGCCGAAGACCGGCTCACCGGCCAGATTAACTACGGCATCAGCTCCTTCGATTTCGCTGCGAATGTTGGAGCCTCCGCGCGTGGAGGCCAGGGCGATATCTGGACCAATCAACGCGCGCGCTCTGGTTTCATCCCGTACCCACGCTGTCACCTGATGCCCCGCGCCGACCAATCGCAAACTCAGCGCCCGACCGATAAAACCGGTTGCGCCGGTAAGCAAAACTCGCATGGTTCATTCTCCCGCGGCGGTCTAACTTCAAGATATGTCCTAATCTTTCGGGTGCCGAAAATCCGATTGGACAGAGCGAAAGTTATTTCATCAGGCGACTCGCGCCATCGAGTCCTTTTACGAAAAAAATGGCGGCGCGCCAAACAGGGCTTCGGCGCGCCAAACAGGGCTCCGCGCCGTACAACGGGCCATTCAGCGCGGTCCACGCTTCTACAAGTGGTTGCGCGGCATCAGTTCTTTCGATGAGGCGCCCGGTAAACCTTGTCTTTCGACAGTTCCGTAACGATGGTTAGGAAAGAATCGAGGGAATTCGCGGATTTGTTGATGATCATTTGCCTGTCCGTTGGTCTAAGCGTTGTGGATGAAAGTGATAAGCCGGCCTGTGGGCGGTCGCCCTCACAATCCGTTGTAAAGTGATGGTCGAGAGAATGCTTCCGCCTTTGTTGAGGCGCGCGGTGTTGGGTTCAGGAGTTATTACCGAAAGTTGTGGATCTGATGCGTGCATGAAAAAGGCGGCGTACCCTTCTGCGTGAGCAACGCAACCGCCCGGTAGCAGCCGGGTTGGAAGGGAGACGCCACCAGATGCTGAAAATAGTCGAGAACCGGGATGAATGGAAAGCGGGCGAGGAGCTCTTGCTATTGGACGAGATCGCGCGCGAGGGTGCACGGCGGATGTTGATCGAGGCACTCAAGGCCGAAGTCGATGATTACGTCGAGCGCCATCGCGGCGAGCGTGACGAGCAGGGGCATGCCTTGGTAGTACGCAACGGCCGCGCCCCAACGCGCAAGGTGACGCTGGGAGCGGGAACAGTGGAGCTTCGTGCGCCGCGCGTCAATGACCGCCGGCGTGACAAGGATAGTCATCGCCAGCGCTTTACCAGCCACATCCTGCCGCCTTATATGCGCCGTTCGCCGAAGGTCGCCGAGGTGCTGCCGATCTTGTACCTGCGCGGGCTCTCGACCGGCGATTTCCGCCCTGCCCTCGAAGCGCTCCTGGGTGAAGATGCCGCCGGCTTGTCCCCAACCACCATCACACGGCTGACGGCTGGGTGGGAGAAAGAATATATCGACTTTCGCCGCCGGGACCTGAGCGGGCGCGAGTACGTCTACGTCTGGGTCGACGGCGTCCATTTCAACATCCGTCTGGATGATGATCGGCTCTGCACCCTGGTGATGATCGGTGTGCGTCCCGATGGGCAGAAGGAATTGCTGGCGGTCGAGGACGGATACCGCGAGAGCGCCGAAAGCTGGAAGACGGTGCTGCGCGAGCTCAAGCGGCGCGGCATGGTCGCACCCGTGCTGGCCGTAGGTGATGGTGCGCTCGGCTTCTGGGCGGCCGCCCGCGAGGTCTGGCCGGAGACTCGCGAGCAGGGCTGCTGGTGTCACAAGCTTTCCAACGTGCTCGACAAGTTGCCCCAGCGTTTACATTCCCGCGCCAAGCGCACGCTGCACGAGATGATGTACGCGGCGCGGCGGTCAGATTGCGAGGGCGCCAGGGTGCGTTTTGCGGCTGAGTATCAAGCCAAGTATCCCAAGGCGCTGGAGTCACTCACAGCAAATTGGGAGCGCCTGGTAAGCTTCTTCGAGTTTCCAGCGGAGCACTGGAAGCACCTGCGTACTACTAACGTTATCGAATCGGCATTTGCCACTGTGCGCCTGCGCGAGCGGGTGACCAAGGGCGCCGGCTCGAGAACTAAAGGGCTGCTCATGGCATTCAAACTGCTCGACATGGCCCAGCAGCGCTGGCGCCGCCTAGATGGCGCTATTTTACTGCCACTGGTCCGTGCCGGCGTGAAGTTTGTCGATGGAGTTCAGAAACCAGCACGAACTAGTACTCAAACAAACGAGGCCGCGCCACGGGAAGCCGCCTGATCATGCGGACGCGATCCACAACATTTGACAATTACTCTTGGGTTCAGCGTTTTTTAGCCGTGCCAGATAGGTCCGGTTGAGCGAACAACACCCCCTTTATGGTTTGCTCAAACTCCACCTCACCATCGAAGGCATGCCGACGTGACGGATTACGGGTCCGCTATCAAAAAAACGGTGAGTTCATTGCCGTTATGGCCTATACCGAGCTTGGCCAAGAGGGCGGGAGGGATTGAGACCACGATCCACGACGACTGAATCGAGGGGTCTCGAGGGTTCAAATCCAGCCGCTCCAGCAACGAGTCAAATGCGAACCGGCTCTGTGACTAGATCGGCGCGTCGGCCGCTGAGTGACGGCGGAGGATCTTCACCTCTCCGAGACTTCCAGGGTGCTCGAACTGGGTCCGGGTCCCGGTTTTTTCAGCCGGCGAACAGCTCATCAGCAGAAGCGGTACAGTGTTTTCGCAACGCGATCGAAGTCGCTCGCGGCCAGGGCGCAAGGTCGTGGGAATTGCGCGCGACGATGAGCCTAGCGCGGCTGCTCGCAACCCAGGGCCACCCGCCGCCTGTAGAGGTCCCCTTCCAGAAGATGCTTTCCGCCGCCAAGGATCTCAGCAAAAGCTACTCTTGCATGAGAGCAAATTACGCGACGAAGGTCGCGACGCATCACGCCAAAAACAGCTATATAAGGCCGACGGACGGCTGCCGAAGACTGAGACCGTATACCCATTGGTGCCTGTGAGAGCCCGTTTGAGAGCATGGTCCGTGGGGTGAAGCGACAGCATCATTGGTGACACGCGTTGGGCGTGATCCCGTTTAGAAGAGTGAATCTCCTTTGCACCCTGTCTTCGGCGCCATCCGTCGAATCCACTATGGAAGAGGCGGCCATGGAGCGCAAGCAAGCAGGTGAGCTAAAGCGGCGTGAGCATCAGAACAAGCCGCGGCGGCTGAAGCCGTCGTTACTCGAGCGCATCCAGCCTGACGCCGCCGGCGTCGACTGCGGCGAGAGAAGTCACTTCGTGGCGGTCCCACCCGACCGCGACCCCGAACCGGTACGCGAGTTCCGCACGTTCACCGCCGAGCTTTGTCGCTTGGCCGACTGGCTTGCCCAATGCCGAATTAAGACCGTGGCAATGGAATCGACCGGAGTCTACTGGATTCCGCTCTATGAAATCCTCGAAGAGCACGGCTTCGAGGTAGTGCTGGTTAACGCTCGAGACATGAATCGGCGGATCGCGCCAAATGGCAAAAGCCCGACGAGGTAGTGCAGGCGCTCGACCTGAAACCCGGCCAGACGGTGATCGCGCTTTCTGTAGGATCGCTATGTTCGATATCACGAAGGACATCCAATCGCTGACGAATTTCCGGCGCAATTCCGCAGAGTTTCTTAAGCAGCTGAAAAAGAGCAAGCGTCCCCTGGTCTTGACCGTGAACGGCGAAGCAGAGGCCGTTGTGCAGGACGCCGAAGCATACCAGAAGTTGCTCGACACGGCCGCACGCGCCGATGTTTACGAGGCCATCCGCCAAGGAGTTGAAGACGTAGCTCGCCGGCGAACGCGCCCGGCTCGCGATGTGTTCAACGAAGTACGCATCGCCACCTCCGGCCGCAGACGCATACGTTGTCAAGCGGATTCTCCATGACTGGAATGATCAGCACTTACCCGTCTGCCAACGTTTCGAGTCAGCGGGATAACGAAGCGATTGCACCTTGGCTGTAAATCAGCTATTAGAAACCGCTCGCCGTCGATCTGCGCAGAGGGAGGCTCGGTGATTCAAACGAAGGCTAGGCTCACTAGAGTCGTGGGATTTTTGGCAGACGAAGGCTTCTTTTATCAGGCTCAGCAGGGGGAAACAAGATGCAATTGAATAAATCTCTTTCATCAAGAATTGCGCCTCAGCCCGAATGGAGCAATGGGCTCTTGGTGACGTGGTTTGCAATAATCCCGGTGCTCGTGGGCATGGCGCTGCTATTCGCGCCGCCGGCTGTGTTTGCGCAAATGATCGAAGTTCCGGAGGGAGTCTCGCCGGAGGTAATCAACGACAACGACGCGGTGCAGATTTTGAACGCAGGGAGGGCGGCCGAGTTGCCGCCGCCCGCGTCATCGGAAATCCCCTTCTTCGAGTATACGGAGGCTGCTAGTAGAGATGGACATACTTACCTGGGCTCAATCGTGGGCGGCTTTCCGAATACTGGCGCCACCACGACCACGGCAAAGGTTGTCATTGTCCCGATTGTGCTCAACTTCAATTTCGGCGGTGGTAGTGTTCTCACTTTCAGCCCGACCGCCGGCGATCCGGGCTGTTTGGGAGCGGGCAGAACTGCTCTTAGCTTGACGCAGCGTTCCCCGCTGTTTCACCCGGTCTCCTTCACGATGAACGGCGTCAATGTAGGCAATACAACCTATCCGGACGCTTTTCAGCGTGGAGAGTTCTTCCAGATAATCAGCGCCAAGTATCACTTGGCTTTCAGCGTCACCACGCTGGCCGCACAGACAGTGACACTGGCGGCAAATACGTTTCATGCGAGTGTTTTCATAAAAAGCAGCCAATGCGGAAACAACACCGGAACTACTAACCTTCCCGGAACTTTAGGTGTTGTCGATATGACTACCTTCGACTCGATTGTTCGCAGCCTTATCAAGACCAAGGGCTTGAACGCCGGGGAATTCCCCTTTTTCGTGCTCTACAATTCAGTTCTGTCCGTGGGCGATTCTAGAAATTTTGGTAACTGTTGTGTTTTGGGTTACCACAACAGCGAAAGCGGCATGGTTGCTAACCCCGGGCAAACCTATGGCGTAGGCCAGTTCGACGGTCGAGACCGAACCTTCTTCTCGAGTAGTGCGGATATATCCGCAATGACGCATGAAGTGGCCGAGTGGATCAACGATCCGAGCGTCCATAACATCGTCCCGGCATGGGGGCATATCGGACAACAGCCGGGCTGCCAGGATAACCTGGAGGTGGGAGACCCCTTATCTGGCACGTTTTTCCCGAGCAAGACCCTCAACGGTTTCACTTACCATCTGCAGGAGCTGGCTTTCTTCTCGTGGTTCTACGGCAAACCGTCGATAGGGGCGGGGGGCCTGTTTTCTGACAATGGCAGGTTCAAGACGGATGCCGGTCCGATCTGCCACTGAGATGGCGCGGATGCCCGATGGTCAACGACCTCCGGCGGCGAGAGCTTTTTTCTACCAAAGATGGTCCGCTCGCGCTGTTACCATCGAACCTGAACCGCGAGCGGCATTCACTTCTGAATTCTGCTCTGACTATAAGGATTGCGCGTCCGCCAACGTCGATTATGATGTCTGAATACTTGCGGGCAAGCTGGCGCACTTGTGTTCGGAGATTAGCACCATGGAGTGCCACAGCCGTGTAACCGGGCGGGCCTTCGGTGAGACCCCGACTCCCGTGGCTTTGTTGGAAAGGAGTCGCGGGCTCGACGGAGAGCCGTGCAACAACCAGACTGGCTTTCTGGCGGCGAGCTGGATTTGAACTTCCCGGCCCCGTCGTCGTTAAGCTGGATTTTTGATTGCCGCGCTGGCTCTGTCATGGGCGCCGGCTTAAATTCCTCGTAAGCCAGAAGTAAGTAACCGTCGTATAAGCGCTTGGTAGATACCCTACTTCATCATCGAAAGGCATGCCCATGTGACAGGTTGCTGGTCTGTCGGACACCAAGCGGGTCTTCAGCGGTTGAACGATTGAGACCATGATGACCGGCAGCGAAATCGACGGGTCTCGGGGGTTCAAATCCAGTCCGCTCCACCAGCCAGGCCGGGTCCAGCCCGGAGACATAGGTTACATAATGTACCGGCTACATAGGTGACAACCTGGGGCGAAGGGGTTGTCGAGAGGTTCGAGCACGCGCGTCTCGAGATCGAAGTATCCTAAGTCGTAATCCATAAAGCTTTCGGTGGGCCCGAGGGCACGCAGCTCGAAGTAACCCTCGACCAGGCGTCGCGTTTGCTCGCTGATCGCAATCCACCCGCAGGCGCCGTGATCTGCATGCGCGCAGCCAGATTAGTTACATAGCCCACGGGGGTGTACTCGACTCGACCGCCCGTCTCAACCGCACGCATGACGACTTCACCGCTGCTGACGCCGACCCGAGCTTCTATTGCGGGTTTGCTCTCCAAAGTTCAGCCGTTCCGCATAGTCCCGCAATCCCGCTTGGACGCGTAGTGCGGCGGCCGAGCAGCCCATCGTACTGGGTTATCGCTGGCGCTTGGGCGTTCGAACTGTGATAGCTCGCCTGGTTCGATTATCACGTCCGGCGGATGCGCCAGTTCGACCGCTCCCAGCAGATGCCGAATTGCCGCGGCGTCTAACAGCAGAGCGTACGATGCAGATTTTTCGTCGAATTTCGGGCGGCCTTACGGAGAGCCGCGTGCAACTCGACTGGCTGGTGGGAGCGGACTGGATTTGAAGCTCCGAGCCCCGTCGATGCACTGAGGCGAATAGCGCCTCGAGCATAATCGCTAAAAATGAAGCTTGTCGCGCTGGAGTATAGAAAAGAGCGCGGGCAGAATGGAACCGGCGAGTGACAAATAGCGGTCAGGCGGCAGTATGCAGCGGAATCAACAGCAGCGCGAGGTTGATGGCTTATGAAAATCGGCATTGTATCCGTGGGGCTCGGGCCCCTCAGCGATCCTGACATAATGGCGCACGTGGCGCGCACTGCTGAGCAATGCGGCTTCGAATCGCTGTGGGCGCCTGACCATTCGGCAATTCCCGACGGACATCAGACCAAATGTCCCTACACGCCCAACGGGGAGATCCCCGGAGGCTCCAACGCTCCACTGGTTGAGCCGATTAGCGCGCTTATCGTTCCTGGCTGGGCTCACCTCGAAGATCAAACTCGGCACGGGCGTCATGATCCTCCCGCAACGGCATCCGTTTTACGTCGCCAAGGAACTCGCCACCCTCGACTTGATCTCCAAGGGCCGGGCGATTCTCGGAATCGGCAGCGGGTGGTGTGCCGAGGAGTTCGGGGCCCTCGGCCTTGATTTCCGTCAGCGCGGCAAACGTACCGATGAAGGGATGAGGGCGCTTCGTGTGCTGTGGCGCGATGATCCCTCTACGTTTGAAGGCACGCATTTCAGCTTCCACCGCATCCGCAGCTTTCCCAAGCCCGTGCAAGAAGGCGGTGTGCCAATCCTGGTGGGTGGCCATTCGCGCGCAGCGGCGCGGCGGGCGGCACGCTATGGCGACGGTTTTTACCCGCTGACGCCAATCGTCGATTCCGACGTGAGCAAAATCGACTTCGTCAAGGAAATCAACGGGCTGATCGTGCTGCTCAAACAGGAATGCGACAAGGTGGAGCGCAAGTTCGACGGCTTTGATATTAGCACCAGCGCCGCACCCAACCTCGATATTATCAAGCGTCTGGAGGACATCGGCGTCACGCGCGTGTCGACGGGCTTGGCCGCTTCGGACCGCGACGGGATTACACGGTCGTTGGAAAAGATCGCTAACCATATTATCGCGCGGGTGTAACAGAACCCGCGGCGTCGTGCTGCGGCAGCTTTGCCGCCGGACCCGATTTGCGCGCGATCTCTATACTCAACATCGAACAGGACGAGAGGGCGAGTCAGTCGCACTGTGCATCTGCGAGCACAAAAGAGACCTAGAACTGGGACTCAAAGGCGCCAATGTCGCAGACGTGTTCGTGATGATCGGGGCGCGGAAAGCCCCGCTGATCGGTAGTAATCCGCTTGGGCGGCGATGCCTGGTTGGTGCATTCGGCGATCGGTATGACATTAATCGCTGGGCTCCCGGATTCAAGCGCTATCGTCTGTGTACGCCCGCCGTTGTTCCGAAGCCCTCTCGGGTCGAGCTTGGGATTGGTGCCGTTGTGACTATCAATTGACTTGAATTTGCAGCTTGCGTCGTCAGCAATATTGTAGCCGACGTCGGTAATGGTTCCGGCGCAATCGCCGCCAATACTAGCCGCCAGGATTATGCTCTTGAGACTAGGCTGCCACGGCACTTTGTTGCCAATGCCGCCGCCCTCGCTGGAGTCAGAGCTGTTGCCAGAGAAGGTGCTGTTGGTGAGGGTCAGCGGACCCCCGTCATTCCCGATTGCGCCACCGTAGCCGGCGGCGCTGTTACGGGAGAACGTGCTGTTGGTGACGATCAGGGTACCGAAGTCGTTCTCGATGCCGCCACCGCCGTAGTAGGCGCCGTTTCCGGAGAACGTGCTGTTGGTGACGCGTGTCGTACCCGTGTCGTTCTCGATGCCGCCGCCATAGCCGGAGGCGCCGTCACCTGAGAAGGTGCTGTCGGAGACGGCGGTTAGAATACCGTCGCTCGAAATGCCACCGCCGTAAGTGCAGCTGTTGCCGGAGAACGTGCTGTGGATGACGGTTAAAGTACCGTCGCTTGAAATGCCGCCGCCGAAGGTGCAGCTGTTGCCGGAGAAGGTACTGTCGCTGACTGTTAGAGTACCGCTGGTGTCAATGCCGCCGCCGTAGTTAGCACTGCTACGGGAGAAGGTGCTTTTCGTGACGGTTACAGTACCCGCATCGTTTTCAATGCCGGCACCAAAGATAGCACTGTTAGCGGTGAAGCCGCAGTTGGTGAGCGTTAGAGTACCCTCATTGTTAATGCCGGCACCATAGCTGGCACTGTTAGCGGAGAAGCTGCAGCTGGTGACCGTTAGAGTACCTGCGTTGTTAATGCCGCCGCCATACAAGCTGTTGCCGTCAGCGATCGTCAGTCGGTTGAGGTCGAGCGTGGCGCCGGAGTTTACGGCGATGACTTGATAAGAACCCGAGCCATCAACGGTAATTCTCTCGCCGGTCCCATCAATCCCAAGAGCCTCGTAGACGGGCGGAAGGCTCGCGGACAGATTAATGGTGCCGCTGATGATGAAGTTGATCCTGTCGTTCCCGCTCCCGGCAGCGCAATCGCCTGAAGTCGTATCCGTTTCTTCGTCGGCGTTGGTGATGGCCTCGCGCAGACTGCACAACCCGTCCCCACTGGTCGACTCGTCCAAGAGAGTATTGACAATTATCGTTGCCGCACGTGCGGTCGCGCTAAGCATAAGCACGAGCGCTGCTGCCATTCCCGCTGTCAGCGCCGTACCCATTCTGAGCCTTCTCCGGCTTCGATAATCTTCAGGCTTCATGATGGCTCGGAATCTCCCCGCGATTGTCAATGGCCCGCCGACGTTTAACGAAATGCCTCAATTTCGTCAACTGTCAGCAATTTTGAATTTCTTCATGGATTTGTCGGCGAGGAATATTTCGAGAATCCTCCTTCGCCCAGGTGCCACTGTCACCCCTTGTCCCGGTTGGATTTGCTGGGATGGGGCAGGTAAATGGACGAGCCAACATTGAAGCAGTACACCGATGTCCGTATCGAAGCTCAGGGTGAGGTAGACCGCCACTTCGCAACGATGCTCCCATGAAATGGAAAATGCTCGTCCCGCACACCAGCGTGATCTGGATTCGAAGTGCGCAGGCCATAAGAAACTTCATGCCCGCGCGAAGCGCTAGCCGATTTTAAGTCCAGTTCCGAGCAGTGGCGACTTGCGGCGAACGAATTCCGCTCTCAGTTGACCAAGGAGCGTGGCGATTATCTGATGCGCAAAGAAATGTGGGCCATGGTGGCGGCCACCGGCGCGGCCATCGTTACGGCCATCGCGGTCGTCTACTTCATCATCTACGCCGTCCACGGCGAAAGATGACTGAGGAGCTGAGATAGCGGAATCATGAGTGCTCAAGCAGCTAGAGAGTGCTAACAGGGCAAGCGCGATGGCCGTCTTGGAATATATATATCTGCTCGGCGGGTCAGCGTCGGCTCGGTAAAGTTGCCCCCGACATTTGTAGGTGCAGGTGCGAACGATAGCGGCAAGGGGGCAGGAGGGAAAATTGAACACGGCGGAGGATTAGTGGTCGCCGCGCCAGCGGCTCTTAAAGACCTTCGCATAAGTACCAGTTCTGTCTACTTGCCCCCCGCCAGTGTGTTCCCCTTCGCAACTCTGTCGCTGAAATGCGCAGAAAAATGGGACCGCACGCGAGCGCGCGGCCTCAAGCGTGGCATTGTTTTTCAAATTGGGAGTGCGTGCCAACGATAAGCGCGAGCGGTCGGGGAGGAGGCTTTCACGGAACTATTCAAGAAGCGTCAAGAATGGCCTGTCCGCAAACGCACCGGCTATCTGGTTCCGCCAAGAAGCTCGAGTAAGCGATTTTTTAACGCTAATTCGGCGGGTGAGCGCGGACTGGCTTCCAGCCAGCGCTCGAAGTTCTTGGACACGAACCGTATGCTCGGTCTCGGGATGCTTCACCTTAACGGAGATCGGCGTCTGACCGCGCGCCCGATGTCCTCGATCCATTCATTCTCGCGAAAGATCTGAGGGACTAGTCCGTGATAATACGATTGACGAATTCGGCGAATTGAGGTTTCTTCGCCTTGCTGCGGACTGGCATGTCGCGGACCTGACGTCGCTGGTTCATTTCAAGGGCGAGCCATTGATTGCCGCTGATCTTGATCCCGAGCGCGTCGAGCTTCTGGCGCGCGGCGAGCGGAGGGCATGAAAAGTCGGCGTTGAGCTGTTGCTCGAATTCAAAGTACTTTTCCATTTGAACTAATTTGAATGCTGAGTTGAGTCATCACGACCCTCAGCACTTCGCATTAAATTAAAATGAATCTTTGCTAATCGATAACATGGCTGACGCTCATGCCCACGTGGACAAGCCGGAACCGCGCTGGCAGGCCCTTCTCGCAATGGCCGCTGTCGGCGGAGTTTACTTGGCGTTGCCCAGAGAACTCGTCATCGGCTCGACATGGTTGTTGCCGACTGTCATCGCTGTCTCACTCGCCCCGACCATCGTGACTCATCGCATGGGACGGCATTCGTTCAATCACGTCTTGGGGATCGTGAATAATGGCATCATCACTGTCGCTCTCATCGGTTCAGTCAGTCTGCTGGTTGCGACGTTGGCATCGCATCAACAGGCGCCTCTGCGACTTTTACGCTCTGGTGCTGAGCTTTGGCTCACGAATGTTCTCGTCTTCTCGCTCTGGTATTGGCGGCTCGACAGCGGCGGCCCGAACGTGCGCGACAAGCATCCGGATTTCGTTAGCCGAAGTTTCGTTTTCCCGCAAATGCAGATCGAAAAAAGCGAGCGTGAACGATTTGGCGTCGAACACTGGCGGCCGGGTTTTGTGGATTACCTTTTTATTTCGTTCACGCAAAGCTCCACCTTCGGACCAACCGATGCACCACTTCTGACTCGCTGGGCGAAGCTACTCGCTATGGTGCAGATTTTCATTTCGCTGAGTATCGTCATACTGCTGATCGCGCGCGCCGTTGGAGTGCTCTAAACTGACATCTCCGACGATCAGCAAATCCCGACCCACAAGTGGCTGAACGCGCTTCGGTAATGTTGGGCGCGTTTCTGCAACCCCTGGATATCTCGATCATCAGCGTGGCGCTGCCACTCATGCAGCGCAGCTTCGGAGCAGCGTTCGGGATTGATCGCGGCATTCAGGCCGGTGAACTGGTCAGAGACCAAGTCGTAATAGGTCACACCCCGCTCATAGCCAAAGTACTTGGGGTTCGGCCCCGCGTGCAGCGTCCGCACCGGAACGACAAAGCGGAGCCCGTCGGCGGAGGCCACCTCGCCACCGCCCCAGGCTTGCACGAGCGGTATATTATTTTGGCCGCGACCAGGCATTGCGAATAAAGTTCTGATTGACCCAAACCGAACTGAATCCGACGGAAATCATGACTGATACAGGCGCCTATACCGATGTGGTGTTCGGCCCGACCTGCGGGCGCGGATTGCCGAATATCGGCGCTCAGGGATGGCGCGGCCGATCCTGATACCGGCGGGTCAGCCCTTGAACGGATGGCGCTGCCGGAACTCGTCCGCCATCTCTTCCATCGTGCACCAGTGCACGCCCGGATGCCCGTTTATGTATTCGATGAGCCGCTCGAGCATCAGGAGTACCTGCGGGCGGCCCGAGACGTCCGGATGAATAGTCAGTGGAAATATTGCCCATTCGTATTCGCGGTATACCCAGTCGAACTGATCGCGCCACAACTGTTCGATGTCGCGCGGGTTGACGAAGCCGTGGCTGTTGGGCGAGGCCTTGATAAACATCATCGGCGGAAGATCGTCTAGATACCAGTTGCCCGAAATCTCTACCAGATCGACCGCCTTTCCCCGCTTCAGCGGTTTCATCCACTGCGCCGCGGGCTTGGAGTAATCGACGTTGGTCCAGCTTTCGCCGACCCGCGCATAGTACGGCTCAAAATCGTTGTGGCCCTGGCTGTGGTCGTAGCGAAACCCGTATTTGAGCAGTAACTCGGCGGTGACCGGCGACATCTCCCACCACGGCGCGACGAAGCCGCGCGGTTTCTTGCCGGCGAGTTTCTCGACCAACTCGATCGATCGCTGCAGCACATCTTCTTCCTGGCGCGGAGTCATCGAGATCGGGTTTTCATGCGAATAGCCATGCGCGCCGACCTCGTGGCCGGCTTGCGCGACCTCGCGCATCTGCTCGGGAAACGTTTCGATCGAATGGCCCGGGATGAACCAGGAAGTTTTGATCTTGTAGCGGTCGTACAGCCGGAGCAGCCGTGGGGTGCCCACCTCGCCAGCCAAAAGGCCGCGCGAAATATCGAACGGTGAATCCTGACCGCCGTAGGAGCCGAGCCAGCCCGCGACCGCGTCGACATCGATGCCGAAGCCGCAGAGAATCTGTTTATTCGTGGTGGTGCTCATGGCCATCTCCTTACGCGACCGAGTGCGCGCGGACGCCCGCGGCCAGCCGCCGCGGCTGCCCCCGCCTCAGACGGCCGGGCGACGTGTCCTTTCTATTTATCAAAGAGCAACAGATGTTACCCTCGCAACCGTAAACAGCACGCAAGATTGCGTAAAATCGCAAATCGCCATCAAGGTTCTGTGCCGCGAAGTGGCTCCTCTGCAACATCGTGTGTACAAGCTAAGATTGTCTCTGCTTTTGGATGCCAGCGTCTAACTAAGAAATGGGCGCGCTTCTCCGGTCCCCTTGCGCGTGCAATCTCGCGACGGGAGCGATGGCTGCGGCCGTTTGAACGGACCGCCCGCAGGAGCGGGGGGGATTTGGGTGAGTCGCGCGGGGCATCTCAGCCCCGCGCGCTCGCAGAACCGGACATGAGCCTCTCGACTCATCCGGCTCCCATCATCCGGCCACAGGTTCCAGGCTCCAGTAGGCGAACAGCCGGGGATTGCGGCTTTGACTGCCTGCAACCAATTCCAGCTCGCCCTCGGGCGGCCCCGGAACCGTTTGTATTTGCGCATGGCCCACCGCACGATAAATTCGTCAATCGTGCGGAGTTCAGCGCGAAGTTTCGAGGGGTAGAAGCGACCATAATAGCGCACCCATCCGTCGAGGACGGGACGCACCCAAGTCGCTATCTCTTCCAGCTTCAGGTCGCTGCGGAGATGCAAACGCCATCGGCGGACCCTTTGTCGCATTCGCTTGGCGGCCTGCTTGCTGACCGCCGGAAGAAAGTTGACAAAATGTCGCCCATCACGGTTTCTCGAGCGGCCTCGGCCTCCGTCTTGTGACTTCTGGAGAGCGTGCGGATGATCCCGGCCTGCTGTTGAGGGTTCAGCTTGAGCCGGCGCTTGCCGATGCATCCGTCCCGGCGAGCAGCTTCCAGACTGGCCCTGGTGCGCTCGCGGAGCATGGCGTGCTTCGCATAATCAGCGAAGGCTCCAACCATCTGCATCATCATACGTATGATGACAGGTCGAATCTGGCACTTCGGAGACGGGAGCGATGGCTACGGCGGTTTGAACGGACCGCCCCCAGGAGCAAAGCGGATTTGAACTTGCGAGACCCCTCATCGGTTGGCCGCATTTTCATTGGCTTCGGCGCTTTCCGGCACGGGCGCGGGCTCTCAAAATCATCGTTGAGCGAACAGTACCGCCGCATTATGGATTGCTCGCCGTCAGTGTCCTAAAATATGCCAAGGGTCGGTGCTCTGTCAGTCTGCTCGCTCTAATGCCAGGGGCATTGGCTAAATTTTGATCCTTTGCGACCTCCTCGAACGTCAGTTCCTCACGAGTGCGATCATAGAGTTTCGTCGTGCGTGGGGATTCGTGATTGGCGATGGTCTGGGCATGCTCTAGCGTGCCCCCGTTCTGAAGGTCAGTGGTAATTCCGGTAGCCCGGAAAGTATGGCAGCAGGTGGAAAACGAGCAACGGCTCCGAGCTAATTATTTGCCGAAATCACCATCGTCGTGCGGTCAGAATCTCCTTCTCGGTGTTAAGCGACGACTAGAGCCTCTGAATGAGTTCGGCGGCGCGACCCGCACCGTCCGGAGCCGCTGCAATTTTCACCGAGGCGGCCCGTGCTGCAGATGCGAGAGGCGCGTTGCGCAAAATGGAATCGAGCGCCACGGTTACCACCTCGGTGTTATTCGCTTCGCCACGCAGCCAGCGGCCCAGACCAGCATTGTGGACTCGCGCCGCAGTGTCGAACTGATCGAATGCGAACGGCATGACCAGACTCGGTTTGCCGGCACGCAGCACTTCCCCGCACGTGCCGAATCCTCCGTGATGGACGATCACGGAAGCAGCCGGGAACACTTTTGCGTATGGAGCAGCCCCGATATTCATAACATTTGGCATTGGTACGACCGGCTCGGCCGACGACCCGATCAGCACACAGCGGCGGCCAAGTTTCTGACACGCATTCGCGACAGCACGATAGCGATCCGTCGCATGCAGACTTGCGGCTGAGCCAAAGCCCGCGACTACCGGCGCTTCGCCATCGGCGAGAAAGGATTCGACCTTGGAGGGAAGTGGCTGCGATGGATGATTGCCGAAAACGAAACCGCACATATGCGCACGTGGGGGGTCGTCCGGTGCCGGAGGCCGAAACCATTCTGGCCAGACTCCCAGATTAAGGGAGGCGCAACGCATGTTGTCGACGACTGGCGCACCGATTTCGAATGCCAGCTTGCGGAGCGCCTGGCGGAGCATAATCCGCGTGATGCCGCGCAGAGCCATCGTCAGCGCCCCTTGCACGATTCGTGGGGTACGCCAATTTCCCAAGACCAACGGCTGGTGACGCGAGAGCCATGCTGATGGCGAGGTTGTCACAGTGACGCTTAGGACCCCAGTCTCCGCGGCTGCCCAGGCGCCGCCGTAGGAAATAAAATGAGAGACGACCACCTTCGCACTGAGTTTGCGCACGGTGTCTCGTACGGTCGGGTATATCGCGCGAACGCTCGGGACAAGAAGGTCTCTCCAAATCGCCGCCACACCTGCGCGCGTTGTGAAGTAGGACGGGTTAGCTTCGAGCGCCGCGAAGACATCGAAAAACTTCCCGGCGCCAACGAATTGGCTGCCGGTGCTTCTGACACGGCGTTCGTAGAATGGGTTGGCGACGAACGTCACCACAACGCCTCGGCGGACAAGCTCGCCAGCGATCGCCAGCAGAGGATTAAAGTCACCGTCGGAACCGAAGCTGGTGACTACGACATCCATCTATCTAGATCGTCTGGAGGGCAATAGGAGCGAGCGCTTCTCGCCGGGCGCAGCTTCAGAATCGGCGATTCTTCACATTTTCCCTGGCTACATTATTTTCGGCAGCTCGTAAATGCTTACCTGCCCAAGATCGACTTCAACCACTTTGTTGATCATCTCAGCAAGCGTTACGAATTCGTGGAGAGCTCGTTCATACAGCTCGCGTTGGACCGCCGGCGTCGCGTTCGGGATGATCACGATCAGCTCCGCATGCAGCTCAACCGCTTCCATCAACTTCCGAAAGTCTCAGGCGTTGTTTGTGACGAAGACAAGCTCTTCCCGAATTGCCAAGTCGCGCAGTTGATGGCCCCTGAGCCCTGTCCATCCTCGCCGGGATACGTGATACGCTTTGTGACCTGCCTTATGCGCAATGTCTGTGACGCTCGTATGCAGACACTCGTCGATTAGAACTCTTAACTCAACTGGATCTATCCCTCTAAGGTATAAGCAAGCTCATCCATCTCACTTCAAGAGCGAACAGCCCGGGAGCCTCGCCTGGGCCACGCATGAAGCATGGTGTCGGCGCATGAATGCGAGCCACTCGATGCGACACCACCATACGGGGGGACTGGTACAGAATGCGCGTCGAAAGACCGGCTGGCTCGCAAAAATGAGCTACCGTCGATGTTTCGGTCAACGTATGGTGTTCGGTGCTCTGGATGACTCCGTTCTTATCCGCCGCAATCGTAATTTCCTGTTCGGTTCGCGGGCGGTGACCGGTCGATGAGAACATCTCCTCACGTGTAAGTACTAGTTTGACTGGACGCCCAACTTCTCGCGCAGCTACTGCGGTGAGCGCCACATGCATCCAAAGGAAACCCTTTGAGCCGAATGCCCCGCCAACGAGCGGAGACTGTATCCGCACAGATTCCTCGGGAAGACCAAGGTAGGCGGCGAGGATACGGCGTTCCCCAACAATCCAGCGAGTGGTGTCGTGAACGTCGAGCACGCCGTTATGCCAACTAGCGATAGTGGAGGAGAGTTCAATTGGGTAATGCGCGTTGCGATCCGTCGTGAACCTCGCTTTGATGCGCACGTCCGTATCTGGCTCAACCTCATCTCCGCGACTATCTTGCAGCCTTTCCTCCAAAAGTTTCACGAAATTCCGCGGAAGATAACTGCCGTGGCGGACTTGCCCCTTGTTCTCATCGGACGTCGGAGGCGCCTGCAATACGTCTTTCTCGCTGAATAACGCTGGAGCTGCGTTGTAGCGCAGCTTGAAAAGTGAGGCGGCAAAAGTAGCGTCCTCCTGTGTTTCCGCGAACCACGACGGCGATATGTTGCCCGACATGTTGGACCGACAAGTCGGAAAGCGGCGACCGACGCTCGAAGGGAAGGTCCCAGGTAAGGTCACCCGGAAGGACGTTCAGCGGTGGGCAGTTCAGCGGCGTAATAACCTTGAGCACGCCTGGGGCTGCCAGCGCGCGTTCCGCACAATGCTTCAGCACTTCCGGGTGACTTCACCATGCGCCACTTCGGACTGTACCAGCGCCGCATAAGTCAAGCCGGATACTGGGAAATCTGCCACGTAGCGTGCCTGGCCAGTCACCTTGTCGGCGCCTTCTACACGACTGATCTCGGTTCCGATTATGCTCATGACTCTGCCATTGACTCCTTACTCATCGTAATTCCGTGGCACTTTCTACAGCCGTGGCTGAGACAGTCGAGTGTCCGTCCGGCGCGTCCTCATCGGTCGCAATGTTATTGCGATGCGCGGAGGGAACCTAGGTTCAAAGTCCTACCCATCTGCGCCTTAGGAACGCCGACGACATAATGTTCACCCCACCCTCGCAATCGGCCGCCTGTGGAACAGCAGGTAGTCGCCAGTCTGAGATCCTTGCAGACGGAGGTACTTGCCGAGCGCAACCTGGTCCGG
Source organism: uncultured Alicyclobacillaceae bacterium (assembly GCA_963788285.1). GTDB lineage: Bacteria > Bacillota > Bacilli > Alicyclobacillales > Alicyclobacillaceae > Alicyclobacillus_A. The sequence continues at coordinate 24,761 of CAWBGB010000004.1, forward strand.
CTCCCAGCGAGCGAGCGCCGCAGGGATGTCATCGGGGAAGGCCTGCAGCTCGTCCGCTAGGGCAAGAGCGTTCGCAGCGGCCTTGGAGGTGCTGGCCGCGGTATGGGGCCGTGGGATGGCCGCGGCGTCTCCTATGATGGCGACACGCCCGCTCACCATGTGATCCGAAGCGAGGTCGCGGATCGCTTGGGCGAAAGGCTGCATCGTCGCCTCGACCACCTCGCGAAACGGCAGCGGAAGCAGGTTCTCCGCCTCGCGGTGGAGATGCGGTATCCATTTGTCGGCCAGCAAGCCTTCGGGGATCGCATAGCCACGCGCCCGACCGTTGCGATCGGTCATGATCTCCGCGAGCAGGTGTTGATCCGCCACGCGGTACCAGACCCAATTGTAAAGCCGGTGGCCTGGATGCACGTCGCTATGTTCGCCGGGCACGAGATAGCCGAGGATATGGGAGCCTTTGTTGTTGGCGAAGCCGAAGTCACCCTGAAGCGACTCGCGCGCGGCCGGCGGCATCTCGTCTTCAGGGATCAGTCCTCGCCAGGCGAGATAGCCCGCGTAAGTCGGCCGCATGGTCGGCCAGAATTGTTGACGCACAGTGGAGTCTCCGCCATCGGCGCCGATCAGAAGGTCACCCGACTCTCGGGTTTCATCCTCGAATTGTGCGGTTACCGTCCCCGCGCGAAGGTCCTGATCGATTTTCACCAGCGTCTTCGCCTGGTGATAGTTCTGGTCGCCGAAGGCCGCCTTTAGAGTCGTATATATGAGCGACCAAGATGTCTGGGTTTGCGGGGCGAAGCGTTTGGACTCAATCGATCCGTCGGGCCGGAAGACTGTGCGGTACGCGGACTCTACACCGAGCTCGACGGCTCGAAGATCGATGCCCGCTCGACGCAAGACCTCTGCTACCTCCGGCTGGAGAACGATGCCGCCCCCGCGGCTGTCGAGATCATGGGGCGAGCGCTCGAAGATGACGACGTCCCAGCCGATTCGGCGCAGAAGGTTGCCGGCGAAGAGCCCGCCGAGCGACCCGCCAACGATTAGGGCGCGTTGTCTCTTTGAGTCATCCGCCTTGGTCATAATGACCTCACTTCTTCGATCCGAGTCGTCCTAGCACGCCCGTTTATTGCTCAAGGATGGCCGTCATTTTTGATCGCGACGCGGAAGCGACTTGAGGGCTTCATTTCGCATGAGCGGCCATGGCGGAGTTAAGGTACAGGGCAATCACATCCGGCTTCCGAGCACCGGAGAAGATCGGTCGACCATCGAGGATGAACGTGGGAACGCCCTCAATGCCGTTCTGCGCGGCGATTCTCTCTTGCTGCTTCACCTCCGCGGCGCCGGCCTCGCTATGAAGGAAGGCCGAGGCCGTCGTGCGATCAATGCCCGCCTGATCGGCGATGTCGATGAGTGTGGCGATATCGCCGACATCGCGTCCTTGGGTGAAATAGGCCTTGAAAATCGCCTCCACAACGGCATCTTGGACGCCTTGCTGCTCTGCGAACCAGATAAGGCGGTGCGCGTTAAACGTGTTGGGCGTGCGCAGCATAAGATCGTGCCGGAATTCGAGGCCCGCACTCTTGGCCGCGCTGGCCACTTGCGCGTCAAGCTGCTGGGATTGTTCCCAGGAGCCGAATTTTCGGGAACGATACGTGCGCCGGTCCATGCCTTCCCTAGGCATGCTGCGGTTCAATTCGTAAGGAATCCACGTTACAGCGAATTGATCCGCGGAAGATATCATTGCGAAGGCCTGTTCAAGGTGTTTCTTGGCGATGTAGCACCAAGGACAGATGACATCAGAAACGATGATGATCTGGTGGCGCTTCCTCGAAGTAGGGGTTTGGGAACGGGCGGCAATCTCGGTGGCAGCGGGTCCGCCGCCGTCAATTCCACAAACCCTGTTCTGTTCGCGCAAGTCGCTCATGCGCGTTGTCTCCTTAAATGGTTGGTCTGAGTTGCGCCTCACGGACGACTTCAATTAGTACCTCGCGAACAAACGCCAGCGCGTCCGCCAATTCGGCAGGAATGGAGGAGGCGGCATCGATTGCAACATTATTGGCAAGGAATTTGTGCTTGGAGACAGCGCTCTTGGAAGTACCTTACTCCGAGCATACACAGAATTGGTTAAATCAGGCTGGCAATTTTGGGACCTCACTTTGAGACGCGCACCGCGTCTACCAACCAACCGACAGTCAGGTCCGAAAGTTGCCATTACTGGAGCAGGTCGCGTCCGCAAGTTGCCAGTCCGCCGATGGCCATTCGTGTACGGTTGGCGGTGTGATAGCAGCGGTGGACGAGGACAGAAGTCGATTTTCGCGGACGGACGAAACGATTCCGAAAGGAGATTGGTGATCAAATGAAGCGCATCGACGCAGTGATCAAACCTCAGAAGCTCGACGAGGTGAAGGAGAGCCTTACCGCCCTTGGAGCCACCGGGCTGACGGTGCTCGAGGCGAAGGGTTTTGGTCGACAAAAAGGCCACACCGAGTTGTACCGCGGGACAGAGTACACGGTGGACTTTCTGCCCAAACTCTTTATCAGCGTTGTCGTTCCCGAGGATATCGTCGAAGCCGCTATCAAGGCGATCGCAGACTCCGCCCGCACCGGTAAGATAGGCGACGGGAAGATTTTCGTAACCTCGCTCGACGACGTGATCCGGATCCGCACGGGTGAGCGTGGTCGCGACGCAATCTGATTTTCATAGAAATGTGACCCGACAGCGCCATTGAGCGCTGCTAAAACGCGGAGGAGTGCTTCCATGCCCAGTGTTGCCTATAGACACCCGAGACAATGGTTCATCAAGTCTGTAATCGTCATTTTGTTTGCACAATGGCTTACTGGCCCGGTGATGATCGCCTGCGCCGACGAACCGCAACCGGATCCTGCCGGCATTGCGACTGGGGATAAGACCAGCACTTTCAATGCAGGCGGGACTTCGTTCGTCGTTACCGAACCGACGGATAAAACCGCTCCCGACTACGGCAAGAACAAGAAAGCGTTCGACGACTTCCAAGCCCAGGCCACCAAAGAACCGCTGGTGATGAAGCTCGCCGACAATGTGGGGCACCTTCGGATCGCCACGAACTTCACCTGGACACTGCTAACGGGATACCTAGTGCTTTTCATGCAGGCCGGGTTTGCGCTCCTTACCTGCGGATTGGTGCGTAAGAAGAACGCCGGTCACCTTATGATGCTGAACTTCGCGGCGTACGTATTCGCCTTTCTCGCTTACTACGTATGCGGATTCGCCTTCCAGTATGGCGGCGCCGCAATCAATGCTGCGCCCACGAATCTAGGGGGCACTCCCACACTGAATCACTTCCTCCTTGGGGGTGGCCTATGGGGTTTCCTGGGGGGCAGAGGCTTTATGCTGAGTGGTCCTGGCTACGATGCCGGCGTTCTTTGCTTGACACTCTTCGAGGTCGTGTTCATGGAGACGGCCGCTTACATTATCGTTGGTGCCGTCTGTGAGCGGATCACCTTCGGGGCCTTTCTCCTGTGCGAACTCTTCATCGGCGCCATTCTGTACCCTAGTTTTGGCTGTTGGGTCTGGGGCGGCGGATGGCTCTCGCAGCTGGGACAGACCATGGGGTTTGGACACGGCTACGTGGATTTCGCAGGATCGACGGTAGTCCACGGCGTGGGCGGCTTCTGTGCGATGGCAATTTCCATTATTCTCGGTCCACGGCTTGGCAAGTATGGGGCAGACGGCAAACCTCGCGCATTCCCAGCTCACAACCTCGTATACGTCGTAACAGGCACCTTCATTCTGTTGTTCGGCTGGATGGGGTTTAATCCCGGTTCCACCCTCGGCTCGAGCGACCTTCGCATCTCCGTAATCGCCGTGAACACCAATCTCTCCGCCTGTGCCGGTGCGGCGTCTGCAATGTTTCTCTGGTATTTCATTTTTGGCAAACCCGACATCACGATGGCATGCAACGGAATGCTTGCGGGGCTCGTTGCCATCACCGCCCCGTGCGCCTTTGTGTCGCCGAACTCGGCCGTCATGATCGGCATTTTGGCGGGAATCGTCGTTGATATGGGCGTCCTCTTCAATGAACGCGTGATTAAGGTTGACGATCCCTGCGGCGCTATCTCAGTTCATGGCTATGCCGGCTGGCTCGGTGCAGTCTGTGTCGGCATATTTGCCGATGGGACCTACGGTGCCGGTTGGAACGGTGTCGGTGTGACATCGTACCTGGGCAAGGCCGGCCAAGGCGTTACCGGTCTGCTGCATGGAGACTACACGCAATTTTTCACTCAAGTTGGCGGAGCTACGTTCATGGCAATCTATATATTCGGCTTCACCTACCTGGTCTTCTCGTTGGTCAATGTCGTTCGACCGCTGCGCGTCTCGAAAGAGGTCGAACTCGAAGGCCTCGATGTACCCGAATTCGGCTTGCCAGCGTATCCTGAGGACGAAATCGTCAACGCCGATCCTGAAATGGCGCGAGCATAGTCGCGCCCGCAACCGGTAAACCGTTATAACACCAAGGCTCTTGCCGCTACTACTTTACCTAGCGGCAAGAGCCCTTCTGTTTGCGCTGCGCGGACTACGATTTTTCGACGTGCGCGAACTTTTCAGATCCATACACGAAGTAAACTAAAGCGCGGGTTGTGGTGCTTGTTGCTGAACTGCAATCGAGGAAGACCAAGAAAGTATGGATGCGCGATCTATCAAACATCTGCCTGCCCGGGAGCTGGGGCATCGCTGCCACAGTGGCAGGCCGTCATATAACTGCGCACTCGTCGATCACGCTTGGTCGGTCACGTCCGACAATTGCCATCCGCGTGCCCACTACGTCCGAAACTGGCCGGTCTTCGACACATGACCCGCTTAAGCTGAGAGTGGGAATGATTGCGACACCTTCACACGGAGCGAGCGATGAATGTCACAAGTTATACTAACGGAACCACTCATTCGCTATTGAAGATAATCAAAAGTGCGCTCCAAGTCCCTGGACGCACAGCGGTCTCCAACAGCGCTCACTCGGATAGGATCACGCGTCGACTAGCGCATGCACTCGCCCTCAAACCTCGCGGCGGTGTTCGGAACGACGTTCTGGCTATCGACCGTCTCGCAGTTGCACTTCACGTACAATGGCTCGCGCGGAACGTTCATCCATGGGATCACGATCTGCCGGAAAGACGCAGAGCTGAGTTGTTCGCTCAGCAATGTCTTGAAGACGTCGACGCCGCGATTCCGCGTTTGTTTGAGCAACTCCCCGAAATTGACATCCTCGAAATCGGAGTGCTGGAGCGTGACTCGAAAACCCGAATCATTGCGGGCGTAGTCCATCGGAGCGACCTTGCCGCACGGGTCGGCTCGTCCTTGGGCATGAGACTCAAGACGATCGGAATTAGCTATCGATGCACCGATTTAAAGCTTGAGCCAATCGCATGACTTTTCGTGGTGCTGTGTCGGACACGCGGGTCCGCCGTCGGCGCGAGGCGAGAACATGACTGGCAATTTGCGGACGCGAATGTTCTGGCGATGCAGTGACCGGGACCGGAAGCCTTCGTCTAAAGCGATCTGCGAGGCAAACCGGGCCCATGGGGAACGTCGAATCGCTGTCTGTTTCAGTAAGCAACCCAGACTTTCAGTTTTGAAAGATGGAATTGCGTTTTCGAATCGGCTACGCATTTTCAGGACGAAATGGCTCTGGCAAACTCTCCTGCTGGCGATAGGCGGGATCTTTTCCCGCGAGACGCACCACCCACTGTTCAAAATCCGAGGCGGCGCTGCTGATAACTGATTCCTATGGAGACTTTGCAAATCAGCTCGGAAATAGGAAACGGCGAAGTGCACCTGCAATGAGGCATATCGTAGCTTTGGGTGGCGGTGGATTCTCGATGGAGCCGGACAATCCGCTCCTCGACGATTTTGTATTGAGCCTTGCGCGCCGCAAGCGACGGCCGCGCATATGCTTCATAGGTACCGCAAGCGGCGATAGCGATTCCTATATCAGGCGCTTCCATGAAGCTTTTCCCCCATCACGTGCCGCCGCAACTCATCTTACTTTCTTCGAGCGAAAAGTTCGCGACCTTAAATCATTCGTGATGGACCAGGATATCATCTATGTGGGCGGCGGCAGCAGCGCGAACCTACTGGCTGTGTGGCGCTTGCATGGACTCGATAAAGTGCTGCTCGCGGCTTGGAACGCGGGGGTGGTGATGGCGGGCATCAGTACGGGTGCGATTTGCTGGTTCGAAGACGGCATCACAGATTCGTTTGGCTTGCCCTACCGAGATCTCAATGATGGCCTCGGATTTGTGCGCGGTGCGTGCTGTCCACATTACGATGGCGAGAAAGAGCGGCGGCCAGCATTGTTGCGACTGATCAAACGCGGATTTGCGTCAACGCTCGCGCTTGATGATGGTGCGGCGGCGCATTTTGTCGGAATGCGGTTTGCGGAGGCGGTTTCTTCGCGTCCCGAAGCGCGCGTTTACCGCGTTGGATTGGTCGATGGGAAAGTGATCGAGGCTGCGATACCCATGCGGTATCTGGGAAAATTGTGAATCATCTGGGCGCGGGGGATCGGTGCACGGCCCGGATCCGTACTGCCAAATAGCGGCCCCCAGTGCTGATCCAAGGCTGGATTTTAGCTGGTCCCACGTGAACGCGGCAATTTTAGTCGGCTTTGGGGAAACGACGGGACCCGGCTCACCGTCCAGCCTCTCTGCTTCAATCCGTCAGTACGGTTCCAAGTGATCTCCGCCGGTAGTCCCTGAATCGGTGCCCGCGTAATTACACCATCACCAGTACTGAAGACTCAAATTCTCCCCCTGACCGGCCAGGGGGAGAATTGTGATGGGCTTTGTCAGCAGCCCACGCAAATGTGCGGTTTCGCCCAGTTTTAGATCGCGAACATCAAGGACTCCCTGCTGTAGCGACCTGGATTTGAACTTCCGAGACCCGTCATCGTTAAGGTGGATTTTTGATTGCCGCGCTGGCTCTGTCATGGGCGCCGGCTTAGGAATTCCTCGTAAGCCAGAAGTAACCGTCGTATAAGCGCCTGGTCGATACCCCACTTCATCATCGAAAGGCATGCCCATGTGACAGGTTGCTGGTCTGCTCGGACACCAAGCGGGTCTTCATCGGTCGAACGATTGAGACCATGATGACCGGCAGCGAAATCGACGGGTCTCGGGGGTTCAAATCCAGTCCGCTCGTGCAGCGAAGCTAGCTGCCGTTCCAACAGGTGAGAGTCCTGTCGGTGGAGGTGCCCAGATGCCACCGTAGATATATCCGACGGCGAGAAGGGCAACCGACTCGGCCGAAAGCTCGGACGTAAAAGCCTCCGTCGGCTGGGCAGAGTAGAATGCCTGGTCAGGTCCGCCAGGGGAGGCAAGCAACTCAGTAGGTTGTAGCGAATCAGCGAACCAGGAGACCCCGAAAGTGGATTCCACATGAAGCGGATTAAAGTGGGGCGTTGAGAGTGCCGAGTCCAAAGAGCGATGGACGAAGGCGAATCCCGCCGACGAAGAACTGGGTGCGCGCAGTCGGCGGACTCTCCGGGGGCGTGGAGGGCGACATGCTGAGAGGGAATGGCCGCGAAAGCTCGGAACTGCTCGCCGACGGCCTAGGCCGGCAGCAGCCGGCACAGCGAAGGCGCCGCATATAACCCGCACGACGGGGAAATTGGGGCGTGTCGGCGAGTAGGGCGGATGGGGCCGATTAAGTGATGATGGACCGGGACACTATAACCCGGACCGGAGCGAGGGCCCCTGGGGTAGGGCGGTCAAACCGCTCGCACGGCGGTGTTGTGCTGAGCCAAGAACCTCGACACAGAGCGAGGAGTATTTAGGCTGCAGACGACACGAACGACGGACGCAAACCAAGTGACGCGATCGCGGCGCCACATGGGCAGGCCCCGTCCGATAAGCCGGCCTTGGAGCCGTACTGGGGAAAACCCGCCGTACGGAATCTTAGGGGGGACGATGGAAACGTCGGCATCATTCGAAGCCCGGTCCGCGCCATCGTCCTACCCGACCGCCAGCCAGTCCGGTCCGCCTTAACGACGACGGGTCTCGGGGAGAAATCAAAGTTTTCAGAGCGCTCGAAAAATTGCCCGAAGACTTTCACGTTTTTTACAACGGCTCTTTAAGGAGCGGAAAATTCATCGAAGCGCACGAGCGTCGAGTTGATTTCATCCTGTTACATGAAAAATGGATGCTCTGCATCGAGGTGAAGGGCGGCAAGGTCCGGATTGACGAGAGCGGCGATATCAAACAGTTCATACCGGACACCCACAGATGGAAGAAAATAGACCCGGCCAAGCAGGTAAAGATAGCCTTGCTTTAAACTGATTGATGCGTGCCGCGCCGACGGTATCAACTATTAAGCCTGATCACACTTAGCGGGGCTCCCTTGCAGACACCTCTGTCGCTACTCGCCCGGCTCGAGAGCGAACACCAGGGAGGAGTCCATGAAAGTCGTAGGGGTTAATTTGATCAGTATTTCGGGGGCCGCTGAAGCAACAGCGCCTCTCCTCACCTGTATTGGGGTTTCTTGGTTTGCTGGTCCGCAAACAGTTGAGCGGCGGCTCACAGTTACTCGGCCGAAACCCTGGCCCGGAGCATCCGGTTGGAGGCACGGTCTCGGCGGTTCTTTAGCATTATGGGCCCTCGCCTGCGGAGCTGCAGTAGTTGTGCTGCATAGGGCGACGAGTGACCTGGGACCCAGAGTAGGTGCCTATCGCACAGGTATTGCGACATTGGTCTTATTTGCACTGGCCGCCGCCATAATTATGCGCCGTCGTATCGCTAGAGCATTGCCGCATGGGTTTATGCACGTCGCATCACAGCACAAGCTGCAACAGAATCCGCCCTCACACAATTTCTCACGTGCGCTGAGCATGTCGTGGACCATTAAGCCCAAGACCTGGCAGAGAATGCATATCGCACTGGCTATCGGGGCGATGCTCCCGTTTTGGTGGCATTGTGACCTCGGACGCGCGAGCATCGCCGATCTGCGGCTCAAGACTGTCGCGCTGTCGCTGGTTATGAGCGGCTTCCTGGGTGTTGCAATAACCGACCTCACCCGCTGGCGGCTGCTTAGCCCCAAGTTCTCGCCTCGGCTTAGCTCGCGACTGATCAGGGGCTTGTTCATAGTACATCGCGGGCTCGCTCTGCTTGCCTTCATATTGATCAGTATTCATGTGCTCGCGGTGCTGTACTTCGCAGGAGTTTGAGAGACAAGAGAGTCGCGCCGCCGGTTGAGAGCATGCTGCCTCGGCACGGGCCATCAAATCGTCAGACGCGAACAGATGAAGGCGCCGTTGATGAAACTCCAGCGACAATAATGGACGAGCCGCTCGCTCTAGCGATTCTTTCGACCAGCCGTCTCGTCGGGCGGCCTTGGAGGACCGCAACCAGCGGGGGCGGCTGGCGCCGTAATGGGCGGGCGGGGGCTATCTTGCGTATCGATGCGTTCGCAGTAATTGCACAGGCGGTCTCGTGCCTCAATCTTAGGGATTCGGTCGACGGTCCTGTCCAGGAAGACCGGCTGGTTCGGCTAGCCTACCTAGGACGCGAATCTACGTTCAGGAGCCTAAAGATATTGGGAACGCCGGCAGCCGGGAGCCACAACATCCCGTGGGGGGGGAGCCGGAACGTCGGGCTAGTCGCCGGCGTTTCCTACATAATACCACGTGTAATTCGATAAGCACCAACTACGAGTTAGCGCGCTCATGTCCATGAGAGCGCCTGCGGAGAGCGGGACCGAGATAATGGACTTGAAGCCCTTGAACCGTTAATTTTTCGCCTGGTTCGTGGGTGAGCTCCCTTGTTCGTCCATCCGTAACACCGTCTTGTCACGTCGGATTCGGCTGGCATGTGCTGCAGGGCGGTCGAGCCGCTCGAACCGAGCACACCTGCGGCTGCTCAGCGGCCGGGCAGGATGCTCAGCCGGGGGGGGCCGCGACTTTGATGCTGCTGCTAACAATTCGGTGGGCAGCGACCGCGACTCCAGTGGCAGCGCTACCTATCGAGGTATTACCAGTGCTGGCCGTCTACGCTCCTTCCCCGCCCCCGGAGCCTGCAATCCACGAAGTCTAAGCATCCTGGTACGGACGCGGATTTGCCGGTAGGCCGACCACCGGTGGCGAACCTTTCGACCCCGTCGCCTCACTGCAGCGTCCACCGTGTACCGCTCGGCCCGTCGTGAAAGTCGAGAATCTGGCGCTTGGGTAAGAGTGCGCGTCAACGATTGTGGTCCCTATGTGGTCGGTCGAAGCCTCGACCTTTCACTAGCACTAGCGCCGCGCAAAACATTGGCATCGCCCGGCAAGGAGTAGCGCACCTGCGAGTTACCCCGATTAGAGTCCCGCGAGACGCCGACGCAGACCGCTGCATCCGATGACAATCGACACTCTGATACGGTAGGCTCCTGAGCTCACCGCCATTGGTCTGGTTGTCCCTCTACGTCCGCTCGCTTGATCCTCGGCATACGCAGCAGGACCGGATTGGAGCTCAAGAGTGACTCGGCCTGCATGCTCCAATGTGCTGGCATCATCTGATCATTGCGCCGAGTTCGTCCTTGGCGGGATCGAGTCGTGTAATTGTCCACAGATTGGCATCGTTATTCACCACAGCATTCGGAAACGACCATATTGGCGTGGTTGGAACCGGGTTCGCACAGTAGAAAGCAGCCCCCCGCATTCGTTCGGCCACCTTGGATGTATGGCTCTCAGAGCCAAAATCGTGCGTTTCGAAAATCATCGGCTAAGTCAACGCTTTTAAATGCCGCGCGCGACAATAAAGAAATGCTTGAGAAATCACGACCTTTTGAGTAGGCACTTGTCATCCGCTTGAATGACTCGCGCAAAGACTCTATTCCGTTCTAATCAAGCCCTTCGTTTGCATCAAAGATAATAACGGCACACGGGTGCCGAAGCGGATCGTGTTGGGGCAGCGGTTCGCGGGGGGGTTCAGTTTTAATACGGGGGGATTCTCGCCTTAACGCTGGTATAGCGCAGCCCGGACGGCAAGAAGGATTCTGGACGTGCGCCCGAGGTTATCCACCTATGTGGATAACCTGTGGATGCGTGGTTGCTAAAGTGTCACTTCGGTAAGGGCCAGCATGGAGGCGGGCCGCCGAACATGGAGGATCATGGTGAACGAGGTGTGGCAAAAAGCTGCTGACCGTATGCGCGAGTCACTCGGCCAGGTGGGCTACGAAACCTGGATAACACCTCTCAATTTCATCGATCTGCATGGTCGCACAGCGATAATCGAAGCGCCCAACCGATTCTTCCGCGACTGGGTTAACGATCGATACCTGGAGCTCATGCAGCAGGTGCTTTCGACCGAAGTCGGGGAATCCGTCGAGATCAGCCTGACTGTGCGCGAAGACCGGGGCAGCGGCAAAACTTCGAACGGGAACGGCAGCCGCAGCAGTAACGATCAGCCGTCTAAAGTCGTTGCAAAGGGGACCGTTTCACCGAGCTCCCGCGCAAATCAAGCCGAGCGGAGCCCGCTGCACCCCGAGCTGAATCCCCGGTTCACCTTTGCAGAATTCATAGTCGGGTCGAGCAACCAATTCGCCCACGCCGCCGCGCAGGCAGTCGCCGGGCGGCCTGGCGAGAAATACAACCCGCTCTTTATTTACGGTGGCGTCGGACTTGGCAAGACGCATCTGGCGACCGCCATCGGACATCATCTGTGGAGCTCGAGCTCAAGTCCTTGCAAGGTGCTATTCATGCCGGCCGAGGCCTTCATGAATGAACTGATAAACTCAATTCGGCGCGAACGGATGGGGGAGTTCAAAGACAAGTTCCGCAGGGTCGACGCATTGATTCTCGACGACGTTCACTTTCTGGCCGGACGCGAGCGCACCCAGGAGGAGTTTTTCCACACCTTCAACGCACTCCATTCAGAACGCCATCAGATTATTCTGACCTCGGACAAGGTGCCACGCGAAATCCCGGGGCTCGAAGAACGTCTGCGCAACCGCTTCGAATCGGGTCTGATCGCCGACATTGCGGCGCCGGATTTGGAGACCCGCGTCGCTATTTTGCAAAAGAAGGCCGCGCCCGAAGGTCTCTCTCTGCCGAGCGAGGTTGCGATGTACGTCGCGCAGAACGTTTGTTCGAACGTGCGCGAGCTGGAAGGATGCCTGACCCGGCTGGCCGCCCTTGCTTCACTTACCGGCTCGCCGATCACAATCGAGTTTGCGCGCCAAGCCCTGCGAGACCTGATTCGAACTTATGAAAGCAAACCCGACATCGAGGCTATTCAACAGGTCGTTTCGGATTCCTTTCATATTCGTCTGGCGGATCTCCAATCGAAAAAGCGCACGCAGCGTATCGCGTTCTGCCGGCAAGTTGCGATGTATCTGTGCCGTAAGATAACCAGCAACTCTTTTCCCAGCATAGGCGAGCATTTCGGCCGCGACCATTCTACCGTGATCCACGCCTTCAATTTGATCGAGCGCCGAGTTAACAATGATTCGGCCTTTCGGTTCTCGATCGAGAAGATTGAACGCGGCTTGAAGAACGCCCCCGCGAGCGCCAACCGATATGATGGCGATGGACAATCGATTGGACAAGCCGGAGGATAATCGCTTTTTTCCAGGTCTCCCTGGGAGTGACCCCGAATGCTGTAGGAAACCTAGGGTCGCCGGCGCCATCTACGGTGTCGGCGAAGCTGCCGACCGAGCTTCGCGCTCTTTAAACGTATCGTTGAAGTCGAGGCGTACATTTTTACGACCACGCGTTTATCCATGCCGGCAACTCCCCGGACTCGATTTTGCTCGTCGTCTCAGGTGCTAATAACGCTGGCGTATCCACCGTCTGTCCCTCATTCACGGTGGGCCGGGCCGGCATCGGTAACGGCACCAGCGAGATCTTCCTCAAGCGCGGTTAAATCAGGCGGGCGCGGTCTGCCTGTGTTGTAGCTCGCCAGAAGAGACTAGTTAGAGACATAGTCGCGCATCACGGCGAGCTGCACCGAGATCGGCGCAGAGTTTTTATTCCAGGTGATCGCCGAACGGGCTGAAAAGGCGGCCGTGATCGTTACCACCAATCTGCCGTTCTCGGAATGGACTCAGGTGGTTCCTAATCCACGACTTGCAAAGCCTTGCTCGACCGCATTACCGATCGTGCTCATATAATCGAAACCGGAGCCGAGTCCTATCGCTTCCGTCGGACTTTGGAAAAACGAAGGGCTCAGAGGCGAACTCAAATACCGCGCCACCGCCAACCGACGGTGGCGGCCAAAAGGGCACGTAAAACACGCGAGAGTGCCCTATTTTTCGGAGAGGAACTGAACAATGCAGCGAAAAGTGGTGGGCCAAATCTGAATATCACAAGTGGGCCATGCCGGAGTATCAAAATCACAGCGCCACCGATTACCATGACAAGCACATCATCCAGCTACTCAGGCACATCCGTCCTCGTAGCCAAGGCTTTGGCATGGCAATGGCTGAGAAACGGTTCCCCTTGGTCCTTAAGCGCAAAGTGCGTTAGGGCCGAGGCAAAATCTGGGTCGAACCGAAGCCCGGGATAGGAAGCAACTCTGCCAAAGTATGAGCCATCGAGGTACATGCTTCACGACGTTACATTTTCTCGCTCTGCTGGAAGACGAGCGCGACTGGTTCGAGGTTCTTGCAATATTACGCCGAGAGCGTTGGGAACAAGCTTGGCCGGAGGGGAGCCGAGAAGCTCGGGGGGTTATTACGATGCTAACCGAACGTGCAAGCAGATTGCGGAATTGATCGATAAACCCCAGTCGGCTGATTAGCCGGTGGGGTTCTGATCTGGACGTACGTCTCTAAAGTAGGAGCTTAGGGCACCAGCGCGGCGCAGCAACAAGTGTTTTGTCCCGTAGCATTTACAGTTGCGCACAACACACTGCGTTCCATGGTCAGGAAGATGGCCACCACACCGACATCCAGCAAACACGCATACCGTCTCTTCTGCTTCTTCCTGCGGACGCTGTTCGGCCGCACGCTCGTCAGCTTCTTTTAGCCGACGAGCCCAAATGTGCATTTTTATCCACGGAAGTTGCAAGGGAAGAAATTGCGAACGATCCCCGAACTGGTCGGAATTAATCGCCTCTCCGGTCCCCATGTCCTGGCACAATTCTGACCGATGCGATCGACACCACCACACCCGTCGCGCGTGAACGCGGCAATTTTAGTCGGCTTTGTACGGATTTAGGGTATTTCGGCGCGCATGCAAACTGGGCGTAAAAGTTCTTGATGACTGGATTGGAACGAAGGTTGCCGCTATGGGTAGGGAGCCTCGCCGAAATTGAGGACCGGGTCGCGGAAAGACTAGATTCTGATCCATGGGAGCGCCTTCGCGTTAGTCGCGCGGCCATTGCTCTCGTGTTCACCTTCCCGTTTTCATCCGCATCTGTTGTTCCTTTGCTTGAGGGATTTCGTCCCGCGCGTCAGCTCCAGTTGCTCCAGTGGCTCCAGTTGCTCCAGTGGCTCCAGTGGCTCCAGTGGCTCCAGTAGCTCCAGTGGCTCCAGTTGCTCCAGTTGCTCCAGTTGCTCCAGTGAGCTCCAGTTGCTCCATCTGCTCCAGTAGCTCCAGTAGCTCCAGTAGCTCCAGTAGCTCCAGTGGCTCCAGTAGCTCCAGTAGCTCCAGTAGCTCCAGTGGCTCCAGTGGCTCCAGTGGCTCCAGTGGCTCCAGTGGCTCCAGTAGCTCCAGTGGCTCCAGTAGCTCCAGTAGCTCCAGTGGCTCCTGTGGCTCCTGTGGCTCCTGTGGCTCCTGTGGCTCCAGTGGCTCCTGTGGCTCCCGTGGCTCCAGTTGCTCCAGTTGCTCCAGTTGCTCCAGTTGCTCCAGTTGCTCCAGTTGCTCCAGTTGCTCCAGTTGCACCTGTTGCACCAGTGGCACCGTGGTGCACCTGTGGCTCCCGTGGCTCCAGTTGCTCCAGTAGCTCCAGTTGCTCCAGTTGCTCCAGTTGCTCCAGTTGCTCCAGTTGCTCCAGTTGCTCCAGTTGCACCTGTGCTCCAGTTGCTCCAGTAGCTCCAGTTGCTCCAGTTGCTCCAGTTGCTCCAGTTGCTCCAGTTGCTCCAGTGGCTCCAGTTGCTCCAGTTGCTCCAGTTGCTCCAGTTGCTCCAGTTGCTCCAGTTGCTCCAGTGGCTCCTGTGGCTCCAGTTGCTCCAGTTGCACCAGTTGCTCCAGTTGCTCCTGTTGCACCTGTGGCTCCTGTGGCTCCTGTGGCTCCAGTTGCTCCAGTGGCTCCTGTGGCTCCTGTGGCTCCTGTGGCTCCTGTGGCTCCTGTGGCTCCAGTGGCTCCTGTGGCTCCAGTGGCTCCAGTGGCTCCTGTGGCTCCAGTGGCTCCTGTGGCTCCTGTGGCTCCTGTGGCTCCTGTGGCTCCTGTGGCTCCTGTGGCTCCAGTGGCTCCTGTGGCTCCTGTGGCTCCCCCTTGGACTTGCTGATTCTGCAATACTTTCAGTGTCATGTCGATGACCATCTTGTCCTCGATCATCGTAAAAGTACCTTCCTCGAATGGTGGTGCTATGGTCGGAGCAGGGGGAGGAACCACTACTGTACCTGGTGTGCGACCTATCGATAAGGCAATTTCCGTGATGGTCGAGGAAATGAGTTCAACGAATGGCAATTCGTTGAAGTTCTCGGTACTGACTTGATCAAATTCCGATAAGTCACCCATGCTTAAAACATCTTTGGTCGCGAATCCAGGTTGACCAGCCAAAGACGTGGAAGTAAAGAATTCAAAATCTGACCGTGAGTTCGTGCGGATGGGAGTAGGTGGAGTGAGAAAACGCCCCGTCAAATCCGTCACGCAGCTGAACGGTACGTCGATGGTGAGAGATTCAATCATGGAACTAACAGTTGTTCCCGTAAAAGAGGTTGGCGTAGCAAACTGAAAGTTTTTACGCACAAATCCTTTCAAAAACAATTTGTTCGTAGGAAGTGCTAGTAGAGATTCCGTTAACTTGAGCCTTGTTCCAATGGTTTTGATTTCAAGTACTGGTGCAGGGACAGTGAACGTGAAGTCCGTGTCCACTTGTACTGTGACTTCGGCAAGTACGACAGGTACCTTTGTCACGGTGGGACCTACTGTGAGGCTAGGTGCTACAGTGGTGTTGTCACAAATTGGATCCAAAGCATTAATAGGCTGATCATCCAATTTTAATCCTCCTTGTTTTTGGTATGCCACACAATATGTCTTGTCAATCGAATGCGCTTGGACAAACACACGTTTGCACACGTGGAATTTATTCAAGGATTCCAGTGAAAGATCGACGTTTTGTGGAGAACAGCTGTGTATGGGTAGGTACGGTTAACATACGTTCATCACATCTCAGCACTGACTTGACCAAATTACGCAAGTTTGATTAGCCATATCTCAAAGAGGTTAGAGTCTCATTAGGGGGTGTAAAATCTGAGGCTGGGTAGAAAAAGCCATCGAGTGCAACCTACTAAAGTGACGCCCATCACATCAGTAGAGGAGGCAACCTCGATGGCTTCTATGGATAAGATCGCACTTTTGGAGCTTACCCGAGAAGATCGGTTTGGAGGATGGGGATATCGATTTTCTGCAGGAGGGTTTCGAGGTTATCGCAGAAGAGGTGATGGATGCGAGGTCAGCCAACTTATCGGTGCTGAGCGCTTCAAACGAAGCACTGAGCGCAAGAATTACTGCAATGGATACCGACGCAGATAGTGGGATACGAGGGTTGGAACCATTGAATTGTAAATTCTCAAGCTTCGTAAAGGCAGTTATTTCCCCAGTTTATTAGAGCCACGACGTCGGGCGGAAAAGGCTTTACTCAATGTTGTCCAGGAAGCCTATATGCATGGCGTGAGTATCCGTAAGGTTGATGAACGTGTGGAGTCGCTGGCATTGAGGAATCATGTGTGGTTACTTACGGTTAGACCTGCCAATGTGTCATGTTTCGAGCAAAGTCGGGACAGGCGTCCGTATCAGCTAAATTTACAGGATCATATAACAGTAACTGGATGCAGCCATTTTGTTGGAAACAACGGAAGTGCGTGATACCAGACTGAGGTGATCCTGAAAACATGTTAACGACCATTGTAATCCTGACGCACAATAACTGGACGGTCACCGCGGAATGCCTAGAAAGTATCCGTAAACATACTCCGGAACCGTATGAACTCATTGTGGTGGATAACGGATCCTCGGATGAAACGGTTGAACGTCTCAAAGAGTTGTCTGATGTAAATCTAATATGTAACGAGACAAACTTAGGATTCCCTAAAGGGTGTAACCAGGGTATCGAAGCTGCAAATGGCGAAAATGTGCTGTTTCTTAATAATGACACATTGGTTACTGAAAACTGGTTGAAGAATCTACTCCGGGAATTGTACAGCGACTCTCGTGTGGGTATGGTCGGACCGGTATCCAACTGCGTGAGCGGGCTACAACAAATTCCGGTTACGTACCAAGATACGGCCGATCTCGATATCTTCGCAAGGGCTCATTGCAATGAGCATTCGGGTCAATGGGCTTCCGTCCGTCGACTCGTCGGCTTTTGTCTCCTTGTGAAGCGCTCCGTCTTTGACGAAATTGGATGGTTTGACGAGCGGTTCGGTATCGGGAACTACGAAGACGACGATTTATGTTTACGAGCACTGAAAGCTGGCTACTCCTTGAGGATTGTCTATGACTCCTTTATTCATCACATAGGGCACGCAACCGTTCGGAATATCAACGATGTAAACTTTACTCAACTGCTCCTTGAAAACAAGCTCAAAGCAGCAGAAAAGTGGGGTCATGACATCCATGAACTCATGAACAAGATACCCATCACCATCAGCCTGTGCATGATTGTAAAGAATGAAGAGAAAACTATTGCACGCTGTTTAGATTCTGTAGCGGACCTCGTTGACGAAATCATCGTGGTAGATACCGGCTCAACAGATAATACAGTGGAAATTCTAAAGAAATACACAGACAAGATTTATCACTTTGAATGGATTGATGACTTTGCGGCCGCACGTAACTTCGCGTTTGACAAGGCTACCATGGAGTACATTCTGTGGTTGGACGCCGACGATGTTATCTATGAAAAAGACCGGAGGAAATTCGCGACCTTAAAGCAAACCCTGAACTACTCCGTCGATTCCGTAAGTATGGAGTACCATCTCGCTTTCGATAGTGAAGGGAATGTCACGTCCAAACTGCGCAGGAATCGACTCGTGAAGCGGGCAAATGGGTTTCGGTGGTATGGAGCTGTTCATGAGTGCCTTTTGGTAGGAGGCAATATCCTCGTCAGTGATATCGCGGTGACACACGTCAGTGTGGAGCATGAATCAGATCGTAACCTTCGAATTTACGAAGCCCGCTTGGCCCGCGGAGAACGTTTTGAACCACGAGATCTTTACTATTATGCCAACGAATTGTTGGATCATGGGCGTCGTGCGGATGCAGTAGAGTTTTATCGACGGTTTCTCGATACGAATCAGGGGTGGATTGAAGATGTCATAGCGGCCTGTGGAAAGTTGGCGGATTGCTACCACAATCTAAACCAACCGGATAAGGAAATGGAGTACACTTTACAATCCTTTCTGCACGATACGCCCCGAGCTGATTTTTGCTGCCGCATGGGGTATTATTTCCTACAAAAATCTGAATGGAAAAAGGCCGCCTTTTGGTACGAACTCGCAACCCAGTTACCAAAACCGGAAAACCACTGGGGCCTTGTAAACACGGCATGTTGGACGTGGCTGCCACATGTGCAGTTATGTGTTTGTTATGACCGCATGGGCGATTACAGGAAAGCTTACGAACACAATGAAATGGCACGGCGCTACCGATCCAGCGATGAATTTATGTTACTGAATAAATCATACCTTGAAGGTCGTCTCAACGGCCAATTCCAATAAAGGGTGGTGACAATGGAAATCTCTTTCTTTGTCCATTGTCAAGCCGCCCGAAAGCGTCACAATCCGGTGTGAGGACAATTTGAACACGTCCTTCATCCCTTCGCACCAAGCATATTGAAACACGGACAGTTTGATTAAAATGGTCGTCATCACGGCCAATATGTACAGAGTGTCAAGGCGTTCCAGATTCCTACCGATGCGGATACTACGGACGACCTCAAGGATGAGGTCTGTCATCTATACCGTGCTTCTGAGCCTCCGCCTCGTTCCTTATCCGTTCCAACTCCTCGCGCAACCGTTCAATCTCAACGTCTTTACGTTGAATGGCTTTCCTCTGATGTTCTAATAATTCTTTTAACGCTTCTATCGTCTTGTCGCGGTCTCGAATCGTGGCTATCAGATTGGGTATCACCACGAAAGTCAAATACTCTGCGGACCACCCTTGATACATTTCCTCAGTAACATTCAATTCCGTCTCACTCAACACGCGCCCTTTCACCTTTATGCGCTCGTTAACGGTCATCGACATCGTTAGTGGTCCTCCTTTTTGTATAAAACACGCCCATATCTCGGGCGGGCTACTTTCACGAAGCCACAGATTTCAGAACGTCCTCTTTCGGCCTCAGTACGATTGTTGTCTTTGCCGGAATCATAATTGGTTCCCCGGTTCGAGGATTACGACCCTTGCGTGCGCTTCTCTCCGTAATCTTCAGCGTACCGATTCCGGGCAATGCGACATCGTAACCTTCGTGAATCAATTCGATAACCGCCTCACATACTGCGTCGAGTGCTTCGAGGGCTTTCTTCTTGTTGTCGACCACACCATTCCCATTCTCCAAAACCTTCTGACGAGTTGTTCCATAGTAGCTTTCATTCAAGTGCACCTCCATGTATTTTCCTTACGCGGCATTGTACGACATTTTTGGCCGTTCAGATGTACATCCGCATATACATATCCATGTGCTTGTCCATGTACTCACACATATACACCCGCATGTTTTTCGGAAATCAAAAATCCCCTTGTGTATCAAGGGGAATTCAACAGACTATACCTCTGCTTACGCTATAGTATTTTTTCATACCCTCTGTTCGACGCCCGCGTTTTCGCCTGCTAACCATGCCTGCTCCTGATCTTCTACAAAGAAGATGTGTTGCACTTCGTCAGGCCATGAAAATTTATCCTTAAATCCGTGGTAAAGATGGTGTAGATAATTTTTTCTTTCTTCGGTTGGAGCAACCCACAGTATTGGGCGCATGTAGTTACCGATCTCTTTGTAGAGATTGACGTACGAACGAAACTTTGCCTCTAACTTTGCCGTGGATTCCGTTGCGTTATCGAATTCAATCCAAGCTTTACGTCCTTCATCTATTGCAATAGCGGCATCCGGTCGTATCGGTCGTCCTTTTTGTTGTTCTTCTGGTCCGTACAGTCGTCGTGCTAAAGCCAGTTCTTCCGTAACTTCACGGCTGGATAGCCAAGTCACAGCTTCTCTACCGAATCGTTGCACCGACCGAACCAAAATACTGTTTATCCCGAAATAGTGAAGCAACTGACCTTCTGGAACGTACTTCACACGATGCTCAATGCCTATCATGTCATAGACATATCTCGCTCCCTCAATGGTCAGAGAGTACATCTTACCCTTTGAACGACCGGGCAAGAAATGTTCCTTGATCATCGGTGTCTCTAACCACTTCTTGCGTATCCTCCTCAAACAGTAAATAACCTTGCTTTCCGTAAAACCGGAAAGTATCTGCAATTGGTTACGTGTCAACATTCCACCATCGAAAATCATCCCTAAAACCTGTTCCTCAGGCTTAAATGGAAGCTCAGGCCACTTTAACAGCATGTAATCACCACCTTAGATAGTGAGAAGATAGTCGTCTTCCTGCTTTGGCTCCTGACTTTTCGGTGTATGCAACGGTGTTTTCGTTATCAGATAGTCGTCCAGTTCCGCGTCGATGTCCTTTGTTGAGCGTCCGTCGCGAGCTTGTAACTCCCGAGCCTTTTCTAGTGCCCACTTTGTAGCCTGTTCGACTTCCCGTGGGTTGTCCTTGTTCACCTGTATACCTCCCGGTAAATACATATATGGTGGGGGTACAGTCACCTCCAGGTTTCGCGGTTGACCATTGATTTCGGTCTTAACCGCAACCGTCCTCTGGGGTAGACTCTGCAAATAGGAGCGCTCAAAGTACCCATTAGTCATATCTGAAATAGTGGCCGCAGCGTCTGTCCCTTGGGTACACGAGAAGATGTTCTGCACTGCATTTTTCACGGAAAGTCTGAGCCAATCTGAAAACTGATCTACGTATTGGGTACTTAAACCGAGACTTAGGCCAAATTTTCGATCCTCGACTATAATCTTGTCGGCAATCGGAATCTGTACCTTATGGGCCTCGTCAACGATAAGGAAGTGGGTCATGGAATGGACTGGCCTTCTCTGAGCGGCCCTGTGGTACTGCGTCATTATGAAACCAATCGCAAGTTTCATCTGTTCGACCCCTACCCCAAGAACATCCCAAAAGAAAATGTGTCCTTCGTCCATGTACCGCTTTAGGTCAATGGCAAACTCTCGTTGTCCAAACATGTGCCGCATGTCCATGTTGGAGATAAACGGATTAAGACGGTTTAGAAGCGCCCCCACTGACTTTTTATCAAGGTCGGGGAATTCTTTCTCCCAAAACATTTTTAGAATCGGGTCATGTACATGCGCGAGTACACGTTCGAGGAATCTCTCGTCTTGAAACAGCGGGATTAGTCCAACGATGCGTATGCGTCTGTGACTTGTCTTCGAGCAACGTTCTAAGTCCGTTTCTTAACAGTCGGTCCATCTGCGGCGTGTCGCCGCCATACGCATATTTCAGTAGGCTCATAGCTTCTTCTGCTAGGTCATCTGTAGACAATCCCGGCGACCTATGAAGCAGATTCAAACCGATAGGATTCTCCGAGTTTTTGAGCGATACATAATGAATCTTGCTCCATTGTTCTTCCGTAAGTCCCGCGTTCAACAATCTGGTAAGCAGTATCACGATGGTTTCCTGTGCGGGGTCTATAAAACTAAAACCGGGAGAACGCGGAGACGACATCCATTTTTTGATTAAGGAATCGCACATCGTAACTATCACTGATGATTTTCCCGAGCCCGGCCTACCCGAAAGCAGGAAGTGTTTCTTAAACTCATCGTACGGAATTGCGACCTGTCTATCCTTCTGTATGGGGTGCTTCATCACACCGATGTACACGCCTTGATTCAGTTCGTCATTCTTCAATGTCTGCGCGTGTTCACGTACCGATGGGATGTACTGAAATACTGGATTACGTGAATCGGGAATGTGCCACAGGCAAGCCAACTCCGGGGCCGTGAGTATCATTTCATGGAGTCTCGGAGGTTTCCCGTTTCGTATGCTTTCCGCGGCCTTTTTCCCGCGAAAATAGCGGTTTTCCGTCAGGTAGTTGTACTAGTTGCCAGTCCATAAAACCGTTTACCATTGAGTGCAAGCGGGCGTTCGCGGCGGATTTCGCATACTTCTCTTGTCCTTTTTCGGGAGTAGCGCAAACACCAAGGCGAATCCACGTTTGAAAACCGAATTCCTGTCCTGTATATCGGCGCCGAACAGACTGAATGCGGTTTTGTTCTTGCGGATCTAGGTCGGAGAACTTGACTTTTCTGCTTCGTTGTCGTCTTTCTGCTTGTTTGCTTCCCAAGAAACTCATGAAAGACTTCACGTCCGAACGATTCAACTTTCTCCATCAACGCTTCCGGGTCTCTAAGCAAGTCCTTTTCTCCCGGATAAATCGTCTTCTCAGCGCGTTTAACGATGTTGTACAGCGTTCTGTGGGACGCAGGGGAAATGACGACATCGAGGACGGTTTCTTCGTTGCTTTCTGCACCCGCGCCCATACCGTACAGAATCGAAGGGAGCGGGTCTCCATCCTTTAACGTACTAAGCGGTAGTCCTTTTCTGTCTCCCTTCTGGCCTAGCTTCAGGAACGTGCCCATATATACGCGCTGGAGGAAGTCCCATGTCTTCTGCTTGTACATCCACATGTTCCAGATGCGGAAATGACGAGCGGAACGCGGCAGAAAATCCTTGCATACGGTCATCTGGAATCCCCATATACCACTCAATCTCTCCGTCTGGAGTCCTGTGAAAAATGGATCGGAACATTATCTGACCTTTTCGAAGGGATTGCACCATAGACCGCTGAAATCCCCACAGCTTGTTAAGAAACTGCGTCACTTGTCCCGCGTTCAGTTGATGGTTGTCTTTCGGTAGAATCCGAAGATAACGCCAATCCATATGATTTTTCATGTTTTATACCCTCCTTTTCTTACACCAGACGGCGAAATAAGTAACACGCAAAAATAATCAGAGCCAGAACAATAACGACGTTCAACGGCAACGAACGAGCCAACCTAGACCCTATGGACCATCCCAAAACCGTGTATCATGCTGCTTACGAGTTGGTAACCAATGCTAGAGTAGTGATGACCGTATCTGTGGAACATCGTCTTACCTCCTAATTCACACCCGGTACTCTACCAAATCCGTAAAGATGTTCTGTCCAAAACGGATTAGACAGCGAAGCATATCCAATACCGCTGCTATCCGCTGCGTACATAACTCCGTCTCCAACATAGATGCCTACGTGAGTGACTGTATTTCCGGGGTCGTCATATGTGCCTGAGAAAGAATACTAGATCTCCGGGTTGAGCCTCAGATTCAGGAATGTGCTCTGTTGCGTCCCATTGCTCCTGCGCTGTTCGTGGTAGGCTAATTCCCACCTGTCCGTATACCCACTGCACCAGACCTGAGCAGTCGAAACTCGTCTTTGGATTATCTCCACCGTAAACGTAAGGCCACCCCTGATATTTCAGGGCAATCGCCATAATTTCAATGAACTTATTTGCCTTCAAGTTTGGTGTTGGGAAGCTGCTAACATCCCCAGATACGTTGATATCTCCTGTCGTTACGCCTATTACCGCTCCCGCCTGAACACTGCTTCCATTGTTTGCCCACGCTACGATATCTCCTGAAAACTTGAATGTTCCATCATCAGTGTCAAGCGTGAGCGTATCTCCTGAATTTCCGTATTGAATCGACAAGGTTCCGCTTTCAGGGGCTATGATTGTTGTCCATGCCGGAGCCGACAGCGTAATCGAGTTTCCACTTGAATTCACCACCTTTGATTCCGTACCACCCAAGAACCAGAATCCTGAGCCATCCGGTATTGGGGGCGTATCCGCGAAAAATGATTCTGTGTAACCGAAAACCGTGTCCACGTATGCTTGCGTCTCAGACCCGTACCAAAAACACGCGAGACTCCAATGATGTCCATACTGGTTGTAAAGTTGTCTCAGGTACGTGGCCGCCGCCATTGATGCATCGTAAGGGTCGAATGGGTTTGCTACACCTTTACCGTCTGCGTCTACTCCGTATCCTCCGTACTCTTTGATGCGTGCGGGATTTGTGTCATAAGTGGTTGCGCTGGCGTATGGATTGTTCCAACCACTCCATGTCTGCGGCTCGAATTGAAACATTCCCATTGCATGCGTTCCTGGAGAGTAATTCGTAGCGTTCGGAGTAAACCCGGACTCGGTTTCCGCTTCCCCGGCAAGTAGCTGTAATGGAACACGTTCTGCCATTGCAGCCTTTTCTAAAGCGGGTAGCACATTAGCAGGAATTACACCGGGCTTTACCGCTACATCGCTCCAATAATCACCCGGCAGCGCCATGTCATCGATTTGCTCTATTGTCGTTGGACCGAGCGTCGTCAAAAATAGCACCATGCCGAAAAACGGGACCATAATTAAAGAGCCTGTAGAAACGCCCGCAATGGTTAGTACCTTTTTCGGGTTAGCCAGTGCCCAACGAATAACCGTTGACTCCATCATCACGGCACCCCCTCTCACCTAAGCGGAGTTGAACGGCAATAAAAAAGACCCCGAAAGGGGTTATCGTATCGGCCTAACCGGTACACGCCGCGCCATTTTTGGCGCTGGCTTTTTAGTTCTCGTATCGTTCTGATCCATCGTTGCCATTCTTGATTTCAGTACCGATTGACCAGATTTCACGCGATATTCCTTTGGTTGTTCACCGTTATTCCGTTGAACTGGTGGTGCGAATTCTTTTACTTTCTTTCGTATCGGCTTCTGGTTCTTCTCAGTGAAACTTTGATTTTCACTGACGAAGTTAGACATAACACCTTTGGTTACAGGCTTTGTAGACTTCTGATGTTTCGCCTCGGATTCCGGTCGACCCGTATTTGTCGTCCGCATCCGTCCAGCCATAGCACCTTGTGTAGCGGCTTGTACCCGTACTCCAGCGGTCCTATTTGCCTCTCTATTTCTGTATAACTCCACAGCTTTCCGAGCAAAGTTACGCGCTGGTGCGGTTCCTCGTTGGGTCTCGATTTTCGCCTTTTGAATCTGCTTACGCCAAGACCACTGATATTCTTTCGGCAGTCTTTGCGATAGCGAACGAATGAACCAACCACGGTAGATAATCGCCGCTACACAAATTGCACTGTTGACTAGAATCCCGTTCATCGTCGTTCCGTTGCTTGTCTTGTCCAAGGCGTTTGTCACGATGCTAAAGATCAACAACGTAAGCCCAAGATACGTGGCGTGAACGACCTTTGATACGAGAACCCCGACTAGCTGTTTAAGCGTTTTGGCGAAGTAGTTCCATCCGTAGTCCGGGACTATGGCAAGCGGGAACGTTACTGATAGCTTCAGCACCAAGAATAGGAACCCGAGCGTCAGCAGTAAAAGCAAGCAACTCATGAACCCAATAAACACGACAATCGGCAACATCAAGAAGAAAGACATCGATGCTTCTGCCAAACGAGAATTCGGGTCAGCAACCGCGTTAGCGTATGCTCCGGCACGAGGAATGCTCGTGTTGTACAGGATTGTAGCCAGATTGGTTCGGGCTTCTCCGTTGTTACTGAGCAACAGATTGACCCAGTTATCATTTTTCTTTATGGTTTTCGTTTGCCCGTTGTTATCCTGCCATTTCTGGCCTACTTCCTGCTTGCTCACGTTGTAATCTGACAGCTTCGAGCTTGCTTCACCGAATTCTCCTTGCTCCCACAGGGTTACAACGTATTGGTCCCAAAGCGCAGAAAGCGTATTGTTGATGTTTGGGCTCACTTCTCCCGTTCCCGAGGCCGCTTGGCCTAGCTCTGACGATGTGTTGAGCATCCATCCTGCCATTGAATCATCAAATGCCGTGATCTGATTCATGGCTGGAGCGAAGTTTGTATAGAAGTACACTGCTGCTCCCGTTATCGCGACAAACATAACGATAATTTGCGTTGCCGTGGCGTGGTGCGCTCGGATAAACCGATACAACACGAACGCCGTGACAATTACCACTACCACCGGAATCATCGGCACGAAAACCGAGTTATAACCCGAATGGAGCATGTTCCCGATTTCCTGCTCTATGGGATTCATCAGAGAACTAGGGTCTATAGCGAATTGCAGGAACGACAGAAAAGTGTTGAGACTCATCGTCCCTAGCTCAAAAACGAAGTTTGCGACATTGTTTGTTCCACCCGGCACTACCCCTGCCAACGGGTTCAGCGTCTTCCATGCAGAGGGCGGTATATAGTCCCACTGGTACGCAGAGGGAGGAAACTGGTTCCACTGAATCATTGAACCGCCACCTGCCTATGAATACGGTTTTGACCCGGAGTCGTGTTAAATTCCGCTATCAAGGATACAGGCAGGATGTCAACTTGAATTTCACCGACTCTACCTAGTGGGTCTCGTACTATGCCGCGACCTTCTCCATACCCCGCGAAAATTTGATTCCAGTCCTCTTCTTCCGGTAGGTTCAGTATCTTCACGGCGTGTCCCACTTGGATGTGACTTTCCTGCTTAAAGAAGAACATCCAACCAAGATTCGCCGTGATGTCGTCGTTCTCGTCACGCGGCAACAGAACATCGGGATTCTGAAGCCCTAGAATGAGAATCAAATTGAATGCCCGACCGAGAAGCTGAACCTTGTTGATTAACGCTCTGCCCTCTGGAATCGCCCTGAGCATCCATGCTTCGTCAATGAGGAAGAATTTCAGGGTTTCTAGGTCTTTCTCCATGAGCTTTCTCAGCCCGATTTGCGTGGACAGATACAGAAGGGACACTGCGAATCGCTGGTTTTCACGCCATTGGTCTGGGTTTCTTTGAGTTTGGTCTGGAAACTCTAGTCCAAACAGATTTTGTACGACTAGTCGTGCATTCGATACGGAACGAGTGACTTCATCCTTTCCGAACACACAGGACTTAACCGGGTCTTCACGGTATTGCTCCAACATGCGGATAAACATATTTCCAAGTTCCTTCTCATCTTGGACATCGGATTGTTCAACTTGCTCATTCAAGCATTTTAGGAACGTATCCATGTCCCACGTGTCACCGCTGTACATCCGATTTAGTGCTGCACTTATCACGATAGACCCGTATGTGTCCTGTCGGCTGCTACTGATGTTGAACAGAATGGACAGCCAGCTTTGTGCGATAGTTCGACAATCGTGGGCGGTTTTCGCCAGTCGGAAAGGATTGAATTTCTCATCTATGTCCAACCAACAGGCTTCATCACGCCACTTGTGATACAAGCTGAAATACTCGTTTTCCTTCTGGTTCAGAACAAACCCTATACCTCTCCTAGCAAGGATGTTGTTTGAAATGAGTTTAGCCGTCATGGATTTACCTGAACCAGATACGCCAACTAACGCGATAGAGCCCGTGTGGTTCAGCTCCATCATCGGCCTTTCCGGTGTCATGAACACCGGTTTCCCGCTACCGAGCAGGTGACCGAGTAACATACCATCCGGGTCTCCCAGTGCGCCAGTCCCCAAAGGAGCCGCGCAGGATAGCGCTCTTGGTTCGGCAGGCACGTCCCAACTCGAATGAACGCCTCCAGCCATACAAGGGAAGAATGCTCTCCACAGTTCGATTGCATCACCCGGAGGATGTACGGGGGTTGCATAACCGTCCAAGAAGTTAATCAGAATTTCTTCGCGTTCGATTAGCGTTTCTTCGTTATCCGCGCCAACAGCCATAAACGCCTGAAATTCTACAAGTGGCATATGCTTTAGCTTCTGTTCCAGAATCGGCGCATCTTCAAGACCATCCTCTAGGTCTAGGCTTATTTCTCCGTCCTTCTCAAATTCTTCCCATTGGTCTATAGCGGCCTGTTTCTTTCGTCTCACGATATCTCGAGCTAAGTGTCCCGGTGTGACCTTGAAATGTACACATGCGTCAACGGGGAAGTCCAGCCTTTCCAGCGGGTGATAAAGCCACTCATCTCCAAAGTCCTCGATGGACTCAGCAAAGTTCGAGAGCGCCATCACGGATTGATAGCTTACACGCTTGTTTCTATGAATTATCTGCACCCTATACAGGTCTTCCTTGACGTAGGCTGACGCGATATCAACCATCGTCGACTGGTAAGGACGCTTTGCTTTTCGACCTGGCCTCTTAGATGCCGCTGTCGCCAGTTTTTCAGGCATCCTACTTGGTGGTTCTTCGAGACCCCTGAAATATGGCTTTCGATGTAGCCATTCAATATCGGCAGGGCTCGCACGTTGCACAGAACCGCCAATCGCAGCGTTTATCTTCGCGAACAGGTAACGGTCTGCAAGCGATGCTTTTTCGATAAGCGACTCCGGGATCTCTCGCCCCACACCAAGTAACCTATCTTTCAAGTATCCAATACTTCCGATTGCCTGTTTCGCCGTTTGGATAACGAAACTCTTGATGTGCTCGACATCTGACAGCGCTGTGTCAAGCCTAAAGCCGACAATCGTTCGAAGTGGAAGAACGAGATACACTTCCCGGTCGTATGCCTGACGAAACTTCAACTCTTCGATTGCTGCGTCAACATGCGATTGCCATTCTTCGCTTTCCGATTTGGCACGCATCTGACGTTCCAACTGTTTGATGGATTTCTGCCGTGTCACACTGAGCAACATTCCTTGCCCGGTATACATACGCAGGAAGTTCTCGAACCGCTCTGATACCGACCATTTTTCGTTTTGTCCCCGATGTTCATATGGGAACTGTGGAAGTCGGTACACTCCCCAAACTTTGCCTCGAGAATCAAATATTAAGTTCTCGTACCAGTGTATTGCAGGGAACAATTGAGTCACTAAAAACACCTCCCTCAACATTGGGGAGGTGTATGACGAGTAATGCATTTTGCTTTGATTGTCGCATTTATAGGCTTTTTTCGTATTCGAATGGGTGCCCATCCGTTTGTACCGTGCGGTCTCATGAAATACTTCACGACATCCCGAACAAAAACATGGATTGGCTTTCCGTTTGCGTCAATCTTGTTAAAAAGGATAACTCCTCCCAACGCTAACCCTAAGATGGTAACAGGCTTCCACAATTGCCTACCCGTACAGATGGCACATAGGCCGGAAATCACAGGCTGAAAGAAATATGCGGGGATTAAACAAATCAGGTATGCAATTATCCCATCTCTGGTGATTTTCCATCCACGAGGTAATCTCCATTTACCGAAACTAGTTATGCCGGGGTTATGTTCAAACAGCTTTCTATATGTCCTGTTCGACATTACATCACCCTAGAGATGTGCGGCTAGTCCCGCAAACCAGTTAATGAGAGGCCCAATCTCCTTCACGTCGAACACCAGCACGCCCGCGAGACAAGCACTAATGAACATCTTAACCATCCTTGTTTGTTGTTGAAATATGAAGTGCGTCACAGCATAAAACGCCACGAACAACAATAACACAAACCCCAACTGTGGCATGACGTAGTCAAACATCCCGCTACCTGGTCCGCTACCGCTAAGACCTACAGACGGAACACCTGCTAACGGATTACTGTCGGCAAATGCAACGCCCACACTAAATCCTGTGGTTAAGAACATTGCGGCGATGCTTCTCAGAAATAGAACTGCTTTTTTCATCATATTACCTCCCAAAAGTTATGGTTTTAATGACGTGCCAAGCGAAGGAATCAAGAACCGGCACGTGAAAGCGCAAATTCACTAACGCCCAAGAAATCCCGATAACAATGACAGCCAGATTGAAAATCCAACAAATAATCTCTTCACGAATTGAATTCACCGGAATAGCCAAAGGTTCAGGTAACACACGCACCCAATACGGAAGTGGCCAAAACAACTGAACGCCTTCCGGGTTGAATAGGTCGATGAATGGATGGCTTGCATACCCAATCACACACGCCCACGCGAGGCTATTCCACGGCACCCCTCCCGGTAAATCGAAGTACATGAAACGGACCAATAAGGCCCATACAACAACGACTGCAAGCAAGCTATGAGTGACAGTCCTATGCTTTAGGAATCTGGCGATGATGCCAACGAGTGGCACTCTGTGCGACACCGCGCTCTCAGGGTGGTCGATGTCTGGAACCGTGGCCGATAGACCAGACGCAACAATCAAAACCGGAGTCCACCAATGTACTGGAGCATGTGTTTCGACCAGTATCAGTTCCATTGCCAGCGCTCCCGTCATCGAGTGCGTGCGGTGGTTCAACCTTGTACCTCCTTTCCCAATAAAAATCGCCTCTCGCATCAGCGGAGGCGTATGTCAAAAATCATTAACTTACAGGTTCCCATGACGTAGGATCTTCTTTGTACGTGCATATGTCACACTTGAATCCGTCGTGTTCCTCTGTCGGATACCACCAATCTCCTTCCACGCCGCATTCGGTACAAACTTTTGTCCCTTCGTACATCTCCTTGCTTACCTCATACACGCTTGGCATTCCGTAGTCCACGAATTTCATCAGTAACACTCTCCTTCGATTTATTGTTTTTTCGCTTCGAACGTTTGTGTCGGTGTAGATGGAGCGCTGAAACTTCCAGTGATTTCGTTGCCTTTCAGCGTTCCGGCCCATATCGCTGTACCGTATCCCGTAGCGGTAATCATGATCTGTCCATCCTTCGTGATGTCGCCTGTAACGGGGGGCGTATCGGATATATTTCCATCATCGATAGACCCGGAAATCGAACCGTCATTTTGCTCACCAATGTCAACGTGTCGGTTTCGTCTAATTGTGAATAGGTAACTTTCCACGTTCCGCTAACGTTGGGAGGTTTTGAGAAAAACCCAGATGCAATCAACCAACCAATCAATGCAGCAACAATTACGCCAGCAACGCCGACAAATAGCTTATTGCGAAGTAGCCACGTCAAATTTGTATCCCTCCAGATTCAATGTCGTTTGTACCAGCCGCACCTTTCGCATTGGAGCATTGCAGGAGGGACATGGGATTTTGCTTACCACCGTTCCTCTGCTTTCGACGGTGCGCCAATACCCGCATTTCTTGCAAAGGAAGTTCTCTATGTTCATGTACATCGCCTCATAAATGCGTCATTGTACGGCAAGTTCAAGCTCAACGTTGAAGTCAAAGAGTGTCATTTGAACGCTGTCATCCAGCTTTTCTTTGGCTTGTTCTGCGTGCTTCTGGACAGTACTCTTGACAACATGCTTTTGTCTAAATAGTCCCGGCAGATAAACTCCTTCAGCATCATCGAACTCGTCAATCAGCGCGCAGTGAACGCCGTTGTCACGCATTCTGTTCAACTTGTCCTTCGCTCGTTTCGCGTATATTTGCGCGGTGCTTTTTGTAACGCCCATTTCATCAGCGATTTCCTGAAACGTCTTTCCTTCCATGAGCAAACGGATAACACGCGATTCTTGGTACGACAGGCAACGCATATCGAGCGACAACGGAATCTCCGGTTCATCGTTTTGGTCCTCAAACATATCGTAAATGTCGTGGCTTACGGCGATGCTGGACAAAATTTCGGGGTCAACAAGTACGGTCCGGGTATCTTCGTAATCATTCCCGGTCATTTGTCGGATGGCGTATGAGAGGCTTTCAATCATGCTGGCGTAGACTTTCTTTTGTGCGAAGTCCTTGCAGAGGTTCTTTTTCTTGCGGAGAACGACAATCTGTTCTTGGTACTCACGAATGAGGTCTTGCATGTTCGTCACTCCTGTTCTTCGAGATCAGAACACGTGTGACACGCCCACCGCTGCGCGAGGCCGTCCTGTTCGGGCGTGACATACCGCTCGCATTTCGCATTTTCTGGCTGTCGCAGACGTCCAGGTCGAAGCAAAACTCGTCGTTCAGGGATCAAACAGGTCCTGCGGTGTTCCCCATTGGACGCGTGTGAACAGTCCCGCGTTCAGCTTCATCGCGAAGCCTCCGTTTCCCCTCAAGCTCAATTTGGATCGACCTGTTCTCCTGCGAGAGCCGGATACCTTCGACCGCTCTGAGCTCTGTCTGTTTGTCGAGTTGGGAGACGAGACATTGGAGTGTAACCTTGATGCTGCTCACATTTGACTTGTCGGGAATTTTGACACAGCATACATCCGCTGTTTCGGCTCCGGTTCCGTCACATTCGCCTTGCGCTTCATCTCCCATCAACTCGCTACGCTATAGAAGCGCCTTACGACGCCAACTGTCGCCGACTATCCTGATTCCCTGGCACATCTCAAGAATGCGATCCACGATGGCGTCGCCCACGATCGTGTACTTCGCTCGAATTTGGGCAAGGCTCATATTCGTCGTGATGATAAGGGACCGATTGCGCTCGTAGCGCGTGTTGATGATTTCGTAAACCGTCTGCTCGACCCAATCGCTGACCCTCTCCTTGCCCAGGTCGTCGATAATCAGCAGGTCGCAACGCGTGAGCCGTCGCATCATGTCCATCTCGGACACCCTGTCGTCACCATAGGCACTGCGAACCTGAGCAAGCAGGTTCGTGACCGTGCCGAACACCACCGTATGCTCGTGGCTGATGAGTTCCATGGCGATGGCTGCCGCTAGATGGGTTTTGCCGGTTCCGACGGTTCCGGTCAACAGCAATCCTTTGCCCGCTTCCGGATCGAACCCTTCCGCATACGCCTTGGCTGTCGCAAAGGCCTCGGCATTGGCGGGCGTAACCTCAAACCGCTCGAATGTCCTAGTCCGCCAACGTTCGGGAAGCGCGCTTCGGCGGAAGAGCGCCTCGATGTGCGCTTTCTGCTGCCGCTCGTGTTCAAGACGCTCTTGTTCTTTGCGCTGGCGCCGTTGTTCCTCGCGCTTGCGAACGAATTCCGGGCAGTAACAGACGAGCGGGCCGAAAGGATATTCCGTTTCGCGGAGCTTGACTGTCGTGATGTGGTGCATGGGGCGACCGCAATATCGGCAATCAGCGGCCGAAGAATTTTGCTTCGATGCGAGCCCACTCATCATCCGGTTGAGTGCTTGACCGATGTTTTCCACCTTGTACCACTCCTTTCGCGTCCTTCAACTCCGGCCCGTTCGATGCTTTGGCATCAATCTGCATAAGGTGCGCCTTGCCATTTTTTCCTCCACGGCCTTCCATCCGCCAGTTTGAGAGTGTGCTGCGGAGGTATGAGAGCTTGCGGACGTTTTGCACCGCGGCCTGCTTGATCGCATCAAGAATCCAATCCGCGGAGTATTCATCCAACAATGAGACAAGTTCCTTGGTCACCATACTCGTAACAGCGCCGATCTCGGATTCATAGACTTGCGAGACCAACGCAAGCGCCTTAGACGATGATGGTGATTTTCTGTCTTGTTTAGTTTCGTTTTGTTTATGTTTAACTAATGTGCTACCAGAACGCTGCTGCTGTGACTCCTCAAACGCTCCTGCTATGCCTACCACTGCGTCAACCGGTCTGTCCACTGCTATGTCTCCTCCCGTGACTACTTGTGTGCCTACTTTTTGACATTCAAATCTGACCATCCGATACTTCCCGACGCGATTCGAACGACCTTTCTGGTATTCGATCAGGCCTTTCTGTACGAGTTGATTCCGTGCTTTATCAAGGCCCTGCCGCGAAAGACCGGTCATGAGTTGCAGCGTCTGATTGGTCGCAGTAAACCAGTCAACCCAACCGGTAGCGTTGTTTATGCTCATGAGCGAGTACCATAAAGCAACTTGACCTGTTGACGGACCGTTTAGCATTGACCAATCCCGGAACGCGTTCAACTCTCTAAAGAAGTTCATCTTGTCACTTCCCCGCTGACCGTACTATTAGAACTTGCCCTGGCTTATGTCTGAATTACCTAACCCGTCAATCCGCTCTATTTGGTCCACCACATCCCATGTGTTATGCTTTGTTTCCACGTTGTACCACTGTGGGTTTCGATGCAATCAATTGCTGACCAAGGAATGAATCTGGAATATCCCTGAACATCGTCAATCCGCACTCGAATGGCAACCCCCTATTACGTAGTTACTCGAACGATTTGAATGGTTACGTTCTCTCCTGCAAGTATTCTCCAGTCAATACGCTCACGTTCCAACCCTCCGTTGTTCTAAGATGTCGCTATGTGTATTAACAAAGCCTTGTGGTCTACCAGTCAGGGACTGTGAGGAGATCTGTTCGTGATAACCTCAAGACTTCGATACTTTCAGATTCACACATCCTTGCTGCTTTCCACTCACCTTAAGCATCAAACTCCTTTTTTCTATCCCGAAGTACATCTATAGCGGCTTGCAGTTTGGTGATGCTAGTCTTGAGTTTTGCATGACCGCTCGTTGTACTGAATGGATTGCCTACCACGCTAGACTGCTCTGTATCAGCCCCCTCGACTCCGTAGGTTCTCATCTGGTTTCCTAGGCTCATCCGCTCCTTCCGTAAGTTTCACGGTTTGCTGTATTTCTGCACGTTTTGTGCCAAGTTTCAATGCTATGGTGTTAAGGGTGTAGCCAGCACTATTGCCGTTAAACAGGTCGTAGAATGTTTCAAGACCTTGCATACCCGTGATCACAAAGGAGGTCAACGACTTACCACCACATGTCGTCATCCAATCGAGTATGAGTTCCGGACTTAACGGCGCATGTGCGCTCTCAATTCTACTGATCAGGCTCCGGTCTACGTTCAGCTTGTGAGCTAAAGCTTCTGTCGAAAGTCCTGCCCCCTGACGCAATAACCTAAGCATCTTCCGTACCATTGCGTCCTGTGTCCGCATATTCCCACCTCCCCTCAATGACTTGTCCAACTCTTCCCCGGGGCGGCTCACTGTCGCCCCCAAATCCCCCACTGAGAAGGGATTCGCTTAAACATCCATCAACGGACACGTACCGGATCAAGCCATCCTTGCGTGTTTAGATTATCCTCGAACCGGTTGAAAAGAAACTTGATTTAGCCGTTGAGCATCACAGGCAGTACTGCGAGGTTAACATCAAGTTGCCGATTTTCGCCGAGTGAGTATTCTGGTCACCATATCGGCAAGAGCGTTACACACTGGGTCTCCTTCTTCCAGCTTCTTACGAAACCATTCACCGCGTTCTTGAGGAGTCATCAGAATAACATCAGACTTTGAAACTACGGTTATCGTGGTGTTGCCAATCCGGTGCATTACTGTAGCCACAGGAATCGCCCCCTGAGCTACTCTATGAGTGGACAGCTTGACCGCTTGCTCCATCAGGAACACCACCTTTCTGTAAGTTACTTGGTTTTTTCAATGCAACAATTCGCGGATTGCGCGATATGCATGCACTATGCTGAGCTCTCCCGTTCCACCTTGGCTGTGAAAAATTACGTGATGCAATGCGCGGTTCGGCACATAGTTCACAAATGCGGTTTAACCGTTCCATGATAAACGTTTTTCGGAGGAAACTGGGTTGCGCCCACGCGATAAGCATCTCACGC
Organism: uncultured Alicyclobacillaceae bacterium; assembly: GCA_963788285.1. Lineage (GTDB taxonomy): Bacteria > Bacillota > Bacilli > Alicyclobacillales > Alicyclobacillaceae > Alicyclobacillus_A. The sequence continues at coordinate 60,272 of CAWBGB010000004.1, forward strand.
TGTCTTAGAGCCAGACCTGTCTGTCTCGCTAGAGTCGAAAATTTTTTCTGGATGGCAGTTTAGAATCTCTGCCAATTCCAAAAGACTCGCTGCATTCGGCCTGCTTACGCCACGTTCCCATCTCGAAATGACGGTAACGTCCTTCGGCTCCTTAAACTTTAGGCCTAATTGCTGTTGTGTATAACCCATCTTCTTTCGGTATTCACGAATTCGATTTGGGTATTTCATTTTATACCCCCTTTTGTTTAGACTATTTTGTCTAATTAAAATATAGGCCACTACCAACTATGTGTCAAGACTAAATTGTCTAGTTTTTTGCGTTGTCTTGCCTCGCTTGTCTAGACACGGTTAAAATTGCATCAGGCGGTGATGATGGTGAATTATGCCGAACTATTGAAGCGTTACATCGCACAGTCGGGTATGACATTAGAAGAAATAGCTAATGCATGCGCCAAACTTGGTGTCAGTATCCATCCAACATACATAAGTAAATTGCGCTTAGGTCAGAGGCCAGCTCCATCAGAGGATATTTCGCGAGCATTAGCAAAGGTAACCGGTGGCGACCCTGAAGAATTAGTCGTGGCCGGGTACCTCGAAAAGGCTCCCCAGGAAGTTAAGAATATCATTGACAACAAGAAGTCTCCTCAGCACGCTGACGAGAACCCTAAAAGGAAACGTGTATACAAAATCGTTGCTCGTGCTGAAGATTTACCGGATGAACAGCTGGATAAGGTGGAGGAATATATCGATTTGTTATTCGCACAACATGAACTCCAGTTAAGAAGGAAAGCGATGCAATCCGATGACAAGAGGGAAAAATAGCATTCCAACATCATTGCCTTCACGACCTCGCACGCATCGTGCTATACGCATGGCAAGACAATTTATAAAGGAACATGGCGTTAATTGGCTTCCAGTCGATCCATTTCGATTTTACGAAATGAATGGCTGGGCTTTGTTTACAATCGATGAAGCTGAAAAAATATATGGGCATCCAGATCCATTTGGGATGAAACTCAAGCGAGGTACGTCGATACAAATCGATGCCTTGACATTCTACAATTCTGAAACCGGGCGATATGTCACCGTTTATGATCATGAAACTCTTATTGAACGTATTCGTTGGACCATCGCCCATGAGATCGGCCACATTTTTATGGGCCACCTCACTGATTTCGAATTTACGCAATTACATGGCAGACTAGACAGTAAACAATATTGGGTACTTGAACGAGAAGCCAACGTTTTTGCAGCTGAGTTGCTAGCTCCGATTTCCATATTGAAGAGAATCAGGTTATGTAGTGCTGAGGACATAGCGAGGTTGTGCCAGATATCGAATGACGCAGCAAAGAATCGAGCAAAGGATTTACAAATTCACGGCGATAAAGCTATTTTCGTGGAAAGCGATGATTTTTACTATGCGCAGTTCCGGGATTATTTACGTCCAATTGCTCGAGACTGAACATTATGTCGTTTCCTCCAAGTTACTTTCACAACGAGGTAGATATCAGGATGAGGAAATTTGGCTATGTAGAAACGAATAAGAAGTTACGGTATTAAAGATGTCCACGTTGCGGAAACAGCGATTTTTCACCTCACGCCATCTTCTGCAAAATATGTGGACGGTATTTGTACAACGAATGTGTAAATTACAGTTCTGAATTTAGGAATGACTGTGGACGTCGAAACCCTGGAGATACTCGTTATTGCGAATATTGCGGAAGTGAAACGATTCTGTTTGCACAAGGATTGTTGCTGTCATGGGAAGAGTTGATTAGTGCTCATGGTAGTGTCCGTGCAGGTATCTCTCGAGTTCATTCAGTCGACGCCCTGTACCAAGATGATGACGAGGTAGCCGTGACTATAGATTCAAATGATTTACCGTTATGAGGTGACAAGTCATGCATCAGTACCCAGTTGGATTGCAACATGTCGCTATTTACCTGCGAAAATCCCGTTCTGACATCGAGGCAGAAGCGCGAGGCGAAGGAGAAACCCTCGCAAAACATCGTCGTACACTCCTGGCATTATCGAAAAAGTACCGCTACGGAATTGATGAAGTATATGAGGAAGTAGTTAGCGGCGAGCGAATTATTGACCGACCCGAAGTACAACGGTTGCTGAACGCTGTGGAAGAAGGTAAATACGATGCCGTGCTTTGTATCGATGTGGACCGTATTGGGCGCGGTAACAAGATAGACCAAGGCATTATCCAACAGACGTTCCAGATGTCAAACACACTGATCATCACGCCGCGCAAGGTATACGACTTGCAGGATGAGGTCGATGAGGAATTTCTCGACTTTGAGTCGTTCATGGCTCACCGTGAGTTGAAGATTATCACCCGACGTCTACAGCGCGGTCGGCGTGGGAGCGCAGCTGATGGACGTAGTGTAAGCAAGAAACCTCCGTACGGGTATCTGCGTGATGCAAACTTGAAGTTGTATCCCGATCCTGAGACGGCCCCCGTGGTGAAGCAGATATTCGAGTGGGCCGCCGAAGGTGATGGTGTATCAAAAATTTCTCATCGCCTTACCGATATGGGGATACAAACGCCTAGTGGCCGCAAGATATGGGACCGTCGCATGATCAGCGAAATACTACGCAACCCGGCATATCATGGACATATCGTTTGGGGTCGTACAAGGTATCAGAAAGGTTTGGATGGCTACATCGTAACTAAGCAACCTCGAGAAAACTGGATCATACATGAGAATGCTCACGAACCTCTCGTGGATAAGGAGACGTGGGAACGATATCAGGCACTGCTGAGCAGGCGTCCAAAGGTACCAATAGCTAAAGAGTTAACGAATCCTTTGGCTACCCTTGTCTTCTGCTCTAAGTGTGGACGAGCGATGCGTCGGCAAAAGAAGTATCAGCGACCTCATAACTCCTTGCTCTGCCAAACATATGGATGTGATACACGGGGGGCGATCTTTGAATATGTCGAGCAGAGAGTTATACAAACGCTGAAAGAGATACTCAAAGGAATGCAGTTTGAAATGAAACCATCCCTAGCGGAGATTGAATCTCTCAGCATCCATCGAGTTGCTAGAGCGACGAATCAAACAGCTCCAGAAGGATATCGAGGATCTGCATATGCAACGCGAAAACCTGCATGATTTACTCGAACGCAATGTGTATGATGTGGAGACTTTCCTAGCGCGTAATAAGTCCATTGGGGAGCGTATCGAGAAAGCGAATTACGAACTGCAGGAGGTCGAAGCGGAACTCGAGAAAACGAAGAATGAATCGGAAAGACAGGTGGAGTTTCTGCCACGTCTCGCCGAAGTAATCGAAGCATACGACACAGCTGAAACAGCCGAAGGAGAAAAACGACTTACTAAAGAGCGTTGTTGAGCGGATTGAATACACACGCCATCAAGCTTGGAAGAAAGTCGACCAATTTGAGTTGAAGGTGCACCTAAAAATGTAATCGGCGGGATACATCATGACATATTGTACTGATTGACTTCCGCGTATCCGAACATTTGTGACAAGTCAGATAGCTGTGTGACGTACTTGACACACTTCTCGTTGTCGGACGTCAAGTTGTCGCCGTCTGAAAAGTGAATCGGGTACAAGTTGTATTGCGACGATGGGTACTCCCGTTCAATCAACCGCAACGCAAGATCGTACGCAGAGGAACAAATGGTACCCCCGCTTTCACCCTTGGTGAAGAAATACTCTTCGGTAACTTCTTTGGCTTCCGTGTGATGCGCAATATAACGGATCTGTACAGTTTCGTACTTGGTTCGCAAAAAACGCGTCATCCAAAAGAAGAAGGTACGAGCGCAATACTTTTCAAACAGCCCCATGCTTCCACTGGTATCCATCATCGCAAGGACGACCGCGCACGAGTCGGGCTTGCGTACTTCCTCCCAGGTCTTGAAGCGAAGGTCGTCCGGCAGGATTTGTACGCGCCCCGTATCGTTCAACTGGTTGCGGCGAATGGACTCGATCAACGTGCGTTTCTTGTCGATGTTGCCCATCAGCCCGGTCTTGCGGACGTCCTTGTAGTCGATGTCGTCCACGGTCACCCTGTCGGGTTGTTTCGGAGCCAGGTTCGGCAATTCCAACTCGGAAAACAAAATGGATTCAATGTCCTCCAACGTGACGTTGGCTTCAGAGTAGTCGAGCCCAGGCGCATCTCCTGCGCCTTGGCCCTTCCCTGGTCCTTGCCCCGTACCTTGAGCGTCCGGCTTGCCTTGTGCAATGACGTCTCCGACCTGCGTGTCGCCATCCCCGGTCCCTGCATGCTTCCCTTTATTGAAGTTGTAGCGGAAGCGATACTCCTCAAGGGAGCGGATGGGGATTTTGACAATCTGCCTTCCGTCACTCATGACAATGCTCTCGTCGCTGATCAGGTCTCCGAGGTTTTCCTTGATAGCCTGTTTTACCTTTTCATTGTGCCGTTGCTGGTCCTGCTGGCCTTTGCGGTGCAGCGACCAGTCGTCCTTCTGCAAACTGAACTGTGTACCCGACATCGTGCATCCCTCCTCACCAGCGTGATGCGATTTCATCTGCGATTACCGGTTCAACAGACTTCCGATGTAGCGAAGGAGTTCATTGGCGCACACCGGGCAATACCCATGCTCGTCAATCAGGCGTGCGGTGACCTCGTTGATCTTTTTCAACTGAGTCGCATCTGGCGTCTTGCTAGATGTCGTGATTTTGACTACGTCTTTCAAGTCTGCAAACAGCTTACGTTCAATGGCCTCACGGAGCCGCTCGTGCGAGTGGTAGTCGAATTTCTTTCCGCGGCGTGCGTACGTCGAAATACGGATGAGAATTTCCTCGCGGAACGTCTTCTTGGCATTTTCGGAAATGCCGATCTGCTCTTCGATGGAACGCATGAGCTTTTCGTCTGGATCAATTTCCTCACCCGTCAACGGGTCTTTCAGCTTCTGCCAGCTGCAGTACGCTTCCACGTTGTCGAGGTAGTTCTCGAGTAAGGTCTTGGCGGATTCCTCGTACGAGTACACGAACGCTTTCTGCACTTCGGTCTTGGCCATTTCGTCGTACTCTTTGCGAGCCACCGCGACGAGGTTGAGCAATCTCTCCTTGTCGTCCTTGGAAATCGCCGCGTGCTGGTCGAGCCCGTCCTTCATCGCGCGCAGCACATCGAGTGCATTGATGCACGTCGTGTCCCTGCGAATGAGTGCCGTGGAAATGCGGTTAATGACATAGCGTGGATCCAGTCCGGACATCCCCTCGTCAGGATACTCGTGACGGAGTTCCTTCACGTCCGTGTCTTTCATCCCTTCCACCGACTGACCGTTGTACAGGTACAGCTTCTTCAACAAATCGACGCCTTGTTTCTTCGGTTGTTTCAGACGCGTCAGAACCGAGAAAATCGCGGCGGTCTTGAGCGAGTGCGGCGCGATATGCACATCTTTCAAATCGCTTTGCCTGATGAGTTTTTCGTAAATTTTGACTTCGTCATCGACGCGCAGGTTGTACGGCACTGGCATGACAATCATGCGCGACTGCAGCGCCTCGTTCTTCTTGTTGGAGATGAACGCCCGGTACTCCGATTCATTGGTATGTGCCACAATCATTTCGGCGGTGGTGACGAGATGCTACTCATAGGTCAAGCGGCTGTGATGTGTCGTCTGCGTTTTCACCAACTGCAGCCGATTGAACATCCTCAAGGAGACACCGCGCTGCGTCGCGGTAGACTTGCTTGATGCGAGTGGCGTTAACATCATGTGTTCCGGTATCTGGCACCGGACCTCGTCGGACAACGACGTACCCAATGGCCGTCTGCAGACAAACTTCCTTCGTATCCACGCACATCCCCCCTGCCTTACTCCAATGTATGCTTTCGCCACATTTCGACATGCAACGCGCGGCATATCGATGTGACGAGATCATATACAAAGAGTATCACCGTGAGAGGAGGAGTCTCCTTGGCTGGACTATCGCCAACCATCCGCAAAGTGGTTTGTTACGTCCGCAAATCGCGGGAAGATGAGGAAGCGGAGCGACGAGGCGAAGACACCCTGGCAAAGCAGCGTGAGATGTTGGTGTCCGACGTGCTCTCCCGTTACGATGTAGAGTACGACATGGCAGAGGAAGTGGCGTCCGGGGACAGTATCGCACAACGCCCTGTGTTCCGAAGTCTTTTGCCACAGCTCGGACACACGTACCAGGCTATCGTATGCAAAGACCTGTCCCGTCTCGGTCGTGGCAGCTACAGCGACATGGGGATTGTCTATGACACGGTGCGGCAAAAGCGGGTGTTTATCATCACCAAGGACTCCATTTATGACCCACGCAATTTCAGCGACCTCCGCATGATCCGTTTCTCTCTGTTCTTTCACCGCGAAGAGTACGAGATGACGCTGTGGCGACTGACAGAAGGCAAATATGATGGCGCAGCGCGCGGCAACTGGGTGGCCGGGTCTGTACCATACGGCTACCGGTACAATCCGCGAACACAGACCCTGGAGCCCCACGAAGATGAAGCACAGACCGTTCGCCAGATCTTTCGATGGTATGGAGAAGAGCGACTAGGTTACCGATGGATTGCAGCCCGCCTGCAGCAGCACGGGTACTTGAGTCCGCGCGGCAAACGGGAATGGCATCCCGAAGTCATCCGCCGAATCCTGCGCAACCCCGCTTACCGAGGAACACTGACTTTTCGCAAGACCGAGCGCCATCTACTCACCGGCAAAGTCGTGCGCCGTCCAGAGCGAGATCACATTGTCGTCGAGGACGCGTTTGAGCCACTGGTAGATCCAGCGCTGTGGGATACGTGCCAACGAAACCTTCAGCAGCGCGTCCAGTCTCCGCCAGTCGCTGCAAGAAAGACGCTATGGGAGTTAGCGGGACTTATCCACTGCCACGACTGTGGTGGGAAGTTGGTCCGACAAGGATCTCGGCGCAAATATCACCGCAAAGACGGGCACACCTCTATGTACGTGAAGGAATTCCTGTACTGCCCCAGGTGTAGGTACGCGGTGAAGTATCGAGACTGCGAAGCACAGTTGGTTGCCACGATGGACCGCTTGTACTTTGACAAAGCGACCTTGGCGGCGGAAATACGTTGGGTGGATGCGCGCTATCCTTTGAGGTCGGTCCGCCGGAAACAGATCGGTACGGACGCCGCAGTACTGACCGCTCGGTTGCAACGCGCGCGCGAATTCTTACTGGATGGCACGTTGACCAAGGAAGAGTATTTAGAGACGAAGGCGCAATGTGAACAACAGTTGGCTGCCGCTGAAGCCGAGGCGCACGTCGCCGCAGACGCAAGGTGCTTAGCAGATAGTGGGAGTCGGATGGGTGGAGGCACTGTCCAAACCCACCTGTCGTCCATTGAACGCTGGTCGGATCTGTACCGGAAACTCTCCACCCCAGCTCTCCGAAATCGACTACTGAGAAGTCTGTTTGAGGACATCCAGTTGCATCTCACGCACAAGGGCGGAGGTAGGAACCGTACAGCAAAGTTTGACCTGTACGTTGCGTCCAATCTGGGGACAACAACTGAATACGTAACGTTGTGGCGTTACCGACGTAGGTGATGATCTTGGCTGTCTTGTTGTATGTAACGTGACTTCACTTGAGTATTTTGAAATACGCTCATGGTAAATGCAAACCAACTGAATTGTTTTTCCGTTTGCGGTGATGTACAACTGGTCAGTTGCCCGGAGTGGTTCTGGTGCCCACTCTCCACGTCCATGTGGCAATTCCTCAGGAGTTCGTGCGCTTAGGATATAGGCCAGCTGCGGTGCTCCGACCGGACTTGTAATGCACCACGTTGGAGCATAACGCACCTGCGGTCTTAATGGTGACGTACGCGTTTCCTCCATGACGGACGTAGAAATTCGAACTTACAACCTTGATACTCGTGGACGCTGCGTGGACAGAATGTGACTGTGTTGCCGTAGAAACCGTTACTGGGGTTCCCACTGCCAACATCGAAGTTACGGCCATCACCGTGGCGCCCCATAAACAATCTCCGTAATCGTTTTCTGCAGATTGCGATAGTTCCTGGTAAGCACGATGTGTATCGTCTGATTAACTAACTAAATAAAGCTGTCTCCCAAAGCCATGATGACGGCTTTGGGGACAGCCCACTACATCGTCTATTGACTATCGGCATCCTAAGACGGAGGTACCATCCGATTCCCACGGCAGAACTCCTACAAGTCTGCCATGACGCGGCTTTCCTCGCATGAAAGCCGCATCTCCTCTCGTTTACTGATTCGCCGTCGCTGACACGGACCAGTCGTGACTGCTCGAGCCTTCCAGGAACCGTTCCACATCCATCGCTGCTTTACAGCCGCTTCCAGCTGCAGTAATGGCTTGGCGATAGTGTGGATCCATGACGTCGCCACAAGCAAACACACCTTCCACGCTGGTCGCCGTGCTCACACCGTCCGTCTTGATGTAGCCGACGTCGTCGAGATCAATTTGGCCCGCGAGGAACTTGGTGTTCGGGGAATGCCCGATGGCGATGAAAATGCCTTCCGTCTCGAGGACGCGCGTTTCACCCGTCGCATTGTCCTTGACTTCCAGACCGCTCACCTTGTTCCCGTCAGACTTCACGGACACTGGCGTCACGTTCATCACCCATTTGATCTTCGGGTTGTTACGAGCGCGCTGCTGCATCACCTTGGAGGCGCGCAGCTCGTTGCGACGATGAACAATGGTGACTTCTGACGCGAACTTGGTGAGGAATGTGGCTTCCTCCATCGCGGAGTCACCGCCGCCAACCACGATGATCTTCTTGTTGCGGAAGAAGAAGCCGTCACACGTAGCGCACGTAGAAACGCCTCGCCCAATCATCTCCGATTCTCCGGGGATGCCAAGCATTTTGGCGGAAGCGCCAGTAGAGATAATCAGGCTTTCTGCCTCAAACTGCTTGGTGTCGTCTACAGTGACCTTGAACGGACGTTGGCTCAAGTCCACCGACGTCACCCAGCCAGCGACAAACTTGGCGCCAAACTTCTCCGCCTGTTTGCGCATGTTGTCCATCAATTCCGGTCCCATGATACCATCGGGGAATCCTGGGAAATTTTCTACTTCTGTAGTCAATGTCAACTGGCCGCCCGGTTCGTTGCCTTCCACAACGACGGGATCCAGGTTCGCACGTGCTGCGTAAATGGCTGCCGTCAATCCAGCAGGGCCTGTACCGAGAATCATCACGCGATGTTTTTCCATGTCATCAACCTCTTTTTGGGATGAGACTTCGCCTTTATCGTACCACAGCCTGTCAAATGATCCCGAATCGGCATCACCTGTGTCACAACCGCTTCATCGGCGGAGATCAAAGCAAAACGACCAGCCTTGAAATTGCCCTCCTGCGTCAGACTGAGCAAGTGCCAAAGAAACTTTTCGTCGCACTTGAGCATCTCCTGAAATTCCATTAGACCGCGGTTTGCCTTGTTCAGTTCGCCATCGAATCGGTAGGCACGAGGGTCGGATTCGGATCCGTACTCGGTGATAGTGGAGAAGTCGATACTTCCTGTCAAATCGGCGATGTCCTGCGACTTCGGATCCGATGGACTGAACGTGCCGATACCTACACGTTTTTCCTCTGACAGAACAATGCGCTCGACAGGGATGACCTCCACTCTGCCGCCGTATTCCGTTTCCAGCTTGAGCCTGCACGCCGGGCAAAGATTCCCCTCAATTTTGACGCCATATTCGTGTTCAAATTCGGATCGTAACTCGGGCGGAATCAAGTGCAGCGGGTCTTCGTGCATCGGGCAGCCCTTGATGGCGTACAACGCTCCTTCCGGGGTGCGACTGAAGCGCTCCAGCCCTTGCTTGAGCATGGTCACAATCGTCGACTTACCGCCGCTGACCGGCCCCATGAGAAGCAAAATGCGCTTGCGGACTTCCAACCGCCGCGCAGCTGCGTGGAAATATTCTTCCACCAAGCGCTCCAACGCGCTGTCCAGACCGAAGATCTCCTTTTCGAAAAACTTGTAGTGCCTGCGTTCTTGTTCATCGGTATCAATCCCGGCGGATGCAATCATGTCGTAGATACGGGCGTGTGCAGATTTAGCGACCCCAGGGTTGTCTTTCACAATCTCCAGATACTCGGTAAACGTGCCTTCCCAGCGCAATCCTTCCTCTTCAGCACGAAAGGCGCTCAAGCGATGGAGAAAACTCATGACAACATCCCCTTTCCATCGGGCCCATGCCCTGTCCGTTCCTAAAGTGCTGTGCGGTAGAGTCAGCCAAATCACTGGGGAATGGGCAGCGATTAATAGATGATATTCCCGCAGCTCTTGGCCACATACCGTGTCCCGTTCATCTCGTCTTAATAATCGGAATCTTCGCATCGTGCGGGCATTCGCAGCGCATTCGTGTTCCACGGATTCCATACAAAATTGGTGGTTCCGGTGCCACGAATGACCCGTCTGAGATTGACTTTCCACGGTAGGTGTACGTCACCTACCGATTACTCTCAGGATATGCAAGAGATGCGTGGGATGTCCCTCGTTACAGAGGTTGTGCGCTATTTAACTGGGCATTGACCCACTCTAACGCGTTTGGAATTTTCCGCTGCCAGAACCCCCAGATGTGCGTGCCTGGCGCTTCCTCGTAGTGCACCTTCGCTCCGCGTATACGCAACAAGTCGCGCATCACCTGGTTCGCCCGGTAGAAATCGTACAATCCGCTCGGGATCTCGACGGCCGTTTCCTGCTCTCCCACCACCATGTACGCCGACAAGTCGCTGAGACTGGGTCGGTCCTTCACGAGGGCGCGCACGTTTTCGTAAAACGCCCCGGAGAACAGCACCAGTTGATTGAACTTGTCTGGATGGTTCAGATAAATGGAGAGCGTGACTGCCGCCCCGAGTGAGATCCCGGCCATCAAACGCTTTTCGGTCGTTCTCCCCACAGCGTAGCGCGATTCAATCAATGGCACGCATTCGTCTAACACAAATCGGCAGTACGCCTCATGTCTTGATCCATCAACCGAATAGTCTTCCGTGCGCGTAGATTTCTGCACCGCGATGCCGACAATGACGATGGGCGACAGTCGCCCCTCCGCAATCAGCTGATTCGCAAGCGTGGCAATGCGGCCGTGCGTGAAAAATTCCAGTCCATCGTGGCAATACATGACAGGATACTGGTGATTCGGGTCGTAGCCAGGTGGCAGGTAAACTTTCACGGTTCTTTCTTCAGACAAATGGGAACTGTATAGATTGTGAGCTTCAATTTTCCGTTTCGTGTAATCTATATCCGTCATCGTCAGCGCTCCTTGCATCGTTTCTGTATGAAGCTGTCCAAACCATATAAACCAATACTGTTCCACAGTTTCTGTATCTCATTATATAACAGATAGGCACTTTAAATTTATTGGATACCCCAATGAATAAAAAAGTGTATTATAATATGAAGATGAACTGTACCAAACATCTTCACCCCCGAGGACATTCCTGAACAACGATTGGAATGTGCGGACACGTCGGCGTTTACGAACGCCCTAAACTCAAACGAGGTGAGATCATGAGTACCATTTTGGAGTCATCTAGAGCCATCCCATTCCGGCAGGTTCTTGATCCCACAGGCAAAGTGGTCGACAAAGACCTGATGCCGAACCTCACAGATGACCAATTGCGCGAGCTCATGCGGCGGATGGTGTTCATCCGTGTCATGGACCAACGCGCTATCAAATTGACGCGCCAAGGGCGTCTGGGCTTCTACGCACCGGTCGCCGGTCAAGAAGCGTCCATGATTGGCAGCGAGTTTGCCACCACGAAAGAAGACTTTATCCTACCTGGCTACCGTGATGTGCCTCAACTGCTGTTCCACGGTTGGCCCATGTACCAGTGGATTTTGTTTTCCCGCGGACATCAACATGGCAGCGATATGCCCAAAGACGTAAACGTTCTCATGCCGCAAATCATCATCGGCGCGCAATATGTTCAAACGGCTGGTACTGCTTTGGCGTTCAAGTTGAAAGGCGAAAAGCGCGTGGCCATCACCTACACGGGTGACGGTGGCACGTCGCAAGGCGACTTTTACGAAGGTATCAACTTCGCCGGCGCATACCAAGTACCAGCCGTTTTTGTTGTGCAAAACAACCAGTTCGCCATTTCCGTCCCTGTCCGCTTGCAAACGGCTGCGGAAACGTTGGCGCAAAAGGCCGTTGCAGCCGGAATTCCTGGCGTGCAAGTGGATGGCAACGACATCCTTGCCGTGTACGCGGTCGTTAAGGAAGCGGTGGATCGGGCACGTGAAGGCGGTGGCCCGACGTTGATTGAAGCGGTGACGTTCCGCTTCGGACCACACACCATGAGCGGGGATGATCCGACCCGTTACCGCACCAAGGAGTTGGAGAACGAGTGGGAACAGAAAGATCCGCTGGTCCGCTTCCGCAACTACCTACAAAGCAAGGGACTGTGGTCTGAAAAGGACGAAGAAGCTGCCATGGAAGAATCCAAGGAAGCGTTCAACGACGCGTTGAAGAAAGCAGACGCCGTTCCCAAGATGACCATCCCGAGCCTCATTGACAGCATGTTTGAAGTGTTGCCGGATTCGCTGAAGGCACAGCGCGCTGAGTACAGCGAGAAGGAGGAAGCGTAATCATGGCACAAATGACAATGATTCAAGCGATTAACAACGCGCTTGACCTGGAGCTGGCGCGCGATAAAAACGTGCTCGTGTTCGGCGAAGACGTCGGCCAGAACGGCGGCGTGTTCCGCGCCACAGACGGCTTGCAAAAGAAACACGGCAAGGACCGTGTATTCGACACGCCACTGGCTGAGTCCGGTATTGCCGGCCTCGCCGTCGGGTTGGCGATGCAAGGTTTGCGCCCGGTGGCCGAAATTCAGTTCTTCGGATTTGTGTTCGAAGCGATGGACGAAATTGCCGGTCAGGCAACGCGCATGCGCTACCGGACCAACGGCCGCTACACCTGTCCGATTGTCTTCCGTTCGCCGTTTGGCGGCGGTGTGAAAACGCCGGAAATGCACGCAGACAGCCTGGAAGGCCTGTTCCTGCAGACGCCGGGTTGCCGAGTGGTCATTCCGTCCAACCCGTACGACGCAAAGGGACTCTTGATCTCCGCTATTCGCGATAATGATCCGGTCATTTTCCTGGAACACATGAAGCTCTACCGCTCCATGCGCATGGAAGTTCCGGACGAAGCATACACGCTGCCGCTCGACAAAGCGAACGTGGTGCGCGAAGGAACGGACTTGACAGTGATTGCTTACGGTGCAATGGTACACACGGCGCTCAAAGCGGCGGACGAACTGGAAAAGACTAAGGGCGTGAAGGCGGAAGTCATCGACTTGCGCAGCATCAACCCGATTGACATCGACACGATTGTCGCTTCTGTCAAGAAGACGCACCGCGCCGTGGTTGTTCAGGAAGCACAACGTTCGGCAGGTGCCGCAGCGGAAATCATTGCGCAAATCAACGAACACGCTATCTACTACCTGGAAGGTCCCGTATTGCGCGTGACCCCACCAGACACCGTGTACCCGTTCGCAATGATTGAGGACGAATGGATTCCGACGCCGGAACGTGTGCTGTCAGGCATGAACAAAGCACTGAGCCTGTAATCTCTGGAGGTGAATCATCATGGCATTGTACGAATTCCGACTGCCGGAACTCGGGGAAGGTCTGCATGAGGGTCGCATTGAAAAGTGGCTCGTCAAAGCGGGTGATGTTGTTCAGGAAGACGACGCCATCGCTGAAGTCGAGAACGACAAGGCAATGGTTGAGCTGCCCAGCCCAGTCAGCGGAAAAGTGGTAAAAATCCATGTGGAAGCGGGCAACACCGCTGTTGTCGGCGATGTGTTGGTGACGTTTGAAGTCGAGGGCGAGGGCAATGTATCTGCAGATGCACAGTCCGCCTCACAGGCGGAAACGAATCAAGCGGCGACACCGGCTGCACAAACCACAGCGGCTCCTGCTCCAGCAACGCCTGCCGCAGCGGCCCAACCCGCAGCAGGCGCCGGCGTGTCCCACGCACATGAAGTACTGGCGACGCCCGGAGTACGTAAGTTTGCTCGCGAGCAAGGTGTCGACATCACACAAGTCCACGGAACGGGCCCGAACGGCAAGATAACGCGCGAAGATGTCGAGGCGTTCCTGAAAGGTGGCGTACAGGCTCCTACAGATACCACGCCTGTTACTGAAACCAAGGCGACGAGCGCAGCCAAGGCAGGAACCTCTGCGGTCACTGGCGAAGAGGTTGAGGAGCGCGTGCCGCTGCCTGGAATTCGGAAGATCATCGCCCAGGCGATGGCAAAGTCCAAGTACACGGCACCGCACGTCACCGTCATGGACGAAGCGAACGTCACAGAACTGGTCAAGCTGCGCGCCGAAATCAAACCACTGGCTGCGGATCGTGGCGTAAAAATCACGTACTTGCCGTTCATCGTCAAAGCGATGGTCGCTGCGCTGCGTGATTTCCCAGAACTGAATTCGTCGCTCGACGACGAACGCCAAGAACTGGTGTATAAGCGATACTTCCATATCGGCATCGCGACCGACACGGAACGCGGCTTAGTCGTGCCTGTCGTTCGCCATGCGGACAAGAAGAACATGTGGACCATCGCGTCGGAAATCAACGACTTGGCGACGCGCGCGCGGTCCAACAAGCTGATGCCGAATGAGATGAAAGGCAGCACCATCTCCATTACCAACATCGGCTCTGCTGGCGGTATGTTCTTCACGCCTATCATCAACTATCCGGAAGTAGCAATTCTCGGCGTGGGTCGCATTACCGAACGACCCATCATCCAAAACGGCGAGATTGTCCCGGCTCATATGATGGCGTTGTCGCTCAGCTTTGACCACCGGGTCATTGACGGTGCGCTCGCGCAAAACTTTATCAATCGACTGAAGAGGCTGCTTGAAAACCCGCGCCTGTTACTGATGGAGGTGTAATGGAATGGTCGTAGGAGAATTTACCGAAGACATTGATGTACTCGTGATTGGTGCTGGCCCTGGTGGCTATGTGGCCGCCATCCGCGCAGCACAACTCGGCCGTTCTGTGGTCGTTGTGGACAAGGCTGAATTGGGCGGCGTTTGTTTGAACCGCGGTTGTATTCCATCGAAGGCGCTGATTTCCGCAGCACACCATTATGAGGCTGCCAAGGACTCCCCGTTCCCGGGCATTGAAACGACTGCGAAACTCGACTTCGCGAAGGTGCAGGAATGGAAGCAATCCGTTGTCAACAAGATGACCGGCGGTGTCAAAACGCTGCTAAAGGGCAACAACGTTCGCGTCATCCAAGGCGAAGCCATCTTTACGTCAGCGAACGAAGTGCGCGTTTCCTCCGAGTATGAGGGACAGCGACTCCGATTCAAGGACTGCATTATCGCGACCGGATCTCGCCCGATTGAACTGAAGGCACTTCCGTTCGGCAAACGCGTGCTCTCGTCGACCGAAGCGCTGGCACTCGACCACGTGCCGGAAAGCCTCGTCGTCGTCGGCGGCGGTTACATCGGCGTCGAACTCGGCCAGACGTATGCGAAGTTTGGTTCAAAGGTGACCATCATTGAAGGCACCAACGCGATTCTGCCGCTGTTTGATGAGCAACTGACACGTCTCGTGACGCGCAACCTGAAGAAGTACAACGTCGACGTGTTCACCAACGCGCTGGCTCAATCGGTTCAGGAAACCGACAAGGATATTACGCTCACGTTCAAGGTTGGCGACGAAGAAAAGACGGTCACCGCCGAATACGTACTCGTTACCGTGGGTCGCCGTCCGAACACGGACGAACTCGGCCTCGAGTCGATTGGCGTGAAGATGACCGACCGCGGCCTCATCGAAGTCGATGCTCAGTGTCGGACAAGCGTACCGCACATCTACGCCATCGGCGACATTGTGCCGGGCGCAGCGCTCGCACACAAGGCGTCGTATGAAGGCAAAGTGGCTGCGGAAGCCATCGCGGGCCAAGCGAGCGCAGTAGATTACCGGTGCATCCCGTCCGTGGTTTTCTCCGATCCGGAGATTGCCTCGGTGGGCCTGTCCGAGAAGGAAGCCAAGGAACAGTACGGCGACATCGCGGTTGGCCGCTTCCCGTACGCTGCCAATGGCCGCGCCGTCGCACTCAATGCAGACGCAGGCTTCGTTCGACTGATTGCGGAGAAATCGACCGGCGTCCTCGTCGGCGCACAAGTCATTGGTACCGAGGCATCGAACTTGATTGCCGAACTCGGGCTCGCCATTGAAATGAGTGCGACGCTGGAAGACATCGCCCTGACGATTCACGCACACCCGACCCTTGGAGAAATGGTCATGGAAGCGTCCGAAGTGGCGCTGGGATCCCCAATTCACATTGTGTCGAAGTAAGTGAACCGGGTACCTGCTTGAAGTCTCACCCGAAAACGCCACGGTAAGTCAAACCATGGCGAAAGAAAAGCCCGAGGGGAATCACCCCTCGGGTTTTTGCATGTTGTTGCCGTTTTCGTATGCAACTGCGCCCTCACCAGCGATACGTGAGCCATCCCCAGCATAACGTCATATACGGAAGCTTCCACAATGAGCAGAGGACACACGGAGGAACTCATGCTTACCGAATCGATGGCAGCTGTTGCACAAAACGCAAGGCATCTTGGAGCGAGCCCTCATACGTAAACTCCATATGGCCTACACCGCGGTCAATCACATCATCGTTCACGAGAAACGTCTGCATCCCCAGTTTTCCGGCAACACCGTCTTCCTGAACGTCGTTACCAAACATCATACACTCGAACGGTGAAAGGTTGAGGATATCCATGATTTCAACGTAGTACTTCGGATTGGGCTTGCAAAAGTGCATGTCTTCCATCGTGGTGACCAGTTCAAACGGAATGTCGTCAATGGCGGCCCAACGCATCCGGTGTTCCACTGCCACCCGGGGGAAAATCGGATTGGTCGCAAGGACCAGCTTGTACCCTTTGTCGTGCGCCGTTCGACATATTTCCCGAGAAATGCTCGTAGGCTTTGTCAGATGCTGGAGTGTCGCAAATGCAGTTTCATAAAACGAGTCAAAAACCGGCCAGACCTTCGACTCGTCCAGTCCCGTATGGGCAAAAAACGACGTCCGAAACACCTCTAGATTGGTCATCTCGGGGTCTTCGTTTCGCACCATGTCCTCCGTCGCGCGAAGAATTTGCTCCGTGATTTTTGTGGGATCGACCACATGCGCGGCGTGAGAAACCAAGGCTTGGAAATACCCCTTCGTGAATGGAGTCAGCTCCAAAGGCAACAACGTGCCATCAAGGTCAAACAACAGCGCACGCAACGTCATCGGGCAGACACTCCTTTCGGTTGATCTCACAAGCGTGGATTGCACAACGCCTTAGGTTAGACCCGGAAACCCAACTTGGCGCAACGCTTCAAAGACGACGATCGCAACCGCGTTTGAGAGGTTTAAAGATCTAGCGTCAGAACGTATGGGAATCCGAATCACCTGCTCTGGAAAGCGGCGCAAGAGTTCCTCTGGCAATCCTTTGGTCTCCTTGCCAAATACGAGGAAATCGTCCGGTTGGTACGCGACATCGGTGTACCGTTTTTGGCCTTTGGTCGACGCATAAAAAAAGCGTCCGTTCGGATGCTTGTCCCACACTTCTTCAATCGAATCGTGATAGCGAATGTCGAGCAAGTGCCAGTAGTCCAACCCAGCGCGTTTGAGGTGCTTGTCGTCGGTAGAGAAGCCCAGTGGGCGAACCAAATGCAGTACGCAGCCAGTCGCGGCACAGGTTCTCGAGATATTTCCGGTGTTCGCCGGAATCTCCGGTTCTACAAGTACAATATGCACAGTCCAGTCGCTCCTCATATCCATGCTGACAATGAAAGTGTATCACAACCGTGGCGTTGCGCGAATTGTAACACGTAGAGTAGCCTGGTGATACCGAACTGGCAGCGCTCATTTAACAGAACGTGTCAGGCAGATGAACGAATTGGTAGCGCGTACGTGGTGTCCACGCTCGACTGTCGCGATACAGGTAGTGACGATGGTAGCTGGAATCAGTATGAGCATTGACGAGTGGGTTGCCTGCACCGTCAAAGTCTGCTACGAAGGTCGCATGATGGTACCGACCATTGCCTTTCCAGTCGAAAAAAATCACGTCTCCAATCTTCAACTCCTTCGGGTCTCTGATGACGGTCGCCCCTACCTTACTTGTCAAGAACAGGTATAACCCGTGTGTCGTCGCCCAACTGTAGCTCCACGCCTCCGACGACGCCGGAGCACCAAACCGGTACCACCACCCAGCCCTTCGGTTCCCTTGACCTTGCATCGGCATGTTACCGGCAAACAGGCACTGCGAGATAAAATTGGTGCAGTCGTCGGCCAGTTTCGGGAAGTCGGTGTTCCACCTATCCCACCACAATTCTGCGTAGCGAAGTGCTCGAACGCGATCATACGACACACACTTCTTTCGCCTCGTCAGGTCCAGGTGGGTCGGTTGTGGATGAATAGCGGGCGTAACATTTATGTCCGTATCTGGCAGGGGATTGCTTTCACTGGACTCCCTGGTACCGGCCAAAATCCAGATCCCGCCTCGGTTCAGCCACTTCTGCCGGTGCTGAATAACGCGTGCTTCCACGCCATAATCGTTTCCGTCCGTATAGACCCAAGTTACGCGTTCGTCGACGCGTACTCTTTCGACGCCTCCCAGATTTGACACGTCGAGCCGATGAATGGACACTTTGGAGTGTGTGCGAAGCAGTCGACTACGTCGGTTCTGCATGGATCTGGCCTTGGCCTCGATGTTCGCCCCCAGTTCACGTACCCACTTCGCCCCGTGAAGAGATCCGCCTGCCCGCAACAAGGCGTCGACATCTCCGGTGACCCACACCTGGTTCTTTGCCTCAAAATACGAACGAATGGCATTCATGCAGGATTCCACCGTACCACTCCCTCACATTCGCCCACTCACCTTTAAAGTATGAACCACGACATTCGACGTGACAGCCAAGGTAAGCACTTGCCGAGATGACTGTGTATACCGGTTGTGGTATACTACCGCTCGGAACATCGTTCCGTTTGGCGGGACACCATCAGGAGGGCTCACTATGCCGAACAGCGACGCGCCGCAATTGAGCGTGCGTGCAGTCGACCGAGCGCTGGATATTTTGCTCTGCTTTTCCCGAAGTGAAAGCGGTTTGAGCCTCAGCGAAATCGCCCGCGAAGTGGGATTGCACAAGAGCACCGTCCACCGCTTGCTGACCTCCATGCTCAACAAAGGGTTTGTCCGCAAACATCCCGAGTCCGACAAATACCTGCTCGGGTGGACAGTATTGGAACTGATTCATAACGTTTATCAGTCTGACGAACTTTCTACGGTGGTTCTCCCCGTGATGACCCGTCTCCGCGATATCACCAGTGAAACGGTAAGTCTTTACATCCGATCCGGTATTGAGCGCATTCGTATTCAAGCCGTTGAAAGTCTGGAGCCAGTCCGAAACGTGGCGAGCATTGGCAAGACCTATCCACTGTACATAGGTGCTTCCGGAAAGGTGCTGCTGGCGTACGCCGACGCCCTGACGTTGGAAAAAGTACTTCAGGACCCGACCATTCCGGCGGACTTTCCAAAGGACGACTTACTAAAACAGTTGGAGAACATACGCAGAGATGGATATGCTATCAGTGTTCAGGAACGCGACTCTGGGGCTGCCGCTCTGGCTGCCCCGATTTTTGGACGCAATCGGTTCGTCGCTGCGCTGTCTGTATCCGGTCCTGTGGCCCGGTTCACGCAGGACAAAATGTCGGAGTTCATCGAGATTGTGCAACAATCGGCAGGGCTCGTGACCAAACTGCTTTCACACTGAGTCAGTCGGTTCACCTGCCATCCCGTCAAACGTATGGTCATCTGTCCACCCGAAACATTTATTCAAGTGAGGTGTGTGAAGTGAGTCAACTTACCATTGTCGTCATGGAAGGAGACCAGACGGGTCAAGAGTTATTAAATGAGGCCCTGCGCGTACTCTCCAGCGACGTCACAGGCATCCCCATTGAATTTCTGCACTTCGACCTCAGCCTGGAAAACCGTCGGAAGACGGAAAATCAAGTCGTGTACGAGGCTGCTCAAGCGATGAAAGAGCATCGATATGGGCTGAAAGCCGCCACCATCACGCCGGAAAAAAGTGGCGATGTCGGTAGCCCCAACGCCATTCTTCGCAAGGAAATCAACGGTACGGTAATTGTTCGGACAGGCCGCCGAATTCCCGGTATTGCTCCCCCGGTGGGTGTCTTTTCTCCCATTTCCGTCGTCCGTATGGCTGTCGATGACGCTTACGGTGCGAAGGAGTGGCGAGAAAAAACGGAAGACGACGAAATCGCGTTCCGCACGGAGAAAATCTCGCGGAAAGTGTGCCGCGGTGTCGCCGAATACGCGTTCCAGCACGCACAACGGACCAACGCAAAAGTGTTTGGCGGACCCAAATTCACAGTCAGTCCGGTATATGAAGGTATGTTGAAGGAAGAACTGGACGCTGCTTCGAAACGGTATCCAGGTGTACCGTACGAGCCGCAGTTGATTGACGCCACATACGCGTTGTTGCTGGTGAAGGCGGGTGAGGCGCTCGTCATTCCGGCCCTCAATCGCGACGGTGACTGTTTGTCCGACTTGGTGCTGCAGATGTTTGGATCCATCGCAGGTTCGGAGTCCATGCTGTTGTCTCTGGACGAACAATGGAAGCCGCAAGTCGTGATGGCGGAAGCACCACATGGAACCGCGCCGAACCTCTTCGGGAAGAACGTGGCAAACCCCATGGCGATGATTCTTGCGGGTGCATCGTTGTTGGCTTACCACGACAACCGTCAATCCCAGATGGTATCGCGCGCGATTTACGAGGCAACGCTCGAGGCCGTCGTCGCCGGATCTCGCACCGCTGACCTTGGCGGTGGCACCAGTACGACGGAATTCACAGACGAAGTGATTCGCCGTGTGAAAACCAAGCTCGAAGTCTGGAGAACACTCGGAGAAAATCCCTAAGAACCCCCTAGACACCTGCCCATACACCTTGGTCACCCTGCGAATAGGCTGACGCTATAAACGCTGGCCGAAAGCGGGGTGTTTTCATTGTTGACAAAGCGTCAGATGCCGGAATGGATCAGCCAGTTGTTGAAGGAATTCACCAAGCCGCCGTACTTCCTGGACCATCTGATGCAAGAGCGACAGCGTGCCTCGGGCGCACCGCCGGCGGACCACCGGAGCCCGGAACCGCAATCCTTCGTGGCCACGACACCACCGCCAAAGAAAACGACCCAAACGACGCGTTCATGGGACGCTGCGAAGAGCGCCGGCTCTCCAACACCGAGTCCTTCCAGAAGTGCACCAAAGTCGCGTACTCCCTCGAAAATTCCCGAAGCCGTCCAGGACGAAGCGGATACAGAATTCGTACCGACTTCACTCGGTGAAGCAGGGGCATCCAGCCGGACACGACCCTGGACCTCTGTTTTTCGCCAGGCCGGGTACGCAGTCGGACTCGTGAAAGCGTATGGCTGGCAGATTCAAAACGCCGAGTCTCATACGAATATTCTGAAAGTCAGAACACAAAGCGGCACGTTCGCCTTGAAACAAACGCACGTATCTGTGGAGCGGGTGCAGTTCCTGCACGACGCCGTTCGGTATCTGCGCAAGCAAGGATTCGCGTATGCACCTCGGTATGCGCTAACCGCCAAAAAGCAGCCCGCTATTGTTCGTCAAAACCGGACCTACTACGCAACCAAATGGGTGGAGGGAAATCACGTCAACTTTGCTTCGTTACCCCAGTTGGGCCGTCTGGCCCGAACCCTGGCCGAGTTTCATGAACTCTCCCGTGGATTTGAAGCAGGGCGTTACAATCCGCCTGCCGAGTACGGCGTCGCGTCCATGATTCGCAGACGGTCGGAAGACTTACGAAACATCCTGATGCGTGCGGAGACGAAAGCGCATCCCGACGAGTTTGATGAACTCCTGATCCGCCTTGCACCGACGCTGCGTGAGGATACTGAGAAATCTCTGCGGATTGCGGAAGACGAGATGTGCCGGAAGTTTCTACTGCAGGATGAAGACAATCCTGGCCTGTGTCATCTCGACGTCATCCCCGGAAACTTCGTATATACGCAAGACAAAGAAGTGTTCCTGTTGGACCTGGACCTTGCGACGTTCGCGCCGCGCGTGCTGGACATGGCTCACTTACTTCGCCGCAGTCTGCAGATGCTCCATTGGCAATCGGAAATCGCGTACACGTGTTTCGTCAGCTACGACACCGTTCGCCCGATAACCCCAGAGGAGTATCTCTGGGTGCAATGTCTGTTAACGTTCCCGTACCGAGCCTGGCGCCTGGCTCACACTCGATACCATGTCCTCAAAGACCGCATACAAACGGAAGAATTACGCGACTACGCCGCCCAGGAGATCCGCCGTCAAGCGTTCCTGGATGCCTACGCGAAACAAATTACACGAGAGGTAGAGTAACAGTCTTGGGTTCCATGCGGGTTTGACGAGTGGACTTGGCAGGCAGCACTGCATGCTCATGTTCCAGCAAGTATTGCTTCAAGTGCACTTGGTCTCCCGCGTACCCCGTCAATGTTCCATTGCTGCCCACCACTCGGTGGCACGGAATGATCACCGGAATTGGATTGGCCCGGTTGGCCTGTCCCACAGCGCGAACCGCCCTGTCCCTTCCAATGGCGCGCGCAATATCTCCGTAGGACCGGGTTTCCCCGTACGGAATCTGTAACAACGCCTTCCATACCGACACCTGGAACGAGGTCCCTCGCAAGACCAGCGGAACTTCAAATTGTTTGCGCTGACCCGCAAAGTACTCTTCCAACTGCTGCACCGCGAGATTGGCCCAATGTTCGGCGCATGCTACTTGAGTACCATCCGCCCCATGCATGGCCTGACCGACGGTTTCATCATCCGTCCAGTCGATGGCACAAACCCCGCTCTGTTCAGCTTTCACGCGCAACGTTCCAAACCACTGATTTTGCAGCAGTTTCACAGCAACAACACGCTGGCTCGGTCTGGGCATCATACATCTGCTCCTTTCTGCACCGCCCATTCCATCTCTTGACGCACCCAATCTTCCTGCTCTTCCATATACGCTTCTTGAACGGCCGCCCGCGCCTCCAGTCCACCAATTTCCTTTAAGGCCCAGGCAGCACTTGCTCGAAGCTCCGCGCGTGGGTGTTGAAGAAAGGGAAGAATGTTCGGCACCGCATCACTGCGTTTGGTATTTCCAAGTGCTATCAGGGCGTTCCTCTGCCACGTCCGCAGCCCTCGCCAGGCGGCTGCCGTTTGACCGTACTTGCGCAGAAACTGTCGATTGCTCAGTGACAGAATCTCAAGCAAGTCCGGGTGCTCCAGCTCGCCCTGTGGGAGATATTCCTCATGGCCGGAATGCTCGACGTCCTTGTTTAATGGGCACGACCACTGGCAGGTGTCACAGCCCCATACGCGCCGCCCCAGCGCCTTGCGATAGGCAAGAGGAATCATGCCTTTCATCTGCGTGATATAGGACAGACAGCGCTGTGCATCGATAACCCCTGGAGCCAACAGCGCGCCGGTTGGACATGCTTTAAGGCAAAGGTCACACGTCCCGCACGCTGTGGCGTGTTCGCTGTCCTGTACAGTCTCGGATGTATCTCCCGACGTCTCGACGTCCACATCCACCACAAGCGTTCCGAGAAATACAAACGAGCCGTACTTCTTCGTGTAAAACATGCAATTCTTTGCGACCCATCCGAGCCCCGCACGTTCAGCAACCCGTCGATCCACGAGTGGTGACGTGTCCACCGCTACCTTCCAGGAGATGGGTCTGCCCACGTGTTCTTCTAGCCGGTGCGCGAGGGCACGTAGCTTGCTGTTCATCACATTGTGGTAGTCGTGGCCGTAGGAGTACACCGTGACAACGCCATGGCACCCTCCGGCAGGATGACGTTTGGCAACCTGTTTCCCTTCGCGCGTCAGATAAGGCATGGCGACAGAAATCAGGGACTTGGCGTCAGGCATCCAACGGCGCGGATTCACCCTATCCTCAATATCGCTGTGTTCAAAGCCCGTCCGTCCACGCTCTGCGTACGCCCGCAGACGTGGAATGAGTTCCGGAAATGGGTCAGCCGAGGTGGCGCCAATCACATCAAATCCGACTTCCGCACCCAGTCGATGCAGGTCGGCCAGACTGACTTCCGTCACTTCGGCACCGCCGCACGCGCGAGGGCGTCACATCGCTCATTCAGCTCGACGCCTGCGTGTCCCTTGACTTTTTCAAAGGTCACCTCATGCCTGTCCACCTCGGCCAATAACGCTTGCCATAAATCCTGGTTTTGAACGGGCTCACCTTTGCTATTCCGCCATCCGTTTTTCTGCCAGGACTTGTACCACTTTTGTTTGAAACAATTGATGAGATATGCGGAGTCGCTGTGTAGCGTGACTTGACACGGCACTTTCAGACAGCGTAGTGCCTCGCACGCGGCTTTCAGCTCCATGCGCTGGTTCGTCGTAACGGGTTCACCGCCGGAAATCTCCTTGGTCTTGCCTTCGTACGTCAAGACAGCAGCCCAGCCTCCAGGGCCTGGATTTCCAGAACATGCCCCGTCCGTGTATATGACCACTATTGGTTTCTCCTTTGAATCACGCGTGCGTTGTGGGCACACAGGCGACACCTCCATTCCCCATTATAACCGCGGACGCACGCGCTGCATCTGCCATCGGAAAATGCCGTGGTCCAAAGTATGTCTGTCTCTCGACCACGTAGGAGGATTTTCTCACAGATAGACTTTCCAAAAGACCGCACCGGCCACCGCGACAGAGAGGCAGGCGACCACGTAGACAGACACCGCCGCAACGCGCAACTTCTTTTTCTGCATCCAACGTCCAAACTGAACGGTGTACACAAAAATCCATAACGGAATGAGCATGGAAGCGATGAACTTCAGCACACTACACCGCCCTCCCTTTCCTCGACAGCAGCGCCGCAAGCCACAACCCGACAATCGGCAACGCCAATTCAATGATCCAGGTCCACTTCCACACAACCCCATCCAGGTAGTCCAAAACGAAGGCCAGGTCTTTCGGCAATAGACTTCCCGCGAAACACAGCAGTCCCAGTGCAGGCAGAATCGGACGTAATACCGGCCAGTTAAAGCCTACACTCAAGGCATACGCCGCACACCAGAGGGTGATGGCCATCTTCGCAACTGCGGCGCTCACCCACATGAATATGAAAATACTTTCGAGTCTCTGAAAAAATCGGCCGACGTGTATGATCCGAGCCAAGGAGTACATGGGCGATGTCAGCTTGTTGGCTTCCTGTGGCATAAACACCATGTGATACACCACTAGGAACAGGGCCAGGATGAACATTGCGTACAGCGTGCTTTTGATTCCTATAATGCGAAATTCCTTAGGGTCATGCGTGTGAATGCGGATCATACACAACACAATGACGTTGGAAAAAATCGTCGTACTATCTAAGGCACCCCAAACGATGTTCGGAACCCCAGAACCCCAGAACGGGAGCAGAAGCTCCGGCTTCCATTGGTTGGTGGTGAAAAGACACAAAGCGAAGATGCCAACGATGAATACCGGCAAAGCGAGGAAAGAAACTCTGGCGATGGCCTCCAAACCGCAAAATGCCACATACACAACGGCAGTGACGAACAGCCCTCCAACAATATAGATGGGTGTACTCGGTAACACGGTGGTGATCACGTTTTCCGAGAATTCACGCATGATGGTCGCTGTGATGACCAAGAAGTACAACGCAATGACGACGGAGAGCCCCGCTGTCACCGCCGGCCCGAAGCGGTCGCGAAAGACCTCTACCAGTCCCATGTTGGAGAAATATCGCCGGAACAGCGCATCCAGAATCAAGACGACAATCAGCGCAATGATGCCTGACAGAATCGGTTCCATCCAGGCCGCCTCATATGCGGAAGTGGACGCCAGTCGTGGATAGTTCAAGAACGAGTGAACGGCAACCAAAATCGTCAACATTGCGGTCATTTCTTTACCGCCGATGGATGCTTTTTGCTGTGGCCGTTGCACTAGGCGTCACCCCTGTCGTTGTTTCGGCTCCCGCGGCGCTTGGACGATGGGGACCAACTTCGCGTATATGGTTGCTGCCGCCACTCGTCTTTGGTTCGAAGGAAGCTCGGCCTCTGGTTCATCGCAAATGCAGGCCCCCGCTGTAGGACGTCCAACGACGAATTCATGCTCGGCGTGACCGGAGCGAACAGTGGCACACCGAACGATTTTTGCACCGATAGACGAGCGAGTAGTACGCAGAATGCCAACGTGATGCCATAAAAGCCGAAAAACGCTCCGACCAGAAGGAAGATAAAGCGGAACGTTCGCACGGCAAACCCAAGGGTATAGTTGGGTATGGAAAACGAAGCTAATGCCGTGACAGCGACCACAATGACCAGCAGCGGACTGACAATCCCTGCCTGAACGGCGGCTTGTCCAATAATCAACGCGCCGACAATCCCGATGGTCGGGCCTATTACCGAAGGAATGCGAATGCCGGCTTCCCGGATCAGCTCAATCGCGAACTCCATCAACAATACTTCCACAATAACGGGGAATGGAACTTGCTCGCGGCTGCCCGCGAGGGCCAACAACAAATCTGTCGGGATCATCTCTGGGTGGTAGTTCGTCATCGCCACGTAAATCGCTGGCAGCAGCAATGCCGTGAGGACCGAGACCCACCTCAAAATCCTCAGAAAGGTTCCGAACGGCCACTGCAGATAGGAGTCCTCCGGTGAATGCATAAGAGACCAAAACACAACGGGCACCGCGAGCACGTATGGGTGGTGTCCCACAAAAATCGCGACATGTCCTTCCGTTAGCATGTGCGCGATGCGGTCTGGCCGTTCCGTCGACAACGCCTGCGGGATGAGCATATAGGGATTGTCAGCAATGAACTGCTCGAGCAACCCGCTATCCGACATATAGTCGACGTCAATCGCCTGAATTCGCCGTTTGACCTCTTCCACCAGCCGCTCATTCGTCAGTCCCGCCATGTACATGATGGCGACATCCGTGCGGCCCAATTTACCTACGTTCATCATTTCCGTGACAAGGTGTTCACTGCGGAGTCGGGATCTCACCAGACCGGTATTCGCTCGAAAGCTCTCTGTGAACGCGTCGTGCGGGCCACGCACGACGGCTTCCGTTTGACTGACCCCGACAGACCGGTGCTCCCAGCCCTTTGACTCGACAATCAGTGCCGAGGCACACCCGTTGACAAACACCGCAGTCGATCCTGTCAGAATCCCGGCCGTGACATCCTTCCACTTCTCGAACTCCGTAATCTGATTGCCGGGCAGCAGTGCGGCCTTGACCGTGTCCATGGTCCGATCTTTCGGCCCGTCTCCGATGTGTGTGAGGATCATCAGAGGCTGCAAGATGTGCGTGTTGATAATGATTTTGTCTGCCATGCCGTCGACGAAGACAGCGAGGGCCTTGACGTGAGGCTCCGTGCCAATGAAAAACTCTCGTATGACAATGTCCTTGTTTTCTGGAAGGTGAAAAATCTGTTTTAACATGGCGTGGGAATCATCCACGTCATCCGGAATCTTTTCGTGAGGTTCAGGTGTGCGGTACAAAGCCTTGTCCTCTGCATTCCGAATCAGTTCCCGCATAGGGATTGGCCGACGGATGAATAAATCGGGCTCTTCGTCGGCCAAGGCGACGTCCGGCGCCGATGCCTCCCGCCGAGCGTCGCCTTGGTCGCGTTGTTCGTTCGCTGCGTTTCGTTGAGCGCTAGAATGCGAATCCGTCAGGGAAAACTGTTCATCCAACACGCTATCGTCTACCGTCAAGATTTTGCGGAGCCATCCCGGTGTTTGCACGCGTTTCCCCCCAAGCCAATGTCTCGGGAGTTAGCTTGCAACAGGGAACCATTGATTATTCCCGTTTCAGCGATTTGCATCATCGTCGCGGCGAACCACGCGTGGCATTTGCAAATCGCTCAGTTCACCATCGTCAGTGGCTTAAGAGGGATTTGGGAACAATCGTGATGCGAAGCGTGACAAGCTTGGTCGCCGTGGAGTAACCGACAATTTGAATACCGTACGGTTGCTGCGGACGGTTGGTGAACAGCAGATTCAGCTCGTTTTGCTCGGAGTCCACCGTGATCCATGACGGCCACGGCAAATGCTGGAAGACAAAAAACAATGCGCTCGTTGGCACGGGGAGGTCACCCATGTTTGCCTGCAAGACTTGTAACGTCAGATTTCCCCCTGAAGTCTTCGGTGCCATGATAATATCGCATGGCACAACCCGATCCGCGAGCTTAAGGCCGACCTGCACCTCCCAATTTGTGTCAAAATGCACACGGGCGTACGCAAGGACACGTTGGACGTCCTTCTGTTCAGACACCGCGTATTCCAGATAGGAGTTAACCGCATCTTCTCCGACAGCAAGCTGCACCGTGGCCGGTTTGGTTTGGCCAGCCAACTGGTTTACCTTCTCTTCAACACCTGCCGCCTTCGGTAGTGATCCCCACCATAAGGTGAATCCAACGAGAATCAGCAAATTCAAAGACAAGAGCGCCACAAACGCTTTTTTCCACATCTGTCCCCCTCCTCACATCGACGTCCCGAGACTCTGTTGATGTGGACATTGCCTGTGGGATCCGCTAGGATAAAACCGCTGACTTATTGTCGTGACTTTTGCGACAGCCAAGGTGGTGGATTCCCGATTGAACGTTAACAAGTGGCGCAACACTCACTGGTGTTCATGTTTGGCGGATTCTTTGTCATGTATCTTGGCGTGTTCAACAAATTACTGCTTCCATTCTTGTTGGCGATAGGAAGCCTAGGCGTTGTATTCGGAATCCTCATATACTTTCGTTTCATTCCCGTGAATACAAGCATTCACGACACAGAATGTCCGAGGTGCGGTGTCCGAGTGCGTTTGACAGGGCAAACGGATGCCTGCCCTCACTGCGAGCAGCCACTCCGTCGCACGGAGAGCGGAGAAAATGAGCCATATGTCGCGGAGTAACCGACTGACTCAACCATCCGAGCGGCGACGGCTCCGAGGCTTACGCTGTTGCGCGTCCTCCCTCGCTGGAAACACCTTTTCCTTGAGCTTGCTCTCGTTCTGCAGCAGTTTGTAAAATTGGCAGAATTGAGAGACAGGACAGATGTCGCACTTGGGATTCCTCGCGGTGCAGACCTGCCGTCCATGGTGAATCAACCAGTGGTGCGCTTGTGACCACAGTTTCTGGGGAATCCGCTGGCAGATTTGCCGCTCGGTAATCTCCGGATTCATGCTGTTGGCAATCCCCAGGCGGTTGGAGACCCGCTGCACGTGCGTATCCACTGCCAGCGCCGGGATGCCGAACGCGTTGGACAAGACCACGTTGGCGGTCTTGCGTCCCACGCCAGGTAACTGTACCAGTTCCTCCAGCGTTCGCGGGACCTCTCCATGAAACTTCTCGAGCAACATCCGACAGGCGGCTACAATGTTCTCCGCCTTGGCTCGGTACAATCCCAACTCTTTGATATCTTCTTGTAGTATTTCCGGCGTTGTTGCCGCGTAGTCCTCGGGACCGCGGTATTTTTTAAAGAGCCTCTCTGTGACCATATTGACACGAGCGTCGGTGCACTGGGCTGACAATATCGTTGCAATCAGCAACTCAAACGGATTGCTGTAATTCAGGGCGCACTTCGCGTCCGGATACGCAGCTTCCAGGTGCACCAGCATTCTGCGTGTGTCGGAACGAGACATCAGGTTCATTGGTTCAACTTCCTCACTCGGAGAAATATATGAGGTTGTCCACAGGCGACATGACTGATGGATTACCTCACCACATGATACCGCGGGTGCTTGGCCCGGGCAAACCAGGCGTCCTGACCCATTTGTTCTATGAGAACTTCTCGTACCAAAGACGGGCGGATATCGATGTCCCACCCGCGCTGAAATTCGGGAAATAGCGGAGATAGCCACAGGTATTCGCAAGTGACAATCCGGTACGTCTCGTCAGGGGCGATTTCCTTGGCGCCAACGCAGAGCGCCTTGAGAACCCGCTGCGTTGTTTTGTCGTCTGTGTGCTCATGAATCAGCGCCGTTGCTCCCGCAAGCGCGAGATACCCCACAACGGACCCGCGAAACCCATACCCCCTTCCCCGGGCACAGTAATACTCCCGGCGAAGCGATTTTTCCACAATCGCCTGCAGATCCGCTCCTTTCAAGTTCATCAACAGCGCGCGCGTTGGTGTCGAACACGCACCAAGCACGTGCCGTCGGGTCACCACGCCTGGAAGTAAGCTGGCATTCAAAGCCCCTGCCATCATGATAGCCATATCGCACGGGTACGCGGACAGCAAGGCGTCCGCCAACGCGTTTGGAAAGAGAGATTCCTCATCAAAGCGGACGGGTAGCGACCTGTCCAAGGATGCGACCGGTTGGTCGAGCTTCGCTTCAACGTCCGAAAGATAGCCGAGGTACGCAGACAGCATCGCGGTATCCAGCGGATCGTGCGCGGACACGGGAAGCGCGCGAGCGTCGACGGATAACACCTTACGATGTACTTCGTCGTACGTGATCGTGGTGTGTCCAAACGCTTCACCGTGCTTACCGGCTTGGAAAATAGCGGTGCCCGCCACAAATTCGGGCTTGTCCATGAAGGTGTGCGAGTGCCCGCCGAGAATGACGTCGATGCCTGGCACACGCGCCGCCAGTTCTCGGTCGTTCCAAATGCCGAGGTGCGACAGAACGACCACGACGTCACACCCTGCACCTCGCAGCTCAGAAACCGCTTTTTCAGCACACTCCATGGGCGGCAAAGCGGTCGCCGGAAGGTGTTCATACGGTTTGTCGTAACTGGGCGTTAACCCAAACACACCGACGCGCACACCACCGCAAGAATAAATTTTCCAATCAACAAAACCGGGGACCTGTTCACCCCCGGCGTGTCTCAGATTGGTTCCGAACACGGTGGTCCGTGACCGTTGAACAAGCGTATTCCAGTGATCATACGGGATGGTCAGTCCTTCGTTGTTTCCAAACACCCATCCATCGTAATCGAGCGCAGCCAGCATCGCGGCGTTGACTTCGCCGAGGGTTGCCTCTGTTTCCGGCCGCACTCTGTCCACCGCGTCACCGATATCAAAGGTGAGGACCGGTTCCCCCGCGTCCGTCAAATCTTTTCGTAGCGCACGCAAAGCGCGTCCCAACTTCATGTGGTTTTCCAATTGACTGTGCACGTCATTGCTGTGCAGCAGGTGAATGTTCACAACCTCACCCCGATTGCTCATCTCGCAGCGTGCGGCGCAGTATTTTGCCAATGGCCGTCTTTTGGAGAGCCGAGCGGAACTCCACTTGTGTCGGAACCTTGTAGGCAGACAAATACTGACGGCACCACGCCTGAATGTCCTCGGCTGTTGCCGTATAGCCCGGTTTGCAGACGACAACAGCTTTTACCGTTTCGCCGCGGTAGTCGTCTGGCGCGCCAACCACTGCGGCTTCCAGCACCGCAGGATGCTTGTAGAGAACCTCTTCCACCTCGCGAGGGTAGACGTTGTATCCGCTGGCAATAATCATGTCCTTTTTCCGATCCACAATGTACGTGTAGCCGTCTTCGTCAAGTTTTGCAATGTCACCGGTGAGCAACCAACCGTCCACAAGCGTTGCAGCGGTCTCTTCCGGCCGATTCCAGTAACCTTTCATCACTTGTGGCCCACGAATGGCAAGTTCTCCGATTTCCCCCACCGGCAGCGTAACGCGGCTGTCCTCGAGGCTGACGATTCGTACTTCCGTGTTGGGAGTGGGCAAGCCGATGCTCCCAGCTTTTCTGCGGTCCGCGGACGGATTGATGTGCGTGACTGGAGAAGCCTCCGACAACCCGTATCCCTCCAGGACCGTGGCACCCGTCAAGGATTCGAACGATTCCATGACTTGCTCGGGTATCGGTGCCCCACCGCTGTTACAAACGCGCAAGCTGGACAACGCGTCGGAACCAGGTGGAATCGCCTGTGACAGCGCAACGTACATGGTCGGCACCGCTGGAAACAAAGTCGGTCTGTACTGCTCAATCAGCTGCACGACCTCATGTGACTGAAACCGTGGGATAAGCAGCATGGGCGTCCCCGTGTATATCGAATAGTTCATGCACATGGTCAGAGCGTAGACATGGAACAGAGGAAGTGCACACACCATCATGTCGTCTTCGGTGACACTGCCCCGCAGCATGTTGTATACCTGCACTGCGTTTGCGACGAGATTTTGATGTGTCAACATCGCCCCTTTGGGCCGCCCGGTCGTACCGCCGGTATACTGGATTACGGCCACCGTCTCGATGGGGTTCAAATCCGCTGGATTCCCTGGCGCGCTGACCGACGCCAACCAGTCGTCAAACCACACATCTCCGGCCTGAAGCGTATGGTCGGAAGTGCCAAACCGAACCGCCACCATAGTCTCTACGGGCAACGTTGAACGCACTTCGCCCAACACAGGAAGTACTTTGTCGAGTGCAATCACCCACCGACACGCAGAATCCTGCAAAAGGTAGGACAACTCGGCCTCCGTGGAGAATGGATTCAACTGCACTGCGATAGCTCCGATGCCCGTAATCGCATAAAACGCGATGACGTATTGCGGACAGTTCGGCAACATGATGCCGACTCTGTCGCCCTGTTGTACCCCCAAATCCCGCAGCGCAGCCATCGCTCTGCGTACAGTGCCGTACAATTGCTCGTACGTACATTCGACACCGTGGAACACCGTCGCCGTGCGCGATGGACACCGCTCTGCAGTGTTCGCGAGCATGTCGTACAAACGAAGAGTAGGGATATCTGCGCGTTCTCCTGTGATGACCATCTTTGCACCCCCGACCAGGAAAGGTTGTTGGCACACGCGCGGGTCTACGAAGCGAGAAAATTCAAACGAAACTCAAATTCGCGAGTCGGTTTGGAGACTCCTCCCCGGACGGCTAACCATCCAACACCCCTGTCAATGTCTATGCGCTCTCACTGCCATCCAATCCTAGTTGTGGGGCGACCTTTGTCAAGGCGGAAATGACAAAGGCGATGTGTTCGTCGAGGTCTACACCCAGTTCCTCCGCACCCCGGTAGACGTCCTCCCGATTCACTCCGCGAGCGAACCCTTTGCTTTTCAGCTTCTTCTTGACGCTCTGGACCTCAACGTCAGCCAGGTTGCGCGTAGATCGGACCATCGCAACGGCCATGACGAATCCTGATAGTTCATCACACGCAAACAGGGCTTTCGACATCAAGTCGTTGCGCGGGGGACCGTGATGACCGTGCGCCTGAATCGCGTAAATGACGTCCTCCGGATATCCGAGTTCCCTAAGGATTTTGGCCCCGACAACGGTGTGTTCGTCGGGCGATGGGTATTTCTCGTAGTCGAAGTCGTGCAACAATCCGGTAATGCCCCACTTGTCTACGTCTTCGCCGAACTTTTCCGCGTACGCGCGCATCGCGGCCTCGACCGCGTACGCATGTCGGCGGAGTGACTCTCCTTCTGTGTATTCGTGCAACAATGCCAATGCTTCCTCGCGCGTTTTCACAGCGGTACGACCTCCATTGTCGCCAATCGATACAGCGGTTTGAGCGTGGAGAAACACGATTGCACGCGCTCAATGAACGCGGCAGGCGTGAGCGATAGCGCTTCTTCGCGTGGAATTCGAATGCCAACAAGCAGGTCCCCCTGTTTCTTCGAGACAAGCCGATCCGCAAGTTGTCCAAGTCGTTCTGGTGTCATATCGCGAGCGGACACAGCTTCTGGGCGAGTGTAATCTGAGTACCACTCGAAGTCAGGTGGAATCAGCTGCAGCACGTCATCCAAGTGAGTTTGGAGTTGATGACCGAAATGCGCCCGGTCCGGCGCTTCGTAGATCAGCCCAAAGGTGGCAAACGCGTGTGTGGGCCAGACGCCAATTTGAAAGTGCGGGTGCTTCTTGTAGCCCCGTTTATCGGTGCTAAACGCCACCCAACTGTCTTTGGGCGGATTCACCTTGCGACGGGCGTGTTTCGCGACATGGGCAAAGACCGGGGCTCCGAGTAACTCCGACAGATACGTGGAGACGTCCTGACCCAGTTGCTCCAGTTTCGGGCGCAAATACGCCTTTAGGGCTTCCATGCGCGGTTCCAACCCTGGTATGGCAAAGACGTCGAAGTCCGCTTCCGTAAATCCGCGAAACTCCATGGTCCATACTCCCTCCTTTGTCGCGTGTCCGTAACGGCTCAGTCCAACATAAAGCGATTTGCAAAATCCTCTTGGACACACGCTTTGTATTAAAGGTAGACAACCCTTCGTCAACGCGCAAGCGTGGCATCTTGCCCTCGCGCTTTGCGCTGGACGCGCTGCAGGCGATGCCGTAGGGATGCCACCACCGGGTCAAGGGATTCTACACTTCCAGGGCCTCCGGGCGATGCGCCTCGAGCATTCCCACGATACAGGATGCGGGATTGAACGACCGCCCGTTCCAGCGCCACGATAGTCCAGTGTTCAGCCAAAGTGTAGTCGCGCACATGGTGTTCGTAATACTTCGCAAGCTCCACGGCGGGTTGTACGGACCACGAGTACACCTTTGCCATGTGCTCCCACACGTGCGTCGCTTCAGCCCACAGCTGGCGACGCTTCAAGTGCAGGCTGTACAACCAGTGACTTTTCCAGTCAGCATCTGGGCAAGCCAGCGCCGCTACAAAACACTTTGCGGCCAAATCGTACTCTTGCCACTCGTCGTAATACCGACCGATGGCCAGGTGTTCGCTGGAACGCTCGACGGGGAGATCTCCCGCGAGGATTGCGGCCAGTGTCACCGTCAACCCCACCAGGCTGCAGACGTCGGTGGCGTTGTGCTCAAACACCGGCGCAAGCAACTGAGCGTCCCGCCGGACCGA
Source organism: uncultured Alicyclobacillaceae bacterium (assembly GCA_963788285.1). GTDB lineage: Bacteria > Bacillota > Bacilli > Alicyclobacillales > Alicyclobacillaceae > Alicyclobacillus_A. The sequence goes on from CAWBGB010000004.1 coordinate 95,055, forward strand.
GTACTCGAAATACCGACCGGGCGCTTCCTTGCCCGGCAGATCGTCGGTGCGCACTAGGCCAAGTACCGCTTCCTCCACTGCACTCAACGTGACTCGTTCCAATCGAGCCCTCCAGAGCCGGCGGCTTGGATACAATAAGTCGATTTGCCCGAGTTCGGGCTGGCGCATCCGATACATGGTTATGCGGTTTTTCAGCAGAGGCCAGTCAAACGATTTCCCGTTGAAACTGACGATTTGCGCGCCTTCGGTGAGGTGTTTCGACAACAATTCCTCAAGCAGCGCCGCCTCTCCCCCGTAATCCTCGAGAAAGTACTGATATAAGACCAACTCGTCTCCCTCGATGCGCGCCAGGGCGTGCAAAAACGGAATGGTTCCTGCTCCGGTCCCCAGCCCTGTAGTCTCCGTGTCGTAAAATCGTAAATTCTCAACTTCCGCGCATGGTTGCCGGACAGCGCGGCACAGCACGTCCAGCTTGGCGGAAAGAATATCGCCAAATCGAACATTGCCGTGCACAGTCAGCAAGTCGTACCGCAACACACGCACCCAACAGCCGACACTAGCCCGACCGCAGGGCTGAAACCCGAGTGGAACCAGCGGATGCTCTTCCGCTTGATGAATCTCATCGGTGGAAGCGTACCCTCCGACAGGAGGCTGTGGCGGAGTCGGATTTCCTCCCGTGTCCGCTCGCCCTACCGACTTTTGTAGGGCTGCCAACCGTTCATGCAGTGACCTTGCCATTTACGCGAACACCTCTTCACTGGACGTCACTGTTCGCAACAGGTCTTGGACGTGGCGTTTTGCAGCAGCCTCCGTCTGCGGGCCAATGCAAGACGGGCAGCCAGCCTCACACGGGCAATCGGAGACCATCTGCAGAGCCATTTCGAACACGTCCTTTGCCACCCGGAATACGCGTTCCGAAATGCCGACTCCGCCCGGATACGCGTCGTACAGGTACAACGTTGGCATCCCATCCAACACGTCCCGAATTTGCACCGTCGTATGGACGTCAGACAGTGCGCACATGCACATCAAAGATGTTGCCTGCTTGAGTGCGTACGCCGCGCCAAGCAGCGCGTTCTCCCACTGACTGTTGTCGAATGGTATCGCGTCCCGTCGCCACTGGCACCAGTAGCCTACACTGTGCAATTCTGCTTCTGGCAGGTGAATTTTCCCCCAACCCAGGTTTTCGTGTGTATCAAATTTAATCTTCTTGAACAGCGTGGCCATCGCGTTCACCATGACTTCACCCGTCCGGTGCACAGCCACGCCGCTCTTCACGGGCGCTTCTTCAAGCACGTCCAAAACTTGCAGCCGCACCGCCAGTTCCGCATCTGTGTAATAATCCGCTTCCACCGCGCGGACAAACGCCTTGCCGTTCTCCAAATCGAGCCGCTCTACCTGGTAGGATTTCGATTGATGTAGGTAAATCGCCTCTTCATGCAGTGTCGTCAGCGCACTGAATCGGTCAGTCTCGCCAATCACCTTGGGCTTTGGCAGCGTCTCGTCGATGATGACCACATTATCCTGCGCGGCGCTGCGCAGCGAAATGCCGTGGCTCGGCAATGCGTCGGACATCCAAAAGTAGCGGCCGTCGCTTCCCTGGTGCAAGACCCGGTGCTGAGCCAGGTAGTCGAGCAGCTCGGACGTGGTTTCCACACCAAAGGGCTCGTCCGCGGCAAACGGTAGTTCGTACGCCGCGCACTTGACGTGATCCGCAAGAATGAGCAAGTTTTCCGGATACAGTCGCGCCGCTTCCGGAGGACTATCCAGTACCGTGCGAGGATGATTTACAATGTACTGGTCCAGTGCGGAAGCATTGGCAATCAGCAGAGACACCGACAACCCCTGTCTCCTTCCGGCCCGTCCACTCTGTTGTCGAAAGGAAGCGATGGATCCGGGGTAGCCGACGGATATCGCCGCTTCGAGCGATCCGATGTCGACCCCAAGCTCCAATGCGTTGGTGCTGACCACGCCGCGAATCTCGCCAGACCTAAGCCCCCGCTCAATACTCCGGCGCTCCGTTGGCAAATAACCTCCGCGGTAGCCAAACACCTTCTCTCGGAGGCGCTCAGGAACGCCTTGTTTCCAGTAGGACGACAGCACTTCGACTTGCGTCCGAGCCTTTACAAACGCAATAGTAGATATCCCTTCAGTAATCAACCGGACGCCCAGTCTGCGGGCTTCCTGTAACGACGACTTGCGCAGCCCCAACTGAGGTTGGACAATGGGCGGATTGTAGAAAATAGTATGACGCTCACCCTGAGGCGCTCCGGACTGAGAGATCACCCGTACCGTCCGGTCCGTCAACTCCCGGCCCAATTCTTCCGGGTTGGCCACGGTCGCTGAACTGAGAATAAACTGCGGTTGACTGCCGTAGTAGGTGCAGATGCGCGACAGACGCCGAATGACATTGGCTACGTGGCTGCCGAACACGCCTCGGTAAATGTGCGCCTCGTCAATCACCACGTACTTCAGATTCTCGAACAGCCGCAACCACTTTGTGTGGTGGGGAAGCATCGCAGCGTGCAACATGTCCGGATTGGTCACCACGATGTGCCCCGCCTCGCGAATCTTCTGGCGGGCGTGCAACGGCGTATCCCCGTCATACGTGTAGGACTGGACGTTGGTTACGAGGTGTCCTGCCAACTCGTGTAATTCCGCAACTTGGTCTTGCGACAGCGCTTTGGTCGGAAAGATGTACAACGCACGCGCGTTTTCATCCTTGCAGATGGCGTCCAGCACTGGCAGGTTGTAACACAACGTCTTTCCGCTTGCAGTCGGGGTCACCACCATGACGTTCTGCCCCTCGTGCACCGCGTCAATCGCTTCCTGCTGGTGGGAGTATAGCTGCTTTATGCCCTTCTGAGCCAAAGCGGCGCGAATTTGCGGATGCACCCAATCGGGAATATCGCGGTAGCGAGCCAACCGCGCCGGTGTGATCTCCCAGTGCGTAACCTGCTCCGAAAACGCTGGCGTTCTCCGCCACTCGTCCAATAACATTGCTAGTTGCATGCACCGAAGCCCCTTTCCTCTCTATGAGAGTTCTGCATGAAACAGCGAACTCCTGTTCGCTTATGGCAGTGAATTCTTCTGTGCGGACGATGATTCAAGTTGGACTCTACGATTTTTTTCAATTTCGAGGTCACCTTCTCGAAGTCATGACATAGCATGTTATAGACCCTCTCAACCGGGAATTGTATGAATCTCGTACACCATGGAAATAAAGTATAGTACAGACGCGAGGGAGGAATATTTCGTGCATAGCGTTGAGAAATGGGTGACTAGGTCAGATGCCTGGACTTCGGAGGACGACGAGCGCCTGTCATCCATCGTACTAACCCATATCCGTACCGGGAGTACCCAACTACGGGCGTTTGATGAAGCGGCAAACGAACTTGGCCGCACGGCCGCAGCTTGTGGATACCGTTGGAACGGCGTGTTGCGCAAGGAACTCCGGACTGAGATTGAGGCGGCAAAGCGTGAACGCAAAGCGGCTCAAAAGAACGGCGTCAGTGCATCCCCCGGGCGGCGCGCTGTCGCAATCACAACGGTGACATCGTCCGACTCCATGAAAGACGTCATTTTGTTTTTGCAAACGTATGATATGCAGTACCAAAAGCTCCGGGGCCAAGTCGAGGAGTTGGAACAGGAAAAGGCACGACTCGTGGATCGGGTTCACGAATTGGAGTCCATCGCCATTCAAGGTGCGCGCACCACACCACCTGCGGAGCTTACACCCGAGCAACTGGAAGAGGACTCAAAAACGTTGTTTGCCATTATGGAACGAGCGCGCAAATTACTCGAAACGGATGGCGCAAAACGTAGCGAATGAGCCGCTTTACGGCGATGTACGCGCCCCAACATATGCCCGCCATCGGTTCGCCGTGGCGGGCGAAAATGGGCCTCTCTGCTGTTCCGCGAGTGCGACCAGTTCCGCCTTTGCTTCCATCACTCCAACACGCCAGCACGGCGGATAACTCGCTTTCCTCACCTCATATTCATCCTCATCCAGCACCTCGACACCCTTTTCTGTAACCATGACATCCACGTCCAAATCGGTAAACACCACTGTTTGTTGGTCAGCCAGGTAGCAAAGCGGTGCAATGACGTTGCAGTAATACTCCGTTGCATGTGCTTTGAGCAGAATGAATACCTGATAGTACGCCTTAGGCCAGAACAACGCGACGACAGGATACGGGCTTGACCACTCCCGGCCATCCTCTTCCTGGACAGGTGTGTTGGCAGGGATGATGAAGGCCCAAGGTTCATCTGTTGCATACACCTCGGGCCAGATCCGGTGAATTCGCCCATCTCCACGTAGACTGTGAAGCCTCATGACCTAGACGTACTTCCCTTCTGCACAGGATGGTTGGATGACGGCGTACTGGATATGTCGCCCGGCGGGTCAAGCGTGCCCTCTTTCTCCGCACATTGGGTGGCTGGAGGCAGTTGTGTTCCCGGTTCCGCTTCTGGGAAGAAATCCATGAACAGCCGAATCCGCAACAGAGATTTGATGCCAATCAGCACAATCGGTCCAAAAAACAACCCTAGAATCCCCATCAGTTTCATGCCGACATACATAGCGAACACGGTGGAAAGCGTGTCTAAGCCGACACTGTCCGCCAGAATTTTCGGTTCCACAACGTGGCGAATTAACGAAATCGCAAGTTCCAACAGGAGCACTTTAATACCGAGTTGGACATCGCCAATCACCAATGCGCCGATGGCCCAAGGTACCGTAAGAATGGCAGATCCGAGAATGGGCACCAGTCCCGAGATGCCGAACAAGATGCCCAAGATGACCGCGTACTGAATCCCCACTAGCCACATACCGATGATGCCTAGCACAGCAGACATCAACATCAGTACCACCTGTGCGCGAATCGTGCCACCAAACGCCTTCATCATGTCGCTCGCTACCACGCGAACCTTGTCGGACCAACCTGGGGGCAGCGTCTTCAGAAAGCTGTTGAACATCTTGTCGCGGTTGACCAGCATAAAGAACGTCGTAATCAGGGCAATTACAGTCACAAACACGGTGTCCGGCAAATGGGTGATAGCCTGGATGAGCGCGCCTGCAAACCCTGAAAACATCGTCTGAACGCTCGATACCGTGTGCTTGGCAGTGTCGTTGATTTCACTCGCAATCGTCGGCGGTAGATGGCCGAAAACCGCCTTGCCAACGGAAATCTGCTGTGTGAACCAGGACTGAATCAATCCGAATTGGTCCGTGATGGTTTGCGTCCACATGGTGGCCTCACGGGCGACCGCAATCACGACGTAGGTTGAAAGGGCTAGCAGGAGGAGTACAATGCTGACCAATACCGTGATCACAGCAGCAGTCCTGTGGACACCCCGGTGCTCAAGCAGGCGAACCAGCGGTAGCAGCATCATAGCGAAGAAGGCGCCCACCACAAACGGGAGTATGTAATCGACCACCTTCAAAAACGCCCAGCACAGAACGGCGACCAGAATCAACAGCGCGACCACTTCGGCAAATCGCCCAATGTACCGTTTGACAGATGGGTTTTGGGTACGGAACAACACGATATCAACCCGCCCCTTCCAGGGAACATCCGCTGCGAGTGGCAAAACCACGATGAGCGTCTGGTTCTGCACGATACATTGTGTTTCCGACATTCGGGAAGCACGAGGATTCGTGCAGAACCGTTTCGATTGGATTTATGAAAATGGCTCCCTATCGTTTCATGACTTTCCGCTTGGTAGCAAATCCGGCGCCAGCTCCGACAATCGCCGTAATAAACAGGACTGCCGCAACCCCTGGCCGGTCTTGCGCCATCATGATACTACCGACAGCGAAGCATGCCATAACCAGTAGAGCCACAATAAAGTACACTACTTTTGCTGCGCTCGACACACGCGTCCCCCCCTTCAACGTCGGAACCCCTCGTCTGTTTGGGGTACGGTAGACTGCCTAGATGATAGCACAAACCCGCACCGAAACACACCAAAACCTGGCCTATCGAGGCCAGGTTCAATGACAACCGTAGTCGGAATTATTGCGTTCTATATCTACAACAGACCGATTCAAGCGGTCGCAAAACTCGGTAAATAATCACTCAGCTTCATCCATGCTTGTTCCACGCTGCTTGCGACAACAATGTGATGTGCGCCACAACGGCGGTACAGCGTATGCCGAACCGGATCTTTCGTGACAACCATCACATTTTGAACGCCTGCTTCACGGAGTGATTGCGTAATTAAAGCCGACCGGACGAAGTTGTCATCCTCGTGTACAATGGCCGCGTCAAACCCTTCCTCTGCCACACCTTTACGCACGTCGGAACGGTGCCCGTTCACTTGCAGGACGTCGTCCCCAAACCAGCGCAGTAACTGTCCGTGATAGGCTTCCACGCAATCCAGAATGCGGACGTGAAGTCCCATTTGCCGAGATCGGCGAACGTACGTTAAACTTTCTTTTCCAAAAGCGGCTATCAAGATTTTTGGCATACGTATTCGTCTCCCTTGCACTGCCTACGAGGTTAGCTGACGGGTCGGGACTGCAAGTTGCCCCTTCTCTGCCAGAAAGCGGCGAGAATTCAACCCCACTCCAGACGCGCACAAGCGCTGCCATGCGGTGAATACCGATGGGTAACTGTCCGGAATTACGCGGCGTTCCACGGAACGGCGGCGCGCGGTTCCCCCGTTTCTCCGAAGGAGAATTCGGCATTATGATAGCGCTTACATTCTGTATTATACACTCACGATTTTCGATTGAAAAGTGGTGTGTGCCTCGTTTTCAGAAAAATAGGTCTACCGTTTACTGTATTCCTCTCTGCCCTGTTGCAGCAGTCGGCTCCGTTTTTGAAGGATGGCGGCACTCATCGCGTCGCCAAATTCGTACGCAATGGATCTGGCCCGCTCCACATCCCCTGCCACAACGGCGTCGAACAACTGGCGACACACACCCGTGCCGAGCTGCCGCTCTGGCTGCATGAAGCGCAGTTGACTGCGCAACGCTTCCTGTAGAACGCGTACCACGTTCTCCAGCAACACGTTTCCCGTACACTCCGCAAGCGTCAGGTAAAAGCCCAGTTCTGCCAACACCGCATCTTCCGCGCCAGGCTCAGCGCACTCCAATCGAAACAAAGCTTTTGAGAGCTCCGACAGTCCACTCTCGCTGCGTCGCTCTGCAGCTACACCTGCCACCCCCGCCAGGATAGCGGCTGTCAGTTCGAGCAATTGGCTCGCGTGAGAGGGCGCCAGCAGCAAGGCTGCGTCGAGCGGCTCCATCCACATGTCAATGCTGGCCGTTCGCACGTATGTTCCATCTCCATGTCGAAACTCCACCAGTCCCTGTCCGCGCAAAGCGCCCAGGGCTTCGCGCACCGTCGCCCGACTGCAACCAAATTGTTCGGCAAGTTCAGCCAAAGGCGGCAACCTGTCGCCAGGGCTCAACTCCCCCGATTCAATCCAGGATCGAATTTGTTCAGCAATGGCCACGTACAGTTTCCGGTCTGTGGCTTGCACGCCCATGAACGACACCTCCGCTACCGACGTCCTGAAACAAAACAGGCGACAGGGATTCTCTTACGGAATTCCCTATCACCTAGTCAAAATCCTTCCCGCCGATGTATCCGGTGGCCTACCCCTTGACCACCAGATTCACCAACCGGCCCGGCACGTAAATTTCTTTCACAATCTCTTTCCCATTCAACCATTCAGCGACTTCCGGATGGGCTTTCGCAGCCTGGATAGCCGTGGGCGCGTCCGCATCGGCTGAAACTACCAACTTGGCTCGCACGCGACCGTTGACTTGCACCGCAATCTCCACTTCGTCGTCCTTCAACCACTTCTCATCATACGTTGGCCAGGTCGCCTGGAACACCGATTCCTGGTGGCCCAAGCGTTCCCACAACTCTTCTCCGAGGTGTGGTGCAAACGGCGCGATGGTAACTGCGAGCGTCTCCAATGTCGCCCGGTCAATGCCAGATGCCGCCTCCGCTTGCAACGCATTGAGGTACTCCATAAACGCGCTGACTGCCGTGTTCAGCCGGAAACTCTCCATCCGCTCATGTAGACTTGCCAAGAATCTGTGCCTAATCTTTTCCAGCGAGGGTCTCGACGGCGATGGCGCATCAGCGTGGCTCACCACGAAGCGGTACACACGTCCCAGGAACCGCGCCACGCCTTCGAGACCGTTGGTGTTCCACTCTGCGTCTTCTTCCGGCGGACCCATGAACAGCTCGTACATCCGTAGCGCATCAGTGCCGAACTGTTCGACGATATCCTCTGGATTCACCACATTACCCTTGGACTTGCTCATCTTTGCGCCATTGAGCGTCACCATCCCCTGGTTAAACAGGTGTTGGAACGGCTCCTGGAAGTCAATCAGACCGAGATCATAAATCACTTTCGTGAAGAACCGGGCATACAGCAAGTGCAGTACAGCGTGCTCCACACCGCCGATGTACATATCCACGGGAAGCCACTTGTTGACCGCTTCCTTGGAGAACGGTTCCTTGTCGTTGTTCGGATCCGGGTAACGCAAAAAATACCAACTGGAGCCGGCCCACTGCGGCATCGTGTCGGTCTCACGACGCGCCGGTCCCCCGCACTTCGGACACGTGGTGTGGACGAACGACTCAATTGCTGCCAGTGGCGACTCGCCTGTACCGGTCGGCTCATAGCGTTCCACGTCCGGCAGGCGAACTGGCAACTGCTCCACGGGCACAGGCACTGTGCCGCATTGGTCGCAGTACACAATTGGGATGGGTTCCCCCCAGTACCGTTGCCGCGCAAACACCCAGTCACGCATGCGATACGTGACGGTCTGTTCACCCACACCTCGTTCCGCCAGTAGCTGCACGACCGCTTTCTTACCTTCCTCCACGCTGAGACCGTTAAACGGGCCGGAATTGACGAGACGGCCGGGTCCAACGTACAGTTCTCCCTGTGCTACGCTTCCGTCTTCCGGAGCCACCACGGTGACAATCGGTAAACCGAACGCCTTTGCAAACTCGAAGTCCCGCTCATCATGCGCCGGAACCGCCATAATGGCACCCGTTCCGTATTCCATCAGCACGTAGTCAGCAATCCAGATGGGAATTTCCTGCCCCGTCAGCGGATGAATCGCATACGCCCCTGTGAACACGCCCGTTTTCGTCTTATCAACAATCTGCCGAGCCACCGCAGATTTCTTCAACGCTTCCTTGACGTATTGATCCACCTGCTCCCGCTGCTCGTGGGTCGTAATCTTCTCCACGAGCGGGTGTTCCGGTGCCAACACCATGTACGTCGCACCATACAGTGTGTCTGGGCGCGTGGTGAAAACTTCCACCTTATCCTCGAATCCCTTCACCTCGAAGAAGATGCGAGCCCCTTCACTGCGTCCAATCCAGGCTGCCTGCATGCGCTTGACCTTATCCGGCCAGTCGAGGGTCTCCAGGTCGTTTAGCAGACGGTCGGCGTACGCGGTGATTTTCAGCATCCACTGGTCCATTTCCCGCTTCGTAACTTCTGTGCCGCAGCGTTCGCAACACCCGTCTACTACTTCTTCGTTTGCTAGGCCCGTCTTGCAGCTCGGGCACCAGTTGATAGGCATCTTTTTCCGGTACGCCAAGCCGCGCTCGAACATCTTCACGAAGAGAAACTGCGTCCACTTGTAGTAATCCGGATGGCTCGTGTTAATTTCCCTATCCCAATCGTACATGGCACCGATTTCCTGCAGCTGCTTCTTGAAGTTCGCGATGTTTTTCTCCGTCGAAACGGCGGGGTGAATCCCCAACTTAATCGCCGCGTTTTCCGCGGGCAGGCCGAACGCGTCCCAACCCATCGGGTGCAACACTTCGTACCCTTGAATGGTCTTGTAGCGACTCCACACATCAGAGATGGTGTAGCCGCGCCAATGACCCACATGCAGCCCGTTACCGGATGGATACGGAAACATGTCGAGGCAATAGTACTTCGGCTTGCCGCTGTTTTCGTTCACATGGTGCGCACCGGTCTCTTGCCACCGTTTACGCCATTTCTGTTCAATCTCGCGATGATTGTAGTTCAACCTGACCACTCCTGCTCGTCAATACGAATGGATGCTGCATAATGAATAACCTCTCGTCCAGAGTATAGGACGAGAGGTTGTAATCCCGCGGTACCACCTACATTGAGTATTCAGGCGCTGCACATACAGCTCCGAATGACTCCCCTTGTAGCCAATAACGCTGGCTCGCGTTTCGCGGTACAGGCCAGTGTGACATGCTTTCCCACGAAAGCCTCCGAAACGAGTTCGCAATTCTCACCTGACCGACTTTCACCCCGACGTCGGCTCTCTGTACAGGTGCGAAAACTGCTACTACTTTTCTTCAACGGCTCCATATCCACCTTGATCAATGATTATAATCTGTGTTCGAACACGAATCAAGGTAAGATACGAGTCAGGCGAAGGTGAGTTCCCCGCGCTTACCGTCTGTCAGACTGAAGCACACCGAAGAGGCGTAACACGAACAGCAACAAGTTGACGAAGTCCAGATACAGGGACAGAACCACCCACGGGATGTCGCGCTCCGCTATCCCGTTGTGGACAATTCGGTTGACGTCAAACAACACGTAGCCAATGAAGATGGCGATGCCAAGGAGCGAGTAAATCAACTCGGTCATCGTGGAAAAACCAATGAACAGAGATACCAACCCCATCCCTAGCACCGCGAGCAACCCAATGAGCAGGAATCCGCCCAAAAACGAGAAATCAAAGCTGGTCCGTGACGCCACCACGGCCGCAACCAGGAATGCGCCAGCACTCACTCCGATGGCCTTCAAGACCACCGCGGCCCCGAGCGTATACGCATAGTAGTGCAGGGTCGGCCACAGCGTGATCCCTGAGATGAACGTGAACACCAGAACAAACGGCATGCCGATAGCGCGCCGCCTATGCATGAACATGGCGACCACAATCATCACCAACTCGACAATCATCAGAAGGCCAATCACCGCCGTCGGTATCTGGGTACCTGCCCACACGCCCAGAAACGCAGATACAAGACTGAGACAGAGCCCAAAAAACACTTTTCCCAATACGGAACCCCTGGACAGCACATAGGTTTCCATTCTTGCGTTCCCTCCTCACATTCGTAGTTTATCCATAAATTTGTTGCAATAGTTTCTCATATACTCGTGGAAGTGGCAACTCGTGCACCTCGTTCAAAGGCACCGGTCTCCTGTGATCTGGCTTTGGTACGGGAAGGCCGCTCTCTGTAAAGATGGGTCGGAACACGTGAACATCCCACTCTAGGTGTGTAAACACGTGTTTCGCGTGGGCAATCTTCGCAAACGCAGGGAGGTCATCCACCGCCGGCGCACGCTCTGAATGCGACCGGTAGACCCACTCTGCAAAGCGCTCCCTCAGGGCACGCTCCAATGCCAGGTCGTCATGGCCAGAGGCCCCCACCTCCCATGCCGGAAGTTGCCACATCCCAGCCAGCAGTCCGCTGTCAGGCCGTTGTTCCATCCACAGCTGGCCGTCGGCTTCCCACCACAGGGCCACCACGTCGACACATTTCCGATCCGCCTTTTGCTTGCGCACAGGCAACTGTTCCACGGCGTTTTCTGCTCGCGCGAAGCAAGTGTCCGCCAGCGGGCATTCACTGCACTTTGCAGACTTTGGCACACACACCGTGGCGCCCAACTCCATCAGTGCTTGCGTCAGATACCGTGGTTGCTCCTCTCGCAGCCACTCCAGCACGTGTGCAGTGACAGCCTGCCGGGCGGCAGCGGTTTCAATCGGATGGAAAATTCCAAGGAACCGAGCGACCACGCGAAGCACGTTACCGTCGACAGCAGGAACCGGTTGATTGTACGCGATGCTAAAAACCGCCCCTGCTGTATATGGGCCAACCCCGGGCAACGCCCGGAAATCCTCCACCTGATCCGGTATCCGTCCGCCATGCAGAGACACCACTTGTTGCGCGGCTTTGTGTAGGTTTCTGGCGCGGGAGTAATAACCGAGCCCTTGCCAATACTTCAGTACCGTCTGCTCGTTTGCAGCCGCGAGTTCGCGAACGGTCGGAAACGCCTCCATAAACTGGTGGTAATAGGGAATCACTGTCTCCACCCGCGTCTGCTGCAACATCGTTTCACTGACCCAAATGGCGTACGGATCGAGTGTCTCTCGCCAGGGCATGTCACGGTGGTGATGTTGATACCACAGTACAAGTGTATGTGCTTGTTCGTTGATCTTCACTGGTTCTGTCGTGTTGGTTCGATACGTTTGATTGACTTCGACCATACCCATCTCCATTGGACTCAAGCTGCGAAATTCTCCTCCGTCAGCCGGTTATTTGTTCGCCGAGAATGTGAGAACACCGTTGTCCACGGCCACGTTCATTAAACCTTGATCTACGGCCTCCGCTACGTACGCCGCAACGGTGGTCCGAATCAGCAGCCAGCTGCCAGGGTTGGAAGGGGTAAGTCGGAAGGCCTCGCACACGCGTTGCACAATGGCGTCCAATCCGAGCGGCTCGCCTTGAACCAACTGCAGGACCTTGGCGTACGCAGACTTGTGTCTATCGACGAGATACGCCACCGCTTCGGTCGCATCCTTGGTCGGCTCTCCATGACCTGGAACAAACCATTTAGCATCGACTGTGGGAATCGACTCGGCACTTGCCAACGTCTCCGTGTAATTGACCATGTATGGCAACCCATGCTTGTCCACGACGGATGGGTCAAAGTACCCGTCCGCTGCGAAAAAGACACTGTCCACCTGAATTCCGAGCTGCCCGTGGGCGTGTCCAGGAAGGGAAACGCATTGAAATTCAACATCACCAATGGCAAATGTCTGTTCACCCTGCAGCTCCACGTGAACAGGGCTGGCATCCGCCAAGAGAAACTTGTTGCGAAGCGCTGCGAACGGTGCAGCGCCTTGCCAAAGGTACTCGGGTTCAAATCGCGGCCTGCGAATGACGTCTGCCTCGGCTTTGGGCGCGTACACCGTGACTTCCCCTTGCGCAAGGATGGCCGCGTTCCCGCCAAAGTGGTCTGCATGCGCGTGCGTGTTGACGATGGCGCGTACACGCGTGCCAAACTGCTCCGCTGCCTTGAGAATATTTTTCCCAGCTCTTTTGTCAAGCCCCGTGTCTACAGCGACCATCCCTTCGCTCGTCATCACCAGACCGATGTTAACGGCGCCTGCAATCACTTGGACCCGTTGGGTCAATTCCGCGATTTCCATGTTTTCCTCACTCCTTTCGCAGGGGTAGACGAGTGACTGTGACCACAACTGGATACAATACGGTTCACGGGAGGTGCTTGCCATGTGGGAAATCATGAATGGCGTGGCGACCGGCATGCGCAGACGCTTCATGCCGCGACGCCAAAACGGCATGGGCACGATGACCGCGATGCTCCTTGGCGCGAGTGTCGGAATTGCCGCTTGGGAAACAGTACGGCGCAGTCGAGTGATTCCAACGGGCAATAAAAACTTCGACGCGGCCAAAGTCGCCGACGACGTTTTGGAAAGTCTACAAGACTAAAGGTCTACTGTGTGCGTTCATGAACCACACAGGCAGCAAAAGAGGCGGCACAACCTGGTGCCGCCTCTTATTCCCGTTGTACGCCACAGCGTGCCCGCTGTTGCCGGGTAGTGACCGGCCACCTCGCTAAAAACTATGGATGGCGCCGATGCGTGCCGTACTTTTGTTTCCAAATGGCGTAAGACAGCCGACTGCGCTTGATCGAATCGACAAACCGTTGCGTGTTTTCCAGTACGCGCTTCGCTTCGGCTGTACTGATTTGTCGAAGAGCGATCGCCTCCCCAAACTCTTCCATGTCAATGATATGGTAATACGACCGTTCGTAAATCAGTACGTCGACGTACATGTCCTCGACGTAGATGAACTCTTGATCTTCCCAGACCTTCACAAGGTCGACGTAATGATCAAACCGTAGTCTTGGGTGCTTCACCTGAGATCCGTTGTCTATACACGTACTTACGCCAATTCCCCACTGCGGATAAATCTCTCGAATATGGTGCGTATACCCGTGCTCGAAGGCAGGGCGTTGTACTGAGACGAATCCAGGCCGTCGAATGAGCCGCTCTATCTTGAAGGGCTCGTTGCTGCGGTCTATACCACGTTCTTCTCGTTTATGGATCTGTTGGACACGGCCAGGTCTCAACGCCATCCCCTGATTGGCTCCTCCTCTGTCAAGTGCGTCTGCATTGCTTTTGCGCACCCCAGCGCTGCCCATGCAGCGCCCATCACCTTTCCCTTTAGCGTACCACTACTTACAGGTGTGAACAACACGACCACACTGTGAACCCGTCTGTGAAGCCATGACACCTGTCATCCGAAAGTGGTGACAACGGTGCCTACAGTACGAGCGTCTCCGCTTGTTACGATACTTCCAGACTTACACATGGACGGACGAGAGGAGATTCTATATGGGACACCCAGTCATGTGTAACAAAGCGATTCAAGCAAAAAAACAGCGGTGGATGATCTCTGTTTTGCCATCGAACCTGGCTGCGTCGTGTCGCTCCTGGGACCGAACGGTGCTGGCAAAACGAAGGGGACCGTCATTCATTTGTTCGTCCCAATGGACCAGTGAAGCCGTGTGGCCGAACAGGCGTTGAGGGGGAAGTCGCATGATAAAGCTGTTGATTCCTGAAGACCAGGCCCAGTCTGTGAAGCACTGGCTTCACTTCTGATCATGGAGGAAGACCTGGAAGTCGTTCAAGTCTACAGAAACAGCTGCCACAGTGCAGAACCATCGTCGTGACGACGTTCGCCCGCCCCGGCTACCTGCAACGATCGGTGAAATCCGGAGCCAGCGGATGGTTGCTGAAGGCTCCGTGCGGAACTACTTGTCCGAGATCATGCCCAAATTGAACGTCCAGACGCGACAAGATACCGTGAAGACGGCAACGAAAAAAGGATGGCTGTAGCCAATCGCCCGGATGAGGCCAGTCAGCCAAAGAAGCGAAACTTGCGCGGAATACGGAAGTTCTTGGAGCGCCGCTCCGAGCTTCTTTTGGCCCGAACTTGTATTCGAGTGCCACGACGGCGCGTGAACTTCAACCGCTTCCCACTGGCATTCTTCCGAAGTGCCAAGACGCCCACGGCCATACCTGCGCCCCCCACAGCCAATGCCACCCAGCGCATTGGAATGGCCTCGTACGGCAGTGCGTACGTGAGGGTACTTGGTGTATGTCCTTCAATCACGACAAACTTCCCGTCCGCGTCAAACATACGGGCGTTCGGCGGCAACAAGTTCGTTTGTCCTTGATTGTAGAACTTCAAATACCCCTCTTCATCCTGCCCTTCGTACTTCCAGTCGTTGATGACCGGCTCTCCCGTGGTGACTTGATGCCACAGAGGATTGGCAGATTGAAACGGAATGACGAGCTGGTACAGTTCGAACAGTGCGGCAGCGATGAATAGACCTGCGCCGAGCAACAACAGCCGCTTGCGGTTGAAGTTCCCCTTTCGCACGCGAAACCGATTTCGCACTGCGCCCCCTCCGTTTCCCATCGAGTCTTATTGATAACGTATGACTCGACAGATGTGGACAGAACGTGCATGTCTTCACGAATCACAAGCGAACAAGCGACAATGCAGGTTCACCCATACCGGCGCAGGCGAACAAAACAACAAAACGGTGCCCCTCAACCGCTTGGACACCGTCTCTATCCATCACCGTGCAGCATTATGCCTCCTTGGATACCATGTCCACCAGTCGTTCGACGGCCGCGTCCGCATCAGAGCCGTCCGCCCGAATTAGAATGGTCTGCCCGCGTGCAATGGCTAACGACATAATACCCATGATACTTTTGGCGTTGACCGACTTTCCTTCCTTTTCCACGAAGATCTCACTCGAGAACCGATTGGCTTCCTGGACAAATAACGCTGCCGGCCTTGCGAGCAACCCAGAGCGAAGCTGCACCGTCACTGATTTTTCCACCATCTAGCCCCCTCCTTCACTACAGTTTCGTTCACCTGCTGCGGGAAGTCGTTGTGCCAAGTATACCACGGTGTGAAAACGCCTCCCAATGTGCACCTCGCACACATCTATTGCACCCGTGTATGGCAAAACTACTCACATCGATTTTCGCAGTTTGTCAGCAATCTCCTCTAACTTGCGGAAACGGTGATTGAGACCTGATTTGCTGACTTTGTGACTCATTCGGTCGCAGAGCTCCTGAAGGTTGACTTCTGGGTACTTCCTGCGAATTTCTGCGACTTCGCGGAGTTTATCCGGTAGATTGGACAATCCCATGTGGTCGTCGATATATTGAATGACTTCCAGTTGTCGGACGGCCGCACTGATGGTTTTGTTCATGTTCGCGGTTTCACAATTGACCAACCGGTTCACTTGATTGCGCATGCCTTTGAGAATACGCACGTCCTCAAACTTTAACAGCGCCTGATGTGCGCCAATCAGGCTCAAAAACTCAACAATCTTCTCGCCTTCCTTGAGATATACGACATAGCCCCGTTTCCGCGCAATCACCTTTGCGTGCAGTCCGTACTCGTTCATGAGGGACTGAATCTTGCGTGCCCATTCTGCATTTGTGGCCGTGATCTCCAAGTGGTAGGAAGTGCTCCCCGGATCGTTGACGGAACCGGATGCGAGAAACGCCCCCCGCAAAAATGCTCTGCGACAACAGGCTTTCCGCTTGCGGCTCGGCACCACCGCAATGGATCCCCCGTCTTCGTCGAGCCACCCCAGGCTCACCAATGGGGCAGAGGCGTGCAAGGGGACTCGTACGGCATATACATTGTTCTTTTTCAGGCGCATCTTCTTTCGCACAAAGACCTCGGGGTGAATGTCAAACTGCTCCCGCAACTGCGTATAAATGCGGCGAGCAGTAGCCACGTTTTCCGTTTCAATTTCCAGCAGTCGGCGATTGTCCGAAGCGGACAGGCGGCCAATTAAGCCAACAATAGCCTCTAGCTCTGCCTGCTGACAGCACGCATCTTCTTGGATTAACGTAAGTTCCTTCTTGGTTTGGGCCGCAAACGACACGTGTCATCCCTCCCGTCGCGGCAAAGCTACAGGCGCAGCCTTCAGCTTTGCCGTTCGTAGCCAATCAGACTGACAATTTGCTCCGCCACCAGGCGGCTGTCATGTCGGGCGTACGTGGCGTAGTGCACGAAATTGCGAGCAATTACGCGGAGGCCAAGCCGGTTGAGACGTTCGATGTCCACCAATACCGGGTACGACTGCTGCGCCTGGTACTTCTCCAGTGCCTCAGGTGGCAGTGATGCTGCATTCACAATAATATAGTCAAACAATTTTCGAGATACGTGATTATAAATGACCTCAACGTGGCGCGACGCCGAAAACGAGTCCGTCTCTCCGGGCTGAGTCATGACGTTACAAACGAATATCTTTTTGGCCCGGCTGTTGGCAATCGCCTCTGACAGTCCGGGCACCAGCAGATTCGGCAAGATACTCGTGTACAGACTGCCCGGCCCTACGACAATCGCATCCGCCTCACGAATGGCGTCCAATACTTCAGGTAACGGTTCAATGTCACCTGGCACCAGTTCCACACGTTCAATGCGTCGGTGTGACTCGGGAATGTTCGATTCGCCTTCGACAACAGTTCCGTCGTCGAGCACAGCCCGAAGGATCACGTCATCCTTGACCGCTGGCAGGACTCGCCCGCGCACAGCTAGCACTCGGCTGGTCTCGCGGATGGCCGACTCAAAATCCCCCATTATGTGCGTCATGGCAGCAAGAAAAAGATTCCCAAAACTGTGTCCAGCCAAACCTTCCCCGCTCGGGAAGCGAAACTGAAGAAGCCGTTCAAGCAACGGTTCGGTATCTGCCAGCGCCACGAGACAGTTTCGAATATCTCCCGGAGGCGGCATGGCAAAGTCGGATCGGAGTCGTCCTGAACTTCCCCCATCGTCCGCCACCGTCACGACGGCTGTCAAATCGATATCGAACTCTTTGAGTCCACGCAGGATCACAGAAAGACCGGTACCCCCGCCGATGGCGACAATGCGAGGCCGCCTCTGCAAATGCCTGGTTTTGCGGCGACTGGCTCGAAGTTCGCGCCACCATCCGTAGGCAAGAAGCCCCATGGCGAAGACGAGCACAGTGCCGCCCACCCAAAAACCATGGCTGCCGAAACGCGTCAGGCCAAGAGTCCCCGCCAAAATGCCGCAGCCAAAGCAGCCAATGGTCCAAGCCCACAACCACCAAGTTCTCACCAGTTAGCCCTCCCGTCGGCTGTCCCGGTGCGTCAGGGACGCGGCCGTTCGGTCCTTAATGTGATTGTGCAGGTGGCGGCTGATGGCGACGGATCTGTGCTTACCGCCCGTACAGCCAATCCCAATCACCAAGTGCGACTTTCCTTCCTTGGTGAACTGCGGAATGAGAAAATCCACCAGATCCTCCGCTTTCTTGAGAAATTCCTGGGTGGCAGGCCATTGCATGACATAGTCGTACACCGGAGCGTCTTCCCCTGTAAACGGACGTAGTGATTCGACGTAATGGGGATTGGGTAGGAAGCGCACATCCAGCACCATGTCTGCGTCAATTGGGATACCGTACTTAAACCCAAACGAGATGATGTGAACCGGAAACAATGCACCTTTCTCGGAAAACCGCTGAACCAGTTCCTGCTTTAACCGACTTGGTTTCCAGTCGCTCGTGTCCAACAGGATATCGGCGTCGTCGCGCACCTGGCTGAGTGCTAACCGCTCTGCCTGAATCCCTTCCAGCAAGCGAGCTCCGTCGACAAACGGATGTCTCCGCCGCGTCTCCTTGAACCGGCGGACGAGTGTCGCATCGTTGGCGTCGAGAAACAGCACTTTCACCCGCACGAGCGGGTTGGCGCGCAGTTGGCGCACGGTGTCCACGAGCGGTTGAAACAAATCTCCCCCGCGCAGGTCGCACGCGAGGGCCACCTTCGTCAGCTTACCGCTGGATTGCTCCACCACTTCGACGAACTTCGGAATCAACGCAGGCGGCAAATTGTCGACACAAAAGTACCCAATGTCTTCCAAAGACTGCATGGCCACTGTCTTGCCTGCCCCCGACATCCCCGTAATGACAAGGACTTCAATGGTCTCCGTCATCGACGCTCACCTCCTCGTCCCTCTATGACAAGGGTATGTTCAGCTGCTCCGCTTTACGCGCTGCTGAATCAAACGCGCAGCTCCAACCACCCCAGCGTCGTTTTCCAATTCTGCCGGAATGACTTGTGCCTCATGAATCCGCTCTAGTGAATACCGTTCAAATGCCTCGCGGACAGGGCGCAAGAACAACTCCTGCGCCTTGGAAACACCCCCGCCAATGACGATACAGTCCGGATTTAGCGTGGTGGCCGTCAGTGCAAGCCCGTAACCCAGCCAGTCTGCCGCCTCTTCGACCACTTCGCGAGCCTCTGCCACACCCTGTTCCGCCAGGAGAAATACATCAGAAGCCCCGTGAATTTGAGCGCCGCCGTTTCCCTGACTCAGGCGCTGCCTCGCTTCACGAATGATGGCAGTAGCCGAAGCCAGTGTTTCCAGGCACCCCGTTCGCCCGCAGTTACAAAGCACCCCGCCGTGTCTCTGCACGGTCAGATGGCCAATCTCTCCCGCCATGCCGTTTTTACCTCTGTAGATTTCGCCATTCAGAACAATCCCGCCGCCGATACCGGTCCCAACGGTGACACACAGGAGATGGGACTTGCCTCTGCCAGCTCCAACCCAAGATTCTCCCAGCGCCGCCAGGTTTGCATCGTTCTCCACAGCCACCGGTCGATGGAAGCGCGCCTCAAGCAGTTTACGAAGGGGAACCATTTTCCAGCCAAGATTGACAGCCTCTACCACCATCCCTCGCACCTCGTCGAAGAACGCCGGAACGCCAACCCCGATACCGACGACAGCATCGAGAGACAATCCTGCCTTCTTCGCTTCCTGCACGTACGTTGCATGCAATCTATCCAAAAAATCTTCGATTCCGGTCTCTGGACGGGTGGGAAACTCCCCACGGTGCAAAATGGCACCATCATCCCCGACGAATGCTGTTTTGACGGAAGTTCCTCCGATATCTATCCCGTACAACACTGTCACTTGCGCGCCTCCTTGAATACACACATCAGCCGTTTTATCACACGAACACGGATTAAGCCTTCGGTTCCAGGCTCCAGTCCAACAATTGATGGTTTGCGCCGTACCGAAATGAACCAAAGTACACTCGCGACTCGCTGGCCTCGATGCTTTGCAAGGTTCGGGTGACCATAATCCGATCCCCTTCGTCCATCGGCAAATCAACCAGTTTGTCCGCTGTCACTACGTCGAGCTTACCTTCCTTGCACTCCATCAGGAGTTCTCCTCCAACGCACGTGGCTGAAAATTGCGCGATGAGACGTTCCGCCGGAGTGCCCTGTTCGTCCATATATAAAAGATGTACGCCCCGCAGCACAATGTTGTCCACCAGCAGTCCTGCCTCTTCGAGCATCTCTCGTTTGGCAGCGGCCGGCCAGATTTCATCTGGATTGACCTTTCCGCCCGGTAGAACCCACCAGCCACGGCGCGGTTTTTGCAACATCACAAAACCGCCGCGATATGGCGTGAAGCAGTTGACGATGATTTGCACCTACCTCACCTCATACAGCTAGCATAGCATGGAAGGTGCACATAAAAAAAGTTGGCGCCCTTTGCAGGCGCCCAATGTGGTTCTATCAAAAAAGGGGGTCAAATGTGATGCACCTACATGGTAACCCCGTTAGATTTCATTTGTGTTACAGCGGATTTAAAAAAGTGTAACATTCATGTGGATTGTTGAATTTGGTGTGCACCAGGGTTACGGCATTTTCACGAAGAAATGCGACAACCGTGCAGCCGCCTTGCTCACGGACGACACAGAGACGTGAAACGCCTCGGCAACGTCCTTCTGTCGCATCGGTTCACGGTGCCGTTTCAACACCGCGTAGACCAGTGCAGCAGCCCAAATGTCCGGCTTGCCGATGGTAAAGTCCGTTCGCTGGAAGGCGTGCTTTAAAAACGCAATCCACACCTGCTTCGCTTCCCCAAGGTAGCGGGACTTGTGTGCAGCTCTCAACCACTGTTCTACTGTGTTCGCAATCCGCTGCCACTCTGGATTCACCGAAAGGATGATGTCGCGCGGAACCTCGGACATCCGCATGGACGTCAGTTCCCCATCCTTGTACAGCTCGACTCTCCCACGTGCGCCCATGCGTTGGAGAGCGTACAGCGCGACCGCCTGCAGGGAAGGCGAGATATCCGCTCTCTTGAGAAATGCGCGCAACGCCTTTTCCGCATCACTGTCTCCAATGTGAGACAACGTGCGAATCACCGCGTACTGCGTCTCTTCGCCGCCGTGTCGCAGTCCCCAGTATAGGGAAGCGCGCAGAAGCGGATCGGACCGCCATGCAGAGAAATCTGCCTGCTGCAACCGACGGCGCATCTTCGTAAACTGCACCTGCAGCGGCAAATCGTACTGATAACTGACGCGCAGCGATTTGCCCAAGCGCTCGGCCCGCTCGACGCACTCCAGGTAATACGCCGCAACCTCCTCCATGTCGCTGCGTTGGCTGAGGGTCTTCCACCAACGCTTGGCCAGCGCGTACTGACCCGTATTGGCCGCAGCCGCCGCGATGGAGTGCACTAACGCCGGTTCAGGTTCTTCCACAATCTGCGCGAGTTTCCGAAAGACGCTGAGCGCAGCCGCGTGCTCGCCGACCAGCCCCAACGTGGTACCCAATTTCATTGCGTGATCATAGTTCAGCGGAAACACGTTTTTCAGCTTCCGGACACAGGCCTCAAACGATTTCCGAGGTCCAACGTGTGCGAAGAACACAGTCAAGTTGCACAGCGCGTGAATATTATCGGGTTCTTTCTCCAGCACAGCCTCACCGGTGCGAATGGCTCGCTCGTACTGCCCCGTATAGTAGTAGGCTAACGACAAGTTATTGTGTGCCGCAGTATTGTCCGGTTCGCGGGAGATGACTCGCTCCAACCATTCCACGGCGGCCTCAAATTGCCCATTTTCCAGTAAATTCCTACCGTCTCGTTCTGCTGACTGCTGCTCCTGTTCCTTGCGTTTCGCTTCCCACCGTGCGTACGCGCGGCCTCCCCCAAACTCGTCCATCAATATGTCTAGCATCTCGACAGCTTCTTCGGCGTACTCTCCGTCCGGGTCGGCGTCCAAATAGCCGAGTACGCACTCCTCCGCCGCCTCGTACTGCCCCATGTTGGCATAGTTGTTCGCCAGGTAAAACCGACATTCGGCCATGTTGGGATCAATCTCTTGTAGGACGTGTAACAGAATTTCATTCGACGCCTCAAAATCCCCCATTTCGGACAAGACGCCTGCCAGGTTACAATGGTTAATCGGGTTTTCCGGCTCGTATTCAATGGTCTTGCGAAACGCCTTGAGCGCGCGCTGGAGGTCATTCCGCTCCAGAAAACGCACACCGCGCTCAAAAAAGAAGGCGGCGTCCAATCGCATGGAGATCACTTTGCCGTGTGGTTTGCTACGCATTTGAGAAAGTTCTGTCTTGAGGTTCGAGTCCATGCGGACACCTCCAGTCGACTCCGTCGAAATGTTATCCCGATATCTATACTCAGCGAGTTGCACAATCGCGACTGTTGCAAACCGCTCATGCAATCACACTGGATTTCACGACACGTTATTATGTGAACTTCACGGTATTTAGAGTATATCACAGGGTCCACGTGGGATGAAGTTTCACCAGGGCCTTTAGCACGTGGTATAATGACTCAATTGATGACCGGAATTGGAGTGAGAGAAAACGACGATGCTTCAGCAAAAGACTGTGATTGCCAAGTTCGTTTCGGAAGCGCTCAGCCTGCCCGAAGCTGACGTCTCCACCATGATTGAGTACCCACCGAACCCAGAGCTCGGCGACCTCGCCCTGCCCTGTTTTCGCTTTGCGAAAACGCTGCGCAGAAGCCCACAGGACATCGCGAAGGACGTCGCAGGCGTCCTGTCGGCAACCGGCCAGTTTGCCAGCGTCGAATCTGTCGGTGGTTACGTGAACGTGAAGTTGCAGCGAGAACATGTGTTCAAGGACGTGGTCCGGACCCTGCAGTCAGACCCGGAAAGGCTGTTTTCCCGCAAGCGCGGGATTGGCCGAACCGCGGCCATCGACTACTCTTCGCCGAACATCGCCAAACCGTTCGGCGTAGGCCACTTACGCTCCACCGTCATCGGCCAGGCGATTGTCCACATGCTGAAAGCGGACGGCTGGAATGTCGTCGGCATCAACCACCTGGGCGACTGGGGAACGCAGTTCGGCAAGACCATTGTTGCATACCTCAAGTGGGGCGACGAAGAGGTAGTTCGCCAGAACCCGGTACGCGAACTGTTTAAACTGTATGTAAAGTTCCACGAAGAAGCGCAGGCAAACCCGGAACTCGAGGACGAAGCCCGCGAATGGTTTAAAAAGCTGGAAGATGGCGATCCAGAAGCCACCCGCCTTTGGCAGTGGTTCATCAGTGAAAGCCTAAAGGTATTCCGCAGCATGTACGACCGCTTGGGCGTGAAGTTCGACCACTACCTGGGCGAAAGTTTCTACAACGACAAGATGCAGGCTGTCGTGGACGAATTGCGCGATAGGAAGCTGTTGGTGGAAAGTGAAGGCGCCGAAGTCGTAGATTTATCCGCGTGGAACATGCCTCCGTGCATCATCGTGAAGTCGGACGGTGCGACCATTTATGCAACGCGTGACCTGGCTGCCGCTAACTATCGACATGATGAATTCGGCGCAGACACGCTGATATACGTGGTAGGATCGGAACAGACGTTGCACTTTTCACAGGTATTCAAAGTCCTGGAACTGATGGAAAGGCCATGGGCCAAGAATTGCAAGCACGTGGCCTTCGGTATGATGAAGTACAACGGCGAACGCATGTCCACGCGCCGCGGTAAAGTAGTGTACTTGGAAGACGTGCTCGACAAGGCCGTCGACGAAGCACGCAAGATTATCGAAGAGAAGAATCCAAACCTCGCCGACAAAGACGCGGTGGCGGAGGCCGTCGGAATCGGCGCGGTCATTTTCAACGACTTGAAGTCTTACCGCATGCACGACGTGGACTTCCGCTTTGAAGATGTGCTCAACTTCGACGGCGAGACAGGGCCGTACGCGCAGTACACGCACGCACGCGCCTGCAGCGTGTTGCGCAAAGCGGAGGAGGCTGGTTTTCAGCCTGCGGACGACTTCAACGTGGTTGGCGTACACGATTCCGAGTGGCGGCTGATCTATCAACTCGGACAAGCACAAGAAGTGTTGGAACGCGCCGTCGACGACCTGGATCCATCGCTCCTCGCGCGCTTTGTCCTGGACGTCTGCCACGCCTTCAACCGCTTTTACCACGACTGTCCAATTCTCAGCGCGGAAGCGGAGCGGGAACAACGTTTGGCCTTGACGAATGCAACGCGTAAGGCGCTGGCGTACGGGCTATATTTGCTCGGCCTGAAGGCGCCGACAGCGATGTGACATCAGATACTCTCCCATAACACAACAATGAGGCACCGTAAGCGCGGTGCCTTTTGCATCCGTGCCCCTGAGGAACGTCTGGCTTCGACGCCTCGTTAGTCGAGGGCACGGCCCTTATGTCACATGTAAAGCGACGGTTTGTCCAGCGTGGACACTGACCTCCTTGCTTACCCTTTGCTCTGCACTGACTTGTAACAAGGGCTGGTTCTGATTCTTTGAGGTTGACCCCTGATGTTTGAGCGCGGCGATAGCTTCAAGGCTCGTTCCACGCCCGGCCAGCGGCTGTTGCCCAGGGTGAGGGAGATATCACTTTGGAGGCTGACGACAACCGGGTTGTACTCCACGTTGCCCACAAACTATCCTAGATGTCTATCGGTGCAATGGCTTTCCGGACCATGGCTAACACTTTGGTCGCAGACGACGCATCTTCCGTGTAGACAATGGAAGAGCCGCTGCAGGTGATAGCGACAGCTCGGGAGGCTCGCCACAGCCTGCCAGTCGTAATCATGGGGCACATTCGTATTGACGTTGTGAAAACGTACATCCACATGGCACCCAAGTGCAATTTGCTGCATGGATTCTTGTACCTTCTGGTCATTGGGGACCATACCGACGACATACGTGCCGTCCGTATATACCTGTTTCTACTCGGATGTATGTTAAATCTAGGTGATTTCTGCTAAGAAACGTCTACAATACCGCTGCGGACACCGCGCTTGCGATATACAGGCGTTGATGTGATACCCGCTGCCGTTTTTCTCTCCAGTACTTCTTTCACCGTTGCCAACATGTGTGTTCCTGTTCTTCCCTGCGGCTGGCAGTACGAAGGCGACGGATGACGCCTTGCATCTTGGCTGTCAGCTTCACTCACAGATCCCTGCCTGTTAAAGACCTAGCAGAGGGATTCGACAAAAATCGCAAAATTGCTCTTTACATCTACAAATCTTCCGACATCTAACCAATTCCGGAATATAATTTTCAATGGATCGATGTGAAACGGTTCGCCAGAGTCGTTCAACCCGACGAGAAGTTAGCCGCATTTTGTAACATTCGACTGCATCAAATCAAACCCCTGCCGACACATATCGGCAGGGGTTCTCGTCAGTCTTCGTGCTCTTCTATCGCTTGTGCCAGTTCATCTGAAAAGACACGTGCAGCATTGTAGCCAATCCGCCTCAGGCGGTGGTTCATCGCAGCAACCTCGACAATCACGGCCAAGTTTCGACCCGGGCGAACCGGAACAGTCAAGGAAGGTACTTCTGTGTCGAGAATTCGTACCGTTTGCTCGTCAATACCGAGCCGGTCATACGCCACGTCGTCTTGCCAGGCCTCGAGGTGAATGGTCATGGCGACCTTCTTGTGGGTGCGTACAGCTCCCGCTCCGAACAACGTCATCGCGTTCAGGACACCCAAACCGCGAATCTCGAGCAAGTACTTCAACAATGGAGGTGGGCTTCCCACCAGCGTGTTGTCCGCAACTTGCCGCAAAATGACAGCATCGTCTGCAACCAGACGGTGCCCCCGCTTAATCAGTTCCAGTGCGGTTTCGCTTTTGCCGATGCCGCTGGAGCCGGTAATCAAGATACCAATTCCGTATACTTCAACCAACACCCCGTGGACCATGATTTCCGGGGCGAGGCGCTCCTCCAGAAAGTTGGAGATAACGGACGCCGCGCGCGTAGTAACCATGGTCGTACCCAAAACGGGAAGCCCACGCGCACTCGCTTCTTTCAGCAGTAGATCCGGTGGTGTCTCCCCTCGTGTCACAATCAGGCAGGGGGTGTGTTCATAGGAACAAAACGCGAAGAGTCGCAGCGCCTGCTCGCGTTTGTCCATACCGTTTAGGAAAGAAAGCTCCGTACGCCCGAGTAGTTGAATCCGCTCCGCCGCGTGATAACGCAGATATCCGGCCAGCGCTAGGCCTGGCCGGTGGATATCAGACGTGGTGATTTTCCGCGACATGTCGGCAGTGGGCGTGAAGACAGTGAGTCCGACGCCTTCAATCAATTCTTCTACGGTGACAGATCGCGATTTACTCATGGTCCTCCTTACTCTTGCGCCGCATGCGGAATTGCTAGTTCCGTCTCGGCGTCAAACACGTGTACTTTGTTCAAGTCCAGCGCCAGCGGCAAGGACGTCCCTGGACTCACGTCAAATCGTGCGTTCACGCGAGCGACGAGCGTCTGGCCGCCAGCGGTCACATGCAGGTACAGCTCGGAACCCATGTGTTCGACCACCTCGACATTTGTCTTGAGGGTCGCGTCCGGATACGTGGTCAGAAAGACTTCGTCGTTGTGCAGGTCTTCCGGACGAATCCCGAGTACAACGGACTTGCCGACGACACCCGCGTTGCGCAACGATCGATAACGTCCTTCCGGCAGCTTGATGGACATTTCCGGGGCCCGGAAGAAAATGAATCCGGACTCCTCAGCCAATTCGCCGCGCAGGAAGTTCATGGCCGGAGATCCGATGAAGCCCGCGACGAACATGTTGACAGGATGATTGTACACCTGTTGCGGCGTATCTGCTTGCTGAATGACACCATCCCGCATGACAACAATACGGTCTCCCATCGTCATGGCCTCTGTTTGATCGTGCGTGACGTAAATAAACGTGGTCTGGATGGACTGGTGTAACTTACGAATCTCTGCGCGCATCTGAACCCGAAGTTTCGCGTCCAGGTTGGATAGGGGTTCGTCCATGAGGAACACTTGTGGCTCACGAACAATCGCGCGCCCCAACGCCACGCGCTGACGTTGACCGCCCGACAGCGCCTTCGGCTTGCGGTCCAGCAGATGCTCGATGTCCAGAATTTTCGCAGCTTGGCGAACGCGCTGGTCAATTTCTGGTTTCGGGACTTTGCGCAGCTTCAGACCAAAGGCCATATTCTGATAAACCGACATGTGAGGATACAGTGCGTAGTTCTGGAACACCATCGCAATATCGCGATCTTTTGGAGCCACGTCGTTCACTCGCCGATCCCCGATATACAAGTCGCCAGACGTAATATCTTCCAACCCTGCAATCATTCGCAACGTCGTCGTCTTGCCGCAGCCAGACGGACCGACGAAAACCACAAACTCTTTGTCTTCAATATCCAAATTGAAGTCCTTGACGGCGGCGACATCGTTTGTATACTTCTTCCAAATGTGTTGTAGTGATACCCGTGCCATATGAACGCCTCCCTCGGTCAATGTAAGGTTGACTATGAATCATAGACCTATCGAAACAACCTCTGAAGCCAGTATACGGCGGACAGGGTGTTTCACAGAGAGGCAAGTTGCAACCATTTCATCAGCAACAGATGGGCAGTTCGCACTGTGTGAGTTATTCTGGCCGTTCGGCCCCCTGCACGCCCTGCAACAACCACAGGACCATGGCGTCTTTGAAGTTCCTCACGTCATACCCCGTTTGCTCGCGAATGCGCTCAATTCGATGTAGCAGTGTATTGCGATGAAGATAGAGCAAGCGGGCGGCTTCGCTAACGTTTAAGTTCGCGGCCACAATCCCCTCCAGCGTCTCCCGCAATTCGGGTGTCAAATGAATGTCGCGTTCCCGACTGCGCAAGCTGACCATCTGTCGAAAGGTGCGACGGCTATCACTAGAGAGTTGGAGAAGCAGTTGTTCCACGGGTGTTTCGGCCCAAAGACAAACACGTCCCGGGTGCGATGCCATGGATTGAACGCGCCAAGCTGACAGTGCTGTTTGCATCCCTAGGACTGCCTCCGCTGGCGATGTGACCTTACAACCCACAGCAGCCCTGGCTGTGTAAAACGCGTCAGCCTCCAGTTGTGTGAGCAGGGACGACACGTGCTCCTTCACCCGGAGTGCTTCGGCGTAATGCGGGGATACATCCATATCTGGCTCTGTCTCCACGCTGTGTGCGGAGTCCTTGGCACTGTGCACGGAGTAATAGATGAGCAATGTGTAGGACGGGATGGAAGGACAGGGCGGAATCCACCCCAGCCACCCTTTTCCAGAAATCGCTCGTACCACTTCTTCCACCGCCCGTTCCGACTCGACCGTGGGCAGTTCCTGGCGGATGGGATGGATCCAAACAAAGTACCCCTGCGGCATGGCAGCGAGCGCGGACAAGTCACCGATGCCGGTCCTAACGTCACGGCCACCCCCGTCGTGGACCATTCCCACAGCGGTAAGGTACTCCTGGAACCAGTTCAGGACGAGATCCTTCCAAGAGCGGTGCGAGGCCTGGCGGCTCAACTGCAGTGTCCACGACAGTGCCTGACGAACCGACTCCGGCTCGACCTCCGCGTGAAACAAAGCGTAATGCTGATCATCCAAACGAAGGCACCAGTTGCCCCGTTCACGCCACCACTCACCGACCCGGGGGAGCGCCTCGTCATCGCCGACTGGAACCACTTCCGGGTCGAGTCTGAGCGCGTCACCCCAGCGGCGCAGCGCTCCTTCCCACCAGCGACTCATGCGGTGGTCTCCTGGGGAAATGGATGGTTCTGTCCGCCCTTCGCCCGTGCCCTATCCCGCTCCAGGATGGGTTTCAAGAAGCGTCCAGTGTAAGACGCTTCGACTTTAACCAAGTCTTCCGGGGTACCAACGCCGACAATCTGGCCACCGCCGGCTCCGCCTTCCGGTCCGAGATCGATGAGGTAGTCGGCGGTCTTGATGACGTCCAGGTTGTGCTCAATGACGAGCACCGTGTCTCCACCGTCGACCAGGCGGTGTAGCACAACCAGCAACTTCTCGATGTCTGCAACGTGCAGACCGGTCGTCGGTTCGTCGAGAATGTAGAGCGTCCGTCCGTTTGACCGCCGGTGTAGCTCGGAGGCCAGTTTGACACGCTGCGCCTCTCCGCCGGACAGTGTCGTGGCAGGCTGACCGAGCTTCATGTAACCGAGCCCGACGTCGACCAGGGTCTGCAGTTTGCGCGCAATCCGCGGAATGTTCTCGAAGAACTGGCACGCGTCGTCGACCGTCATGTCCAGCACGTCCGCGATGCTCTTGCCCTTGTACTTCACCTCGAGCGTCTCGCGGTTGTAGCGCTTGCCTTTGCACACTTCACAAGGCACATAGACGTCCGGGAGGAAGTGCATCTCAATCTTGATGATGCCGTCGCCCTTGCACGCTTCGCACCGTCCACCACGCACGTTGAAACTGAAGCGGCCCTTCTTGTAGCCGCGCATCTTCGCTTCGTTGGTGGTGGCAAACAGGTCCCGGATGTCGTCGAAGACACCCGTGTAGGTGGCCGGATTCGAGCGCGGTGTCCGGCCGATCGGCGATTGGTCGATGTCGACCACCTTGTCCAGATGCTCCAGACCGTCGATCGCCCGTACACTGCCGGGTCGGACGCGCGCGCGGTTCAGATCGCGCGCCAACGTCTTGTGAATGATCTCGTTGACCAGCGTCGACTTGCCCGATCCAGACACACCCGTGACACAGGTGAACAGGCCGATCGGAATGTGGACGGTCATGTTCTTCAGGTTGTTTTCCATGGCGCCTTGATCTTCAGGAATCGGCCGTCCCCCACACGCCGCTTCTCCGGCACCGGGATGAACTTGCGGCCGGACAGGTACTGTCCCGTGATCGACTTCGGATCCTCCATGATTTCCCTCGGCGTCCCAGCGCTGACGACCTTCCCCGCCGTGCACACCAGCGCCCGGTCCCATGTCGATGATGTAGTCGGCCGCGCAGCATGGTGTCCTCGTCGTGCTCGACCACGATCAGCGTGTTGCCGAGATCGCGCATGTGCTCCAGCGTTCGGATCAACCGCTCGTTGTCCCGCTGGTGCAGGCCAATGCTCGGCTCGTCGAGGATGTACAGCACGCCCATCAGACTGGAGCCAAGTTGCGTCGCCAGCCGGATGCGCTGCGCTTCGCCGCCCGACAGTGTGCCGGCGGAGCGCGACAGCGTCAGGTAGTCGAGCCCGACGTCGCGCAAAAAGCCGAGCCGGGCTTGAATTTCGCGCAAAATCAGGCGGGCGATGTGCATCTCCTTCTTCGGAAGTCGACAGGCCTCGAAGAACCGATGCGCCTCGATGACCGACAGATCGGTCACTTCGCGAGATGTTCTTGTCGCCCACGAGCACCGCCAGGCTCTGCGGCTGCAGCCGCCGCCCGTTGCAGGCTGGGCAGGGCTTGGCGCTCATGAACTCACTCGATGAATTCGCGGATGGAGTCGGACGTCCGTCTCCCGGTAGCGGCGCTCCAGGTTCGGAATGACGCCCTCAAACGGAATATTCGCCGTCTTGGTTTGGCCGAAGTCGTTCTCGAACGTGAAGCGAATGTTCTCGCCGTTGCCGTGCAGGAACAGCTCGCAACCGCGTCGTCCGGCATTTCGCAATTGGTACGTCGGTCGGGATGCCGAACGCCTTGCACGCCGCTTCCAGTAACTGCGGGTAGTAGGTTGGAGGTCGATCCGCCCAAGGCACAATCGCCGCCATCCGCGATGGTCAGCCGTCGGATCCGGGATCACCAGATCCTCGTCCACTTCCATGTTGACGCCGAGTCCGTAACACGTTTCGCACGCGCCAAACGGACTGTTGAACGAAAACATCCGCGGCGCCAATTCGTCGACGCTAGAAGCCACAGTTCGGGCAGGCGAGATTCTGACTGAACAGCAGTTCCTCCGGTCGATGACGTCGATGACCACGAGACCTCCCGAGAGTGCCAGCGCCGTCTCCAGCGAATCGGCCAGACGACGAGCGATGTCCGGTCTGACGACGATGCGATCGACGACGACTTCGATCGTGTGCTTGCGGTTTTTCTCCAGTGTAATCGGCTCTGTCAGTTCGCGCAGTTCCCCGTCCACGCGCACCCGGACGTAGCCGTTTTTCCGCATGTCATCGAACAGCTTTTGGTGTTCGCCCTTTCGCCCGCGCACCACCGGCGCCAACACTTGCAAGCGCGTTCCTTCCGGGAATTCCAGAATGCGATCGACCATTTGCTCGACGGTCTGCGACGTAATCGGTATGTCGCAGTTCGGACAGTACGGCCGTCCCACGCGCGCGAACAGGAGGCGGAGATAATCGTAGATCTCCGTCACCGTACCGACCGTCGACCGTGGGATTGCGGCTCGTCGTCTTCTGATCGATGGAAATGGCGGGCGACAGCCCCTCGATGGAATCGACGTCCGGCTTGTCCATTTGCCCGAGAAACTGGCGCGCGTACGCGGACAGGGACTCGACGTAGCTGCCGCTGACCCTCTGCATAGATGGTGTCAAACGCCAGCGACGATTTGCCCGATCCACTGAGGCCTGTGATCACGACGAACTTATCGCGCGGAATGGTGACATCGACGTTCTTCAGGTTATGGGCGCGAGCGCCCTTCACGACAATCTGGTCCAGTGACATACGAGTGATGAACTCCCTTCTTGCGGCTAGCAAGCAAACGAGATGGGCGCCGTTGGCATGCGCGGATGCGCATGGGTCACGCGCCCTTGATTTCGATGATGAGATCGCGCAGTTCTGCCGCGCGCTCAAACTGCAGGTTTTTCGCGGCTTCCTTCATTTCTTTCTCTAGCTTGGCCACGAGTGTCTCCTTGTCCTTGGGCCGACATGGCTTGCGCCTTTTGCGCAACCGACACGTAGTCGGCTTTCGCTTCCGCAGCCTTGGTGGCCTCAATCACGTCCCGAACCGCCTTTTGAATCGTCTGCGGCGTAATGCCGTGCGCTTGGTTGTATGCAATCTGCTTCTGCCGCCGTCGCTCTGTTTCCTCGATGGCAATGCGCATCGACTCCGTGATAGTGTCCGCATACATGATGACCTGGCCGTTTGCGTTACGGGCCGCACGGCCAATCGTCTGGATCAAGGAACGCTGTGCGCGCAGGAAGCCTTCCTTGTCTGCGTCGAGTATGGCGACCAGCGACACCTCAGGCAGGTCCAGTCCTTCCCGCAATAGGTTGATCCCAACGAGCACGTCGAACACGCCCAAGCCGCAGGTCGCGCAGAATGACCATGCGTTCGATGGTCTTGATGTCGGAGTGCAGGTAGCGCACCTTGATGCCCAGTTCCTTCAGGTAGTCGGTCAGATCCTCGGCCATCTTCTTGGTCAGCGTGGTCACCAGCACACGTTCGTCGCGGCGAATGCGCTGTTGGATCTCGCCGACCAGATCGTCGATCTGGCCCTTGATGGGGCGAACGTAAATCTCCGGATCGAGTAGGCCGGTCGGACGAATGATCTGCTCCGCGCGGTTGCTGCTGGTGCTCCTGCTCGTACGGCCCCGGCGTGGCGGACACGTAAATGACCTGCCCGATTTTTTGCTCGAACTCTTCAAACGTCAGCGGCCGATTGTCCGCAGCGGATGGCAAACGAAATCCATGCTCAATCAACGTCAGCTTGCGCGTACGGTCTCCACCGTACATGCCGCGAATCTGCGGTATGGTCACGTGCGATTCGTCGATCAACGTGAGGAAGTCATCCGGGAAGTAGTCGAGCAGCGTATTCGGTGGCTCACCGGCCGCACGGCCTTCAAGATGCCGCGAGTAGTTCTCGATGCCGGAGCAGAAACCGATCTCTAGCATCATCTCAATGTCATAGTTCGTGCGTTGCTCCAGTCGCTGCGCCTCTAGCAGCTTACCCTGTGCACGCAGTTCTGCCAACCGCTCCGCCAACTCCTGCCGGATCCGCTCAATCGCTTTCTCCAGTCTCGGTCGCGACGTCACAAAGTGCGACGCCGGAAAAATGCCGACGTGTTCGCGCGTGCCCAGGACTTCACCGGTCAACACGTCGATTTCGGTCATACGGTCAATCTCGTCGCCAAACAATTCCACGCGAATCGCTTGTTCACCACGGGATGCCGGAAAAATCTCGATGACATCTCCGCGCACGCGAAACGTGCCACGCGTAAAGTTGACGTCGTTACGCTCGTACTGCATGTCCACCAGTCGCCGTAAAATCTCGTCACGGCTCTTGACTGTACCGGCGCGCAACGACAGTACGTGTCCTCGGTACTCTTCGGGACTACCGAGGCCGTAAATGGCAGACACGCTGGCGACCACCAACACGTCGTTGCGTTCCAACAGGGAGGCCGTCGCCGAGTGGCGCAGTTTATCGATTTCATCGTTGATCTTAGCGTCTTTTTCAATGTACGTATCTGTGGACGGAATGTACGCTTCCGGTTGATAGTAGTCGTAGTAACTGACAAAGTATTCGACAGCGTTGTGGGGAAAGAACTCCCTGAACTCGGCCGCCAACTGCGCTGCCAATGTCTTGTTGTGCGCAATGACCAAGGTCGGGCGGTTCAACTTGGCGACAATGTTCGCCATCGTAAACGTCTTGCCTGAACCGGTCACGCCCAGCAACGTCTGATGCTTGAGTCCTTTTTGGGCGCCTTCCACCAACGACGCAATGGCCGCAGGTTGGTCCCCTTGCGGCTGAAAGTCTGATACCAAGTGAAATTTACCGTCATTCATGGTCAGGCGGATCCCCTTCTTTGAGAAAAACTTACTTTCCATGTTACCACATGCCCCAAAATAAGAACAAGTGTTCCCGAAACAGCCACCTCTATGCGAAAAGGAGACGACTGTGCCAAGCCATCTCCCTTTGAACAGCAGCTGCAACCGCAGCACGATACCGGTTTTCGATGGAAGATACTTCGGTTTCCAACATGTACCTCACCAGTTCGGGATCAACGCCATCCACCACGAATTGAATGCCGTTTTTTAAGAACGGATCTGAAAGCCATCCATGTGCTCCTCGAGCGCCAAGGCCCCCTCTGCGACGACTGTGGCCAATATGGTGGCGCCCAGCGTTCCACCAATGACAATAAGAATGGCCGTCGGTTGTACCAAGGCACTCAGTGACCCACCGTCCGCAGTAAAGCCAACGACAAGGCTCACAATCGCCAAAATGATGCCAACGCCGCTTACCCGAATCCACCTAAGATTTTCCCTGCTGCAACATCCGCTCTGATCTATGTCTATGTCTCTTTCATTGCGGTTCCTCTAACCGACACCACTAGTTCACGACGTCTCTCCCGACATTCTCACACCAGTGTCTGACCACACCTCACGGTTCTGTGTCGCTGGGGAAATGCGCAGGTACAACGACTGAAACAGGCCTGCTTTCATCCAACAGTATCCAAATCTCCCGTTGGTGTCCGGCGCAAAGATAATGCCGAGTTGATGCCGCTCCCCTTCGTACACGGGTTTACCGACAAAGCGAACCTCACCGCGCAAATCCAGGATCTGAAGTTTGGCATACGTGGGATTCTGTTGAAACGCAAAGTGTAAATCGTAGGTCGAATGCACAGGGACTTGATTGACGTGAGTGATGATCTCACCGGGCAACACCCCCATGGTGTGCGCCACGGAGCCGCGAACCGTGTCAAGAACTTTCACCCCGAGTTTCGACTCAGAAAACAGCGAGTCCCGGCGTTGCTCGCGTCTCCCTACCCACCAGGAGATCAACTCATTGATTCCGATACACAGCATGGCACCAACACACGAGCCTACAACATCGAGACGAGTGGTCAAATACGCGGATCCTGCCAACAGCAGCCCCGTAAGCAGGTTGCAACGTGCCATTCTCACGATGCCTTCCATCGGCCGCTGTGACGTAAATAAGACGCTGAGCCCCGTGAACATCGGGATGCAGGTGAGGCTGATGCCTCCGACGGCCGAAGCCAGCCACGGCCACCCTGTATGCACATTCTCGACGCCCACATCAGAACCAGGCACCGGCAGGAATACGGCGGACAAGAACGACAGTTGAACTACGAAGGCGCCCATGGTACCGCCCCGCTTGCCCAGGACCACGACAGGGGCCGCGCCAGTCCTTCGATTCAGCCAGAGCAAGATTGCACTGGCGAGACCAGCGCCACTGGCGACCGCCAGCCAACTGGCAGTGTGAAAGTCACGGAGAAACGAGTCCACCGCTGGGAGGAACAGTATCGGTGGGAGATGGATATATCGGATCGCAATGTGACAAAGAACGAGCAATCCCACTGCGTATTGAATCTGAAAAAAGCGTACGCGGATCAGTGCGAGCAGCAAACTGATGACAGCGACGACCCAGACCTCACGCTCCGACACGAGGGCACCTGCCACACTCAGCAGAACGGACAGAACCAGCCCCACCACAATGCCGAGTGCCAGCTGCCGCAGTACCGGTCCACCAACTTTCGTCAAACGAATCCCAAAGAACTTGCGTTCCGCCTTCGCGTTACGCACTAGCTCCCAGACCGCGAGAAAGGACCCTACGTAGAGCATTGGATTGAGCAACAGCCTGACACACCCGTGCAGAAGTGCGTGCCCAAGTTGTTGAGCATGTAAACCAGAAAACATCAACTCGTCCCTTCCTTGGTCAAAAAAGAAGTCTGTACCAACAATGCGTACAGACTCATTTCGACAAACGGGTCATTTGTCCTGCTTCGCGAGCAATAGTGAAACCTAGGAGGATTGTTCCAAAGCCACCTGCTCGGCTTTTTGTAATTGTGTGTCGGAACGTGCCGCAAGATCAGACAGCGCTGCTTGCAGTTGATTCGCCGTATTTGCATCAACCACGCCCGTCTGCGGCAATTGGTTGGCCGCCTGGAACTTTTTCACCGCCTCCTCGGTGCTGACGTCAAAGTATCCGTCCGTCCGGTCCACCGAGTAACCTAACGCCTGCAGCGATTTTTGCACAATCGCCACGTCGCTGTTGTTGGAATTGAGGCGCAGTGGCAATTGGTTGGCATCTACGGGCGGCAGTGACATGAATGCTGGCAGACTGACGGGGACGTCTGGGGTAAGCCCCTTCCCTTGAATCCATTCGCCTTTGGGGGTAAGCCACTTGGCTATCGTGTACTTAAACAAACTGCCATCGGAGAACGAAACGGTCGTCTGCGCAGTGCCTTTCCCGAACGACCTGGTGCCAACCAGTGGCGCACCATCGTCTTCGTGCAGTGCAGCTGCGAGTATTTCTGCGGCACTGGCCGTATTTTCATCCATCAGGACGACGATGGGCAGTGAAATCCCCGGTCCGGGTGACCTCATCACATTCTTTCCGCCATCTCTTCCAACCCACTGCACCACGACCTTGCCCTTCGGGATGAAGTCACCCGCAATGTTCACGGCTTCGTCCAGATAACCTCCTGGATTGCCACGCAAATCGACAATGATGCGTTTGGCCCCGGACTTAAGTAGCTTGGCAAGCTGCTGCTTCACCTCGTCCGCGGTGTTGTCTGCGACCACCGTGATCTGCAAATACCCAATTTGCTTTCCCAACATCTTCGAAAATACCGTCTGCTCCGGAATCTGAGCCCGCTTCATCGTGAACGTGAGCAAGCGGCCAGGTAAAGAAGGCCGACTCACCGTTAACGTGACCTCGCTTCCCTTCGGTCCCAGCAACAGTGAAGTCGCTTTGTCCAGCGACACGCCGACGAGTGAGGTCCCGTTCACCTTGACAATAACGTCTTGCGGTTGAAGACCCGCTTTGTCTGCAGGTGTGTTCTTCAACACAGACTGAATCACCAGTTTGTCATTCACTTGCTCGATGGTAATCCCGATGCCGACGTACGAGCCAGACAACATGTTCTGCAACTGCGTGGCATCCGTCGGCGGCAGGTATTCTGTAAACGGGTCCCCCACCGACTTCGCCATCCCGTCCACCGCACCGTTGATCAGTGTTGCATCCGACTCCGGCTTGAAGTACTTGTCATGCAGGTCCGTATAGACCTCAAGAAATTTCTGAAAAGCCGGCGTGTCCAGCCCCGGTTGTAGAGGCACGCCGACAACCTTCAATCCCAACAAGGTCACCGCCGCGCCGATGGCGACGCCAAGCAGGATGTTGGCGAACGAGCTTCGAAACGGAGTACGTGTCTTTTGCGTCAAGTTAACTAACCCTCCCCGGGTGCGCTCGGTCCAATAGAAAGGCCGCTCCGCTGCGGACCGGCCTCATTTCGCGGAGCCGTCAGATCTTCAAGAACTTCCGGACGGACATGATACCCCCCCATACACCAATCACAATACCGAGCCCAAACATGACCAGCGCCAGTATTTGTGCCAGTTGGGTTGTCGGAATCAAGGGGAATGCGACCGCCAAAAAGGTTCCGCCCAAGCGTGAATACGCAATGTGGTATCCGTACGCAATAATCACAAAGGGGAGCATCGCCCCGACGACACCAATAATAATACCTTCCGTGAGGAAAGGCCAACGAATGAACCAGTTGGTAGCACCCACCAGCTTCATGATTTCAATCTCGCGCCGCCTCGAAAAGATGGTAATTTTGATGGTGTTCGAAATCAGGAACATCGCCATGACCACGAGTCCCACCACGAACACGATGCCGATGTCGCGGACAGTGTCGAGGAAACGGAACAGCTTGTCCACAACCTCCTGTCCGTCGTCGACTCGATCGACGCCAGGCAGCGCTCGAATTTTTTGAGCAACACTGAGTGTCTGTTTGGGGTCAGCCGCCTGCACCACAATCTCGTCCGGCAGTGGATTCTTGTTGGCGAACCCTTGCAAGACATCCTGGTACTCTTTCCCTAACCTCTGTTGAAGTTCCTTGAGCCCCTGTTGTTTCGACACATAACGAACCGAAGAAACGCCTGGCAACGCCTTGACTTCCGCCGTGATTTGCTGTGCTTGTGCGGAAGAGACGTTCTGCTTCAGATAGGCGTTCACCTGCAACTGCCCCGCCACGTAGTTCGACAACTGCTGCGCGTTAAGCGCAATGACCAACGTGACACCAAGAATTAGCAGTGTAATCGCAACAGCGCTGACGGATGCAAACGTCATCCAACCGTTTCTCAGTAAGTTTTTACAACCTTCGCGGAGGTGTCGACCCAGCATTCTAGTCTTCATAACCGTACAGTCCTTTTTCTTCGTCTCTGACGATTTCACCAGCTTCAATCGCAATCACCCGCTTGCGCATAGTGTTGACGATTTCCTTATTGTGCGTTGCCATCACAATGGTCGTACCACGGTCATTGATGCGTTGGAACACATTCATAATTTCCCAGGACGTATCTGGGTCCAAGTTCCCCGTTGGCTCGTCGGCGATAATCACCGCAGGGTTGTTCACCAATGCGCGGGCAATAGCAATCCGCTGCTGCTCCCCGCCAGACATCTGGGAGGGCAGCATTTCCGCTTTGTCCGCCAAACCGACCCAGTCGAGCGCGTCTATGACACGCGGTTGAATATGACGCTTGGGAATTCCTATCACTTCAAGTGCGAACGCGACGTTTTCATAGGCGGTTAGTTTCGGTAGTAGCTTAAAATCTTGGAAGACGACGCCAATACTGCGACGTAGGAGAGGAACTTCGCGGTCGTTGAGGCGCTCAATGTTGAACCCATTGACGTAAATATGCCCTTTGGTCGGGCGTTCCTCGCGATACATTAACTTGATGAACGTAGACTTACCAGCACCGCTCGGCCCAACCACATACACAAATTCGCCTTTCGTGATGTGTACGTTGATGCCACTCAGCGCCTTCGCGCCGTTTGGGTACTCCTTCCAAACGTCCTGCATTTCTATCATAAAAGCACTCCTCATGCGAAGTTTCGCAGCGTCGACGAGCCACGGGCTACTCTGCTCGACCCTGCCAGTCCCCAGGTGTTACACTTTGTCGAACACCTGTTCCTCTGCAGCCAAGAGGGTGGACAGACAAAACAAGTCTCGAAATAGGTTTCTTTCGAGACTTTTCGACATGATTCGGGAAAATCCTGTTGACAAATTCAAGAACCCTTTACAATACGCCGGTTATTTGTCATCGAACGGGCTGCGTGTCCCCTAGCCGTCCAGACTCGTCTCCTGTTGGAATGCTGCCGAGACGTGTGTATCATACCGAGCGTGCCCCCTCGTCAAACTGCATTCCACAGTTTGTTGGTGCGTCATATAGTGGAGTTCACCACACTCCACAAACTCTGTAGCCAAGCCAATACTGCGCGAGCGTACGAATGAGTGGCGGCATGGCCTGCGCCGTTGCTCCGGTAGTACCGGACCAAGTCTCTGTACACGAAAGCATGTGGATACGCATCGAGGATACGGGCTCCATTACAAGCGATGTCTTGCTGCGCACGAGCATCCACCAGCAGTGCATGCGCTTCGCTTTCATGGCTGGCAAGGACCGTCATCCCCAGGTACACCATGCGTCCAGCCACGCAAATCAGCTGCCAACCATCACTGAAATCGTCGGTCAGGTGTTTGACCAGGCGTAGTGTAAGTTGATTTGCCACCTGCGACCACCGGAAGAGGGATGGAAACATGGCCTCGATACCGTCCAACAACGACATGTCGTCCAGGCAATGCTCCCATTTCATCCAATCCAGTGCATCTGCTGGACACGGTAGATTGATGGTGGACAGTGTCTCCTCTACAGCGCGAACGAAGGCCCACTGGTTCCATCGCAAAGATGGTCCATCGTACAGCTCAGACTTTTGCATGCAGCGGCGATACAGATCCCCGCGACCGGCGAAATACGCAATCATGCCAATCATTAACAAGGTGTCTGCCAGGTCTGCTTTTGCATGGTGATCCATTCCATCCAACGTGTCTGGTACAGTTTCGCAATCTGTTGGAGGGATTCTTCCAACCGCCCCTGCAGCAACTGGACCCCAGCCAGTTCCTGAACCGTCGTGTACGTCTCGTGAACGCGGGCGACTCGTTGATAGTACCGCGAGGCCCAATAGTGTGCACGGCCCATAAAGTGTAAACTTCGTGCAACATCTAACTTGTACACGCCTTCAAGCTGTGCCGCTTTTTTCAATGAAATCGGTGATCTCGTAGGCGTGGTGCACACGTTCCAAACCGACAGAGCGCTATCATGTACGTGTTCAACGCAAACAGCAACTCATACGCTTGTTCAAGAATTTAAGAATTTCATAGCCTCCCATAGTGCACGGCTAACTCAGCGTTGTCCAAATA
This sequence comes from uncultured Alicyclobacillaceae bacterium, assembly GCA_963788285.1. Taxonomy (GTDB): domain Bacteria; phylum Bacillota; class Bacilli; order Alicyclobacillales; family Alicyclobacillaceae; genus Alicyclobacillus_A. Next base: position 135,318 of record CAWBGB010000004.1, read on the forward strand.
GCTCATGACCCAGGACATGTTGCCAAGACACTTGCCCCGCATTGGATCCTCCGGATTGATTCGCTCCACCATGGCCAAGACTTCGGTGAAATACGGAAGGGCTTGTATGGGCCCGTGCAAAATACTGTAGACTGCGCCGAGGCCGTTGCAAGCCCGGACTTGCTGGTTTGCGTCATCGTCGGATTTCTTGACGCTCGCCCATATGAAATTTATCTGTAATATGAACAGTGTCGATTGACATCATTCGATAGTCAGACATCCTAGATTCACGAGAAAAGGCACTGTCCAAGTGACAGTGTCTTTTCCTGTTCTTACGCAATCCGCAGCATTCACCGTGCAAACAGGTTGTTGAGCCTCTACCCGTCATGGAGCAACTTGCGAGACGGCATCCCCTCACTCCGCAGTGTGACCTGGCGATTGGTTGACTGCGGTTTTCATGGCACCCAGTGCACTTAACACACCCAACGCCTCTGTCGGGACAAACAACGTGGTAGACTGACCGTTGGCCATGCCTTGCAAAGCCTCGAACGACTGATAGGTCAGAATGTTGGTGTCGAGACCTGCGGCACGCAACATCTCGATGCGATTCTTTTCAGCTTGAGCGACGAGACGGATAGCTTGCGCGCGCCCTTCAGCTTCAAGCTGTTGCGCTTGGCGAAAACCTTCTGCCTCGCGAATCCGCGATTCTTTTTCGCCTTCGGCACGCAGAATGCGGCTCTGCTTGTCACCTTCGGCTTTGAGAATCGCTGCCTGCCGTTCACCCTCTGCCTGCAGAATATTCGCTCGTTTTTCGCGTTCTGCCTTCATCTGTTTTTCCATCGACTCCTGAATTTCGTGCGGTGGCTTGATATCGACAATTTCCACCCGATCGATGCGAACACCCCACTGCTCCGTCACTTCGTCCAGTGCCGTGCGTAGGGCCAGACTGATCTTGTCGCGGCCAGACAGCGTTTCGTCGAGCTCCATATGACCGACCACCTGGCGGATGTTTGCTGCTGTGATATTCTGAATGCCTTGCACGACATTGGCGATGTTGTAGGTGGCCATTTTGGGCTCAATCACGGTGTAGAAGAAGACCGTGTCAATTTGAATCTGTACGTTGTCTTTCGTGATGACCATTTGAGGCGGCACGACGACCTGTTGGGTGCGAAAGTCAATTAATCTGACAATTCTATCAATATATGGGATGATAATATTCACACCAGCGTGAAGCGTGGCCTGGTATTTTCCCAACCGTTCCACAATGGCGACGCGCTGCTGAGGAATAATGCGGATAGCGCGGAAAATGGTGACGAGCACCAACAAGACAACAACAATGAGTACGATGGTTGCAACCAAATTAATGGACCTCCTCTATGGGTTCGACCGATAGAATGGTCGAAGTGGCTTCACAAACGGCAACCTCCTGGCCGGCCCTCAGCGCGTGTTCTGACCTTGCACTCCACAAGTCACCTTGAACGCGGACTGTGGCAAACGCGCCCGGTTTCGCTTCGGTGACCACGACGCCACGTTGACCAACCATACTTTCCATTCGGCTGGGGAGGCTGCGACGCTGCTTCCACTTCCGCACGAGCGGCCTCGTGACGACGAGCAGCACAACGCTGACCGTAGCAAAGATGAGCATCTGCACCCACACACTTGGAATGAAAGGCGTCAGCAGGGCGGTCAGAAAGGCCCCGATGGCAATCCACAGTAGCACAAACGTGAACGTCATCACTTCGACAGTCCCTATGACAAATGCAGCAATGAGCCACGTCCACCAGACCAAACCCCTCACCCACTTCCTTTTTCGACAATTATTGTATAGGTTGCATAGACTGAATAGCCCTCTCTGCCAAAATTTTCATGACGTCTGCCAACACAGCTTTATGATTACACCTCCCGCTGTTGTTCGTTCTCAAATGTCTCCGTAGATACTGTCCACCGCTCGACTCGGTCGCGTTGGACACGTCCACTCACACCGTACAGCGGTTCCACGCTCAAAGTTCCGGGCTTGGAAAACGTGACAGGGGGATGGATAATGTCCTGCTCAAAGTATCGTGCGCTGGGAGCTGTGTCGCCAGGGAGCGTGAAGCCCGGCAAAGAAGTCACAGCCACATTGTGGAGACGTCCGACACCAGTTTCGAGCATGCCGCCACACCATAGGCCTATCCCATTTTGCTGACACAGATTGTGAATCGCAATGGCTTCGGAAAATCCACCTACCCGGCCTACCTTCAGGTTGATGATCTTGCAGGCACCCAATTGAATCGCTTTACGAGCGTCCTCCGCACTGTGAATACTTTCGTCCAGGCAAATCGGGGTGGAAAGCGCACACTGGAGCGTCGCGTGATCAACAATGTCGTCGTTCGCAAGCGGCTGCTCCACCATCATCAGCTCAAACTCGTCAAAGCGCTTCAGGTGATCTATGTCTGACAATCTGTATGCGCTATTTGCGTCAGCCATGAGTGGAATTTTTCCAAACGCGTTCCGTATCTCCCGGAGCACATCCACGTCCCAGCCCGGTTTGACCTTCACCTTAATCCGTTGAAAGCCTTGCTGCAGGTACCCGTCAATTTTTTTCAAGAGCGTTGGCACATCGCGTTGAATACCGACGCTGATGCCGACGGGAATTTCCGTTTTCGTGCCACCAAGCAGCTCGTGCAACGCCACTTGGTGTTGGTTGGACCAAGCATCCCAGACCGCCATCTCCAAGGCCGCTTTCGCCATTTTGTTTCCCTTGAACGGGCGAAACGCCTCACGTACCTTATGCAAGTCTGCCGGGTCGGAAAAATCCAGTTGAAAGAGCACTGGAATCAGAAACCTTTCCATCACGTGCCACGCCGTGTCATTCGTTTCCTCGCAGTACAAAGGCGCTGAGCTGGCCGTACATTCGGCGAAGCCTGTCGCGCCAGTGTCCGTGGTGAGTTCCACCAAGATCACGTCTTTGTCCTCTTCGAGACCAAAAGACGTGATGAACGGTTCTTTCATCGGACACAATAGACGGCGTAATACAACGGATTGAATGTTCATGACCGTGGTTCCTCCTTGATCCAAATGTATGTCGCTTTGTCAACATGTCTTTGGAGCGCAACGGGTATGTAGCCTACTGCCATGAGTCGCTCCGCAGCCGCGCGAAAGCTCAAACGCCACTCCTCCGCTCGCCTTGCGTCGTGGAGGATCAGTTGTGTGAAATCGAGCGGAACATCGGTCAACAGAGAATCGGCCGAGTTTGGCCATGGGTCGGAAAGGAGGGGACCCCCACGATTCTCCATCGTGAGCACGGGAACAGCCGCAGAGTGGCAGTAAACGACATTCTGTGCGTCCGCTGTTGAACCTACAAGAGTATCCCAAACCGCCACGAATCGATCCGTCTCCATCCCCCGATTGATTTGGTCCGCCAGGTCACTCCCGTAGACGTTACGCTTGTACTCCACAATCCGCGCCCCGAGTTTGTGGAGGTTGAAATAAGCGTTGCGAGCGACGAGTGGATCGAACGTCCACGCGACGGTTCCGTACCCCAGTTCACATGCGATGGACCGTTGGGCCTCTTTGAGGCTTTGGCCAATCCCTCGGTGCAAATACGCCTGAAGAACAGCAGTCTCATGCGACCACAGCACCCACTCCTCACGATACTTCACGGGAAAACTGAAAAGAAAGCCGATGGGTGTGTCCTCGTCATACGCCAATAAAACCACACCGCCGTACGTTGCATGAACAATCATCTGTGCCGTGGAGCAGGCGGCATCTCCACCCCATACAACGCTCGCAAGATACTGACACTTCTTACATCCATCCAACGTTGTGACGCGCTCAATATGTATCCCCATGTCGCAGCCACCTTTCGTTAGACTCATCATACTGATCCATCGGGCCATGCCGCAATAAAATTCCTGAAGCCGGTACATTGACTGCTCCTGCCGTATCTCCGTTGGAAACCTCGATTTCCAATGTTCCAGTGGGTGATAGATATGTCAGGTACAGTGTTCATTCGATTTCTCGACCGTGCATGGATGCGGACAAACGTTGGTTGCGGGAACTGTGGCACTCCGAATGGGGCGGGGACGTCATGGTATCGAGGCAAGGTACATCACTTGAATGAGGTCGACGCCCTTATCGCGTGGAGTGAAGATAGACGGATAGGTTGCGCCACCGACCACAATGATGTAGCGGGGTGTGAATTGCTCAGCATCAATGCCTTGCAGGATGGCCTTGGCATGGCGCTACTTTCTGCCGCTGAAAAAACCACTTGCCAATCAGGTGTAACCGTGTCTGGCTCATTACTTCCAATGACAACCTGGATGCTTTACGATTCTATCAACGTCGTGGATAGCGGATTTCTGCCGTTTATCGAGACGCAAATGACCAACATAGACCTATCCAATTCAAAAGCCGCTGCTGCGGATATCGGAACAATGCAACAAAAGAGCCCAGTGCAGATGCACTGAGCTCTCTCACTTGCCTGGCGGCGTCCTACTTTCCCAGGGGCTCCCGCCCCAAGTATCATCGGCGCTGGAGGTCTTAACGGTCGTGTTCGGGATGGGTACGCGTGTTTCCCCTCCGCTATTACCACCAGACATATATTCCTTCAAGGTACTCTCTGTACCTTGCAAACTAAACAGCGAATCCTCTCCTACAGGTTCCCCTGTGTCTTCAGGTGAAGCCCTCGACCGATTCGTATCCGTCTGCTCCACGTATCACTAC
>CAWBGB010000004.1:142500-288230 GCA_963788285.1 uncultured Alicyclobacillaceae bacterium
TCACCCTCTCTGACCGGCCTTCCCATGCCGTTCGGCTACACATATGATTTCTCACTTTGGTGAGGAATTGCAGTCCCTCATCTCCAGGTCCCCTCTACCCCTTCACTGCAACGGCTGCAACCTATCACGCAGTTCAGGTTTGGGCTCTTCCGCGTTCGCTCGCCACTACTTGCGGAATCACTCTTGTTTTCTCTTCCTCGAGGTACTTAGATGTTTCAGTTCCCTCGGTTGCCCCTACACACCTATGCATTCAGTGTGCAGTACTAGCCCATGACCGCTAGTGGGTTCCCCCATTCGGACATCCACGGATCAACGCTCGCTTACAGCTCCCCGTGGCATTTCGGTGTTCGCCCCGTCCTTCTTCGGCTCCTGGCACCTAGGCATCCTCCGTGCGCCCTTCCTACCTTCACCTGTTCATCCACAGTGCCTTGCAACACCACAGATGCAAGTGTTACCCATTTATGTCGGTTAACTCTGTAGGAGTTCTTCGCTATTTAGTTTCCAAGGTACAGACTTGAGAAAACCATGACCCTTTCGGGCTGGTTCCCTCAAAACTAAACACGCTGACCAGAGAGAGTATTTCCTACAGTTCTCTCTGTAGGCTTTTCTCCGTAGAAAGGAGGTGATCCAGCCGCACCTTCCGATACGGCTACCTTGTTACGACTTCACCCCAATCGTCGACCCCACCTTCGGCGGCTGGCTCCTTGCGGTTACCTCACCGACTTCGGGTGTTGCCAACTCTCGTGGTGTGACGGGCGGTGTGTACAAGGCCCGGGAACGGATTCACCGCGGCATGCTGATCCGCGATTACTAGCAATTCCGGCTTCATGCAGGCGAGTTGCAGCCTGCAATCCGAACTACGAACGGCTTTCAGGGATTCGCTCCACCTCGCGGTCTCGCTTCCCGTTGTACCGCCCATTGTAGCACGTGTGTAGCCCAGGACATAAAGGGCATGATGATTTGACGTCATCCCCACCTTCCTCCGACTTACGCCGGCAGTCACCTGTGAGTCCCCACCATCTACGTGCTGGTAACACAGGTCAAGGGTTGCGCTCGTTGCGGGACTTAACCCAACATCTCACGACACGAGCTGACGACAACCATGCACCACCTGTCTCCTCTGCCCCGAAGGGAAGGCACATCTCTGCACCGGTCAGAGGGATGTCAAGCCCTGGTAAGGTTCTTCGCGTTGCTTCGAATTAAACCACATGCTCCACTGCTTGTGCGGGCCCCCGTCAATTCCTTTGAGTTTCAGTCTTGCGACCGTACTCCCCAGGCGGAGTGCTTATTGGGTTTCCTTCGGCACTGAGGGTGGTACCCCCCAACACCTAGCACTCATCGTTTACGGCGTGGACTACCAGGGTATCTAATCCTGTTTGCTCCCCACGCTTTCGTGCCTCAGCGTCAGTCACTGTCCAGCAAGGCGCCTTCGCCACTGGTATTCCTCCACATATCTACGCATTTCACCGCTACACGTGGAATTCCCCTTGCCTCTCCAGCACTCAAGTCTGCCAGTTTCCAAAGCAATCCCAAGGTTGAGCCCTGGACTTTCACTTCGGACTTAGCAAACCGCCTACGCACGCTTTACGCCCAGTGATTCCGGACAACGCTCGCCCCCTACGTATTACCGCGGCTGCTGGCACGTAGTTAGCCGGGGCTTCCTCTCTCGGTACCGTCTCAAAAGGAGCATTTCCTCTCCTTCCCGCTCTTCCCGAGTGACTGAGCTTTACAACCCGAAGGCCTTCTTCGCTCACGCGGCGTTGCTCGGTCAGGCTTTCGCCCATTGCCGAAGATTCCCTACTGCTGCCTCCCGTAGGAGTCTGGGCCGTGTCTCAGTCCCAGTGTGGCCGGTCACCCTCTCAGGTCGGCTACGCATCGTCGCCTTGGTGAGCCGTTACCCCACCAACTAGCTAATGCGCCGCGGGCTCCTCTGTCAGTGGCGCATCCGCGCCTTTCCCAATCCAGAGATGCCTCCAGATTGCCTATCCGGCATTAGCACCCGTTTCCAGGCGTTATTCCGGTCTGACAGGCAGATTGCCCACGTGTTACTCACCCGTCCGCCGCTGACTTCCGGGAGCAAGCTCCCTTCCGTCCGCTCGACTTGCATGTATTAGGCACGCCGCCAGCGTTCGTCCTGAGCCAGGATCAAACTCTCAAATAGAATTTGGTGCTCATTTCGAAAACACTTGCATGTTTTGAATCACTCTCTGCGCGTGTTTAGTTTTCAAGGAACCACTCTGTTTTGGAGCGTCGACAAAGTCATCCGCTCCGAGACAGCTCAACCATCTTACCACATTTCACTCATTCAAGTAAAGAGGAAATGTTTGGTTTTGCTGTCCTGACCGCTTCACTTGCTCTCGAAGCGACGTCGACCAATATATCACGAATCTCTTTTAGAGATCCACCGGAAATTATCTCCGGACTGGTCGGTGTCTACTTCAGAAACGCTGATGTGACGCGGTTTGTTGCATCATTTTTTCGTCACCGCCGCAGCAGCGACGTCGATTAATATATCACGATGCCTATCGAAGATCAAATAGTTTTTCGTTGAAATTTGTGGAACTTGACGTCCAGTGTCAATTCCGACACCGCAATACCTGCGAGAATCATCACGACGCCCACCCAACGCAGCCACGACACATCCTCGCCGAGGACGACACGTGCCACTAGGACTGCGACAGGAAGTTCAACAGATCCAAGGACGCCCGCCATCCGTCCTCCGATGTGAGGAATGGCGATAAGCATCAAACTCAGTGGGATGACCTGACTGAACAGGCTTGACACGACAGCCCATGGCCAGAGGCGGTGCCACAATCCCGAAACCATCAGGGTGGTCGGGGGAAAGACACAGAAGATGGCGACCGTGGCGATGGTTGCTGTGAGGGCGGATCGGATGGCTGGATTCATGTTGGCATCCGCGTAGCCCGACACGTACAACGTGATGGCGTAGCAGAATCCAGAGCACAGCCCTAACAGTACAGCCCACATCGGGAACGTCCCAAGGGACTGTTCAAAGAGGCCCACGGCAAACACAGTGCCGACGAGAATGAAGATTAACCCAATCCACTTTTGCAGGCTAGGCAACCTTTTGGTGACAAGAATGTCAATGAGAACGACCATCCACGCAAATTGGAACAGCAGCACAATGCCAAGTGATGCAGGCAAGTGCGTCAAGGAAATATAGTACGTGTAGCTAGTCCCCGCTCCAGACAAGCCAATGACCAGAAGTACAAGCCATTGTTTTACGGACTTCGGGAAGGTTTTCTGTCCCGGTCGGAGTAAGGCAACCAACCACAGCACGAGCACACCCACGAGATATTGCGCGTCGGTCGCTTGCTGGACGGTGAAGCCCTGGTTGTATCCAATCTTCATAATGGACGAAACGAATCCAAAACTGCTCCCGGCCAACAGGACCAGGAACGCGTACCACCACACACTTCGCATTAGTATTTCCTCCCCATGAAAAAGACCGGGTACAATCCCCGGTCAGGTTATCTATTTCAATGTTGCTCTGAATTACTTCAGTGAACCCGCGATATCTCTTCGGAAGTGTTTCCCTTCAAAGTATATCGCCTCCGCATCTGCATATGCAATGTCGCGTGCGGCTGTGAAGGAATCAGCAACACCGCAGCACACGACAACCCGTCCCCCCGCCGTTTGCAGAGTTCCGTGTACACGGCGAGTACCTGCATGAAAGATCAGCCCGGCGGTGGCGTCGCTCGTCTGAATCTCGCTGCCGGTTCGTGGCTGCTCTGGGTATCCCGGAGAGGCGAGCACCACGCAGATGGCTTTTTGCGGTTTCCACTGGATGGAGACGTCTGCCAGAGCATCTTCCGTGACAGCCCAGAGGATCTCCAGCAGGTCGGACTCGAGGAGCGGAAGGACCACTTCTGTTTCCGGATCGCCAAAACGACAGTTGAACTCAATGACGAACGGTCCGTCTTCGGTCATCATCAAACCCGCGTATAAGACGCCGCGGTACTGAATGCCCCGTAATTTTAGTTCGTCCAGAAGCGGCGAGACAATGCGCCGCTGTACCACTTCAACCATTCCGCTTTCGATAAAACCTGGAACAGGCGCGAAAGCGCCCATACCCCCGGTGTTTGCCCCAGTGTCCCCTTCGCCAACACGCTTGTGGTCGCGCGCGGGGATCATCGGAACCGCAGCGTTTGCGTCCACAAAAAACATCATGGACACTTCTTTACCGCGCAAACACTGTTCAATCACCACGGTCGTTCCAGACGCGCCGAACTTCGCGCCGACCATCATCTCGTCGATGGCGGCACAGGCCTCTTCCACGGTCTCGGCAACCACGACGCCTTTCCCGGCAGCCAACCCGTCCGCCTTGACCACAATCGGCGCTCCGCATCGGTGCACATACGCTTTGGCTGACTCGGCGTCAGTGAACGTCTGATAGGAAGCGGTGGGAACGCCGGCGGACGCCATCACCGACTTGGCAAACGCCTTGGACGACTCCAGGCGTGCAGCAGCCTGTTGAGGGCCAAACACGCGAATTCCCTTCTCTATACACCGGTCCACCAAGCCGCGTGCGAGCGGCAGTTCCGGACCGACCACCACCAGGTCCACCGCTTCCTTGGCGGCGAATTCGACCAGTCCATCCACGTCGTCTACCGCAATGTTCACGCACGCGGCGACGTCCGCAATACCGGCGTTGCCCGGCGCAGCGTACAACTTCACGTTATACGAGCTTTGACGGAGAGTCCAGGCGATGGCGTGCTCACGGGCACCGTTGCCCACCACGAGTACCTTGGGTTGTTGGGGAATGCTGAAATTCATCGTTATCCTCCTTAATGCAGGAAGTGCCGCTGGTGCGTGAACACCATGGCAATACCGTGTTCGTCCGCTGCAGCGATACTATCCGCATCTTTGATGGAGCCGCCAGGCTGGATAATGGCCCGGATTCCCGCCGCCGCTGCTGTGTCGACGGTGTCCCGCATTGGGAAGAACGCGTCGGAGGCCAGGACCGCTTGTGCCGCTTTCTGTCCGGCTTGTTCAATCGCGATTTTTGCTGCTCCGACCCGGTTCATCTGCCCTGCACCAATGCCCACAGTCTGCTGTGCTGTCGCGAGGACGATGGCATTGGACTTGACGTGTTTCACAATCAACCAAGCGAACTTGAGTGCATCCCACTCTGCTGCGGATGGAGCGCGCTTGGTGACCACGTCGAACGATGGCGGAGAAGCAAGATCAACTTCCTGCACTAACAAACCTCCGGAGACCCGGCGGAACAATACATCTCCAGGGCGCCACAGGGGCTCTTGCACGTCAATCTGCAACAGGCGCAGGTTCTTCTTCTTGGCGAACAACGCCAATGCCTCTTCTGAAAACCGCGGTGCAATGACGATTTCCAGGAACATCGACGTCAACCGCTCGGCCAGCGCCACGTCAATCTCTCGGTTGCAGGCGACGATGCCGCCAAAGATGGACACCGGATCCGCGTCGTAGGCTCGTTCGAATGCTTCCAGAGCCGTTTGACCGAGGCCGACGCCGCACGGATTCATGTGCTTGACAGCGACGACGGCAGAGGAGTGCAGATGGTCCAAGCTGCGCAAGATATTAATGGCGGCGTCCGCATCCTGGATGTTGTTGTACGACAGTTCTTTGCCCTGCAGTTGTCGAGCGCCCGCAATGGTCGCCGCAGACGCGTTGGGCTCAGCATAAAACTGTGCAGCCTGATGCGGATTTTCTCCGTAGCGAAGCGCCTGTTTCTTCACGTACGAAACCTCAAACCGCTCTGGCCATTCCACCGTATTCGATGCCTCTGCGGAAACGGAATCCAGCGAGTCGGCCAAATACCTCGAGATGGCCGCATCGTAGGCCGCCGTCGTGGCAAACACTTTTCGAGCCAGCGTCCGACGTTGCTCGTCTGTGAGCCCTTTCCCTGACACGAGGGCTGGACCAATCCAGGCGTAGTCGTCAGGATCCACCACAGGAATGCAGTACATATGGTTCTTGGCGGCGGATCGGAGCATGGACGGGCCGCCGATGTCAATCATTTCGATGGCTTCTGGAAACGTCACGCCCGGCTTCGCGATGGTCTCCTGAAACGGATACAGGTTCACGACGACCACATCGATGGGATCAATGCCGTGCGTCTGCATACTGTCCATGTGGCTCACGTTGTGGCGCAGTCCGAGAATGCCACCATGCACTTTTGGGTGCAGCGTCTTCACGCGGCCGTTCATCATCTCCGGAAAACCGGTGTAGTCTCCGACTTCCGTGACAGCCAACCCTGCGGATTTCAGGTGCGCCGCCGTTCCGCCTGTCGACAAAATGCCATACCCCGCTTCCACAAGTTGCTCACAGAACGGAACGATGCCCCTCTTGTCATATACACTGACTAGTGCCCACTTCTGCATAACAGTTCCACTCCCTCTTGTCGTACCGGATCTACCTGTCACATTTGTCTGTCCAAAATCACTTGCGCGATAGTGGCTGGATACAACTCGTGTTCCACAGCATGTACACGTTCTAACAATTCCGCTTCCGTCATGCCTGGCTCCACCGGAACCACCCGCTGTGCGACAATCGGACCGGTGTCAATCCCCTCGTCCACGTAGTGCACGGTCACGCCGGTTTCCGAGACATTTGCCGCCAACGCATCCTTCACCGCTGTCCGCCCCGGAAACGCGGGCAACAGCGACGGGTGAATGTTGAGAATTCGGTTCTTATACGCATTCAATAATGTGGGCCCGACCAATCGCATGTAACCTGCCAGTACAATCAACTCTACGTCATATTCCTTTAACGCACGCAGAATGTCCGCCTCATACGCGGCCTTGTCCGGATACGCCTTGACCTCGTTCGTGAAAACGGGAATGCCAGCCTGCCGCGCCCGGTCAACAGCCTGACAGTGCGGCTTGTCAGACACCACAAGCGCAATCTGAGCCGGCCATTCCCGGTGCACCTGTTCATAGTCCATGAGTGCCTGCAGGTTGGTGCCAGTACCAGAGACAAACACGCTGATTCGGCACTTTCCTCGAATCTGCCCAGGCATCGTCACGCCTCCAGTAGAACCGATTGATCACCAGGGACAATTTCGCCAATGAGATAGGCTGGTTGTCCGCTGGCAGCGAGCAGGCGAATCGCTTCGTCGGCCTGCTGTGCGCTGACCACCAACACAAATCCAATCCCGAGGTTCCAAATCGTCGCCGCCTCTGCATAAGGAAGCCCGCTCTTCTCAAGCAGCCATTGGAATACACCTTGCAGCGGCCAGCGCTCTGGGTACAATTTTGCGGATACATGGCTGGGGAGGCAACGCGGCAGGTTTTCCGGCAAGCCACCGCCGGTAATGTGAGCCATCCCTTTCACCCCGATACCTGCGTCCAACAGTGCGTGCACCGGTTTTACGTAGATGGTGGTGGGGCGCAGCAATTCCTCGGCCACGGTACCGCGCCATCCCGGAACCACGTCGTTCCATTGCAAACCGTGTTCGGCAATCAGCTTTCGCACAAGGGAATATCCGTTCGAGTGCAGCCCGTTGCTGACCAGTCCCACGACGACATCGCCGGGCTGAATGTGTGTGCCATCCACAAGCTCGCTCCGATTCACAACCCCCACGGCTGTCCCGGCCAAATCGTACTCGCCAGGCCCGTACAGATCAGACATCTCCGCCGTCTCGCCGCCAATCAGTGCGCACCCGGCTTCCGCGCATCCATCCGCGACGCCCTTGACCACGGCTTCGGCGACATCCACGTCCAACCGGCTCACTGCGAGGTAATCTAGGAAGAACAGCGGTTCCGCGCCGCTGGTGAGAATGTCGTTAACGGACATGGCCACGCAATCGATGCCGATCGTGTCGTGTCGCCCAGTGGCAAACGCCACTTTGATTTTGGTTCCGACTCCGTCGGTGCCGGAGACCAGAATCGGCTCCGGGTATTTCTTTACATCGAGCGCGAATCCGCCGGAAAACCCACCAATACCGCCAATCACTTCTGCGCGGCGGGTACGCTCCGCCAGCCTCGCATATTTCTTGGCAGCTTCGTTTCCCTTGTCGATGTCCACCCCCGCCGACTGGTACGCCTGCTTTCCGCTCATCGGACAACCCCCTGCACTCGTTGCTCGTTTTGAAGCTTGTTCACTTCGTACACTTCCGTGGGATAGCGACCTGTAAAGCATGCGTTGCAGAACGGATACCGGTCGCCTGCCTTGAACCCAAACGCCGACATAAGTTCCTCCACCGTCAGAAATTCGAGCGAGTCCGCACCGATTTCCTGGCAGATTTCGTCGACCGAATGCGTGTTGGCAATTAGCTGTCCTTTGGACGACGTGTCAATGCCGTAGTGGCACGAGTTTTTATACGGTGGACTCGAGATGCGAACGTGCACTTCCCGCGCGCCCGCGTTCCGGAGCAAGCTGACAATCCGGCGACTCGTCGTGCCGCGCACGATGGAGTCGTCAATCAAGATGACTCGCTTTCCGTCAACCACACTCCGCACCGCGTTGAGCTTCAATCGAACGCCGGATTGTCGCAGCTCATCGGACGGTTGAATGAACGTCCGCGCGATGTACTTGTTTTTCACAAGCCCCATCTCCAGCGGAATGCCGCTCTGCTCCGCATAGCCAGAAGCCGCTGAGATGCTCGAGTCCGGGACGCCGATGACGATGTCGCCGTCGGCCGGATACTTCTCGGCGAGGATGCGCCCGAGTCGTTTCCGCACCGAGTGCACGTTCCACCCGTCGATGTCGCTGTCTGGCCGCGCAAAGTAGATGTGCTCAAACGTGCACATCGCCCTCTGTGTCTCATGTGCGGCGGGGTATGACGTTAACCCACGGCTGTCAATGACCAATGTCTCTCCCGGTTCGACATCGCGCACGAACGTAGCGCCAATAGTCTCAAACGCGCACGACTCGGACGACAGCACGTATGCGTCGCCGAGCCGACCGAGCGCAAGGGGGCGAAGTCCGAACGGATCGCGCACAGCGATGAGTTGATGGTCGGACAGGAACAGGTACGCATAGCCGCCCTTGATGACGCGCAGGCTGTCCTGCACGTTTTCGAGCAGCGTCGGATAGCCGGCCCGCGCAATGAGATGTGCGACCACTTCCGAGTCACTCGTCGACTGAAACAGGCTCCCTTGACGTTCCAGCAACACGCGCAGCGCATGTGCGTTCACCAGGTTTCCGTTGTGCGCCACGGCCAGGTTCCCCTGATGCGTGGTGAACGTCATCGGTTGCGCGTTCTGCAGCGTGTTGGATCCCGCCGTCGAGTACCGAACGTGGCCAATCGCCGCGTGCCCCAACAGCTCCGACACCTGCCCTTTGGCAAATACGTCCGTCAACAACCCAAGTCCCCGGTGGCTGTACATCCGCTCGCCGTCCACAGACGCAATGCCTGCCGCTTCCTGACCTCGGTGCTGCAGTGCAAACAGCGCATAGTAGGTGAGTTCCGCAGCCCGGTCGTGGCCGTATATCGCAAACACGCCGCACTCTTCTTTCGGCTTGTCGTCCGCGAGGCATTCGCCCTCGCCGTATTCTCGCAGTGGCATGTCTTTGCTCCCCCTTCGCTGTGCCAAACGCGCGTAGTACCAAAAATGCACACTTTAACCCGCTTGTGAGACGGGCCTATCCATCGCCTCTTGTAGCGTCTTCCTGTAGACGTCTTTCAATTCAGCGACCGACACCTCGAGCCACGGTCCGCGCTCATCTCGTACGGTCAGGGTCAATCCGCCCGTGACGCCAAGCACCACGGCCGGGACACCAAGTCCCTCAGCCTCCTGCAGAACCCGTTCCACATCCTCTGCTCGCACTTCCAAACAAATGCGGCTCTGCGCCTCGGAAAACAGCCAACCCAAGCGGCGGTGCGCATCGTCTCGTGCCTCTGCCACCTGAACCTGTAGACCCATACCTCCATCGATGCACATCTCGGCCAGCGCCACCGCCAATCCGCCTTCACTGACGTCGTGTGCCGACCGCACCAGGCGCTTCCGAATCAGCATGTGCACCAGGCGCTGTACGCGCACTTCCTCGTCGAGGTCGAACCGTGGCGCATCACCAGCCGCCTGGCCCGCTTGTTGCTGCCAGAACAGCGAGCCGTCCAGTGCATCGTCGTCGGTGCCAATCAGGATGACTACCGAGCCGGTCTGCCGGAAGCAACTCGGCGTCACATACCGCTCATCCTCCACGACGCCGACAGCGCCAATGACGGGGGTCGGGAAGATGTCCTTGCCGCGGCTCTCGTTGTAGAGGCTGACGTTGCCGCTGACGACGGGGGTGTCCAAGGCGAGACACGCCTCGCTCATGCCTGCGGTGGCTTCTGCGAACTGGTACATGATTTCGGGTTTCTCCGGATTCCCGAAGTTCAGACAGTTGGTGATCGCCAGCGGCGTTCCGCCCGTGCACACGATGTTGCGCGCTGCCTCTGCCACCGCGATGGCACCCCCCTTGCGCGGATTAAGGTAGACGTAGCGCCCGTTTCCGTCGCAAGTAAGCGCGACGGCCCTGTCCGTACCCGGAACGTGCACGACAGCCGCGTCGCTGCCCGGCCCGACCCGAGTCGCGGCCTTCACCGTGGTGTCGTACTGGCGGTAAATCCAGCGCTTGTCGGCGATGGACGGATGCCCCAGCAGTCCGAGCAGCGCGTCCTTCGAGATCGAGATCCGTGTTTGGAAGCGAGATGTCCTTGGCCGGTGCCTCTGTTGGAGCTGCCACAGGTCTGTCGTAGACGGGCGCTTCGTCGACCAACAGCTTCACTGGTACCTCAGCGACTTGCTCGCCGTGGAACCAGAGCCGCAGCATGCCGTCGTCCGTGACTCTGCCGATTTCACCAATCTGCAGTCCCCACTTGGCCAGAATGTCAAACGCGAGTTGTTCCTTCCCTTTCTCCATCACCACGAGCATCCGTTCCTGCGATTCGGACAGCATCATCTCGTACGGCGTCATGCCGCTCTCGCGAACGGGTACCTTGTCCAGGAACAGTTCAATACCGCCGCCTGCGCGACTCGCCATTTCTGCGGAGGAAGACGTCAGACCAGCAGCGCCCATGTCCTGAATGCCGACGACGGCCCCCGTTTCGATGAGCTCAAGGCAGGCTTCCATCAGGAGTTTGCCAAGGAACGGATCTCCCACTTGGACCGCGGAGCGCTCTTTCTCGTGCGGATCTTCGGCGGAAGCAAACGTCGCCCCGTGAATGCCATCTCGTCCCGTGCGCGATCCGACCACAAACACAGGGTTCCCTACACCGGACGCCGTCCCTTTGACAATCTTGTCTGCGGGCAGCACACCCACGCACATGGCGTTTACCAGCGGGTTGTCGCGGTACATGTCGTCGAAGACCGCCTCGCCACCCACGGTCGGAATCCCGACACAGTTCCCATACCCACCGATGCCGGCCACCACGTTGCCGAAGAGGTAGCGCGTGTGGGCGTCGTCGAGGCTTCCAAATCGCAAGCTGTTCAGAAACGCAATCGGCCGTGCGCCCATCGTGAAAATGTCTCGCAGGATGCCGCCGACGCCAGTGGCTGCGCCCTGATACGGCTCGATGGCGGATGGGTGATTGTGGCTCTCTATTTTGAAGGCGATGCCAATGCCATCTCCAATATCCACAACCCCAGCGTTCTCGCCAGGGCCTTGGAGAACTTGTGGCCCACGGGTCGGGAACTGTTTGAGATAGCGACGCGAGCTTTTATAGCTGCAGTGTTCAGACCACAGAACACCAAACAGCCCAGTCTCCACGTAGTTCGGCAGGCGCCCGAGGCGGGCGACGACCATTTCGTATTCGCTGTCCGTCAAGCCCATTTGTCGGTAGATCTGGTTGTCGCGAATTTGCTCTGCTGTCGGTTCAACCAACGTGGATTGCCTCCTTTGCGTAGCGGCGCATGGAAGCGAACAAGTGCAGTCCATCTTCCGAGCCCATCCAGTTCGCCACCGCCCGCTCGGGGTGTGGCATCATACCCAGCACGTTCCCGCGCTCATTCAAAATTCCCGCAATGTTGCGTACAGAACCGTTCGGGTTGGTTTCGTATTCGAACGCAATGCGGTGATTGCGCTCCAATTCGAGCAGTGTCTGTTCGTCCGCAAAGTACCGCCCTTCACCATGAGCAATCGGGACAGACAGGATTTGCCCGACCTCATAACCTGCGGTGAATGGGGATGTGTTGTTGCGAACCGTGAGTCGAACCATTTCGCAGCGAAACTGCAGGTTATCGTTGCGAAGCAACGCGCCCGGCAGCAGGCCAGCTTCGGTCAAGACCTGAAATCCGTTGCAGATGCCGATGACCAGCTTGCCCTGCGCAGCCGCCTCCTGAACCCCTTGCATCGCCGGTGAAAAACGGGCGATGGCGCCGCTGCGCAGGTAATCGCCGTAAGAGAATCCACCTGGCAACACGATAGCATCGTATTTGCTGAGATCCCGCTCTAGATGCCAGACCTTATCCACGGGGTCATCACCCAGTTTGCGAATCGCAGCCACAGCGTCCTCGTCACAATTGGATCCCGGAAACACCACGACCGCCCACTTCATACCGCAGCCTCCGCAGTCCGTTCCTGGATTGTGAACGAGTACGTCTCGATGACAAGATTGCAGAGTACAGTCTGGCACATGACGTCGACCTTTGCCCGGGCGGCAGCCTCGTCTTCTGCTTGTACCGTCAACGACAAGTTTTTACCAACCCGCACATTGGACACGCCTTCGTGTCCAAGTGCCGCCAATGCCTGCTCAACGGCGTTTCCTTGTGGATCAAACACGCTTGGCTTCAGCCACACCTTCACTTCCACGTCCCATACCTTCATACCCGTACCTCCTCTGTCACGCGTCGAAAAATTTCCTGATACGCTTCCTCCACGCCGCCGAGGTCGCGGCGGAAGCGGTCCTTATCCAACTTTTCTTGGGTATTGGCATCCCAGAACCGGCAGGTGTCCGGTGAGATCTCGTCCGCCAACACAATCTTTCCGTCCGGAAGACGGCCGAACTCGAGCTTGAAATCCACAAGAATCACGCCTCGTGTACGGAAGAAGTCTTGCAAAACGTCGTTCACTCGAAGCGCGAGTCGGCGCACCACGGCGAGGTCCCCTTGGCTGGCCCAACCGAGGACTGTGATGTGATCTTCGGTGACCATTGGATCCCCTAACGCGTCGTCTTTGTAGTAAAACTCGACGATGGGGCGCTGCAGGGGCGTGCCTTCGACCAGACCGAGCCGCTTGGCCATGCTCCCGGCGGCAAGGTTTCGCACAACGACTTCGACCGGGATGATGTCCACAGATTTGACTAGCGTCTCGACCTCCGACAGTTCCTTGACAAAGTGCGTTGGGACGCCGTGTTGCTCAAGGATTGCAAACAACCGGTTGCTCATCTGGTTGTTGATGCAGCCTTTCCCGCGGATTTGCCCGCGTTTCTCGCCGTTGAACGCGGTAGCGTCGTCCTTGTACTCAACGATGTACAAGTCTGGCACATCTGCCGCGTAAACCTTTTTCGCTTTTCCCTCGTAGACGAGATGTCCTTTACCAGTCAATGTGGTCACTCCGTTCTTTTCCTAGCGTGGGCGGAATCAAATCGGCCCCCAATGACGGTGCGTTTTGGGCGTTTGCGTCACTGGGGGCCGCCACATCAAACAACCTCTATAAGCCGAGGCGTTCAAAGATGGTGTCGACGTGCTTCAAATGCCAACTCGGGTCGAAGCACGCGTCTAGTTCTTGTTCACTCAGGTTCTCCTTGACGAGCGGAGCTTCCTTGATGATGTCGCGGAAGGGGCGCTCCTCCTCCCAGGCCCGCATCGCGCACGGTTGGACGGTGTCATACGCGACTTCGCGAGCGATGCCCTTGTCAATCAGCGCAGTCAAAACGCGCTGACTGTAGGTGAGGCCATAGGTCCGTTCCATGTTGCGCTTCATGTTTTCGGGATAGACGTTGAGGTCGCGCAAAATGCGGTTCATCCGATTCAGCAAGTAGTCCACAAGAATGGTGGCGTCGGGAATAATGACGCGCTCCACGGACGAATGGCTGATGTCGCGCTCGTGCCAGAGGGGTACGTCTTCCAGCGCCGGGATGACGTAGCCGCGAAGTACCCGCGCCAATCCGCTGATCTGCTCACACGAGACAGGGTTGCGCTTGTGCGGCATCGCCGACGAGCCTTTTTGCCCCTTGTAGAACGGTTCTTCCAACTCGCGGATTTCGGATTTTTGAAGGCCGCGAATTTCCGTCGCAATCTTGTCCAGGGTGGTCCCGATGAGGCTCAAGGTAAACACAAACTCTGCATGCCGGTCGCGTTGCAGCGTCTGCGTGCTGATGGGCGCTGGCTTGAGACCCAGTTTCTCGCAGACGTATTGTTCGACCTTGGGATGGACGTTCGCGTACGTACCGACCGCGCCAGAAATCTTGCCATACCGCATGCGCTCAGCAGCCGCGTCAAAGCGTTCGAGATTCCGCACCATTTCGGCGTACCAAAGCGCAACCTTTAACCCGAAAGTCGTAGGCTCTGCGTGCACGCCGTGCGTACGGCCCATCATCACGGTGTACTTGTGCTTCGCAGCCAGTGTCTTCAGAGTGTCCAGCAGTTGACCGATGTCGTCGCGCAGGATGGCAACCGCCTTCTGAATCTGCGCCGACAGAGCGGTATCGACCACGTCCGTCGATGTCAGGCCATAGTGCACCCACTTGCGCTCAGGCCCCAACGACTCCGATACGGCCCGGGTGAACGCCACCACGTCGTGCCGGGTTTCCTGTTCAATCTCGAGGACCCGATTCACGTCGAAAGCGGCCTTTTCCCGGATTTTTGCGACGTCTTCCGCAGGTATGACACCGAGGTCCGCCCACGCTTCGCACGCCAAGATCTCCACTTGAAGCCACCAGTGATACCGTTGTTCTAGCGTCCACAAGTTCGCCATTTCCGGGCGAGAATACCTATCAATCACGACGGTTCCTCCATCCGATGTCAATTTGTTCCGCCGATAAGTCTACCAAATCCCAGCGTATTCGATTTGCTCCAGCCCGTCCTCGAGGTTGTCACACAGCACGTTGACGTGCCCCATTTTTCGATTTGGTTTGGCTTGTGCCTTACCGTACAGGTGCAACTTCCAATGGGCAGGCCAGTGTTTCAAATGCGTCAAGACGGATGGCATATGTTGACCCAGTACGTTAACCATGACCACCGGGCTCCATAGCTTGACGTCCCCCAGCGGCAGATTGCAGATGGCCCGGACGTGCTGTTCAAATTGAGACGTCGAACAGGCGTTTTGCGTGTAGTGCCCAGAGTTGTGTGGACGCGGCGCGAGCTCGTTGACCAAAATCTGCCCATCCTGCGTCAGGAACATCTCCACTCCGAGCACCCCGACAACGCAGAGCGCTTCCGCAATCCGTCTGGCAATCTCTTTCGCTCGGCGTGCGGTTTCAGAATCCACCCGTGCCGGGACAATGCTCATGTGTAATATGTGATGAACGTGGATATTTTCAGCCACAGGAAACACCGTCATCTCGCCGCGCGGGCTCCGTGCCACCATGACCGAGAGCTCTCGCTCGAAAGGAATTAGGCGTTCCATGATGAAGGGGGCTTCCTTCGCACCCCTTGTTGCACCGGGCTGCCCCGGTTGTGTTTGTGCTGCTGCGATGGAACTCCACAAGCGCCCGAGGTCGTCCTCGGCCGTCAACCGCCATTGCCCCTTGCCGTCGTAGCCACCTGTCGAGGTCTTGAGTATAGCTGGCAGACCGAGCTCTTTGGCCGCCTGGCGCAGCCCTTGCAGCGTTGTGACCTCCCGGTAGTCTGCAATCGGGACACCTGCTCCTTGCAGAGCGCGCTTTTCACGCACCCGGTGCTGCGTCGTGTGGAGGAGAGACGCTCCTTGCGGCACGTAGGAACATTCACAAAGGCGCGAAGTCACGTCCGCGTCCACGTTCTCGAACTCGTAGGTGACGACGTCAGACTGGCGCCCCAGTTCTTCCGCAGCTGAGACGTCCGTGTAGGGTGCCATGATATGGGTGTCGGCGACTTGGGCGCAGGGGCAATCCGGTTGTGGATCGAGCACGGCAATGCGGTAGCCCATGGCCTTCGCTTCTAGCGCCATCATCCGACCTAATTGACCGCCGCCGAGGATACCAATGGTTTGCCCAGGATGCACGGTTTTCGCAGGCTTGCTACTCTCCAGGATTGCCACGTTCCAACACCGCCTCGGCCATGGTCTGTCTTCGTTGATGGAGCCTTTGCCGTAAATCCATGTCTTCTATCGCTAACATCTGCGCTGCGAGCAACCCTGCATTCGCAGCACCCGCAGGCCCAATGGCCACCGTCGCGACGGGCACGCCGGCAGGCATCTGCACAATGGACAGCAGCGAGTCAAAGCCACCCAGCGCAGAGCTTTTGACCGGCACCCCAATGACGGGCAACACGGTTTTCGCTGCCACCATACCTGGCAGGTGGGCTGCCCCTCCGGCCCCCGCGATGATGACCTTCAGGCCTCGGTCGGCCGCCCTGTCCGCGTATTCAAACATCCAATCTGGAGTGCGGTGCGCAGACACCACCTTTTTTTCGTAGGGAATCGCCAGTTCGTCGAGGACCTCGCAAGCCTTCACCATCGTGTCCCAGTCCGACTGACTCCCCATGATGACGCCGACTACTGGTTGCATACACGGCACTCCTTTCTGCTCTTCCAGTCTACCTTCCGCAGAAAACGCACGTCAACCCAAAATACGAACATTTTTATTCCAGACCAAATTTTTGTTCGGAAATTTGATAAACCTGGCAAACGGCCGGCATAAAAAGCGGGAGGGGGCTGTGACCCCCTCCCGTTGTCTTTACAGCATCCAACCATAGCGCCACACCGCGAGTATCACGATGATAATCATCAGCCAGTGGATCTTCGTATACTCTTTTCTGCGCGCAATCCACAGGAAGAAATTGATAATGACGAACGATGTGAAACCGACGGCAATGCCGTTGGAGATGCTGTACGTCAACGGCATAGTGATAATGGTGAGGAACGCGGGTAACGCAATGCCAATGTTGTCCCAATCGATGTGCTTGACAGCACTCATCATCAACACGCCGACGATAATGAGCGCGGGTGCCGTCGCCTGCGCCGGGATGATCGAGGCGAGCGGGGCGAGCAGCAGGGATACGATGAACAGGACGCCCGTGGTGACCGCCGTCAGCCCCGTGCGACCCCCTGCGGCAATCCCGGCACCGCTCTCCACAAAAGCGGTGATGGTGCTGGTACCGAGCAATGCGCCGAAGCTCACGCCAAACGCATCCACCAGCATGGCCCGGCCAATCCGCCGCTGTCCGTCCTCCCCTTCTAGGAGTCCAGCCTTGGTGGCGGTGCCCACAAGGGTGCCAAACGTGTCAAAGAGCTCCACAAACGTAAAGGTAAACAGCGCAGTGACGAGCCCGACGTCGAACACGCCGCGTAAGTCCAACTTGCCCACTGCGAGATGGTTGAAGCTGGGCATCGACCAGTGCGTCAGGCCGCTCAGGTCGGTCACACCCATCGGAATCCCAATCAATGTGGTGATGATAATCCCAATCAGAATGGCCGCCGGAACGCGCAGCGCCATCAGCGTCCCTATGACAAACAGGCCAATGAGGGTAAGCAGCGTGCTCGGGTTGTGCAGCGAGCCGAGATCAGGCAGCCACGAACCGTTGTCAATGAACGAACCAGGCGTGTACTGCGTCGCTTTGTTGCCGACAAACTGCATCGACATCAATCCACCATCTTTGAAGCCGATAATGGTAATAAACAGCCCAATCCCAACGGTGATGGCAAACTTCAAAGAATCCGGCACGGCAATCACGAGGAGTTGACGAACGCGGGTGACGGTCAAAATGATGAAGACAATACCCGAAATGAACACCGCGCCAAGCGCAGTTTCCCACGTCATCAGCGCCCCGGGGCGATTCGCGGCGACAACAGCAAAGTAGGCGTTCAAGCCCATGCCCGGCGCCAAGGCAATCGGGAAGTTCACTAACAGGCCCATAAGTAACGTGACAACCCCAGCGCCGATACAAGTGGCGAAGAAAACCGCCTGCGGATCCATGCCAGTTCCACTCAAAATGAGTGGATTGACGAACAATATGTAGGCCATGGTAAAGAATGTCGTGACGCCGGCGGCGATTTCCGTGCCGACGGTGGTGTTGTACTTCTTTAACTGAAAGAAGTTTTCCAAACTCGTTATCCCCCTCGTTTGCACGTTTTGCAACATGCAACTGTCAGCGGTTCAATACGGCTGGTATTTGACGTAACGCGGATTTACTCCCACTCGATGGTCGCCGGTGGCTTCGACGTGATGTCGTAGACCACGCGGTTGACCTCTGGTACTTCGTTGACAATCCGCAGCGATATCTTCTCTAACACGTCATACGGAATTCTCGCCCAATCGGCTGTCATACCGTCCTGCGATGCCACGGCGCGAACGGCAATGGTGTGTGCATAGGTCCGTTCATCTCCCATGACGCCGACACTACGCACGCCTGTCAGGACTGTGAAGTACTGCCAAACGTCCCGTTCTAAGCCCGCATTGGCGATTTCCTCCCGTAAAATAGCGTCTGAGTCGCGCACCACGCGAAGCTTCTCTTCAGTCACCGCACCGATAATCCGGATGGCGAGCCCAGGTCCCGGGAACGGTTGCCGCCAGACCAGCGACGCCGGCAAACCGAGCACTTCTCCCAACGCTCGAACCTCGTCTTTGAACAGCTCCCGCAGCGGTTCAATGATCGTGAACTGGACATCTTCCGGCAAACCGCCGACGTTGTGGTGCGACTTGATGGTTGCGGCCGTCGCGGTGCCGCTCTCAATAATGTCCGTATACAAGGTCCCCTGGACGAGGTAATCGAACGGGCCCAGGCGCTCGGACTCCGCTTCAAACACGCGGATGAACTCCTCGCCGATGATCTTGCGCTTCCGCTCTGGGTCTTCCACGTCCGCCAGTTTCCCGAGGAACCGCTCCCTGGCATCCACTCGAACCACGTTGACTCCGAGTTGTTCACCCAGTGTGGACATAACAGCTTCGGATTCACCTTTGCGCAACAATCCGTGATCCACAAAGACAGCGGTCAATTGATCCCCAATCGCCCGATGGACCAGCGCCGCAGCCACGGACGAATCCACTCCACCGGAGAGCGCGCAAAGGACACGCTTGTCCCCGACTTGCTCGCGAATTTGTGACACCGCGACATCAACCAGCGACGCCATGTTCCAATCGCCTGCACAGCCGCAAATCTTGAACAAAAAGTTGGATAAGAGCTGAGAACCGTATTCGCTGTGCTTGACTTCCGGATGATATTGGACGGCGTACAGTTGCTTGTCCGGCCGACTCATGGCAGCGATGGTGCCTGACGTCGTGACAGCATCCTGTTGGAACCCTGCGGGAACTTGCGTCACCACGTCGCTGTGACTCATCCACACGCTCTGCTCCTTGGGCAGCCCGTCAAACAATAGACTGTCCGCAGACTGGACCAGCAACGTCGCTCGGCCGTACTCGCGGACTCTCCCTCGCTCCACCTGTGCCTCAAAGCGCTTGGCCAACAACTGCATTCCATAGCAAATCCCGAGAATCGGAACACCCAGGTTGTAGACGGCTGGATCCACATCGGGCGCGCCTTCGGCAAAGACGCTGTTTGGGCCACCGCTGAACACGATTCCTTTGAGGTTCCGCTTGGCCAGTTCCTCTGCGGAAACCGTGTGCGGAAGTAACTCAGAGTACACGTTCATCTCTCGAATCCGGCGGGCAATCAATTGATTGTACTGCCCCCCAAAATCGAGGACGACCACCATTTCGCGGCCTGACATGTCGTCACACTCCCTCTTTCGTTGCAGTCGCTTCAGCAGAAATAAAAAACCCCCGACTCCCGCTGTTCGGTAGGGTTCCTAAATGACCCAAACGACATACGAGGAGTCGGGGATGAACTCCGCCATACACCGTGCGTGTGGCAGCGCGTACTCCCTGATGAAGCAAACCTCGTAGTCGGACGATTTGCGGTCGTCCGGTAGAGACTGCTGAGCCATATTCCCAGCGTTATACGAGTGCATGTACAATTTTCGACACTATTCTACTTTCCGGAATCTATTTCGTCAACGTCGTGAAGGCTCCGCGCTGCCGCGGAATCCGGCATACGCGGACAAAGCAGCGCCTATGAATCTCTCCGTAGGATGCGGAAGATCCAGTGGAGCCACGTTTGACGTGCCCGCCGCAAGTCTTCCTCCAAAGGACGCTTTCTGCCGTACCAGTGCGATTCCGCCGTCTGCACCCGGTGGAGATTGTCAGATCCGTTGATACCGTACGTCTCGCCAACCTGTCGCAAATAATTCCGCGAAATCAAGGGGTGGTTTGTCCAGAAATGACGAGAAGCGCTTGCGTAGTATAAACCAAGCCTGTGGGGCACCGTGCGAAAACCTCCCAACTGACACCCTCCCTCCCCACAGGCCCCTCTTATGAGGGTGTAGATGCATAGAAACCATGTTCAATAAGTACTTCGGCAGCCGCTCTGTCCAGCACGAACGTCACGTTCGGATGAACCTGCAACAAGCTCGCAGGTAGACTCGTCCGCACATCTCCATTTACGGCCTCATAAATCACTCTTGCTTTCTCCTTGCCAAACGCCAACAGCAGCACTTGTTTCGCTAAGAGAATCGCCTGTAGACCAACAGTGATAGCTTGCGTCGGAACGGCCTCTTCTACCGTGAAAAAGCGCGAGTTCGCTTGAATCGTCTCAGGCGCCAATTGAACCACGTGTGTGTTCGCCTTCAACGCCGAATTCGGCTCATTAAATCCAATGTGCCCATTGACTCCGATGCCAAGAATCTGCAGGTCAATCGAGTGGGAGCGAATGATGTTGTCGTACCGCTGACACTCCCGTTCCAGATCTTCTGCGTCGCCGCGCAACAGGTGAATCTGTGATTCGGGAATGTCAACGTGATCAAACAGGTGGTGGTGCATGTAGTAACAGTAACTCTGTGGATGGTCCGGAGCCAGTCCGACGTATTCGTCGAGGTTGATGGTCGTCACGCCAGCCATCGAAAGCCCACTGCGGTGAAAATCCACCAATTGCTTGTATAACGGTATGGGTGTTGAACCCGTCGCCAACCCGAGGACAGATTTGGGTTTGGAGCGAATCACTTGCTCCACAATCGCAGCCGAGTACACCGCAGCAGTCTCTGCCTTGTCAAAGATCCGGACTTGTATCTTCCTCACCCCTCACTCGCCTGTTCTGACTGAGATTCTACCACATCCGTCGCCCCGCCATGTCTGCAATGACGACAAAGACCCTCGCCGCACTGGCAAGGGTCTTTGTCGCTCACGGTTTGTGCTTCCGGCTCGCAGACGTGTTCAGTGATATCACACCGCCCGCAAATGCCAAGAAGGAAGCTACCGGTATCCACATCCACCACTTCATCCGCATCACCCTGCATATCTTGTGCGAGAGTACCAACATCATGCACAATTGGGCTCAATGTATAATCGTTGGGAAAACACACATTCTATGTCTGCACTACATCACTCACTGGAGGATGAACAACATGGCAAACAACAACCAGTATGTGACTCCAAATGCAGAAAGTGCGCTCGAACAAATGAAGTACGAAATTGCGTCAGAGTTTGGCGTTCAACTCGGCCCAGACACATCTTCGCGCCAAAACGGATCGGTCGGCGGTGAAATCACGAAGCGGTTGGTCGCATACGCAGAACAGCATATGTCCGGCGGCTTTCGGCGATAAGGGAACAAGCGCCCGAACCAAAGGGACCCTGCCGAGTTGGCAGGGTCCCTTTGGTTTGATCTACAGTGTATGTGCAAAATGGCCATGATAGCGCCCATCACTAGTACTCCGATGTGCGGTAACTGATGTTTTGGATGCAGTTTGTTTCACAAAGCCAATGTTGGTTCTTGGGCATGTTCAATGTGCCACAAAGGAAAAAAGGTGATCCATCCGTTCAAATGGATCACCGTGGTGAACAGGTACTCATTGAATTAGAAACGCTGCAAGCCCTACCTCTCAAGCAACCATGTGGCTCCTAGACCACGCCTGTACTGAATCTAACACCGAACACCCTTGCCTTTCGCAACGAGACCGTGAGAAGTCAAAGCAAATCCGTTCGCTACCTGCTGTTACATATAATACTCCATTTGCTTTCGCCTGGCAATCCCAAGTTGAAGACGAAAATGGCGGTATTTTAAGTTTTCACCTGATACCATTTGTCGTATTGGTCAAGGCGATCTATCGTTAGAGGAGACAACCGTGTGATGATTTGTCTCATGTGTCCGCCTTTCGCGTCGAAAGGTTCGAGTGCAGCTCCGTATGAGATAGTTTCGCAGTACAATCGTGAATCGCTGAAGCGAGGTGTCCACGTTGGAAATTACGAAAAACGTTCATCTGCTGGAGAGTCAAAAGGGGAGTTTTGTCTACCTGGTCTTAGGAGAAGAACCCGTACTGATTGATACTGGAATGCCTGGGAGAGGTGAGCGTCTACTCGCGGACTTGTCCAAAGCAGGCATTTCCCCCAAGGACATTGCCCACATTCTGTTGACGCACCACGACGTGGATCACATCGGGAATGCAAAAATGCTCAAAGAAGTCACCGGAGCGACCCTTTGGGCGCCCGAAAAGGACGTGCCGTACATTCATGGCGAACAGCGTCGCCCAGGAATCAAACGCGTTATTGGGACCATTTTTCGGCCAGATCCCCCTACCGTCGATGCCATCTACAAACCCGGACAGAAGATTGGCAACTTGGAGATGATTGAAACACCGGGACACACACCGGGGCACGTGTCGTTCTTGTACAAAGACGTCTTGTTTCCCGGTGATTTGGTTATGAGTAGGAAGGGCAAAATTCTGCCCAGCCCAAGGTTTCTCGCCTGGGACAACCACCAACTCCATCAGTCGATTGAAAAGGTCAGGCGCATGACATTTGACTGGGTATGCCCCGCGCACGGCAATCCCGTGAGACGGACACCTCTGTTCTAATCACGTCACGTGTTTGCCGTTGAGCCCGAAACCTCACCTCCGGACGAGTGGATAGGTTGTGATGTACATCGGGTATACGAACATGACACCGCCTTCACGAGCTAAGTAACTAAAGTAAGCGTCCAGTACGGAGCGGATTTGCCGATACAACTTCATCCGCCGTACAGAAACCAGCTCACCCTTGCAGAACCGACGGAAATCGTACACTTTCGTCTGCACGCGCCCACCTCCAATGAATGACTTGCTGAAAGCGTATTCCCTTCGGACAGTGATTATATGTTGTCCAGATCTTCCGTATCAGAGTTCAGAGAAGAGCTCGGAGCTTCTCGTGATAAGGTAATCCCTTCCTGCTTCAGTGAAATACGCTCCATATTGAAAAAAGGACTGCTTGCAGGGGCTTCCCCTCAAGCAGTCCCTATTTTGCGTGCGTTACACCCAACCGCGATGGTGCATGGCTTCCGCCATTCTCTGAATTCCAACCATGTACGCCGCGAGCCTCATGTGAACATCATGGTCCTGTGCCATTTGATACACCGTCTCAAAAGAGCGAACCATGACTTGGCGCAGCCTCTCCTCGACTTGTACGTCGGTCCAGTATAGGCCCTGATTATTTTGCGCCCACTCGAAATAAGAAACGGTGACACCACCCGCGTTCGCGAGTACGTCCGGAACCAACAGGATTCCTCTATCCGACAGAACCTTCGTGGCCTCCACAGTGGTTGGGCCGTTTGCGGCCTCCACAACAATTTTGGCTTGAATCCTATCCGCGTTGGCAGCCGTGATTTGGTTCTCAATCGCAGCGGGCACCAAGATGTCACACGGCATCTCCAGAAGCTGTTGATTGGAGATGGTGTTCTTACATTTCGTCGTCACCGTTCCGAACGAATCTCTCATGTCGAGCAGTGCGTCGATGTCCAGCCCGTTTGCATCATAGAGCGCACCGTAGGCGTCCGAGATGCCAACCACTTTCGCGCCAGCGTCATGCATGAACTTGGAGAGATAACTTCCCGCGTTGCCAAAACCTTGGACAATGATTTTTGCGTTTTTCAGAGAGAGACCACGTCGTTTTGCGGCTTCCTCAATACAAATGGTAACTCCTTTAGCGGTCGCGGTTTCCCGACCATGCGATCCACCGAGAACAAGCGGCTTACCCGTGATGAAACCCGGAGAGTCAAACTCGCGCAGTTGACTGTACTCATCCATCATCCACGCCATGATTTGTGAGTTGGTAAACACATCAGGCGCGGGGATGTCTTTGGTCGGTCCGACAATCTGGCTGATGGCCCGGACATAACCGCGACTGAGACGTTCCAATTCGCCGATGGACATTTCTCTCGGGTCACAAATGATGCCGCCTTTTCCGCCACCATAAGGGAGCCCTACGACACCGCATTTCACACTCATCCACATAGACAAAGCCTGGACTTCTTCCACGGTCACACTGGGATGAAAGCGAATGCCGCCCTTCGTCGGACCCACTGCGTTGTTGTGCTGACAGCGGTATCCCGTGAACACCTTTACAGACCCGTCGTCCATGCGAACCGGGATGCGCACAGTTAAGGTTACAAGGGGTTCTTTCAGCAGTTCATAGTAAGTCGGACCGTATCCGAGGTGGTTCAAAGCATCTTGAATCACCTGTTGGGTCGATTCGAGAACGTCCAACTCGCGTTCTTTGCTTTCTACCTGTGCGATTGCACTCATGGTTCCACCTCGATAAAGGGTTGTATGTTGCCATGACTTCGCCAACATTCCATTTGGAATGATTCTCATTCGATGGCAACTTCGTTTTAGGATTCTTGAAACACTTTCTGGACTCGTTCAAACGCCCAATCCAATTCCTCTTTGGTAATCACGAGCGGTGGCGCGAAACGGATGGTGTTTTCATGCGTTTCTTTGCACAGCAGTCCAAGATCCTTGAGCCGTTCACAGTATGGACGCGCTTTGGTGGTTAATTCGACGCCGATGAACAAGCCGCGGCCCCGAATTTCTTTAATCACCGGATTGTTCAGCGTCAACAGACGCCCGAGGAAGTATTCTCCCAATTCACGTGAACGATCCGCTAGGTTTTCCTCTTCGAGGACCTCTAGCGCCGCAATAGCGACTGCACTGCCAAGTGGGTTTCCACCAAAGGTTGAGCCGTGGGAACCTGGCTCGAAGACACCGAGAATTTCACGGTCTGCTGCGACAGCGGAGACAGGAAATACTCCGCCCCCCAGTGCTTTCCCGATAATGTACACGTCGGGGTGAACGTCTTCCCAGTCACATGCGAACATTTTTCCGGTTCGACCGAGGCCAGTTTGAATTTCGTCCGCTACGAACAGTACGCGGTTCTCGTTGCAAAGCTCGTACGCCGCTTTCAGGAAGCCTTTGGGTGGAATGATAATGCCCGCCTCACCTTGAATGGGCTCCACCAAGAAGGCCGCTGTGTTCGGGGTGATGGCTTGTTTCAAAGCCTCGATGTCCCCATACGGGATAATGCGGAATCCCGGGGTTAGCGGGCCAAAACCTCGGCGGTATTCTTCGTCCGAGGAGAAAGAGATGACGGTCGTGGTCCGTCCGTGGAAGTTCCCTGCAGCGACAATGATCTCCGCCTGATTATCGGGAACGCCCTTCACGTCATACGCCCAGCGGCGAATGGCTTTGATGGCAGTTTCGACCGCCTCCGCACCCGTGTTCATCGGAAGAACCATGTTCTTTTTCGTTAATTTTGC
This sequence comes from uncultured Alicyclobacillaceae bacterium, assembly GCA_963788285.1. Lineage (GTDB taxonomy): Bacteria > Bacillota > Bacilli > Alicyclobacillales > Alicyclobacillaceae > Alicyclobacillus_A. Next base: position 168,117 of record CAWBGB010000004.1, read on the forward strand.
TAGCTTCTCGTAGAAAAGTCCCAATTTATCATTGTGGAAGGCTCGAGACGTCAGCGTAATTTTGTCCGCTTGGTCTTTGAGCGCCTGAATAATTTTAGGGTGTCGGTGCCCCTGGTTCAACGCCGAATAGGCACTCAGCATATCCATGTACTTGTTCCCGTCCGGATCTTCCACCCAAACACCTTCTGCCTTAGACAGTACTATCGGCAACGGGTGATAGTTTTTCGCACCGTACTCTTCTTCGAGATGAATCATAGACAATGTGGTGGTCATGGTGCTCCATCCTCCTTTGGCGGGTATGCCGTGCTACATGTGTGCTTACAGTACTTCAGAACTCACCTTCGGTTGCGTAAACAGAAGCAAGTAGTCTGGACCGCCGGCCTTCGAATCCGTGCCTGACATGTTGAAACCGCCGAAGGGATGCACACCCACAATCGCGCCGGTGGACTTGCGATTGAAATACAGGTTCCCGACGTGAAACTCCGCTCTCGCCTGTTCAATGTGCTGGCGGTTGCGTGTAAACACGGAGCCTGTCAAACCGAACTCGGTGTTGTTTGCGACCGCGATGGCTTCGTCGAAGCTCTTTACTTTCGTGAACGCGACAACAGGACCAAAGATTTCTTCTTGGGAAATCCGGGCTGTCGGCGCAACGTCAGCGAAGATGGTGGGTTGAACGAAGTAACCAGGAGTTTCCGTTGATTCCCCGCCACACATCAACTTTCCTTCTTGTTTCCCAATCTGAATGTACTCCGAGATTTTGCGATACGCCTTTTCGTCAATGACCGGGCCCATGTAATTCCCGGGGTCTCTGACGTCCCCGACCTTCAATTGCTTGGTCAGTTCAACCACTCGATTGAGCAGTTCATCGTAAATGGCTTCGTGCGCGATGACGCGCGAGCACGCCGAACACTTCTGACCGCAAAACCCGAATGCCGAAACGACGATATTCTTCGCAGCCAACTCAAGGTCTGCGGACTCGTCAACGATAATGGAATCCTTGCCACCCATTTCAGCAATCACGCGCTTGATCCAAATCTGCCCCGGCGCCTTCTTGGCAGCACGCTCATTGATTCGGAGACCAACGTCGCGAGAACCTGTGAACGTCACAAATCGAGTCAACTTGTGGTCAACCATGTAATCGCCGATTTCTTGCGGATCTCCCGGTACAAAGTTCACAACCCCATCCGGCAGTCCTACTTCCTTCAACACCTCAAGGAACTTGTACGCAATGACAGGCGTTTGACTTGCCGGTTTCAGGAGTACGGTGTTTCCTGCAACAATCGCAGCTGCCGTCATACCGCCCATGATGGCCAGCGGGAAATTCCAAGGTGGAATGACGATGCCCACACCGAGTGGGATGTAATGCATTTGGTTGTCTTCACCCGGCAACGGAACAAGCGTTTGTTTGCCACGCTCCGTAAGAGATATCATTTGACGACCGTAGTACTCTAAAAAGTCGATACATTCTGCGGTATCTGCGTCCGCTTCGGCCCGGCTTTTTCCGGACTCCAACAGCAACCACGAGGAGAATTCATGTTTTCTACGGCGAATGATGGCAGCCGCTTTGAATAGATAACCCGCACGTTGTTCTGCAGGCACGCGGGACCACGTTTTAAACGTCTCCGTTGCAACTTGGAAAGCCCGGTCAACGTCTGCCTGACTTGCTTTTGAAACACGCCCCACAATTTCACTGCGATTGGACGGATTGTACGAGTCCAAAAGACGCTCCGTGAAGATTTCTTCTCCACCAATTACCAGCGGATACGTCTTTCCAAGTTCACGCGTTACGTTTTCAAGCGCAGCGTTGAAAGCGTCGAGATTTGCTTGAACTGAGAAATCAACAAGTGGTTCTGGAGTGTACGGAATCATAGATACAGCCTCCCTATCATTTCATCACGCATGCCGAACGAAAATCGCACCAACATGCATAACGCATCAATAAAGCGTTTTCAGGGGTATGATTCTAAATCATGCAAAAGTAATTTGCACAAATCAAGTGCCGTTGTTTGTTGCAGGTGCAAAATCACTTTGCACAACGTCCGGCTGCGTTGTACCATGAGGCCATTGAAAACGACGTAATCGTTAGAACAATTCGAGGTGGAGACGAATGGAAAACCTGAGTGTAGAGTTGAAACTAGATGGGCTGTTAAAAATGTACGAGTTTCTGCTGGATCAACTTGATGAGGGGGTCCACGTCATCGACAAGACAGGGAAGACCGTCATATATAACCGAAAAATGGCTGAAATGGAGGGTATGGCAAAGTCTGATGTGTTGAATAAAGACGTCCTCGACGTTTTCAAATTCCCTGAAGAGGGTCACAGCACGTTGCTTCACGCGCTACACACCGGGCATGCGACGGAAAACGTCAAACAGACGTACTTCAACGTGAATGGCAAAGAAATCACCACCGTGAACAACACAATTCCCATTATCATCGATGGGGATGTGCTTGGAGCGGTCGAAATCGCCCGCGATATTACAAAGATGGAGCGAATTCAGGAAAACATTTTGAAACGCGGTGATACTCGATACACATTTGACAGTATCATTGGCGAAAGCGATGCCCTCCACGAGGTATTGGAACACGCCAAACGAGCAGCGCGAACGAATTCTTCCGTACTGATTGTGGGTGAAACCGGCACCGGGAAAGAGCTCGTCGCACAAAGCATCCACAACGACAGTCCAAGATCCGGGGCTCCGTTTGTTTCTCAAAACTGTGCTGCCCTTCCGGAGTCACTTATTGAAGGCATCCTCTTCGGCACCACGAAAGGCGCGTTTACCGGAGCCATTGACCGTCCGGGCTTGTTGGAACAAGCCCATGGCGGGACGCTATTACTCGATGAATTGAATTCGTTGAGTTTGGGGCTGCAAGCGAAGCTTCTCCGATGTCTCCAGGAAAACACCGTACGCCGGCTCGGAGATACAAAGGATAGAAGCGTCGACGTGAGAATCATCGCAACCATAAACGAGGACCCTTTAGACGCGGTCGCGGGCGGACGTCTCCGTAAGGACTTGTACTACCGTTTAAGTGTGGTCACCCTGTTTCTCCCACCCCTTCGGGAACGACGAGAGGATATCCCCCTCTTAACCCAGTTTTTCGTTGAAAAGTATAATCAGCTGTTTCATATGCACGTGTCCGGGGTGTCTGAAGAAGTCATGAAGTATTTTTTGTCCTATCCGTGGCCAGGTAACGTGCGAGAACTGGAACATACCATTGAGGGTGCAATGAACATGGCTACAGATTACTCCGATATCGAAGTCGTGAATCTGCCGTTTCACATGCGTCGGAGGATGAATTCACTCGATGAAACGGGTCTACGCGCGGACGTCAGCGATGTGGCAAGCCCATCAGGCGTCCGGCAACCGAAGCGATTGCAGAATCAACTCGCGGATTACGAGCGGACGTATATACAGAAAATCCTCGCCAAACACGATGGTAATATTTCTGCCGCAGCGCGTGAGATGGGCATCAGTCGCCAGAGCTTGCAATACCGTTTGCGCAAGTTGGACATCCAAAAGTGAGCGATTTGCTAAATTCCGCTAGCGTGGTTCAGCACATACTGATGATGCAAACAATTTTTGCATTCCGCCGACAAATTCGGCGGAATTTTTGCTTTGTCGACACGAAATCAATGGAAGATCGTCCACACAGTCCTATCAACTGTGAAAGTGATGTAGTATGCTTATGGTTGCAAAAGAAGATTACAAATTTCGCGATCTATTACGCTGTTGGCATAAATTTTGCTGGAAGAAGTATTGCCAACCGAGAAAACGATTACACGTCGGTATTTTCAGAACTTACGAAGGATGCAAATAGCTTCATGACCAGGTCAAAGGGGGTACACACTTCATGGAACAACTGAAGCAAATTATTGAAAAGGAATCCGGTCTAAAACGAGGCATGCGAAGCCGCCATATGTTCATGATCTCGATTGGCGGCGTCATCGGAACCGGGTTATTCGTCGGTTCCGGATACACCATTAACCAAGCCGGTCCAGGGGGTGCAGTATTAGCTTATATCTTAGGTGGTTTGCTGGTCGGTATCGTCATGATGTGTCTCGGAGAACTTGCGACAATTATGCCAGTCGCGGGATCGTTCAAGACGTACGCTCAAGAGTTTATTAGTCCAGGCGTTGGGTTTTTGAGTGCGTGGCTGTACTGGCTAAACGGCGCCATCACAATTACGGTGGAGTGGCTCGCGGCAGCGATGATATTGCAGCAGTATTTCCCACATGTCCCACTGTGGGCATGGTATGTCTTGTTCTTCGCGATTTACCTCATTCTAAACATCATGGCTGTCAGCGTGTATGGTGAGTCGGAATTTTGGTTCGCCAGCATCAAGGTCATCGGCATTGTCGTCGCATCCCTCGTTGGCATTGCGGTCATATTCGGATGGACAGGCCACACTGCCTTAGGGGCGCAAAACTACATACACCACGGTGGATTGTTCCCGAAAGGTTTTACTGCTGTATTGTTTGCGCTCGTGTCCGTGTGTTTCTCCTACAGTGGAACTGAACTCATTGGTATTGCAGCGGGTGAAAGTAACGATCCTGCGCGTTCGGTTCCCCGTGCTGTCCGCACCACAAGTATTCGAACCCTGTTATTTTACGTGCTTTCGATGATCGTGTTGGTCGGCATTATTCCCTGGCAAACCGCAGGTGTAAACGACAGTCCATTCGCAACGATTTTCCAAGTCGCGGGGATCCCGTACGCCCACATGATTATGGATTTTATCGTCGTCACATCCGCCTTGTCTGCGGGGTCATCTTGGACGTACGCATCGTCGCGCCTGTTGTGGTCGATGTCCCTTGACGGGATGGCGCCTCGTTTTCTAAGTCGCTTGAGCAAACGCCAAGTGCCTGTCCGCGCCGTCATCGTAACCATGATCATTGGCGTCGCAGGACTAGGTCTATACATGGTTTCACCGGACAAACTGTACACTTGGGTTTTATCGGGTATCGGTTTAGTGGTTGTCATCGACTGGGCCATTATCTGCTGGGCCCAACTCGGATTCCGATACAAGTACGTCCGCTCTGGCGGTGACGTGAGCAAGTTGCCGTATCGCACGCCACTGTTCCCGATGTTGCCTATCCTGGGTATCGTTGCGAATGTAGCGATTGGCGTCAGCCTGTGGTTTGTCCCAGGTCAACGGATCACCATTTATACGGGTATCCCCATCATCGCCATCATTATGCTGTACTACTTTCTGTTTGCGAGAAAACGAATTATACAAAAGCAAGGACAAGCACAGGCAGTGATGCCGCATCAGCAGACTGCGCTGTAACCCTCTCTACGTAGCGGAAACACGCAGTTGCAATTAAAGAACAACGCGTCAAGGGTTCAGGGGCTCCAATACTCGGGCCCCTGTCCGTGCTTTTCTCCCCAAACATACCTGGCGGACTGAAGACTTATAAATGTTCGATGAACGGTTTCATTGCTTTTACGGTTTCACGCGGGCTTTCGATTGGAATGAAATGTCCCGTTTCGAGTGTGATGAGTGTGGAGTTTTGTACGCGATCGTGCAATAGCTCGGCATCTGCCTGATTGGAAATGCCATCATCTCGTCCGCTGAGAAGAAGTGTGGGAATTTGAATTTTCTCGATTTCGTTTCGTCTATCAAAACCGTTAAATTTGCGGAACAAAGCGTCGATTGTTTCTAACGGCGTTTTCAGCATTCCTTTTTGAATGCTTGTCACCATACTCTCGGATGTGTTTTTGCCAGCTCCGCGTCGAACAAATTCTCCAGTACGAACAGATTCGACGAGGGATGACAATTCCTTATCCGAGAAAAGAAAATGGGTTCTCGGCGACATTAGAACGAGTCCTTGCAATAATTTCGGATACGTGCAAGCCAATTCAATACCAATGGCAGATCCATATGAAATACCGACATAGATAATATTTCGAATATCGTCGAACGAGGTGATGAATTCTTTCACGATTGTCGCATTATCCGACACGGATAAAGGCTTGCCTGACGAACGTCCATGACTTGGGAGATCTATGAAAATGCAATCGAGTTTCGAAAAATACACGCGAATGGGCGCCCATGTTTCGACGGCACCGCCCGTCCCATGCACGAAAAGAAGTGTTTTATCTGACCTGATGGTCGAGCGTTCATAGTAAATTTCGTGTTCGCTTATGGTTTTGAAGGGCATACTGCATCCTCCTCGTTATTTCCATTGTTTCTTGTTGGTTTTAGAAATCACTGTTTCTCTGGGTTCAGCGGTGGAATCAACGATAAAACAAAAGAAGCCATGATAGCGAATATGAGCATAAGAGAAATCATGCTTACAATACCCATCCACTTAAAATCCGTCCAGAATATCCCACCTAACGACCCACCAACACTTGAACCCGCGTAATAAAACATAAGGTATAGGGAAGACGCTTGTCCTTTCCCCCACAAAGCACGCCGCCCAACCCAACTACTAGCCGTCGAATGTGCTCCGAAGAACCCAAACGTGAATACTGCCACCCCGAGAATGATTGTCAATAAGTTGTGAGCCAGCGTCACCAACACGCCCAGTTCCATGACAATCAAGTTTAGCCACAGCACCTTACGATGCCCTAGCCGATCCGCCATGCGCCCCATCCATGACGAACTAAATGTCCCAACCAGATAGACAACAAAAATCAAGCCAACGACCGACTGGGACAAGTTGTATGGCGAACCAAGCAGACGAAATCCCATGTAATTATACAGGGTAACGAATGCACCCATAAGCAGTGCGCCAATCGCGTAGAGGGAGACCAGAGCTGGATCCTGAAATTGACGACGAAAAGAAGACAATAAACGAACCGTGTTCATCTCCTGAGCTCGGAAATGTCTGGATGGTGGAAGGCTACGCCAAAAGAAGAAACTCGCCAGCAAACCAACGATAGCCAACACGCCAATTCCAAAACGCCAGGATGATATGTCAGTCACCACACTGACGATGACGCGCCCCATCAGACCACCAATTGTGTTTCCACTAATGTACAACCCCATTGCAAAACCGAGGCTTTTCGGTTCCATTTCCTCACTTAGATACGCCATCGCAACAGCGGGCAATCCAGCCAACGCAATTCCTTGAACAGCACGAAGTAATAGGAGACTTAGAAAGCTGGGACAATCAGCTGAAGCGAAACAGCAAACCGATGAAATTGCGAGTGACCAAGTCATGATAGCTTTGCGACCTAGCGCATCAGACAAGGCACCTGCTATCGGTAACGAGACTGCTAGGAAAAGAGTGGTCACAGACAGCGAAAGGCTAGCTACAGCCGGAGAAACATGAAACGTCGTAGTGAAAACAGGGAAAACAGGCTGTACGCAGTATAGTAAGGCGAATGTAGCGAGCCCGGCAGCGAAGAACGCAGCACTGACTTGATGAAATTCGCGACTGCCACGCTGAAGATACGGCTGTGAATCTGCGTCCTCCTCCTTCTCCATGTTCGTCGATGCGAAATTTGCACACGTCGTACTCTGGATATTCATAGCACCAAGTCCTTTCTCTCCTTAATGACTTGACACTTCCATCGTAGTACGCTTCAATACATAAGTACAATTTATGTTATGCATACATTTAATGCACTTTAGTTATGATTAAATGACATGTCGAACCAGAGGATTGATGATATGGAATGGTATCAATTGGAATATTTTCAAACCGTCGCTCGTATGCAGCACTTTACACAAGCGGCGGAGAAACTTTCAATTTCACAACCGGCATTGAGTCGCTCTATCTCACATCTCGAACAGGAACTGGGGACGAAACTGTTTGACCGTCGCGGTCGAAGAGTGGTTCTCAATGGATACGGGAAGGCATTCCTGGAGTACGTGGAGCAGGCATTACAAAGTGTGGAGGACGGCAAACGTAAGGTAAGGGAGTTATTGGGGGTAGCTCACGGTACAGTGTCACTCGCCTTCCTGCATACTTTGGGGGCTCATCTCGTCCCACATTTAATCGAGGGATTTTGTAAGCAATATCCAACTGTCCAATTCAACTTGTCGCAAAACATAACAGAAATCCTAATTGACCAACTACAAGGTGGAGAAATTGATCTCTGTTTATGCCTACAACCTGAAAGCCAATCGCAGATCCGGTGGAATCGGTTATATTCAGAGGAGTTGTATGTCGTTGTCCCTAAAAATCACAGTCTTTCCCGGCGCCGCTCAATTCGTTTAGCCGATATTGCTAACGAACCATTCATTAGCTTAAAGCGTGGAATTGGGCTAAGAGGAATCACAGATCGTCTATTCGAACAGGCTGGTTTCGAACCAAAAATCGCATTTGAAGGTGAAGAGATTCCGACGATTGCAGGGCTAGTCGGTGTAGGTTTAGGGGTATCTCTGATTCCCGCGGTACCTGGACTTGATTATTCAAGATTGTCGCTCCTACCGGTTACAGAGCCGGTTTGTCGTCGAGATATTGGGCTCTCATGGATTGAAGGTAGAGAATTGACAATGGCAGCAGCTCGATTTAGAGATTATGTACTCAATTGGGCAAGGCAAGATAACGTAACGCCCCGTCATCTTGAATGACACGACTTCTTCGTGGTTCTGATGGCCTTCACCGCTGCAGAATCAATCGTACATTCGTCCGGTAAGTGTACAGCACCGTAAACCGAATCACCAAGCGTGGGTCTTGCACACCGCGATGTACATTATACCTGTCGTCTTATATCGCGCAGACTAGGGAAATCCATCGCCACCAACGGGCGCTATGGTCGATAGTACCCAAAACCACATGCTCATCGCGAACCAGAAGGAGAACCGAAAAACCGAATCAAGTAAAAACTTGAATAAGGTCTACGACATAGAAGACATGTGTTTTCGTACAAGGTATGTTTAAATTATACGATTATTATGATATAATCTATGATTAGGAGGGGTAACAATCGGGGTTACCAGGACTGTCGGCGTAGGCGGGGCTGACAGTAACGAGCCAAACAGGCTCTTTTTTATTGGCTCCAAAGCCGTGCAGCGAGTGAGCGCAGCGTCAGCAGCGGCATAGAGATTGTCGGTTGTCCCGCTGTTTACGTCGCGGCATTTGCATTTGCGTCCGCTGTCGCTTGACCGGAGCGTTTTGTTGATACCTTGGGCGCGTTACCGACATACGCACCAGGCTTTCCCGTGGTGTTGGCGACATGATTGGGGTTACAAGCAATCGTCAGCGGAGCAGCCGTGGTGAGACAGTGGTGAACAAGATCGCGAGTTTTCGTATGGTATGTATCGCTCCTGACAAGCGAATTGACAGTCGCCATTATAATTTTCAAGTTCGGGTTCACCATGCTTTACCTCTCCATTTGCGACAGTAACTGCGGGAAATGTCCCGTCTAATGGTGTAAAATTACCCCTCGTGCGATACCTCACTTTTGCTGAATCCACACCATAACTACAATCTCTCCACATCTTCTGTGCAGATTTTTCACATCTGCCTTGTACACTGTGTTTGTAGGTAAGGCGACGCAAGAGGTCGTCACTGTTACTGGCGAAGGCAGGGCCCGTAACCTGCACTCTGCGTATTCCATTTCACGCTCCTGCTCCATGTGTGACGCTCGCTGATGTGAGCGTCCCTTTTTTTCGATCCCCCCCGATAAATAGACCACTGACTACCACTCAATTCACACCATCACCACAATCCCTCTACATTTTCTTTAAAACTTTTTAACATTTGCCCTGTACACTCTTCCGTGACATGGCGACATGCGTTGTCACCAAAGTCGCTGGAGGAAGTGAATTCAAACCAGCGACATGGGCGTTGGATAAGGGGAAAATCAGAAAATATGTATTGGGGTAGTGAGGAAATAGATGTGGGCTGTAATTGCGTTTATTGGTATTGGGTTATTCATTTACGGGGTTTTTCAGTTTTTCCGTAACAAATGGAAACACGGCAGCATGATGAGCATTGCTGGGTTTATCGTTTTTATCGTGGGGTTAGTTGTAACTGGTTCATCGGCTCCGAGTTCTTCAACAAATACTCATGCGTATGCAGATAATTCCAAAAAAGTAAATCAAAAAGCGGCGTCCTCCGTTTCAAAGGTAAACGAACCATTGAAAAATGCTGATGCTCAACGGCTATATACCGTTGAGCCGAATCTACGGCCTGTTCAAAACGACTGATCGTCATTGTTGTCTAAAGCCAGGAGTTCGGAGCAAGGATACAGTCTAGCTGAGCTAGCTCGCTACATAATCAAACTTGAAACAGACACAAAAGTTGCTATCGCACACTTGTCTTCAGGAACCCCAGGTCCTGAAACAGCTCTACAAACGATTACATCAAAGCTACGGTCCTTAGTGAACGAAGACGAAAAACTTCAGATTGACTTGATGAAACCTCATCCTGGTGTACCATTACAGAAATCGAGTGGAGAAATGGGAATTAATCATGATATTGGTTCAATGATGTTAGACATGGCCGCGTTGAATACATATGCAATTCAAACGCAAGCAGACTGGTTGAACAATAGTTAGTACAGACCTTACAAGGGCGTGTACGCGAACCCAACGGCCTAATCCTTCGTTCCATAACGCAATGGCTGATCTCCACTGAATCCACACAGTGACAACAAATTCTCCATACCTTCTGTACAGATTCTTAACTTTTGCCATGTACACTCTTCTATGGGCTGAGTACCACGTATGGTCTTCAAAGTCACTGGCATAGGCTGGTCCAGTGACGATTCTCTCCTAATAGTCTCTCCTTTCTTTGACGCTCGCTGGTGTGAGCGTCTTTTTTTTTCAATCCCACTCCGGGAAGATGTACCGCTTACCACCGGTGAAGTTACCCGGACCCTTAAACTAATTCGGCATGGTTACTCTCCGAAGCCTTGTTCGACTCCAGTAAAAATAATTTCGAGGCATGAAGATCAATAATAGATTTGCAAACCACCCAAATAAAAAGGAAGAATCCCTGTTGCAACAGGGATTCTCCCGAGCGGGCTTCGCCCGAAATTACATCATGTCCATGCCGCCGCCCATGCCGCCACCGGCTGCCGGGTTTTTCCTTCTCCGGCTTGTCGGCGATAGCCGCTTCCGTGGTCAGGAAGGTAGCGGCGACGCTGGCTGCGTTTTGCAGCGCGGAGCGGGTAACCTTCGCCGGGTCGACGATACCAGCGGAGATCATGTCTACCCATTCGCCGGTTGCTGCATTGTAACCGAAACCAACCTTTTCCTTCTTGATGCGTTCCACGATGATGGAACCTTCGACGCCAGCATTCTCTGCAATCTGGCGAATCGGAGCTTCCAGGGCTTTGCGAACCAGGTTCACACCCGTCAGCTCATCGCCTTCTGCCTTGATGTTATCCAACGCAGAGAGGATGTTGATGAACGCGGTACCGCCACCAGCGACCATACCTTCTTCGACACCAGCACGGGTTGCGTTCAACGCATCTTCAATGCGCAGTTTCTTTTCCTTCAATTCGGTTTCCGTTGCGGCACCGACCTTGATGACAGCTACGCCACCAGCGAGCTTCGCAAGGCGTTCTTGCAGCTTTTCGCGGTCGAAGTCGGACGTGGTTTCTTCGATTTGCAGCTTGATTTGATTGATGCGAGCATCAATTTCCTTCTTGTCGCCAGCACCATCCACGATGATGGTGTTTTCCTTGCTTACGCGGACTTGACGAGCGCGGCCGAGTTGATCAATCGTGGTGTTCTTCAGTTCGAGGCCAAGCTCTTCGCTGATGACCTGACCACCCGTGAGAATGGCGATGTCTTGCAGCATAGCCTTACGGCGATCACCGAAGCCAGGCGCCTTAACAGCGACAGCCGTGAACGTACCGCGCAGCTTGTTGACGACGAGGGTTGCGAGCGCTTCACCTTCGACGTCTTCAGCAATCAGCAACAGCGGACGGCCGGATTGTACAACGCGTTCCAGAACCGGCAGGATCTCTTGGATGTTGCTGATCTTCTTGTCGGTGATGAGGATGAACGGATCCTCCAGAACGGCTTCCATCTTGTCGGTATCCGTGACCATGTACGGAGAGATGTAGCCGCGGTCAAATTGCATACCTTCAACGACTTCCAGTTCCGTGTTGAAGCCCTTGGACTCTTCAACGGTGATGACGCCGTCCTTACCGACTTTCTCCATCGCGTCTGCGATGAGAACGCCGATTTCTTCAGCGCCTGCGGAAATGGCAGCCACTTGCGCGATGTTTTCGCGGCCTTGAATCGGCTTGGAGATCCGCTTGATCTCTTCAACAGCGGCTACTACAGCCTTTTCAATACCCTTGCGCAGAACCATCGGGTTTGCGCCAGCAGCCACGTTCTTCAAACCTTCGCGAATCATCGCTTGAGCCAGAACCGTAGCCGTGGTGGTACCGTCACCAGCGACGTCGTTCGTCTTGGTGGCGACTTCTTTCACCAGTTGCGCACCCATGTTTTCGAATGCGTCTTCCAGCTCAATTTCCTTCGCAATCGTCACGCCGTCGTTTGTAATGAGCGGCGATCCGAACTTCTTCTCCAACACAACGTTGCGTCCCTTGGGACCAAGGGTTACTTTTACAGCATCAGCAAGCGCATCCACACCGCGCAGCATGGCGCGACGGGCGTCTTCGCTAAACTTAATCTCTTTAGCCATGTTCCGTCGACCTCCTCAGTGGAATATGTAGGTTACTTTTCGACAATCGCGAGAATGTCGCTCTCGCGGAGGATCAGCAGTTCGTCGTTGTCAATCTTGACTTCGGTACCCGCGTACTTGGAGTAGATCACGCGGTCGCCAACTTTGACTTCCAGCTCTACGCGCTTTCCGTCTTCAAAACGGCCCGGTCCAACTGCAATGACTTCGCCTTCTTGCGGCTTTTCTTTTGCAGTATCCGGCAACACGATGCCGCTAGCTGTCTTTTCCTCGCGGGAAAGCGGGCGTACCACCACACGGTCAGCGAGTGGTTTTACCATGTAAGAACCCTCCTTAAATGTCTGAGTTCATTTGTTAGCACTCGTCCTGCGTGAGTGCTAATACCAAGACTTATATTACTCAACGGATGCCGCGTTTGCAAGAGATCCTGGCACAAAAATTTGTCGGCTGCGACAGCTTGCAGATGGCCAGAAACCCGGCCGTTTTCCTACGCTTCCCTGCCGCTTTCGCCAGCGCTTGGACGCGCTTATTCTCGACCAGAACCGACACGAGTGTGCTCACTTCATATAGGAGAATCATCGGGACAACGACACTCAAGTGAGAAACCAGTTCGGGTGGACTGATGAGCACCCCGATAATGACGCAAATCAGGTACGCAAACCGCCGTACTTTTCTTAATTACCGCGGCGTCATGACGCCAATGCGGGTCAGAAAGACCACAACAATCGGCAATTCGAAAATGAAAGACAAAGGAAGACAAATGTTCATGATGACCCGAAGTAAGAACCCGCCCGTAACATCACGGTGAAGTGCTGATGAGCGATATTGAGCAGGAAGTGCAAGATGGTTGGAAACACGATGAACCACGAAAAGCATAGCCCTAACCAGGGTGACCGGCAGCAGGCGCAACGCATAGCGCCGTTCCACAGATGTCAGTCCGGGTTTGACAAATTTCCAGATCTGATACAGCGCGAACGGCAGCGTGAGGCCCAAGCTCACAAACCCGGCAATGCCCATGTACACCAATCACTTCACCCGGCGAGGTCACCATTAACTTGTATCCCTCGCGTGCGAGCGGTGAAACCAGATAACTGTAAATCTTCGCAACAAAAACAAGACTTGCTGCCATCAACAAGACAAATACGATACAGACGTAAATGATTCGTTTTCGCAAGTCTGACAGGTGTTCAACAAATGTCATGCGCGACTGTTATCGCCGGCCTCCAACCAGTTGCAAGTGACTTCAGCGCTGCTCTTCCGACTTCAAATCAATCGGGTCCACTTTCACAGACGTGCTGGGCCGGGATCTGACGAGTTTTGGCGCGTCATCTTATCCTCGTCGTCCTAATGCCCTTCGTGGCATCTTTGAACTCTTTGAGGCCTTTGCCAAAAGCCTTACCAATCTCTGGGAGTTTACTTGGACCAAACACCAGGAGTAAAGCAATCAATATCAGGATTCAGCCAGATATACCGATGTTTCCCCAAACTGAACCGTTACCTCCAGAGATCGTAACAGAGCTGCACTACGTTGTCCTCATGATACACTCGCCACTGATCTCCGACAAGGTGGGCCACGTCCGGTGAGCTGACCACCGCGTACACATTCTGCAAATCTTGATATTTCAGCCACGCCACATCCGATGGACGGCGGACGGGCACTAGCTTTTGCAAGTTGCTGGCCTTGTAGCCTTCCACCACGATGACGTCGAGTGGTATTCCACTGCTCGCTGCAGCATCTGCCATCCGGCGGCAGAGCGCTTCCACGTTGTCCGCATCCGTGTCTGTTGTGAGGCGCAACAAGGTCTGTCCGCCGCCGGCGACCATCGTGACGTCTGCGCCTGCCTGCGCATAGCGAACGGTGTCGCTGTCCGGCTTTTCCCAGTCGTTAATTCCACCTGCATCGGCGTGCCCGTCGTGTTTTAAGACACCTACGTGCAGTCCACGTTCTCGCCACGCGACACACATTCGAGCAATCAAGGTGGTCTTTCCGGCGTCCTGCGGCCCAACCACCGACACCATGAACGGTCGCCCCGTCCTTGAAGTTCCTTCGCTACGCATTGAGCCAACCGCCGACGCCAAGCCGGGCGATGTCGTCGTGCGTGAGCTTCTGACCTGCGAGTACGCGGGGCAGCAGGATGTCGAACGACGTCACCGGATCGTAAATCACTGAACCGGGGAGACCAAAAATGGCTGTGCGTCCGCTGTACGCTAACATCAGCATGGAGCCAGGTAACATCGGCGCTCCATAAGTTACCACCTCGTCCGCCGCAGCGCGGATGGCGGCAGGCGACCTATCATCCGGATCCACCGACATGCCTCCGGTGACACAAACGAGCGGAATACCTTCTTCGCACGCCCGCTGGATTTCCTTCGTAATCTCGGTCTGTTCGTCACCCGGAAATACCTGACGAACCACCTGCACACCATAGACTGCGAGTTTCTCTCGCAACGTTGGCCCTGCTTTGTCGGCGATGCGGCCCGATTGAATCTCGCTACCGGTGGTTACGAGAACGGCTTTGTCCACCACGTAGGGGAGGACGTCAATGACCGGTTGGCCGGTCGCAATATGCAAAACCTTCTCTACTTTCTGTTTCTCAATCAGTAACGGAATTGGGCGAATGCCAGCGACGGAGGTGCCGGCTTTGACATGAATGTTCGGTCGGCGGGTAGAAAACGAGATGCCGTCAATCCGGTTGATATCGAACACCCGTTGCTCGTCCATCGCAAGCATGCCGTCACTGCGGGCCTTCAACACCACTTTGCCCTCGTGGACGTCGGAAAACACAATCCCGTCCCCTGCAACTGCCCGTGACATCACGACGGCCGCGTCATTTTCATGCATTTCATCGGGCCCTATCTCCAACACGTAGATATGGCGCTTCCCGATGTCCAGTAACATGGGGATGTCTTCCTCCCGAATCACGTGACCTTTGTGAAACACCGGACCTTTGAATTCCCCAGGCACAATTCTGGTCAAATCGTGAGCAAGCACAAGGCCAACCGCTTGCTCCACAGGCACTTCGCGTTTCACACGCTATTCCTCCCCTCACTCAGCCACGCCTCGTAATCCTCCGGCGTGTGTATCGGCCGCGTCCACCACTGGGGCCACTGCGCCTCGTCTGCATCCACCACAGCGCAAGTCAAATCGGCCACCACACGCATCAATCGGGTCTCTCCCACCTGCACAGCGCAGTGCCAAGCTTGTCCCACCTTGCTACGGTAGAGGGCGAGCAGCGGTTGCAACCGCCCATCTCGACGCACCACAACCCCGTCAGCGACAAACGCATCTTTCTCCAGCACGACCATCAGCTCGTCCAACACCTGTCTCTGGAGTCCCGGCAAATCCCCCGCACAGACGAGGTATGCGTCGCAGCCGGTGCGTTCCACCTGTGGCCACGCGTGTGCGAGGGCAAACAGCGGGCCGCGGTACGCGTGTGGATCGTGTAAGATGTGCACGCGAGGAAGCTGCCCCTCCAGGAACGTATCCGGTGTCGTCACGACGTACACGTCATCGACAACCGCCGATACGACCTGCACCACGTGTTGCAAGACGGTGGTGGTGGCGCCAAGTTGTCGCGGCAGGCGGAGCTTGTCCACTCCCATGCGGCGGCTCTGGCCGCCAGCTAAAACGATGCCTCCAATCCGCACGAAACCACTCCTTCTTCCGTCACCACGAAATGCATGCGGACATCGTGCGGCTGCAGCGGTAGCCAGTCCGCGATTTGGGCCGCGTACGCGACCCCAATGCGCAACACGGTACCACTGAGGCGCTCAAACAGGCGGTCGTAATAGCCGCCACCGTAACCAAGCCGTCCCCCGTCTTTGGTGAAGGCAAGTCCAGGCACAAACACCGCGAACAGTTCATCTTCCGTCATCCAGGGCTGCGTGGAAGCAGGCTCCCAGATCCCATACGCCCCCTTGACCCACGAGGTTTGTTCATCCGCCTCGCGAAAGGTCATCGTGCGACTCACGAGATGGGTCACCGGAAAGCCCGTTTTCCAGGATTCTCTTTGCAGTTCCGCAGCTGCGCCCATCACATCGACTTCTCCGCGGTGGGCCCGGTACAGCGCGACCGCCCGCTTGTGGGCCTTCCCCTGTTCGCGGAATCCGTGTAACAATCCCACCATGTGTTCAGCGATGGACACATCGGCCGCACGGCGCACGTCCGGCGTCAATTGGCTGCGGACCTGTTGATAATGTTGACGAAGTGTCCGCTTTTGGTCGGCACATCCGATGAACGGACGATTCCTGTGTTCGACATCACGCACTGGTTTCGCCTCTTCGATACACGCCACACAACTGGAACACATACGGCGCGCCGAGCGTCCCCCACAGTCCCATCAGGACATCTCGGCTCACCAGCCAGATGGTATCAGGCGGCCATTTTATGATCCATTTTAACGCAATGAGCCCCGCAATGCCGATAACGCTTGCGCATACTCGCTTCCAGATGGCGGGGTCCATATCCGTGCCAAGGTACTTCTCTTCGAGCAGAGCGCCCACCCCGAGGCCAAGCAGCAACGCCGCATACTCTGCGGAGGCAGATCCGCGGTGCACCAGCAACAGAGCCCCTGGCAGTAACAGCGCAAACGTCATCCGAATCTTGAACGCAAATGCGCGATACGTCCACCACTTCCCCATCCACCAACCACAGACGCCAAACAATAGGCCAAGCCCCCACCCGATAAGGACGTCAATCGGCCAGTGCAAGCCCAGGTACAGCCTGGATAGGCCAATCGCCAATACCAAGAGCAGCGCAAGGGGCCAGAACCACTTTTGGCGGATCCACTTGCCAATGATGACCCAGAACGTCATCGGTCCTTGGGCGTGTCCGCTCGGCAATGAGTAGATACCATTGGATGATTCGGTATACAAGGAACGGATGCCCGGCACCCCAATCGGGCGCACAATCTTCGTCACCTGCTTCAACCACTCATTACTGTACATGGAGGCCAGAAACACGTAGGCGAGGCGTAACCCCACGGTTCTGTGGATGGACCAAAAGACAATTGGCAATACGACCATATAGACATTTTCCAAGCCGACCATGGACAACCACTTTGCCACTTTGTCCAAGTCCGGTGTTGCGTACGATTGCAACCACACCAAAAAGTTATACTGCCACAGGTACCCGTTAGGCAGCGGAAAGTCCGGTGTGTACACACGCATGCCCCCCGTCCCATACTTGAACAACCTTCCCTTGCGCACGATATCCTCTGCGCTGGATAGCGGTTGTTCCACCCTTTTCGTACAACCTTGTAGAGTGTATGAGACAAGGGAGACAAGGTATGCTCCCAGTATGTAAAACGAGACGGCCAAAAGCCGTCCCGTTTACCGGTGGATCCGCACCGTTGCGTTCATCCCTGGTACCAAACCACCTACACCTGAAGTGAGCTGGATTTGAACAGGAATCACTTGGGTCACCTTCGTGTAGTTCGCATCCGTATTTCCTGTAGGGATTGGAGAGAATGTAGAAGCAGTCGCATAGCCGATTTGTTTCACAACACCGCTAAACGTGGTGCCTGGATACGCATCAATGTATACGTCGACGGTTTGACCTACTTTGACGTGATTGATTTCCGTTTCTTTGATATTGGCGGTGATCCACAGGTTATTCATGTCGTAAGCATAAGCGAGCGGTGTCCCTACAACGACAAATTGGTTGTTGACGGCCAGGTTTTGAACAATGGTCGAGTTGGATGGATCCGTCACGTTGACATTCACCGTACCATTCCCCGTCGAGACTTGAATCGTGCCGACGGTATCACCGCTATTGAAATGTTGCCCAACCTGTCCATTCCAATTGATCAATTTTCCCGTTGCAGGCGCAGCAATTACGATTTGCTGTCCCGAGACCTGAGCGTCATCCGTCTTGATGTAGTTTGTGGATTGGTTGTAGAATTAGTACCCGACAAAACCCGCAATCATCACGATGAAGATGAAGCAAGTTTGAAGCAAAATCATACGTTTCGCATTCACAGTGTGTCAGTCTCCTTTCACTGCGAGCATTGGACGATGTCCTGGTGTATCAATGATGGGACCCATAGCGAGGGTGGATTTTCTCTGATGAGACTCTTGTTGTACGAGAGACCTACCCTTTCCGGTTACGGCCATCCCGATGGAAGCCATCGCCATGATGACACCAGACAAAAGCAAAATCGTGAATAGATCCTGGTAGGTGTTCAGAAGAGATGCTTTTTGTGAATTCATAATGAGTGTGTAAAAGGCCAATGCCTTTGCGTTCGCAATCGTTTGGCCACTATCCATAAAGTGTTGCGTTAGCCCGGCCATTTCCATGTTCACCTGCGGATTCGCGAGGCTGATCTGCCCACGGAGGTTTCCGTAATGAATGGTCGTCTCCTTGTACAAAAACCAGGCAATGACCGGTGCAGCAATAGCGGCGATAAAGTTTCGATGAAAGTGAAGCGTGACAGAACGCCACCGTGATTGATGAATGTCGCCGGCCAGCGCTGTTGCCAATGCGCCGGATACCAGTACCATTCCAATGGAACCGCCCACGCAGCCCATCTGTAGGTTCAGCGTGGTGAATGAAGCATCAGGTCCAATGTTTCGCCATTGAGCACTTACAAAAATAACCACAACAGACCCTATGATACCGAGCATCCCTGCACCGACTTTGTCGTCCAGCCAGGTGCTCAGAAGCGCGGCCACAATGACACCCACGATAAAACCAAAGATAAAAGTAGGTCAGGTGGTAGGGATGGGGCATCGTATGATAGTTCGTAGGAGCCACTGTCACCGGGTAGCTCAGGCACCTTGCGGCGTCCAGGCTCCCTTAGAGCTGCAGTAACGGGATCCTGTTATGCAGTGCAAGCCATCCTGCACTCTTGAGGGTGCGCATTCTTTGGTGCAGCCCATGCGTGCCTGAACTACTCGTCGATCCGAGTGGCTCTCTCGAGGTGTGAGAAGATGTCCCGATTGCTCGGGACGGACCGTAACTCTTAGGTCAAGCGATACTTTTCATGGGCATCATTGTGGCAACGCGCACATTTTCATCGCACCTGGCCACCTGAGTCGCTCTGGAATCATCCATTGACATGCTTCGCCTACCTCTGCGTGTAGTGCATGTTTCCTTGAGAGGAACTCGTTCTGCCCTGCCGCTTCCCCCTGTACGTGGCTTTCCCACGCTCCGAGTACTACCAGCAGGTCCGACTTCCACCGCAGCATCCGCCTTCCTATGGATGGTCCTTTCAGTTGGCGTACTCCGTTACCGAAGACCACGGTGGATCTCCCGGGTTCCGTAACACTTCCATTTCCGTCATGCCGTGCTCTCAGACCCCGCCGAGGTCTCCGATTTCCATCGCCCCTATCGGAAATCTACTATAGCCTTCCAAGTTTTCGACCTTGTCGGCCCCCGGTTGTTCTCACGAGGCTCAATCGCTTCACTTGCGTTACGGCCTGAACGTCGCTCTGTCTACGCTTAACCCGCGTCGTTACCTTCACCGGCCCAAGACTCGATTGCGGGTAGGGTGGCTCGTTCCCTTTTCCCGCGCAGGAATTTCACCTGCTGGAAGTGCCCGGCTTAGCCCGGCGCACCAAAGAATTGAGCAAGGTCGAGGTCTACAACCCAGCGATATCCTTGTGCGATGTAGCTTTGTGCCTGTTTCACTGCCTGGTGAGCACTATATCCTGGTCGGAACCCGTAGCTGTACGGTGAGAATTCTGGGTCGAAGATGGGGGTGAGCACTTGCAGAAGGGCCTGTTGGATCAGGCGGTCAAGCACCGCTGGTATCCCCAACATCCGTTTGCCACCGTCTGGTTTCGGGATTTCGACTCGACGTACGGGCATCGGTTGGTAGGTTCCACGAAGGAGTTCGTCACGAATGCCCGCCCAGTTGTCCATCAGGAATGGTCGAAGGGATTTTATCTCCATTCCATCGACTCCTGCGGCACCCTTGTTCTTCTCCACACGGCGCAGGGCCGAGAGCAGGTTCTCCCGCTCTACTACCTGTTCCATCAGGTTCGTACAATTCGCTTCGCGGGTTGGTTCGTTGGGTCGTGCCGGAGAGAAACTCGGCGCTTCCTCAGTTCCCCGTGGATTCACCACTTCCTCCTGAGGATAGCTCCCTTTCGGGATATTCGGCTGTCTATGCTTCTCTCTCGAACTTGCCATGAACAACCCTCACAATCATGTTCAGTCCTTCCCTGCTCTGGCGTCCCTTTGCAGGTACTATGACCTCTGCTGACTCCTGTCCGTTCAGCGCCACCTTTCGATGGCGGTTACCAGCTTTGCTGGCGTTCCGGGCAGGCCTCCCCGGGTAAGAGCGTCGTCTTTCCCTCCATATACCCACTCCATCTACTCTCGACAGCCTTCGGTAGCAAGGGCTTTGTCTTGGTGTGCAGACTTACCCAGCTGTCGCTAGCCTCAATTGGAGTTCGTGAACCTTGGGCCGGAGGTTTGCCGCCGCCTTCCTTCAGATCCCATCTCACGATGGGCACCTTTGGCTTAAGCTAATGGCTACTGCTACCTTCACCATTCCGGACTTTCACCGTATAGACAACGCCCATGCCGGGCGCACACACAAAGAAACCACCTCCATGCGAGGTGGTTCCGGGCGTTATTGATACCCCTGTGGTTCATGGAGCCGCCCGACTTCCACGCGCAACACATCTCCTGTGCGCAGAGAGTGGACAGTGGCGGTTTTGTTGTCTGGATTGACGTCGTCAATCCACACCGAATCCCCTTCGTACAACACGTCATACTGCTGGGGAGATTGAAGAATTTCCAACGCGCGCTGAACTTCCATGAGTACCCCTCCAATCTCGTTTAGAATTTTCCTCTGATTGCAGGTTTATACAAAGCCGCGGATTGTCAACTTGGCGGCGCTGCCACTCTCCGGTACACTGACTGTAGATGTGTGACCCGCGGCACGCATCTCACGGCGCTGCAGGAACTGAACAAACGAGGAGACACCTCATGATTCTGTTACAAGCCAGCCATATTGCAAAACACTATGACATTCATGACGTGTTGATAGATGCCAGTTTGACGGTGCAATCAGGAGACCGCGTTGCACTCGTGGGGCCAAATGGCGCCGGCAAGTCTACCCTGCTTCGTATTGCTGTCCAGGAGGAACTGCCGGATGCCGGAGAAGTGAGCGTCGCAAAGGGAACGAGTGTGGGATACGTATCTCAGTTTATAGACGCGAAACCCGGAGCTACCGTCTTCGAGTATGTGGCGGAGACGTTCACAGACTTGTACGACATGGAACGCAGGTTACGTGAGATGGAACAAGCCATGGCGAACCCGACCGTGTTCGGTGACGAAAGGAAGTTTCAGGAACTTTCCACCGCGTACGACAAGCTCCGCAGCCAGTTTGAAGCAGCGGGTGGTTACGCAATAGAGGCCCGCGTTCGCCGTGTGCTCGACGGCCTGAGGTTTTCTACGGACATGCACCAGCGACGGGTGGAGTCGCTCAGCGGCGGCCAAAAGACACGACTCTCGCTGGCTCGTTTGCTCGCTTGGCAACCCGACCTGCTCGTGCTCGACGAGCCTACCAACTACCTGGACACTGAGACCATCTCCTGGCTTGAGAGCTACCTGGAGGGATACGAGGGTGCGCTGTTATTGGTCTCCCACGACCGCTATTTTCTCGACAAGGTCGCGACCGTGATTTACGAGTTGGAGGACGGAAAAACAACCCGTTACGTCGGCAATTACAGCGACTACATCGAGCAAAAAGCGGCACGCCTCGAAGCCGACATGAAGCGCTACGAAGCACAGCAGAAAGAAATTGCGCGGATGGAGACCTTTATTCAGAAAAACATCGCCCGGGCGACCACCACAAAGCGGGCGCAAAGCCGCCGCAAAATGCTGGAACGTATGGAGCGCATAGAGAAACCGAGTGCGAACACGCCGCAGATGGCGCTGCGATTTTCGTGTGCGAAGGAATCCGGCAAGGACGTGCTTACCGTTGAAGACCTGGTCATCGGCTACCCAGGTAAGACGTTGCCCGGGCCTCTGCAGCTGCGTATTGCCAAAGGCCAGCGTATCGCCATCCTCGGGCCCAACGGGACGGGCAAGTCGACGTTCCTCAAAGCGATTGTCGGCAAAGTGAAGCCCCTCGCGGGCAGCATCCGCTGGGGCACCCACGTCACCATCGGCTACTACGACCAAGAACAGGCAGATCTGCATGCCAACAAAACGGTACTGAGCGAAGTGTGGGACGAGTACCCGACACTGGACATGACCACCGTCCGCACTGCGCTTGGCCGCTTCCTGTTTCGCGGTACAGACGTGGACAAGCCGGTCGCATCGCTCAGCGGCGGTGAGCGAAGCCGCCTTGCACTGTGCAAACTGATGCTCAAGCAAGCCAACGTCCTCGTCATGGACGAGCCGACCAACCACCTAGACCTCGTCAGCAAGGAAGTGCTAGAAGATGCACTGCAGGACTACGAGGGCACGCTGCTGTTTGTCTCGCACGACCGTTACTTTATCGACACCCTTGCCACGCACGTAGTCACGATGGACGAACGAGGGTTCCACGTGTACATCGGCAACTACAGTGAGTACGTGGCAAAAATCGAGGAAGAGAAAAAGTGGGGTGACGAGGCGATGTCGCAGACGCCTAACGCAAAAATGGAGCGGAAACCGCCTGCGCCCCCCGCTGACGCTCGCCGCCACGTCCGATCCGCCGACATCCGCAAACTCCGCGAACGCGTCGCGGGCCTGGAAGCGCGCATTGCAGAAGTCGAATCTCGGCAGCAAACGATTGCCACGGAGTTGACGGAGGCGGCCATCGCCCAAAACGTCGAACGGACCATCGCCCTGAATGACGAAATGCAACAGCTAGAACAGGAGATGGAGACCCTCATCGCAGATTGGGAACAAGCCGCTGCGAAACTCGAAGAACTGGAGTCCATCCAGAGCCAGAACTAGCGTGGAGCACTCGCATAAAAGGTCATCCTTATCGGCGGGACCCGTTTTCAAACGGGTCATTTGCCGACCATCCCCTCCACCGGACTGCTTGGTGAAGCCGTTTCGGATTTTGGAATCCTGCCGGCTAAGTAGGCCGCACGACCTGCTTGTACGCCAAGTGCCATCGCTCGTGCCATCTCAATTGGATTCCTTGCTTTCGCAATCGCTGTGTTGACAAGCACTGCATCTGCGCCGAGTTCCATCGCCAATGCTGCATCCGACGGTGCGCCGATACCAGCGTCGATGACCACGGGGACCTTGTCCCGAGCGACATCCATAATCCGTAGAAGGCGTTCTGGATTGGGTAGTCCTTGACCTGTACC
This sequence comes from uncultured Alicyclobacillaceae bacterium, assembly GCA_963788285.1. Taxonomy (GTDB): domain Bacteria; phylum Bacillota; class Bacilli; order Alicyclobacillales; family Alicyclobacillaceae; genus Alicyclobacillus_A. The sequence continues at coordinate 191,937 of CAWBGB010000004.1, forward strand.
GATTGCCGATCCGTACGGCATGACAGTAGCACAGCCGATGTCGATGAGGCGTTGGGCCACAGTATGGTCGTCCGTCGTGTACGGCAACACGACAAACCCTTCTTCGACGAGCGTTTTTGCAGCTTCGACTGTGGCAATGGGATCCGGAAGAAGGGTCCCATCCGCCGGGATCACCTCGAGTTTGACCCAATTTGAAAGCCCAGCTGCGCGTGCAAGACGAGCCGTGCGCACAGCCTCTTCCGCTGTCTGGCAACCCGCTGTATTCGGCAGGATAAAATACCGGTTGAGATCGATGTAGTTTAACAAGGATTCTTCCTGGGTGTCGAGGTTGACGCGGCGTACGGCAACGGTGACAATCTCTGCGCCAGACGCCTCCAAAGCTTCTTTCATTTCTTGAAATGTCGCGTATTTCCCCGTCCCAACCATTAAACGAGAGTGAAATTCTCGATCAGCGATTCTCAATGTATCCGTCACTGAAAGCCCCCCTGGCATGATGGATGATGAACTGGTTGCTGAATCCCCGTCGTGTTCAGCCGCCACCAACAAAACGAACAATTTCGACCGTATCCCCCTCCGATAAGAGGGTGTTTTCGTAGTTCACTCGTTCAATGATAGTCCCATTCTTTTCGACGGCCACTCGCTCATGGGTGAGATGAAACTGGCTCAATAAATCCTGAATGGATGAACCATCATTTACTTCACGCCGCTGTCCGTTGACCGTTATCACCATGTTGCATTCCCCTCCTTCATGACTAGATGGACTTCGGGCCGAAATGCTGACCACAGTTGAGACGGCGGGTTACCCTCGATGGAATGCACCACCATCTCTGCTGTCAGCGGTGTGAGCAGAATGCCGTTTCGGAAATGACCCACCGCAACGTGGAGCCGCGGATTTCCCGGAATCGGTCCGATGGCAGGGAATCCGGTCGCTGAACCGGGACGGAGTCCACTCCAGGCACGTTCGAACTGTGCATCGGAGAGGCCCGGTGCAATGGATTGAACTCGGCTGAACAGAACATGCAACGCTTCCATGGTGACGGTTCGATTGTACCCTGCACCATGCTCCTCCGTGGCACCAACGACGATGCTGCCATTGCGTTTTGGCACGAGATAGATGTCGTCTGAGAAAACCGTCTTGGTTAGGCGAATTTGTCCCGTCGGACGGATGGAAAACAGTTGACCTTTGACGGGGGCAATGCCAAAACGAGTACCACTTCCTTGAAGGATTTTGTCCGCCCACGCCCCTGCAGCGACAACGGCGATATCTGCGGTGAAGGAATCGGTCGGTGTATGTACAACCACGTGTGTCCCTGTGGACTGGATGTCTGTAACATCGGCCCCCTCAATGACGGTACATCGTTTCTTCGCCGCCACCCCGACCGCGCAAGCGACACGTGGCGCGAAGACATTACCGTCATCCGGCAAAAACAGCGCGCCATGCACTGGGGCCAATGCGGGTTCAAGCTTTGTCACCAGCGTGGAAGAAATCCACTCCGCTCGTCCGCCGTCTGCCGTCTGCCAGCGCATCCGTTCCTGTAAAGCCTCCACCTCACCTTCGCATGTCGCGACCTGTAAAATGCCGTTTCGAGTGTACTCGATATCAATACCTGTTTCTTCAAACAATTCCATGCTGAATCTCGGATACAAAGACCGACTTTCCAAGCAGAGATGGTAGAATGGCCCTGGTTCTTTCACCTCTAATTGTGCGCCGAGCATACCTGCGGCAGCGCTGGAGGCTTCCTGACCAATTTGCCCACGCTCCAACAACAAAACTTTTCGCCCGGTCTGACTGAGCCGCCACGCAATCGTACATCCAATGGCACCACCACCAACGACAATCACATCATAAGAATTCGCCAATCGCATTCACCATCCCAAGCGGAAACGCAAATCGAGGTTTGGTTCTTGTCTTGTACATCTCTTCTTTCAATCGCTCTGTTGCATATCGTGGATTTGCGTGATGGAGGATAGCGCCAATGACCGCTACCCCGGCGCAACCTGTTTCCAGTACAGGGCCGACATTGTGTACGTCAATGCCGCCAATGGCGATGACTGGAATGTCTACAGCGCCGACTACGCGTTCAAGTGCCAGTAAGCCGCGCGGTGGTTCGCCTTGGTGAGACTCGCTGGCGAAGATGTGTCCGAACGTCACGTAATCTGCTCCGGCAGCCGCCGCCAACTGAGCTTCTTCCAAACTGTGTACGGATACGCCGACGAGGCCGTGCCACGAAGAGGGTTCCATGACCGTTTTGACCACACCAGCGGGTAGGGATCGACTGGCCAAATGGACGCCATCCGCATGGACCGCCATGGCGACATCCACCCTATCGTTGACAAACAACTGAGGAGTACGGTTGAGCTGGCCCAATTTGTCTTTGAGTGACATACAAAGTTGGTAGGTTTCTAAGGCAGGTGCCTTTTTCTCACGAATCTGAATGACGTCTGCTCCGCCGTCCGCGGCTTGGGTGAGCACGTCTAACAATGAGATGGGCTTTCGCTGCCGGTCACTGATGACATGCAATACGGCACGCATTGCGAGCACCTACCTTTCCAGGGAATCTTGGAGATGCATCACCGGATGTCTTGGAACGAAAAAAACCGTACCTCAAAGAAAAGGTACGGCGGGTGTCCATTCTCAGCCCAGCAAACGCAACCACGTTACACTGTCATTGTGGTATTTTCATGATCGTATCGTCGACCATAAGGTACCATGCTAGACTTCTGTCGTCAAGTAAAGGTAGATTTGTGGTGGAGCGTGTCATTGCGTCATGAGAAGTGCCGTACTTGTTTGAACATAACAACGGATAAGAGACACGCGCTGGACCTTTGAGTGTAATTACAGCACATTCTATGAAAGGGGGGCCCCATATGTCATTGGACACCATGCGCGAACGGTATTCTCGACAAATGTTGTTTCGTCCAATTGGACCAGCAGGCCAGAAACGTCTAGAGCAGGCTCGAATTGCTATCGTTGGCATGGGCGCTTTAGGCACGATGTTATCCACTCAAGTGGTTCGTGCCGGTGTCGGCTTCGTGCGATTGATTGATAGGGATATTATCGAGCCCTCCAATCTTCAACGCCAGTCTTTATACGATGAAATCGATGCTGAACAAGGGTTGCCGAAAGCGGTGGCTGCGAAAGAAAAGTTGCAGCGGGCAAATTCCGGTGTGGAAATAGAAGCGGTGGCTACAGATCTGACGTGGCGCAATGCAGGGTCTTTGCTCAGCGACGTGGACGTGATTTTGGATGGCACAGACAACTTTCAAACTCGATATTTGATCAACGATGTCGCCGTGAAATACGGTATTGCATGGAGCTACGGAGGCGCCGTCAGTTCATATGGCACAACTGCCTTTCTACGTCCGGGCGAGACCCCATGTCTCGTTTGTCTATTTGGTCCAGACCAAGGCGGTGGAACCGACACCTGTGATACGGTGGGTGTGATTGCACCAATTGTGTCCGTGATTGCTTCCTTGCAGGTGGCGGAGACACTGAAATATCTCACTGGAAACGTGGAGTCGCTGGCAAATGGATTGACCTATGTCGATGTCTGGAGCAACGAATTCCGCCGCATCGCATTTCCTGTACGAAGCGAGGCATGTCCATGCTGTGTACATCATCAGTATCGGGCGCTTCAGCAGCAAAATGATGCACTGACAGTATCCCTGTGTGGCCGTCAGACGATTCAGGTTAGGCCGGACTCGGGAAGAGCCGTGTCTTTAGATGTGATTGCCAATCGTTTGCGTCAAATCGGACAGGTTCGCTACACTGAGCATCTGTTGCGGTTTGAAGTCGAAGACGTGGTGATTACGCTGTTCAGGGACGGCCGGGCACTCATTCAAGGAACCGAGGATGAATCCCGTGCGCGGATCATATATGCAAGGTACATTGGCATGTGAACAGGGGCGCTGATCCAGCGCCCCAATTCTTCAAGAAACCCGTTACCATATTGCCAGCCCAATGAATGCCAGAGTGGCCAACCCACCAATCATGTGATCCCAAACGCTCCCTGTGTACACCAATCTGATGCCTTGTCGATGTGGCCACGGCCAGAGTAATGGGACCCCCCCTGCGACTCCATCTGCAATCATGTGGAATGCGTATCCCAAGATGATGCCATCGGCGGCATCACCAAGGTGGTAGCGAGAGAGCGCGACCATCGCTCCACAGGACAGCAATATAAAGCCAAGCAAACTGTGCGTAAAAGTGCGGTGCGGCGTGAACATGGCTCCAACCACCCAGCACGCGAGCAGAATTCCAGCGACGAACGGAAGATTTCCGAGGTATGATAGGAGTAACAATCCTCCTCCTAACACCGCTAACCCTATCCTTCGAGCTGTATTCGACCGTGCTCCACTGAGGAGAGCAAGTAGAACCACGAGTGCCCACGCAAAGATGGAAGACTGCATGTGCAAGAGAATGACCAGTGCAATCAACGTAGCCGTAATCACCAGCTGCCCGATGCGTTCAACCTCGTGGGACATGAGTGAATTGCGTTGTTCCAAGTCGGGCAAGAGACTCCCGACCAATGCACCGACCACGAGTGTTCCTTCAGTTATAACCGTGTGAGGTACAATGTCCCAATTCGAACTTGCCAAATCTCGCACGGTGACCCAATGTGCGCCGAAGACAGCCGGAGCCAGTGCGACTGCAGCGACTGCCCCGATGGCCATGTGGGTTCTGCCGAGCATAGGTAACTCCTCCTCTTTCAAGTCTCCCTTTCATAATACCAAGGGCATTATTACCATTCATGCCAAGTTAGATCCTATTCATTATATATTATCGTTTTTTAGGCAGGGATTGGATGGGTTCAAATTCTCCACAAATATACGACTGGATTACGGCCACGTGGCGAGAAGACCCTAGTATGGAGATGGCGATGAAGTTGAGCTCACACTCTTGAGAATAGAACGCCGAAAACACTACAAAGGGGTTTCGTCCCAACAAGAAAACGAACCACGCTCCCTGCTGAAGGGATCCGTGGTTCGTTTTCCATTCAGTGCACAGTGCCAACCCACAGGTTCAAAATAACGCGCACTTAGTCCTGGAATAGCGGTGTGGACAAATAACGCTCGCCGTTGGACGGGGACACCGTCAGGACGCGGTGGCCTTTGCCGAGTTCCTTGGCCACTTGCAGCGCGATGTGCACGTTGGCTCCGGTGGAGATACCGACGAGCAATCCTTCTTCGCGAGCCAGGCGACGCGCCACTTCAAAGGCAGTGTCGTTCTCGACCGTACGCACTTCGTCGTAGAGGTTTGTATCCAGGATGGAAGGAATGAAGTTCGCACCGATGCCTTGAATCTTGTGTGGGCCCGGTTTTCCACCGGAAAGAATCGGGGAGGCTGCGGGTTCAACGGCAATCAGTTTGCAGTTTGGAATCTCGCGGCGCAGTACGCGTCCGACCCCCGTCAGGGTGCCGCCGGTACCCACACCGGCAATGAAGGCATCCAATTTCCCGTCCATTTGCTTCACAATCTCAACACCGGTGGTGCGTTCGTGGATGTCCGGATTGGCCGGGTTGTCAAACTGCTGAGCCATAAAGTAGCCGTGTTTCTCCTGCAGTTCGCGAGCCTTTTCAACAGCGCCCCGCATTCCGTCCGGCCCTGGCGTCAGCACCAGCTCTGCACCGTAGGCTTTGAGGAGGCTACGACGTTCTTGACTCATCGTCTCCGGCATCGTGAGGACCACTTTGTAGCCTTTTGCGGCAGCAACTAAAGCGAGGCCAATCCCGGTATTCCCACTGGTGGGTTCCACGATCGTGTCACCCGGCTTCAGCTTTCCTTCACGTTCGGCGGCTTCAATCATCGATAGCGCAATCCGGTCTTTCACACTGCCGCCTGGATTAAACCACTCCAGCTTTACAAATACCTCTGCGGAGTCGTCTTCAGGAAGTCGATTGAGTCGTACAACTGGCGTGTTGCCAATCAGTTCAAGAATCGAATTTGCCACATTCATGGCTCATGCCCTCCCTCATATGTACTCGAATGTTCTGCAAACACGTTGGTGCATATGGTGTAGATATCCACATGTCCACAGGGTTATCCACAACGCTGATTGCAGTATACAACAGAGATTTTGTCACGTTTCCACAAAATCCACAACTACACTTTCCACACACTGTGGAAAATCAACAGCATCCATATCAGCCCGTCTATACCTTTCCCGCCTGCCAGTCGGATAGGGAAAACGTGGCGTGGGCGTTCAACCACAAGTTGTGTCGGACCCCGCCCCGGAGCAGGAAAGTCCCAGCGGCAGCAATCATCGCTGCGTTGTCTGTGCAGAGTTGGAGCGGCGGAAAGTGCACGGCAAACCCATCCGTGCGCGCGCGATCGGACAAAGCGCGGCGCAGTCCCTGGTTGGCGGCCACGCCGCCTGCCACGACCACTGTTGGGTACCCCGTGTGTTTTACCGCTCTCGCCGTTTTTTCCACAAGCACTTCGACAACCGCCTGTTGAAAACTTGCACAAACATCCTCCACCACAATCTCTTCGCCACGGTTCCGGCGCTTGGTGAGTTCGTTGGCTACCGCCGACTTTAAGCCGCTGAACGAGAAGTCGTAGCTGTCTTCCTCTATCAGAGATCTGGGGAACGCGTACGCTTCTGCATTTCCGACCGCAGCCAACTGATCCACTTTCGGCCCACCCGGATACGACAGCCCGACCAAGCGCGCAACCTTGTCGTATGCCTCACCAGCCGCGTCGTCTTTCGTTCCGCCAAGTTTGTTGAAACGGAACTGCTCGTCGACCACCAGAATTTCCGTGTGTCCGCCGGAGACCACCAAGGCGAGCGCGGGAAAATGGAGATCGGTATTCAGGCAGGCCGCGGCCACGTGGCCGGCAATATGATGCACCCCCACCAGTGGCAGGCCCGTGGCCAATGCGTACCCCTTGGCTGCCGAAACACCGACCAACAAGGCGCCGAGTAATCCCGGTCCGCAGGTGACAGCGATGCCGTCCAGTTCCTTCCACGTCATACCAGCCTCGGTCAGTGCTTGGTCGACCACCCACGTTACGGTCTCCACGTGCTTGCGCGACGCAACTTCCGGTACCACGCCACCAAACCGTTCGTGAGTGTGGATTTGGGACGCAATGATTTGCGACGCGATGGTACGGCCGTCCACAACGACCGCCGCCGCCGTCTCGTCACAGCTCGTCTCAATACCCAATACGTTCACACGATTGCCCCCAAGTCCGCCCACATTATGAGCGCATCTTCGTTGTTGTCCGTGTAGTACCCCTTGCGCGTTCCAACGCTCACAAACCCCAATTTTCGATACAGGTTTTGTGCAATCGTGTTGGAGACGCGCACCTCCAGGGTCATCCGGCGAATTCCTTTCCCTACGCATTCTGCCATGAGTGCCCGCAACAGCGTCTCACCGAGATGCCTGCCGCGAAAGTCTGGATGCACTGCAATATTTGTCACATGGCCTTCATCCACAATCAACCAGATACCAGCATACCCGATGACTCGCCCCTGATATTCGGCGACAATGTAGCGGGCCAGGTGGTTGTCTGCCAATTCCGTGAGGAATGCCTGTCTGGACCACGGCGCTGTGAAAGAGCGGTGTTCCACCTCCAGCACCTGTTCAACGTCTGAGAGCATCATGCGTCGCAGCGTGACACGGTCCTCGTCGTGCAACTCACGAACACTCATTGGCCATCACCCTCCTTCTCCGCCAACCGAACCTCCGCTTCTACAGGCAGTGCATAGTCCGGGACCACGGTGTGAATGTCCGCGCCGGACGCCGAGGGCAGTGATTGATGGTGGAACAGCCGAAGCAACGCGGGTGCCAAGTCCGGCGCCACCTCGGACAAGTGTACGCGAATCTCACCTGTGGACGGCAGGTCCTCCAGAACCTTGTGCTTCGGCTCAAAGTCGTGGACAATCGCCGCCATCCTCGCATCTGCATAGCGTTGGTGAAGTGCCTGCGCCCACTCAGACACTGGGCGCACCTGGGGCGGCAACAACGCCTCCCAACGCCTTCCGACTTTTCGATATAAAGCCCCGTACGCACGCTTTCGCCGCGCGTACAGAAGCGGCAACGCAATGACATCCTCCGCCTCATACGGCACGGCGGATTCCGCCATGCAAAGCAGCGTCGATACCGACGCCAGCGGGATGGCCAGTGCACTTGCCATGGCCTTGGCAGTGGCCACGCCAAGTCTCACACCGGTGTATGAACCAGGTCCAATGCCTACCACTATCTGCGTCAATTGGGTCGGCTGCAACGACGCTGTTTCCAGCACCGCCGCAATCGCGGGTTGCAACACCCGGGAATGGCCGCGCGGCACCTGCGACGCCATGCTGGCCAACGGTGTTTCCCCCGCCCCAACAGCAACAGCGGCCACGTTCGTGGCCGTATCTAAGGTTAAAACAGCCATTTTTTCACCCACTTGTCGAGCAACGCCCAGCTTCGTTCGCCGGTCGCTTTGCAATGAAACACGCGCTCGTCAATCCGCGGCAGCGGTTGCCTGGCAATCTCAATGTGCAGCGCGTCGGGGATCTCCCGCTCAACGCCGGATGGCCATTCTATCAACACCGCGCCATCACCCTCGAGGTAATCTTCCCAGCCGAGGCTCTGCAGCGCTGCCTGTACGCCATCCGCATCCACTTCTCCGCCTTCGTATAAGCGATATAGATCCATATGCACCAAGGGAATTCGACCTTCGTATTCTGCCACGAGCGTGAAGGTAGGACTGGTAACCTCGTCTTCCACGCCAAGCCCCTTGGCCACCCCTTTGCTGAATGTCGTTTTCCCAACGCCCAGATCTCCCGACAACAGCACGACGTCGCCAGGCTCCAACAGTTCCCCCAGTCGCTGTCCTAAGTTTGTCGTCTGACCTGACGAATGCGTAGTAATGGCCATCTCGCGAACCATCGGACGCCTCCTCCTGCCACAGGACCATCGCGCAGTCTCCGGTTACTCCTGTGCAAAATGATTGTACCCTTTCGGGCGGATCACTTCTAACCCAGATGGGGAATCCGCAATCACGCCATCCCCAGGCTCGACTCTGCCGATGGCGGACAGGGAGATGCCTACGCTCTGGCAACGTGCCAGCGCCCGTGCAAACACCGTGGGTGGCGCAGTCCCCACCAACTGAAAGTCCTCTCCCCCGTACCACGCGTACGCCAGGGGGTCTTCTCCACGGCGGAGTGCAAAATTCTTCGTCGCCGGGTGGAGTGGAATCTTCGCGCTGTCAATCCGAAGCCGTACGCCGCTCGCTTTGGCAATTTCGTTTAACTCGCTCGCCAGCCCGTCGCTGATGTCGTTGCAGCTGCTGGCCCCCTCTTCGCGGAGAATCGCCGCAGCCACCACCTGTGGCTCTGGGTGGCGGTGAAAGGCGATGAGTTGCAACGCTTCGTCGGACGGAACCGCAGCAGGCCGTTCCAGCAAATACCGCAGCCCTGCTTCGGAGCCCCCAACACTTCCCGTCACAAACACCACATCACCCGGTTTCGCCCCGCTGCGAAGGAGCGATTGTCCCCTCGGTACCGCACCAAGCACGGTACTGGTGACCACAAACGGGCCGGACGTACGCACTACGTCCCCGCCGATCAACGCGCACGCGTAGGTTTCGCACGCTTCTGCCACCCCGTCGTACAACGCCTCTAGGTCAGTCAACGTGCGCTCTTTCGGAATCGCTAACGACAACAGGACCTGCCTCGGCTCTCCGCCCATGGCCGCAACATCGCTCAGCGACACCGCCACCACTTTGTACCCTATATCCCGCCAGGTCATGGTCTGGGCGGTGAAATGAACCTCCTGCACCATGGTGTCGATGGTCGCCAGTTGGTCTTCGTCCGCCCCCACGGTGAACACTGCAGCGTCGTCGCCGACGCCGACCTTGACCGACGGGTGGGTTGACTTCACGCGCTCCACCAGATGATGAATCAAACCGAATTCGTCCAACCCGTTCACGCTGTCCACTCCGCTTCTGATCCGTCCGCCGTGTAGGCCACTGCCCCACCCACGATGGTGTACAGGACACTCGCATCACGGATGTCATCCACGTGGGCAGGGTGCGCAATGTCCCTGTCCACAATCGTGAAGTCCGCTACATAGCCCGGCGCAATCACACCTTTGCTTTGCTCCGCCCCATTCGCGAAGCACGCGTCTTTAGTGAACAACTTCAACGCCTCGAGCGGCGTAAATGCTTGCTCCAGACCAAAGCCCGGTCCGTCCGCGTACGGTTGTCTCCGCACAACCGCCGCGTGCATGCCAAACAACGGTTCAATCGGCTCAATGGGCGCGTCCGATCCGCCCGCCAACCGGAGCCCCGCCTCCTTCAACATCCGCCAAGCACAAGCAAAGCGGGCCCGCTCTGCCCCAATTCGCTCGATAATCCAAGGAAAGTCGCTCGCTGTGAAGCGCGGCTGAATATCGAGGACGACTCGGTCGCCCAGCTGAACCATCCGCTGAATCAGCTCCGGGTTCACCACTTCCGCATGGATGATCCTATCTCGCATCGCCACGGGCGGCGCCGCTTCCAGGGCCGCCACCGTCGCCTCCAGTCCGGCGTCGCCAATGGCGTGTACAGCGGCGCCGAACCCTTTCTCATGTGCAATTCGGACACGTTCCATGAGTTCTTCACGGCTGTACATGGCAGTCCCGCGCCAGCCTGGCTGATCTGTGTAATCGTCTAAAAACCACGCAGTGCGGCCACCGAGCGCACCGTCCGAGAACAACTTCGCAGCGCCAAGTTCCAGCCACTCATTCGGCTTCGGCAACTCCGTCATCGCTTCGCGGCATTCATCGAGGTAATGCCAGTCCACCAGTGCATGCACGCGCAACCGCACGCCGTCTTCGTGAATGAGACGGTGGTACAGTTCCCACACGACCGAGAACTTCTGTGGACCGCGCACGTCGTCCGTGTGAACCGATGTTATGCCCGCACGCAGAGCCGCCTCCATGCCAGCGCGGAACACTTTGTACCAGTCGGCGTAGGTCCGCTTCGGAACTGCATTCCAAATCGGCGCTGACGCATTTTCATAGACGATGCCGTTTAAACGGCCCTGGGCGTCTCGGCCGTACGCGCCATCGGGAGGATTCGCCACGTGTTCATCGAGGCCGGCTGCGGCAAAGGCAGCTGTGTTGGCCAAGTAGACGTGATGGCAGATACGGTAGAGCAACAGCGGGCGGCCACCCGCCGCCGCATCCAGTTCCTCAATGGAAGGCAATGATTTGTCCTCCCACTGATTTTCGTTCCAGCCCCCGCCGAGGATCCAAGCGTCTTTGGCCAGTTGGTTCGCATAGGCAGCAATTCGTTCCAGCAACTCGTGGCGATGTCGCACGCCGGTCACGTCCAGTTGCAGCGCCTGCTCACCGACGCCGGAGACATGTAGATGGCTGTCCACAAATCCGGGGAGCACCGTGGCCCCTGCAACATCCAGGACGCGGTCGATGCGCCCTGTACATTGTAGCGCCAAGTCGGATGCGCTGCCGACCGCCACAATTCTGTCTTCATCCACAACCACCGCGTCAAACGTCCCACCTGTTCCGTCAAGCGTATATCCATTCGCGTTTTTCAGCATCCACACCGCGGCTGCCTCCGTTCGTTAATCGGACTGTTTCCAATCATCATAACAGGAACGGCCCCGATTCTGAAACGTTGCACCAGGGTCCAGGTCATGTCCCCCTATGGCAAGTCGTATGTATGAAAGGACAAGAGTCCAAAGTGACGCGCAGAGGATGTGGTCGTTTGTTTGACTGGTTCGGATGGATTGCGGACAGTGTGCTGTCACTGGGTTACGTTGGGGTGTACTTGGCACTGGTGTTAGAAGGACTCGGACTTCCATTTCCGGGGGACGTCGCGATGGCGTTCTACGGCTTCGCGGCTGCACGCGGAAATGTGCACCTGGGTGCCGTGATGGTCTGCAGCCTCGCCGGTTACATGACCGGATCTACCATAGCGTTTGCCGTCAGCCGAAAATTTGGCGGACACTGGTTGGATAACATGTCACACCGGCTATTGCTGAACCAGCGGAGTATGATGAGCACTTCCGGATTGATTCACAGATACGGCGCGTGGCTGCTCATTCCAGGCCGCTTTCTCCCTGGCGTCCGATCCGTCAGTTCCTACGTGGCCGGTATCAGCCGTATGGATTTTCAGGCCTTCCTGCTTTACACTGGGATTGGATCAGCGTTGTGGTGCGCGGGTTGGGTGGCACTCGGGTTTTGGTTCGGGGAACACCTCACAGAGGTTCTACACGTGGTACAGTCCAGCTTGGCCTACCTGTTAGGCGGCGTACTGGTCGCCGTGCTCTGCTTCCTGTTGTACCGTCGCAAGGCCCGTTGACAGGAGGGACACCGTTTGGCGAAGCGCAAAGTGGAATATTGTGTGAGCAACGAGGAACGGGGTTCTGGCGAAGTGGTGGAACGGGTCAAACAACAGTTCCCTAAGGTGCGCGTCAAACGTTGGGGGTGTCTTGGGTACTGCGACGTGTGCATTCACAATCCATACGTGTTGATAGACGACGTGGATTATTTGGAGGCGCCGACGGCCGCCGAATTGTGGGAGCAAGTCAAGGCGAAACTGACCCAGCCGGTACACACGGAATAAGGAAACGCCCCGCACACCGAAACGGTGCAGTGGGGCGTTGTCTCGTTACGCAATGGTAGCGCTGTCCGTGGAAACTTGTACGGCGTCCACCTTCTTTACGATTGCACCTTGCTGGAACGCAAAGATCCCCTTGGAGACAATCAGGTCCATCGCTTTACTTACGGCGTTCGCAGTTGCTTCGAATTCGGGATGGAAATCCGGACATTCTTGTCCTGATCCGTCATAAACGTTAACTGTAGCGTCGTTTTCGCGGCCATCACGGGTCAATTTTCCGCTGTAGCGATCCACTTTTGACAACGCGATCTAACTGTTCTATCGCCTTTAATCGTTTACCCTGTTTGTCATAGCGCTTAATGACCTACGGCTTTTATCGTAATACTTGTACATTGCCTTTCTGACCTATTCCTTCCTACGTTCTTTTCTCACTGTAGGCGATAGCAAAATCCGTAACTGACGTTGTTGATCAGGTAAAATCCGAAATTGATTGATCAGGGTTGACGAAAAAATACCCACGCGGTAACTCACGTGTGGGCAGTGAACCACAGTGTGTTCACAGTTTTAATTCGGTTCTCGCAGCGTGAATGGTGGTCTAACTTCTATTTGGGAATATCAGACTGAAACGGTCATTGTAGAGGCATTAGAAACCGCGGTATCCATCGCGCAGGCTTCCGGGTTCGAGACATTTTTATTGAATACTTCGGTCTGGCTGGCCATAAAGGATACGACGAAAAAGCTATTCTAAAGAAAAAACTATGCGAGGATAACGGTATTAAACTAATATTGCTATACCAACGAGACATTCTGACCCAAAGAACACTAAAGCGCTCACTCACATCGGATATCACATATCCCAGCGCTTCGAGTCTCCATCCGTTGTCGGGGGGAGCATTTTCTTAATTAATCACCTCTGCAATTCACGCCGATCCATCATGCCTTACATTCCCGTCTAGTTCGGGCACCCAATGTTGCATACCTACCTCTGAGTACGGCTAGCTACACGCTCGAAAGGTACTGTGAAGCATAAAGGGGAGCCGCCATCTTGGCAGCTCCCCTATCACTGTACCTAACCGTGAAACGATGAGAAGGCTGTTTTGCCGCTTTAACTATCGTCAGACTACTTCTCAAGCGAAATTGCTTCCTCTGTGTAATGGATAGCAGCTTGTTGAAGCTTCAAAATTGCATCCTGCAGCTCTGTCAATCCACCATCGTATGGGTGAGTCTTCCACGCATCCATCTTATTCTTCAAGCTGGCAATTTGGCTGTTGACATTTGCCAATTCTTTCTCGAGTTCATTATGTTCTGCGATAGCTTTCTTTAATAGTTTGGTTTGCGATTTGTGGTGCGCGTATTCGTCGATCAACTTCCACTCAGCATTCGATTCTTTAAGAATGGTCTGGCAACGGCTCGTCAATTCTTTCAACTGCTGTTCTTCCGCACTGACTTGTGGAATAGATGACTTTTCCTTCGCTAATGCTTGTTCTGCAGTATATAGAGCAGCCACTTGACTGTTGATGTTATTCACAGTCGACAACAGCGCCAAGACATTTTTATTCGTGGTTGATGATGATTCAGCTTGCTTCAGCAAGGATTGTTCAGTCTTTAAGTTTGCGTTGTACTTAGTGTCGAAAGAATTAGTAGCTGCAAATGCCTGTGTGAGCCCAAGTGTTGCAACAGTTGCTGCTGTGGTCAGTGCGAGTAAACCCTTAGCCATTCTCTTCACATGCATCACTCCCACTAGGTTCGTTTAGTTGCTGAATCCGTAATACTGATTCGATAACAGCGTACATGTTATGGGGGTTCAAGCCGGTCAGTAAACAATCGGGTAAGAGGGGGTGACTAACCCCCGTCTTCCCACACCACCGTACGTACCGTCCGGTATACGGCGGTTCATGTTGTGTAACGAAGTGAGTCGTACCGTTCGACTAAGCTTACAAGTCCTTGGTTGCGCCAATAGGCAATTCCAAGGGCTTTGTTCACTTGTGGCGTATTTGCGAGGCGCCAATACCCTTTTCGGGAAGCGCTTATGAGTACTGCCCATTCGTTTGGAATGCCGAGTGCGACTAGATTGCGTTTCTTTGTTTTAGGTTTCTTCCATTGTTTCAGAAGGCACATCCGTAGTCGTCGGCGTATCCACTCGTCAAGTTCGGCGAAGACACTCCTGGTTTCGGCGTGGCGATAGTAGCCGGCCCACCCACGTAGGTAGGCGTTGAGCCGTTCTAGCCTTTGGGCCATCGATTGTCCCCTGCTTCGTTTCGTTAGTTCACGGACTTTGTCCTTGAAGCGCTTGAGGGACTTGGGGGCTACTCGGATTTTCGGCCGTTGGTGCCACGTGAATGAGAAACCCAGAAATTTGCGCTTCCAGGGTCGGTCTACCGCACTCTTTTCCACATTTACCCTGAGCTTTAATCGTCCTTCTACAAATCTTCGTACACTCTCCATGACCCGTTCTCCTGCTCGACGACTGCGGACGTAGACATTACAGTCATCTGCATAACGGGCGAACCGGTGCCCTCGGCGCATAAGTTCCTTGTCCAGGTCGTCCAACATAATGTTCGCCAGTAGCGGACTCAGCGGTCCGCCTTGCGAAACACCCTCGTCTGTTGTTACGCAGACTCCGTTGTACATGACACCGGCTTCTAGATATCGCCTAATGAGCCGCAACACTCGTTTGTCCTTAACTTTTCGAGCCACTCTTGCCATCAGCATGTCGTGGTTTACTCGGTCAAAGAATTGAGCCAGGTCAAGGTCTACAACCCAGCGATATCCTTGGGCGATGTAGCTTCGTGCCTGTTTCACTGCCTGGTGAGCACTATACCCTGGTCGGAACCCGTAGCTGTAAGGTGAGAATTCTGGGTCGAAGATGGGTGTGAGTACTTGCAGAAGAGCCTGTTGAATCAGGCGGTCAAGCACCGCTGGTATCCCTAGCATCCGTTTGCCACCGTCTGGTTTCGGGATTTCGACTCGACGTACGGGCATCGGTTGGTAGGTTCCACGAAGGAGTTCGTCACGGATGCGCGTCCAGTTGTCTATCAGGAATGGTCGAAGGGATTTTATTTCCATTCCATCGACGCCTGCGGCACCCTTGTTCTTCTCCACACGGCGCAGGGCCGAGAGCAGGTTCTCCCGCTCTACTACCTGTTCCATCAGGTTCGTACAATTCGCTTCGCGGGTTGGTTCGTTGGGTCGTGCCGGAGAGAAACTCGGCGCTTCCTCGGTCCCCCGTGGATTCACCACTTCCTCCCGAGGATAGCTCCCTTTCGGGATATTCGGCTGTCTATGCTTCTCTCTCGAACTTGCCATGAACAACCCTCACAATCATGTTCGGTCCTTCCCTGCATCGGCGTCCCTTTGCGGGTACTATGACCTCTGCTGACTCCTGCCTGTTCAGCGCCACCTTTCGATGACGGTTACCAGCTTTGCTGGCGTTCCGGGCAGGCCTCCCCGGGTAAGAGCGTTGTCTTTCCCTCCATATACCCACTCCATTTACTCTCGACAGCCTTCGGTAGCAAGGGCTTTATCTTGTTACGCAGACTCACCCAACTGTCGCTAGCCTCAATTGGAGTTCGTGACCCTTGGGCCGGAGGTTTGCCGCCGCCTTCCTTCAGATCCCACCTCACGATGGACACCTTTGGCTTAAGCTAATGGCTACTGCTACCTTCGCCATTCCGGACTTTCACCGTATAGACAACGCCCATGCCGAGCGCACGTAAAAAGGAGCAGCCCAACTGGGGCTGCCCTAAGCACAGTACCAACAACAGACACCTCAAAGCTTATTACAATGAAGGTCTGAGTTGTTCAGATAGCGACTTGCTCGAACGTACGTGACCATTGAAACAGCATTAGTAAACACCAGGTTCGGTTTCAGCATAATTCGTGGTGTCCACCGGGAACCACTTAACGGAAACACTCGGGTGAACTCCATCACTTTTGTTATCCTGAACGAGACTTGGTGGAATCGGTGTGTCACCAATCTCAATCACTGTCCGTGCAGGATTTGAGGTGTAAAAGGTCAGTCCGCGTATTTCGTTGATGCTTGGAACGTGAGCACCAAGGACTGGGTCTAAAATTTCACGGATGTGAATGTACGCTTCTCCCCCAGAATAGGTCACGTCGTACGAAACGTATTGCTGCGTAACATTGTATTGGAGCAATCGACTTGTCCGTGTAACCAATATTCTACCATCGTGATATTCTTTGGCTAGCAATCGAAGTGCATTGACCGCACTCTGAGGCAGCACACCTGGAAAAATAGTTCCGGATAAATGTTGTGCTACGATTGAGTACTCGTGTAGTCGCTCCAACTCATGAAGATGTGCTGGAGTCAGTTGCTCCGCTAGATGGTACGGTGTCCAGTTCCACAATGGATCTCCCATACTGTTGTAGCCGGAGTTCGTATATCGCCAAAATCCCCAAACATGTCGCCCATCTGGCAATGTTAACGGGAAGATAACCGACTTCATGCCAAATTCATCACTCGACAAATCTGGCCATACGAACTTAATCCCGTAAGGAATTGTTAAGTCCGTATGGTAGTACTTCGACCACGGATTAGCCCCTTGTTGATACGAAGAAAACGGAGCTTTTCCATAAGATCCAAAGTTATCTACATTGGACTCATTTCCGTGATCAGTCCAAACGGTAATGAAGTCCCCATTTTCTTTGAGCGCGTCGATTGCCTGTATGGCTAATTGACGTGAGAACAGTGTTTTTCTTTGATCCACTTGGCTAAAGTCGCCGTATGAGTGCATGGTGTCGATCCAACCTACGTGAATGTAGTGGTTAATGACACTCGCAGCATAAGGCTGATCAGATACACCTTTAAAGTACGATAACTCATCGGACATGGGTTCGTGATTGATGTCAACATACCCAGGCAAATTGTCTCCGTTATACATGAAAAATGAGTCGGCAAAATCAAGTCCAAGACCACGGCCAAGAGGCGTCATCTGGGTCGTATTGATAAACTCATGAACCAAATTGAACTTACGGAGTGTTTCGCTGTCCGCGTCTGACGAAATCGCCAACATGGCTTGATACGGGTAAGGAAACTTACGCATTCCGTAGACCACGGGCGCTACACCCGTGTCAAATTCGTCCGTCACCGCTACTACGGGGCGCGGTGCCTTTGTTCGATATGTATCATTCGTAGATACTGTTGGCTCTTCATGTTGAGGAGCACAGCCGACCATAGTGCTAGTCAGTCCAAAAACTAGCGTAACCAAGGCAAGAATTTGGTACCGTTTCAAACTGAACCCCTCCCTATTTCCATGAGCTGATGAGTCATTTTCAACAGGGCATGTTTTAATTAATTTGAACAACTACGTTTGGATGTGAAACGCTTGAGTACAAATTTGTTTTTACCGGCTTTAAAAGAAATCGTTGGTGCCAATAACCAGAAATCATCAGGTCATTCTCCGTTAGTCATGCATGCAGCGCAAGCGCAGCACCACAGATGATGAAAATTGCTTCTTCGGTTTTTCCGTTTTTCAGGATAAAGAATTTAATTTCCATGGGAGTCCATACGAGTGGAGTTTTTATCTGTCAGTGGAGTGTAATGTATTCACCTTAAAGTTTGATTAATGTTTGATGGGCATTTGGTTAGGTGAGGAGAAAAGGTTAAGGAACATTGCGTGCCATTCGTAGTCGTCTCGTAGGAGTCTTATACTGACACCGTTTTCAAGGCAGTACAGTGTACAGTATTCTTCCCCCATAGGGGCATCTACGTTATATGCAGGCAGGCTGGGGTGGTTGGAACAAGACTTTCGTGAGAATTGTACGTAGTTACCAGAAGAAATTCCGACTTGTCTAATATACTTATACTCTCTGTCTGAGACGCAGTGTAGCACAGTTTTAGACGGTTTGAATACCTGAACATAAAAAACAAAACATACGTCAGACCCACGTATAATCTCTGAAAACGGCGTGTAGACACCATTTTAGGTATCAAAATCGGTGCTGTAGTTGTACCGATATGTCAATGATTCGCCGTTCTGTCCAACTCAGTCAATCTGACGTATCACACAAAGCATCAGAAGTTTTCACCTGTAACTACTCTGTTTAAACAAAAAAGCCGCCCCGAGCGTTAACACGGTTAGAGCGGTATATTCGTTACTTACTGCCTACAACAGCCTTCTCAACGAGGCTCGAATCAAACCGTCTACATCACCGATAACACCGCTGACTAAAGCGACCCGTGATGCACCCTGTGATTTGACTGCGGCAAAGGCGTCTTCACGTGATGTTCTTCAGCGGAGAGAACTGTTTATGTTGCTGTTTAATGTCCGTGGTTGTCGTCTAAATGTACTTTCGTACCATCGTGATGTCACTGTGCCCCAGTATCTTCTGCAGTGAAAACGGGTCTCCACCGTTCATAATGTAAAAAAGTGCTCCAGTGTGACGGAAGGTATGTGGAGAGACGCGCTTTCCTGTCATGCTTCATACAGCCGCGTTCGCCAGTGGATAGCTCAGGGGGCGTCCGTAGAACGTCAGGAACAGACGGTCATCATCAAAGTCCTCTGGCTCGCGCATGTACTGTGAGAACAGCTTTTCCGTATTCGTTGATATCGGCACGGTGGGTGCTCTTCTCGTCTAGGTGTGCTGCGCCTCCAGCGTAATAATGCCTGCTCTGATATACGTTGTGACGCGGTATGTTCAGCAGTTCAGATATGCGGACTATCGTATCAAGCAACACGCCGATCATGACGTAATCGCGGAAACCAACGAACCGTGAAGTATTAATCTGTTTAAGCAGTGTCTTTACTTCTGCTGGTGTAAAGGACTCAATTGTGTCCTCTGATATTTTTAACAGCTTAATCGCTTTGGACTTCCGTTTGAATGTATCCCTCACGAAATGCGTACTCATGAGAGAACGAATCAATCTGTATCTTAAGGTCACGCTCGGTTAACATCCAGTCGATATACTTCAGAAATATCCCCTTGTTGATTTCTGTTGGCAGCAAATCGCGGTGAACGCTCCGATATTTCGTTCAGTGTCAACGTCCCCAGTGCGCGGCGTACGTCTGTTTCTGCAGTGACTTTACGGGCTAGTTTACGTACCATGGTGACCTCCTGTGTTTGTAATGGTTCGGTCACTGTTCGGAACAGTGTAGCCGTGTGATCATGGACTTGTCCACCCAAAAAACGTTGAATTGACGAGGTTTTTCATGCTGTCTAATCCACAGTTATCACATTTCAGGACCTTCTGTCCTGATCCGTTATAAACGTAAACTGCAGCGTCGTTTTCGCGGCCATCACGGGTCACATCCCTTCCACAGTCGCGCGGCCGTTCCGCGCTTCACTTACGCCTCAATGCCGTTCTAATCCACCTTCGATACCCCGTACAGGGTCTGTGCGAAGAGCTCTCCCAAGGCTTGTCCAACTGCGAGAATGTCGTCGTCGGAAGCCGTCGGTGACACGTGGGCGTAGTTGCGGTACTTCAGTTTCGGCAAGCCGCTCGACGGGGTGCCGACCTGCAACTGCAAGTGCTGGGAAACCGGAGTCACTGTCGCCGTGGAACTCGCTCCTCTCTTACGCTCTATTGGGTGCGCACTTCTTCACATGCAAAAAGTCCCCCAGGTGGGGGACAAGGGGTTCAGTGATTAACTCACATCCCAGACGAGGCTGCCGCCACTAGCCCTTGAAACAGTCCGTGGTGTTCTGGATATGTTCGCCACAGGTTTTCTGGGTGCCACTGGACGGCGACGAGAAACGGGTGCTGGGAATGCTCCATGGCTTCCACCAGCCCTTCACCGTCCCATGCACTGGCCAAGAAGCCAGTTCCCAGGTCTTTTACAGCCTGGTGGTGGAAAGAGTTACAAAGGAACTCGCTCCGCCTCCCTACGAGTTGGTAGAGTTTGCTGTGCGGGTCTACGCAGAGGCCGTGGCTGAGGTGATTTCGCCGTGCACGCTGTTGGTGCTGGATGGTTCCCCGCCAGTCACGGGGCAAGTCCTGGTACAGCGTACCTCCAAGTGCCACATTCAATATCTGCATCCCTCGGCAGATGCCGAGAATCGGCTTTCTCCGCTCCATCATGCGGCGGATCAGCGTAAACTCCAAGGCATCGCGTTCCGGGACAATCTGGCCAAGCCCGTGGTGGGGCTGCTCTCCCCACAGTGACGGATCCACGTCCTCTCCCCCGCCCAGAAGCAACCCGTCTAGTTTATCCGCAAGGACGCAGGCAGTTTCAGGGGTTTCAACGTAGGGGACGACCACCGGAATGCCGCCAGCCGTTTCCACCCCTTGTGCATAGTCGTCTCCGGACACGACTCCAAGCAGTACTGGGGATGACGAATTCGTAGCGATGACGTGTCGAGTGCCGGTGATGCCAATGAGCGGTCTCAATTGGGTTCCCCCTCCCGAACTTCATCCACTGAAGCGAACGCGGATGTACCGCCTCAGCGATTCGCAGGGCACTCACCTCTACAAACCAACAAGGCGATGCGGCTGCTGCCACATCGCCTTTGTTCACGGCGATACTCGTGTATCCTACGCCGTGACGATGCTTCCTGTGATGAGCGATTTGCAACATCCACGTTTAGTTCATCGGATGTTGCAAATCGCTGGTGATGTTTATTCGGTCCAACTGGACAGGTACTTTTTCTGCGCTTCTGTCAGGGTGTCAATGGAGAAGCCCCATTCCTGCAATCGCATGGTGGCGACCATATCGTCCAGGTGTTTGGGAATGGAGTGTAGACCCGGTTGGTAGTTGCCCGTTACCACTTCCCGCAGGCCCAGTGCTTGCAACGAAAACGTCATGTCCATGACCTCGGCCGGATGTCCATCGCCCGAAGCCAGGTTCACCAGTCGGCCTTCTGCCAGCAAGTAGACTTTACGACCGTCATGGAACACGTACTCTTCAATGTTCTTGCGAACCGTCCGCACGGATTTTGACATGGCGCGCAAGTCAGGCTTGGAGATCTCGACGTCAAAGTGACCCGCGTTGGCGAGCACAGCGCCATCCTTCATCACTTCAAACGCTTCTCTAGTAATGCAGTCCTTGTTGCCGGTGACCGTCACAAAGAAGTCGCCATGTTTCGCGGCCTCCACAATCGGCATCACCTCGAAGCCATCCATCACGGCTTCCAGGGCCTTGATGGGATCCACTTCCGTCACAATGACACGCGCGCCAAGTCCCTTCGCCCGCATGGCGAGACCCTTGCCGCACCAGCCGTAGCCGACAATGACGGCGGTCTTCCCTGCCACCAGCAGGTTGGTGGTGCGCATGATGCCGTCCCACGCCGATTGACCGGTCCCATAGCGGTTGTCGAACAGGTATTTGCAGTAGGCGTCGTTGACCGCAATCATCGGAAACTTCAAGGTGCCTTCGGCGGCCATGGCCTTGAGGCGCAAAATCCCAGTGGTCGTCTCTTCGCATCCGCCAATGATTTCTTTTGTCTGCTCAGGTCTTTCGCGGTGCAGCGTCGAGACCAAATCTCCACCGTCGTCAATGATGGCGTCGGGGTGGAAATCGAGCAACTTGTTCAGATGCATGTGATACTCTTCATCCGTTGCTCCGTGCCAAGCGTAGGCGGTCACACCGCTGTCCACCAGCGCGGCGACCACGTCATCCTGGGTCGAAAGCGGGTTGCTGGCTGCCACCGCCACTTCCGCGCCACCAGCCTGCACAACCAGTGCCAAGTACGCGGTTTTCGCCTCCAGATGCAGACAGATGGCGACCTTTTTTCCGGCAAACGGGCGCTCTTTCTGAAACTGCTCGCGAATGCGCCGCATCAACGGCATGTGGGCTTCCACCCAGTCGATTTTCAAGCGGCCTTCTTTGGCCAGACCAATGTCGCGGATCAAAGATTGTTCCACAGACGTCATTCCGCTCACTCCTCGCGCACCTTTGAGGTTGTCTCATCCATGAATCTCACGGTAACGGTATCGGCTATCGCCAGAGTCTACCGACAGGGGCCAGCAGGAGTCAACAAGGGCCGCCACATGCGAAAATGGAGACGGTTGTTGTCCGCCTCCAGCTCAGTCCATGCGTCAAAACTCCACGAGACCCAGGCTAATCTGCAGGGCATCGTTGACGCGCCGCATGGTCGCGTCATCCAGGTGAGTGATTTTATCCGTCAAGCGCTGCTTGTCAATGGTTCGAATCTGCTCCAATAAAATGACAGAATCCCGCTCGAGCCCATCCGGCTCTGCAGGAATTTCGACATGCGTGGGCAGTTTCGCCTTTTGAATTTGCGCCGTGATGGCAGCGACAATCACCGTGGGGCTAAATCGGTTTCCGATATCGTTTTGAATAATCAAAACCGGCCGAAACCCGCCTTGTTCAGACCCGACGACGGGTGAGAGGTCGGCGAAGAAAATATCCCCACGCTTGACGTTCAAATCGTCACACCCCACTCACTAAGCGTTCGACCGTTCCCCCTGCCTCCTGTTCCAATGGAAACGACTCAGACGCAATCCGCAAATTGATCCGTGCCATTTCCATGTAACCTTGTTGCATGGCTGCACGTATATCGCTCATGCGCCGCTCTGTCACATACCGCCTCATCGCTTCGCGAATCACCTCGCTGCGATTCGTGTGTTGCTGATGCGCAATGCCATCCACCTGATGTAATAACTGCTCAGGGATGTTCACTACAATGCGCTTGTGATTCGACACACGCGGCACCTCCACTACAATACGTACCTTATGACTCAACTGCTATTATAACGAGCCGGGAAAACGCCTGTCAAAGTGATTCGAAAAAAGTCGTCCACGAAGTCGTGCACAGGCGAGCGACTGCCTTGACACGGCTTCGCAGTTGTAAATGCACGGGCCACTCACTCCACATAGATCCGAGGTACGCGCGGAGACAGAGCGCACATCAATTCATAGGAAATCGTCCCGAGGCGATTCGCCAACTCATCAAGTGACAACACAGGTGCCTCTCTGGCCGACTCACAAAAGGTGGTCCGCAACCACTCCACAGCCTCGTCCGTGCCGATACCATAATGAGACAAGTTTTGACGGGTCCAATCGGAAGGTGCCTGGTGTCCGTACAGTGTCACACAGTCGCCTGTCGATACATCCTTGACGTCTGTCACGTCAATCATCAGCTGATCCATGCAGATATTTCCAATTACTGGTACACGCTGACCCTTCACCCACACGAAGCTCTGATTGGATAGTCGTCGCGGATAGCCATCGGCGTAGCCTACTGGTACTGTCGCCACCTTCGTAGCCCGAGGCGCAGTAAACGTGGCCCCATATCCAACCGATTCTCCGGCTTGAATGGTATGCACACGCGTCACAAAACTGTACAGGTTTAGTGCTGGTTTCAGCCGCACCGATGGTACAAATGCATCGCTGGGGGCATACCCGTACGCACTAATGCCAATACGCACCATGTCGAATTGCCAGTCCAAGCGTCGCAGCGCAGCCGCGCTATTTGCCGCGTGCACGAGTTTCGGATGGAGCCCAACATTCGACAGGATGCCCAAGATTTCTTGAAATCGTCGGATCTGTCGTTCCGCATGATGGAGAGTCTCCGCATCCGCGCAAGCCAGGTGTGTGAAGACGCCTTGACACTCCACGTCAGGCCGAGCCAATATCCACTGTGCCAAACGCACACATTCCTCATCTGTTCGGACACCCAGCCGGGTCATGCCGGTGTCGACTTTCAAATGCCCCTTGACCGGCGGTGAAAAAGGTACATCTGGCCAGTCCAAACAGTCCTGCGTTAACGTCACGTCCAATTGGAATTTAGCAGCCGCCATCGCACTTTCGTACGACGATGCGCCCAGCACCAGAATCGGCGTTTGAACCCCTGCCTCGCGCAGCGCGATACCTTCTTCCACACTGGCGACAGCAAGGTACGACGCGCCCCCCTGTACTGCCGCGTGAGCGACTTCCACCGCACCGTGACCATAGCCGTTAGCCTTGACCGTGACCAATACTTCAGTGGTCGGAGCCAGCCGCCCGCGAATGGCCGCGACATTATCCCGAATCGCGTCCAAGTCGACGACGGCAAACGTTCCACGGTACACGTCGTCACCCCCAAGTACTTCACCTGTCCGCCGTAAGGCAATACCCAAAGTGTACTCGAGAGCCCTCGATTCAGCAAATCAGCGATTTGCAAATTGCTCCAAATAAAAACGCCTCTTCCACGCGTTGTGGGAGAGAGGCGTTGCCAAGCTTTACTTGCCGACTTGGCCAAACGTAGAAATCGCGACCGACTCCATTTGCTCCAACGAAAGCTTCCCACTCGTCAAGGAAAACTCGTATCCATTATTGAACCAGGTCAGTTGGTGCGAATCACTCGAACCAGAGTATAACGCCGGAACGCCGTACAGGTCTACGAGTTCCCCTTCCGGAATCCCCGCAACCCCGGGACTCGGAATCGATTCTGCCAGCGTGAACGTATAGTCTCCCGTATAGCGGAGCAACGCTGACGTCGCCGAATCCTGTCGTTCGACATCCAGTGTGTCGCCAAACGTTTCGTCCGGTGCCACCCAGGTAAAGTTGTCGCTCACGTTGGCCATGGTCGCCTTCGTCGAACTCTTGGCAATTTTTTGCGGATCGAAATCGGTGTTGCTATACTTCACACCCGTCTTGAAACTGGTGAACTCCAGCGTCACGATGGCCGTGTCGTCTTTGTCAAAGAGCACCACTTTTTTCGGCTGGTAACTCTGCGCGTCCATGGTGACTTCCTGGCGAGAGACGATGTCACCGCCCTGTGAGACAGGCAACGTGAATCGGTAGTCTCCACCCTGTTGCGTCAACTTCACGTTCTTGTCGGTCGACAGTTGCTGCAAGAGTTGATCATATAAATAGATGTGTCCCTGGTTTTGCGCCCAATTGCCGTTGAACCGGAAGACCTTTTGCAACGACGGACTGACGACGAACATCCCGTTGTTGTTGCGGACAATCACCTGATTGATATTCTTGTTGGCATCGCCGAGCTCAATCTTGTAGACATCTGGTGATTCGTAACTTGTTTGAATATAGTATGTCTGCGATCCGTTGTCCATTTGCACGGTCATCTTGGCTTCGCTCTGGTAATTGACCGTCTCCAGCTTTTCCGCCTGCGTCTGTAGTTTCAAGGCTACTTGTTTCGTGGAAGGTGCACCGCATCCTGCGACAAGCCCGACAACAAGCCCCATCGCCAATATCCATCCATTGATTTTACGCATAGTCCACCTCGCCTTTCGTCGACAAAACACCCATTCACAGCGATTCCTCGGGATCCGCGTCGAAAAGGAGGCATATTGCGCGGGAAATATTTTCGACAACATCCGTCGCCATGGTGCTGGCTTTGCCCAGGTGCTGCCCCGCTAACTCACCGGCCAACCCGTGGATGTAGGCGCCAGCGCAGGCAGCGTCGAAACTTGGCACCCCTTGCGCCTGTAGACCGCCAATCACGCCGGCCAACACATCTCCGGTTCCTGCCGTGGCCAGAGATGCGTCACCGGTCGGGACTACGCGAAGCCGGCCATCGGGATGGGCAACCAGGGAGCGGTACCCTTTCAGCACAACCACCGCATTCGTCTGTTCGGCCAGGGTTCGCGCTGCACGGATTCGATTCGCCTGCACCTCTGCCGTCGACCACTTCAGAAGCCGTCCACACTCCTTAGGATGTGGTGTCAGCACCCAGTCCCCGTTTAGCCGAGGAACTTCTTGCAACAGTGCCAACCCATCTGCATCCATGACACCTGGCCCTTTGTGGGACGTGATGACGGCTTGCCAGTCACTCCGGTCCGGCCCCAGTCCGGGACCGACCACGATACTGTCGCAGTCGTCGAAGAGTCCGGCAAGGGTCGCGGCTTTGCGCAATACAAATTCGTACGGAGCGCCACTTGGAATTTCCCGTCCGCCGAGAATCACCATTCCGGCACCCGTACGAGCCGCACCCAGTCCAGCCAGAATGGCGGCGCCGTGCATGCTGCCGACAGCGATGCCTACTCGACCGTACGTCCCCTTGTGCGTATCCGACGAGCGCCGAGGGAAGACGTTCCTCACAGCATCGGGTGTCACCCAGGCTGCGCAAGTGTCAGGATCCACAGGCACGATACCGATGTCGGCCACTTCGACGGCTCCGGCCAAGAGACAGCCGGGCGTGACAGCCGTGCCAAGTTTTTGGAAGCCCATGGCCACCGTGACATGAGCGCGCACGGCAGCGCCGTCGACCCTTCCCGTACTGGCGTCTACACCGGACGGGATGTCCACGGCCACCGTCCAGGGTGACACTGCGTTGACGCGTTCAATGAGTTCCGCCAGAACACCCGTCACCGGGCGTGTCACACCCGTGCCGAGCAAAGCGTCCACGTACACGTCTGCGGCCGGAATCGTTCCACCGGATGCGTATACGTCGTACGGAACGTCTGCCGCCAACGCCATGTCCGCTGCCCGCTTAGCGTCCCCGGACAACGCGTCCGGCGCCACCGTCGTGACCACGTGGACGAAGGACACACCGAAGTGCCGCAGCCAGCGTGCAGCAATCCATCCGTCGCCGCCGTTGTTGCCCTTGCCGCAAAGCACGGTCACGCGCTCTGGGTGTCGCTTCATGACGACCTCTGCCACTTGTTTCCCCGCGTGCTCCATTAAAAGGATTCCGGGTATGCGCCGTGTTGTGATGGTGCGTCTGTCTAGTGCTTGCATTTGCTCGCTCGTTACAAGATACACTCGGTACCCTCCCCGAGGATTGGTATTACATATATTCCGCCCGTCCCACGAATAGTACAATCCTCTACTCGTCCGAACGCGGCTCATCCGCCTCCAGAATGGCGGTTGCAAAGGCCATGGTCGACGTGTGCGTCACGGAGACGCTCCATCGCCCACGAAGTTCCTCTGGTAAATCCGTGTGTAGAAATCGGACCTGCAGTCCCCTCTTTCCAACAACCAGTTCCACGAGGTTCATCCTCAGTCGCCCAATACCACAGCCCGCCGCCTTCGCCATCGCTTCTTTGGCGGCAAAACGACCAGCGAGAAACTCCACCACCCGCTCCACCGAAAAACCAGCGCACTGGACGCGTTCTCCGGGCGCAAGAATTCGCTGTAACAACCTGTCGCCCTGCCGTTCGTACACCGTACGAACCCGCCCGATGTCCACGAGATCTGTGCCAAGCCCCAGCAACATCCGATTGCATCCTTTCATATTTGAATTCAAGGCCTGTCCATCTAGAATAAATAGGGAATCGAGTGTGTCCAAGATACTGGCATGCCGATTCAAGTGAGAATTTTTAAAATCGCTCGCTATGTATGATAAAGAACTCATCGGAACTGGATAAGGTGGTCGATGTCTTGATTCGTCAATTCTGGCGTATTATCCTCGGTCTCATGCTCGTCTCCACGGTGTTTACGGGGGTGTCCTGGTGGTATTTGGTGTCCAACATCGTGCTGACGGCACCTGCCATCCGCGAACAGCTGTTATCTCTGCCGACCAGCATCCCGTCCATTTGGAACATCATCCGCCCTAGCACCAATATATCCTGGCTGTCGCCATTTGTCGTGCTGCTTGTCCAGGTGTTCCTCACCGGCGGATTTTACGGCAGCCTTGTCCGCGTCAACACACGTCAGGCGGTATCGCCCACGACATTCCTCCACGACGCTGCACACAGTTTCTGGCGACTGTTCCTGTGGTACCTGCTGTGGACTGGCATCAACCTCCTCTTGGTGGGTGTCGTTCGGGTATTCCCACAGATGAACGTGACATTGACCGTTTTGGTTCTTCTACTGCGCTATCTGTTCCTGTTTGCCGACGTGGCGCTGGTCTCCGAGCGCAACATCCCGTTGGCGTTCCAATTGGCGGTCGGAACGATGCTGTCCGGCCTGGTTACGATGCTGCCCTACGGCGTTCTTCTCATTTTTCTTGACGGGACTCTCACTCTCTTTGTCCATTCACGCTTCCTGGATTGGATTGGCAGGATTGTCTATCGTGTACGGAATCGCCGTTACGTGGCTCCTCCACATGGTGGTGGCTCGCTACGTGTACTTCTCGGGCGGCGCGGGGTTCGCGCGCAAGCGTGATCCGCAGGCGCTGGCCGCCGAGCCCATCCAACAGCCCAGCTGAACATCAGGGATCGGCTGGGTGGTGCCACACCACCGGCTTGCTGACGATGAATCCATGTCCCTCCACCAATGACACCAGTTCCGGCAGACAAGGTTCCAATGTCTCTACTTTGTCGAGTACGGTGACCACGATCGGTACGTCACTCTTCTGAAACCACCGGGCTCGCGAGCGAATCTGCCGCATGTGCCCGTACCCGGAGATACTGCGCGCCGTGGAGACCCAGAGGATGTCTCGGTGACGTAGAAATTCAGCCACCACCTGGTAGACCGGCTTGCCACCGATGCGGTTCTGTTCCAACGTAAAGATTTGCACCTGAAGGCCGTTGTAAGCGGCGCCAGACGTTGGTTCCGGAACGTCCGTTGGTTGCTGATTTCCTGGCTGTTTCACCGCATCTCCTCCTTCACTGTCCACAGTCGGCCACACGTGTCCCCGCTCCACCACCATCACGCCTTTTTTACCCATCCGCTTTTGGCACACTGGGATGAAGCACTCCAGTGCGGGCAGCGTGTCCACAAATTCCAACAGCACCGGAAGCTCATTAGACGACACTTCACTTTCCACGGTTCGGAACGTGCGCGACGACCGACTGCCTTCGACGTGACTCCAAACCGTGCCCCCGCGCAGTCCGCAAGCCAGAGCGTCCTGCAGTAGCACATTGTACAGCAGGCGCCCCCGCCAGTCTGTGTCGGCACCGTTCCACAACCCCACTTTCAGTACGCCACACGACGAGCATAGGGATTCGTTCATCAAAAAACCTCCATCCGCCAAACGAACCGTGCAAGTCTTCGGCGATTGTGGCACAATGTCTGTGGTACTTGTTCCAAGAGAGGAGTCAGGCTGTGCATACGCTTCTACACCTCGGACTAGACGTTGTCTTTCTCATTGTGATTGCCGTTCTCTTCACCATATTCGTCGTCGTACGACCAGATGCGAACCGCACCGTTTCTCGCCGTCGCCTGATTGGCATTGCCTGCGTCGGGCTGGTCATCGGAATCGTCTTTCTGAGTACATCGTCTCTGTATGTTCAGTCCTCCTAACAGGACATGTCCTCTTCTTTCAGGATGGCCTCTCTGCGCCTCGTTTTAACCGGGTGTTTATCCCCCCTGCAAAAAGGGGCGCTGTCCGAGAGTCAAGCCGGTGTTTTTTGAATCAAAAACCCCAGCCTCGACTGGGGTTCTGCAAGGTATGGGGACGGCGATACATGAGTCCACAGAGGAAAAACGGGTTGCCGCGGCAACCCGTAGATTAGACACGTGCGTATATTTAATCTTCGATAACCGTCCAAAACCGGCTGTATTCGTCAATCACCGGATGTCGACTGGCCCCGCGAGGCGAATTCTCCGATTGAGGAATGGCCGATGCCGCATTACGGGCAGTGCCAGATCCAGTTGAACTCTGCGCTCGAAAATGCGGGATTCCCCACAATGAGGACACACGGCTGAGGGCACCCTTGGTCACTCTCCCTGCACGCTTCGCACTGAGAATTCCCAGCTGAACAAAACGCAAGTTTCTCGCAAATGATATCCTCATTCTATTATATCTTCTTGGAAGATTTTTCAGCGATTTGCACAAGCGCGACGAAAGACGCATATCTCGTATCTGTACATCCTGGTGATAGACGAACAAGAATGGTAGCGCGCCGTCGCATCTGAAATCGGTTTTGGGTATGATGGAACACAGTGAAAGAGGTAGAATAAGCGGGTGACGAAGGTTTTTGGGGCACAGTACATGTGACTACCGATTGTAAATGGAGGTTTCACGTTGATTGTCACAAAAAGCAAATACGAAATACAGCTGATGCGCGAGGCCGGCAAGGTTGTCGCAGAATGCCATGCGGCATTGAAGGACTTTATCAAGCCGGGCATCACCACCTTGCAAATTGACGAATTCGTAGAGAAATTTATTACCCGCCACAAGATGATCCCGGCACAGAAGGGCTACCACGGGTATCCATACGCAGCCTGCACGTCGGTAAACGACGTGATTTGCCATGGGTTTCCGAGCGACTACGTGCTCAAGGATGGAGACATCATCACCGTGGACATGGTTGCGTTGCACAAGGGACTGCACGCCGACTCCGCGTGGAGCTACGCCGTCGGCAATATTAGCGAGGAAGCGCAGCACTTGCTCGACGTGACTCATACAGCCCTGTTCAAGGGCATTGAGCAGGCGGTCATTGACAACCACATTTCAGACATTGGCCACGCGATTCAGACGTACGTAGAATCGGAAGGTCTGTCGGTCGTTCGCGACTACATTGGCCACGGCATTGGTCGCAAGATGCACGAGCCACCGGAAGTATTGCACTTCGGGCCGCCGCACCGTGGACCGAAGATCCGCAAGGGCATGACGTTTACGATTGAGCCGATGGTCAACATCGGATCTTATGAAACGGTGTTGGACGAAGACGGCTGGACGGCCCGGACGGCAGACGGCAGCCTCACCACCCAGTACGAACATACGCTGGTCATCACGGACAACGGCCCGGAGATTTTGACAGCGCTCTGATGACATGGATTGGCGCGCCCAAAAAAGGCGCGCCATTCACGTGTTCAGAGGTTTGGGTTGTGAAACCACTTGGCACAAAACGTCCTAGACCGCCGCGACGCCGAAAATGGAAGAGCCAATGACCCCGAGTGCGTACGACACAAGGCCGACCATGATGCCAACCATTGTCATTTCGAGACCACTCGACCACCAACTCCGAACGGTGATGAGGCTCTTCGCAGCGCCGACAGCGAAATGCGCCAACAAGCTGACAATTGCGGCTGCAACCATGGCTGGGAGGCCACTCAAAAAGAAGAATGGCACCAGCGGAATAATACCGCCGACGAACGTGGACAAGCTGCCAAACAAAGCAGATTTCCACGGATTCCCACGGCCTTCCTCTTGAAATCCAAACTCCTCCTGCACCATGGTCTTGAGAAACTGCTCCTTATCCTGGGCAATCGTCTCGGCAATCTTGGAGGATTCCTCCGGGGTGAAACCCTTGAGCTGGTAGAGCAATGCCAGTTCTTCGATTTCGTGCTCCGGTTCCTCTTCAATTTCCCGCCGTTCCTGGGCCAACGTGGTCTCCAACACTTCGTTCTCCGACTTCGTCGCGAGCCAGGCTCCTGCCCCCATGGACAACGTGCTGGCCACGGCACCAAAGAAGCCGCTGATGAGCACTGTATGCGTGTTCGCCGTGTATCCAGCGACACCGGAAATGATGCCAAAAATTGCGCCCAGGCCGTCATTCACCCCGTAAATGGCATCCCCCACCCAATCCTTGGACCCTTGACGGTGACGCTCGCGGCCCCAGAGACTACGCAGTCGCTTCTCCGGACTGTGACCTTCCTTCAACAATTCATCTAGTTCTCCGTGCGCCGCCTCATCGGCGTCAATCTCGTCGAGGATGCGGACGATGTCTTCGTCGTTGATGACGTTGCGCAGGGAGCGGTACCACGTCGCATTGCTATCTTCAATGGCTTCAATCCGCTGCACAATCCCCACTGGATTCAGGCCTTTGATGGAGACTTTCGGTTTCTGGAGGGTGGTCACGTCATAACCCGACGCCCTGAGCTTTTCCTCCCACATACGCGCGTGCTTATACTCCACGTCCGCAAGCTGGGCGAAGATACCCTTGCGCCGCTCATTCGTTTCTTGCTGTGCTGAGAGTTCGTACAAGGCGGCAGCTTCCATTTCGCGCCGCCAGTTCTCCACCATGGTCTTTTGTATATAGTCGCGGTTTGCGGATTCGGTCGTCATCATACGCCTCCTTCGCGAGTCACTTTCGCGTGCAAATCTGTCGCCACTTTGCAAATCGCCAAGTATAATAGCATAATACCTGATTACTCCGCCCGGCTAAAGCGCTCGAAGGAACACGCGCCATGCACGAACTACCGTTGAAACGAGTCTACGACCCATGATCCACGAGCGACGGAACGTGCATCCTTGTAGATAGGCTGTGAGCACGGGGCCTGTCCAAAACAGATGCACATGTGGATGAGTGGTTACGCGACATCGCATCTTCTCCAGAGCTGCGAAAGTGGTTTGACCATCGCCCTGAGAGGTTCCTGGAATTTCGCAGACAGTACGAGGTGGAACTTCACAACAGCCCCATCCACCAAGCATCGGTACAAAAGGTGCTGACACACCTTGCGTAAGGCGACGTCACACTTCTGTACGCTGCGCGCGAAAGATTCACAACCACGCCATGGTCCTGTACGACGCCCTGACTGCACATATGTAAACCCCTCGGCCGACACCGAGGGTCCATACGAATGGCGATGGCGTACGTATGTTTACAGGTGGTCAAACAGCTCCGGGTGGAGCCACTTGTCGTCCACTTCGAAATGTGCGTCTGCGAGGACGCGAGCCAGGTGTTCCAGAGGGGTTCGCGCAACTTCCCGGTACATGCGGCGCGTGTACAGGTGTTTTGCGTTGGGCAATTCCCTTTTCAATTGACTTCGCAATTTCATGCCCGAAGCGTCCGCATCCACGAGCACATACACGTCTTCTTCGTCTTGCAGTTCTTGAATGAACATTTCCATTTTCTCGTAACTCAAGGTCCCGAACGTACACACAATCCGCACGGGTTCATTTAAGACGGTGAGCAACCGCTCCCGGTCCGTCTTGCCTTCCACAATAATCACTTTCTCCGCGTCCTCGCTTCGAATCGTCATGAAAGTCACCCTTTCTTTTCGGGCCTTTCCACAAAGTACGCGTGGCAAGGAAAAGCGGCACGGCGTGTCCATCTCATCAAACGACGAACGTATCCATCATTGTATGCTAGGGGTACCGGAAAGACTCGTCAGAAAGTAATGTGCCTCACGCTCGTAGTGTTCAGTCACAACGCGCACAGCCAGGTCGACATCCTTGGCCCGCAAGGCGCGCCCCCCATATCAATCTCGCTATCATAGATCCTCCTTGGGAACTCAATCATACCGCACATGTCCGCTGCGAGTAACCTCTCAGGCCGCTTTAACCCACACTTTTTTGCTTATTTTAATAAATTGGCAGAATCTAAGTTTCGTAAAATTGTTTAATACTTGCTATACTTTCTTTTGCGATCCTGTTAATAGTCCCAGTAGCGTAACGAAAGTTGTTTATGGATGCGCACTGCTATCGACAACCGATTCGTTGCGAAACCAATGTAGGCGCTGTTCTGTCGACTGGTCAAAGTCGGAAAAACCCAGAAGAAGGGGTGGTATTCATGACCGAGCTACTGGAAGTATCAGACTTAAAAATTGAGTTCCAATTAGACGAGAAGTACTATCAAGCGGTTCAAAGCGTGAATTTCACGATTCGTCGCGGGGAGACGCTTGGTTTGGTTGGCGAGTCCGGTTGCGGCAAGAGCGTAACGTCTTTGGCGATAATGCGTCTGTTGCGAGAGCCAACAAAAATTTCAGGATCGGTAAAGTTTGAGGGAAATGAACTCCTACACCTCAAGGAATCACAGATGCGATCGGTACGTGGCAACGACATCAGCATGATCTTTCAGGAGCCTATGACCTCCCTCAATCCAGTGCAGCGAATTGGAAAGCAAATCGGCGAAAGTCTGATCCTGCACAAAGGGATGTCGCCGAAGGCGGCGCGCCTGAAAGCGATCGAATTGTTGAAGGAAGTTGGCATTCCGCGAGCGGAACAAATTGTGGATGAGTACCCACATCAATTGTCGGGAGGAATGCGCCAGCGTGTCATGATTGCGATCGCCATGGCGTGCAGGCCGAAGCTACTCATTGCAGACGAGCCAACCACTGCGCTCGACGTGACCATTCAAGCACAGATTCTCGATTTGATGCGGAAATTAGCGAAGGAGAACGACATGTCCATTCTCCTCATTTCGCACGACCTCGGGGTTGTCGCAGAAATGTGCGACCGTGTCGCCGTCATGTACGCCGGTAAAATTGTGGAAGAAGGTTCTGTGCAACAAATCTTCAAGAATCCACAACATCCGTACACCAAAGGCTTGCTGAACTCCTTGCCGAAACTTACAGGAGAGCGCAGCCGTTTGACGCCTATCGATGGGAATGTCCCTTCCCTTCGCAACATGCCCGAGGGATGTCGGTTTGCTCCGCGCTGCAAACATGCGACCGAGCAATGCAAACAGAATCCTGAATTCCATGAAATTGAGTCCGGCCACCGTTCACGGTGCTGGCTGCATGCGTAAAGGGAGGGAGTTCGATGTCTGAGGTTTTGTTGCACGTCAATGATCTAAAAAAATATTTTCCCATCCGCAAGGGAGTTTTGCGGCGAACAGTGGGTCATGTTCGCGCTGTCGATGGCTTATCGTTCGATGTTCGTCACGGCGAAACGCTCGGAGTCGTCGGAGAGTCCGGGTGTGGTAAATCGACGATGGGGCGAAGTATTCTTCGCTTGATTGAACCTACCAGCGGTACGGTTGAGTTTGAAGGCCGTAATGTCGTCAAGTTGTCAAAACGTGAAATGCGTGCGATGCGGCGCAATATGCAGATTGTCTTTCAAGATCCGTACGCATCGCTAAATCCGCGCTATTCAATTAAACAAACCTTGATGGAGCCCATGGTCATCCACAACCTTTATACGCCAAGTCAACGCGAATCCCGTGTCAAATCGCTGCTGGAACGTGTGGGACTCGACCCGGACTATGCCAAGCGCTATCCGCACGAGTTTTCTGGAGGTCAAAGACAGCGTATTGGAATTGCCCGGGCATTGGCATTGAATCCAAAGTTAATCATCTTGGACGAACCTGTGGCAGCGCTTGACGTTTCCGTCCAGTCGCAAGTATTGAACCTGTTGGAAGACCTACAAAAGGAATTCCGGTTGACGTATGTGTTTGTGGCGCACGATTTGAGCGTTGTTCGCCACATCAGTGATCGCGTTCTGGTGCTGTACCTCGGCAAAATGGCCGAATTGGCGTCCTCAGATGATTTGTTTTCGGATCCGCTGCATCCGTATACCCAGGCATTGTTGTCCGCCGTTCCAGTCCCAGATCCGGACATTCGGCGCGAACGGATCATCCTTCAAGGAGATCTCCCGAGCCCAGCCAACCCGCCATCTGGCTGTCCGTTCCACACCCGCTGCCCGTTGGCCATGGACGTGTGCTCAAAGAAAGTTCCAGAGTGGAAGGAAGTAAAACCAAACCACAAGGTCGCTTGTCATCTGTACTGATCCATCCCGGAAGGAGAGAAGAAAGA
Source organism: uncultured Alicyclobacillaceae bacterium (assembly GCA_963788285.1). GTDB lineage: Bacteria > Bacillota > Bacilli > Alicyclobacillales > Alicyclobacillaceae > Alicyclobacillus_A. The sequence goes on from CAWBGB010000004.1 coordinate 227,661, forward strand.
ATTATGTCAGTCGTCGAAAAGGCAATTTCTCCACCGCCCGTGACGCCGACGTCGACAAAAAAGTCGTTTGGCCGGCGTCTGTGGAAGAGTATAAAGGAATTTCCAATGTTGTATGCTGGGGGACTGATTGTGTTCCTCATGGTGGTTGTCGCGGTTTTCGCGCCCGAGCTTGCGCCACATAACCCGACGGAAGTGTTCCAGCAAACCGGATTAACGGCACAAGGTACGCCGGTTGGGCCGAATGCTACGTTCCCGCTTGGCACAGACAGCAACGGGCGTGACATCCTGTCCCGCATTATCTACGGTACGCGCGTTTCCATCACGGTAGGTATCGTTTCCACCGTCATCAACCTGGTGATTGGCATAGTCGTCGGACTCGTCGCCGGGTACTACGGCAAGTGGGTGGACAACGTTCTGATGCGCGTCGTTGACGTTATTCTCGCTTTCCCGTTCCTGCTGTTTTCCATGGCACTGGTTGCCGCCCTTGGACCGAGTATGAAAAGTGTGCTCATCGCGCTCGGTGTCACTGGCTGGGGAACGATGGCACGTTTGGTACGCAGCCAAGTCTTGTCTCTGCGCGAGATGGAATTCGTACAAGCGGAACGGGCTCTCGGAGCGTCCTCGTTCCGAATCATGTTTCGCGTCATTCTTCCGAATGTGTTCGGAACAATTATTGTGTTCTCCATGCTCAACGTCGGTAACAACATCCTGACCGAATCAGCCCTAAGCTTCCTTGGAATCGGGATTCAGCCACCGACGCCGAGTTGGGGGAACATGATTGAAGCTGGTATGCAATCGTATCAATACGCGCCGTGGACGATTTTGTTCCCAGGAGCGGCGCTCGCGATTGCCGTACTTGGATTTAACTTGCTCGGCGATGGATTGCGTGACATCTTTGATCCGCATAACACGCAACACTAAAGAGAGGAGGATAACCTGTGTTCGCTTACATCGTTCGGCGATTGTTTAGTTCGATTGTCGTGTTGTTTGGTATTTCCATTGTAGGATTCTTGCTGATTTACGCGATTCCACAAGACCCTGCCAGGCTGATTGCAGGCAACAAAGCACCGATGTCCGTCATTATCCAAATCCGCCATCAACTAGGGCTGGATCAACCCTTGCCGCTTCAATACATCCACTATCTTGGGCAATTGTTGCACGGCAACTTAGGTACTTCGTACATTTACAATTTGCCTGTCTCGCAGATGATTTTGCAACGCGTTTGGCCAACCTTCGAATTGGGCCTTGGTTGTTGGGTTGCAGAGCTGATAATTGGCATTCCACTCGGGATTTATACTGCCAGACACGCCCGTAAATTCGGAGATTACATTGTAAGTGCGATCGCATTGGTCGGTCTGTCCCTGCCGGTATTCTGGCTTGGTTTACTGTTCCTATACTGGTTTGCGTTTAAAATTCCGATTTTCCCCTTGGGGGGATTCGGTGACGTCTGGCACCTCATTTTGCCGTCCTTGACCTACGGTATTACGGGGGCAGCATTTTACATTCGACTGTTGAAGAGTCAGATGTTGGAAGTTATGTCGCATGACTACGTGCGGACGGCTCGCGCGAAGGGTGCCAGCGAACGAAGAGTTATTTGGCGACATATCTTTCGCAACGCCTTGATTCCTGTGGTCACGTACGCAGGCATCGATTTTAGTACACTGATTTCCGGCGTCGTGCTCATTGAATCTACGTTTGGCTGGAACGGTCTTGGCTCGTTGGCGAATACGGCCATTCAAAACTCTGACGTCCCCGTCATCATGGGTACGGTGTTGTTCGTTGCGGTGTGCGTAGTCTTGATAAATCTCATCGTCGATATCATCTACGGGGTGATCGATCCGCGCATCCGCTATGAATAGAAGTTTTTACCTCTTTAGCGAAATTGCTTGAATCATGTCGAACAGCAGAATATAATCTCTCTAGCTTTTTGTAATTGTCTGTGAGTTGATAGAATACACAAGGGGGAAAAGAATGTGACTCGTGCATGGCAAAAGGGTCTTGCGGCTGTGGCATCAATGAGCGCGCTGACAATGTTGCTGGCAGGTTGCGGGACCTCGACCACAGGTAATACGTCTCCAACTGCGACGAACGAAAAGCCGCAGGAAGGCGGAACTGTCACCATTGACTTCATCCAAAACATTCGCGACTTGGATCCCGCACTGGCCTACGATACACAGTCAAGCGAAATTGTCGACCAACTGTACGACCAATTGGTCACTTGGAAACAGGGGGGCAGTAGCCAAATTGTTCCCATGGCAGCGCAAAGCTGGACCATCTCGAAAGACGGCCTCACTTACACCTTCAAAATCCGGAAAGGCATGAAGTTCTGGAACGGTGACCCAGTGACGGCTCAGTCATTTATTACCGAGTTCTATCGCGTACTTTCTCCGCAACTTGGTTCGGGAGGCGCTGGATTCTTTACGGATATCGTAGGTGCGGCAGACTACAACGCTGGGAAAACGAAGACTATTCCTGGTTTGTCCGCTCCAGATCCGTACACGCTGAAAATCCAACTGGTGAAGCCGGAACCATTCCTGCTTGACGCGTTGACCATGAACTTTATTTCCGCAGTGGATCCGAAATTCATTGAAAGCGTGGGCAACCATCAGTTGTACGAAAAGAACCCGGCCTTTGACTCGACTCAGGCTGAAGGATCTGGCCCATTCGAGCTGCAGACCATCAATTCCAATCAAATCATCCTGACGAAGAATCCGAATTACTGGCGGACCGACAGTTACGGCCAGAAGCTTCCGTATCTGGACAAGGTGATAATAAACATCAACAACAATGAGGCGATAGACACCGAGCACTTTGAACAAGGTCAAACGGCATGGATTGGCTGGAACTTCGGCGCTGACGGTATTCCAAGCAGTCAGTATCCAACGTTCATGGCAAACCCGAACTACAAGAAACTAACCATCACCAAGGTACAAAACTCTGTGCAATACCTTGGTTTGAATACGACCATGGGCCCCACGAAGAATCCGCTCGTGCGTCAAGCCATCGAGTATGCCATCGACAAACAGGCGATTCTACAACTGAACAACGGGCGTGGCCAAGTGGCAAACCAACCATTGCCGCCTGGGGTACCGGGATATGTTCAAAACCTGCCAGCCGATGCAACGTACGACTACAATATCCAGAAGGCGAAGCAGTTACTAGCAAAGGCTGGCTATCCACACGGCTTTACCATCGACATGTACGACCAAGACACACCGGACGCTCAAAAGTTCGATCAGGCCGTGCAAGCGCAGTTGGCCCAGGTTGGTATTACCGTAAGGCTGCATGAAAGCAGTTGGGGTACGTTCCTAAACGTCGTAGAGGCCGGCAAGGCACCGATGTTCTGGCTTGGCTGGATCCAGGACTTCCCCGATCCTTCCGACTTCTTGAACACGCTGTTCAATTTCCCGGCCGAAGGTTCGGTCAACGACAGCACGAACTACAACAATCCACAGGTGAACGCTTGGTTGAACGACGCTCAGTACAGTACCAATCAAGCTAAGCGTCTGCAGGACTATAAGAACGCAACCATCCAGATTATGAAGGATGCACCATGGGTTCCGATGTGGTACGACACCTTCACGGGTGCGGCACAACCGTGGGTGCACGGCTTCTATATCCCGGATGTTGGTACAGATCCGATTGAATGGATATGGATTGACAAAGGACACAGTCAAGGTTAACCTTTTGCAATGCTGTGAGGAGAGTGGACGGAAACGTTCACTCTTCTCTTTTTTCGAAAGGGTAGAAAATCCATTTCCAGAGATGGAGTACATGTGCACCGGATGTGGCAACAGGCACACCGTTTGCATACGGTACCGAAATGGCAAAAGAGGAGGCCTTCCGCCTCCTCCGCACGAGTTACCAATGGTGATTTTGCATCAGACGACGGTCGTCGTGGTGCAGGTCGTGGTGGTGTAACCCGGGACTAGGAGGAAGAAGAGTACGAAGATGATCAGAAACACCACAGCCCAACGGGTGTATCCACCAAATACACCGTAGTACATGGATCTCACTCCTTCTTAAAATGTAGTGCCAAACACACTGTTAATAAATGCGGCGGGACAAATGGAGGTCCGGGATAAAAGTCCAGACCGGGGGGATTTAGGCGCACGAGTTCCCTTACCTTCCGCCGCAACGGGTTTGAAGGGGAGTTTATCGTGTCTCGCACATCCTATCTGGCACTCGGCGATTCCATCACATGCGGCGTGGGTGCAACCGCCGCCGCCAACGGATTCGCGCATTGGGTCGCCGACGCTCTCGCGCAGCGTTCACTCTGCGCGGAATGGCAGTCCATCGCCGGTCCGTATTGGACGACCCAAAACCTGCTGCGCGCCATGCGCAGCCTTGACATGCAGGTGTGGGAAAACGCACGTGTGGCCACGGTGCTGATTGGCGGCAACGACCTGCGCCGACGTTACTACAGCCTCCTGTCTCATCCTGCAACCATGCAGGCCATTTCCCGAGCCGTCGATTCCTGTGCACACGTGTTTGCACACGTTTTGGAGCTTGTGAAGGAACAAGGCATCCCGTGTATTGTGGTGGGAACACTGTACAATCCGCTGCCACGTGCGCACGTTGCCGTCAGCGCGATCACTCGTCTCAACGAGCAGATTGCCTTGACTGCGTCTCGTTCAGGTTGTCACGTCGTTGACCTGTATTCCCTGTTTTTGGGGCATGAACACGAATGGATTGCCCAATATCGAACCGGCCAGATGCAAGACCTGGCCACGCCGTTCTGCCGCCCCATCCACCCGAATGACGAGGGGCATCAAGCGATTGCGAGCGCGATGTTGAATAAGGTCCTCGAGGTCTCGGCCCACGAGGTGTAAGACGGCCGATTTTCATCGAATCGAGCCATTTGCTACAATGTTGCCGTGCACTTGAAAGCGCTCGGATGCACATCCAGCGCACAGGATGCAGGGCATTTTTGCAGTGAACGATTTGCAACATTCTGCAACATTCCACAAGCGTGGTTTCGCACGACGAGATATCGGTTGCGGGATGCAAATCGCAAGTGGCAGTTCCATTCGGAGGTGTGCACCGTTTGAAGTTTGTCGTACTCGGCCCCGGCCGCATGGGAACTGCGCTCACCCTCGCGCTCACGTCGTTGGGTCACTCGGTGCTCGCGGCGCACGGACGCGTCCCGGACAGCAAGGCAAGCCAACAGTATCAGTCGCTGACGGGGGTGCCCGTCATGGGCTGGCAAGCGCTTGCACCGTACGTCCGCGAAGCCGATGTCGTCCTCCTCACCGTCCCAGACAAGGCTGTGACAGTCATGGCAGAGACCTTGGCGGACGAAAGGTGGATTGACAACGGGACAGTGATTGTTCATACAGCGGGATCACTCAGCGCTGCAGCGCTCCAGCCCGTCGAATCGACTGGAGCGCTGCCGCTGTGCATGCACCCCCTGCAGACAATTGCCGACCCTGCAAAAGGCGCATCGCTCTTTCAAGGCGTCTACTTTACGCTGGATGGCAACGATGACGCCATTCTGCTTGCCCGGCAATGGATTGAAGCATGGGGTGGAATTCCCCTCTCCATCCGCCCAGATCAGCGCCCCGCGTACCACGCGGCTGCCGCCCTCGCATCGAATGCACTGGTGGCGCTTGCCTCGGTTGCAGCGCAGGTCTCGGGATTGTCGGACGGTCTGAAGGCGCTCCTGCCACTGCTCTACGGCGCGGTCGACAATTTGGACAGGCTCGGCTTGCCCGCAGCGCTCACTGGCCCGATCGAACGAGGCGACATATCCACCGTGGAAGCGCACTTGCAAGCTTTACAACACAACCCCACCGCATTGTCTGTGTACGCTGCCCTGGGGAAGGCCACGGCGGACGTGGCCCGCAGCAAGGAAAGCCTCTCGCAGCAACAGTGGGAGTACTTCCAACAGCTTTTCACATCCGTTCTGGGGGGTATGTAGTGTGTCAAAACCAATCACCGTCCGCACGTTTTACAACATGAAAAAGGCCGGCCAGAAGATTGCCATGGTCACCGCCTACGACTACCCAACCGCGAAATTGCTCGAAGAATCAGGCGTACACGCGCTGCTGGTTGGCGATTCGCTGGGCATGGTGGTGCAAGGCATGCGTACCACGCTGGCGGTCACATTGGAAGACATCCTGTACCACACGAGAATCGTGTCGCGCGCAGTCACGCGCCCGTTGGTCGTGGCCGATATGCCATTTTTGACCAATCACGTGTCCGTAGAGGAGACGTTGAAAAACGCGGGCCGCCTCATGAGTGAAGGCGGCGCACACGCAGTCAAAATGGAGGGCGGCGCGGAAGTTGCCGAGTCGGTCTACCGATTGGTACAAGCGGGGATTCCCGTTATGGCTCACGTGGGTCTGACGCCACAGAGCGTCCACGCGCTGGGTGGCTTCTCCGTGCAAGGGCGTAAAAAGCCTGAGGTGGAAAAAATGTTCGACGACGTCACTTCGCTGGAACAGGCCGGTGCGTTTTGCGTCGTCCTGGAGATGGTTCCAGCCGAGGTCGCCCAAGCGGTCACAGAGCGGCTGACCATTCCCACCATCGGCATCGGCGCAGGCGCAGGATGCGACGGACAAGTTCTCGTGTTTCACGATATGATGGGTTTCACATCGGGATACATCCCAAAACACAACAAACGCTACGCGAATCTCGCGGACACGATTCTTCAGGCTGCCAGAACCTACGTCGAAGAAGTACAATCCGGAGCATTCCCAGGTCCGGATCAGACCGTGTACCTGAAGCCGGATGAACACGCCGATTTGCAACCCCTATTGAAAGGTGAACAGCTATGATCCAAATTCATCACATCCATGAACTCCGCAAACACCTGAACGAGGAGCGGCGTGCCGGCAAAAGGATTGGGCTCGTGCCCACCATGGGCTACCTGCACGAAGGCCACATGGCACTAATCGACGCGGCGCGCAAAGACAACGACGTCGTCGTCGCCAGCGTGTTCGTGAACCCGCTCCAATTTGGTCCCAACGAAGATTTCGCGAACTACCCGCGGGATCTTCAGCACGACGCGGAACTGTTGGCCGCACACGGATGCGACATTCTGTTCGCTCCGACCGTGGAAGAAATGTACCCGAAACCGATGGTGACGCAGGTCGAAGTCCCAGCGCTCAGCACGCAACTGTGCGGCAAGACCCGACCAGGCCACTTTCGCGGCGTTGCCACCGTTGTCAGTAAGTTGTTTCACATCGTTCAACCGGACAATGCGTACTTTGGCCAGAAGGACGGGCAGCAAGTGGCCGTCATCCGGCGAATGGTCGAGGATTTGAACTTCCCCGTCCAAATCGTCGCGGTGCCTATCGTTCGAGAAGCCGACGGACTGGCCAAAAGCTCGCGCAACGTCTACCTGACACAAGAAGAACGCCCGCGTGCAACCGTGCTCTACCGGGCGCTGCAACATGGGAAATCACTGTTGGAAAAAGGCGAAAGATCTCCGTCCGTCATCGCCTCGGCGATGGCCGAGGTCGTCTCAGGCGAACCCGGCGTCCGTCTGGATTACGCGGAGGCCGTTTCGCTGGATACGCTGGAGCCCCCCGAACGGCTGTCTGGCCCAACCATGCTGGCCATCGCCGCCTACGTCGGGAAAGCGCGACTGATTGACAACTTCCAGTTGGACGTCAGGTCAGACGGAGTGCATACGCTCTGACACGCCTCCCCGGTTCCCGGGACTGTTCCACCCCCATCTAGCCATCCGCTGCACACCATGTGGCGGATGGCTAGATGGACGCCTGTAAGATGCCGAGGTACTCGTGAAGGACTGTCCAGGTCAGGTACACCGCTTGGCCATTCGGCACAAACTGATTCACGTACCACTTCGGTTTCGCGCTCGTTTGATAATCACACGGATAAGGCTCTACCCGTACACCTTCCTTCGCAAAATCCAGCACCGCGCGGCGCATGTGAAACGCGGACGTGATGAGCACCGGATGCTGAAAGTGGTGTTCAGCCAGGATTTTGCATGTGTACTTCGCGTTTTCCTCCGTATTCCTGCTCTTGTCATCGACGTATATATCTGCAGCGGGTACCCCCATGCTGATCAACTGGCGACGGGCAATGTCTGCTTCCACTCCATCGTCCGGGTACACCTGACCGCCAGACAGGATAATCGGAAGTTTCGTCTCTCGGTACAAGCGCAGTGTGGTGAACAGGCGGCTCTCGCCTGACGAGGACAACATGCCCACGCCGTCCACGTCCGGTGTGTCCGGCGTCGCCCCACCGCCCAGCATTACCAGGACGTCGCCGTGTACAGCGCTTGGATGCGGCACCGACTGCTCCAATCCGCGCATCAGTCCATCTGCCACGGCTGGAATGGAGCAAAGGTAAAGAACCGCCGCAAAGCCCATGATGGCTATTGCCAGCCGATGCTGCTGACATTTGTATGCCCACACTGCCAGTACAACCGCAGCGAGGATGAGCGATCCTGGTGGCAAAACCCATCCAACGAGTGCCTTGATCACGTACATGGTTCACCCCTCCATATCCCATCTTAACAAACTGGCATGCCATGCCGAGTTGTGCCATCATGAGGTAGGGTGAACAGCGAATGTTTCACGAGCTCACAGAGACTGAACTCCCGTCGACGTTGCAGGCCGGTCGCGGCATGCAGGTATTCTTTTTCTACACGCCCCTCTGCGGGACATGCAAACTCGCGCAGAAAATGTGCACGGTGGCCATGGAAGCCCTGCCGGGTACGACAGTGTACTCCTGCAACGTAAGGCGGTTTCCGAATCAAGTGCAGGCATGGAAAATCGAAAGCGTGCCTTGCCTGGTCATTGCTCAGGGCAGCGAGGCGCTGCACAAGGTATACGCGTTTGAATCCGTGGACAAGGTGTACCACCTTTTGAAAGATTGCCAGACTTTGTAGTCATTAGAGCACAGCGGTAAAGGGGAATGTACGTGGCGAGGCATCGACGGATTACGATTGAGGATGTGGCGCGCGAAGCTGGGGTCTCCATCACCACCGTCTCGCGCTTTCTCAACCAGGATTACGGAGCCATGCGCGAAGAAACCAAGAACCGCATTCAATCGGTGATTGAACAACTCGGTTACCACCCCAACAAGTTTGCGCAAGGGCTCAAGCGCAACCGCAGCAAAACGATTGCGGTGGTCGTCGTCAATCTGGGATATCCGTTCTGCGTTGGCGTCATTCGATCGCTGTCAGACGCCCTGCACCAGGCCGGGTACAGCTTGCTGGTGGCAGAGACCGGGGCGCACGCGGAAAGAGAAGAAAAAGTGCTCCGATCCTTGATGGCGCAGCCCGTGGACGGCATCGTCATCCAAACCAACGGGGCCAACAACGGATTGGTGGAGGAGATTGCGAAATCAACTCCGGTCGTGTTGATTGACCGGCAGTTCGACGTGCCCGGCGCCGTCAACATCGTAACCGACAACGCCGAGGCGTCCGAACAACTGACAGCCAATCTGTTTGCACAAGGCTATGAGCGGGTCCTGTACGTGACAGAAGAATTGCAGCAGATCAGCACGCGCGTCGATCGACTCCGTGGGTATGAAGCCGCGTGTAGGAAAGCTGGCAAGTTACCCTGGGTCGCCTGGATTGAGCGCGCCCGCCCCTCCACGCTGCAAGAAGCGGTCAACGAACTGAAGGCAACGCGCCCGCAGAAGCCCTTCGCTGTCTATTCCGCGAACGGGCTGATCATGTTGGACTTGTACCCGCTCATCCGTCAATTGGACTATCAGGTGCCATCCGAAATGGGGATTGCCACGTTTGACGAGCCAGACTGGGCCAAAATTGCCACACCGCCACTTACCTGTGTGCGCCAACCCACACGGGAGATTGGTAAATCCGCCGCGGATGAGCTGTTAATAGCCCTTAGAAGCAAGCAGGATGCGTCCGTTCGCCGCACGTCACGCATCATCCTGCCTTCCAAGGTCATTCCTGCGGGCGCCACCTTGCGGCTTTCGTAACCGTTGTCGCCCACTGCCACGTTTGCCTATTAAGAGGATTTGTTCAATCCGAGCAGTTCGGTCAGCCGCCGGAATTCCGCGTATTTTTGCTGGTACTTTTGGTGTTGCTCCACGTTCGGTTGCACCACACTGATCTCGTTTGCAGACTGAAATTGCTTGTGTCGCAGAACAACGTCCTCCCAGGCGTACTTCCCAGACGCCAATTCTGCCAGCATAACGGCCCCCACCACAGAAGCGTCTGCCGTCGTGGCCGGAACCACGTCTGTACCGAAAATATCTGCTGCCATTTGTCGAATCCACGGCACTTCCAGCAATTTCCCGGACGCAAGTAGGCGCTTGGGCTTTCCCGCTTCCCGGGTCAGCGCGGAAGCAATCCAGTAGGCGTTGAGCAGCACCCCTTCTATCGCAGCGCGCAACAGATGGGCGCGCGTGTGCGACAGTTTCAAGCCAACGACCGTCGCTGTGGCGTCCGGGTTCCAAAGCGGTGCGCGTTCCCCAGCCACGTATGGAAAAAACAGCAAATCATCGACGTTCACCTGTTCCGCTTGCACGAGCAACGCGTCAAATTCCGCCTTTTCTCCGATGTCAGTGCCTCCCATGGGGCCGCTTAGCACCTGTCGATACAACCAGTCCACCACGACGCCACCACTGTTGCTTGGGCCACCGACAACGAAATAGCCGTCATCCAGCACATAGCAGAACAAACGCGTCTGTGCATCCGTGATCATCCGCCGCGTCCCTGTCCGAACCGCACAACTGGTGCCGATGGTAACGACCATGTCGCCTGGTTCCGTTACACCTGCGCCAAGATTGGCGAGAACGCCGTCGGAGGCGCCGATGTTGAACTGCGTGTGTTCGAACATCCCTGTGCTGCAGAGGGGTCGTGCTTTGATTGCGGAACGGATGTGCGTAGTGGGCACGATGGTGGACAACTGACTGCTTCGAACGCCAGCCAGTTCGAGCGCTGCCGGCAACCAATCCTTGTGGGCGATGTCGTACAGTCCAGTGGCACTGGCCATCGAAGCGTCGATTTCCCACACGCCGAACCAGCGGTACCACACGTACTCTTTGAGAGATACAAACTTGAACGCCTGGCAGAGCAATGCCGGCCGGTTCTCTTTCAACCACATCAACTTAGCCAGCGGGGCCATGGGATGAATTGGCGTTCCCGTGGCTTGGTAGATGCCAATTCCGGCGGGCGAACTCCAAAGTTGCTCCGCCTGCGCTGTAGCGCGCGTGTCCATCCACGTCATCGCCTGCGTCAACGGTCGGCCTTCCTCATCCACAGCAAGGATGCTGTGCATGGCCGCGCTGAAACCAACCCGTTCCACCGTCCAGAGGGTAGGCTGCAGGCGGCGGACGACGTCCAGCATGCAGTTCTCGACAGCACGGTACACCTCTTCTGCGTCTTGTTCTACCCACGTGGGCTGCTCCGTCAGCAGAGTGAGCCGCTGACTCGCACGGCTGAGTTCCCTCCCGTCAGGAGAAAATGCGACGACTTTCACAGATGTTGTTCCAATGTCCACTCCCAAGGTGCATGTCTGATTCATCGGTTTGAAGACTCCTCACTAATCCAAGGAGATAGGGTACGCGCACGGCTGTCTACTCCGTACCGTACCCTATCTCTGGACGATTGCTGTTTCTTTCATGATGAACGATTTGGGGGTCATTTGCTTTGAACCGCGCCCGTCTGGGCGTTCGTCAGGGCATACGGTGTACGAATTTGTTCAATATGGCCGAGCAGGACGAGGTACGATAAGATCCCGAGCAACAGTACCACCGCCGCAACGATGAAACCAACCGAGAACGATCCAGTCCCCCCCACGATGTATCCCGTCACAATCGGGGCGAGAATGCCCATGATGTTGTTGGAGAAATTCATAATGCTGCCGACGGTTCCCACCGTGCCCTTCGGCGCAATGAGCGCCGGAATACTCCACGCAATCGGAGCAGAAAACGCGAGTCCACCGAGCGCGATGGAGATGAAGACGATGGCTATATTCGGATTGTTGGTGAATGCAGCGCCACCCACCGCGAGTCCGAGCAACATCCCAATCACCAACAAGGTTTTCCGCACTCTCGACGGGTTGTAGCCTTTCCGAATGAGCACGTCGACCAACACCCCGCCAATCAGAAAGTCCGTCACAGTGGCCACAGCCCATGGGATCATCACGTACATGCCGCTCTTTAGGATACTCATGTGCATCTGCTTTTCCAAGTACCCGGGCAGCCAGTTCAGGAACAGGTAGAACGAGTACCCATAGGCAGCAAACCCAAGGGTCAAGCCCCAAACCTTGCGGGTGCCCAGCAGAAATTTGAGGTTCTGCAAGGTTCCCCCTGGCGCATCCCCTTCTTGCTGGGCGCCGCCTTCCTCAATGTACTGGCGCTCAGCGGCCGACAGATGCGGATGTTCATGTGGATCGCGGTACCAAATCCAATAGATAAGAGCGTACAGCAGCGAAAGAATTCCGGTCATCCAAAAGCCGCCGCGCCATCCCCATTGCGTAACGGCGAACGCCACAACCGGCGCACCGATAACGTTTGAGAATTTGGCCGCTGCGTCAAAGGTGGAACTGGCAATCCCGCGTTCACGCAGTGGAAACCAGTAACCGGTTGCTTTGGACGCACTCGGAAAGGCGGGCGCCTCCGCCGCACCGAGCAAAATCCGGGACAGAATGACGAGGCCCAGACCGCTCACCACTGCCGTCATCAGGGTCGCGACGCCCCAGATGATGCTGCCCACGCGCATCAACCACTTGATCCCGATTTTGTCCAGCAAAACCCCAATCGGGATCTGCAATAGGGCGTACGACCAAGCAAAGGACGACATCACAATCCCCATTTGGCCACTGGTCAAGTGGTATTCCTTCGTGATGGGAGCCGTCGCAATCGACATGTTGGTCCGGTCGAAGTAGTTGATCAGAATGCCAATAAATAATATCAATGCAATGCCCCAGCGAACTTTCCCTCGCGAGTTCACAACATTCCCCTCCTCTTGGAGACAATACGGGTGGGTTCCCCAAATCCGCTAAATCGGCAAGCGGTTTCACAGCGCTTGCCAGGCAATTTCTCGAAAACGTTTTACGAAAACGTTTTACTTACCTTGTATACTAAGAAAAAGCGTTTTCATAAACAAGGGTAAATTCAGGAAATCAGGTCTATGATTTTCATCATTGCACAGGGGCAGGGCCAAGGTGTATACTTCGACAGTTAGAGTAAGGGGGATGGGACGCTGTAATGCTCATCGTTGGAATTGCAGGTGGCACTGGCTCCGGTAAGACGACAGTCGCCCATAATATTGTAGAAACGCTTGGAGAAAGCAATGTAGCCCTAATATCCCAGGACGCTTATTATAAAGATCTCTCCAAAATCAGCTTTGAGGAACGGCAACGCCTCAACTACGACCATCCAGATGCGTTTGACAACGACCTTTTGCTGGAACACCTTCACCAGCTGCAAGACCGACAGGCGATTCAACTGCCGGTGTACGACTTCGCGCTGCACACGCGGTTACCAGAAACCATTTATGTAGAATACAAGCCCGTCCTGGTCCTGGAAGGCATCCACGTGCTGGTAGACGAGCGCATCCGGAATGTGCTGGATATCAAAGTGTTTGTGGACACCGACGCGGATGTCCGGGTCTTGCGGAGAATCATCCGAGACGTCAAGGACCGCGGTCGGACCATCGACTCGGTGTACGAGCAGTACTTGTCCACCGTCAAACCGATGCACGACGCGTTCATTGAGCCATCGAAGCGGTACGCGGACTTGATTATTCCAGAAGGTGGCGAGAACAAAATTGCCATCAGCCTGCTGACGACGCGCATTCGCCATTTCCTGGAGGAACACACGGAGGCCCATTGAAGGACGATCCACCTCATCAGAAGCAAGACTTCACCGACGGAGCAGAACTCCGTCGGTTTTTTGTTCGTCCAAGTAACCCTTTCGTGTTTCAACAAAGGAAACACTTCCGGCGTTTTGCAAATCGCTCACGCATGCACAATGACCACGTTTAACCCGTGCAGCGTTTGGGCCGCTATTGTACTCAGTTCGCCTTCGGATGGAACCGCATCCGCCGCGTGGGTCGGCTCTGCTACCGTCACGCGAAAGGGACGTTCTCCGTGCTGTGCTATCCACTCCGCACTGTCCTCATCCTGAGCGGTGTGGAAGACCAGCTCTGGACCCAACCCCCTGACGACAGCGGTACCGCCGTCCGAAAACAAGCTCATTTCGGCACCTTCGTCTGCATACCAGGTATTCCAGCGCTCGGCAAACTGGCGGACGTCGCGCACGCGGGACTCGACCTTGACCAGGTGCAGCCGCTCCGCTGACGCAGCAGGAAGGGCTCCAGCGACCACCAGTCCGGCTTCCCTCTGGCGGTCGTCCTGTTCCCACTCAATCAAAAACGGAAGTGGGAACGCCTCTACGTCCGTGCGCGCGGGAAACAACAGTCGCCAGCGTAATGTCGTACCGTCTTCCCGCTGACGCAACCCTTGCACGGGACCGACAGCGTTCAGACCACGGGCACGCCATGCTGCTGCAATCTCGTCCATGCGACGGGTGCGAAGGGCAAACTGTTTAACCCCTTCGCCGCGTTGCAGGTCTGCCAAAACCCACTTGCCAAACTCGCTGGTCTTGGCCAACGCCTCGTCAAACACGCCCACCCACTCGATGTACGACAGGCCGAAATAGGAAAGCCCGTTATAGGTTCCCCACTCGATGTGCTTGCCGCCCGGCACCGTGCGCCACCCGAAGGCGTCAGCGAAGTGCTGTCGGACTGCGTTCGGATCATAGACTGTATGTACCAGATGATCAAATTGCAGGTTCATGAGACCACCTCCTATGTTCAGCGATTGCAACATCGCGGCAGACCGCTCTCGTGGAATGATGTACATCAGCTCGTGTTGTGAATCAATAGACGCAAACGAAATGACTCCGTGAATGGATTGATGATTGTTTTTCGAATCTTTCGTGCAAAAGCGTTGTTGCGTCGTGAGGGTACATCCACCACGACGCAAGGGAGGCGATAACATGCGGCCAATGGCGAAGATCATTTCGTTTTCCAGTGGTTCCATTCCTGCCAACCTGGTCAGCCTTGCCTACGGGTCTTATGTCCAGAGTTACTATATCGACGTCCTGCATGGCCAGGCTGACTGGATTGGGGTTGCCGCCACCATTCAGGCGGTGTACGCAACGCTGGTGTACCCGTTTCTCGGGTACCTGTCGGACAGAACCTACTCGCGGTGGGGGCAACGCGTTCCATTCATTATGTACGGATCGGTCCCACTCGGCGTCGCGTTCATGTTGGTCTGGACCCCGCCTGTGTCCGCCCATCAAGTGCTCCTGTTTACGTTGTACTTTCTCCTCACCGCCATCTTCTACGACACCATGTTCAACTTGACGATGGTTAACTGGTCCGCCCTGTTCCCGGAGATGTTCCGCACCCCTGAGGAACGGTCGATGGCTTCGGCGTGGAAGCAAATGTTCGGCATCATCGGGCTTGTTGGAGGACTCGCCCTGCCCACGCTGATTGCCGCCAAGATGGGTTGGCGCGCCATGGGTGTCCTGTTCGGCATCATCAGTATCATTACGCTCCTGACCACCATCCCCAGCATGGAGTTGAAAAGGCGGCGAGCGGAACAACGGGAGGGGCGTTCGACCGGCCAACCCGTCAGCCTGCCGGTGCGACAAGCGTTGAAGCATACGCTCGTCAACAAATCGTTTGTCACCTTTATCGCCATGCGCTTCTTCGTGCAATTCGCGTTCACCATGCTCACAACCGACCTGTACTACTATGCGAAGTACAACCTGGGGCTCGTGGACGGACAGGAATCCTACCTATTGCTCGCCACACTGGCTGTAGCATTGCCGCTCGTGTATTTCTGGGGCTGGATGGTGCCGCGAATTGGTGCTGCGCGTGCCATCGTACTGGCCATTCTCTTGTTTGGCCTAGCGCTCTTTAGTTTCAACTTCACAAACACGTTCTCCGCCGCGTTGGTCGCCGCCCTCTTTCTTGGCATCGGGCTGTCCGGCATCCTCATCCTGACCGACATCCTCATCTCGGACATCATTGACGAAGATGAAGTGAAGACCGGCGTCCGACGCGAAGGTATGTTTTACGGTATCCACAGCCTTTTAGTCGGCCTCTGCACCCCCGCCCAAGCCGTGGTGACCACCGCAATTTTAGTCAGCACAGGGTACACCAACGCGCTCGGAACACACCAACCAACGTCCGCTTTGTTGGGATTCAAGATGATGATCACGTGGATTCCGTTGGTGGCACTCGGGGTGGCCCTGTTGTTCTTCTGGCGATATCCATTACACAGAAAACGCGTGACCAAGATTCAGGAGCAACTTCGACAGATTTCGGGATAAAGCACTCACCAGACTAAACCACATCACCAAAAGGAGGAATTCCTGTGTCCTTGTCCCATCTCGCCCCCATCCCCAACCTGTTGAACGCCAAACGCGTCCTGTGCATACAGCCGCATCCGGATGACGTGGACATCGCCTGCGGTGGCACGTTGGCGGTGCTCGCAGACAGAGGCGCCCACATCACGTACTTGACGGTGACGGATGGAGGCGCTGGTTCTTCGGTGCGCCGCGACGAAAACCAACTCGCCAACGTCCGCAGACTCGAGCAAATCGCGGCTGGTCGATACATTGGCGTACAAGACTACATCTGGCTTAACTACCGTGACGCGGAATACTTGCCCGGTCAGCAGCTCCAGCACGACTTCATCCGGGCCATCCGGCAAGTACGGCCCGACACCGTCGTCACCATTGACGGCTGGTTGCCCTACGAGGCACACCCAGCGCATCGGAATGTGGGACTGTCCGCAGCGGCCGCGACTCTTTTCAGTGCCATGGGCAACATTGGGGACAGCCACGAGTTGCAGCCACACGGCGTGCAGTGCATCGCATTTGGGTTCACGGCAAAACCCAACACGTTTGTGGACGTCACGAAAACGTGGCAGCGGAAAATAGCGGCCATCCGCGCTCACGAAAGTCAATTTCCGGAACACGTTTGGCCGTTCTTTGAGCATTACTTCGAAGCGAAGGCGGCCCAGCACGGCCCTGCTGCAGGCGGTGAAAAAGGCGAGGCGTTGAAAGTCTTTGCCCCCATCCACCTTCACTGCAACGTCGACGCAGAAAACATGTAGAGAGGGTCTTCTTTCGTTGCGCTCACCAGTTGACCGCATCCCTGATGAGGCGACTCGTTTTGCGCATACGGTCCATCCGTGTAACGCACGATAGTCAGTGGAGGGATGGCTGTGAAAACCAAACCCACGGGAACGATGGTTGGTATTGTACTGGGCGGTGTACTGCTGATGGTTCTGCTGTTGTGGATGTACTTCGCACACGTAGGCTTGGGATGGTTTACTGGCCATGTGAAAGGGTAGTTATAAGAACTACGCTCGCCGGTTGACGAGCGTTTTTGCGGGCTGGGTGTTTTTTTTAAAACCGGAAGCGAGTCCCCCCTTCAATCGACTTTAGAGCCTCCCACATCGTTACAGGAAACCGGGGCACGATTACGCTTTGTTCGCATGAAACACACAGTCGTTGAGTGGAATCACCCGGGTCTTATGAATCCATTTGTACGCCAGCCACAGGATGAGAAACACGGGTACCCCGATGTACGTCGCGATGACATTTCCCCACTGAATTGGGCCGCCAGTGAAATCTCCGTAGCCCTGGCCAAGAATGACAATTGTACAGAGGATAAGTGCAAAGATGGGTCCAAAGGGATACCATTTTGCCCGGTACTTCAGTTCATTGAGGTTCCTTCCCTGCGCGATGTACGCTTTGCGGAACCGATAGTGGCAAATAGCAATCCCGAGCCAGGTGATAAACCCGGTCATGCCCGAGCAGTTTAACAGCCACATGTAGACCACGCCGTTTCCATACAACGAGGAGAGAAACGCAAAGAATCCGAAAATTGTGGTCACATACAAGGCATAGCTCGGGACACCGCGCGAATTGACCCGTGTGAACAGTTTCGGCGCCTTCCCTTCCTTCGCGAGCGCCCACAACATCCGCGTCGACGCATACATGGAAGAGTTGCCGCAGGACAGCACGGAAGTCAGTACGACGGCGTTCATGAGTCCGGCTGCAAAAGCAAGCCCCGCGCGCTTGAACACCAGGGTGAATGGGCTCACCGCAATGTCCGTCACGTCGGACTTGAGCAAGTTGGGATCCGTGTAGGGAATGATGAGACCAATAATCAGGATAGAGAGCACGTAAAAAATGAGGATTCGCCAGAACACCGTGTTGATGGCCCGAGGCACGTTGCGCGAAGGGTTTTCGCTTTCACCCGCTGCAATGCCGACAATCTCGGTACCCTGAAAGGAGAACCCAGCAATCATCGCTACACCGAACACCGCCATGAATCCTCCATGAAATGGGCTCCCACCGAGTGTGAAGTTGTGGAAACCCACGGCAGGATGGGTGAGGATGCCGAAGATCATCCCGATGCCGACCAAGATGAAAACGATGATCGTGACGACCTTGATGCCAGCGAACCAGTACTCTCCTTCGCCGTAACCGCGTGCCGAGAGAATGTTGAGCATAAAGAGAATCGCCAGGAAGATAGCGCTCCAGAGAATGGAAGGAGTGTGCGGAAACCAGTACTTCATGACCAGCGCACCCGCCGAGAGTTCGGTCGGAATGGTGACCGCCCAACTGAACCAGTAATTCCAGCCAATAGAGAAGCCAAGAGCCGGGTCCACAAATTTTGCTGCATAGGTTGCAAACGATCCGGAAATCGGCATGAGGGTCGCCATTTCACCAAGGCTGGTCATCACAAAGTAGACCATCAGGCCAATCGCGAGATACGCGAGCAACGCTCCACCAGGCCCTGCCGAATTGATGGATGCGCCGCTCGCTACGAACAGCCCTGTACCGATGGCACCACCAATCGCTATGATGCTAAGATGACGCGATTTTAAACTTCGCTGCAGCTTTCCGTCTGCCACGGTCTTTGCCGTGTTTAACCCAACCTGTACATTCGCCACAAAGTCAACCTCCATTGATATTAGATATCCAGTACCAGACGGCCTCCTGCCGCACGTGAGACGCACGCGATGATGGATGTATTCGCTGCCTTCTCCTCATCCGTCAGGTAAAAATCGCGATGTTCCACCGCGCCTTCGACGACGCCGATTTCGCAAGTCCCGCACCCGCCAGCGCGGCACGCGTAACGGACCCGCACGCCGGCGCGAAGAAGCGCGGCGAGCAGCGTCTCGTGCGCCGCAACCTCGACATCCCTCCCGGACTTGCACAGCGACACCTGGAATGGACGCGGATTTTCCGGCGTCGGGGCCGTGAACCGCTCGGCATGGATATTGCTCTTCGGGAACCCGAAGGCCTCCGCCTGCTGAGAAAACTCCTCGATAAAGGAAGTGGGGCCGCATAAGTACACGTGGGTACCCACCTTGGCATTACAGAGCACTTTCGGCGACAACCGCATCCCCTCTTCGGAAAAATAGAAACGGCTCTCTGGATAGCAGGTTTGAATGACCTCACGGAAGGCGCAATACGACCGGGATGGCGCCGCATAGTGCAGTTCGAACGACCCGTTTTTGGCCCGGAGCTCCGCCATCATCGACAGAAATGGCGTAATACCAATCCCCGCTGCGAGGAATACGTGGTGCCGTGCACGCTGACTGAGCGGAAAATGGTTTTTCGGCGGACTGATGTGCACCGTGTCGCCCACGTGGATATGATGGTGCCAGCCCGCGGAGCCCCCCAGTGACTTGTCCAACCGACGAATGGCAATCTCGTACACATTACGCGTGCCGGGATGGTTACAAAGGGAATAGTTTCGCTCTAGAACACGGCCGTCGAACTCAGCGAACGTGGTAATGTGGGCGCCTGCCGAAAACGGCGGCAACCGATCCGCCCCCGCAGGCACCAGCGTGAAACGTTTCACCACCGGCGTCTCTTGGTCAATCCGCGCGACGCGGACGGTCAGAATGGCATCGTGGCTCATGAGTTCCCCTTCTTCGTCATGTTGTGTAGCATCGGATAGCCCATAACGGCATCCAGTCGTCTGGAATAATGATCCGACACCGAAATCGCCCTTCCGCACTGTCGGCAAGTCACTGTCGATGCGTCGCCAATGGGATTCGTGGTGTAACAGGCAATACAAAAAACCTGGTGGTACTTTTGCCCAAAACCGCGGATTTGGATGTCTTCTTTGGCGTATCCCACCGTTTCCGCAATACGAACGAGCGAGCGAACCCACTCCCAGATGGCCGCGATATACAGATGCGTCCCCATCGGTTGGTCCTCAAGATATTCTCGAAGTGCGTCCGAGTCACCGATATCCGGCCACGACCGCTTGGCGGAGACGAGGGTGTCGAGACCGAAGTCCACTGTCTCTGCCGCAACTTTCCCTACGTGGTTCCATTCCACCGGATATCCCGTTTCAGCCATTCGCCGGACATCGGGGGCTACATGCGCCGCCCCGTGCGGATGTACAAAGACCAGGTGCTTTCGGCAACGGCTTTGTATTTCGAAGGGCGACAGCGAATCCACATGGCACTTCGTCATTGGCATCGCTCCAGATATTCGATGACCTGCTCTCGATATGCGGTCAACCCTTTGTACGCTGCCACCTGTTCGGGGAGCGTAATGAGCACCGAGTGCAACTTTTGCGTCCACTCCGGGTGTCGGGAAATTTCTCCCAAAGATTTCAGGTACGTGTGAATGCTAAACAGCAAGGCGTTACTTCCCGGCAGTCGCAGCACACACTGCTCCTCGACGCGCAATTGAACCTCGTCGGCCACGTTCTCCGGTGCCAGCTGGTATCGCGCCGGCCCCCACTCGTCAAACGTCTCCGGCGGCATGTCGAGCCGCTTGCCAACATGCATCGCCCAGTTCACGCGCGTCCACGGTTTGCCCGTCTCAACGCGCAGCAGAAATCGGCGGATCTTTTCGGCCAATTCGTGATTCCACGGCACCGGACGATGGATCTCATGAAACGCCATTCCGAGATCAAACGTGAGTGACCAAGCGCTCGGAAAGCACAGTTGCCCGGCTTCGAGATAGATGTCATCATCGCGCTGAACCATAAGCAACAAATCTTCCTGCACATGTCGACCCATCCAGTCGAGCGGTTGCACCGGAAGTGTGCTCGCATCGCCAAACGTGAACCGGTCGGTCTCGTCCAGTAACAGATTCCGAAACGTCCATACATCCCCCCGCTTCTCGAGCGTGAAACAGTCCGGATAGTTGTCCACCAAGTGGTGCACAACCGTATCCACCACTTCCCACTGTGCCACCAGCGTTCCCGGAAGCGCATGGAAGCAGCGCTCCGGATGAGCCGCGAGTAAGCGGCGCTTCTCGGCGACTTCGTGGAAATACTCGGTGGTCAATTGGATGCAGCACGGCGGTTGGAGTGGTTTGAGGTTGTTCGAATAAAAATAGCTGTCTTCCTCCAACGGAAACGGGAAACGTTGTTCTAAGGCAATCATCCGCACTGTCCCCCTTGCCGCCTCTCCTGCAGTCGTCATCTATACTATAAAACCATTCTGATAATTTTGTCATTACACCTTTCAGTTGCTTGACTCATAGAATCAATAGAACGCAAAACTTCTACGCATAGATATCCGTACGGAAAGGGGCTGTCACAAAGCCGACAGCCCCGCCCTGCTTGATATTCCGTTTTCGCACGGCACATCACACGTTTGATTCGCTAAGTGTTCCATTTCATTATTTACCTTCCGCCAACTCTGCAATACGTTGATTTGCGTTTTCTTTGTACACTCCACCGTGATAACAGATGACAGTTTCGATGTCGTATTTCGTGAACTTTTTGAGTGACTTTAGAGCTGTCTGCATATCCGGTGTAAATTGGGGATTCGGTCCAAGGAGTTCACCGTTTACTGCCACAAGCGCATCTCCAGTGATCAATGTTTTGCTTCGATTGAGGTACAAGCTGATATGACCCGGTGTGTGACCTGGTGTGAAGATGACGGTGATCCCTCCGCAGTATGGCAATACCTCTCCGTCTTCAACCGTCCTATCGACCTTGGCCGTTATCGGGGATGTGAACAACGCTTGAACTTGCTGACGCTGTTCTTCCGGGACGGATTCAAGCATTTTCGTGACTCGCTCCGGATTCATCTTTATTGGCGGTTTGTCGCCTTCGATATACGGTTTATCTTCTTTATGCGCAAGCACAGCCACCTTGTGATTTACCGCCTTCAGAATATCGGGTAGACTGCCAATATGGTCGCGATCCTGATGTGTGAGGATGACCTTGCTCAGTTTGTTAAAAGGCACACCAGCGTTTTCCATCGCTTCGCGTATTTCCGGAAGTTGACCGGGAATGCCGGTGTCCACTAAAATGACTTCATGTTCATCCCATATGAGTGTCGGATGGATTTCAGTTTGCCGTCCCATCATGTTCGTTTTTAATTCGAATACTTCAACACCATTCGCGACTTTCATGTCATTCGAAGCTCATGTTTGAGCTTCGGCACACCTCCCTTAACGATATCGACTTCACCTTTCATTCTCCTCCTGTTTGTCCGAATTCGCAATGTACTTTACATGACAAAAAATTTATGTATACAATTTCTTGTTTCATGAAGGATTTTGCTTGAAGCAACAAATTTATTTAGATAGCATAAAAGTTAATTGGTTAAACATTATATACATTAAACTTGAAACCATTGAAACAACGGGGTGACTTCATGGATTAGGACATCGACTCATTCAAAAAACGATTTGATGCGACTTTAATTAAAGGGAGGTGTTTTGTATGGCTCAGACAGCCACACATGGATATGAAATTGAACGCATCAAGTCCCCTGCATTACAGATGACCATTATCATCCTCGGCGTGTTCATGGCAATTTTGGACACGAGTGTAGTGAATGTGGCGATTCCCAAAATGCAGACGGAATTGAACGCTACAACAGATCAGATTCAATGGGTCGTGACGGCGTACATGCTTGTTCTCGGCGCTTTGATTCCGATTTCCGGGTGGTTAACGGACAGATTTGGCGCGAAAAAGCTTTTCCTGATGTCACTCGCCACGTTCACGATAGGATCCGCGTTGTGCGGTGCCGCGTGGAATCTCAGTTCCATCATTGCCTTTCGAATCTTGCAGGCGCTCGGTGGTGCTCTGATGCAACCGGTCGCCATGTCCATGATATTCCGCATATTTCCTCCGAATCGCCGAGGCATGGTGATGGGGCTTTTTGGAGTTGCCATGATGGCAGCGCCAGCTTTTGGACCAGCGCTCAGTGGGTATCTCGTGGACTATTGGTCTTGGCGATTCATTTTCTATCTCAATGTGCCAATTGGGATTGTAGCGGTGATTCTCGGTACACTCACGATGCACGAGTTTCCGCATGAGGTAAAAGGCAAGTTAGATATCTGGGGGCTTATCTTCTGCGTTGTTGGCTTCGGAAGCTTACTGTACGGATTTAACCAAGTCTCATCGGATGGATGGGGTTCCACAGAAGTGGAGTCCTTCCTGACCATCGGTGTAGTTTGTTTAGTGATCTTGGTCTTCGTAGAACTGTACACCAAGAACCCAATCATTCAACTGCGGGTACTGAAAAACTACATGTTCAGCATGAGTCTAATCATGAATTCGCTGATCAGTGTAGCCTTGTTTGCCGGGATTTTCTTTCTCCCCTTGTATCTCCAAAACATTCAAGGGTTTTCGGCGGTACGCACGGGGCTTTTCATGACGCCTGCTGCGCTGGTCTCAGCTGTGCTGATGCCTTTAAGCGGTCGACTGTTTGACCGCATCGGACCACGTCCGTTGGGCTTTGTTGGCTTGCTCATGGTTACACTGGCGACGTATGGATTTACAACGCTGGAGGCGAATACGAGTTCAAGTACAATCCAGTGGTTGTATATTGTGCGCAGCGCCGGAATGGCACTGACAATGATGCCCATTATGACAGCTGGGATGAACACGGTTCCCGTCGAATTGACCAGCCAGGGCACCGCGATGAGCAACACGATACGGCAGGTTGCAGCCTCGTTGGGGACAGCTGTGCTCACGAGCTACATGACTACGAAAACAAATATTCACGCCACCCAAATGTCTTGGCAAGTGACACCAACCTCATCATCGGGTCAATTCATGATGAAGATTCAAGCCTTGATGCAAGCGCATGGGATGTCGATGACGGCCGCGAAAGAGGCTGCTGCATCTTTGATGAATGGTTTGATTCAACAAAATGCGTTTGTGGCAGGGATGGACGATGCATTCATGGTCTCAACGTTTTTGACTGCGATTGCGGTCATCCTTGTCTTATTCTATGGAAGTAAGCGAGAACGGGCGATTCGTGAAGGAAACCGTAAAAAAACCGTGAGAGTGGAAGCTAAAGAGCCATTGTTGCTTGAGTAGGTCTTTCAGTACATACTGACTCAATGCTCAAGAATCAAAGGAGGAATCTTTATGAAAGCAACTCGCTTACTCATCTTGAATTTCGTGATTATTGTATTGGTCATTATTGCTGGGTTTGTCGGCTACTACTTCTACAACCAATCCACGCTGTACCTAACAACGGATGATGCGCAAGTCTCAGGCCAACAAATCACAATTTCGTCACCAGTGGCTGGCAAACTCGTCTCTTGGAATGGCACGCAAGGGAGGACATTCCATTCCGGAGATACGGTTGGACAAGTGGAAGTGTCAAACGGAAGTAGGACCGAAGACATTAACATCCCTATGCCACAGGACGGAACCATCGTCGAAAACAATGTGGTGCCCAACGAATACGTAACACCCGGTACTCCGCTGGCTTACGCCTACAACATGAACCAACTGTATGTCACGGCCAACATCAAGGAAACGCAGATCCAGCACGTTAAAGTCGGGGATACGGTTGACGTATATTTTGACGCATTTCCGGGAACATCCGTGACAGGAACCGTCAGTCAAATTGGGCTGGCCACAGCCTCTACATTTTCTTTACTGCCTTCAACAAGTACGAACGCCAATTACACGAAGGTCACTCAAGTCATCCCAGTCACAATCACTCTGCAAGGAATACCCACTGGGTTGGTGCCTGGCATGAACGCGACGGTTCGCATTCATAAATAGAACGATTTTGAGGAAGGGGGCATCATCATTCATGAAAATCTATGTGGTTTACGACAGTGAGAGTGGACATACAGAAGCATTAGCTCAAGCGATAGCACAAGGTGCGAGCGTTGAAGGCGCCGACGTCTATCTTCGTCACGTCCATCAGGCAGATGTTCGCGACCTGGTGGATGTTGACGCCATCATCTGGGGGTGTCCGGGGCACTTTGGGACTATCAGTTCCGCGCTGAAAGAGTGGATTGACAAACTCGGATATTTGTGGGCGCAGGGAAAACTCGTGGGAAAAGTGGGCGCCGTCTTTTGTACAACGGCTACTGTACATGGTGGGACTGAGATGACGCTCTGGAATCTGATTACCCCCATGTTACACAATGGGATGATTATTGTCGGTCTCCCGAGTAACGTACCGGAAAATGTAATGTATGGTTCTTACTATGGCGTTGGCATTACGTGCCCGGTTGAACTCTCACCGGATGCGCCGCTGAATTTGCCTAGTGAATCTGATCTGGCCCTCGGACGCGCACTGGGTCGCCGGGTTGCTGAAGTGACTGCCAAGATGGTCCGTTCATGAACTCCTGACTGAACTGGAATGGAACAGGGGGATACCCGTGGAGTTTATCGCCATATATGTCGTGGCCATCATTATCGTCAGTGCGATTATGATCGCCATCAACGTCCGACTCCTTCGTCGGGAAAAGAAAGATAGCGCGGGAGGAGCCATGACAGCAAGTCCATCAGAGATGCAGCGGAGTGAGACCATCTCTGAGCCAACCGTGGAGACTGAACCCTCTCGGGCGCCTGTGGATCCAATCGCCCGCCCCACTGACGATGATTATCGTAACGCACTTCGACGTTTGTCAGGTCACTCTACACCCGATAAGACGTTTGCATCTGATGAAGACCGGCTGGTCAGCAGCGATGATGCGTATCGTGAAGCCCTTCGCTCTATGATGAACGATACACAGGATTCGCGTTGAATAACCAGCCATGACCATATGTTTCTTGTAAAACGAAGGGGAAGCCGAATTGGCTTCCCCTTCAGATTGTCGTGCCTGATGATTGACTGTCGACCTTTGCAACCGACGCTACGATTTTAGCACGTATACTTTTACGTGTTGCACTCCGAAATACATCGCTTGACTGTTACTCACTGGCAGGTATATGTCGATGCGATCCCCCTTAATAGCAGATCCTGTATCTGCGGCTTGTGCGATAAAAGTGGATGGGAAACCGGGGAAAGACATCCCTTCAATCCGGAGCGTCGACCCCAGTGGAATCACCCTTGGATCGACTGCGACTATTCCAAAATGGACCCTAGTACCTAGGCAATCGATAGTCCCTTGAGCGCTTGTATACGCGGTAGCAATGGCATTAATTTCTTTGATATAAGCTGGAGCCTCGGACGTCATGTATACGGCTCGAGTCGTATTGTGTACCGCACGAGTCGGTTTGTGCACTGCCCGAGTCGTATTATGTGTCGCTAGATTCGGTATCACAATCGTGTGTCCTGGGATCAACAGTGTTGGCTTCACGTGGGGGTTCGCCTTGAGGAGCGCATCTAGTGGAACGTGGAAACGCCGTGAAATTGCCCAGAATGTATCGCCGGGTTTGATCACATACGTGCCGGAATGAGATGAAGCAGTGGCATGAACTCGCTGTTGATTGTGTTTTACCGTCGTAGTACTTGCGAACGCTGGGGAAATGTTAGCAATCATCGTGGCACCAAGCGCCATTGCGGCGAGGTTCCTTTTTGAAGCAAAAGACACCTTTTCGTTTCCTCCTTTTGTTGCTTCCGAGGTTAGTTGTCGGGTGCGGACTAAGGAGACAGCCCGGGCGTTTGTAGAAACGCACTTAACCCCAAAGGCGAAGAATTCGCCAAAAAATCCCCCGTACTGATGGCCTCTTTCATAAGCCATCAGATTCAGCTGGTATCTATTATACTACCATTTTTATCGGAGAAAACAAGATTGAATGTGACAATGAGTAATATCCAACACCCTCGTCGGCTACATCGCACCTCTTCCCAACAATATATATCCCCCCACATAGGGAGGGGATGAGAAGAGGCTTGATGGAGGTCACGAAAATGAACCTACCTCGTCAAACCACCTCGGCCAATTCATCCACACGTCGATGTCTATCGCTCCTTGCACTTCCATGAGGCGACAGAAGTATCGGTACGGAGTGCGGACCTGCCGTAAATCCGGGAACGACAACACGCTCTCATATCCCGAGGCAAACGCCGCCGCTCTCGTCTTGTCCAACAGATACTCCAGAGCCACCAGTTCCAGTTCTCGTGGTCCCAACGCGTACACTTCGGTGTCCACCAAGGCCGTGATCTGCCCGCCCTCGTGCAGGAACTGCGTCGGGTCCATATCCAGCATGATGAGGCTCGCCATCCGTAAGGAAGGCAACGCTCGCAACTGTGCACACATCTCGTCCAATCGGGTCGAGATCGCAGGCAGTGTGGCGTAATACCGCTGTACGAGTCCGCGCATGGTGGCAGCCATCCGCTCGTGAAACTGACCCACTGGATAGCGCAGCCGACCGGACAGGGTGCCACACTCACTGAACGTGCAGGCATGTATACGTGCCACAGCTGCGCCAAGGTGAAACAGCGCTTCCTCTGGCAGGGATTGAAATGAACGCAACGTAGTTCCCGGCATCTTTTCCACCACCACGTACGGCACGCCGTCCACCACGGCTTTGCGCAGGACTTGCGGCACCGGAATTGGCGAAAGCTCAGCCAAGACGCGGTTGATGTCCTCTAACGCAAAGATGTCCGTGGGATCAATGCCAAACAGGTCTCGACAGCCCCACCAAAAGTCGTTGGCAGGCTCGGAAGACATCCGCGTCCGGCGGACGATGACAGACTCGTCGCTGGTCTCCACTAGCCAGACATCGCTGGCTTGCCCAGGGTGGACATCGGGAAACAGGGATTGCCGGAGAATCGGTTGTGCAAACAATGGCTGCAGATTCATGGTTCACCTCGCCGTAGAAAAGGTGGCCTCTACCGGCCACCTTCAACATGATGATAGCAGATTGGGCGGTGACTACTGGACTTCGCGGCTGGTCGTCACGTTCTGGTACCAGCGCGCACTGTCCTTCCAGAGCCGACGCTGGGTTGGGTAGTCTAGATAGAAGAGGCCAAACCGCTTGGCGTACCCTTCGTGCCACTCGAAGTTGTCCATGAACGACCAGACGTAGTAGCCACGGACATCCACGCCTGCGTCCATCGCTTCGCGTACGGCTAGCAGGTGGTTGCGAAGGTAGGAAACGCGCTGTGAATCATGTACAACGTCTCCCTCGACCACGTCGTGAAAGGCTGCCCCGTTCTCGGTCACGTACATCGGAATGTCTCCGTAGTCTCGTTTGATGCGAAGGAGCACGTCGCGAAGTCCGTTCGGCGAAATTCCCCAGCCCATGGCTGTCACATCGCCAGTGGGTTCGAGGATGGTCGCTTGCATGATGCGATCCGCGGGATTCGCCTTGACGCGATGTTCAAAGTAGTAGTTGACCCCAAGGAAGTCGATAGGCTCTGATATGAGGGCGAGATCGCCGTCCTTATTGAACCGATCCACGCCGAGTGTGCGCAGTTCTGTCGGGTAGGTCGCTTGGAAGATGGGCAGGAGAAACCAGCGGTTGGTCAGCGCGTCGATTCTCGCCGCAGCCGCCACGTCATCTGGCTGGTCAGAGGCAGGTACGATATGCGACAAAATATGGGTGATACCGACTTCCCCCACAGCCCCCGACTGCCGGAACGCCTGAACGGCCTTGCCGTGTCCAAGCAGCAAGTGGTGCGCGGCGGCCAACGCCTTTCCGTAATCGGTGTCACCTGGCGCATGCACGCCCCTGGCGTGTCCCAACACGGCGCTGCACCACGGTTCGTTCAGCGTGATGAACATCGGAATTCGGTCGCCAAGCCGACGAAAGACGGTGTCTGCGTACGCCGCGAATGCGTCTGCCGTGTCGCGGTTCACCCAACCGCCTTTGTCCTGTAACGCTTGCGGCAAGTCCCAGTGATACAAGGTCGCCATCGGCATGATGTCATGCTCTAAGCAGTTCCTCAACCAGCCGCTGGTAGAAGTCGAGCCCCTTTTCGTTCAGTGCACCGGTACCTTGCGGAAACAAACGAGGCCAAGCGATGGAGAACCGATAGCTATGAATCCCCAGTTCCTTCATCAAGGCGACGTCTTCGCGGTAGCGGTGGTAGTGGTCGCACGCGACGTCCCCCGTTTCCCCATTCACCACTTTTCCCGGCGTGTGGCTGAAGACGTCCCAAATGCTTGGACCTCGTCCGTCTTCCCGCACGGCCCCTTCAATTTGGTACGCTGCAGTGGCTGCGCCGAATAAGAAATGTTCCGGAAACTTCGCCATGGTGGTCCCCCTCTCCCGAGCGATTGGCAAATCAGTGACACCCTCAGATTACATGATTGGCGACGCTTTGGGGCAGCGAAAACTGAAAACCATGTGCCAGCGCTCCTTCGCGCATTATGCCTCCGGCAAGTGTGCCGCCCGGAGCACGTCCAGGAAGTGAGTTAGAATACGCGCCGTGAGCCCCCACACCACGTGTTCGCCAAACGTGTAGAAGTACTGCCGCACCTTGGTCGTCCGCCACTGATACCCTTTCCCGCCCACCAAAAGGTGGTACGGAAAGTCTTTAGGCGGGTATGGTTGCAGAGAAACATCATACACCGCAGGTTGAGCGCGCAGCAGGGTGTTCAGCGGTACGGTAAATACTTCCGCTACCTCGGCCGGATTCGGATGGATTGCGGAAGGGCGCGTGAGTACGCCAACGTGCGGATACACCAGTAACCCTGACCACGCCACGAGGACGTCGAGGGCACCAATGTAAGAGATGTCAGCGGCATCCATCCCTAGTTCTTCGCTCGTCTCACGCAGCGCCGTTGCCGCATCGTCTACGTCCGAGGCTTCACGGTGACCACCCGGAAACGAAATTTCCCCCGGTTGCCTCCGCAGTGACAGTGCACGCTTCGTAAACAAAACGGAGAGTTGTCCGTCCTCGCCTTGCAACAGCGGAACCAACACGGACGTCTTTACCTGCGGCGCCTGCCCGATGATGCCACGCTCCCGGTGTCGGATGACGCGGTCGACGTCTGCCACTTGGATGCCCGGTTCCTTCATCACCATCCGCCCCTTTTCCGTGCATCTTATACACCACCACTTCTCATACTATCCCATTTTCGGACCTCAAAGAGGCATGCCCACAAAAGCCCCTCGTTCTCCCCAGGGCAAGATGTTATTTCAACGATTGCTGAATGGCCCGCTTTGCCCCCGCGTAGTATGGATTGGACAGAACCGAAATGGTAACGCTGCCTTTCCCGGAGGACGCGTGGATGAACTGTCTGTTGCCTATGTAAAGACCGACATGGGAGATGCCGGACCGGTACTGCCATTGAAGAAGACGAGATCTCCCTTGCGCAGTTCGCTCCTTGCCACCGGAACGCCATTGAACTGGTCTGCTGAATTGCGCGGCAGGACGATTCGGTTTTCCCAATGACATACTCCGTAAATCCGGAGCAATCGAATCCAGATGGAGACAAGACACACGAGACGTAAGGTGTACCGATGTACCGCTCTGCTGTGGTAATCACGTGGTTGGCCTTGATCTTGGAGTGAGAGAGGAACCAAAGTACCTACCCGACGTTTATCAGTTTGGGATTTTACAAATGGTTCTCTTGCACCAGGTCTGCGACGGAAACACCGTGTGCGAGTGCAATCTTCCACAGCGAATCCCCTGCTTTCACCGTGCAAGCGGTGGTGCCCGAAAAGGCGATGGATGGACTGGTGTCCGCGTAAACAGAGGGAGCTGCTGTTTACAGCGACAATGCGACGAATGCGGTCAGCGATGTTTTGCGCCAGTGGATCATGGTGTACTCACACGCCCTGTTCGTAAAATTGGTACAACCATGTGCGTCTCACCGATTCCATCTGGCGCAGTCACTCCCCTTCCCAATGTTTATGACAGGGATGTCGAGCCATGTCGCATTTTGGACAGGTTTGGTACGCATACTAGGAAGGCAACCGTATACGGCGGATGTCCCGCCCCAAAAAACGAATATTTTTGTCGATATTGCAAACGATGTTCGTTTCTTGGTTTGACAGCGTTTTCTCGCCATACATGCGGTTGTGGTGATCCGACTTTCGTCAATAATTAAACTGCATTTCGGGACGCCCATGTGGCGCCAAAAGGGGGATTAGAGATGAGAAAGAGAAAATGGATGGCCGCACTGATGGCCGTGACAACGCTCAGCGGACTTGTTGCTGGATGCGGAGCGGCGACCAACAATATGGCGAACACAGCGAACACGGCCGGCGGAACCACCGCCCAAAAGCAATATAAGGTAGGACTTATTACGGACATCGGAGGTTTGAACGACCACGGCTTCAACCAGCTTGCATATATCGGACTGCAAAAAGCGGAAAAAGACCTTGGCATCCAGGGGACTGTCGTACAGTCCCAATCCGCGAACGACTACGTGCCGAACATGCAGCGGTTTGCTCGGGAAGGATATAACCTCGTCATTGCCGTCGGCTACCTGATGGAAGACGCCGTCAAACAGGTAGCGCCCCAATACCCGAAGACGAAGTTCCTGATTCTCGACGACACCATTACAGGGATTCCGAACGTGGCTGGCGCTGTCTTCAAGACTGAGCAAAGCGCCTACCTGGCGGGTGCGATGGCTGGCTTGCTGGAACAGAAGACCGGAATTCCGCACATGAACAATAAGAACGTCGTCGGCATCGTGGGGGGCATGCAAATCCCACCCGTTGAGGAATACGTCGCAGGGTTCCAGCAAGGATTTAAGAAGACAGACCCGAAGGGTACCCTCATCATTAAGTGGACCAATAGCTTCACTGACCAAGCGCTGGGCAACGAGATCGCCAAGGACGAAATCAACAGCGGTGCGGACATCGTTTATCAACTGGCCGGTGGTGCTGGGATTGGCGTCATCAAAGCCGCCAGTGAATCCGGTGTGTACGCCATTGGCGCCGATGCGGATCAGTCGTACCTTGCACCAAACACCGTTTTGACGAGCACCCTCAAGCGCATCGACGTTGCGACGTACGACATCATTAAGGACGCCTTGCAAAACAAGTTCACGAGCGGCACCCATACCTTCGACTTGGCTGACCAAGGTGTAGGTCTGGCAAAGTTCAACCCAGTGGTACCAAAAGACGTCCAGAATCAAGTGCAGCAGTATGAAAATCAAATCGAGAGCGGCAAACTGCAGGTTTCGCCGAACATGTAGTAAGCATACACGGGAACCGCGCACTGTGGCGCGAACACTTCGAATCAGTACTTAAAAAGTGGGGTTGCAGATGCAGCCCTACTTTTTGTTTCGGGGTAAACTCGCGTTTTACGGTTCATCCGACAATTCACCGGTACCGTTCACCCAATGCCACCCTTGCGGGGTGGGCAATAGATTGTACGGAAATGGGCATGTTATCAGTGAACTCTGGATCGGAGACGAGGTTGGAGCATGCGCATGATGAAGCTGTTGTCGGTATTGCTTACTGTGGCAGTGTCCACGTGCACTGTAACGCACGTTGTTCACGCACAGACGCGCGATGGCCATGGCCAAACCATCACTGCAGTGACTTACAACATCCACTTCGGCGTCGGCATGGATAAGATGTACGACGTGTATCGGGTCTGCGAGGACATCCGAGCGATTCACCCGGACATTGTGGGGCTGCAAGAAGTGGACGCCAACTGGAGCGAGCGAAGCCACTTTGATAACCAAGTGAAAAAGCTGGCGCACGAGTTGCAGATGAACTACTTCTTTGCGCCGATGTACGATAGACCGCCCGTTAAGCCAGGCGCTCACAACCGTCAACAGGGAACCGCCATACTCAGCCGGTTCCCGATGTACGAGGAGAAAAACCAACAGATTACACGGCTTTCCACGGTCGATCCAAAGCCTTCCCCCACCCTCGCTCCCGGCTTCGCGGACGTCAAGGTGGAAGTCGGGAAAACGCAACTGCACGTGTACGTCACGGACCTGGATGACCGGCCGGATCCTTCGTTGCGCAAAAAGCAGGTGGACGACATGGTGCGAATCATAGAGAAGGATACAGGGACCCAGATCTTGCTTGCTGACCTCAATGCCCCGAGCACGGCGCCGGAACTGCGCCCGCTGTGGAACCTCTTTCAAGACGCCGCCGTCGCCTGCAAGAAGTCCTGTAACACTTATCCTGCTGATAAGCCGACTCGGCGGATGGACTACGTACTTGTGACACCAGACATCCAGGTGGCGGCAGCCAGGACGCTGCCGACCACCGCCTCTGACCACCGCCCGTTCATCGTACAGATTACTTTGCCGAAACCAAGTTGACGGCCACAGACAATCGGGTGAAGTACCAGGTTGGTTGTTTTTCATCGTTACGTACAGCGTCTGTTCGCTCTGTCCGCTCATGAAATCTAAAAACGGATCATTGAACAGCACTCCAACCCATGCTATCTTAAAAGCAACAATCAAATCATTCAAACGGGAGCTCGGCAAACCGGGCTGAGAGGGCGAATGTGGTCGCCGACCGTCAACCTGATCTGGATAATGCCAGCGTAGGGATTTTGTTGCACATGTTTTTGTCTTTTGTGCAGACCGCCGCGCACCATATGTCCGGCGGTCTTTTTGATGGTTGACCCGCCTCTTAGCCGGTCGTGCGCTCGGAGGAGGTAGAGGCATGTCCGAAAAATCGTGCAACACTAGTCATGACATCGAATTTTTCCCGAATAGCAAGAAAGTGTACGTGCAGGGTTCAAGACCAGACATTCGGGTTCCAATGCGGGAAATTACGCTGTCTCCCACCACCGGACGGTTTGGCAACCAAGTCAATGAACCGATTCGTGTCTATGATACAAGTGGAATCTATACAGACTTGGACGCCACGACGGATATACGACACGGATTGCCGCCGATTCGACGGAATTGGATTCTCGAACGCGAAGATGTGGAGGAATACGAAGGGCGGAAAGTCCTCCCCATTGACGATGGGTTAAAAGATGATGCTCTACACGCCAATCGAGAGGTATTTCCGGGACTGAAACGCAAACCTCTTCGGGCAAAACCCGGCAGGAACGTCACCCAGATGCATTACGCGAGGCGGGGTATCATTACACCGGAGATGGAATTTGTTGCGATTCGCGAGGGGATGGATCCCGAGTTCGTCCGCAAAGAGGTTGCAGAAGGTCGCGCCATCATCCCGTCAAACATCAATCACCCAGAAAGTGAACCAATGATCATTGGCCGCAATTTTCATGTGAAGATTAACGCCAACATTGGAAACTCCGCAGTTGCGTCCTCCATTGAAGAAGAAGTGGAGAAAATGAAATGGGCCACGCTTTGGGGCGCCGATACTGTGATGGACTTGTCGACAGGGAAAAACATTCACACCACGCGCGAGTGGATCATCCGTAATTCGCCTGTTCCAATCGGAACCGTCCCGATTTATCAAGCGCTAGAGAAAGTCGGCGGAGAAGCAGAAGCGTTGACCTGGGAAATCTTTCGAGACACATTGATTGAGCAAGCCGAACAAGGTGTCGATTATTTTACCATCCATGCCGGTGTCCTTCTGCGATATATCCCTCTGACGGCTAAA
Source organism: uncultured Alicyclobacillaceae bacterium (assembly GCA_963788285.1). Taxonomy (GTDB): domain Bacteria; phylum Bacillota; class Bacilli; order Alicyclobacillales; family Alicyclobacillaceae; genus Alicyclobacillus_A. The sequence goes on from CAWBGB010000004.1 coordinate 262,285, forward strand.
CGCGTCACGGGTATTGTGTCACGCGGAGGTTCCATCATGGCAGCGTGGTGCCTGGCACACCATCAGGAAAACTTCCTGTATACGCACTTCGAAGAGATTTGCGAAATTATGAAGGCATACGATGTTGCGTTTTCACTTGGGGATGGTCTGCGCCCAGGCTCTATCGCCGACGCAAATGACGAGGCACAGTTTGCTGAACTGGAGACACTTGGGGAACTGACCAAAATTGCATGGAAACACGACGTACAGGTGATGATTGAAGGTCCAGGACACGTCCCCATGCACAAAATCAAGGAAAACGTGGATCGCCAAATGGAAGTTTGTCATGAGGCGCCTTTTTATACCCTGGGCCCCCTTACTACGGACATTGCACCAGGATATGACCACATTACTTCGGCAATCGGAGCAGCCATGATTGGGTGGTTTGGGACCGCGATGCTTTGCTACGTGACACCAAAGGAACATCTGGGGTTGCCGAATAAAGATGACGTCAAAGAAGGTGTGATCACGTATAAAATTGCAGCACATGCTGCGGATTTGGCGAAAGGACATCCAAACGCACAGCAACGTGATGACGCTTTATCGAAGGCGAGGTTTGAGTTCCGTTGGCGCGATCAATTCAATTTGTCCCTAGATCCGCAACGTGCCATTGCGTATCACGATGAGACGCTTCCTGCCGAACCCGCAAAGACGGCACACTTTTGCTCGATGTGCGGACCAAAGTTCTGCAGTATGCGTATCACTCAGGATATTCGGGAGTACGCTCGGGAAAAGGGACTTACCGTAGAGTCCGCGATTGCCGTTGGAATGGATGAGAAGGCAAAAGAATTCCGTCAATCCGGCAGCCAGATTTATCAGGACTAAGGGCGAATCAATAGGGGGCAAAGGCTGCATCCTTTGCCCCCTATTTGGGTTTGACAAAAACTTGTCCGCATCGATGTAGTGATGATTACACCGATCCAAATTTGTTATAATGTCCTCCATCCACAGATTATGGTTTCAAAAACAATATATACATTGTATATACAGCTAAATATACATTCGATATAATATTAATATAACAAAATAGAAATGGAGATTTCGTATCAGAAACGCATACGAATACGTTGGCCTGCGTTCTCTGAACCTATCTCTCACTACATGAACACCTTGGCTGGAAAGGAGAATTCGATGCAGGCTCTGAACAGAAAGATCGGAACATTTGCATTAACCATGACTGGAGTGGGTTCTATTATTGGGTCCGGTTGGCTTTTCGGAGCCTGGAAAGCGGCTCAAGTCGCAGGCCCTGCAGCCATTTTCGCCTGGATTCTCGGAATGGGCGCGATTTTGTTGATTGGTCTGACGTATGCCGAACTCGGAGCCATGTTTCCGGTGTCTGGGGGTGCCGTCCGTTACGCACAGTATTCCCATGGAGCCCTCACTGGGTTCATGGCTGGTTGGGCGAACTGGATTGCCATTGTGTCCGTGATTCCGATTGAAGCGGAAGCTTCTGTGCAGTACATGAGTTCCTGGCCTTGGCACTGGGCTCATGCCCTCTATACAGGGACACAGTTGACGACGCCTGGGTTGCTATGTGCGGCTGTGCTTGTATTGGTGTACTTTTTCATCAACTACTGGACACTGGAACTGTTCTCACGCGTCAATACCCTGATTACGGTTTTCAAATTAGCGATTCCAGTGCTGACGGCGATTGGACTTTTTTGTGCTGGGTTTCACCCCGGAAACTTTTCGAACTTTGGCGGATTCGCTCCAAACGGCTGGGCAAGTGTACTGACGGCAATCGCTACCTCGGGCGTGATCTTCGCGTTCAACGGATTCCAAAGCCCTGTCAATTTGGCGGGTGAGGCGAAAAACCCCAACAAGACGGTGCCGCGGGCTGTCCTCGGTTCCATATTGATTGCAGGGGTTATCTACGTCCTGTTGCAGGTGGCGTTCATTGGAGCTGTCAAACCTGGGATGGTGGCTCGTGGTTGGAGCGGCATCGAACTGAACTCGCCATTTGCTGACTTGGCATTAGCTTGGGGGCTGAACTGGCTCGCTGTGGTTCTGTTCGCGGACGCCTTTATCTCCCCATCCGGTACGGGGACGACCTACACGGCGACGACCGCGCGGATGGTTGTGGGCATGACCGAAAACGGCTGGTTCCCTAAGTTGTTTGGAGCCGTCCATCCGTTCTACAAAATACCGCGCCGAGCGATGTGGTTGAATCTCGCCGTGGAGTATGCATTCCTACTGATGTTCCATGGTTGGGATCAACTCTCTAGCGTCATTTCCGTAGCGACGCTCATTTCCTATCTAACGAGTCCGGTCGCGGTGGTTTCCTTGCGGAAAACGGGTGCGCATCTGCATCGACCGCTCAAGTTAAAGGGACTTCGCTGGATATCGCCAATGGCGTTCATGTTGGCTTCACTCATCCTTCACTGGGCAACATGGCCGTTAAACGGCGAGGTCATTTTTGTCATGCTCATCGGTCTTCCGATTTTCCTTTACTACCAAGGAAAAGAGGGATGGTCCGAGTTCAGCAGGCAGCTCAAGGCTGGTGCCTGGCTCATCGCATACATGTTCTACATGATGCTCGTCGCCTGGCTTGGAAGCAGTGAGTTTGGCGGAATCAACGTGATTCCATACGGATGGGATATGGTGGTTGTGGCCGTATCGTCACTGGTCTTCTATTTTTGGGGGATTCACAGTGGGTTTACAACGAAGCACGTTGAACGCGCAGAAACAGAAGTCCAGCAGACAACACAGGTTATTCAAATCACGGGATAAAGCGGTTTCATGAAAGCGGACGCCCTGATCGGCGTCCGCTTTTTCATTTGACTCCACAACATGTATAGCGGTCACCGTCAACCTCTCCCCCTTTCTTCTCTCTGTTTCAAACACAGTCCACATCTGAGACTTGGACCATGAAACATATGACGTTTTAGGTAATTATTTCCGCTCCGCAACATGTAAATATTCGCTGTGACCATCTAACGGAAAAAGCCACAGGCGTGATACAATAGCGCGGCGGGGAGGAGGTTGTTGGTAAAAAGATGACGTGGCACGTGTTCACACTGATTGGAACCATTGCGTTCGCACTCAGCGGAGCGATTGTGGCGATGGAAGAAGAGTACGACATGTTCGGCGTATTGGTCCTGGCACTGGTCACCGCGTTCGGTGGCGGGCTCCTGCGCAACCTGTTCATTGGATTGCCCGTTTCGAGCATTTGGAGCCAAGCGGCGTTGTTTAATGCAGCGTTTGTGGCGACAGCCATCATCATTGTACTTCCGGTTCGCTGGATCCAACACTGGTTGCTGCGGTGGGTCAATGTGTTTGACGCGCTGGGACTGTCGGCATTTACCATTCAAGGCGCTTTGTACGCGGCTCAGATGAAGTACCCGGTGGGGACCGTCATCGTTGCGGCCGTCATCACGGGAATTGGTGGCGGTGTGATTCGAGATCTCCTGGCAGGCCGCAAACCCCTCGTACTCCGAGAGGAGATTTACGCGTTGTGGGCCGCTGTCGCTGGCGCCGCGGTCGGTCTTCACTTGGTCGATGCACACTCTCCATGGCAACTGTACTCGCTACTCACCGTCGTGTTTGTGTTGCGAATGCTTTCCGTAATCTTTCACTGGCATGTTCCGAAGCGCAAATGGGCGACAAGCGGTTCATCCGGGACGGACGCGCAGTCTCTGTGACTTAGTTCAACGGGTCTACCGTGGCAGCCGCCTGGTGCATCACATGGCCTATCTGAGTATAGGCATACGCTGTTTCGCATCTTCTTGGCCTCGTACAGCGCCCTGTCTGCAGCGTCAAACAACTCATCCGGGCCAACACTCCGGTTCTCGCAGTGCACAATCCCGCAGGACAGTGTCACTGGAACGCCGCAGAGAACCGTCGACTGCAGTACCATTCGCAGTTTCTCGGCGAGTTCCCGCGCCTCGGCCTCACTGGCGTTTGGCAAAATAACGGCGAACTCTTCCCCGCCGTATCGGCTCACAATTGCCGGAGTAGCGTGTTCTTGTAAGAGTTGTGCCGCTCGCTTGAGGACTTCGTCGCCCGCGCGATGGCCAAGTGTGTCGTTGACCATCTTGAACCGGTCCAGGTCAAACAGCAGTAAGCAGAGGCGGTTTATCGTCGGGTGGTGGTAATACTCCTTCAGCTTGTACCGAAAGTAGCGAGCGTTGTGTAGACCCGTCAACTCATCGTAAATGGACAAGCATCGATACTGGTGAAACTTGACCGACACCTCGTATATCTGCAAAGCAAGTACCACACTACCCCCGACCATGACCACCATCAGCAGCGGGAATTGGCCGTGGAGCATTCGGTGCAAAGGCTCTACAGACACTGCAAATTCTGCGAAGAAGAACGCCAGTCCTAGTTTCGGCTTTACACGTACCGAAATAAAACTCCCGGCAACGGCTGAAAACACCAACGTGGAGAGCACAAATTCCGGGTGCACCAACGTCCAAGCCGCAATCAAGCAAGCGGCTATTCCCAAGAGCAGCACGCTTGCCCATCGGGCACGCTGTGGCATAGATACGGCCATTGTGATCAAAAGAATGGTAGCTCCGTTCAAAGCAGCCTGAACATACATGTGATGACTCAACATGACAATCTGACCAATCACGCCAAACAGCACGGTGGCCAAAACGACTTTGTGTTCGGAAAGCTTCAACAGCTTAGCACCACCCGGCGAGCAAAGTCCAACCTGTGGCAACAACCCTATGCAACTATACCTCCGTCTTTCTTTCTAAGCGTTTTGAACAATCACTAGAGTGGTTCAGGACGAGTAACGAGTGACAAAGTTCCGGTTGTTCGTCGTTTTTGCAAATCGCAGCGTGTCTGTGAACCCGAATGAGGTTCTTCAGAAATTCACAAAATCCCATCTGTATTCACGGTGATTTTGCAAATCTCTGACATATGAAGCGATGTTGCAGTCGCGTTGTCGGGGCTCATCCAAACCCAGCATACTTCATGATCTACAATGATGTACAGATTGTTTGCCCGAAACAAGATGATCCGCAGTGAGACACGCTGTGAGTAGACATCGGGTTCCCCTCCATCCAATCCACTCGCCCCTTCGGATTTTCCTTAGCGAATGACGCTTGCGCCCAGCGCCCCTTCAAAGTGACCCAACGCCCACTCGTGCCCGGCTTTGTTAAAACTGGCCACACCTTTTTCGTGCACCACGATTTGATACCCTTTGTTATACGCATCGACAGCCGTGTGCAACACGCAGATGTCCGTGCATACGCCAACCAGGTGCAGTTCGTTTACGCCCCGAGCCCTGAGGAACAGTTCCAGGTCCGTTCCCGCAAAGGAACTGTACCGCGTCTTGTCCATCCACTTCACGTGGTCCGGCAGTCCCTTCTCTGCCAGTTCTGCAAAGTAGCGGCCGAGCGCACCGTACAGGTCTCTGCCCTGCGTATTGCGAATGTTGTGCGGCGGGAACAGTTTCGTCTCCGGATGAAACGCGTCGTTTTCATCGTGCACGTCCACCGCAAACACCACGTAGTCTCCGCCATCCACAAAGGACTTGGTGAGCGCGGTAATGTATTCGTCGATGGCCTGGGCCGGTTTGCCGCAGGTCAATCGCCCGTCATCCGCGACAAAGTCATACGTGTAATCAATGACGATTAACGCTTTGCTCATATGGGCGCCCCCTTTAACGGAATTTTTCAAATCGCTTACACAAGTATAAACAACCTCCCCGCAACATGTTGTGGGGAGGCGATGACAAAGTGTTACGAGATGCCAATGCCCGACCTACAGTACGCGCAGATGTCTTCCCAGTCTAGGTAGCGGCGAACGATATCCTCTTCCACCAGTTCCGATCCGCGCTGCACCTCAATGAACTTCAACCGTGTGGTGGCCCGAATGGCGTGCCACTGCTCGGCGTAAATGCGGATGACGTCTCCAGGAACCACCGGCACAATGCGGTTGTCGAGCGCCAGTTCTCCCGTACCTTCCACAATCGTCCAAATCTCGGAGCGCTTGAAGTGCTTCTGGTAACTGATGTTGTGCCCAGGCAACAGCTCAATGGACTTGGTGAGCACCTCGGTGCCGTCCTCCAATTTTTGCACGTCCAGCACGCGATACGAGCCCCACCTGCGCTCTTCGTACATGGGTCGACCCTCGTAGTGTCCGATGACGTCCTTCAGCTTGCTCGTACTTTTCTTGTCCGCCACCAGAATCCCGTCTGGCGTCGTGACCACCATGACGTCTTTCAGCCCCATGGCAACGACGGGAATGTCCAATTCGTTGATGATGTGGGTATTATCACACGCCACCGCCTCGCCGTTGCCTGCGAACGAATCGGCCATTTCTTCGGACAACGACTCCCACGTGCCAAGGTCCTTCCACGTCCCCGTGTACCCTCGCGCAACAATCGACGCCGTCTGTTCCACCACTTCGTAGTCGAAGCTGCGCTTGGGCAACGCGTCAAATTGCTCCAGCAGCGCTTTGTACGTGGTCGGATACCCCTTCGCTTTGAGCACAGATTGAATAAACTCCAGCCGGAAGCAGAACACCCCGCAATTCCACAAGGCCCCTTCCGCAATCAATCGTTGAGCCAACTCCGTGGGTGGTTTTTCGACAAATGAATCGACTGCCATCCAGTCCCCCGTGGTTTCAGACGGCTTTACGCGAATGTACCCGAACTTGCTCGTCGGTGCTGTCGGTTGTACGCCGAGCAACGCCAAATCGGCCCCCGACGCCGACAAAGCGGCTTCCAATTGGACGACTTGGGAAAAATACTCGTCGTCCACGAAGTGATCCACGGGAACCACGACCACGACTTCATCCCCGGGGCATCCTACGACGTCGGACAGGTACAGCGATGCCAACGCGATGGCTGGAAACGTGTCTCTTCGGGAAGGCTCCTGAATGAAGGGAATGTCGCCAATTTGCGCGGTGATGACTTCCCATTGCGCTTTCGACGCGCAGACGTAAGCGTGTGGGTGCAGATTCATATTGCCCAGTTGGCGCCACACGCGTTGCAGCATGGAGACTTTCTGGTTGTCTCCTGCAGAAAGCACTTTGAGGAACTGTTTGGATCGGCTGTCGTTCGACATCGGCCACAACCGCTTGCCGGAACCGCCAGAGAGCAAGATCAACTTCATGGCCCAGACTCCTTTTGAACAGAGTGAGGTAGACGATCCTTCAAGACTCCACTAGAATAGATCTGACTGTACGGTTATGTCCAGAACTATGAAAACGAGGGCTCACATCTATGGAACTCAGTATTGTCATACCGACGTTTAATGAAAAGGAAAACGTCCAGACCATCGTCCAACGCATTGACAAGACATTGGCGCCTATCGGTTGCGAGTATGAGATCTGGTTCATCGACGACAGCAAGGACGACACACCGCAGATGCTGGCATTGTTGTCGCAGAAGTACAAGCACGTTCACTACGTGCACCGGGAAAACGAACGTGGTCTCGGAACCGCCGTTGTGGAGGGATTCCGCCGCAGCAGCGGCAAGTACATAGTGGTCATGGACGCAGATCTGCAACACCCCCCGGAACTGCTATCGACCATTTTGGAGCGGCTACGAGAAGGGATTGACGTGGTCATCCCTAGTCGGTTTGTTCCGGGTGGATCGGACGGAGGTTTGAACGCCTTCCGCAAATTGGTCTCGTGGACCGCGCGCAAAATCGGACAACTCGCCATTAAACGATTGCGATCCATCTCCGACTGCACGGGCGGCTACTTTGGCTTGCACCGCGACGTCATCAAGGACGCCAAACTGAATCCGATTGGTTGGAAAATTTTAATGGAAGTTCTCGTAAACGGCAACTACGAGACGGTCCATGAGATTCCGTACTCGTTTCAGGCTCGCGATGCCGGGGAATCCAAGATGAGTCTGCGCGAACAGTGGAACTACTTGAAACACATCGGCACGCTGCTCTGGAACAGCCCGGAGGATAGGCGCTTTTACGTGTTCTGCATGGTCGGCGCCCTCGGGGTGGTGGTCAACCTCGTCATGATGAGCGTGTGCCTGTACCTGTTTCACATCAAAACGGTGGCGTGGGCGTCCATCATTTCGTCCGTCGTCGCCATGGTACATAACTTCCTGTGGAACGACAAAGTCACCTGGGGTAAGGAGCACGCACATCCCGTCAAGTGGCGCAGAGCGCTGCAAATGCCCATGTTTGTCCTGGTCTCCAGCGTTGGCATTGCCATTACGGCGCTGGTGGCACACATCTTCAATCAGTTGCACTGGCACGCCTTGATTGGACAATGCATCGGCATCATTGTCGCCACCGCGTGGTCGTTCACGGCCAACAACAAATTCACCTGGGCCACGCCGGCGGAGAAACAGAAGAAAGTAAAGCGCAAAATTCGCGTCACGCATGAGTGACCCGCTGCGGGTCGAAGTCTCGCGGTAAGGACGAGATGGAAGGAGGTCCTCCTCAGGAATGGAAGTGAGTGAGCGCCCCGAGGTGTCCAAGCGGTTTCTGTTCACACTGGTCCTTGTGAACCTCGTACTGCGCAGCCTGTGGATTGCGTACATGCACCCGCCGCAAAAGGCGGATTTCGAGTGGTACTTCACGCACGCCGTACAGTTGGCGGAACAAAACATGTACGTCTGGAACGGACATGCGACGGCCTACTGGCCAATTGGCTGGCCGTTTTTCCTGTCTTTGTTCATCCGACTGTTCGGACCGCACGTGATGATGGGCCTGTTTGTGAACGCCATACTGAGCACGGTGATTGTCGTCCTCGTGTATGTACTGACACTCTACGTGTTCCAAGTCGAGATTGGCGGCAGCCATCGCTTCCGTCGCCTACACCGTCTTGCCGAGCCAAATTCTCTGGAACTCCGTTCTCGGCTCGGAGGAACTATTCACCGTACTCCTGATGCTGTCCACGTACCTATACATACGAGCCACGAATGTGAGCCACAAGGGATGGCTGCGACTGACCATCCTCTCTGGGTTGGTCATTGGCTTTGCCAGCGATGTACGGCCGATTGCGCTGCTCTTCCCCGTCGTTGTCCTGCTGTATGAGTGGATGATTCAGAATCGACGGTGGATCGACGGATTTTGGCGCGCCGTGACGTACGGTGTGTCGATGCTCGTGGGCATCCTGCCCGTGACCATCCGGAACATCCTCTCCTTGCACCATTTTGTACTCGTGTCCACCAATGGCGGCGTCAATCTGTGGCAAGGTACCAAGACCGACAGCGGCTACTACTGGTCCTGGCTGCCGTGGAAAAATCCGCTCCTCGCTGCGGGCAACAACGAGATCAAACAAGACCAGATTGGCACGCAAGTTGCCGTGCACTACATCTTGGCGCATCCGAAATCGACGCTGTACCACGGCTTCATCAAGATTTTCAGCTTGTACAAAGACGACGTGAACAGCGTCTGGTACACGTTCCGCATCGTGGACAACGCTCTCACCCCGATGATGAATATAATTTGCACCAGCGCGTACTGGTTGTTTATGCTGCTGGCCATCGTGGGACTGGTGGTCTGTTTTAAACAGCGCATCGCTTGGAAACTGGCCCTCTTCCCGGTAATGTGGATTGTCTACAACACATTGTTGTTCATGTTCTTCCCGGCCTGGGATAGGTTCCGTTACCCGATGATGCCGATGTTCGCTATGTTTTTAGGCTTCGGGATTGCGTGGATGGTGCAGAGGCGACGAGGCGAAGGGGCAGAGTGAGGACTGTGCAGGAAGCTTGAAGAATGACGCAAGACCATTGGAGTTTGAACACAACCGAGAGCCATTGGACAAGGCAGCCCGCCTCAGGGCTGCTTATTGTTTTTCCTGCTGCATTTCCATGTATGTTTCGAGGACCTCCAACCTTGCGCTTGCCTTGTCCTGGCGGCGTTCCAACAACTGAACGCGGAATAACTGGCCTTCCATGCGGTCAAATCGCTCGTCCGCTTTTTTCTCGAAAGCACTTAGGCGGCGATTCGTCTCGGCGACCTAATCTTTGAGCTCGGAAACCTGAACTGTAAGCTCTGCGACCTGTTCTCCGAGCCCCGAGACCTGTTCTTTGAGCTCAGAAACCTGGTCTTTCAGTTCTAAGACCATTGCATGGGTGTTCGCAACGACGCGAATCAAATCTCCCATCATCTCTTGCATTTGGTCAAGCCGCCTGTCATCACTCACCAAACATTCCTCCTTTCCATGGATTCTCTTCGACTTTCTTCGACAAGTTCGCGTTTGAATCCTCTCCACCAACCACAACATCCGGAATCCATTTGAGATGCCCACCGAAGCTCATGTAGAATGAACATCAGCATAGAATGGGTGTGGTGGATCATGTTTAAAGACTTCAGTGCCATTTACGCAATGGTCCTTGCTTACGTGATAGCTATTATTATCGGTGGAAAAGTGACGCACCAGGGGTTCGTACTTGGAATTGTATCCATCGTCACTGGGCTGCTCCTCATATACCGGAGTTGGCGTGCACCGAAACGCTCCATTTTAGTGAACACGGTCCTTTTCGTTGCGATTGAACTCACAGCATGTGTGGTTGACTATATCGGAAATGATCCAACGGAACTCTGGTTCGCTTCCTTGTATGCGATATATTCAACACTCCTCATCTGTGAAATGCTTGCACAAAGGTATTTCAACAAGCATCCTCTCTAATAGACGGGTGTGGAGAGGCGCAATGTAGAGGCACGCGTGGAGGCTCAGCTGGACAAGCCGATCCACTTCAAGCACGGAAGGCTGGCGATGGACATGGGCAACTGGGCCCGGCCGAACGTAGACCCTTGCCTACTCTATTCGCTACACGCGGCAAACCAACACGTGTACCTACGGCCGTACATTCCTGTAGCTTGGCGCATCCATGTTCGGCAGACGACCGATGCCGCCCAACTATCCACCTTCTCATGCGCACGCTTGAGCTGTTCAGTCAGCTTGTACGTCCCCGGCAAACGAGAGATGAAGTGTATCCTTTCCGTTCGCAGCGACTGTAAGTTCTCCTTCGTCACCAACGCCGCGTCAGAATGTACACGCCGAGTTGGCGCGTCTCATCGTTCACTTACCCCAACAAGTGCTGGATGTTTTCGATGTGCCACATATGGTCGTCCAGGTTTCAGATTCACATGCGAACACAGCCTAAAGCTCTGCACGGTGCACAGCCCGAAGACGATTTGGTCAGCTCCGCCTGTTATCCTTCGGAACCGGTCAATGCGAAAGTCGGCTGATCCACGTACTCGTCCGTGTCCGGAAGTGAGGTGGTACCCGCATGAATCGACGAGGTATCGGCATCGTTCAGCCTCGAGTTTTGCATGTCTGGCGCCCCGATACAACGTCTCTCGTATAGAGGGGCGTTTTATTGTTTGACGAATAAGGGCGACTTATCGATGATGTGAGCCGTCTCACTACTGACCTTTCCTCCATACGCTACATGACGGTTGGTCAATGGGGGGTGACTCAGCATGTACGATGGTGGATGTTTTGGTGGTTTCACCCGTTGGGCAGTAGTGTTTCTGATTATCTTCGTGTTGTTCTTCCTGTTGGTACCAGGCCCCGGCGGCTATGCAGGTGGCGCTTATGGCCCAGGTGCTGGCATAGGAGCATACTGAGTATGCAAAGAATGAGTGAATACCCCGCTTCGGCGGGTTTTTTATTTGCGTCGTTCCATTTGGACTACATCGTCAACTGTTAAAGCCACAGATGTTCATACTTGAATCACACAATTAACTCCCTATACCTCACATCGACTGTGAGTTAGGAAGTTTCGCCATGCATTATGGCATCGTGTTCGGCCAGCCCGCATCATCCCGGCCCATTAGAAACTCATTCGCTGCACCTGCAAGCCAAGGCTCGGGTCCATGAAGATGTTCGACCATCCCCAACGGTGCTGCCTTGAAAGGCGGGAATCATCTTGTTGAACGAGATGGTTACGCCATCGTTGGACGGGACCTTCAACAACACCTGGCTTGGGCGAACACGGAGCGTGGTGCTATCCAAGTACGGTGCGGACTTCCACGTGGCGCCGTTGTCCAGGCTGTACTGGATGTCGTTGGTGGTCGTCGCGTAAGCGAACCACGTGCCGTCTGCAGGAAGCGGAACCGTGGTCACCAGCGAGCTGCCTTGCTGTTGCACCGTAATGCCATTGAAGAAATTGTACGTGTTCATGATGGCCGTCTGAACGTCTGATGTGGACGGAAAGAATGCTCCTCCGCCCGACGACCTCGCCCCTGCAAACGTCGCGGTGTACTCGTCCTGTGGCGTGTAGCGCACATGACACGTATTTCCCGACTGGGTGTACCCTCTGAGCAATGCGGACAGGTTCTTCAGGAACTGCTGCTCGTCTGGGGCCATCAGGTACTGCGTGTGATTCACGTTGTCTTCAAGGCCGATGAACGCCGCCCACTGATCCAACGTCTGCCCGGGCTGATACTGCCCCTGCTGGATGTTCAGGTAGTTCCAGTAGAATTGTTCGGCGTCGTGAAGCGTCACCACGTCGCCAGCGCCAAAGTGCGTGCTGGAAAACGCAGAGATCCAATGCTGGTTGACGGCTGTGGTGATGGCCGCTGCGTCCGGATTGGACAATGGAACGTCGTCGTACGCGCTTTGTGTCGGCGCGGTTTTCGACACATTCAACATTGTGATCAGATCTTTCACGAGCGTCTCCTTGGAAACGGCGCCTGGGATGGAGCTCGCCTGGGGATTGGTGTCCTGCGGGCCCTGTGGAGCCGGTGGCGTATCTGTCGAATTCTGCGTCATCCCCCAGTGCGTGCCGTCCCACGAAGGCGTAATGCCCATGCGCTCAAAGACGCCCATGGCGTACCAGATGGGCAGGTACATGGTGGGAATACCCGAAGCCGGGTCTCTGTAGGCGATGCCGTTGATCTTCTTGACCAACTTGTTGTTGATGTAGATGGAGATATCGCCGGTCCCCACGTTCAGATTCGAGTAGTCCACGGTTGTGGTGGAAGGAATGGTCAACTTCCACTGCTTCTTCGTACCGTCCCACGAACTCGTGATGTGGATGCTGTCCAGCGCGTGCATGACGTAGTAGATTGGCAAATACGTCGTATTGTTGTAGGCAAAGCCCTTCGGCTGAGACACCACCTTGCCGTTCAACGAGACCGTTTTCGTGGTCATGGTGGGATGGAACTTGGAGGTCGTTTTGCTGCGTACCCCGTCGGTGAAAACGCCGTGAAAGTAGTCAATGCAGCCGGAACGACCAGGGATAGGCGGAGTGCATTTCGGATGTTCATGTCCGTCTCCTTTGTTGAAGTCGTTCACTGGCGATGAAGGCGTTGCACGCCCCCGTCGCCGTTGGAATTTGTTATGGATGCGAAATCATGTTGTACGTGTTGTCGTACAACAGGCGCGTGTTTAGGTCATACGAGTTGGCTGCTGTGACCAACAATTTCGATCCCGCGTAGTACGCATGCGACACATTCCCCGCAAAGCCGTCCTTTGCCAGTTGATTGATGCTCTGGGCGTAGAGCGCCTGGACCTGTGGGTCTGATCGACGTGACTTCCAGCTCGAGGCCCATTCCGTGCGCGATTGTTTACTCTTGACGCTTAACTGTCTTTAGCCGATTGACCTGCCCCTCGAATTGCCCGTTGCTCCATGGTTCCGCAATTCCAGCAGCCACCGCCTCATAGTCCCTTTGTATCCTTGTGCAAAGGTTCGAAGCTCGCGAACCCCGCACGTCATTGCCTCGCTGAGCCAGTCATCGAGTCCACTGCGGTCATGTTTCTCCATGAGCTTCCGAAAGGAATCAGAAAGGTTGTGAATGGTCTCAGCCTCTTCAGGCTTCTCGAGCAACAGCTTTAGATAAGGCTTGTCCTCTTCATCGACCTTGTCATCCGATCGAGTCAAAAGCCTCGCAGCAGACCTTGGACTGATACGATGTCGCCGAATCACGGACTCTTGTCCACTGCGCTTTGACCGACGAAGGTCAGCTAGGTATTGACCCAAGGTGGAGCGGGAGCCCCGATAACCTTGCTCTTGAATTTTGCGAAATATAACTGGACCTGAGTACGGAGAGCAGGCTTTGCTCTCCTCAGAGCACAGGTTCTTTACCACGGAACTTTGTCGATTTCAACACGTGAAGCTAGGTGGCATTCACCAAAAGTGCGAAAGAACCAAATTCTCAAACCACGTTAACACTCGAAACAATCTAACCGTGGGATTCGCCACGGGAAAAACTACAAGAACGCCTCGGCCTGGACAGGAGCATTTAAATCATCTACCACGACACCATAGACGAGTTCTGTGATCTACGAATTATTGAATTATTTTTCCATTCGGCACGCAGTACAATATGGCTACAATATGATTCCTTCGATTTCGAAGGTCACACAAAGGATCCTTAGCGACATTGCTTGTGAGCTCCTCAAGTGTGACCTTTTTGGTTCTCTAGCGGCCACTTTAAGGAGGAATGTTGTTAGGTTCGAAGGCATTGTTGGTTGAAGCCAGATTATTAGTGCCTTCACGGGCATGTTGGGCGTAATCATCACAGTTATCGCTTTTTACAGATAACGGAGGTGTCTGCTCGCTCAACGCAGAGCGTCACCTCGTCGGAATTCTCGCTTTTGCCGCATGCCGACATTTAGACATCGCTCCGCACCTCCGCTAGTCGCAAATCGACTTCTAAGTCCTGAACAACGCGAGACTAAGTAATCTGCCATATTCTTTCTTTTTATTGTCCTTGTGGTTGGTGTATTTTCGGCTTTTATGGCAGGTAATGTCCTCATTTTCCCCCTGCATCGTCCGAAGCCGCAACATTAACCCTATCATGGCACCTAGAAACATGCTTGCGCCCCGAACCCACGAAACATCAACCTGCCAATGTACTAACTGTGCATCATACCCGCAAACATTGCGACATATAACATGCGCAGAGTGCTACTTGACGGTGATCTAAGGGACATAAGACCCGTCCAGAGTAGATATGCCACGATGATGGTAAACAGCGTCATTCCAACAAGACCTAAGTTGTGCCAGTTCAATAGGAAGATGTTATTCGGGTCTGTTTGTTGGAATGATATTTGAGGTATGGCAATAAAGTATGTTCCTAGCCCATGGCCGAAGAATGGCTTTTGATGAATCTTGTACATCACATCATTCCACTGAATGACACGAGATAGGCGGACGAACCTACATTCATATTGGATAGTTCTTCGACATACTTTGGATTATTGGAAATGTACCAGTTAACTACGAATCCAAGAGCGGCAACCATCGCCATGCTTCCAAATACAAACCGAGGTCTTTTCAACACACCAGAAAACAGTAAAACTACAACAACACCAACCACCGTGCCAAGCATCGCGCCGCGTGACAGGCTCAAGATCAAGGCAAAGAGATTTATGAGTAAGCTAATGTAATAACGTTTGGCTGACTCATTTTTGTTCCAAGCGAGTAACATCAAGGCGAGGGTGACAGGCAAAGCATCGCCCACGATTTGCCCCAGTGCGTTTTTCTGCAATCCGAGAACAAACAGCGGCCCTGAAAAGTGGTGTAATCCTCCGCCCAGTACAATGGCCAGTAAACCTATCGCTGAAGCGAATAGAACATACATATTTGCCGCTCGTTTAATTCCAGCTAGAGAATCTATGTTGTAGAACACCATGATCGCTATTACCAAATATTCAACATAATGTAACAACGGAAGGAAGCCGAGGCTAGGCTGCTCTGACCATGTGAATGACAAGAGACAATAGACCAGGTACATTCCCACGAATAGAAAGTATGTGCGCGGGACACGGATCTTTCTGCCGAAAATAAGCCACAAGAACATTATATCGCACACGACATCTGAGATGCACACATTGATTCCTTTGGACCAAATAGATTGTGGAAATACACTGAGTCCTAACAGAAGCGAACAACAATTAGAGAAAGTCGCCCATCGCCGAACCCATAGTAACCACACGACGAACGCCATGAACCCAACGCCTAATGCCATGGCAATCCACACGGATGCGTACATTCCAGACAATGTGACCGCAGTCCCTACGAGTAGCCCCACGACACCTGTGCACAATATTCCTCGTGACCGTGGCAATAACAATTGCATCTGAATACCCCTGTCCCCGTTATTTTGATATGAAACCATTCTTTATCAAAGATACGATATCCCTCATCAAACAGAGAATGCCGATGCAGAAATCACCGCCGCCATCGCCTGATGTCCCGGTTGATTGGGGTGGATTCCCAAGTTATCATTCGTCCAGACCATTTCTGAGTTCCAAAAACTGGAGTTCCGTTCGCAAGTGATGCCAATACGGCAGAGGCTACGTCAGAGTATCCATCCAGATTGACTGGTGCAGAGATCATGCTGCCACCTTGCGGAGTCACAGCGTTCCCTTTAATCCACGTCTTCAAATCCTGCAATGTGTTATATCCACCAGATTCGAGAGGTGTAAGGTTAACATTGCATGCCGTTTGGTTTGTGACAGTCGTCCAACTATCGGTCGAGTTTGTTCGGATGCCCATAGCAATAACTTTACTTGTGACGCCCAAACGGCCCACGACCGTTTCTCCTGCGCCTTCACGTCCTCCTGCGCACGCTCCAACATCATTTTCATGGTCTGCATCAACGCTTGATTGCGCTGTTCCAAACGCTCTTCTAACGCTTTCTGCCGTCCATTCGGTTCATTTCCCAGCTGTGTATTTTCCTCACGTGCGACCGCGACCTCGTCTTGCAGCTGCTCCAACATGTCGGTCACATTGGCCATCGCTGCGTACATCTACGAACGCATGTGCTTCATGACCTCTAGATCAGGTCACGGTAGGTCACTTTGCGCTAAAGCCTCAACACGCTCCGCGTTCCATCCAGCCGTATACGAATCACGAATTCGAACACTCGTACTGTATCCTTAGACACGTGCCTTGGACATCCACAAGCCGCCGCTAATGCGTTGCATGGTTGTCACTTCAAGACTAAGCGGCATCATCGGAGTAGGCCACAGCTCTATGCCTGACCGCCACTACATCACATTCGTTGCCCTGGCGCTCACATCTGGACCGAGCCGGTTGCGAAAGGGTGTCATCGCGAGACGACAATCGGTGACTCTTTCTGAAAGCTGGCTCTGATAAGTATTGCAGATCCCGAATTCAACATCCAGCCAAACGGTAGGGAGAACCCATCTGACAAACAGATTTGTCGTTCAGTCGGTCGCTGTACAGGTCGATCCCTCACGTGCAAGGGTTGTGACGGGATTCGCGCGAAGTCCTTGCACATGAATTCGCGACGAAAGACCAAGAATCTAAATCTTTAGTTGCAACCGTTCAGCAGACCCTACGTATCAGTGATTAGTCGTATTATAGACTAACCCTACGGCCTATATCTTGCTTACAAGTGGATATGATACATGCCGCAACGCTTGTCTCTCCCTGAGATAACGTGCCAAGTCAAATTTTTTTAATTAGTCTTGCTGGTATGCCAGCGTAAACGGAGTCGGACTCCAGGTTTGAGGTCACAACTGAATTTGCACCTATTGCTACATGATCCCCAATGGTCGACCCAGCAGTAATGACTACGTTTGCTCCCACCCAGACATTTGAACCGATGTTAACTTCTTCATCAACATATCCTTGTTTTTGGATAGGGACGTGATTTTCGGTAAACCTATGATTATGATCATAGATACTTACATTTGGTCCAAATATCACATTGTCTCCAATTTTAATTTTCTTATGGGCAACAATTCGACAATATGAATTGAAAAATACTTCGTCCCCAATCTCAATTTCCCCACTGGTACAGGACAAAGTACAGTATTCCCTGAAGTATACCCCACGTCCTAGGCGAACTGTTGCATTTTCTTATGTTAACGTGGGAGCCTTTTCCGAAAAAACATCTGAAACCATCTACCGAGATGCGAGATTTATATTTTAATTTGTAGTAGTACTGCCGTAAAACACCCAATGCGTTCCTGACGCAAGTCCGCGACATGATAGCACTCCTGAACACGTATCATTACCAAACCATTCATTCGCTGGTCGATGTCATGTGAATGTGTAATTAGATAGACTGATTGAGTCGTCAATCCAACCATTGTCCTAAGAACAAACTGCTTCCTTGCTCAATTCCTTGAGGCACCGAGCAGAATTACATTTCTAGCGAATCGAGAAAGAAGCACAATACCTAGGCTGAAAAGTGAGTTTTACAGTTTTTGTTTGGTGGCATAGCCGCTTACAAGTCTACTGAATTACCGATTAAGCAATGTGTTTCAGTCGGCAACTCGCTTTGCTCATTGCTAGTGCTGATGCCAAAAGGACGATGGCATTGAGATAAACATGTGTCGTCACCTTATGGATTCCAGAGACATGAACGTCGTTCGCAGTTAAGTTTTCCTTTAAGTCTGAGTTGCATCGCTCAACGGCGGTTCGTTCATTGTACAGTTTCGTCCAGCCGCGCGTATTGCGGTGGGGATCTGAAAAACGGCGAGAACGTCATCCGTAATGTTCTGCTTCACAACCATTCCGTAATTTGAGCCAGAGCATGCTGCTGCACCTAATGGGCAGTCGACCTTGCCTAAGACATGGGGCCAGACGGGACTTCAGCTGGTCACCGTCGGCTCCCCAGTAGCACCATGTCATAACCCATGGGAGCAACGGGGCGTACCATTCGAAAACATCCCAGCGGGAGGTTCCTCTGACCTCGTCGGTTCAACGCGATGATTGCCGTGCACCGTAACTGCGTGCTGTTTCATAGTTCTTCACCTGGTCGTATCCAGCCTCCATCATGACGAATTTAAACTTCCAACCCAGGTTTTCAGCAACGTCCTCATCAATGGAATCGCCATCTCACCGTCGTATACATGCGCCGGTGTGACTTCCAGGGATACAGGGCAATTCACTGATGTGTGTCCACTGCAAGGTGTATCTTGTAGCCAAACGACGAGAGTTTTGTTGCCAAACGTGTCGTAGCTTGGCACCCCGAGTTAGCGTTTCCTGTTTCCTGACTGCACAACCTGGGTTGCTTCTTTTCGTAGGCAGAGATTGCTGTGCTGTCGATGGCAAGGTGAGTCCCGTCAATAACACTGGCTTCTCGACATTGGCTGACCAGGTCAATGAACAGGGCTTGGCGAGTCCTTTTTCCGTTAACGCAGAGAAAAGTCGGCTCAGCGTAGAAATCGACGGTGCCGGTTCATCTAAGCGGAACCCGCACTGGTACCTGAATCGAATGTCCTTAACCAAGCGTTCATGCAACCTCGTGAAGGTAGAGATCCCTTCGAGTGGTGCAGCGAGTAATGCTCTTAAAATTGCCTCCCGGTTGATGGGCTTTGCACCCTGGGGTGACGAACTTCTTAACTTCGCGGCGTACGGCTGAAGGTCTAGAGCGGAAAAGAACAGTTCCAACCGCTCACTCGATTCAATTTCTAGCCACGACTCAAAGGAAAACAGAGACTTTTGGAGAAGATACAAGTGGACTTCCCTCCTTGAGAGTTTCTTGTTTCGTCGCTTGAAATCTTCTCGAATTTGGGGTGAAGTCCTTTTTTATGCTCTGTTATCCCTTGCCCTACAAGGGCTCAGAAATCTGCAAAACGCTCATTATATATAATTGCATTAACTAGCCTCTAGAAGTGAAATAATAATAAGGCTATACATAACAAGTCCAATGACTCCGAGGTCTCGGGACGTATCTGCTCAATTTTTGTACCAGGATCCGTCCGAAATCTGCGAAGTAGGCATCCCAGTAAGGCTTTAGACATTGCAGACACCGAGCAGTTTTCTTCAGTACAATCTTCGACTGATACATGATGAGCGAAATTCGCGGCGTTTGCTGACTTTTTCCATGGATCTTCTTTGAAACTAACTGTTCGATCGACTTAAAAAGCAGATCAGTCAGCGCTCAGGTTTGACGACTACCACTTGCTCCATGTGAGTCTTGCCCGTAGACCGGGCGTGCGCAAGAACTGCTTTGTCGCGAGTCACTTGTTGATCCTAAAGAACAGCTGCGGGATAGTACTCTCTAACGCCCACTACTTGGTTTCCCGAAACACCTCCCCATCGATACTGCGACTAACACATGGAAATCATAGAGGGGTCGACAAAATGAATCGATTAAGATGCTTTATCGCCCTGCTTATAGCCACTTTGACGGTTCAAAACCTATGACAATCCGACGACTTGAGTGACAAAGTTAAAACGTTAATCCCGTTCCATTGATCCCCTTTAACTACTGTAATAGAATACAGTAGCACTTGTAATTCGGCACAATCGTTCCCCAACTCCCCAACGCGCTCTCAGATTCAAGTCAGTCATCTTTGATTCAAAAGAATCTTCTTGCCAGTTCTGTGTATGGAATAGCTATCTTACGCCATGACATCAATTGGACAACGGTTACGCGAGCTTTCTGTCCCATGGATGTACGTAACGGTTTTCGTCCGATAACAAGATCTCAGAGTCTGCTCCAGTTCATGTTGTAGATTATCGAAGTTTGTAACGAAACCAGTAACACCACTATTAATATACGATTTAATACCACACCTATCGGTGGTAATTACAGGTATTCCGCAGCTCATTGCCTCTGCGACAACAAGTCCAAACGCATCTTCCTGAGTGGGTAGGCAGAACACATCTGACATTTGATAGATCTGACGAACATCTTGACCGGTGCCGAATAGTGAACACAGTCAGCAATCCTGTACATCTCCACAAAACTCTCTAGTGCGGGAGATAGATTTCTACCAGCTACAACCAACTTTACTTGCGAAAAATCATCCTTCAAGTTAGAAATAGCTTTGCAGAAGGCTATCAAGCCCCTTCCTTTTCCATTCATTAGCAACAAACGAAATAATAAGGTCATCTGAATGAAACCCATGAGTTTCTCTCAGCTTTATTTTGTCATCTATTTTGCAAAAAACATCTGTGTCCACACCATTTGGAATTACAGTGATATTTTTCCAGTGAACTCCCAAGGTTCGCGCTACTTCATCTCGAGTAAAACCACTTACCGCAGCGATAGCTTTGGTAAATTTCGCTTTAGTGTTTAATCTCTCAACAAATAAGAATCAACCAATCGAGCGGGCTCAAATATCCTCGTAAAATCGATTTTTTCCTTCGCTTTATGTTCACCCATTCGTGACTGACAACTGTGAAACACTGTAATATCTGACAAAATGTTTGTGCAACGCCGTGATTAAAAATTACACCTAACTTTTTCCTTTTTATCATCATTAGAATAGTTGAAGTTATTATAAATGCCGGTTGCGCTGCAAGAACGAGAAGATATCGAGGTGCCTTCCTCAGAAACCGGGAGGGGGACGCCACCACACGCGCACTAACCTAACCTTTGAAATTGTACTAGCTCTTCTGAAAAATTGTCGGATACAATGTTATTCTATCAATTTCATCCATGAGATCTTACTTTGGACAATTGTATGTAGACTGCTCCTTTGGATTCCCCCGCCCTCTCCCATTCCACGACAAACAAATGTAATGTCCATATCCGTGAATCTCCTTCTTACAAGAATACCTCATTGTGTTTGTTATTATTTACATATAGATCGCCATGAGATAAAAATTGATATTAAACGTGACTTCTATTAACATAAATTCACTAAAAACAGTCCCTAAACTATATAGATCATGGCATCGTATCAACATATGAATGACCACTTGCATTTACTGTGCCAAGGGATGTCCGACGTTGAATTAACCTTTCAAACTTGACGGCTTGTTATTTTCAGCGATGATAAGTCACACTGAGGCATATAGAGCGAGGGTGTTACGAATTGCCTCTGATTACAATTCCACATTATTTTCTTGGCGTGAACATCTTCTATAGTTATTTAATATCACGCAACTCTCAACTTGGTTCTAACCCTATCAATAATCGCCATATATAAACCTAAAAGCGATCGTCTTGGTATTCCGAAGTATCTACCAAGATAACTCGCATTCGCCGGCACGTGCCAAAAATCTGAGTCCTGATTTATAACGTGATTAAATAACCGCCTAAGACCGTACTTTTTCTCACCCGGTAAGTGCCAAACAGTCAATTCAACATCCTCGGCGCGACACGTTGTTGTTTTTGTGTAATCCGGTCCATATTCTCTTAATGTATGGATTAGCTGTGCCTGGAGCATAGCCAAGATGGTCATATATGTAGGACAACATATGTGCCTCTTCGTTAAATTTTGGTAAATTATTTCTAAAGCGGTCCATGGTTATCTCCCACACAGAGTCAACTTCATTACAGATTACCCGAATTTGAGCTCCTGTCGCTCCAAAGAACTCGCCTCCGAAGTAACGAGGAATATCGCTAATGGAGCGTGCCCCCATTTCTTCAAATATGGTTTTCATTTGCTTTCGATTCAAACCGTTAATACATTGTTCTGATGGATATTTAATATCCAAGGTGAGAGCCCCGTGCTGCTGAATTGCGTTAGCCATTTGTGTCACAGGTCCCACCCAAACACAGTCTGAATCCAACACGATGCATGAATCTGAATCACTTACAACCTCGTTTAGGTATTTTAATATGTCGAATATATAAAACTGATTCCTCCACGCTCCATAAAAGCCACTTGGAGGCTGATAAGTGAGATCGAGATTTATTACCTTAACATCTAGGTTGGCAAGAAAGGAGCCGAAGTCCACCCCGTCAACGACTGGCAACACCCTGGTGTTGGTAAACAACAGATGACTCGCATCCGGGTTGTTCCTGACGCTAGTGGCAAAGAAAGGTAGCAACGCATCTCCAATATACTTCGTGAAAGCTGTCTGACGATGACATGCCTCCCACTTGGTGATAAAAGCTCTCCTCACCAGGCTTATCAAGATAGAATCCAAGTACATATATGAACGTTATGATTCATCGTAAAACCTCACATCCATCCCGTTTCATTTGAAACATCAAGTATGGTTTGGGCAACTGTACGGTCTAAATCGAATATCCATCGACATGAGGCACGTATGACAATCACATTTCTGCCAAGAACTAGTCGTTATCAAGAACCGAAAGTAATGCTATTAGCTGACCAGACCCTGTTACGAGTTTATGTGACGTCAGTGTACACGTCTGAATATGGAGTAAAATATCCGTAGACACCATAGGATGTCCGTGAAGGTCGGCAACATCTCTCGAACTCCCACAGGGCCAACATGCTTGCGATAATTGAACAGCAATATTAAAAACCGCGCAATGGCTCCTAGCACCGTCGCGATGGCAGCTCCTTCAACTCCAAAGATACGTGGGAGGATGGTCATCCCGCTCAGCGACACAATGAGTGCACCTGCTTCACAGTAGTACTGGCTCACGAAGGTATATCCACGTCCATTCAAAGCGTTTCGAAGAATGCCAGCCTGTCCAGCCAAGACAACTGACAACAGCATTATCATGGAGCAGGTTACCGCTCCGGAAAAGTCCTTGCGCATAAACAAGTGGTATAACCCATGGAAAAGAAACTGCCATTATGGCACGAACGGGCGCTGTGACTAACAGATTTACGCCTCCACATCTTCATTGCGGTAATGTGGGCTTCCACTTTAGTCAATGATGATAACACCGGGAATCCAGTTAGGGTTATAGCCGTAGAGAATGTACTTAAGGCGCCAGAAGCACTCTAAGCCGCCGAATAGTACCCAAGAAAAACTGGTGGTAGAGCATTATAGAAAGGAGCACAGGAGTAAAATTGCCAGACACGATTCGGCAGTCGTTGCCCCGTGAGCCTTTAAGCCCATATGATAGCGCTGGCCATATAAGACGAATATCGGGTTTGCTAGAAAAGAAACCCCAAACACCTGCATATATGACTGCAATTATTCCATAAACGGCAGCGACAGCTGTCGTTCCCGCGATGCATGTCGTCGCAGTCATACTGTTCGATAAGTTAGTACAGTCCAAATGATTCAATAAGGTTAAAGGTTGCAATATTTGTACTGTGTTGGTAAAACGGAATTTCAACAGACCATTCAGTCCTCCGTTGACCACCTGAACGATTGTGCTTAATGGGATGATGGCGAACAGACACCGGACCACAATAAGGTTATGAAAATGATAACGCTGGGCTAGAATAGGGCAAATCAGGAATTCCGCAGCCAACGCTGCGATGAGCCCAAGTACAAAAGACATGGATATGAGCGTTGCAAATACCGTACTCATCTTATCAGGCATTTTCCTAAAATAATATACCGTTACCTGATAAAAACTCGTATTAAATATCCACACCAAAGTTGTTGACCACGTCACTACTCCAGCGTAAATCCCCTTCCCTTCTGGTCCTAGTCCGCGGTTAATTACAATTCCAGTTAAAGTATTCATCACAATATTACTACCGGCACTGACCATGGTTTCAAGTGTATTTAGAACGAAGTTTGAAGAACGTTGTACGTTCATTTAAGATATTAAATAATTTTTTATCTGACACTCTGTGCCACCTCCTTCCAAGAAAGTTAACAAGATTTTAGCGCCTCAACGAAGCAATCGAATACAGACACGATACTTGAGGTTGCGACATCAAAATAATGTTTCAACGGGTAATCACTGAGGCAGAGACTATATCCCAAATGAGCTGCTCAACGTAAGCTTTGACCGAAAACCGATTTCTCACATTTGACTTAAGTGCTTCACCGTAACTTGTTCGCGTGCGGTGGTCCCTAATTAGGGATAGAACCTCCTCAGCTATGGGACTTGGAGTTTGTACAAGCCAAGATACCGGTCTTTCCGCTGGAGATCATCTTCGTGCCCCCCCAAGGTTGGTTGCCACTACCGGCAGCCCAAGTGCCCCTGCTTCTGATACTACGGGCTGCAGGGTAGCGGATCTGGTCTCTGTGAAGGCAACACGAATACGGTGTGCTCGGCACAACATTCCGCATCCCGCTACTTCTCATAGGCACGCTGTAAAGACAAACCGATGCCTCGACTTTGACCGTTCGACGGCTTGTCTAAGTTGTTCTTTGTATGAAAGGCTTTCGACCACGTCACTCGCGACGTCACCAGCGATGACGAATTGCCATTCGTCCGTGCTCTCCGCCACCATTTCCATAGCTCGGATGAAAACATCAAACCCCTTCCAGGGCAGCATCCACCCGGCTGCTACGATCCGTGGCTTCGGTAAGAGTGCGACTCACACGGCTCGGTATCCAGGGGCACTCCGTTGTAACAAACTTTGACCTTACACTGTGTACCTACTAGGTTTCGCGCGTCGTCAGCCACGCTCTCGGATACGCAGCTGACGAGACTTGCATGGCGGAGTGGCGCCATCATTAGTTTTTCGAGCCAGCGCCGAAAACGTGCTCAATTGGTCATGCAGCCGAACGACCAAGAGGTATCGCTAGTCTCGCGAGACAAGGTCGGCGAGAACGTGCGCCTTTACGGAGTTCGACAATAGAGAACGTGTCAGGAGCATACGCCTTAGTCACTCTTATGAGATCCGGTACAACTGAACAGTTTTCAAAACGTCAGTTGGAGCGAGAGCTTTTCGGGTACTTCGCAGCTCTTCGGACATTAGAGGAAAACACTCAATTCCTAGCCGCCTCGCCTCTTCAAGCAATGGTCCCGCAGGTGCGACTAGCTTGGCCTCAAGCGAAGTCACACTCAACTGGGACAGAAATGTGAGCAAATGCGTTCCGCGCCGCCGAGTCGGGCGGTGTGATTGACAACCAGGACACGCGTTCGGCTCATGACATCGACCTACTCATCTGCAAAACTTTCATATACACCCTTTCATAAGCCAGTGCTCGGTGTGGCCATGTTAACTGATGCCTGTTTTTCTTCTTGCAGTATTGGCCCGTGGCGTTTCTAGGGTACCCCCTTCAACTACCTTCCGGATATCAAGGGCCCATGTTCGTGGATCCCTATCGGGTATATGAATCCCATTTTGTTCATTCGCGACGATGTCGAGAAGACCGCCGGTTGGATGTGCAAATACTGGACACCCATAGTAGCAAGCTTTCGACCGCCGAAAGACCAAAGGGTTCAAATGTAGAACAGGATAGCGTTGCCGAAGAATTCTCGAACACTGTTCCAATCACTCGATTCGGAACCAATCCCGCAAAGGTG
>CAWBGB010000005.1:5000-64055 GCA_963788285.1 uncultured Alicyclobacillaceae bacterium
TAGGACCTGCAGAGGCAGGCAAAAAAGTACAACGTTTCGTTCGCCAGTTACTGCCGGGGGTCCCGCTGTCCGGGATCCACAAAATGATCCGCACCGGTCGGGTGAAGCGCAACGGCAAGCGCGCAAAAGCAGAGGATGTCCTTGCTGTTGGCGATGTGGTCCGCCTATACATGGCAGAAGCTGACTTTGCCCAGGTCAGCAAGGCACCAAAAAAATTCCACGGCGTGACCCGTGACATTGACGTGGTGTATGAAGATGAACGTATGTTAATTGTGAACAAACCACTTGGGTTGCTCACGCATGGCGCCCGCGGCGAACACAAAGATACCCTAACGAATCGGGTGCTGGCCTACTTGTACGATAAAGGTGAGTTGCACAGCCGCGTGTTCACGCCAGCGCCAGTCAATCGATTAGATAGAAACACGAGTGGGCTCGTGGTGTTCGGCAAGACGCACGAGGCAACGCGTGAACTCGCAGAGCAACTGAAAGACCATCGAATCCGCAAGTGGTACGTGGCCGTGGTTAAGGGCATGGTGCCCGAAAGCGGTCGCATTGACACCAGCTTGTCGCGTGACACTGGTAACAACCGCACGTTCGTAGCGGAAGACGGAAAGTCAGCGGTGACACTGTACGAGAGAAAGGCATATGCGCACAACACGAGTGTGGTCAAAGTGGAACTGGTCAGTGGCCGGACTCACCAAATCCGCGCGCACTTTTCACACATCGGGCACCCGCTCTGGAATGACGTCAAGTACGGTGGAGGTGCACGCAGTGGTGAACACCACCAATGGTTGCATGCGACCTGGTTGATGTTTCCAAATGGAACGGTGTACCACGCGCCACTTCCCCCACAATTTGTGAAGACGCTGGAACATCTCGGTTACAGCGCCGCGGATATTGAGAACATTCACCACTTCGGATGACGGAGCAAACTTGCATCGTTACGGTTTGAACACTTTCGCACGAATCTCGTCCGGGACGCGCACCTTCTGGTGCGTGTCCGGATTCACCGTCACGACCACAAACTCCGCGTCGAGCACCAGTTCGTCCCGTTGGTTGTAAATGAACTGCTGCATGCGAAAACTGGTGTTTCCGACTTCCTGAAGGCGCGTCTGAATGCGCAGGCGGTCGTTTTGCACGGCCTCGCGCCGATAGTTGGCGCTGACATGAGCGACAACCGTCACAATGCCCAGGTTCTTCAATGTCTCGTAATCCAGTCCGCATTGCTCGTACCAGTCCTCGCGTCCCCACTCCAAATACTCGAGGTATTTCGCGTTGTTGACGTGTCCATTGACGTCAATTTCCGTGCTTCGAACGACAATTTCAATTTCGGTAACCAACCTTGTAGATCTCCTTCCTACGTGGGCCTTTCGTCCTGGGCGCTCGTGCTTTGAATGTTCTTCATTTGGTATGGTCTGTCCGGTTCGACTGGACCCGTGTCGTGTGTATCTTTCAGATTGCTACTCTATTTTATCTCAATCCGTTGGACAGCGAAGCCTTTGAGTGACACAGTCTATACAACTTGCGTATACCGCTGATTTTGCCGAGCAGTATGTCCAATGAAGGACGGGGAATTGTAAAGATTGTGTCGTTTGTTTGAATGAGACGGGCGAAAAATACATAGCAGTAGGGTGAGGTGCTTGTGGCTCGGGTGTACACCCAAAACTGGCCGGGCGCTTCGGTGATGCGTTGCGGGCGAACATCTTTTGGACCTACTATTACTTGGCTGACGACGTTCGCGCCTATCAAGAAGGACCGTTTACCACCTATTCGGAGGCAAGGAGGGTAGCGACCGAAGTTGACCGGGATTTGTACCCAGTGGACCTTTGGATTGAGTGCGGATCGGCACCTGTTTGGCAGCAAAGCCGCCAGCGCTTTGCCCGCAACCACTGACTGAGGAACCTCATACAGTAGAGGAGGCAGGCCCTGGGGCACTGCCTCTTTCTCTGTTGACGTATCAGCGAAAACACTTGGAAAGCGGGTACATTCAACTTGAATTGTGACGCACCGTCTGGAGGTGACATGGACATGTCGAAATGGGCGAATCGCGCACCACAGGGCACAAATCTACATGCAAGGGCTGGGAACGGGGAATTTCCTACGGACCCGGACACTACCAGGTACGGTCAAGGCGTTTGATTTCGTGTGCGCGACCCCGACGGTGGACTTGGGAAAACTGGCGTCACGAGTGGCCGTAAACCTGTTGTTGCACTCGGCCTGTGCGTAGCGCTCTGGGTACGATATACCCAGCCCGGCGGCGGAGCCGAATAGGACTCACCACTGAAGGACAGGGTAAACCATGAAACTTGGTTGAAAATCTGTCCGAGGTGGATGCACGTGACAAAACGTCGCTGGAATGTTGCCCTGTTGATAGGGTCTTTGTTTTGCGGATTTGCACTTTTGACGAGCAAACCATCGAACGCGGCAGAAAAACAAACGGATCTGCGTCCGCTGTATGAACAGGCGGCGAACGAATATGACCTGCCGTGGACCCTCTTGGCAGCAGTTGACCGTTACGCAGACTTGACCAAGTCCAAACAGGAGAAGTCGGAGCACTCGCAGTACGGTTTCGGCTTTGAAGACGCGGCTTGGGCAGGTCTAGACAACCCCAACCCCAAAGATACCAATCCACGCACCATTCAATTGTTTCACGGACTGGGGATAGATGCCAATCATGATGGAATGGCATTACCCTGGGATCAACACGACCGGATACCGGTGCTGGCACGATGGCTCGATGAACTGTCGGGTGAGGAAGACGTGGAAACCGCCATCTGGAATTTGTTTCAAGACCCCGTGGCGATGGACAGGATATTTGCATTTCAAAAAATATTTGAGAAATACGACTTGAATCCAAAAGGGTATTGCTTTCCCGTTGCCAAGCGGTACAACTACACCGTGAAGCATACCTTCGGTGCAGGCCGCAGTTATGGAGGGCGCCGCGTTCACGAGGGCGTGGACATTTTTGCCGCAAGCGGGACACCGGTATTGGCCTGTACGCACGGTTACGTGGAACTGATGGGTTGGAATCGGTTCGGCGGGTGGCGGATTGGTATCCGTGACGTGAACAACGTGTATTACTACTACGGCCACCTGTCCAGTTTCGTGAAGCCACTGCATCAGGGGGACGTTGTGGAACCTGGTCAAGTCATCGGTTATGTTGGCAGCACGGGATACGGCCCGCCAGGCACGAGCGGCAAGTTCCCGCCACACTTACACTTCGGTATGTACAAGGACACAGGTCGTCGAGAGTGGGCGTTCAACCCATCTCCAAAACTGAATCATTGGCAGCGGTTGCCACAGCACATTAAGGTCCCACCGGCAAGGCCGAAGGGGGACGACTGAGTTTACCGATACGTAAAGTCGCCTGGTGAACGGGCGAGCGCGGTCACGGACTTTCCTTCCGGCTCAGTACATGACGTGTACCTGCAGGAGACGACCTTCCCCTTTAAGGTATTGAAGAGTCATGTATGTTATCCTATCCCGTGTACGTTTATGTATGCGAGACCATCCATCTTGTTGAAGCGTTGCGAGTTCAATGCACTGGGTGGTTTGTGGAAGGGAGTTCTGTGAGATGGAAGGAAAACCTGCGCGTTTATCCCGAACCGTCATGACGGATTTGGTGCTGCCGCCAGATACCAATAATCATGGAACCGTGTTCGGCGGTAACGTCATGGCCTATATCGACAAAATCGCCAGCATCGCTTCAATGAGGCACGCGCGCAAACCTGTGGTTACCGCGTCCAGCGACAGCCTGGATTTTCTAAAACCAGTGAAAATTGGCGAAGCCATTTGCTTGGAAGCATTTGTGACCTGGACCCACAATACGTCCATGGAAGTGTACGTTAAGGTGGAGTCCGAAAACCTTCTGACAGGTGAAGTGAATGTGACGGCTACGTCGTACCTGACCTTTGTCGCTTTAGGATCCGACGGGCGACCGACTCAAGTGCCACCGGTGATTCCGGAATCTGAGGAGGAAAAGTGGCACTATGAAACCGCGCCAGCACGTTATCAGATGCGCAAGCAAAGAAAACTTGAAAGAATGAAGGGATTACGATGAGCGATTTGCTGGTCGAAGTGCGCCGGGGTGGCATTGTCGAGAGTCGACATTTCGGGGATGTGGCGGTTGTCGATGTGCAAGGGAAGATTCTCTGGTACGTCGGAGACCCGTTTCGGGTTACGTTTGCCCGATCATCGGCCAAGCCGTGGCAAGCGATACCGCTCGTCGAGAGCGGCGCTGCGGATGCCTTTCAAATGTCAGATGAAGAGATTGCATTGGCATGTGCGTCACACAGTGGAGAAGTGGCTCACGTCGACCGGGTACTGGCGTTTCTCGGGCGGATTGGCTTATCCCCGGGCCAACTTCAGTGTGGTGCCCACGCGCCGTACAGTGCAGCTGCGCATGAGGAACTTCTGCGGAGTGGACAGTCTCCTACGCCGGTGCACAATAACTGCTCCGGAAAGCACGCGGCGATGTTGGCCATGGCCAAGTACATGGACGCCGATTTGGACGACTATCTCAACCCTTCGCACCCAGTGCAACAACAAATCTTGCAGGCCGTGAGCGAGATGTGCGAAGTGGCCCCGGAAGACATCGTCATCGGCATTGATGGATGCGGCGTTCCCGTCTTCGGCTTGCCAGTGGCAAGGATGGCACATGCGTTTGCGAAGTTGGCTGATCCGTCCCATCTACCTGAGCCCAGGCAGACGGCAGTGCGGCGCATTGCCCACGCCATGATGACGCATCCGCATTTGGTCGCTGGAACCGACCGTTTTTGCACATCGTTGATGCAGGCTGGGAACGGCGCTGTCCTTGGTAAGGTGGGCGCGGAGGGCATATACTGCGCGGGCATTCCGGGTATTGGCATCGGGCTTGCGGTGAAAGTGGACGATGGCAACCCGCGGGCCGCGTACCCCACCGTGGTGGAGGCCATGCGTCAGGCGCAGTTGGTAAGCCCACAAGTCCTGGAACGTCTCGTTTCCTTTCATAAACCCAGTCTTACGAACCACAAAGGGACCGTCGTCGGTGAAATCGTCCCGGTCTTCCGTCTCAAAAAGACGCTGTAACCACTTTTATTGAAAGAGAGGCAGGCACGCGGACATCGCGTGCCTGCTGTCTTGTTTTCTACATTTGCAGTAGTACCTAACATCTCTGTGGTATAATGTGTGGCAGTTTTGGGACTGGAGTGAAGCTTCTTGGACGGACAGACAATGGCAGTCGGTGAAACAAGCGCAAGCGTAGGCCCTATTGGTCTACAGAATTCAAGGCTGGCTCGATGGAGTATGTACGCAATCGTGGCTTTTCCACTTGTGGACTACGCATTGCGCCACGGACCAGGACCTCTGCATCTGCTTGGCGTGGTGTGGGACAAGGTCCTGTTGTTGATGATGGTGATTCTCGCCTGCAGCCGATACATACGTGGGTACAGACCGCAATGGTTCCAGTGGAATAAGTTTGCGGGGTGGTTCATCCTCCTTGGGCTCGGTGTGATGTTTGCCGGGATGGCGAGTCCCGGAGTTTCCGTGGCAGGGTTCAAAATGGACGTCTATTACATGTTGTTTGCGTTTCTCATTCCGTTCCTCGTGGACCGCGAGGATGTACCGAAATTACTGCATGCCGGCGCCATTTTGGCCATTCTGATTGCCATTCACGGAATTTATCAGTATGTGACAAAAGCGCCCGTTCCGCGCGGATGGACGGACGTGGGTGAAACCGTCCGATCCCGCGTGTACAGTGTTCTGCAGAGCCCTAACGAACTCGGTTCCTATATGGCGCTGATGACCCCCTTACTGGCCGGGTTAGCCTTGTATGAGACGGACAAGTGGCGAAAGGTCATCTATGCCGTCGGTGTTCCGCTGTGTGGCCTCACCATGCTGCTGACGTTTACTCGAGCAGCGTGGGTGGCATTGGGGTTCGCCGTGTTTATCATGGCTGTTCTCTTTGAAAGAAGACTGCTGATTGCGTTGGTGGTCTTTGTGGCGGTCCTCTACTTCTTGCCTCCGATTCATCACCGGATCAGTGACTTGCTGTCGCCCGTGTACTGGTTGAAATCGTCGCAGAGCGGTCGCATTTTCCGCTGGGTGACGGCGTTTGACAAGATGGGTACCAATCCCCTGTTCGGCATCGGGACCGGACAGTTTGGCGGGGCCGTTGCCTCCCAGGCGTACGGCGCCATTTACTCGGACAATTACTATGCGAAGATCTTGGCCGAGATGGGCTTGGTGGGATTGACGCTGTTCCTTACGATGCACCTGGCTCTGATTCGGGAGTTGTTCACAAAGGTCATTCGCAGCACGTCCGGCAAGGTTCGCTATGTGTTCATTGGCGGAACCACTGGACTCATTGCGATGCTGATTCACAATTCCATGGAAAATGTGTTCGAGTTCGCCCCCAACGCCCTTGCGTACTTCACCTACGCGACGCTGTTCCTGATCTGGGGAGTTGGCAGGAAATCGAACAACGCGTCGGTGGATGCAAACGCCACCACGTATGACGGAGGTCAGGTATGACGAAGAAACAAATATGGACGTGGTTGCTCTTTCTCGCGTGGGCTGTGTTTGTGAATGCCTGCAATGTTTGGATCATCCGCCCCCTCGCGGAAGACTTTGCTCTACTCGGCGTTGCCGCTATCGTGGTGCTCGCCGTATTGTGGGTCACTTCTGTGCCAACCAAGTATCGGCGTGTTTGGATAGGATTTACGATTTTCAGCCTGTTGGTGGGCGACGGTCTCGGCGAGATTGCCACAAAATCATGGTTGCCGAAGGTCGCCTGGAGTCTCGTGACGATACTCGGGTTGACGGTTATTGGCTGGGCGTTCACCCGCTTCAAGTATCGTTACTTCTTGGGATCTGCGCTGGTTTTGCTGATCCTCAACTGGTTGCTTCCACTCGACGATTGGGCGTTCCTGACTCACTTTCAAGTTGCTTATCGCGCCCAGCTGCCGATGCAGACTTCGGACATCCCGGCGTTGCCGCTGCAGGTCATTCACACTGCACGTGGCACATCCGTGGTGACGCTGGAAAACATTCAAGAGACGGACAAGCAGATCCAGAATGATGCGCAAATGGCGGGAGATACGCCTGATTCGCTGGAGAATATGTTGCGAAACGCGCAGCACCGATACGCGTTTGTAGAGCTTGTACAGTCTGGCGGACACTTTCACTTGGAATCTTTGCCTACAGACTCGCTGTCGGCTGTGGATCCGATGGCATTTACAAATTCCTTCTTCCCGTTTATCCGGGGGTATTGGATTGTGGACAATGGCAAAGTGGTCCAGTACATGGCCCCAGCGCAGTCGCCAACCGTTCTCATGGATCTCGTCAACAACTCGGGGTACCTGCCATCGTTGCTGACCGCGGTTGGGGAGAGCACTGAACGGCAGGAAACACAGGATTGGCAAACGCTGTTGACTCAGTTAAAAGTGCCGGCTTCGAATAATGCGTTGCACATTGAACAGGGTAGGCTGATTGGGATGTACAATGGGCAATCTGTGTCTATCCCTGTGCATGCGTATTCTGTAATTGCGACCGGGTCATTTACTGCACCGGGTGCGCACGAGGTCTTGCTGCAGGGAGTCAACGATTTGGAAGTAGTATCTTTGGACACCCGCAGGGTAGTCACGGATTACCACGGAGATCCGTTGCATCCACTTCCGAGCGACGTTGTGACGGGGCCCATCGACAATTCGGGGCGCGACGTCATCTTTGTGAACTCGTCTCCGGCCATCATTCTGCAGGCGGAAGCGTCAGGAAAATGGCGCCAACTGTATCAGGCGACGAACGATTCGCTCCGTTTTGAGACGTCCGTGCGTTTCCCAGGAGACGCTGTGCCAGAAATCATTACGGACGATCCAAGCTACATCCGTAATTCTCCGGTCCGTTACTTCACCTCCTACACCTACCGCGACGGACAGCTCGTGCGCAATTGGAGGGTATTCAAAACCAACTTGGTGAACGTGAACGCTGTTCAATTTACCCCGGGCGGGCCCCAGTACATTGTGGCCAGCAATTATGGCACCGGTGAATTGTTCGTGCTGAAGCGCCATCGATGGCCTGTCGTTCCGGCAGCATCGGTTCTGCTTGGTATCACCATCATCTCTGGCTGGTGGCTTCGACTGAAAGCGGGAAGGAGGGCGCGACATGCGTAAGCACAGCATCGCAGTGGCGATATGGATTGCAGCTGCCGCGTTTGTCCTGCCGGGGTGTTCTCCGGCGGTTCAACCGCAGACCAACCAACCCAGTGATGAAAAGGGTGTACCGGTACCCACAAGCACATGGGAAACCATATTGGACAGCGCGCGCCTCGGAGCGACTGCCAAGACGTACATGGTGAAGACCACGGGTACGCTGATACAGGGATCGCTTCACAGCAGTTATTCCGTGTACGGCAGCGTCAATCCTCCGGATAGAGCGAGCCTTGGATTTGTGGCGGGCAACGATTACACGGAGTTTTACCAGCAGGGACAGTCCGCGTACTACTATGACAACGGACGTTGGAACCAAACACAGGCATTGTCCGACATCAATCCTTACGCCTCTTATGTAGCCATTATCGAGGCGGCCGCGAAACGCGGTGTCAAACTGGTGCAATTAAAACAGGAGTACGTGAACGACGAGTATTGCGACGTATACCGAGCTATACTTCCTGCCGACATCGCCAACGTGAAGCCGAACTGGATTCCCGACGCGATGGAAGGAACCACTGGAGACGTCCAGTACACGTTTTACGTGGGACAAACGGATCACTACTTGATTCAGGTATCCACCGTGTCCGTTGGTGGACTGCCACGCATCGGGTCTATGGAGGCGGATGTGGACACCGTCTTCTTTGACATGAATCAACCCATCGCACAGGTCTCCTTGCCCAAGGACTTGGTCGAGCAACTGGAGAATGCGGGCAATTAGTTCCGGCACCAATTGTCATTCACTGGTGTATGTAGTATATTAGAGTTACGTAAACTATCGCTGAGTTCCAATGGAAGCGGAGGAACCAATCTTTTGGGGTGAATCGCCGGTTGGCGTAGGGATCCTACTTCCGAACCCGTCAGCTAACTCCGTAAGCGTGTAGGAAAACCAGTGTTACAGTGTGATTGGCGTCTGTGTGTCGCACTGTATGGACATCCAATTGGAACCCGCGATTGCACTTCGAATCGAGGGGGATGATGTCATGAAGAAACAGCCGGAACTGCCGGATTTGATGCGCGACATGGAAATTGTACAGTCGTTGAATCGCACACTTACTTCGGCAAAAAAGGATCTTGCGAATGGGCATGAATTAAAAGACGCAACGGACGTGTCGGATGGTTCAACTTCTTAACCCCCCAATGGGGGTTTTGTTTTGTCTACATATTGACGCCGTCATTACAGCACGGGCGAAAACCTGCATTGCGAGGCAAGGATCGTGTGTGATACAATATCCCGGTGTGATTACGGTGGTCCTCTGCACGCAAGAAGGCATGAACACCTGTGGGAAGGAGGCCGTTTCAATGGATTTGCTTAGAGCAGTGACGGAGGAACAACTGCGTTCCGACATTCCTGAGTTCCGCCCTGGCGATACCGTTCGCGTGCACGTAAAGGTTCGCGAAGGTCAGCGTGAACGTATTCAGGTGTTCGAAGGCGTCGTCATCCGCCGTCGCGGAAGCGGCATCAGCGAAACGTACACCGTAAGAAAGATTTCTTACGGCGTCGGTGTTGAACGTACGTTCCCGGTGCATTCACCGAAGGTTGAAAAAATCGAAGTGATGCGTCGTGGTAAGGTGCGCCGCGCGAAGCTGTACTACCTGCGCGGGTTGTCCGGCAAAGCAGCTCGGATCAAGGAAATTCGATAATCGCGCGAGCGGGAGACTCAGAGAGTCTCCCGCTGTTGTATGAACCGGAATACTATGAGGAGAGTCAATTGGTGCAACCTATACATTGGTTTCCCGGTCACATGGCGAAGGCACGCCGCGAAATGACAGAAGCTTTAGGCCGGGTGGATGCCGTGGTGGAAGTGTTAGACGCGCGCATCCCGAACGCCAGTTCAAATCCGATGTTACGCGATATCATTCACAAGAAGCCGAAGATGGTCGTATTGACTCGCGTGGATCTGGCGGATCCTGCGCAGACGTCGGCATGGGAAGCTCGATTTCGCGAAGCAGGACATGAAGTCGTGTTGGTCGACGCTCGCACTGGCTCTGGAGTCCGTAACGTTCTACCTGCACTGGACCGCGTCGCGGCAGAGAAACGGGAAAAGGACCAAAAACGAGGCATTCGTCCACGGCCGTTGAAAGTCATGGTGGTCGGCATCCCGAACGTCGGCAAGTCATCTCTTATCAATCGCCTTGCCGGCCGAGCGGCAACGAAGATTGGGGATCGGCCCGGAATCACCAAAATGCAGCAGTGGATTCGCCTAGGTCAAGTGGAGTTGCTCGATACGCCGGGGGTACTGTGGCCGAAACTTGACAATCCGCACGTGGCTCACATTTTGGCCATCACCGGCGCCATCAAATCGGACATTCTGGACAAGGAATCGCTATTTGCGTACTTCAGTGTGTGGTGTTCGACGCATTATCCTACGCTGTTGCACGACAGGTACGACGTGCCGGTATTGCCGCCAACACCGTGGTCCGATGTCGCTTCGGTCTGGGGAGAGGTTGAACCTCTCCTTGAGGCGATAGGGAAGAAGCGGGGTATGGTGCGCGGTGGCGGTGTCGCTGACACAGAGCGTGCGGCAGAACTCGTCTTGCGGGAGCTGCAGACGGGAAAGCTTGGTCGCGTTACGTTGGAATGGCCAGGGGAAGAGCACCTTCTGAAATCATCCGATGGTGGTTGATGTCGTACCGGACGCTCTGGTCAAATTCGGGAATCCTCAGTAGACTGTGAGTAAGCAGTAGACTGGGGGTTTTTTATTGTCCAGGTATCGTGTGCAATCCGATTTGGCGCGTTCATCGGAGCGCGCGTTGGAGATGTTTAAGTTTGAGCGTTCACTGGCGGGAACCGCGCCGACATGGGCTGGTGTGGATGAAGCCGGTCGAGGGGCGTTAGCGGGTCCCGTTGTGGCTGCGGCCGTGATACTCGGCACAGATCCAGCATTGTTCGCCGAAGTGAATGATTCCAAGACGTTGACTCGGGTGAAGCGGGAGCGATTATACGAGCACATTGTCTGCCATGCATTGGCGGTTGGCGTCGGAATGGCATCTGTCGAAGAAATTGATCGGTACAACATCCTTCATGCCTCCCGAATGGCAATGGCCCGCGCTTTATCCGCACTCGACACGAACGCGTCTCTTGCATTGGTTGACGGTACATATTCTCCTCTGTATGAGGGACCTGTCATTCCCAGCATTCCCGTGGTGGACGGGGATGCCAAGTGTCTCAGTATCGCAGCTGCGTCGATTGTCGCAAAGGTGCATCGAGACAGGCTCATGGCGGAACTCGGTGACACTTACCCGCAGTACGGATTTGCGCAGAACGCGGGCTACGGAACGCCGGTTCACCTGAAGGCGTTGGATAAACACGGGCCCACTGAGTACCATCGCCGGTCGTTTGCTCCGGTACAGCGGTATCTGCAAGCGAGGTTGGACATCTAATGGACGACTTCATCAACCGTGTTAAAGTATCGAAAGTCCGCAACAGTTGGAGCGCACGACATCCGTTTCAGATCTGGCCAAGAGGTGCTTTCGGCCATTGGTTGGCGTATGGATCAATGGTCCGTCGGAGCTTGGAAAATTCGTGAAGCGTTTGCCTCTCAGTACCTGTAACGCTCCCTGGGGTGCTCTATCTACGCGACCAACGGGCGTTGCAAGTGGGGCGAATTAGAGATTGTGGAGGTCGATGGGGACTGGTTGTGGCCGCAGTCAAGGCGCGGATCAACCAAGCGTATGGCGCCCCACTGGAGTCGGTTCATCGGCGCATGGACGCACAGTGGCGGAATTTTGGCTGACGCTTCACCACCCCTGCGCCGGGCATTGGCCGTGCGGTTTGACGTGATCGACCTGTATGTGTGCGAGGGTACGGTGAAGCATGTCTAACGTGTCCGGCGCGCAGTGGAAGCCGTGTAAGCAGTGCGTAACAGCCACTTATACCAAAGACTTCGGCCGGTACGCCCAGGCCTCGTATCCGTGCTCTGCATCGACGCTCATTTGCTTGTCCACGACGCTGATGCTTCGCGCGAGCTTTACCAGCGCAAGTGAACCTCTCATCGAAAGGTCACCGGTTTCGGAGATTTTTCGCTAAGTGTCCAAAGCCTTCGGCGTAAAGTCGGAGGTCGGAGAGTTCCTCTTGTTCAGCGACTTCATCCTCGTATCGAGTTCCTCTCGGCCAACCGCCACGATTCGCCTCAGGGTGTTCGAGATTTTCGTCTCCGGCTCGGCGGCTCAACGTGCAAGAACAATTCCATCCTATCTAACAGGGCCCCTGATAGGCGTGACCAGTATTTCTGCACGGATGTGGGGAGAAAACGACACTCACCAGATCCGTAATTTCCGCACGGGCAGGGATTTAACGTTCCAATCAATCGAAAAGCGGCGGGTAGCACAGGGATTGTCCGACGCGCGTCAGTCGCACTTCTTGGGTCACAAGAGGTTCTCGGAGGGTGTCAAATGTGGCCCGCTGAAATTCGAGAAGTTCGTCGAGCACCAAAATTCCGCGGTGCGCAAGTGTGACTTCGCTAGGGGTCTAGATTCGAGCCACAACCAATCATGCCCGCGGGCGTGAGACTGTGGTGTGGCATACGGACAGGCGGTCTCACGTCGAGTAGTCCGCGAGCTCCACTCATCGGATAAATCCACGTCGACACTTGTGTTTGTCTGTTGGTGCAAGGAGGAGCTCCGTGAACCGCTCTGGGGTGTTCGCTGTGGAGAGGACCTGCACGACGTCGGACAGGGAACGAACCGAGAGCCATATGAGAAATTGGGAATTTGAACACATTGGTGTCGCTGATTATCGGAGACGATTGCGGAAGTGTCTCGTTGTGCTCGGAGTGCTAAAGTAAGGCTGACAATTCCAGTTAGGAGTGCGATGCCGCCAGACAAACTTAATTCGCCACAGAGAACCAGCGGTGGGACTCGGTCCGCACGCAATATCACAACTGCAATCGCCAAATCCAGGCCGGCGCCGCGTTTGCGCATACTTGCCGGAGATAAATTTACGGTGATCCGTTGATTTGGGAACGGAAATCCACTGTTGCAAATGGCGGACCAAATTCGGAGTTTGGATTCGTTGACGGCGGAGTCAGGGAGCCCCGCAATTGCGGCAGCCCATGGCTACGTCCCCCTCGACCGTCACCACAATGCCTGTTAGGCCGTCCATCAATGTTCCAAAACTGGTGGCAATTATGTTTCTTCTCCACTGCAACAAAGTGTACATTGTTCGTGCCAAATTTTACGAGGATACGAATACGTTATAGATATAGCAGGAACTTTTTCTTTCGACCAGAATCTTCAGTATAAGCGGTAATTGCACAACGACGTATGACACGCTACGATGAAACTGAGCCAATGTGATGGGGGCGAGCGCCGGTGCAAAGTCAAGACGGAAAGTTGCGAAGTGACAAACGAGACAGTCACAGCAGGGGCAAGGGGCGCGTAGTCAGCATGCGTGCTTGGCGGACGAAGAAGCGTTTGCAGAGTTTCCGCGGATCGCGTTCTTGGGTCGAGTACTTGTTGGCTCTGGTGAATGGCGCGTTCCTGTTGGCGGCGCTGGTCTCTGCTTTGCTTAGTTGCATTCCGTTCGCATGGCAGGCG
The DNA here is from genome assembly GCA_963788285.1 of uncultured Alicyclobacillaceae bacterium. GTDB lineage: Bacteria > Bacillota > Bacilli > Alicyclobacillales > Alicyclobacillaceae > Alicyclobacillus_A. The sequence continues at coordinate 18,722 of CAWBGB010000005.1, forward strand.
CAGAGCATCATATTTACCTCGTTCTTCGCTACAGTGGGCAGTGTATTGTCACTTGTGCTCCATGTCATGCGGGACAGATTTGCCCTTCGTGCGCTTTCGGTGTATGCGCTGTGTATGACACTGTCGTTTGTCGTGGCACTTGTCAAACTGGCCTAACCGACATGTAAACGATTCCTTGCAATTCAAGCGGGTGGGGTCCAACCCAGCCGCTTTTTCGCATGGAAAGTTGTAAATGCTACGCCTGTCATTTATCCTATAACAGGACTCTTCGACAAGGGATTGAATAAATCCCGACGACGTCTTCCGCCGAAGGCGTTCAGTCGCATGACGAAAGATGTAGATCATGGTGTGGGAGGAATCGGCTGCATGAACATTCACGAGTATCAAGCGAAGTCGGTACTCGCCAAGTACGGCGTCGCAGTGCCGGCCGGGAAAGTGGCGTTCACCGTCGAAGAAGCCATCGAGGCCGCGAAGGAACTTGGTGGAAAAGGGGTCGTCAAGGCCCAGATTCACGCTGGTGGCCGCGGCAAGGCCGGTGGCGTCAAGTTGGCCAAGTCGCTCGACGAAGTGGAACAGTATGCAAAAGACTTGCTCGGTAAAACGCTAGTCACGCATCAGACAGGCCCTCAAGGCAAAGTTGTGAAACGTCTGTTGATTGAACAACTGACTAATATCGAAAAAGAGTATTACATCGGTGTCGTCGTGGATCGTGCCAGTGGGCGCGTCGTTATGATGGCGTCTGAAGAGGGCGGTATGGAAATCGAGGAAGTGGCGGCAAAGACGCCGGAGAAGATCTTCCGTGAAACCATTGATCCTGCCGTTGGACTGCTTCCGTTCCAAGCGCGTAAGCTCGCATATTCCATCCATATTCCACGGGAGCTCGTCAACAAGGCAGTCGCATTCATGACAGCTCTGTACAATTGCTTCGTGGACAAGGACTGCTCCGTGGCGGAAATCAATCCGTTGGTCATCACCAAAGAAGGCGACGTGATGGCTCTGGATGCGAAACTGAACTTCGATGACAACGCGCTCTATCGCCACCCTGATATTCAGGAATTGCGCGACTTTGACGAAGAAGATCCGAAGGAAATTGAGGCGTCCAAGTTCGGCTTGAATTACATCGCGCTCGACGGCAACATTGGTTGCATGGTCAACGGAGCTGGTCTGGCGATGGCGACCATGGACACCATCAAGTACTACGGCGGATCGCCTGCAAACTTCTTGGACGTTGGCGGCGGGGCCAATCAGGATCAAATCCGCGAAGCCTTCAAAATCATCCTGTCCGATGAAAACGTCAAAGGGATCTTGGTCAATATTTTTGGCGGCATCATGAAGTGCGATGTCATCGCCAACGGCGTCGTTGCGGCAGCCAAGGAAATCGAGCTCGACAAGCCGCTCGTCGTCCGCTTGGAAGGTACGAACGTGGAACTCGGCAAGAAGATTTTGAACGAATCGGGATTGAACATCGTAGCAGCAGACTCACTCGCCGATGCGGCGCAACGCATTGTGGCGCTGGTTTGAGGAGGGACCATAGCGATGAGTATTCTGGTTAACAAAGATACACGTGTCATTACACAGAACATCACTGGCAAAACAGGATCGTTTCACTTGAAGCAGTGTTTGGAATACGGTACGAAGATGGTGGGGGGCACGGCTCCTGGAAAAGGCGGTACCACCATCGAAGGTCTGCCCGTTTTTGACACAGTCGCAGAAGCGGTTCGTGAGACTGGCGCTAATGCTTCCGTGATTTACGTTCCGCCCGCAGGGGCTGCGGACGCGATTATGGAAGCGGTCGACGCGGAATTGGATCTCGTCATCTGCATCACTGAAGGGATTCCAGTGCTCGACATGATTAAGGTCAAGCGCTACATGGAAGGCCGTCATACACGCTTGATTGGCCCGAACTGCCCAGGTGTCATCACCCCAGGAGAATGCAAAATTGGGATCATGCCGGGTTATATTTTCACTCCTGGTAAAGTTGGCGTCGTGTCGCGTAGCGGTACCTTGACGTATGAAGCGGCTTATCAATTAAGTGTTCGCAACATCGGCCAATCTACGGCTGTCGGCATTGGTGGCGACCCTGTGAAAGGCACGGAGTTTATCGAGGTTCTGAAAATGTTCAACGAAGACCCGGATACAGAGGCAATCGTCATGATTGGTGAAATCGGTGGCACCGCCGAAGAGGAAGCGGCGCAGTGGATTCGCGACAACATGAAGAAGCCAGTTGTGGGCTTTATCGCGGGTGCTACGGCACCTCCGGGACGCCGCATGGGACACGCTGGCGCCATTGTCTCTGGCGGTAGCGGCACGGCGGAATCGAAGATCAAGACGATGGAAGCGTGCGGAATTCGTGTGGCACCGACGCCGTCCGAAATCGGTGCAACGTTGGCACAAGTGCTCGAAGAGCGCGGCTTGTTGGAACGATGCCTCGTAAAATAACTGCCGTTGCCGCGTATCAGCCTTCTATGAGATGGATAGACGTGTGACAAGTCACTTCCCATATCACGTGCAACGTGGTATGGGAAGTTTTGTTTTGCACGGAGGAAGTGAGTGAAAGCGTGTATCGGTTTTCGACTTCTTCTTCGCGTCATAGAGCCCGTCGTCCACCACGAGCTATGATTCGTGTGTGACGTCGAGCGACAGTCACGTCGGAATGGAATCGAGAATAGGAGGGTTCCGTCGGTGCGGGTGTCTTCTCAGGATGCGGAAAAACGTGCGTATCTGGTGGCCTTGGCGGCTGATCCCAGATTGGAGCCTGCGACCATGAAGCGCATGTTAAACTTGTTTGGCAGTGCAGTTGCGATTTCGACGGCAAATCCCACGGAGTGGACCTCAGCCTGTAACGTACAGGATGTCACCGTAAGAAACCTTCTTTCATGGCGGTGGCGCTGCAACCCGCTGCATGAATCCTGTCTTCGTGACTCGGACATTCACTGTATCGTGCAAGGCGATGCAGCATACCCTACCGCTTTATTTGACTTAGCTGATCCGCCCATCGTCTTGTTTACTAGAGGTGAACTGCATTCGTTTACAGAAAGTTCGTATTTTAGGAATGCGGTGTATGCCCGCATATGGGCGGGAGGCCGCACAATGGATTGCGCGTCGCACAGGTACAACGTGGTTTCAGGGATCGCAGAAGGCATCGACTGGGTGGCATACAAAGGTGCTCTCGCGGTTGGTGGAAAAACCACGGCGATTTTAGGGCGCGGCGTCAATGTCTGCTATCCCAAACACCACTTGCGACTGCATGCGCAAATTCTCGAATCCGGCGGTCTCATTTCAGGGAGTACCCGCCGGCTGATCCCCTAGCGAGACACCGACTTCCTCAGCGCAACCGATTGATTGCTGCGCTTTCCAAGACTCTCATTATTGTTAAGGCAGGGGAGAAGAGTGGAGCTTTACATACGAAGGATGTAGCACTGGATTAGGGCGAGACGTCTACGTTGTACCTGGCACCATCAGGGCCTCCTTGCATCCTGGGCCCAACCGCCTCTTGCAGCAGGGGCCAACGTATTGTTGGGTCTCATGGATTTTCTGGCGGAACAAGGGATGTCATCCTCCACGGAGAACGGTGGCATCCCAGAACGATGGCGTGAACTGTATGATAACCTAGTGACCGAAGGCGGATTCACTTGGCGCTCGAGATGACACGACCCATCAACGAGGTATATGCCGGGTCGCTTGAATTGGAACTGGCGGGCTCGGTAGAACGTCAAACCAGTGGCACATATGTACGTAAGGCGTTGACCCACGGTTTGCAAAAGAAAAGTGTCTGGTGATAATATTTGTAGAACGCGGGGGTGCTGACAAACAAATCCGTCGTCGGAGCAGCCAGTGGGTAACCATTTTTTATATTGGACAAACGCAAAAGAAAGTCGCAGGTTGAGCATACAGTGTAGTGGTTGGCTGCAGGGCATGTGAACATAGGGAGGTAACACTTTGTCCGAGTACTTAGTCATCGTGGAGTCGCCCGCGAAAGCAAAGACCATAGGGAAGTACCTGGGGAAGAAATACACGGTAAAGGCGTCGATGGGCCACGTCCGCGATTTACCCAAGAGTCAACTCGGCGTTGATGTAGAGAGACATTTTGAACCGAAGTACATCACCATCCGCGGCAAGGGAGACGTTATCAAATCCTTGCGCGATGCTCGCAAAAAGGCGAAAAAAGTGTTTCTGGCGGCCGACCCTGACCGCGAAGGCGAAGCCATCGCGTGGCACTTGGCGACTTTGCTCGACGTGAACCAGGATGAGGCCTGCCGTGTAGTGTTTCATGAAATCACGAAGGACGCAGTACGCGACGCGTTTGATCAGCCACGCAAATTGAACTACCACCTCATCAACGCGCAGCAGACGCGTCGAATTCTAGATAGACTCGTGGGATATCGACTCAGTCCGTTGCTGTGGCGCAAGGTGAAGAAGGGATTGTCTGCAGGACGCGTGCAATCCGTCGCTGTGCGACTCATTGTGGATCGTGAACGGGAGATTCGAGCGTTTGAACCACAAGAATACTGGACTGTTGATGCGCAGTTCCAAGTGCCGGAGGGAAAGTTTAAGGCCCGGTTCTACGGCTACGATGACACTAAGACAGAGTTGCCAGACAGGTCGGCAGTGGATGCGCTGCTCAAAAAAATTGACGGTCAACCTTTTGCTGTCGAGCGTGTGAAGCGCAGTGAGCGACGCCGCAATCCAAGTCCGCCGTTTACCACGAGTAGCTTGCAGCAGGAGGCTGCGCGGAAACTTGGATTTCGCGCGTCGAAGACAATGTCTGTCGCGCAACAGCTGTACGAAGGATTAGATGTGGGCGCAGAAGGCAGCGTCGGTCTCATCACGTACATGCGTACCGACTCCACACGAATTGCAGAGACTGCCCAAACGGAGGCACGGCAGTTTATTACCGAGCGCTACGGGGCGAACTACGTTCCAAAGGAAGCCAGACAGTTTAGTACCAAAAACAACGCTCAGGACGCGCACGAAGGCATTCGACCGACATCCGTCCTGCGCACTCCGGAAGCCATCAAGGAACACTTATCCAGAGATCAATATCGACTGTATAAGTTGATCTGGGAGCGCTTTGTGGCGAGCCAAATGGCACATGCCGTTCTCGATACGACAACGGTGGATATCTCGGCGAACGGCGCCTGGTTTCGGGCGACCGGGTCCATTGTCAAGTTTCCTGGATTTATGGCCGTATACACGGAGGGTACAGATGATCAATCGTCGGAAGATCAAGATAGAAAGTTGCTTCCCCCCGTTGCAGATGGGCAAGTTTTGCCGGAGCCGGAAATTGTCCCGGAACAGCATTTCACGGAGCCTCCACCGCGGTACAGCGAGTCTAGTCTGGTGAAAACAATGGAAGAATTGGGCATTGGACGCCCCAGTACATATGCGCCCACCATGGAAACCATTCTCAAGCGCGGATACGTCGTCCTGGACCAAAAGCGTTTCTTTCCCACCGAACTTGGGGAGATTGTGGTCGATCTATTGGTTCAGAACTTTCGTCAGCTGATTGACGTGGATTTTACGGCACATCTGGAGAAACAGCTGGATTTGATTGAGGAAGGAAAAACGGATTGGGTGCAACTTCTCGAAGAATTCAACAGAGAGTTAGAGGCGGATCTCGAGAAGGCGGAAGCGACGTTGGAGCACGTTCAAATCGTAGACGAAGAGTCGGACGTGGTCTGTGAAAAGTGCGGGCGCAAAATGGTGTACAAACACGGGCGCTACGGCAAATTTTTGGCGTGTCCCGGATTTCCTGAGTGCCGGAATACAAAGCCCATTGTGAAAGAAGTTGGCGTGGATTGCCCCATCTGCAGTAAACCGCTAGTGGAACGTAGAGGAAAGCGGAAAGTGTTTTTCGGTTGCAGTGGTTATCCAGATTGCGAATATGTCCTGTGGGATAGGCCCACTGGGGCGTTGTGTCCCGTTTGTCACCATCCAATGGTGGAAAAGAAGTCGAAAGGCGGGGCCAAGTTGATCTGTAGCAACGAATCGGCTCATCAAGATGCCGCTGCGCCAGAACGAAGTAAAGAAAGAAAGAACAAGAAACTTTCGTAAGGAGGTGGTTATGCTTGAAGGTCACCGTGATAGGGGCGGGCTTGGCCGGTTCGGAGGCGGCTTGGCAAGTCGCTCGGCAAGGGATCCCAGTTCGGTTGTGTGAGATGCGGCCGAATCAACGCACACCCGCTCATCACACGGCGCATTTTGCGGAACTGGTATGTAGCAACTCCCTCCGTGCAGCAGCGATTACGAATGCGGTGGGATTGTTGAAGGAAGAGATGAGGCGACTGGACTCACTCGTAATCCGGTCTGCAGATGAAAACGCTGTACCTGCTGGTGGGGCGTTGGCTGTAGATAGAGAAGGATTCTCTGGCGATATTACGCGCGCCCTTGAAGAGCATCCGTTGGTGGAAGTTGTGCGTGAAGAGGTCACTCAGTTGCCGGATGAGGGGATTGTGATTGTCGCTACTGGACCGCTCACGTCCCCGGCTCTGTCTGAGTCCGTTCGGTCCTTTATCGGCGGAGAATACCTGTACTTCTACGACGCGGCTGCCCCCATCGTCACCAAGGAATCCGTCGATATGGATAAAGTGTATCTGGCGTCGCGATACAACAAGGGCGAAGCAGCCTACTTAAATTGCCCGATGGACGAGGATGAGTTCGAGGCGTTCTACCAAGCCCTGGTGACTGCGGAGACGGCACCTTTACATGACTTCGAGGAGGAAAAGTACTTTGAAGGGTGTATGCCCATCGAGGTCATGGCTGCTCGCGGTCCAAAGACCTTGCTGTTTGGCCCTATGAAGCCGGTTGGACTTGTCAATCCCCGCACTGGAAAACGTCCGTACGCGGTGGTTCAGCTCCGTCAGGACAACGCGGCCGCGACGCTGTTCAACCTCGTGGGGTTTCAGACGCATCTAAAGTGGGGTGAGCAAGCGCGAGTATTTCGAATGATCCCGGGGCTTGAAAACGCCGAGTTTGTCCGTTATGGCGTCATGCACCGGAATACGTATATCAATAGTCCTACAGCGCTGTTGCCAACGTACCAGGCGAAACGGCGGGAATCGCTGTTTTTTGCCGGCCAGATTACCGGAGTTGAGGGTTATGTGGAATCTGCGGCCGCCGGATTGTTGGCAGGTTTGAATGCCGGACGACTCGTTCGCGGTCTGCCCCCAGTCGTGTTGCCACCGACCACTGCGATGGGGAGCTTGGCGTACTACATCACGCACACGGACAAGGACAACTTCCAGCCAATGAACGCGACCTTCGGGCTGATGCCACCGTTGCCAGAGCGGATTCGAGACAAGCGAGAGCGGGCGCAGAAAATGGCCGACCGGGCCTTGGCGGAGCTCGCGGCCGCAATGGAGGAATTTGGACTGTGACAACGGCTACGCCACTGGATACTTGTATCGAGATGTTCCTGGCGTCGCGAAGGGTGGGTCGCGGGGGATCTCCGCGAACCATTGAGGCGTATCGCAGAGATTTGCGCGCTCTCTCTCAGTTTCTACGCGCACAGGGCATTGTCCACGTGCAAGACGTCCGTGTGGTACACCTGCGTTCCATGCTCGCAGAAGAAGTCCGACGTGGCATGGCGAAAACGTCGATTGCTCGTCGTTTGTCCTGTTATCGGACCTTTTTTGATTACTTGGCGAAGGAAGGATACGTTGAGCACAACCTGGCGCGGTTGCTGTCGATGCCCAAGCTTGACAAGAAGGTGCCAGAGTTCTACTACCAGGAAGAAATGAAGGCATTGTTGGAGAACATTCGCGGCAGCGACTTGTGGTCTCTGCGTGACCGGGCGTTGTTAGAGTTCATCTACGCCACGGGGGTTCGTGTCAGTGAATGTGTTGCGCTGGATGTGGATGACGTAGACTTGCAAGAGGGAGGAGCGTTGGTGTTCGGTAAAGGCGGCAAGGAACGTTATGTCATTGTTGGCCAGGTGGCCGTGGACAGTTTGCGCAGGTATCTGCACCAGCGTTCCCTCGCTCAGTTTCGTCACCCAGCGTTGTTCATCAATCGACGTGGCGGGCGCTTGACAGACCGGAGTGTACGTCGAATCTTGGATAAGAGAATCCAGGAAATCGCGGGGCTCGGGCACATCAGTCCACACGCCCTACGCCACAGCTTTGCCACACATCTCCTCGACGGCGGCGCCGACTTGCGCGTCGTCCAAGAACTGTTGGGCCACGCCAGTTTGTCGTCTACGCAGATTTATACACACACGACTCGGGATCGACTTGTTCGCGTATACCAGTCCGCGCATCCCCGCGCGGCGTTCAAAACGCTATCAGATCACCACGATGAGTGAGGAGGAGGTGCTCACATGACGCACCAGTTGCACGCCACCACGATTTTTGCAGTGCTCAAGGACGGAAAGGGCGCGATGGCTGGAGATGGTCAAGTGACGCTCGGCAATTCCATGATTATGAAGCAAGGTGCCCGCAAGGTGCGGCGACTGTATCGGGGCGAGGTGATTGCTGGATTTGCCGGTTCCGTGGCGGACGCATTTACGCTGTTTGAAAAATTCGAAGGGAAACTGGACGAGTTTCACGGTAACATACAGCGGGCAGCGGTGGAACTGGCGAAAGAATGGCGATCCGACAAAGTGTTACACAAGCTGGAAGCGATGTTGATTGTCATGAATCGCCAGCATCTCTTCATTCTGTCTGGAACGGGCGAAGTGATTGAACCTGATGACGGAATCTGCGCGATAGGATCGGGTGGTGCGTATGCACTGGCCGCAGGTCGCGCGCTCGCCCGCAACACATCGATGGCTCCTGCGGAGATTGCCCAACAGGCCCTGGCCATTGCGTCTGAAATCTGCGTCTACACAAACGACCACATCGTGGTGGAGACGTTGGACGAGTAACGCTGCTCAATAACATGTGTGCACGTCGCATTGTGATGAAAGGGTGAAGGACATGCCAGAGGCAAACTTGACGCCACGTCAGATTGTCGAAGAGTTGGACAAATATATTGTTGGACAGAAGGCGGCCAAGCGCGCGGTTGCCATCGCATTGCGCAACCGAATGAGGCGCGCAAAGCTGCCACCGGAGTTGCAAGACGAAGTGACGCCGAAAAACATTCTGATGATTGGCCCGACAGGTGTCGGTAAGACGGAAATTGCACGCCGGTTGAGCAAGCTGGTGGGCGCTCCGTTTTTGAAAGTAGAAGCGACGAAATTTACGGAAGTTGGTTACGTTGGGCGGGACGTGGAGTCCATGGTTCGGGATTTGGTGGAGACCGCCGTTCGCATGGTGAAGGCCGAGCACGCAGAAAAGGTGAAGGCACAGGCGACAGAGCATGCAGAACAACGAATCGTCGAGGCGCTGGTCCCAGATCCGAACGCGAAGCATGCGAATCGCAACCCGTTCGAGTTCCTGTTTAGCGGCGGGCAGATGGGACGTACCGAAACAGGCCCTTCGGAGAGCATTCGCAGCGAACGGAAGCGGATTGCCCATCAATTGGCTATGGGCGAGCTGGAGGATCGGCTGATTGAGGTGGATGTCGAGGAGCAGCAGAGTGCCATGCTCGGATTTTTACCCGGAATGGGCCCGGAGGGCCTAGGGAACTTACAGGAGGCGCTCGGCAACCTTTTGCCGAAGCAGACGAAAAAGCGCAAAATGACGGTGCGCGAGGCTCGCAAGGTGCTGACGCAGGAGGAAGCGCAAAAGCTGATTGACATGGATGCGGTCACCGCCGAAGCGGTTCATCGCGTGGAGAACCAGGGAATCATCTTCATCGACGAGATGGATAAAATTGCGGGCCGGGAAGCCAACAGTCGCGACGTGTCACGCGAGGGTGTACAGCGCGATATTCTTCCCATTGTCGAGGGGTCGACTGTCGTCACCAAGTATGGGGCGGTCAAAACGGACCATATCCTGTTTATTGGTGCAGGGGCGTTTCATATTGCGAAGCCGTCCGACTTAATTCCGGAGCTGCAGGGTCGCTTTCCAATTCGGGTGGAACTGGACAGCTTAACGCCGGACGATTTCGAACGCATTTTGAAAGAGCCGCAGCACGCTTTGCTCAAGCAGTACACGGCCTTGCTGGAGACAGAGGGAATCAAAGTCCGGTTTACGGACGAGGCCATTCGCAAAATCGCCGAAATGGCTGAGCAGGTCAACCGAGAGACGGAAAACATCGGTGCCCGGCGCTTGCACACGCTTGTGGAGAAGGTGCTCGAGGATCTGTCGTTTGAAGCGCCCGATGTGCTGTTGGAGGAAGTCGTGATTACACCGGAATACGTGGACGACAAATTAAAGTCCATTGTCGTGAACAAAGACCTGAGTCGCTTTATCCTATAGGGCGGGGCGACTAGACCTGAATATACTTCACTGCAGAGAGACGGCTGTCCAGTCGTCTCTCTTACTTATTTTTACCTTTATAGGTAAACCATGCGGGAGTGGGTGACAACGGAGCACGGATTGACGTCGACAGGGTGAGGTAGTACGCGATGGACCGCGGCATCCTGGATGCCGCAAAAGCATCCAATCTAGATTGCCAACAGGTGTGCGACTTATTTTCGAATAAGGCTTCAGCACTGCCGAACAAGTTTCGTACGTCTCGGGGCGTGGGGTTGACCTCGATGCCGTGCGTCGTAACGTGGTCGCTCGGCGGGAGCATTGCAGTTCAATCTAAGCCTGGACAGGGTTCCATGTTTCGTATTCAGCCTCCGTTTGTGAGCCCGTGGAATCATACATACGCTCCACTGCATTGAACAGAGGGGAACGGGAGGACCACGTTGTGCTAACGCTCATGATCGTGTACGTCGTTTTGATTGCCGCGGTTGTCGCTCTGTATGTGGGTGTCGCAGCGACTTCGCAACGGACCGCGTGAAGGTTATTGGTAGTGGTCGAAGTCTGGCTTGTTTGCAGGGAACGGTGTGGTATCGAGGGTAGATAGGTAGGTTGCGTCCGCGCAACCGGACAACCCTAATCAAGCAACGGAAGTCATCGCTGTCCTGGAAGCTATATACGAGGAGTTTCTCAGCGAAACTGGTGAAGTTGCGAAAGGAATTTTATTTGCGCGTGTTGCTCGAAATCACTTGGGAGCAGCAATTGGATGCCTTGGTTGATCAAGTCAGGCAGTTGCAGCAGAGACTAGATCTGCACACCGGCCGTTCCGACGCTGGCTAAGACGCGGGGGTAAGCCCCGTTGTGGGAGAGACACCTCGAACGCAAGCGACGTTTATTTTCCATCCTGAATGAACTGCATGCAGGGACATCATCTGTGCAGATTGCATCGCGACTCCGAGTCAGTTTGGACGAAGGGGTGCGCGTACGAGTCTCCTGGAAACGCGGATGAACCACATTGAGTCAAGCTTTCCTTGCCTGTGTGCGGCGACTATGATATAGTATTGGGCAGTGTAAATGCCCGCGTATCGCGGAGAACACACGCTTGCTGATGTCTCGTTGGGTCCGGAAACGGCAGCGAGGCAGTTGACGCAAGCGGAGGAAAAACCAACAGGAGGGTATACAATGGCCATCATCTCAATGAAGCAATTGCTCGAAGCTGGCGTACACTTCGGTCACCAGACGCGTCGCTGGAATCCGAAGATGGCGCGGTACATCTTTACGGAACGTAACGGAATCTACATCATCGACTTGCAGAAGACCGTCCGCAAGGTCGAGGAAGCGTATCAGTTTGTTCGTGAACTTGCGGCTGAAGGAAAGACCATTCTGTTTGTCGGCACCAAGAAGCAAGCGCAGGAAGCGGTCGCTGAGGAAGCACAACGTTGCGGCATGTTTTATGTGAATCAACGTTGGCTCGGGGGTACGCTGACCAACTTCCCGACAATTCAAAAGCGGATTGCCCGGCTTGTGGAACTGGAAAAGATGGAAGAGGACGGTACGTTCTCGGTGCTTCCGAAGAAGGAAGTCATTTTGTTGAAGAAAGAGAAAGAACGCCTGGAGAAGTTCCTTGGCGGTATCAAGAAGATGAAGCGAGTCCCGGACGCGATGTTCATTATTGATCCGCGTAAGGAACGCATCGCGGTGGCGGAAGCTCGCAAACTTGGTATTCCAATTGTGGCGATTGTAGACACCAACTGTGATCCGGATGAAATTGACTACGTAATCCCCGGCAACGACGACGCGATTCGCGCGGTTAAGTTGCTGACCAATAAAATGGCGGAAGCTGTTTTGGAAGGGACGCAAGGCACGGAGGAAACGACGACTGCGTAACGGCATACGTCGAACAGTTTCGAGAGAGGCTGTGAGGTGGCGGGAGCTTCTCTGCCTCGTCACCTTTTTTGTGCCGTTTGCAGCGTGGTCGCGCCATGAGGTGCGTTACATAGGAGGGTGAATATGGAGATTTCAGCAGCATTGGTTAAGGAGTTGCGTGAAAAGACAGGCGCAGGCATGATGGATTGCAAAAAAGCGCTTACGGAGGCGGATGGTGACCTCGAGCGCGCTACGGAAATTCTTCGCGAGAAAGGTCTTGCTTCTGCCGCCAAGAAGGCAGGCCGCGTCGCCGCTGAAGGCATTGTGGAAGCGTACATACACGGAGCGGGCCGGATTGGCGTACTGGTCGAAGTCAACTGTGAGACAGACTTCGTGGCGAAAAACCAGGCCTTCCGCGACTTTGTTCACGACATCGCAATGCACATCGCGGCGGCGAGCCCTCAGTATGTCCGGCGCGAAGAGGTTCCGGCAGAGGTGGTTGAACGCGAAAAAGAAATTCTTCGCGCACAGACGTTGAACGAAGGAAAACCGGCTCACATCGTCGACAAGATTGTCGAAGGGCGATTGGATAAGTTTTACAAAGATGTCTGCCTCATGGAGCAACCCTTCGTGAAAGACCCAGACAAGACGATTGACCAGTTGGTGAAAGAACAGATTGCGCACATTGGTGAGAATATCTCAATTCGCAGATTTTCGCGGTTCGTCGTCGGTGAAGGGATTGAAAAGCAAGAAACGAATTTCGCAGAAGAGGTCATGGCCCAAATTCGTAAATGAGGACGGGAGGGAACACCAAGGTGTTCCCTTTCTTTAAACAGAATGGTTGCATCGGCGTACGTTATATTAGGTGCCGTTACTTCGTGACCAGATGCACAATGTTTGCCGAAGTAGCTGCCGGTGTCTGAAAGCACCTGCCTGCCGGTGACTGGAGACTACCACGCACAGAACGGAGGAATCTGGATGCCGACACCGAAATACTCTCGTGTCGTATTAAAACTCAGTGGAGAAGCGCTTGCCGGGGAGCAAGGATATGGCATTGATCCGGAAGTCATCCACAACATTGCCGTACAAGTGAAGGACGTCGTGGCGCTTGGCGTACAAGTGGCCGTGGTCGTCGGTGGCGGCAACATTTGGCGCGGGATCTCGGGGAGCGCGCGGGGTATGGACAGAGCCACTGCGGACTATATGGGCATGCTGGCGACAGTTTTGAACGCACTCGCGCTTCAGGATGCCTTGGAAAAATTGGAGGTACACACGCGAGTACAAACTTCGGTAGAAATGCGACAAGTTGCTGAACCGTACATTCGGCGCCGGGCCATCCGTCACCTGGAAAAGAATCGCGTGGTCATTTTTGCGGGCGGTACAGGAAACCCGTATTTTTCCACGGATACGACGGCCGCACTGCGCGCTGCCGAAATCGAGGCTGACGTAATTCTGATGGCGAAAAACGGTGTGGACGGTGTGTATAGCGCGGATCCCTCGAAGGATCCACAAGCTATCAAATACGACCACCTCGAGTTTTTCGACGTGTTGAGCCGGGGGCTTGGCGTGATGGACTCGACTGCCACTTCACTATGTATGGACAATCAGATCCCGCTGATTGTCTTCTCGATTGGCGATGCAACGAACATTCAGAAGGCTGTACTTGGTGAATCCATTGGAACGATGGTAGGGGGGAAGTCTCGTGATTGAAGATGTAATGAAATCCGCCGAGGATAGGATGGAAAAAGCGGTGCAGGTCTACAAACGGGATTTGGTGACCGTGCGCGCCGGACGCGCCACGCCCGCAATGCTGGATAAGATCACCGTCGAATACTACGGCACTCAGATGCCTGTTAATCAGGTTGCAAGCGTCACAACGCCGGAACCGCGTCAACTGGTGATCACACCGTGGGACAAAGGGATGCTGTCGGAGATTGAAAAGGCCATCCAGAAGTCTGACTTGGGTGTCAATCCCATGAACGATGGCACTGTGATCCGCTTGAACATACCACCACTTACCGAACAGCGTCGTCAAGAGCTCGTCAAGGTGGTTCGCAAGATGGCGGAGGAATGTCGTGTGGCAGTCCGGAACATCCGCAGGGATGCGAATGACGAATTAAAGAAGATGGAGAAGAATGGCGAGATTTCGGAAGATCAAGTGCGCCGCGGAACTGACAAAATACAGGCCCTCACAGACAAGTTTATTGCGGAAGTCGACAAGCTGACTGCGGGCAAAGAACAGGAACTGACGGAAGTGTAACGAGGGTGACTGCAGACGACAGGGGGAGGTCAGCGCGATTGTTAAACAGGCTATTTGCACGAACTCGCAAAAGGCCGCATGAGAAGGAGCGTTTTTCGCTCGAAGGCAACCTCCCTGCCCATCTCGCCATCATCATGGACGGCAATGGTCGATGGGCGAACCGTCGAGGTCTTCCACGTTTTGCAGGGCATCATGCTGGCATGAAGCGGATGCGTCAGGTGATTCGGGATTGTGACGAGCTGGGGATCCCGTGTCTGACGCTCTATGCGTTTTCCACAGAAAACTGGAAGCGGCCGCAGGATGAAGTAGAGTATCTGATGCGGCTGCCAGAGGAGTTTTTTGCATCGGAGATCGATGAGTTGGTTGAGCGAGGCGTTCGCGTCCGTTTTATCGGTGACACCAGCAAACTGCCGCAGCACACGCAGGACATCGTGCATCGAACGCTGGAACGCACCAAGAACAGCAACGGCATGATTGTCAACTTTGCTTTGAACTACGGTGGGCGCGCTGAGATTGTGAGCGCGGCCAAGTCGTTTGCAAGGGAAGTGGCTGCCGGGACTGCGACGTGGGACGAGCTTACAGAGGAGCGCTTTCAGCAGCACTTGTCTACGGGATCGTTGCCGGATCCGGATTTGGTGATACGCACCAGTGGCGAAATGCGCTTGAGCAACTTCCTGATTTGGCAGGCGGCGTATGCGGAATTCTGGTTTACGGATGTTCTGTGGCCAGACTTTACGCGCGACATACTGGAGCAGGCGCTGCGTGAGTTTCAGGGACGCAAACGCCGCTTTGGCGGTTTGAAGTAGGTGAGAAACGTGCTGAGACAACGAGTTGTTACGGCTGTCATCGCCCTGGTGATTGTCGTCGCAGCGGTCCTTTGGTGCTCTTTTTCGTGGCAGGTCCTCGTTTTCGTCGGGTGTCTGCTGTGCGCCTACGAGTTCGCTGCCATCACCGGACAGCGGTGGAGTACGCCGGCGGCCATTTGGAGCTATGCGGTGGTGGCCTTGCTCATATGGTGGCCGCATGGATTCGGCGCATACTTGTATCAATGGATGGTTGCTATCACGTTTCTCATTCCCGTGTTGACCCGGAATCGCGCCAACATTCTACAGTCTGCGTCTTTGTTTGCAGGGGCTATGTATATCGGATTTGGTGGAGCTAGCTTAGTTGCACTGAGATCCCTTGAAAATGGATTGGCATGGGTCTTTCTAACAATGATTACAATATGGGCAACGGATACAGCGGCGTATTTTATAGGGTCGTCTCTGAAGGGGCCAAAGCTATGGCCCGACATCAGTCCGAAAAAGACCGTCAGCGGCGCAGTTGCCGGCGTCATTGCCGGTGGATTGGGTGCGGTGTTTGTTGGATGGCTCACCATTCAAAGCGCACATCCGCTGAGGTATTTCTACATAGGGGCGCTGATTTCCGTGGCTGGGCAATTGGGGGACCTCGTCGAATCGGCATACAAGCGATCCGCAGGTGTGAAGGATTCGGGGAATCTGTTGCCGGGTCACGGCGGTGTGCTGGACAGGGTCGATAGTTTGCTGTTTGCTGCGCCCTTGGCGGTGTTCCTCATCACGCACCCCTGGTCGTAGACGTACATCATGATTGAGGTGCATGAGCCGTGATTTCAGTAACGATATTAGGGTCGACGGGCGTCATTGGCACCAACACACTCGAGGTATTGGAGCACCTGGGCGAAAGCTATGTCGTCCGCGCCCTCGCTGCAGGTAAAAATGCTTCCCGCTTGGCGGAGCAGGTTCGTCGATTTCGTCCGCAGTACGTGTCTGTTCAGGACGAAGTAACCCTGAGGGAACTTAAGGAGCAGCTGGTCGGGTTCGACCCATGGCCAGAATTTTTTGTTGGAGATGACGGCCTCGAGCAGATTAGCCAGGTTCCGACAGACGTTGTGGTGTCTGCGATTGTGGGCGCCAAAGGGCTGGCACCGACTTGGCGAGCCGTCAAGCGGGGAGCGACTGTCGCGCTGGCCAACAAGGAGACGCTTGTCGCGGCTGGAGATCTGGTGATGCCACTTGCTGCGAAAACCGGCGCGAACATCGTTCCAGTGGACAGTGAGCATTCGGCCCTTTTGCAGTCACTGCACAGCGGGAAACCGCAAGAAGTATCCAGGTACATCCTTACGGCGTCCGGCGGTCCTTTTCGAAATTGGACGTATAAAGAGCTCCAAGACGCCACAGTAGAGCAGGCTCTGCGCCACCCGACTTGGAATATGGGGCAAAAGATCACGGTGGATTCTGCCACGTTGATGAATAAAGGCCTCGAGGTGATTGAGGCCCATCATTTATTTCAAGCTCCGTATTCGAAGATTGACGTCGTGGTTCACCCGCAAAGCGTCGTACACTCCTTAGTGGAGTTTGTAGACGGGTCCATGATTGCTCAATTGGCAACCCACGATATGCGATTGCCCATCCAATACGCCCTCACCTACCCCAACCGATGGCAGAGTCCATGGCCACGCCTGGACCTACTGTCTGTGGCCACGCTGACGTTTGAGGCTCCCGATTTCAACCGCTTTCCGAGTCTTCGGTTGGCGTATGAAGCGGGGAAGGCGGGCGGTTACGCGCCATGTGTGCTCAATGCAGCGAATGAGATTGCAGTGGCAGCTTTTCTGTCTGGACGCATTTCTTTCCTTCAGATGGCGAAACTGGTGGAGAGTGTGCTGGAAAGACACATACCTGGGACACCTTCTGAATTGAATGATATTGTAGAGATGGACAACTGGGCGCGTCGTTCAGCTCTCGCAATGTTGGAAAAGGGCGGGTGGAACTGTTGACCATTGCAGTCGTCAGTGCGTTGAAAGGAATCGTCGCGATTGTCTCCGTGTTCTTGGTGTGCATCGTATTGCACGAGTTCGGGCACTACATTGTGGCCAAGAAAAGCGGCGTGGCCGTTCCGGCTTTCGCGGTGGGATTTGGACCGAAGATCTTCCGCTGGACTCGAAACGGAACGGAGTTCTCAATCCGACTGTTTCCACTGGGCGGCCTTGTTCAGTTGGCGGGTGAGATTCCGCAGGATGCACTGTTTCGAAAAGGGGAGCAGATTGCGTTCAAGGTGGATGACCAGGGGCGAGTGACCGTCCTTGGAGACCCCATGGACGTCCCTGACGGCCGCGTCGGTATTCTGCGGGACCTGGACCTGATGAACCGCCTTCAAATGACCATTGACACTGGCGATGAGGTTCGCAATTACACGGTCATTCCTCATGCAAAACTGATGACCAATAAGCGGAATTCCATGCCGCTTGTGGAGCGACACGAACAGGTGCTCGGCAAGCCTCTATGGCAACGCGCAGCCATCATTCTCGCCGGTCCAGTGATGAATTTTTTACTGGCAGGTGTTTTATTTTCCGCATGGTCCGGCTACAACGGGGTGCCTACGACACAGATCGCAACGGTCGCCCCAGGCTCTCCAGCTGTCGTGAGCGGACTGCGGACTGGTGATAAAATTCTGGCTGTGGATGGAAAGACGATATCTAACTGGACTGACCTGCAGCGTGCCATCCGGTCGGACAACTCAAAACCGCCGAAACCGCTGCGAATTGATATACAGCGTGGAGAAATGACGGAGCAAATGACCGTCACTCCGAGGATGGTGGACGGGAATATTCCACAACTGGGCGTCACACCGCAGCTTTCGCACAATGTGATCCAAGCGGTGAAGACAGGCTTTGCGGACGTGTATTTTGGCTCCGTCAACGCAATTCAAGCCTATTGGCAGGTTATTTCACAGCACCAATTCAATAGTCTTGCAGGACCTGTGGGAATTGCCGATGTGATTAGTCAACAAGCCCAAAATGGCTTTTGGCACGTCGTGATGATTGCAGGATTGTTGAGTTTGAACCTTGGATTGTTTAATTTGCTACCGATACCGGCTTTGGACGGTGGGCGCTTGTTGTTTATGATTGTGGAGATGTTTCGGGGACGTGCAGTTGATCCTCGAAAGGAAGGGTTGGTGCACCTCGTCGGTTTCGGTTTGTTGATGTTGTTTGCTGTGGTGATCACGTATCGTGATGTGACACGTCTGTTCTGACGTCTGCGATCCTTTGATACGCTTACGCCAGAACAACATGGAAGTATGGGGAACCGCGGATAGTGAGGGTTATTGCCATGAATCAATTGGGGTTGCCGCTCGAGGATACCTCTGGGCACCAGGTGTCGGCGCCGGCGCAGGTTGATGCCACCGCTGAGTTGCCGAAGGGGTTTGCGGAAAAGGTTGTCGTCAAACGGAAATCCCGTTCTATTGAAGTCTATCTCACTCGCCTGGATCACTTGTGGGAGAAACTAGTCGGCGTCGGAGGATTCTTCAGTCGACGCGTTGCGCGATGCTGCGACGGAGATGGTTCGCTACGTTAGGAAGCTGACGTCCCTCACGGCGAGTTTGTCGGAAGAACGAATCCAGCTACGAATCGTCCCGCCGCGTTGGAACGCGAGTATATCAGATTCTGTCGCACAAGCCGTCGTGTCGTCGTTGTTGGCATGGTACGGCGAAGATGAACCGATTGCGGCCAATTGGCTAGGAAAAGCGTCCGTTCAGTGTGTGGCGACGGGGTGTGCGGAAGATGAAGAATGCGTGTTTTTATGGCGGTTTCTGGTCGGCAATGAAGCGGAGCGCGCTACCCTCGTGAAAAAAAAGACGGAAATGTGGCTGGCTGAACGCTGCAAATTGGTGTTTGGTCTGCGCGTCCAGTGTGAATTTGTGGTCGATGAATCCGCTCAGGAACGCGTGGAAGCGATGCGCAAGGAATTGGAGGCAAACGAACGCCAGGAAGTTCTCGACATGCTCGCGCGCGAAGCGGAGAGTACTGCGGAGAAAGCGGCGCAGCCAGTGGAGCACGCCGGGGATCGGCCGTATCGCCGTGAACGGCGTAAAGACGATGACGGTCCGGTACAACCGCTGACCATTGGGCGCCCCATTGACGAGACGCTGCTGACTCCGATGAAGGACATTGTCGATGAAATGCGGAAGGTTGCCGTGGAAGGGCGCGTATTCAGCGTAGACACGCGCACGCTGCCTAGTGGTCGCACGTTGATCCAATTTAACATCACGGACGAGACAAGTTCTATCACCGCAAAACTGTTCTCGAACAACGAGCGACAGCTGGAGGCGCTGCAACCGCTGAAGGATGATGTGTACATTCGCATTCAGGGCCAGGTTCAGTTTGATACGTACGCCAAAGAAATCGTGTTCATGGTGCAGGACATGCAGCCGGTGGATCCGCCAACGCGCGAGGATACCGCGGAAGTGAAGCGCGTGGAGCTGCATCTGCACTCCAACATGTCGCAGCTTGACGGCGTGACACCGGTCAGCAAGTTTGTGAAGCAGGCGGCGAAGTGGGGACACGACGCCATCGCCATCACAGACCACGGCGTGGTGCAGGCGTTTCCGGAAGCCTACTCGGCGGCCAAGAAGAACGGGATCAAAATCTTACTCGGCGTTGAAGCGTACGTGGTGGACGACGGTACACCGATTGTCTACCGCGAAGCGGATATGATGCTCGACGACGATACCGAATACGTTGTGTTCGACACAGAGACAACAGGACTCAACGCCCGCGAAGACACGTTGATTGAGATTTCGGGCGTTCGGATGAAAGGTAAACAAATTGTCGACCAGTTCGCCACGTTGATTGATCCGGAGCGGCCGGTCCCACCGAAAATCTCCGAGCTGACCGGAATCACCCCTGACATGCTGGTTGGACAACCGAAACTGGAGGAGGCGTTGACGCAGTTCCGCGCGTTCGCGGAAGGGGCCATTTTGGTTGCGCACAACGCGGAATTCGACGTTGGCTTCCTCGGACAGTGCGCCCTGCGCATCGGTATGGAGCCGTGGACGAATCCGGTCATTGACACATTGGCACTGGCGCGCATGTTGTACCCAGGAGAGAAGAACTACCGACTGAAGACGTTGACGCAGAAGTTCAACGTCGAACTGGTCAACCACCATCGCGCCATCGCGGACGCGGAGGCGACGGCGAAGGTCTTTGCACACATGCAACAGACTATGCAGGAGCGTGGAATTGTTCGGCTGACGGAGTTAAACGCGCTCTCGGGAGACGTCGATGTCACGCGGGTACGTCCGTTCCACGCAACGATGCTGGTTCGCAATCAGACGGGCTTGAAAAACCTGTACAAGCTGGTCTCTCTTGCGCACACGGAGTACCTGTACCGAACGCCTCGCATGCCGAAGAGTGAGTTGGTCAAGCATCGAGACGGTCTGCTGATTGGCACTGCCTGTCAAAACGGCGAGTTAATCCAAGCGTTTCTACGCGGAAAAAGTATAGACGAGATTGAGGCCATCTGCGAGTTTTACGACTACCTCGAACTGCAGCCGCTCAGTCACTACGAAAACCTGGTACGCGAGCAAATGGTGCAGAGTCTGCAAAGCGTGAAGGATATTCACCGCCAAATCGTCGAGATCGGCAAGAAACTGAACAAGCCGGTGGTGGCGACGGGTGACGTGCACTTCCTGAACCCCAACGACGCCATCTTCCGCGAAATCTACTTGCAGTCGCAGAACCAGGGCGAAGCGGTACAGCAGCCGCCTATGTACTTCAGGACGACCAACGAAATGTTGGAGGAATTCCAACATCTAGGCAACGACGCCTATGATGTGGTGGTTCGCGCGAGTCGATATATCGCGGATCAACTGGAAGAGGTAAGACCGATTCCGGACCAGCTGTACACGCCGGTGATTGAGGGCGCGGAGGATGAGATTACGCGGATGTCGTACGACAAGGCCCGCGAACTGTACGGCGATCCACTTCCGGAGATTGTCGAAGCACGATTGAAGAAGGAGCTAAACTCCATCATTAACAACGGCTTCGCGGTGATTTACTTGATTGCGCACAAACTGGTGACCAAGTCGCTGTCCGACGGTTACCTCGTCGGGAGCCGTGGATCGGTCGGATCGTCCCTGGTTGCCACGATGACGGACATTACCGAGGTCAATCCGTTGCCGCCGCACTATCGTTGCCCGTCTTGTTGCTACAGCGAGTTCATCGAGGATGGTTCGGTCGGTTCCGGTTTCGACCTGCCCCATAAAAACTGTCCAAAATGCGGAACGGATATGGATCGCGACGGCCAGGACATCCCGTTTGAGACGTTCCTTGGTTTCCACGGGGACAAGGTGCCGGATATCGACTTGAACTTTTCGGGCGAATATCAGCCCCGGGCACACCGTTATACGGAGGAGTTGTTCGGTAAGGACCATGTGTTCCGAGCCGGAACCATTTCCGGTGTCGCGGAAAAGACGGCATACGGCTACGTCCGCAAATTCGCGGAAGAGCGTGGACTGGTGTTGCGTAACGCGGAAATCGACCGGCTGGTCAAAGGCTGTACAGGCGTCAAGCGCACCACAGGTCAGCACCCGGGCGGCCAGGTGGTCGTTCCCAGTCACGTGACCGTCTACGACTTTACGCCTGTCCAGTATCCGGCCGACGACAAGAGCGCCGGGACGCTTACGACGCACTTTGACTACCATTCGGGTCTCGAGAACTGCCTGTTAAAGCTTGATATTCTCGGCCACGACGATCCAACGGTGATCCGCATGCTGCAGGACCTGACGGGGGTCGACCCGAAGTCGATTCCCTTGGACGACCCGCTCGTCCTCGGTCTCTTCTCTGGCACGGAAACACTCGGTGTCAAACCAGAGGACATTCGCTCCAAGACGGGTACGTACGCGATACCGGAGTTTGGTACCAAATTTGTCCGCCAGATGCTCGAGGATACTCGACCGACCACGTTTTCCGAGTTGGTGCGCATCTCCGGTCTGTCTCACGGTACGGACGTCTGGTTGAACAACGCCCAGGACCTGATTCGTCAAGGGATTGCTACGCTGTCCGAAGTGATCTGTGCCCGCGACGACATCATGATCTATTTGATTTACAAGGGTCTCGAGCCTGGGCGTGCATTTAAGATCATGGAGGGCATCCGCAAAGGGAAAGGCGTCAAGGAAGAGGACGCCGAGTACATGCGGCAATTCGGGGTTCCGGAGTGGTACATCGAGTCGGGGCGGAAGATTAAATACATGTTCCCGAAGGCTCACGCCGCGGCGTACGTGTTGATGGCTGTGCGGATTGCGTGGTTCAAAGTGCACTACCCACTCGCGTTCTACGCGACATATTTCACGGTGCGCGCCGACGACTTTGATGTTGCACTCATGGTCGAGGGAAGAGACGCCATCTGGCGAAAAATTGAGGAAATTGAACAGAAGGGGAACGCCGCGCTGCCAAAGGAAAAGAGCTTGCTGACGGTGCTCGAAGTGGCGTTGGAGATGGTGGTTCGAGGGTACAAGTTCCTGCCGATTGACTTGTACAAGTCGCACGCCACCAAGTTCCTGATTGACGAAGAACAACAGGCATTGCGGCCTCCGTTTGCCGCGATTCCAGGAGTCGGTGAGTCGGCTGCGAACAACCTCTATCAAGCTTGTCAAGAGGGTGAGTTCCTGTCGATTGAGGATTTACAATCGCGGAGCCGCGTATCTAAGACGGTCATTGAAATCTTGGACGGGCTCGGTTGCCTGAAGGGACTTCCGGAAACAAACCAGCTTTCGCTGTTCTGAATCGCTGTGTCGGTGCAAGGTCGGCAGACATATGGTCAGTTAAACGAAATACAAAAGCATCTGATCCATTGGGTCAGGTGCTTTTTCGTTTGAGTGTTTTGCAGATTACTGAGGCCTTGTAGGGTAAGGGATAACAGAGCATAAAAAAGGACTTCACCCCAAATTCGAGAAGATTTCAAGCGACAAAACAAGAAACTCTCAAAGGAGGAAGTCCACTTGTATCTTCTCCAAAAGTCTCTGTTTTCCTTTGAGCAGTGGCTAGAAATTGAATCGAGTGAGCGGTTGGAATTGTTCTTTTCCGCTCTAGACCTTCAGCCGTACGCCAAAAAGTTGACAAGTTCGTCACCCCAGGGGGCACAGCCTATCAACCGGGAGGCAATTTTAAGAGCATTACTCGCTGCACCACTCGAAGGGATCTCTACCTTCACGAGATTGCATGAGCGGTTGGACAAGGACATTCGATTTCGGTACCAGTGCGGGTTCCGCGTGGATGAAGCAGCTCCGTCGATTTCTACGCTAAGCCGAGTCTTCACTGCCTTAACGGAAAAGGGACTTGCTAAGGCGCTCTTCATTGACCTGGTCAGCCAATGTCGAGAAGCCAGTGTTATTGACGGGACTCACCTTGCCATCGACAGCACAGCAATCTCTGCCTACGAAAAGAAGCAACCCAGGTCGTGTAGTCAGGAAACAGGAAACGCCAACTGGGGTGCCAAGTACGACACGTTTGGTAACAAACTCACGTGGTTTGGCTACAAAATTCACCTTGCAGTGGACACACAGAGTGAACTGCCTGTATCCCTGGAAGTCACACCAGCACATGTATACGACGGTGAGATGGCGATTCCATTGATGAAAGACGTTGCTGATGGGTTGGAAGTTCAAATTCGTCATGATGGATGCTGGATACGATCAGGTGAAGAACTATGAAGCTGCTCGTAGTTACGGAGCACAGGCCATCATTGCGTTGAACCGACGAGGTGAGAAGGAACCTCCCGCTGGGATGTCTTCGAATGGTACGCCCCGTTGCTCCATGGGTTATGACATGGTGTACTGGGGAGCCGACGGTGACCAGCTAAAGTTCCGTTGTCCCCATGTCTTAGGCAAGGTCGACTGCCCATTAGGTGCAGCAGCATGCTCTGGCTCAAATTACGGAATGGTTGTGAAGCAGAACATTACTGATGACGTTCGCCGTTTTTCGAATCCCCACCGCAATACGCGCGGCTGGACGAAACTGTACAATGAACGAACCGCCGTTGAGCGATGCAACTCAAGACTAAAGGAAAACTTAACTGCGAACGACATTCATGTCTCTGGAATCCATAAGGTGACGACACATGTTTATCTCAATGCCATCGTCCTTTTGGCATCAGCACTAGCAATGAGCAAAGCAGTAGGACTGAAACACATTGCTTAATCGGTAGTTCAGTAGAATTGTAGCGGCTATGTCACCAAACAAAAACTGTAAAACTCACTTTTAGCCTAGGCATTGTGTGCTTCTTTTTCAATTCACTAGAAATGTAATTCTGCAAAACGCTCGTTTAAGTGATGGACCTCCAAATCTATGGAATTTCCAAGTTGGAGACAATGCGGCGAATGGGCCGGTAAGCAAAAGCAATCGAGGAGCCTAGTGCTCCTCGGTAGCTGCCGCTTCTGCGAATGTAGATTCGCCCTGGTAAAAGGTCACGTGACAACGGCGACAACGCGGCTCATAGGATTCGGTGGCACCGGGAAACACCACAGGGTCTGTCCAGGCTGCCGGTCTACCGTTGATCAGGCGCTGTGGCAATACGGCCGGTGCACCGCAACGCACACAAGTAGAGGTGAGGCTGACTCGTTCGTCCGCCAATGCCAGGATGTCTCCCATGGGTCCAAACGGCAGGCCGCGAAAGTCCTTGTCCAATCCAGATACCACCACGAAACAGTGCCTGCGCAACAGTTCCACAAGCACCTGGACAATCACGTATCCCTGCTTGTTCTTCTCCATGAAAAACTGAACTTCGTCACACGCCACAATCTGCACGTTGTCCGCAATCACGCGTTCGAGCAAGTTGGTGGCAGAATCCACGGGTATGGCGGGCATGCGTGCGCCACCGTGGCTCGCAATTTCCGTGTGAGAGTAGCGAGTATCCAAACTATGTTTATAGATGCCGATCTTACGCGGCTTATATATGTATCCATCGCGCTCTGCGGCGGCTTTGCGAATGGATTCGACTCGTTCCATGGTCTTCAGACGAGCAATCAGTTCCTCTGTTTTTCCAGACATCATGTTGCCAGTAATCACAAGGAGGTGTCCCATTTCAGGCAAAGTAGGTGCATTCATGGTAGGACTCCTTTTACGCGGAATGAATAGGGCGCTTTGGGCAAGCGCCGGAATGAGGTTGGCTGAGGTGCAGCCATTGTTTTCGGTTCGTGATGAGAGGCGCGTGTTCCTCTTTCGATGATATCCACACGCGAACAACCGAGCTCCACGGGTCACGCGAGGCGTTGTCGCCTTGCGCGACCCGTGCGACATCCTTTGACTACTGCGAGACTTTCGAGCGCTTTGCCGCTTTCTCGCGCTCGCTCTTGGACAGCTCGCGCTTGCGGAGTCGGACACTCTGTGGCGTGATTTCGCACAGTTCATCGTCTTCAATATACGTGATGGCCTGTTCCAGGCTCAGCTTGCGCGGAGCTTTTAGCCGTACCGTCTCGTCCTTGGTTGCGGACCTCACGTTGCTCATGTGCTTCTGCTTCGTCACATTGACGGTGAGATCATTTTCGCGGTTGTGTTCGCCGACAATCATCCCTTCATAGACGACAGTGCCTGGTGTGATAAACATGACACCACGATCTTCGAGATTTTGCAGTGCGTAGGTCGTCGCTGTACCGCTGTCCATGGAGACGAGCACGCCCTGCCGCCGGGTCACGACGTCGCCGCGCCACGGTCCATATTCCAAAAAGCTGTGGTGCATGATGCCATAACCACGGGTGAGCGTCATGAACTCAGTGCGGAATCCAATGAGGCCGCGGGATGGGATGGTGAATTCCAGGCGTGTGGATTCTCCAGACGGAGATGTCTCGAGTTTCTGCATTTCCGCCTTACGCAACCCAAGGGCCTCAATCACGGCGCCGACCGAATCCGACGGTACGTCTGCGACGAGCAACTCGATGGGTTCCAACAAGTTGTCTCCTTCGCGCTTCAGGATGACGCGGGGTTTGGACACTTGCATTTCATAGCCCTCACGGCGCATGGTCTCAATCAAAATCGAGAGGTGCAGTTCGCCTCGGCTGGAGACGAGGAATGCGTCGGCATCGTCCGTCTCCTCGACGCGCAGACTGACGTCCGACTCCAGTTCCGCGAACAGTCGCTCCCGCAGCTTGCGCGACGTCACGTGCGTGCCCTCGCGCCCGGCCAGCGGGCTATTGTTGACGAGAAACGTCATTTGGAGCGTCGGTTCGTCAATCGTAAGGAGTGGGAGTGGATCCACATGGTTTACGTCGCACACGGTCTCCCCGACCGTGATGTCCGACAACCCGGCAATCGCCACAATGTCCCCGGCGCTAGCGAACTCCACTTCAATGCGCTTCAATCCCTGGAACCCGAACAGCTTGGTGATGCGGGAACGTTCAATCGACCCGTCCCGTTTCGCGATGGCTACTGTTTGACCGAGCTGGATGGTTCCGCGCGCAATGCGGCCGATGCCAATGCGGCCCAAGAATTCGTTGTAGTCCAGCATGGTCACCTGCCACTGTAGCGGCGCTTCCTTATCTACCGCAGGTGCTGGGATGTTGTTGAGAATGGCTTCAAACAGCGGCTGCATGTTTTCGCCAGGCGTGTCCGGGTCTTCGGTCGCCACGCCCTGCAACGCAGATGTGTAGACCACCGGAAAGTCACATTGTTCTTCAGAGGCGCCGAGTTCGATGAAGAGATCCAACACTTCGTCGACGACTTCCAGCGGACGTGCATTCGGGCGGTCCATCTTGTTGACCACAACAATGGGCGCCAGTCCGACAGAAAGGGCTTTTTGCAGCACAAACTTCGTTTGTGGCATCACACCCTCAAACGCGTCCACCACCAGCAAAACGCCGTCCACCATCTTGACAATGCGTTCCACTTCGCCACTGAAGTCTGCGTGACCCGGTGTGTCGACAATGTTGATTTTGTAGCCCTTATACGGAATCGCTGTTGTTTTGGAAAGAATCGTAATGCCGCGCTCACGCTCGATGTCATTAGAGTCCAACGCGCGTTCCTGCAGTTGTTCATTCTCACGGAACAATCCGGACTGGCGAAGCAATTGGTCGACGAGGCTGGTTTTACCATGGTCGACGTGTGCAACAATCGCCACGTTCCGAAGTTCCGGTTGTGTGCGTTTAGCCATATTTGATCCCTCGGGATTTCTGAATTTGATGGGCGGTGTTTGACGGCCCGCCGTAGTGCCGCTTTTCACCTTATCACGTGTCTGAGAAAACCGCAATTTATAGTTTGACAAAGTGTTTGCCAGGTGCGATCGTTGGTGGTATACTCACAGTGTTAGACTTCGTATAGGTAGCGACGCGAAGAGTGGGGATTCCCCACTCTTCGATCTATGATTCGGGCGATTCACGTCTCTCCAATGTCGACCGGCGGATCGCGCGAGTCATGATTAGCCAGCAAAGGGAGGTACTCGTGTGCCAAAAGAGCGTGTGACCGACATCGTGGAACGTCTGGCACTCCCCATTGTTGAAGCCGCGGGTCTGGAGCTTGTCGACGTGGAGTACAAAAAGGAAGGTGCCAACTGGTATCTGCGCGTCTTCATCGATAAGCCGGAAGGTGTTGATATCGACGATTGTAGTCGGGTGAGCGAGCAGTTGTCGGAGCGCCTGGACGAAGTGGACCCGATTCCGAACTCCTATTTCCTCGAGGTTTCCTCACCGGGCGCCGAGCGTCCATTGAAAAAACCATCTGACTTCGAGCGTGCAGTCGGGCAGTACGTACACGTCTCCTTCTATGAACCGTTGAACGGCCAAAAAGCGTTGGAGGGGACTCTGAACCGTTTTGACGGCGATTCCGTCGAGCTAGAGGTCATGCTCAAAGGGGTTCGTAAAACGATGGTCGTACCGCTGGATAAGGTGGCCGCTGCGCGGCTTGCTGTGAAGCTGTGAAAATTGTCGGAAGCTTGAAAGGGGGAGATATTGTCCATGAACGCAGAGTTCATCGACGCGCTGGAACAGTTGCAAAGAGAAAAAGGTATTGACAAAGACACGTTGCTTGAGGCCATTGAAGCTGCGCTGATTTCTGGGTATAAGCGAAACTTCAACTCGGCGCCAAACGTCCGCGTAGAGATTCGGCGCGACACAGGTGAGGTCAAAGTATTCGCCCGCAAGACGGTCGTCGAGGAGCCCCAAGACACGCGCCTGGAGATTTCGTTGGATGCGGCGCTCGATATCAGCCCTACGTACCAGTTGGGCGATGTTGTGGAAATTGAGGTGACCCCACGAGAGTTCGGGCGCATCGCTGCGCAGACCGCAAAGCAGGTTGTTACGCAACGGATTCGCGAGGCGGAGCGATCCATCGTGTACAGCAAGTTCGTGGATAAGGAAGAGGATATTGTGACGGGCGTCATACAACGTCAGGATGCCCGCGTAGCGTATGTGGATTTGGGTCAAACCGAAGCGGTGATGCCGCTGTCGGAACAGATGCCGACTGACAAGTTCAAATCGGGGGACCACGTCAAGGCGTACATCACCCGCGTGGAACGCACGACGAAGGGTCCGCAGATTGTGTTGTCGAGGACGCACCCGGGTCTGTTGAAGCGTCTCTTCGAGCTGGAAGTGCCGGAGATTTACGAGGGAGTCGTGGAAATCAAGTCTGTCGCCAGGGAGGCTGGGTATCGGTCGAAAATCGCCGTGCACTCTCGCAATCCTGAAGTGGATCCGATTGGAGCCTGCGTAGGCGCTCGTGGTATGCGGGTACAAGCGGTTGTTAACGAACTGAACGGAGAGAAAGTGGATATTGTGAAGTGGAGTGAGGATCCGGCCGAGTTCGTCGCGAACGCGCTGTCACCCGCCAAGGTGGTCTCGGTGCAAATTCACGAAGACGAAAAGGTTGCTCGCGCCATTGTTCCGGATTATCAACTCTCTCTTGCGATCGGCAAAGAAGGCCAAAACGCCCGTTTGGCCGCGAAGCTCACGGCTTGGAAGATTGACATCAAGAGCGAGACACAGGCGGCGGAACTCGGGATGTTTGGTCGCCTCGCACCGGATGAAGAGGACGACGAAGATGTCGGAACGTTGTCCGCTGATTGGCTCAACGAGCCATAATCCGCGGTCGGTAGAGTCTGAAGGGGGTGTGTGCAATGCAACGGCAGAAAAAAGTGCCGCTGCGCAAGTGTGTCGGCTGCCAGGAACAAAGTCCGAAGCGTGAACTGATACGCGTGGTACACACGCCAGAGGGCACTGTCGAGTTGGACTTAACCGGGAAGAGAAACGGACGTGGTGCATATCTGTGCAAGAAATTGGAGTGTCTGAAGGTGGCTCGCAAGCGAAAGTCCCTGGAGCGCGCCGTGAAAGCGTCAATTCCGGACGAGGTTTTCGATGAGTTGGAGTTTCGTCTCCAAGGAGCGATTTCGGCCGATGGCGGGCACTGAAAAACGCCCAGACGTGGATCTGCCCACCAGGCGAGCGGTCGCGAAGCAGCAGGGGCTGCAATGGGTGGGATTGGCGATTCGTGCGCGCAAGGCTGTTATCGGGGCGGATGCAGTGATGAAAGCTGTGCAGTCACGAAAAGCGCAATTGGTGCTAGTGGCCGAAGACGCCGGTTCCAACATGGCAAAAAAGTACCGCGACAAGTGCGCGTTTTACAATATACCTTTGGTTGTCTGTTTTGACAGATGGGAGCTAGGGATTGCGTGCGGCAAGCCGCAGACCGTAGCCGTTGCGTTCATGGACCCGGGGTTCGCGACGAAGATGCAGCAGTATTACGGGGAATTTAGCGGAGGTGAAGCCTTTGGCGAAACTTCGAGTATATGAGTACGCGAAGCAACTGAATATGTCGAGTAAGGAAATTTTGACCATTCTTAACCGGCTGGATGTGCCGGTAGCCAACCATATGAGCGTGATGGAGCCTGAAATGGTCAACAAGGTGGAGAAGTTCTTCTCGGACGTTAAACATCGCGCGGCCGTGAAACATGCGTCGGACGTGGAAAAGGACTTGCGGGAGAAACAACGGCAGCGCGAACTCGCAAGTCGTTCGCAGGAGCCGCAGCGTCGGGAACCTGCACGTGATGGAGCTGCAACACAGTCATCTGCTCAGGTCAACTTCGCACGTAAGGACGAGAGAACCGCACCGGCTGACTCCGGGCGCTCCACAGCAGCAGGGGCAGCGCACAATAGCGTCGGAGGCAATGCGGGACGGCGCGAAACCGCCGGCGACACAGTGGCATCCGGTCAAGACACGCCAACGCGTCAGGTGGACGCCGGGTCCAGTGCGACGAGCAGCCGTCGGCAAGAGGGAGCTGAGCAGCGCACGGATTCGCAGCATGGCCAAGGATCAGCCGCAGGCTCACCGCGTGTGCAAGGTGACCGTTCTGACGTGCGCAGCGGCAATGCACAAGGCGGAGGCCAACATGGTTCTCGATCCGGCGGCTATGGGGGTGGCCAAGGCGGTGGTCGTAGTGGTGGCTACAACGACAGACAAGGTGGCCAGCGATCCGGTGGCTACGGCGGCCAAGGTGGTCAGCGATCCGGCGGCTACGGAGGTCAAGGCGGTCAGCGATCCGGTGGCTACGGAGGCCAAGGTGGTCAGCGTTCGGGTGGCTACGGAGGTCAAGGTGGTCAGCGTTCGGGTGGCTACGGAGGTCAAGGCGGTCAGCGATCGGGTGGCTACGGCGCGGGCCAAGGTGGCCAGCGTTCCGGCGGTTATGGCAGCGGCCAGGGCGGTCAGAGATCTAGTGGCTACGGAGGTCAAGGTGGCCAACGCTCGGGTGGCTACGGCGGCCAAGGTGGTCAGCGCTCGGGTGGCTACGGCGGCCAAGGTGGTCAGCGATCCGGTGGCTACGGTAGTCAAGGCGGTCAGAGATCTGGTGGTTATGGTGGTGGACGTTCAGGAGGGCGTTCTAACGCTCCGGTGATGAACGTGGCAGCCAAGCCTGTCAGCCCTGCCTCGAAAGCCAAGGAGAAAGAAAAGGAACGCGAACGCACGCGTGCGGACTTCCCGCGGGATCGGCGCGAACAGTTTAACGAGAACAAGCTGGTTCGAAACGGCAAACGGCGTGCGGGTCAACAAGAGGCTCGCAAACCGGAGTTCCCCACCAGCATTACGGTGGAAGGTCCGATGACTGTAGGTGAGTTTGCGAAGCTGCTGAAGCGCGAGCCCTCAGAAGTCATCAAGAAACTACTGTTCCTAGGCATCGTGGCCACCATCAACCAGGATATTGACACGGACGCAATGGAACTGATTGCAGACGAGTTCGGTGTTGAAATGACTGTCGTGGAACCAGTGGACGAAGAAGCGCTCGACATGCTCATTGAGGAAGACAAACCGGAAGATCTGGTGCCACGTCCACCGGTTGTGACCATCATGGGCCATGTTGACCACGGTAAGACCACATTGCTCGATGCCATTCGCTCGAGCCGGATCACAGCAACTGAGTCGGGGGGTATTACGCAGCACATCGGGGCGTACCAGGTAGAAGTGCAAAACCGCCGCATTACGTTCCTCGACACACCGGGTCACGAGGCATTTACGACCATGCGTGCGCGTGGCGCGCAAGTCACGGACGTCACCATTCTTGTCGTCGCAGCGGATGACGGCGTGATGCCGCAAACCATTGAGGCCATCAATCACGCGAAGGCAGCAAACGTGCCTATCATCGTTGCGGTAAACAAGATGGATAAGCCAGGTGCGAACCCGGACCGAATCAAACAAGAGTTGACCCAGCATGGGTTGGTCGCTGAAGAGTGGGGCGGAGATACCATCTTTGTGAATATCTCAGCATTGAAGAAGCAAGGTCTGGATACGTTGCTGGAAATGGTGCTCCTTGTGGCGGACTTGCAGGACCTCAAGGCCAACCCGAAAGCTCGCCCGCGCGGCACAGTAATTGAGGCCAAACTTGACAAAGGCCGCGGTCCAGTTGCGACCATACTGGTCCAGAACGGTACGCTCAAGGTCGGTGACATTGTTGTTGCCGGTCAGACGTATGGCCGTGTCCGGGCCATGATAAACGATGTCGGTAGGCGATTGAAGGAAGCGGGGCCGTCCACGCCAGTGGAAATCCTCGGCTTGAACGAGGTGCCGTCCGCAGGGGACTTGTTTGTGGTGTACGACGATGAACGCGCAGCCCGCCATCTGGTTGAAAAACGCCAGAACCGCGATAAGGTTCAACAGCAACAGAACACGTCGCGCGTTACGTTGGACGATTTGTATCGCCAAATTCAAGAGGGCAATGTCAAGGAACTGAACGTCATTGTCAAGGCTGACGTGCAGGGGTCCGTGGAGGCACTCGTGCAGGCGATAGAGAAAATTGAAGTCGAAGGCGTTCGGGTCAACGTCATTCATCGCGGGGCAGGTGCCATTACGGAGTCGGACGTGTTGCTGGCAAGCACATCAAACGCCATCATCATCGGTTTCCACGTTCGCCCTGACGCGAATGCGGCCCGCGCTGCAGAGGCGGAAAAGGTCGACATTCGTCTCTATCGAGTCATTTACAACGTGATTGAAGAAATCGAGTCGGCCATGAAAGGTATGCTGGAGCCGACGTACAAAGAAGTGGTTATCGGCCACGCGGAAGTACGGCAGACCTTCCACATTTCGAAAGTTGGTACCGTTGCGGGATGTTATGTGACAGATGGGAAAATTACCCGCGACGCGGAATGTCGTGTCATTCGCGATGGCGTAGTGGTGTACGAAGGAAAGTTGGATACGCTCAAGCGGTTTAAAGACGACGTCCGCGAAGTGGCACAAGGTTTTGAATGTGGCTTGACACTGGAGAAGTACAACGACATCAAAATCGGCGACATCGTGGAAGCCTTTAAGATGGAGGCAGTCAAGCCAAACTAAAGGCGTCACGAGGAAAGGATGATTACTGCCACCCAAAGCGGTGGCCAGTGGTCACTCTGACCGATTGAACCTGTCGTTGAGGAGAGATGTGCCATGGGGCGAATTCGGGTAGAGCGTGTTGCTGAACAAATGAAGAAAGAAATTGCGGACATTATCCGCACCTCCGTCAAGGATCCGAGAATCGGTTTCGTCACGGTCACGCGCGTGGAAGTTGCGGGCGACTTACAACATGCCAAGGTGTATGTGAGTGTGTTGGGGAACGATGAAGCGAAGCAAGGAACGATGGATGCGCTCAACCGAGCGGCTGGATTTATTCGCGGAGAGGTTGGGCGGAGACTACGCATGCGCGTCAGTCCGGAACTTCAATTTAAACTAGACGAGTCCGGGGAGTACAGCGCCCACATTGAGTCTGTACTGAGAAAAATCCACCAGAATTCGGAAACGAGGGATACGTCGAGATGAGTGAGCAGGTGCCCGTGTCGGACGATTCTGGATGGAACTGGGAACCGACTCCTCGCCATCCGGACGCCTTGCGGGCTGTTGTGGAACGTATACGTGAACACGATGAGTGGCTGATTGTAACGCATGAGCGTCCCGACGGCGACGCAATTGGCAGCGCGTTTGCGGTGGCGCACGTATTGGCTGCGCTCGGTAAGACCTGGCGTTTTCTCGCAGAAGGCCCGATACCGGAACGATTTCATTTTGTCCCGTTGTTTGACCAGGCGTACGTCGATGTGAATCACGTGGATCGCACGTTCAACCACGTGATTGCGGTCGACTGCGCCGACATGGCGCGGTTCGCGTACGCACAGAATTTCATCGAAGACGGTGCGGACATCGTCAACATTGATCATCACTATACAAACCCAATGTACGGTGTTGCCGCGTGGGTGGATGCAGAGGCGGCTGCTACCTGTGAACTCGTGTATCATGTAGCTCGCGCTCTGCAAGTATCACTGACTAAAGAACTGGCGACCTGCCTGTACACGGGCATTCTGACCGACACGGGCGGCTTTGCGCAACCGAACACGACGCGGGAAGTACACCTGATTACCGCTGAACTGTTGGCGAGCGGAGTCCAGCCGTACGACATCGCGGAACCTGTGCTGGAATCCCGAACTTGGGCGCAGATGCGGTTGTTACAAATGGCGTTGAACAACCTCACCGTATCGAGCGATGGAAAGTACGCCATTATTTACGTGACGCAAGGTATGCTGGAAGGCGCGGGATGCACCGATGACGACACCGAAGGGCTGGTCGGCTTTACGCGGAGCATTGACACGGTAGAGGTCGGCGCCTTGTTTCGCGAAACGCGGGATCACCGTGTGAAGGTGTCCCTCCGGTCTAAACGATACGTGGACGTCTCCAAGATTGCGCAGGCCTTCGAAGGTGGCGGCCACACGCGAGCAGCTGGATGTACAGTATCAGGTGACTTGACAAACGTCATTGACGCGGTTGTGGAACAAATTGAACGGGCGCTGGAGGAGGCCAAACATTGAGTTTGTCTGGCGTTCTCATTCTCGACAAGCCAGCCGGGCTGACGTCACACGATGTGGTTCAGCGCGTTCGTCGTCACTTGCGCACCAAAAAAGTTGGTCACGCGGGTACGCTGGATCCGGACGTTACCGGCGTCCTGGTGCTCTGTATCGGGGATGCGACCAAGTTGATTGAATATGCCACTGCAGAGGACAAGGTGTACGAGGGAACCGTCTGTTTTGGAACATCCACGGACACCGATGATGCCTCTGGCGTAGTGATAGCCCGTGCTTCCGCGTCCGCCTTGACGAGAGACGTTGTAGAGCGCGCGGCGGCCGAATTTCTCGGGTTACAGACTCAAGTGGTACCAAAGTATTCGGCCGTCCACGTCGACGGAAAACGAGCATACGAGTATGCGCGAGCTGGACTGGATGTGACTCTACCAACGCGCATGGTGGAAATTCACGAATTGGTCGTGTCCAATTTTACGCCGGGCGATGTCGCGACAGCGGACTTTCGAGTGAAGTGTTCCAAGGGCACTTACGTGCGCGCACTGTGCCGTGACTGGGGCGACAAAGTAGGGGTTCCCGCACACATGAAAACCCTTCGTCGTACTGCTTCAGGGCCGTTCGTGATCGGCGAGGCGGTTTCCTTGGGGACGTTTGAATCCAGCCCATCCCCGGAGCAGTTCCTGCTGCCTGCGGTAGCGGCTGTGCGAACGCTGCACAAGTGCACGGTGTCTCGAGCAGATGCGGACAAGCTTGCAATGGGACAGGCGGTTTCCACGACGGATGTCCGGCCGACATCACACGTAGCGGTTCTGGCCGATAGCGGCGAGCTGGTTTGTGTGGCGCACGCAGTGGGACGTGGGATGGGACGAGTGGTATTGAAACCGAGAAAAGTCTTTTGGAAGAGGGACCGTTGAAGATGCACGTCATCGAAGTGGAAGGTGCACCGCCGCCGAGCGACCAACCGATGGTGTTGGCCATCGGCAAGTTCGACGGCGTTCACATCGGGCATCAGGCGATTTTAGAAAAGGCGAAAGAGCAACAGGGCACCCAAGCCATTCTCGCGGTCATGTGCTTCTGGCCTCACCCGTCTTGGGTGCTCGCGCACAAGAAAGGATATGACCGCTGGCTCACACCGTTCCCAGAGAAGGTGCGTCGACTGGAATCTCATGGCGTGCAGCGGTTGTATCATGTTCACTTCTCCACTGCGTATGCCAGCACAACGGCGGAAGAATTCGTGCACAACCACTTGGCGAAGTTGGCGCTGACACACGTGGTCGTGGGTTTCGACTTTCGGTTTGGGAAGGGTGGCGTGGCGGATGCCGGTAAGCTGGCGGCGCTCTGCCGCGAGGTGGGGATACCGGTTACCGTGGTCAACCCCGTTGAAGAAAACGGGACGAAAGTCAGCAGTTCACAGATTCGCGAACACCTTGCAGCAGGCAGGGTGGAAGCTGCGGAGGCGCTGCTAGGACGACCTTACTCATTCGTTGGCAGAGTCGTACCCGGCGATAAATTGGGACGGCAGATTGGCTTTCCAACGGCCAACCTGGCGGAGTTGGACGAGTATGTGCTGCCGGGGACGGGTGTGTACGCAGTGATGGTGGAAGTTCTCGGGGAATCCGATGACTCGGTGCGTGGTAACTGGTTCGGTGTGATGAATGCTGGATATCGACCGACCGTTGGCGGCAAAGCATTTCGTCTCGAAGTCCATCTGCTTGGCTTTGATGGGGACCTGTACGGAAAGGAACTGCGCGTATCTCTTCTGCGCAGGGTCAGATCCGAAAAGAAGTTTCAGGATCTCGAAGAGCTCCGGAGGCAGATTGCGGAAGATGTCGCCTTCAGCAAACAGATGCTCGGACTTACATAAGGTCGACGTCATAAACCCGTCCGATTGATTTGCCATTCGTGTATGATATAATAGTGCAGTCTGCTACGACGAAGCGTGGACCGAAGTTTCGGCTTCCTGAACTGCGACGTGGATCAGCGTTCCCTCCGGACGCCTTCTCCGTTGCAGGGATCTCGCTTCGAAATTCTCGGAGGAGGACTCTCTATGTTGTCAAATGACAAGAAAAAAGAACTTGTTGAAAAGTTTCAGTTGCATGAAACGGACACTGGATCTCCGGAAGTTCAGATTGCGATTCTGACAGAACGTATCAACCAACTGACGGACCACTTCCGCGTGCACAAGAAGGATCACCACTCCCGGCGCGGTTTGTACAAGATGATTGGTCATCGTAGAAATCTGTTGAACTACCTTCGCAAGAAGGATGTCAACCGTTACCGCGAATTGATTCAAACGCTTGGACTACGCAGGTGAGACTGGCGGGCTTCGGCCCGCTTGTTTTGCATTTTCTCGCAGTGGGTCGGCAGGGTTGAACTTGCACTATATTGGGAAACAGTATACATAATTAAAGGAGTATCAATGTTCAAAGAACGCCAGCCTCGCAAGGGCAGTTTTATACATATTCCGCGTCGATGGCTTCAGAAGATGGTGAAAGGAGTTTAACGAACACGCATGATAAAACGAGAATTTATGGTCGCAGGTCGACCCATGGTTCTGGAGACGGGCAAGCTTGCTAAACAGGCGACTGCAGCCGTCAACGTCAGGTACGGCGATACGGTTGTTTTATGTACAGTCACCGCCTCTCAGGAACCGAAGGACCTGGACTTTTTTCCACTCACGGTGAATTACGAGGAACGCTTTTACGCCGTCGGGAAGATTCCAGGCGGATTCATCAAACGGGAAGGCCGCCCGAGTGAAAAGGCCATCTTGGCATCGCGGCTGATTGACCGGCCTATCCGTCCTTTATTTCCGGAGGGTTTCCGCAATGACGTGCAAGTCGTAGACATTGTAATGTCGGTGGACCAGGACTGCGCACCTGAAATTGCGGCCATGATTGGTACTTCGGCGGCACTCACCGCGTCCGATATCCCGTTCGACGGACCGATTGCGGGTGTCATCGTCGGGCGAGTCGACGGTGAACTTGTCATCAACCCCACTGTGGCTCAAGCTGAAAAAAGCGATATGCACCTCGTTGTTGCAGGCACGAAGGATGCCATTATGATGGTGGAAGCCGGCGCGAATGAAGTCCCGGAAGAAGAGATGCTCGAAGCCATTCTCTTTGGCCACAAGGAGATTCAAAGGATTGTCGCGGAAATTGAGGCGTTCGTGGCAGAGGCGGGTGTGCCGAAACGGGAAGTTCAACTGCACCAAGTAGATCCGGATCTGAATGCTGCGATTCGCGCCTATGCTACGGAGAAAATCAAGGTGGCTGTGCGCAATCCAGACAAGCTTGCGCGTCAAGCTGCCGTTGACGCGGTCAACGCTGAGACACTCGAAGCGTATATCGAGCAGTTCCCGGAGAAAGAAAAGGATATTTCCGAGGTCTTGCACGATATTTTGAAAGAGGAAGTGCGTAGCGCCATCCTCTTTGAAGGGATCCGGCCTGACGGACGCAAAATGGACGAAATCCGTCCGATTTCCTGCGAAGTGAAGCTGTTGCCGAGAGCACACGGATCGGCGTTGTTTACACGCGGACAGACACAGGTGATGTCTGTCTGTACGCTCGGTGCACTGGGTGACGAACAGATTTTGGACGGGCTTGGTGTCGAGGAATCCAATCGTTATATGCATCACTACAACTTCCCGCCGTTCAGTGTGGGGGAAGCCCGACCGCTACGCGCGCCTAGTCGGCGTGATATTGGGCATGGCGCGTTGGGAGAACGCGCTCTTGATCCAGTCATTCCACCGCCGGAAGAATTCCCCTACGCCATTCGCGTCGTCTCCGAAGTACTAGAGTCCAACGGGTCCACTTCACAGGCAAGCATTTGCGGAAGCACAATGGCCTTGATGGATGCGGGCGTTCCCATTAAAGCGCCAGTGGCCGGCATCGCCATGGGGCTCGTCAAAGAGGGAGATCAGGTGGCAATCTTGTCCGATATCCAGGGTCTGGAGGATCACTTGGGCGATATGGATTTCAAGGTCGCTGGAACGGCGAAGGGTGTAACGGCGCTACAGATGGACATCAAGATCAACGGGATCAACCGGGATATCCTCGAGCGTGCCTTACAGCAAGCTCATGAAGGCCGGATGTTCATCTTGGGCAAGATGTTGGAAGCTATTTCTGAGCCGCGTGCCCAGATGTCTCCATACGCGCCGCGTGT
Organism: uncultured Alicyclobacillaceae bacterium; assembly: GCA_963788285.1. Classification (GTDB taxonomy): domain Bacteria; phylum Bacillota; class Bacilli; order Alicyclobacillales; family Alicyclobacillaceae; genus Alicyclobacillus_A. Next base: position 57,383 of record CAWBGB010000005.1, read on the forward strand.
CATCACGTTGCGTATCAACCCTGACAAGATCCGAGATGTGATTGGACCTGGCGGTCGCGTCATCAACAAGATTATTGAAGAAACCGGCGTGAAAATTGACATTGAACAGGACGGGCGAATCTTCATTTCGGGTACGGATTCGGACGGTGCGGCTCAGGCGAGAGAACAAATTCTCAACATCACGCGCGAGGTGGAGGTTGGCAAAACCTACGTCGGTAAAGTGACGCGTGTAGAGAAATACGGCGCGTTTGTAGAGGTTCTGCCGGGGAAAGAAGGTCTAGTGCACGTGTCACAACTGGATGTGAATCGCGTGAACAAAGTGGAGGACATTTGTAAGGTCGGCGACCTGATTACGGTCAAAGTCACTGAAATCGATGCGCAAAACCGAATCAACCTCTCCCGTAAGGAAGCCCTGAAAGATCAGGGTCCTGCTGCAGGTTCATCCCATCCTGTGCAATAACCAGAGACGCATTCTCGAGTCTTCTCGATCCCTCCAGGGTATGGAGGGTTTTTGCACGTATTGGGCACGATAATGCCGAAGCCGCGTGGAACAAATGAGGAGGGAGACTTAGAGGATGCGATGGGTTCTGTTAACGTTGGCGCTCTTGCACACCGGTGGAATCACCTGGCCGTGGCCAGTCATGGCGCAACCGAAAGCAGCGCATGCGTATGTCAAGTTGAGCGACGCAGATACGTGGCGAACTGCGGGTGAAACTTATGGGCGGAGCCCGGTGGACGCAAGAATGGACCGCGTCTGGCACGCGATTCCTGGATTGGCTGGGTGGAAGCTAGACGTGTCGTCGAGCGAACTGGAGACAGAACGAGCCAAAGATCACCGGATTCACCTGGTGTGGCAAGCTGTACAGCCGAAGATGTCCATCCGGCAACTGCCTCCCGAACCCATATACAGAGGTCCAAAAGAGGAGCGTTCGGTCGCGTTGATGTTTAATGTGTCCTGGGGAGAAGAGTTCGTCCCAGGCATTCTGCATACGCTGCAAAAGGAACACGTGCACGCCACGTTCTTCCTCGATGGAGCTTGGGTCAAAAAGCACCCGGAGTTGGCCAAGGAAATTCATGCGGAAGGGCACGAGATTGGCAGCCACGGCTCAGGTCACCCTGATTTTCGCCGTCTGGCGAGCCGAGCCCTGGAACGACAGATCGTTGTCACCAACGCCGTCCTTCATCATACTTTGGGGGTAAATCCCACTTTGTTGGCGCCTCCGGCCGGTTCGTACGACCAACGGACGGTCGAGTTCGCTCATCGTCAACACATGTACACCGTACTGTGGACGGCGGACACCCTGGACTGGAGACGTCCAGCCCCGAGCGCCATTGTGGATCGAATCCGAAGGCATGTGGAACCAGGGGCATTGATTTTGATGCATCCGACTCAGCCCACCCAGCAGGCGTTGCCAATTTTGTTGGAAATGTTGAGAAACAATCGGTACACATGTAAGACCGTTGGACAGGTGATCCGGGAAGAATCTGTGGTGAAGCCACCTGTTTCCTTGAGTCCAAAATCGTGATTTGCTATATTTATCTAGCGTTTGTAAGAGGAGTGAACCCCGCTGAGGGAGGTAACAACATGACGTATCGCAGAACGCTTTCCAATGGCGTCCGTGTGGTAGGAGAAGAAATCCCATCGATGCGGTCCGTGAGCATCGGAGTGTGGATTGCAACAGGTTCTCGGTATGAAAACATCCGCAACAATGGTATCAGTCATTTCCTGGAGCACATGTTGTTCAAAGGCACGGAACGCCGGACTGCGCGTGAGATTGCGGAAGTGTTTGATGGCATCGGGGGCCAGGTGAACGCGTTCACGTCTAAGGAATACACGTGTTACTACGCAAAGGTGCTCGACGAACACTTTGGCCTCGCCGTCGAGACCTTGTCCGATATGTTATTTCATTCAAAGTTTGCGCCTGAAGAGATAGAGAAAGAGAAGAAGGTCGTCATTGAAGAAATCCGAATGTACGAAGATGAGCCGGACGAATTGGTGATGGACGTCCTCGCGGAGAGCGTATACAGTGGGCATCCGCTGGGCTATACAATTCTCGGACTGGAAGACAACCTGCGGGCGTTTTCCCGAAACGACATTCAAACGTATGTGTCAGACAGATATAAACCCTCCAACATGGTCGTTGCCATTGCAGGTAATATTTCTAAGGAACAAGCCATCGCTGAAGTGGAACAATATTTTGGCACCGCGCGTGCGCATACCGACGGGGATGAGCCACAGTTGACCGTTCCGTCTTTCACTCGCGGCGTGAGCGTACGGCAGAAGGACATCGAACAAGTACACATTTGCCTTGCGGCCCCTGGCTTGCCGGCTGGGCACGAAGATTTGTACGCGCTGGTGTTGCTGAACAATACACTTGGAAACTCTACCAGTTCCCGGTTGTTTCAAGAGGTCCGGGAAGACCGCGGGTTGGCCTATTCTGTGTTCTCATTCCACACCGCGTACAAGGACTGCGGCATGTTCGGAATCTACACTGGCACGTCACCAGAACACGTTTCCGAGGTTATGTCCATCATTGACCGCATCTGTCAGGACGTTGCTGAACATGGGTTGACCGCAGAGGAACTCAGGAAAGGCAAGGAGCAGGTAAAGGGTTCCATGATGCTCAGCTTGGAGAGTACGAGCAGCCGTATGAGCCGGCTCGGCAAAAACGAACTTGTGCTCGGGCGGGAAGTGACGCTGGATGAAACATTGCAAGGCATTCAGAACGTCACAGCAGCGGATGTTCAACGAGTCGCTCAGAACATCCTCACCCAACGTTTTGCGTTGGCGGCGGTCGGCCCCATCGATGAAGACGCAATTGGCAAATATCAGTGACAGTGGAGGAACTTATGAGCCAAGGAACTTCGCCGATTGAGGTCGGCTATGTCGTGGTTTCTGACTTGTACAAGCCTGAATATGAGCCAAAGTACGCGACAGCAGGTGCAGCGGGCATGGACTTGCATGCTTGTATTGACACCCCGATCACCTTGCAGCCCGGACAGCGCATCCGGGTGCCTACAGGCATCGCTTTGCAGTTTCCCGGTCCGTGGGTGGTCGGCTTGGTCTACGCTCGAAGTGGCTTGGCTTGGCGCCACGGAATCGGGTTGCCCAACGGTGTTGGTGTGATAGACAGTGATTACACAGGAGAAATTCAAGTTCTACTGACCAACTTTTCGGAGCAGCCGTTTGTGATTCAGCCAGGTGACCGCATTGCGCAAATCGTATTTGCCCCGGTGTACACGGCGAGGCTCGTCACCGCGGAGACGCTCGTGGAGACGGAGAGAGGAGCGCATGGATTCGGATCGACTGGGGTTGCACCAAGAAAATCCGACATGTGACGCATCCGCATTGTTGGTGGCCTGGTCTTGGATTGGGCTACGTACATGAGGAAAACCATCCCGGAGGATGGCTCCCAAAGACTTTGTATGATTTTTATAGATACAAGTCGGCTTAGTGGCCTCCTCCGCCAGGATCCGCAAATCGAGTGCGCTCCATCCAGGTCCACAGTGTAAGCGCCATGGTTAGTAGTCCAGGAGCGACCACCGCCCAAAATTGTCCTATTTCATAGTGCCCCAAAAACGCCTGCACGGCGACGAACCATAACCCACAACTGAATGCCACCGCGGTCAATCCGTTGTTTCTGACGGCATTGTCACTCATGGCGCCCCAAATCGATACTAGCACCAAAATCAGACCCACAATGATGCTCGCCCGCGTTGCATATCGCTGATTCGATATGCCGAGCACCCACGGTGACAAGGCCAACCACACACCCATCACAGCGTTTAGCCAATTTCTCCACTTCACGAGGACTCCCTCCCTGCCAGCCCTTCAACGCGCTCTTGAAGGTGCTTTGCATGTATTGTCGCCCCCGACGTGAACAATCATCCGTTCGCGCCATCACTTTCCTCCGTAAAGGGGCCATCTGCACCCCTACCTCCATCCACTCATACATTACAACGGAACACATTCCGCAAGAGATGGGGGTAAGGCGTTCATGCTGACAGGCCGCAAACTTGTTTTCGTCGGCGGCGACGCGCGTCAGATTGAAGTCATTGCGCAAACGACGGAACTGGACGCCAGTGCGACGCTCATCGGCTTTGAAGAATTGCCACGTCGGTTTACAGACACGGCGCTCGTTGCGCTGTCGACGGAGGTGTTCGCGGACGTCGATGCGGTGGTCTTGCCGGTGGCCGGCATGGATGACGATGGTCGCGTGGAAACCCGGTTTAGTGGGGAAGGCCGCGTGGTGCTCACGGAGGACCATTTTGCCATCATGAAGCCCGGGACGTGTGTGTTTACGGGCATTGCGAGACCGCGACTGGAGGATTGGTGCCGGAAGTATCCGCTGCACTTGGTGAAACTGATGGAATTGGACGAGGTGGCGATTCTCAATTCCATTCCGACTGCGGAAGGCGCCATCGCACTCGCGATGCAACATACGACCATCACCATTCACGGTGCGAACACGCTGGTGCTTGGCTTTGGTCGGTGTGGAAAAACATTGGCGCGCACATTGGATGCCCTGGGTGCGAGAGTCACGGTAGCGGCGCGTCGCCCAGCAGATTTGGCTCGTGTTCGCGAAATGGGGCTTCAGCCCGTTCACATGGGAGAACTGCAAGAAGCAGTGGCCGGCGTCGAAATCGTGTTCAATACGATTCCAGCCATGATTCTGAGCGCCGCAGTGTTGTCTCAAATGGCCAAAGATTGCGTTATCATCGATATTGCTTCCAAACCTGGTGGCACGGACTTTCGCTACGCAGAGCGGCGAGGTATGACGGCCATTCTCGCACCCAGCCTGCCAGGGTTCGTGGCACCCAAGACAGCAGGTCGCATCATCGCTGACAGTGTTTGCCGAATCCTGGCCGAGTCGAGTCCGGTATCATAAAGGAGGTTATCCTCGTGGAACTAAAGGGTAAGACCATTGGGTTTGCAGTTACGGGATCGCATTGTACGTACGAAGAAGCGTTTCCCCCAAAAGTGAGAACAATCAATTCCAGTCGAAATGGAGCCTTCCATCTTTATAAACAGTGATTTTTTGAATGGCAGTCCTGAGGATCATCGTTCGTTCAGTTTCGTTCAAATCCTGCCATTGGTTACGTATCTGATAAAGTGATGTGCGAATCTCCTCAAAAGTGTCGTCTGGTTGCATCATCTCTAACTCGTCTAAACGGGTCAGGAGAGCCTTTTTTTCTTCCTCTAAGGCATTTACCCTTGCCACGACCTTTGCTTCGTCTATAGAGCCATTCTCGAAGGCTGTATACCATCGTTCCAGTTTGTCTTCGATGGATTCAAGTTCTGATGAAATCGATGCAATTGCCTGGTCGATGTCGTTATCTGTATTTCTCTCGCGTAACTCTTCACGCAACAATTCAGGATCAATGGTTGCCTCATCCTGCAAGGCACGGATTACGGACGCTTCCAATTCATCTCGCTTGAAATATCGATTAGAACATGCATGTCCTGTATGTTTTGAGCTACACAAATAATAATTACGTTCGCCTCGACCGTTAGTCGGTTTGTAATGAATGTGCTTCATCGTGGACTCACACTCGCCGCAAATGAGTAAATTACTCAGCAAGTATTTCCCGTATGGGGAACGTCCTTTCTTGCGTTTACGGATTTCTTCTTGAACTGCATACCAAGTCTCCTCATCGACAATCGGGTCATGAAGTCCATCAACAAGGCTTTCGTCATAATTGAGTTTCCCCATGTAAATAGGGTTGGTCACCATGTACAGAAACGTTTTATGGTGAGAGAAGAACCGACCTTTTTCCCGTTTATCAAGCCAACGACCGATTGCTGTATAAGATTGACCTTTCAGCACGCGACTAAACATCTCTCGAACTAAGTCCGCTTGTTGTGGTACAACAATAAGTCGTTGCTGTTCTGTTGACCACTCGTAACCGTATGGAATGGGGCCACCATACCACAAACCACGCCTGGTACGTTGACGCTTACCTGTTCGTGAGCGTTCAACAATCGTGTCTCTCTCTAATTGTGCGAACACAGCTAGAATCCCAAGCATCGCCTTACCAATGGGAGTGGACGTATCAAACGGTTCGGTTGCAGAACGAAACGCAGCACCGTTTGCTTCGAATACATCTTCGAGCAAATACAATGCATCGCGGAGTTTACGACTCAGGCGGTCGATTTTGTACACAACCACCATGTTCACGCGGCCGCTTCTGACATGCCGAATCAAACGTGTGAGCTGTGGACGATTTAGGTTGGTTCCTGTGTACCCATCATCCACATAATGCTCGTAGTCCTTCCATCCCTGTGATTCACAGAATGCCGCGAGTCTTTCCTTTTGATGGTCAATGGAAAAACCATGTTGCGCCTGTTCATCGGTTGAAACGCGGCAGTAAAGGGCTATGGTCACCTGTAATCACCTCGGAACCATACTAACCATCCATCGAGTAGTTAACATCCCCAAATAAATTCCTGCGCTTCGACCTGTTCAATCTGTTCCAGACCTGCTTTCACAATGCCATCTAATACGCCTAACACGATGAAATCATTCCGGTGGCGCCTCTCGGATGGGATTCTGTTGCTGCATACACGGAGAACCGGTTCCGTGTTCCAGATGTCTTCGATGATTCGCAAAGAAACATCGTCCCCGAACGCCACCACGCACACCTGGCATTCGTCATTCGGCCAGCGTTGCTC
>CAWBGB010000006.1:0-2500 GCA_963788285.1 uncultured Alicyclobacillaceae bacterium
GATGAATGGCGCGTATTTCCTGTTGATTCTATGCGTCAAACCGTGCTATATTAATCGATGTCGCCGCTGCGGTGGTGACGAAAAATGAAGCAACAAACCGCGTCACATCAGCGATTTCTGAAGTCGACACCGACCAGTCCGGAGATAATTTCCGGTGGATCTCTAAAGAGAGATTCGTGATATATTGGTCGACGTCGCTTCGAGACCAAGTGAAGCGGTCAGACAGCAAGACCAAACATTTCCTCTTTACTTGAATGAGTGAAATGTGGTAAGATGGTTGAGCTGTCTCGGAGCGAATGACCTTTGTCGACGCTCCAAAGTGGTTCCTTGAAAACTAAACACGCGCAGAGAGTGATTCAAAACACGCAAGTGTTTTCGAAATGAGCACCAAATTCTATTTGAGAGTTTGATCCTGGCTCAGGACGAACGCTGGCGGCGTGCCTAATACATGCAAGTCGAGCGGACGGAAGGGAGCTTGCTCCCGGAAGTCAGCGGCGGACGGGTGAGTAACACGTGGGCAATCTGCCTGTCAGACCGGAATAACGCCTGGAAACGGGTGCTAATGCCGGATAGGCAATCTGGAGGCATCTCTGGATTGGGAAAGGCGCGGATGCGCCACTGACAGAGGAGCCCGCGGCGCATTAGCTAGTTGGTGGGGTAACGGCTCACCAAGGCGACGATGCGTAGCCGACCTGAGAGGGTGACCGGCCACACTGGGACTGAGACACGGCCCAGACTCCTACGGGAGGCAGCAGTAGGGAATCTTCGGCAATGGGCGAAAGCCTGACCGAGCAACGCCGCGTGAGCGAAGAAGGCCTTCGGGTTGTAAAGCTCAGTCACTCGGGAAGAGCGGGAAGGAGAGGAAATGCTCCTTTTGAGACGGTACCGAGAGAGGAAGCCCCGGCTAACTACGTGCCAGCAGCCGCGGTAATACGTAGGGGGCGAGCGTTGTCCGGAATCACTGGGCGTAAAGCGTGCGTAGGCGGTTTGCTAAGTCCGAAGTGAAAGTCCAGGGCTCAACCTTGGGATTGCTTTGGAAACTGGCAGACTTGAGTGCTGGAGAGGCAAGGGGAATTCCACGTGTAGCGGTGAAATGCGTAGATATGTGGAGGAATACCAGTGGCGAAGGCGCCTTGCTGGACAGTGACTGACGCTGAGGCACGAAAGCGTGGGGAGCAAACAGGATTAGATACCCTGGTAGTCCACGCCGTAAACGATGAGTGCTAGGTGTTGGGGGGTACCACCCTCAGTGCCGAAGGAAACCCAATAAGCACTCCGCCTGGGGAGTACGGTCGCAAGACTGAAACTCAAAGGAATTGACGGGGGCCCGCACAAGCAGTGGAGCATGTGGTTTAATTCGAAGCAACGCGAAGAACCTTACCAGGGCTTGACATCCCTCTGACCGGTGCAGAGATGTGCCTTCCCTTCGGGGCAGAGGAGACAGGTGGTGCATGGTTGTCGTCAGCTCGTGTCGTGAGATGTTGGGTTAAGTCCCGCAACGAGCGCAACCCTTGACCTGTGTTACCAGCACGTGATGGTGGGGACTCACAGGTGACTGCCGGCGTAAGTCGGAGGAAGGTGGGGATGACGTCAAATCATCATGCCCTTTATGTCCTGGGCTACACACGTGCTACAATGGGCGGTACAACGGGAAGCGAGACCGCGAGGTGGAGCGAATCCCTGAAAGCCGTTCGTAGTTCGGATTGCAGGCTGCAACTCGCCTGCATGAAGCCGGAATTGCTAGTAATCGCGGATCAGCATGCCGCGGTGAATCCGTTCCCGGGCCTTGTACACACCGCCCGTCACACCACGAGAGTTGGCAACACCCGAAGTCGGTGAGGTAACCGCAAGGAGCCAGCCGCCGAAGGTGGGGTCGACGATTGGGGTGAAGTCGTAACAAGGTAGCCGTATCGGAAGGTGCGGCTGGATCACCTCCTTTCTACGGAGTAAAGCCTACAGAGAGAACTGTAGGAAATACCCTCTCTGGTCAGCGTGTTTAGTTTTGAGGGAACCATCCCGAAAGGGTCATGGTTTTCTCAAGTCTGTACCTTGGAAACTAAATAGCGAAGAACTCCTACAGAGTTAACCGACATAAATGGGTAACACTTGCATCTGTGGTGTTGCAAGGCACTGTGGATGAACAGGTGAAGGTAGGAAGGGCGCACGGAGGATGCCTAGGTGCCAGGAGCCGAAGAAGGACGGGGCGAACACCGAAATGCCACGGGGAGCTGTAAGCGAGCGTTGATCCGTGGATGTCCGAATGGGGGAACCCACTAGCGGTCATGCGCTAGTACTGCACACTGAATGCATAGGTGTGCAGGGGCAACCGAGGGAACTGAAACATCTAAGTACCTCGAGGAAGAGAAAACAACAGTGATTCCGCAAGTAGTGGCGAGCGAACGCGGAAGAGCCCAAACCTGAACTGCGAGAAAGGTTGCAGCCGTTGCAGTGAAGGGGTAGAGGGGACCTGAAGATGAGGGACTGCAATTCCTCACCAAAG
>CAWBGB010000006.1:5000-154083 GCA_963788285.1 uncultured Alicyclobacillaceae bacterium
GTCAACGGAGTAAGACCCCTTGAAGAAGACGAGGTAGATCGGTCCGATGTGGAAGCGTAGTGATACGTGGAGCAGACGGATACGAATCGGTCGAGGGCTTCACCTGAAGACACAGGGGAACCTGTAGGAGAGGATTCGCTGTTTAGTTTGCAAGGTACAGAGAGTACCTTGAAGGAATATATGTCTGGTGGTAATAGCGGAGGGGAAACACGCGTACCCATCCCGAACACGACCGTTAAGACCTCCAGCGCCGATGATACTTGGGGCGGGAGCCCCTGGGAAAGTAGGACGCCGCCAGGCAAGTGAGAGAGCTCAGTGCATCTGCACTGGGCTCTTTTGCATGTCAGGGCTTGCACTTGGCTGAGTGCCTGCACACAGCGTTGACTAGCAATTTTGGAGCGACAATACCGAGTTTACCAACGACCATGAAACCATTCCTTTACGTCACTCCTGTCCGAAACAAGAAGGGGTTTGCGCTTCCCACAAACTTATGAATCTGCACGGAAATTCAGATCAGGTCTCACGACGGCTGCTTGTTTGCGCCTCTACATGCGGCCATAGATGCTGGCGAAAATTGCTCCAGAAATATTATGCCAAACACTAAAGATGGTGCTCGGTACTGCGGCAATGGGGGTAAGGTGTGCCTTGGCAATGGCGACGCCTTAGGCGGAGTTTTGCATACCAACCTCTAGAGATACTACGACGCGTTTTGGGAGCTCCATACGGAGGAGTTTGGCTAAAAGATAACCCAGCAAGAAACCACATAGATTGTGCAATGCGACCGCAACAAAGATGAGTAAGCCGGTGGCTGCGATTTGTTTGTGACTGCAGCTAATCACGCCTGCTACAATCGCTATGATGGCAATCGCTGATACCAGTGTAGCGCTTTACTACTCGACTTGGCGGTACCACGGAACATGGATTTGACAACCAATCCAAGCACAACTGGAACGATGATGACCTGTATTATCTGCCAGAGACGATGTGCCATTTGGGCAGCTGCCAACTAAAATGAACCGATTGCGACATCTGGTGGCAACCGCAACACCAGACAGATGAGATACGCCAATAGCGGCATCACGATAAAGTGACTCGCCACCCCGATTGCAACATCATTTGGTCGACGTAACACCTCCCTAAAATCCGATGGAGACAACGTTAACCCCATGCCAAACATGACGACACTGAAAACTTGAATCCTGGGAAGCGTATGGGATCCCTATATAATGAGCGAGGTCGGCCCCGCTTTTGAGCCAACAGGATTTTTCACTATTTTCGATAACCATCCAGATTCGACCAGTTCGATAACGCGGTTTATGTAGACCGTTGTAGAAGACAGGCGGATTGTCTAAGTAATATGCCTTATTTTTGGACAAATTCCCCAACATAACATGTACAGTGGCAAACAGACCTTTGAGGAGGGGGGAAAGGAAAGTGTGTGATAGGTGTCATCGACTTTATCCTATTGCGAGGCGTCTCGTCGGTCGACCAGTCAACGCTCATCATGTTAACGGAAGAATTTACAGTGGTTATCTGCAGTCTGTCACACCGAGCGGTATTTATATGCGTCCCTATAGCGCGCATGTGATCAACATGGCGGATTCAAACTCAGGAATTAACCACGCGATTCAACCGTGTGATTCAAGTGAAAATGCTGAATTGGTTTACTCACCATTGGGGTATTTCGGATTTGGTGCCTTAACTGGACTTACACTCGGAGCACTGGCAGGCGGATTCTATTGGTGACAGATAGGTGTTCTATTGCAAGGAACATCACAGACTGTAGATAAAGGCTGCTTCAAAAACGGATTTTATCTACAGTCTGAACGCTGTTTTACGGCGTTTTTTTACAACAAGAAACCAACAATCCAGTGGGTTCAAAACGTTTGTTAAAAAGTTACCACTCCCCTTTCCATTTCGCTTTAATGGGTACCCATAATGTCGACGAAAAACAGCGCCATTTACCAGTTTGGATTCGTTGCGTAAATACCCCAAGGATTTCGGGGATCATCAATCGACGTAATTGCATCTTCTCCGGCTGGGGAAGACATAGAAAGTTTGTGACGTAGCGTATTAGTTACGATATCGGAGCTCTCAGCCAAAGAAACATGGAAGGTTTGCCATGAACCCGGCCCAAGCTGTCCCGGGCATTCCATATTAAACGGGTTTTGCTCCATATCGCTTGCGTCCGGCCAATCGACTTGACAAAAGTTTTGTTCCTGACCGGTGATTGCGACAAGGAGCGCCGGGTTTACGCCGTACGTTTTCGCCGCTGCTCAAATCGTCTCCATGTCTTGTAATCAAAAGATGGAACCACGAGCTTGTACGTAGGCGTAGAGTTCCTCGGGCGATATGTTCTGGTAGCGAACTTCTGGCTCGGTGACAGGGCCGACTGGATAGTTCCCACCATCACTGGCCGTATTCATTTTGGTTTCCTGGCTCCTAAAGAAGCTCATCAGCATCCCGAAGAACAGTAGGAGGAGAGCCGATGCCCCGATGACAATGGGTCTCTAGTTGCGGATACCAAGAAGTACGAGGTTTACTGTTTCCTTGCCTCTCCCTGCCGGGGTAATAAGGCCAGTTCTTCGGGGGTGAGATCCACTTTCATGTGTACTCGCTTGTTTTTGACGATATAGAGCCCTTCGCCTTGTTTTTGGTCGAGTATGATGCGTTTCTCATCTTCCAGGTCTCTAACACCTTGGTCTTTTAGGCCGAGTATTAGGGTGGATAGAGACTCCTGTATCACAGCCCTCCCGTAGTTTTTTGCCCACCGCAGAAAAGAAAGTCGGATATTTCTTGCGTTGCAGCGGTCACGCCCCCTTGGTACTTCCGGATGCGCTTGTATATGTGGCTCAAAAACTTCATCGAGCGCGGATTGGCTGGATCGGCCATGATGTGGGCTTCGTCAATGTACAGTTTTTTACGAGTCGTTTTTTCCTTCGTGATTTCGTCCCACAAAAATGAGACGATATTAAACATCACCGCAGGCTGATCTTGCGATTCATCTTCGTTGTCTTTTAGATCAAAGCGAATCAAGTCACTTGTTAGATTGACGTTCGTATGCGCGTTAAACATGCGCGAACTCGATCCGTTTACATAGGTCAAAAGGATGGACGCAAAGGTATCTAAGCGATGATCTCCCTTTTCGTTAATCGCCTGATAAAACATCGGTGAGGATCGGGAAGTCGGTAGGTCTTAATTTTGCGAAATCAGTGTCCCAATTAATCCCTTTGTCCTTGTAAACCTGAATGAGCACCTCTTCGAGCAAAGCGGACTCGAGATTTGTCATGTCTTTTTTTATAAGTCGGAAGAAAATCTTCAAACGCTGTAACTTCTGGTGGAGTAACGACTTTGGGAGATCTTCTTCTTCCTCGGAATTAATGACAGTATCCATGATTTCCAGTGGGTTTACGATGGTGCCTGACATACTACTAATCACGATATGTTGCCCGCCAAATCGCTTCACATCTTTGCAAATTGTCTGGATCAATGACAAAGATGCGCGTTCCATTCATCCACTCGCGCAACATGTCCATAATGAGATACGTGGTTTTCCCCATTCCAGTCATGCCGACCACAAACTCGTTGTGACTGTCATATTGCCACACGTCCACCAGTACCAAAGACCCTGTTGTCACGGAGACGCCGCCAATGACGACAACGCGAGTTCAGGCCACTAGGGGTCGAGCGATTTTGGGGAACGTGCGACCCACATTCGCATGCCAGTGGACGACAGCAGTACACCGCATCAGCGTGTCGAATTAGACCCAACCACCATCTCCGTCATTGTCATTGAAATTATTGTAGTCGTCGCTGCCGACGTCATAGTTGACGTTATCGGCATAGGAGTCCAGTCTTGGGCCATCGAAGTGGTCGTAGTTCCCGAAGTCGTTACCGAAGTTATTGTCATCCAAACGTCGCTGCAACTCGTCAATTTCATGCTGCTGAATGATGTTTTGTTGCATTAACTCATCCATCATCCGCTGTTGGTCGAGACTGTTAAAGTAGTCGTACTGCGCCATGTCGATGCGCCCTTGTTCGAGGAGGTACTCCAACAGTGCGCCGGCTGCCATTCCACCCAAGAAACTGCCAACTCCGAATCCTGGAGATGGTGGATTGTACTGCGGTGGAGTCACATCATAATAAGGGCGTTCACGATAATAAGGTTGATCACGGTATCCACTACGGCCCCTTTGAACCAACAGGACAACCAGTAAGATGACGATGATGATGAGGAGTATCACAGTCATTCTGCACTCACCCTTTACGTTCAACGCAGTTTCAATCTGAGTCATCATCAATAACGCACAGGTTAGTACATATCCAACTACGCCAGACCTTTTCGCATCATTACACATGTGTCGTGGCACGTCGATAAACCCTTTCAGGGCGTCCAACAATGCCATATGATACGTTCGCGGATACTTCCCCTCTCGACACCAGGTATTCTAAATATCGTCTCGCAGTCGTGCGGCTACAACCAATCCTTTGACTTACTTGTTCCGCGGTAAGTCCTTCATTGGCTTGGTTGATCACAGCGAGTACGTTTTCTAGTGTAAGTCTATCGATTCCCTTGGGAAATTGAGATCCAGATTTCAGTGTTGTCCTGCTTTCAATGCTCCTTCTTAGTTCGTCTATGTCGTCCTGGGTCACGCTTTGCTGTTCCAACAGGAATTTCTGTAACTTGGTACGGAACGCCTTGTACTTCGACAGCGTCTCGTGAAACCGTTCAAAAATCACGGGCTTCACAATGAAATCAAATACACCGTTCCGAATGGCAGTCTTCACTGCATTGATTTCCTTTGCTGCTGTGATCATAATGACATCCGTGTCTGAATGCAATTGCTTGATGTATTTAAGTAAGTCTAACCCGTTCATGTCCGGAAAGTATACATCCAGTATGACGAGGTCGGGATGTAGAATCGCCAAGTGTTCTTTCGCTTGTGGTTCATCTGTGGCAATGCCAATCACTTGATAGCCATCTACTTTTTCCACAAATCTCCGATTAATTTCTGCAACCCGCACGTCGTCTTCAATAATAAGCACCTGTATGACTTGAGAAAACTCTTTACTGTGCTCCATTTCCACTCACCTTTGATTTGGGAATGACTACGGTAAAGGTCGTACCACCTTGGGGATTTGAGTGAAAAGTCACATATCCATGTAGTTGGTCTACTGCGTGTTTCACTAATGCCAGACCAAAGCCATGGTTCTTTTCACATTTGGTGGAAAAGCCGGTTTGAAATATCCGACTCGCGTAGTCATCTGGTATACCGATCCCAGTATCCTCAACTTCAATAATCAAATCGGGACCCAGGTCGGTCAAGAATACGATGACTTTCTTATTTCGCACGCCCGACGGCAAAACAGCTTCGATGGCATTGTCAATCAAATTTCCCATAATTGTAATGAGATGATCACGGTCGATGGTTTCGGGGACATCACAGAAGCTGCTTTCTCGGTGAATTTCCAGTTCGACTTTCAATTCGTTGGCTCGGTTAAACTTTCCGATGAGAAGCCCACCAATTAACGGATCGGGAATTTCTTTCATGACAAATTGGATCAGGTTTTGATGCACGCCGGATTCATGCGTGATAAACTCAATCGCTTCGCGATACGATTCCAATTGAATTAAACCGGAAATTGTATACAGCTTATTTGAGTATTCATGGGTTTGTGCCCGCAGCGCCTCCGCGTATTCTCGAACTTGAGACAACTCTTCGATGAGACGATTGAGCTCGGACTTGTTACGGAAGCTGGAAACAGCGCCAATGACGCGACCCCGTTGATCTAATACTGGCAAGGTATTTGCCACGACCACTTGGTTTGCAATGATGATTTGTTGGTCAAACACTGGTCTACCCGTACGGACGACTGTTAATAAACTCAAATTTGGCGCTACCGTTTCTATGTGCTGGCCGCTCAGGTCGAATCCGTCAGACAAGCCAAACATCTGGCATGCTGTCTGATTCGCCATGGTAATGATCCCATGCGAATCAATGGAGACAATGCCTTCCCGGATAGACTCCAGAATCGCTCGTTTTTCTTGATACAGTCTCCCAATTTCTTCGGGCTCCAAACCAAAAATCGCTCGTTTTACACGACGGGATATCAATAGTGTGCCAGTAATTCCGATTACCAATGTGACGAGTCCCAATGCGATGATTCGGTTACGATAGGATGCAATGGTTGAGTCCACTTCCCGTGTGAGAAATCCCACAGACACAATTCCTATAATCTGTCCATTGCTGTTGTAAATAGGGACCTTTCCACGTAAAGAAGGTCCAAGTGTTCCGACAGCTTGTTCAATCACGGAGTGCCCTTGTAACACAGTACTGATATCTCCGCCTTCCATCACTTTACCAATTTCGTCAGGGACGGGATGAGAATACCGAATTCCCTGCCGATTTCCCACGACGACAAACTCAGCGCCGGTTTTCTTTCGAATCGCTTCTGCAATCGGATCGATCGTTTTTGATGGATCAGGTTTTGAGAATGCCTGTCGGATGTCAGGAATCATCGCAACCGTTTCTGCGATGTCTAAAGCTCGTTCGCCGATTTGCTGCTTCAGCGTGGTTGCGGCCATATATTGAAATGCACCGACTAATATGCCAGTCACGCACAACACGAGTGAACCAATAAAAACAATCAGCTGCGTTTGAAATCGCACGGGCATCCCTCAGGAAGGCACCAATACTGGAAACGACTGGTCCCTAGAATATTGTAATAGTTGAAAACCTACCTTCTATTTTGCTCCTACTCATCATCCAAAGACAAATGCTGATTCGCAGCGGTCATTGAAGCTGGTAGGCATAAGCCATCTCGGTACTGCTGCTTCAGTCGAAATCGTGAACAAAATGCACAAAATGAAGCGAATGTATGTTTCTCTCATTACTTATTTAATCTATCACTTGAATAATCACCATCGTAATATGAAAACGCTATCAAATATTTCTTTAAAAATCAGATAACTAAATAAATGTTAATATGGGGAGTGATTTGTGTGTCGAACGCATCTATCGCTGTCAGATTAAATGGTCTGCCGTTGACAAGCCGCCATAAAGTGGCTGCGTTTGTCATTGGATTTGCGCTTTTCTTTGAATTTTTTGATGTAAACCTGTCCGGTGTACTGGGGACTGTGCTAACAGAACAATTTCATGTGAGCAGTTCGGTTCAACCATTGCTCTTGGGATCAGCTTTTTTGGGAATGTTCTTAGGTGCATTGTTGATTAATACTCTCAGTGACCGGATTGGCAGGAAGAAGGCGTTTTTTCTAAATCTGCTAGTTTACTCCGTGTTTACTTTCCTCGGGGCTTTTAGTCCCAACATTGCTTTTCTGATTATGTGTCGTTTCCTTGCAGGAGTTGGTATCGGCTCGCAGCCTGCGTTGTGTGATGTGTATTTGACTGAAATTCTTCCTGCTAAAAACCGAGGACGCATTATAGGATGGGCTTACACGATACAAGTGTGTGCTGTACCTCTTGAAGGTTTCCTGGCCCGTTGGATTGTGCCGACGCATCCGGGGATGGCCGGCTGGAGATGGTTGTTCATTATCGGGGCACTTGGTGCATTGGCGGCTTGGGTGATGCAGAAAAACCTTCCTGAATCACCACGCTGGTTGGAGGCTGTAGGACGACGCACGGAAGCAGAGAAGGTCTTCAAATATTTTGCGGAAAAGGCCAGGGCGTCGGCTACAGTGACTACAGAAGACAATGGATTGACGGTAAATCCGGAGAAATTGCCGATTTCAACACTTTTCCGAAAAGAGTTTGTGGGCCGTACCACCATGTTGTGGACCTTTCATATTCTGCAGACCATTGGTTATTACGGTTTTGGAACACTCGTTCCAATCGTTCTGGCGTCCAAGGGCTATACGATGGTTCACTCCCTGGAATACGCCGCGATTTCCTACATAGGGTATCCCATCGGTTCATTGCTATCGCTGCCAATTATTGAACGCGTTCAAAGAAAGTGGATGATTGTTGCTTCGGCTTTCTGTATGGCACTGTTCGGGATTCTTTTCGGTATGTCGGATTCTTCTGCGACCATTATGTTATTTGGCTTCCTTTACACATTGAGTAGCAACATATTTTCTAATGCGTATCACGTGTTTCAAGCTGAAATATTTCCAACTTCGATTCGGGCTACTGCAACGGGGAGTGCATACAGCTTGAGTCGTCTCATGAGTGGATTGATGCCATTTATCCTGTTGCCAGTATTGAAGCAAGATGGTGCCACGGCAATGTTTTGTGTGGTTGCCATTGCGATGGTGATCATTATGCTCGACGTTGGAATTTTTGGTCCGAAAACGACAGGACTAGCTTTGGAACGTGTGAATGAAAGCAAGCTCGTGGAGTCGAACGCGAACGATACGGCCGCGTCAATGTGAGTTTCAACTCCATGACCTACATGCCCGGAGAATCCCCAGGTGTACTGTTTTACAGTGTTCACACGGATTCAGAGAGTTTTTGATGCGGCCCATGAACATATTATAGAATGATTGTAACGGCTCAAGAAACCGAATGAATCACGATGAAACGGAGGGGAAAACATGGACGAGCAAGCGAAAAAGACTGCATTGCGCGGCATCACTTATGGCCTGTATGTGATTGGCACGAAGGTGGGGGATGATGTGAACGCCTTCACCGGCAACTGGGTAACCCAAACTTCCTTCACCCCGCCACTGGTTGCCATTGGCGTAAAAAAGGGAACCACGTCATATGAAGGAATTTTGGAAAGCCGTGTATTTTCGGTGAATGTGTTGGAATCCGGTCAGAAGGATCTGGCTTTTGCTTTCTTCAAGCCCGTCTCTAGAGTCGGTAACAAGTTTGGTGACGTGGAGTTCTACACGTCGACAACAGGAAGCCCAATCTTGAAAGATGCCTTATCGTGGTTTGAATGTCGGGTGGTCGACGTGAATGAACGGGGCGATCACGCTTTAGTCACAGGTGAAGTTGTTGATGCTGGTGTTCATCGTACCGGCGATCCGCTGACCCTCAAAGAAACCGGTCTATTTTACGGCGGTTAATGACAAAGCACATGTAGCGACACCCGAAAGGGTGTCTTTTTTGTAAAAGAAATGAAATCAGTTCTGCCGTGTACCTCACGTGAGGAAAATTCATGTAACCGCTTAACAAAGACAGCTTGCAGCACAAGGACTATTAAATCTTGTCGCGTTGGCTGGTGTCACACATGAATTTCTTACGATTGATAAGGTCAATTGAACGCTTTAAAGTAGCCATCATAGATGATGACAAAAGGAGGACAGAGGAATGGCAACCGTGGAAAGCACAATTCGTCAAAATTCCAGAACCGTTGCTTCCAGTGGCAAGACTCAAGCCAGATTGCAAAGGTTCGGTGGATTCCTGGCTGGAATGGTCATGCCGAACATTCCAGCGTTCATTGCATGGGGGCTCATCACGGCCTTCTTTATCCCAACTGGTTGGACGCCGAACGCGCACTTGGCTCAGCTTGTCACACCGTTCGTTAACTTCCTCATTCCAGTACTCATAGGTTTTACCGGTGGTAAACTAGTTTACGGCGACCGCGGGGCTGTTGTAGGTGCAGTCGCCACCGCAGGTGTGGCCGTTGGTTCATCACAGCCCATGTTCATTGGTGCAATGATTATGGGTCCGCTCGCCGGCTACCTCATGAAAACGCTTGACCGAATGATTAAAGATAGAGTCCCCTCTGGATTCGAAATGCTGGTCAATACGTTCTCTGCTGGTATTATCGGTGGCGGCTTGGCCATTCTTGGATTTTTGATAGTAGAGCCCGTTATGACGGTGGTCTCTAACGCATTGGGAGCGGCAGCAACGTGGATTACATCTGTTCATCTTCTCCCGTTAATTGCAATCTTCATTGAACCAGCCAAGGTCTTGTTTCTAAATAACGCGATTAATCATGGTATCTTGGATCCACTGGGACTTCAACAAGCCAAGAGCACTGGAAAATCAATCTTTTTCCTTTTGGAGACCGATCCCGGGCCGGGACTAGGCATCTTGATGGCATACTGGTTGTTCGGTAAAGGTACTGTTCGGCAATCAGCACCGAGTGCAATCCTCATTGAATTCTTTGGTGGGATCCATGAGATTTATTTCCCGTATGTGTTAATGAAGCCACTTCTGCTTCTTGCTGTCATTGGCGGCGGTATGGCAGCGGATGGAACGTTTATGCTGCTGCATGCTGGACTCGTTGCGACGGCGTCACCTGGCAGCATCATCGCAGAAATGATGATGTCGCCACGCGGCGGACACATTCCTGTACTTGCCGGTATCTTCGTTGGCGCAGCGGTTTCTTTCGCCATCGCATCCTTGATCTTAATGCGGTCGCGGGACGAAATCGGCGGTGACTCACTGGCTGCAGCCACAAGCATGGTCCAAGCCATGAAGGCACAAAGTAAAGGCCATGCGACGATGGCTCCAGCTGTATCCCCGGAAGTAAAGCCGTCACAACCAACGACATTGGCCGCTCTCCCGGACCGAGTCATCTTCGCCTGTGAGGCGGGGATGGGGTCAAGTGCAATGGGGGCGTCTCTCTTACGGAAGAGGTTGAAAGATGCCGGTTACAATATCCCGGTTGATCACATGCCGGTCAATCAGTTGCCATCTGACGCTCAAGTGGTGTTCACGCAAAAGAGCTTATCCGAACGGGCCAGCCAAGTGGCTCCGAGGGCAAAAATCTACATTGTCGAAAACTTCCTGGATAAGAGTACCTACGAATCGTTTGTTCACGACCTAAATCAGCTAAAATAAAGCTGGGATGTCTATGGCACAAAGGTTAAATTCGCGACAAAAATATATGCTTCACCTGCTGTCCGAACGTGTGGATATCAGGATCGATGAATTGGTACGTCGTCTCGAGGTGAGCCGACGTACCATTCAGCGTGATTTGACTGCGTTACATCGCTATCTGAGCCACTTCGATGTGGAACTCGAAACTGGGCCTAACGTTGTTCGACTGTCGGGACGTAATACAGATATTCGTCGGGCAGTCAACTCTACCGGGAAGTTACCCACAACGCTCGCCTTAACACCTAAAAATCGTGCTTTATACGTGGCTCTAGAACTACTGCTGAGCCATGGTCCCTTAAAACTCAGTTATCTTGCAAGAAAGTTGCAGGTTACAAGCGCGAGTATCAGCCATGATTTAGATCAGGTATCACACTGGCTGAGATCCCGAAAGATGACACTGATCCGGCGGCAGGGGTACGGGATAGAAGTCTCTGGCGATGAGGTATCACGTATAGAAGCCATCGCTGAGATGATTCATCAGCAGCTGTCGTTGAATGAATTCATGTCGATTTTACGTGGGCAGTCAGACGAGGTAGATGCGCATCCACTCGATGTGTGGCTCACCGAATGGTTTGGGGGGGAGCGTTTGGAAGAAGTCCGGGCTGTGCTCTCTGAAGAACTTGCAAGCCTGGCTCCGCCATTAGACGAGGCAGCATTTTGTGGGTTCATGCTGCATGTTCTCCTGACGTGTTCCCGCATAGAGTCGGGTGTCCACATGAATTACATGGATGGGCAACAAGGCCTGCCCGCGGAGACTGCGCTGTGTACGCGTATCCTTCAACAACTTGTGCCGGATGCCAAACAGGTTGAGGCTGAGGCCATGTATCTCGCAAAGCATTTACGAGGTGCAAAGGTTCAGATGACGGAGGATAGCCGGGTTCTTCCGCTGAACATCACCACGATGGATTTGGCTTTTCATCTGGCTCGACACCTGAGTAAGACGCTACAAGTGCCGCTGACTGAGGACCGCGAATTGTTACTTGGCCTGGTGCAGCATTTGGAACCTGCGATTTATCGGATGAAAAACGGGCTTGCCATACGCAACCCGCTTTTGGACGAAGTGAAGCGTCGTTATTCATTCTTGTTTGACGCAATGCGTACTGCCAGTCGACAAGTGATTGAACCACATGGGCTGGATGTTCCTGATGCAGAAATCGGGTATCTCACAATGCATCTGGGTGCAGCCCTTGAACGATGGAAGTCCGGCAATGTCTGGCGGGTGAAGATTGTTTGTCCAAACGGTATTAGTTCAGCCGAACTCCTTGCTAGTCGTATGCGAAATGAGTTTCCGCAGGTTCAAGTAGTCAGTGTTGATGCCGTAGACACAATCAATGACCAGGACTGTGATTTCATTGTGTCGACAGTGCCCATTCACGCTCGAATGCGACCCACTATCACTGTGTCCCCTTTTCTGCATGAAGAAGACGTACTACGTGTAGAAAGTGTCATACAAGATTTGGAACGAACATTTACACCGATGAAGCAGCGCTTCGCTCAGTTGAAAGAAGATCACGTGGAATTGACCACGCAACTAGCGGAAGAGTTGTCGAGGCGAGTTCAGGTTTATCGTGTGGATCCGGACAACGTCACAGAACTAATTAAGTTGGTTTCTAAGACTGCTGTCCACACGGGAGACGCGAAAGACGTTGGTGCGGTTGTCTCCGCGATTGAGGAACGTGAACGACTGGGGAGTATCGTCTTGCCGGGAAAGGCATTTGCTGTTTTACACGCCCGAGCTTCTGTACTCACACGGTGTCATGTCGCTGTATACCGCCTTCATGTGCCCATTGCGATGCAAAGTGTGGGTGAGACGGACGAGGACGTAGACAGTGTGTTGGTACTCTTGGCACGCAAAAAGGAAGAACCAGCCGTGGTGCACCTGCTCGGGAGGTTGAGTTCTGCACTTGTCATGGATCCATCCATCGTTGAAACATTACGGACAGCGCCCATTGAAGATGTTCGCCGGAGCGTCTTTGACGCACTGAGTCAAACAGAGGAGTGAGAAATGATGAAGATCCTGGAAGAATCGAACGTCATGCTACAGATTGGCCGAGAGGACAAACACGCCGCGATTGAACGCGTCGGCAAAAAACTCGTGGAGAACGGATATGTCGAAGCTCCTTATATAGAGGGTATGTTTAAGAGAGAGGAATCCATGACCACATACATCGGCAATGGGGTAGCCATTCCTCACAGCATGCCTGAATATGTACAGTATATTCTGCATTCCGGTATCGTGCTTGCTCAGTATCCAGAGGGTGTCGACTTTGGAAATGGAAATGTGGCACACCTCGTGATAGGTATCGCAGGCAAGGGGGAAGACCATCTGCAAGTTCTCTCTCAAATCGCGATCGTCTGCCAAGATGAGGAAAATGTTGAGAAACTGGTGCGCGCGACGACCGCTCGAGAAGTCCTGGAGGTCATTTCCCAAGGAGGATCACTATGAAGAAAGCCGTGCATTTCGGAGCGGGAAACATTGGTCGTGGTTTCATCGGACTTCTGCTTCATCGGGCTGGCTACGAGGTGGTATTTGCAGACGTCGTGGATGAACTCGTTCACGAGCTGAACGTATCGAATTCGTATCGCGTGGTTACTTTGGACTCCGATGTTCATACGGAAGTGGTGAATCACGTTCGAGCCGTACGGCTTGATTCTGCCGCTTGTAAACAAGAAGTCGTTGATGCTTCCATCATTACAACAGCTGTAGGGCTTGGAAACTTGGTGAGCGTGGCCGAGATCATTTCGGAAGCCTTGCGCTTGCGTTATCGGCAGAATCCGAGTCAAATGTTAAACATTATGGCGTGCGAAAATGCGATACGGGCCACCACCACATTGAAGGAGGCCATCTTCAGCCATTGTGATGATGAGTTGCGTGTCTGGATTGAGTCCATGGTGGGCTTCGCCGATGTTGCGGTGGATCGGATTGCCCCGAACCGTGAAGGATATGCAACACAGCCATTGGACGCAGTTGTGGAACGGTATTTTGAGTGGGATATTGAACAACCTGCTCTGAAGGGACAAGTTGATATTCCCGGTGCCACCTTTGTGGAGCAGCTCGACCCGTATCTGGAACGCAAATTATTCGTACTTAATGGTGCACATGCCGCTGCCGCCTATGCAGGATTCCACAAGAATTATAAGACGATTTTAGATGCAATGCATGATCCGGAGATTTTTAAGATGGTGTCCGATGTTCAGCACGAAGCCATTTTGGGTCTCATGCACCGCTATCCGCAGTTTCGGGAAAGTGAGTTAACAAAATATGCGGAAAGTGTTCGGGAACGGTTTCTCAACCCGCACATTCACGATGATGTCGCGCGGGTTGGTCGAGATCCTTTGAGAAAGTTGTCTGCAAATGACCGACTCGTCGGTCCGTTGAACTTAGCTCGGGAGGTGACACACGCAACCCCGGGGCTCGTTACCGCCATTGCCCTCGGTTTCGCGTACAACAATCCCGATGATGAGGCGGCGACTCGGCTTCAACAGGAGATCAAAGAAAATGGTATCGATGCTACGCTGACCAGGATCACTGGGATTGTGGACGAAAGGTTGCTTGACGAAATTAGAACGGCATATCTAGGTGTGACGAAGCAACTGGCGTGATGGTGGAGGTGTGATTGCCGGGGGCGATGAGGTGATTGTACGGGATGGTGTCGCCCACCTCATCCCGAGTACGTTCGATTGGAAGGCCAAGCGCGTCGTGGTATAGTACAAGAATAGGGTTATGATGTTCAGAGCCATAGAAAAATGGATTGACCAGTGTCGGCACGTCGGACAGTTACAAGACACGTATGACATGTAATGGGAGGACACATCTCCGTGGACACACGTCAAGGTAAGAGTACACCTTATGTCATTTCCGACGAGGTCGCAAAGACATATGAGACACTGTTGGCAGATGTTCAGGTGAGAGCTGCACTGCAGTTCGCTGAATGGGATCATCAGACGACCATTGAAGACCAGATTCGCATTACGGAGATTCCAGCGCCCCCTTTCATGGAAGAGACGCGCAGGCTCTACTACCAGGCCTGTTTGGAGGGGCTCGGGTTACAAAGTGTGACCACTGACGCAGAGGGAAACGTGTTTGGTGTTCGAAAAGGCTCGGGAAATGGACCGCGGATCTTTGTTTCGGCGCATTTGGATACGGTATTTCCTGAGGGAACGGATACTACGGTGAAGGAACGAGACGGGAAGCTATACGCGCCGGGGATTGCCGATGATGGTCGGGGACTCGCTGTGACCCTGGCCGTTCTTCGTGCCCTCAACCATGCTAACATTCAGACGCAAGGGGACATCATCTTTGGCGCGACCGTCGGGGAAGAAGGCCTGGGGGATTTGCGAGGCGTCAAGGCATTGTTCCGGGACAATCACGTCGATGGATTCATTTCCATAGAGCCTGATTCACCAGCCAGGGTGACATATCTGGCGACGGGTAGCCATCGGTATAGAATTACGTACCAAGGCCCAGGAGGACACAGTTTTGGTGCGTTTGGCATTCCGAGTGCCATACACGCCATGGGACGAGCGATTGCCATGATCTCCGATATTGCCGTGCCTGAATTCCCGAAAACGACCTTTACGGTTGGCACTGTCAGTGGAGGAACGTCCGTGAACACCATCGCGGCGGAAGCACAAATGATGATTGACATGCGTTCTAATTCAGAAGAGGCACTGTTAAAACTCGAAGAAGAGGTTCTACAAAAAGTTCGCCAAGCCGCACAAGAGGAGAACAACAGGTGGAACAGTGATGCCATCACGGTAAGTATTGAACTTGTAGGCAATCGCCCGGCAGGTTCCCAGCCTTCTGATGCCATCATCGTTCAGGCGGCCTTGGCATCATCCAAAGCCATTGGATTCGAGCCCACACTCGATGGGCCCAGTAGTACGGATTCCAACGTGCCCATCAGTTTAGGGATTCCGGCAGTGACTCTGGGGGGCGGTGGCCAATGTGGAGGCGTGCACACCTTACACGAATTCTATGATCCCACCGATGGGCACTACGGTGTCCAGAAAGTACTACTCACCGTTCTTGGATTGGTCGGTGTAAAGGATGTGAGTGACCCTTTACTGAAGCCCACGACGTGAAGCCTGCCGTACCATACGGCAGGCTTTTCTGATGTACTTGCCGTTGGAAGAACGTGAATTCCGCACCTGCGGTGGAGGAGAACCATTCACTTCAACTTTTTTAAGAGAGATGTTGTCCAATCCTTGAAATCTTCTACGGAAGGCATCGTACCTTCCTGCCTGCATTTCTTCTTATATAACTCCCAGATGGTTTGCTCGTG
This sequence comes from uncultured Alicyclobacillaceae bacterium, assembly GCA_963788285.1. Classification (GTDB taxonomy): domain Bacteria; phylum Bacillota; class Bacilli; order Alicyclobacillales; family Alicyclobacillaceae; genus Alicyclobacillus_A. The sequence goes on from CAWBGB010000006.1 coordinate 21,079, forward strand.
GGTCTGGTTCTTGTCTTGTGTCATATTATCCCCCTATTCATGCGAAACCAGTCTGTACGCTGTCGTTGTGTTTCTTTTAGAGTATTGGCCGTGAGTGGGTGCTGTTATTCCAGATTGTATTTCGAGCATTGAAACGTCCGACGGTTTGTTGTATCATGTCAATATTCTAAATTTATTATATGAACATTATTTTCAAATAAGAAATTTTGAAGAGGGGACTATGCACGAAGGCGTGCGCATGACTTGTCATGGATACTCGAGTGCATGTTGTAAGCGTTTTACATGGTTCCAATCAAGTTTGAGTAACTGGGGGAGATTTAGGTGAACTTTGAATTACCGGAAGAGTTATTGCAGATGAAGCAAACGATACGCGAGTTCATTGAGAACGAAGTCGAGCCGCTCGCCATGCAGATTGAAGAAAATGATCACGTCCCGGACACATTGCTGGAAAAATCGAAGGAGCTTGGTTTGTTTGGCCTCAGCATTCCGGAAGAATATGGCGGAATGGGTCTGGACATGATTGGTAAATGCGCGTTGTTTGAGGAACTTGGAAAGACCATTAACGGTTATACAACCATTCTCGGTGCGCACAACGGCATCGGTTCCGTCGGGATTGTGGAATTTGCGAATGAAGAGCAAAAGCAACGGTACCTACCGAAAATGGCGAGCGGAGAATACATTGGCGCGTTTGCGTTAACCGAACCTGAAGCGGGGTCGAATGCAGCCAATTTGAAAACAACCGCGGTCAAAAAAGGGGATAGGTACATCATCAACGGTCAGAAAATATACATCACCAACGCGCCGATTGCAGACGTGTTCACAGTGATGGCCGTGACGGACAAGAGTCAGGGTGCCAAGGGGATCACTTCCTTTATTGTAGAGAAGAACTTCCCAGGATTTCACGTCGGAAGCATCGAGAAAAAGATGGGGCTACATGGATCTCACACCGCGCAGTTGTATTTCGAAGACCTGGAGGTGCCAGAGGAAAACGTGCTGGGTGTCCCAGGCCAAGGCTACGTCAACGCCTTAAAGATCTTGGCTAACGGCCGGGCGGGATTGGCAGCGAGGTGCCTTGGATCGTGCCAGTACTTATTGGAAAAGTCTCTGGCGTATGCAATCCAGCGCGAACAGTTCGGGAAACCCATCTTTGAACAGCAGATTATCCAGCACTACCTCGCAGAAATGGCCCTGGACATTGAGACGCTTCGCTCCTTCATCTACAGAGTGGCCTGGATGACCGACCAAGGCATGAACGTCATCAAAGAGGCGGCCATGGTGAAATTGTATGGCTCTGAAGTCTACAACCGGGTTGCGGACAAGGCTGTTCAAATTCACGGTGGCATTGGCTACATTGCCGATTACCCGATAGAGCGTTTCTACCGGGATGCGCGCATCACGAGAATTTACGAGGGCACCTCGGAAATTCAAAAGAACATTATTGCTTCGCGGTTGAAGAAAGAATACGAGGGATGAACCATGCGACCACTGACGGGCATCAAGGTATTGGATCTCAGTCGTGTGTTGGCGGGGCCATTTTGTTCGCAAATTTTGAGTGACCTGGGTGCAGACGTAATCAAGGTGGAGAGTCTGGAAGGCGATGAAACACGTCGGTACGAACCGGTGGTGGATGGGGTCAGCTGCTACTATCTGGCGTTTAACCGTAATAAGCGGAGCATTGCGTTGAACTTAAAGACGAGCGAGGCGCAGGACATCATACGTGAACTCGTCAGAGATGCGGATGTTCTGATTGAGAACTTCCGGTACGGAACCATGGACGAGTGGGGGCTTGGGTACGAAGCTCTGAAAGAAATCAATCCCCGCTTGGTCTACTGTTCGATCAGTGGTTATGGCAGAACGGGTCCGCTGAAAGACCGCCCTGGGTACGACTTGGTCATGCAGGCGTTCAGTGGCCTCATGTCTGTCACGGGAGTTGAGGAGGGACCACCAGTTCGTACGGGATGGTCTATTGCGGATTTGACGGCTGGAATGTGGGCCGCCATCAGCATTCAAGCCGCTCTCTTTCAACGGAGCCAGACGGGAAAGGGCCAGTTTGTGGAATCCAGCCTGTTTGAAGGACAACTCGGTTTGATGACGTACTATGCCACAACCTACTTCGCGACGGGGCAAGTCGGTCAGCGATTGGGCTCCGCCCACTTCAGTCTCGCACCGTACCAAGCGTTTGCGACGAAGGACGGGTACGTCATTATCGCTGTCGGTAACGATAGGCTGTTTGTGAAATTGTGTAATGGACTGGGTGCAACCACGTTGCTCGAAGACGAGCGGTTCCAGTCCAATGCGCTGCGTGTCCGCCACCGCAAGGAGCTGGCCCTTCTACTGGAGGAACATACCAGACAGTATGGATCCAGCCAGCTGGTGGAACTAATGGACCAATGCGGGGTCCCCTGCGCGCCCGTGCAGACGATTGACCAAGTGTTGAACAACGAGCAGGTGGCGGAGCGGGGGATGGTTCTTGAGTGTGATTACCCAGGGGTGGGTCCGGTGCGCATGTTGCGTTCACCGTTTCGGTTCTCCGAATCAGAGGTCAAGTTGGAACGGCGACCACCGCTGTTGAGTGAGCATGCAGAGGAAATCTTGTCCGACCTCGGGCTTTCCAAAGAGAGGATTGCGCAATTGAAACAAGACGGAATTGTATTGTAGCGGTTGTAGAGGCTCAACAATCGAAAATGGTCCTGCTGACCCTTCGGCGTTGGTCGGAGGCATCGACAAGAAGTAACATCATTCAGTACACTTATCCTGTTTTCACCACTCAAGTTGGCCGAACGCACCGGTCCAAGCCATTTAGGCCATTTAGTGTGTTGGTTTAACGATGGAATGGGGTCTGCTCTGTGGATTATCACGTTCCTTCCGTGGCGCTGGCCATGCGCATTCTCAAGTTGCTCAGCCGCTACAAGTACAAGAGTTGTTCATTGAAAGAGATATCGGATCTCTTGGACGCAAACACCACGACCTGTTTACGAGTTCTTCGGACATTAGCGCGAGAGGACTTTATCCAATTTAATCCCAAGACGAAAAAATATAGCCTGGGCCCGTATCTCATTCCGTTAGGAAATCGGGCCATGGAGCTCAATGACTCCGTCGCGACCATCCTTAGGGAACTCAAATCCATTGCTGAACGGACCGGTTTTACCACCGTGTTGATTGAGCGACTCCAAGATAATCACTTGATTTATATTGGCTCTGAGGAGCCCCCTAATGACGAGGTGAAAATATCGGTCTCCATCGGACAACAGTTTCCGATTGGTGGAGTCGCATTTGGCCGGTGCTTCTTAGCGTACGACGATGAGCAACAGTGGCGGAGGCTGATCCAGGAAGGCGTGTTGAGAAGTGGGGAGGATGCCGCGGATTCGGAGACGTTGATTCAGAAGCTAAAGGAGATCAGGGAACAGGGGTACGCTGTTTCACACGGCGAATTGACGCCTGGCATATCGTCCTTCGCTGCACCCATCTTCGATAAAGCGGGGAATGTGGAATTTGTATTGGCATGCCTGGCCATGACGTCGCAACTAGATCAGGATCAAGGACTGCGAGCCATTGAGGTGTTGGTTGAGAAAACACGCAAGTTGTCGGAATGGAACGGGTTCCAACAACGACGGACAAACGGATCTGTTTTTGAGTAAGTCGTCGATGCGTTTCCGCTGCGGGGGATCAGCCATTACTGACCCCTCTCGCCGCGGCGTGCCAAATATTTCTGGGCGTCTGCAGCTTACACAGCTTTCCTTTGTGTCATGGTTCCGTCAAAAACGAACTCAACGGGGAGGCCATTCACAATGGTTTGGAGAGTCACGGGCTGTCCCCATAACCGATACACACTTGGCAGCGTTCGTTCAATGTAGTCAACATCCAACTCCTGACCTTCAAACGAGTGGGTGATACGCAGCCCACGGGGGTCTTTGGGATCATCGTTGGTCACGTACAGGGTTGGGAATCCGCCGTTGGTTCGTTGCTGGACAAGGATGTCTCGGATGACTTCGTAATCCCGCTCGATGACCACCCAATCCATGCCTCTCTTCTCGTACAAGTACAAATCACACTCATCCACGATGTCTTGGTTCAGGTAGTTGCGAAGAAAACTTGTATCAGATTCACATTCTCGGACTTCAAACATCTTCTCTCTACCGTGTTTTCGTTCGATATCTCGCCAGATGGAAAGCCCGACGTTGTAAGGATTAAGAGTGTATCGGTTCGGTTGCGTCACGCCGGCCGTGAGTTGAGCGAAATCGATGGCATCCTGCCCTTCCAGATCCATCGCCTGCATGAGCTCTGTGTGCCAGTAGGTCGCCCAACCTTCATTCATGATTTTGGTCTCCAGTTGCGGCCAGAAGTACAGCATTTCGTCGTGTACCACCGAGATTACGTCGCGCTCCCAATCTTCGAGTTGACGGCTGTGCTCAACGATGTACATCAGCAGGTCTTTCGAGTGTCCTGGTTGAGGCGTGCGGAGGCGAGTTGCAGTGGTCAACCGTTCGTTGCGGATAACATCTGCAATGCGTGAACTGGCGTTGTTGTCTTCCGATTTGGGCTTGCCAATGGACCAAAGGTCATCGTATGGGTTCCGACCTGCTTTCTTCACTTCCTGCTCGGGGACGTGGGCCCTAGAACGCCATGATGCATCCACATGTTCCTGGATGGAGAGGGCAGCATCCAGTATCTCTTCCACGCGGTTCACCCCGTACATTTCCTCGTATTTTCGAAAGCGCTCCGCAGACGCAGCCATGGAATCGACCATCCGACGGTTGGTATAGCGGAAGCGGGCGTTATTTTTGAAGAAATCGCTGTGCCCAAGCACATGGGCCACAATCATCTCATTCTGTAGGACGGTGTTGGAGTCTAGTAGGAATGCGAAACATGGGTCGTTGTTGACGACGAGTTCGTAGATGCGCGACAGGCCGAGATCGAAGTCCAGCTTCTGACGGTAGTACTGCTTGCCAAAGCTCCAGTGACTGTATCTGGTGGGCATACCAAATCCAGCAATGGTGTAGACGACGTCCGCGGGACAAATTTCGTACCGCATATCGAAGAAATCAAGTCCATAGGACCCCGCCTTTGACTCCATCCATGCAATAGATTTTTCCAAACGAACATAGTCCTCTTGTTTCATGCACTGGTCACTTCCTTTCTCTGAAAGAAAAGGCGCAACGCGTTCAAGATTTGCTTATGATCCTGGATGGTTGTCCACCGGAACTCCGGTTGATGTAGATTTTCTACAGCCTTTGACAGTACCGTCGTGCGGCTGTACGAGTTCACTTCGAGATAGCCAATCATCGATGCAACGTTGCACAGTTCGTCAATCAATGTCACCGTTGGTTCGTTGTCACTGAACAGATTGTCCCCGTCGCTGATATACATCAGATAGATGTTCCACAGTTCCGGCGGATAATCTGACTGAATCAAGTCTTTCGCAGCTTGGAACACGGAGGAACACAACGTGCCGCCACTTTCTCTGACGCTGTAGAACGTTTCCTTATTGGTTTCATATGCTTCTGTATGGTGGACGAGGTAGCGCATATCCACGTGCGAGTACTGCTTTTTCAGGAATTTCTCCATCCAGAAGAAGAACGTTCTCGCCACATATTTTTCGGATGTCCCCATACTACCCGAGACATCCATCATGGCAATGACCACGGCGCCCGTTTCCGGGCGGAGCGTGTCTTCCCACGTCTTGAAGCGCAAGTCATCTTCGGTAACGGTCAGTCTGTCACCCTTGTGTTTACTTCTGCGCAGCGCTTCTATCAATGTTCGTTTGCGGTCGATATTGGACCGTATTCCTTTGTTGCGTATATCTGTAAAATCAAAACCATCCGTCATGATGTCCTTGGTCTGTGGCTTATCTTTCAAGTTGGGCAGGCAAAGATCGGAAAATACGGCGTCTTCAATCTCTTCCAGAGTGACGTCTGCTTCCAGGGAGTGTTCTCCGGGTTGGTCACCCGCACCCGACCCGGGGGCACTGGGCTCCGGGACAGCCTTGCCGATGGATTGTCCCTTTTGTCCGGGGCCTTGTCCCACGTGTTTTTGCTTGCCATAGTCATATCTGAAATGTGGTTCATCGAGCTGTTTTACCGGGATCCGCACCGTGCGTTTACCATCCGACAGGATGATGTCATGGTGAGAGACGATGTCTGCGAGGTTGCCGCGAATGGCTTCCTTTATCTTCTCACGGTGTCGCGTCTGAGCTCTCTGGCCTCGTCGGTCCAGAGACCAGTCGTCGTGTACCAATATCCCCATCGTGTCTCCTCCTTGCTTTTACTTAAGCGATTTAGCAAAATCCCATTTTGGAACGGTTCAGCACACATAGTGGATGTGTTTCATTACTGCCTGAAACACTTCGTATTGTGCTGAACCAGTTGTGTGTCGCTATTATGCAAATCGCTGACTTCACGGGTGCTGCTTTTCTGCTTATCGGTTCAACAAGCTTCCCACGTATTTCAAGACCTCATTTGCACAGATATGACAATACCCGTGTTTTTCCACAAGGGTCTCGTGAACTTGGTTAATCCGCTTGAGTTGGTCGGGGTCGGGCGTCTTGGCGTTCGTCGTAATTTTGACGACATCTTTCAGGTCATTGAACAGTTTCCGTTCAATGGCTTCTTTCAACCGCTCGTGCGAATCGTAGGCAAAAACTTTGCCTCGCCGGGCGTAAGAAGACATCCGAATGAGAATCTCTTCTCGGAATTGTGTCTTGGCGTTTTCGCTTACGCCAATCTGCTCCTCGATGGAGCGCATCAGCGTTTCATCGGGATCCACTTCTTCGTCTGTGATGGGGTCCTTTAGCTTCTGTTTGTTGCAGTACGCTTCCACATTGTCCAGGTAGTTGTTGAACAGGGATTGTGCAGATTCTTCGTAGGAATAGACGAAGGCTTTCTGCACTTCCTTTTTCACCACCTCGTCATATTCCTGGCGGGCGGCACTGATGTAGTTGAGGAGCTTGTCCTTATCCGCTTGCGAGATGCTCGCGTGTTGATCCAATCCGTCCTTCAGAGACCGTAAAATGTCGAGGGCATTAATACACGTCGACTCATTTCGGACAAGAGCAGAGGAGATGCGGTTGATGACATACCGTGGATCAATCCCGCTCATGCCCTCGAGGGGATGTTCGCTTTGCAGTTCCTTTACGTCAATTTCGTTGCCTTCCACCGATTGGCCGTCGTACAGTTTGAGCTTTTTCATCAATTCGGCCTTTGTTGATTCCTTCAACCGGGACAATACGGAGAAGATGGCCGCAGTACGGAGACCGTGAGGGGCCACATGTACGTGGCGCAAGTCGCTTTGTGCGACGAGCTTTTCGTAGATTCTGACCTCGTCGCTGACACGCAAGGTGTACGGAATCGGCATGACGACCATCCGGGAATGCAAGGCTTCGTTTTTCTTATTCGAGATAAACGTCTGGTACTCTGTTTCGTTGGTATGTGCAACAACCAGTTCATCCGCGCTGATGAGCGCGAATCGGCCGGCCTTAAAGTTTCCTTCTTGTGTCAGACTGAGCAAGTGGTACAAGAACTTGCTGTCAATCTTTAACATCTCTTGCATTTCCAAAATGCCGCGATTGGCCTTGTTCAGTTCTCCATCAAACCGAAATGCCCGTGGATCCGACTCTGATCCGTACTCAGAGATGGTCGAAAAGTCAATGCTTCCGGTTAGTTCCGAGATATCCTGAGACTTTGGATCAGACGGACTAAACGTGCCGATGCCGACGCGCCTGCCTTCACTAAACAGAACCCGTTCTACGGGCATTTTCAGGATGTCTCCATTGAACTCTTCGTCCAGGCGCAATTGACAGACAGGGCACAAGTCTCCTTCAATGTGCACGTGCAATTCTTTTTCCATCTCAGTCCGAAGTTTGTGCGGGATGAGGTGCAATGGTTCTTCGTGCATGGGGCAACCTTTGATCCCGTAGACGGCACCACGGTCTGTGCGACTGTATGCTTCCAAACCGCGCTTCAATAAGGTAACGAGAGAGGACTTGCCGCCGCTGACCGGTCCCATCAGTAAGAGGATCCGTTTACGGACGTCCAAGCGACGGGCAGCCGAGTGGAAGTATTCTTCCACGAGTCGTTCTAGTGGAATTTGGAGTCCGAAAAGCTCGTTTTCGAAAAAGTGGTAAATCTTGTGCCCGTCCACCTCTTCGACGCCAGCTGAGACAATCATGTCGTACACTCTCGCATGAGCTGTGTTCGCCACGGCTGGGTTTTGCTCGACAATCCCCAAATATTTTTCGAAAGTACCTTCCCATTGTAGTTCTCGCTCGTGTTCCTTAAATTCTCTCAATCGAAGTGCAAGGCTCACCGTGTTCTCCTCCTTATTAAGATAGATGTTTCCGCATTGGGAGAGGGAAGTGACAGACATGTTCTTAATAAACCAGTGTCGCAATTTTGAGCTAAATTAAACCTGGCTGTAGGAAAAAAGAGACGGACGGACGCTCCATATTTTTGCATTGAACTTGTTTGATATGTAAGGTTTATTTACATAAACACAAAAAATTCGAAAATGACGTTAGTTTATATAACATAACCCATTGATCATCTTGCTTTTCACCGTGTATCGTTGAAATCAAATCCGAAGCAAAGTGGAGGAGGGATTGATGGCCATACACGGTACACCAACAGCTGTGTGAGCGACGGTGCTCCATGTGAAAATCCGTATCGGGTCCGTAAACTTTTCTTACATCTTGGCTGCGCGTTCATTCTAGTTAGTGACTGCACTCCTCCTCCTCGAATATTTGTCTGAATTGACCATAAATTTTGCGCCCAGGGCAGGAGGTACCACCGTGGAACATTCAAGTGTGTTTGAAACTGTGATTTTGTCGCGCTCCGACTTGGTTCATTGGCCAGCGATTTTGAATGAAATTCGCGGTATCGTCGAGTCATCTGACATCAAGGTTGTCGACATTCAGCGAGACAAAGAACAACTCATCATTGTCTTTCGCAGGCGTTCTTAACGGTAGGTGCCGTTCATGTATCGATAGGAATCTCGCCGGAGGGGTGCATGTGATGAATCGATTGTGTGGGTCGATGCTACCGGTCGTGGCGTTGCTTCGTTCGATGGTACCGAAAATTGGGGGGCGGACGTTGAAAACTTGCGTGGCCATCACTTTATCGGTGATGACTGCAAGGTACTTGCACCTCGCTGCTCCGCAATTTGCAGGAATTGTCTCAATACTCGCTGTTCAACCCTCCGTCTACCGTTCTCTGCGTCAGGGCTTTCAACAACTTCTCAGTGCTTTATTGGGGGCTGTTGCCGCCGTTTTGGCGCTCTACACCTTTGGTTCTTCCGCATTGACGTTTTGTATCGTGCCATTACTTCTCATGGGGCTACATGTGAGGTGGCACTGGACAAATTCACTGCTCGTCGCCGTTGTGATTGCTGTCAATACCATCGGGGCACAGGGCATGTCATACCTGCACGGCGGGCTTAACCAATTGGCGCTTGTCGGGATTGGTATCAGCTACGGCAATGCCATCAATCTCCTGTTCAAACCGACACATCGGGCCCGCTCTGGGAACTTGCTGAATTCTTGTGGAAAATCTGTCTTCCAGTTGATGCGCACCGTTCACAGGGATCTGGAACGAGGAACGGCGACGCCTTATCCAGTGTTTCGAAGGACCATAGACCGCGTCCGGATATCCCTTGAGGAGGGCAAGCGAATCGCAGGGTACGTGCGTGAAGACCAGAGATACGGGCGTTTTAGCGAGGAAAATACGCTAGATGCCTTCCATACGCTTGAGTCCATGGTGGAGCGTGTGCGGGACATGAACAAGACGCTTCAAAGATTACCCAGCCTGCAGAGACGTTCTGACCTTGTCCGGCTGGTCGCGTTGCTCCTGCGGATTCAGCGCCGCATCATTTGGGGAAAATCGTGTCATTTCCACTGGGTTGACGTCGCATACGCACATGTTGAAAGGCGTTTTTATCAAGGACTGTTGCCCACTACACATGAGGGCTTTGTTCAGCAAGCAACCGAATATCACCTGTTTATGTTTTTAACAGAGTACTACGGGAAGTTGAAGGATTTGCACGTAAAAAGCGGTCATGAGCTCGACGCGGCTCAAATTGGTTGAAAGGCACCAGGGAACGAAGAAGTTTCGTTTTCGAGCCTAACGCGTTCATACCTGGAGAGGAGCAATCAGACTGTATCGCGACGGTTGGGATATATGCTTGAACGGGCTCTGATGGCAGAGGCCCGTTTTTTATTGACTCAGCAATTTGCGAAAGTCCACTAGAGTGGTTCAGCACGACGAAATGTAGCGTTTCTCTAAAACTGGAAACCCTAAATCATTTTGTTGAAACATACCACCATCCGGCTGCTCAAACCATCAACAAATTATTGATTGTGTGGCAAGGAAAATCAAAGTGATAGACGTTCAAGGGGGGTATCCCTCCTGGCATGATTGACACGTACGTCCACCTGAAGATGGAAGTGTCGAACTTGTCAAAACCTAAACATACCGAACAAGAAGTCGTGAGGGATTGAGAAAGAAGCATTTGATGCTGCGATATCGAAAATGGCGAAAGATGCGATTAAAGGCATCCAATCTGAGAGAGATGGGCATCACATGTCCCACTCGTACCGCGCTTGCTGGTTCCCCCCTATCGGTAGAAGTGCTACGTCATGTTTTTCTAGACAACTGACCCCTACAACATCATGGTTGGGCACGAATCCCATTAGCTATGTGTATTGCACCGTTACATCAAGGTGCTTGCTGTCTGTCTCATTCCACCCACAATTTTACTGGATTCAGTAAGAAAAGGTGGCACAAAGTGATAGGAGCAAATGTAGGACTGAAATTAGGTTCGAACGAGTTGTTGACATCCGCAATACGCAAGTCACTCACCTATGCCATCATGGAACTTGGCCTGCCAGAGTTCTCGCAGGAACAGTTCGACCGTGAAATCAGGCCACTTCTTCGGAACCCACTAAGTACGATTGAGGACAGTGAGGCAACGCGTATAAAGTTTTGGAAATCCATCTTCGCGGTGAGATCTTCGCCACAGAGGTCCGATGACGATACGATTGGTGTTTTTTTACGTTCGTAGTGCTTTCAGGGATACAGTGTTGGATTTGCGACTGACATGTCACAACCTGGAATGGCACATCGAAGAAGTGATCTCGATGCACTCTCGGCCGATTGTACGTTCACCGTGGTTTTCTCGCGCAACGTTTGTCGGAGCGGTTATCGTGGCAGGCATTGTTGGTTATGCTCTCCACCAGCCGACTGTTGTGACGCAGCAAGTCGCAGTACCTAGCGCGGCCACTTCGGTAGCACAAGCGTCCCGGGCAGTAGATCAGTCCACTCAACCGAAAACGAGCAAACCATCGCCACAAACGTTCACTTTCACGCTGGGTGAAGGGATGTCTCTCTACGATCTCTGCAAGTTTCTACACACGCATCACTTGGTGGACAATGCCATGGGGTTTGCGATGACCCTGAAGAAGACAGGTGTTGACAGAGATGTACACCCAGGGACATTACGTTCAAAAGCGGAATGACGGAAAGTCAAATTCTGCAGGTTCTGAAACAGGGACCTAAAAATGAAACCCGGGACAAACCACGGAAATCGCCGCTGTACGCTGGACGCACCGTATCCGGATAGGGCGGACGGTGCATCCAGTGATTTGCTTCCACCCCTCCATAAAGCCCCGTGCTTACCCACGGAAACGTGAATGGACAAATATTCTAGTTGTGGAGTATTCAGTTGCAAACCGCTGATGTGTGGAAAGCGGTTTCCGCATGGCGATATGTTCGATGCCCGCTTCGAAAAACACGTCCCCTGTCGCCGTGTACCCCAGTCGTTCATAGAAGCCTTGGGCGTGCGTCTGGGCGTTAAGTCTGATTTCTCGAAAGCCTTCGCGAGTGGCTTCTGCCTCAATAAATTCCATGATGGATCGCCCCAATCCCGTGCCTCGCTGTCCACCAACCACAGCAACGCGTTCCACTTTTGCAACTCCAGAATCATGATAGGGGCGAAAGCGGGCTGTTCCCACTGGAGATCCGTTTTCATCCCGGGCCAGAATGTGTATCGTTTGCGGAGCGTAATCGAACTCGTCCAGTTCCATGTCTTCAGGAACGTGTTGTTCCTCGACGAACACCTGGCGACGAACTTCAAACGCATCGTGCAGTGAAGATGGGTCTTCTACACGAATGATGAAAATTGTCACAAACATCCTCCCAGCAAAGACGAATTGAACGCACTGGACTTGGTCTGCTCACTTGATTGTATAGTGCCTGTGAAACGAGGGTCAAATCGCGTATCTTTCATCAGATCCAAGTGATTACTTATAAAACCCCCGTATTCAGGGGATATTTTCATTTGTTACTGATTTATGGGTCGCCATTTCTTTGTTTTTCCGTAGATAGGCGAACCACGCTCGGGAGGCCCCTATGATTCTCAACAACGAACAACTGCAAGCCCGGGCACGCGAGTTTGCTCTGACCCACGAGTTGTCGGAGAGCCAGCGTACGACGGCTCGCTTCTGGCCGGCTTTCCAATCCGACGTTGCCAGTCTCCACGCGTTCGCACAGCGGCTCACGCATAGCCGGTCGGAGTGCGCACAGCCTGCGGAGGATTGGCTGCTGGACCATATTGCGTTTCTGGAGACGCAAGCGCAAGTGGTCCAGCGGGAATTGCCACGCGCGACGCTTCATCAGTTGCCGAGGTTGAGAGACACCAGAACACCGCGTATTTACGCAATTTGCGATGACTATTTGGAGTGTGTAGATGGACGCTATGACGTCCATTCGTTTGAATCGTACCTGCATTCGTACCAGGAAGTCTCAGTGCTCAAGATTATAGAGGGCTGGGCGCTGCCCAGCGCTATGCGCGTGGTGATGATTCGTCGACTTGCAAAGGCCATGCGCGAGGTGCGTCGGCGCCACGAGGTGTGCAACTATGTGGCGTCTTTGCTAGAACGCTTTGGCGCGAAAAACATACCGGACGAAAACATTCGCGCCCTGCTGGAACGCGAAACGCGTGGGCGGTCGCTGAGCACCACAGAGATCGTGCACCTCGTACACCACTTAAGCGAGTGGGAACCTGATATCCGCACGGTTCGGGAGTGGCTCGCCGCTCACGTCGAAAACAGCGAGTCGAGTCTTGAGCAAATGGTCTCCTTTGAACACCAGCTACAGGCTGAATTGCAGGTCACTTGCGGGAACTTAGTGCAAAGTCTGCATATTTTGGAGCGTCATCCGTGGCGCTTGACCTTCACGAAAATCTGTCACGTCGAACAAATTCTCCTCTGCGACGCCAGCGGTGACTATGAACGCATGGACCTTGCCAGTCGGGACTTGCTTCGACGGCGCGTCGCGGACATCGCGAGCCAGCTCCGCGTTCCAGAGACACTCGTCGCAGAGACGGCCGTTCGATTGGCGAAGTGTGGTCTGGCGGATGCAACCCCATCCAGTGTACCTCCGCGGAACGTTTGCATTGCCTATTATTTGCTCCATCCGCACGGAATCACGTCCATGCGCAGCGCGTTGTGCAAGGTCACGCGACCTCGTCGCCTGCCACATATTGCCCTTCGTCGCCGCCCGCTTGCTGTGTACTTATCGAGTGTGGCGCTGTTGTTTACGGCCCTCATGTTGGTGGCCGGAGGGTGGACATCGTTCGGAGCCATCCGCCGCCCGTTATCCTGGCTGGCGGTCTTTGTTGCACTCGCGTTGCCGGTCAGTGAATGGGTCGTCGCCATTGTGCACGAGGTCATCAGCAGGTGTTGCCGTCCTTCACCGCTCTTGCGATACGACTTTTCCAAGGCGTTGCCCGAAGATGCCCGTACGATGGTGGTCATCCCCGTCATTTGGTCGGACATCCAAGACGTGGACGACGTCATCGATAGACTGTTGGTCCACTACCTTGCCAACCGACAGGAGCACATCCATTTCGCCGTTCTCGCCGACTTTGCGGACGCTCACACCGAGACGCTTGCAGAGGACGAGTCGATGGTCCAGCATGCTGCTCATAAGATTGAGGTGCTGCGGGCGAAATACGGGGCAGACCGGTTCTTCCTCTTTCACAGGTCCCGGCGCTATAACCCGGTTGACCGAGTCTACATGGGTTGGGAGCGCAAACGCGGCAAATTGGTGGAATTCGTCGAACTGTTGGCGGGGAGTACCGACACCAGTTTTACCGCGGTGATTGGACAAACGGACATTCTAAGAAACATCCGATACGTATTTACTGTGGATCACGATACGCAGCTTCCGATGGGAGTGGTGGGTCGCATGGCCGGCACCCTCCATTTGCCTTACAATAGGCCGCGGCTGAGCGAGGATGAAAATAGTGTAGTTGAAGGGTACGGGGTGTTGCAGCCAGCCATCGGGGTCAGCTTTGAATCTACGCAAAAGTCGCGGTTTGCCGCGCTGTGGGCGGGGGAACCCGGCATTGACCCGTACGCGTTTGCGGCCTCCAATCCGTACCAGGACTTTTTTGGCCAAGCCGTATTTGTCGGCAAGGGTATCTTCGACGTTGACGTGTTTCGAAAGACACTCGTCAGTCGCATTCCGGACAACCAGGTACTCAGCCATGATGTGCTCGAAGGCGGCTTTCTTCGTGCTGGACTAACGTCCGACATCGAATTGATTGAGCAACACCCGAACACGTTCTACGCGTACCAGCGCCGAGCCCATCGGTGGATTCGCGGGGACTGGCAACTGCTTCCCTGGTTGGGACGAACCTGCCGAGACCGTGCGGGCATAAAGCGCCACAATGATCTTTGCGGTCTCACGCGTTGGCACATCCTGGACAATCTGCGTCGGAGCCTCGTTGCACCTGCTCTTATGCTGGTGGCGCTGTTCGGAGCCACCGTACTGCCGGGCCGAGCATTCGCATGGGAAACCATTGTGCTCTTGACGTTGTTTCTTCCGTTTCTGCTGTCTCTTGGACAGTCGTTGGTCGGACGCAGCAGCATGCGTTCCCTGGGAGCCGGCTTCTTGCAAAGCGTTATCCAGTGGATGACATTACCTTTCGTTGCAGTGGTTGCAGTGGATGCCGTTGTCCGAAGTGTATTCCGCATGTGGGTGAGTCGGCGGAAACTACTGGAGTGGGAGACGTCTGCGCAATTGGACAGGCGTCCGGTGAGCGGCCCGGTGTTTGTGCACGAGCCCATTGGGTATATGGTGGTGGTCCTGTTTGTTGCGCTCATGTGGGCAGCCGGGGGAACGACAGGCAGAGTCAGCGCAGTGGTCGCGCTCGTCATGTGGTTGCTGGCTCGCCCCGTCGTTCAACAGTTGAACCGTCCGAGAAAAGAACCGACGCGCCAGTGGCTGGAAGATGTACAGCTTGAGCTGAAGGCGCTGGCTCGACAAATCTGGTCGTTTTACGAGCGGTACGTGACTGCAGCCGATTCCTGGTTACCCCCAGACAATGTGCAGTATCATCCTAAGGAAGTCGTCGCACATCGCACGTCTCCGACCAACACTGGGTTGTATCTCGCTTGTGTGGTGGCCGCACGTGATCTCGGGTTTATCGATACCTTGAACATGGTCGAGCGCCTCGAGGCCTCTATTAGAACCCTCGCCAGTCTTGAGAAGTGGAATGGGCACTTGTACAACTGGTACGATACACAATCTGCAAAACCACTGGCGCCGCGCTATGTGTCCACCGTTGACTCCGGTAATCTGGTTTCATACCTCATGGTGGTTCGCCAAGGGTTGCATGCGTGGAGTCTGCGGGACAGAGCGCTGCAATCTCGCATGGAACGACTCATGGAGGACATAGATCAGTTGGTGGAACAAACCGACTTCGCGGCGCTATACAACGCCGACGAGCGACTTTTGTGCCTCGGGTACCATGTTGACGCAAACCGAAGGGAAACCATTCTCTACGACTTACTGGCTTCGGAAGCGCGACAAGCGAGCTTTGTGGCGATTGCTTTAGGACAAATTCCAGTGTCGCATTGGTTCACCTTGGGCCGCACCATGACCATCGCGGGCGGTCACAAAACCTTGTTGTCCTGGTCTGGAACGATGTTTGAATACCTGATGCCCGCCCTCCTCATGCGGACATATCGAAATACCGTCTGGGACTCCACGTATCGCGGGGTCGTGCAGCGACAGCAGGAGTACGCGGATGTTTATCGCGTGCCGTTCGGTATCTCCGAAAGCGGTTACTACGCGTTTGACTACGACCACAACTACCAATACCGGGCGTTTGGCGTCCCTGGGCTTGGGTTGGACAGGGGCCTGGAACGGAACCTGGTCGTCGCGCCGTACGCCACCATCTTGGCGTTACCGGTGGCTGGCGAAACCGGTGTGGAGGCCCTTCGCAAGTTCGAAGAACTGGGTGCAAAAGGCCCGTACGGTTTTTACGAAGCCGTGGACTTTACCACATCAAGGTTGCCGAAAGGGCACCGACATGAAGTCATTGAGAGTTTCATGGCTCACCATCAAGGAATGAGCCTGCTGGCCGTCGCCAATCTCTTGGTGGACGACGTCATGGTGGAGCGATTCCACGCCGATCCGCGCGTCCGCGCCACCGACTTACTCCTACAGGAGCGGATTCCCGCAAAAGCGGCGCTTATCGAAGAGCCAGTCGGACACAACGCCACGTTACCGGTGCTGGGCGGGCAGACCGACGATTCGGAGCGCAGGTACACGGAACCGACTGCACTGCCGGAAGTCAACGTATTATCCAATGGCCGCATGACGAGCGTCACCACCAATGATGGCAATGGTATGCTCATGTGGAACGGCTTGTCGGTCACGCGGTGGCGCGAAGACCCAGTCATTGACACGTCCGGTGTGGCGGTTTACGTCCACGACGTCACCTCGGAGGAGACGTGGAGTCCAACGCGGTTCCCTTGTCGCGCTCTGGAGGACACGAGCGCCGTGTTCCGACTGGACAAGACGGCGTACGAGGGGCAGTACAAGGGGATTAAGTCTAGGTTGGAGCTGAGCGTCTCCTCGGAGGTCGACGCGGAGGTACGGCGCCTCCGGCTCGTCAACCACAGCACAGAAGCGCGCACCTTGGAAGTGACGTCGTTCCTCGAGCTGTCATTGGCCAGCCCATCTGCGGACAGCGCGCATCCGGTATTCAGCAAACTGTTCGTGCAAACCAGCCACGATCCAAGAGCGCAGTGCCTGCTGGCCAAGCGCAGGCCGTGGGAAGAGGACGAGAAGGAGATCTGGGCTATTCACACTGTGTACGTGGATGGGGCTGAGGCGGGAGAGTACGAGTTTGAAACCGACAGGGCATCGTTTGTCGGTCGCGGCTATTCGTTGCAGGCACCAAAGGCAGTGCAGGCCCATTTGCGTGGCTCCGTCGGGTCCGTTGCGGATCCAGCGTTTGTTATGCGGCGGTGCATCCACCTTGCCCCCAGAGAGTCGGCCACGGTGTACATCGTGACCGGAGTCGCTGCCAATCGCCAGCAGGCGCTCGACATCGTGCAGCAATTGCGGGAGCCGGCACAGGTGGATCGGGCGTTTCATCTGGCCTGGGTGCGGGCACAAATTGATCTGCGGCATCTCCACCTGTCTCCGACTCAGGCTGTGGTTGCGCAACATCTGGCGGGTCGGCTGTTGTACACACCGCCGTTGTCGCGGGCTCGTAGGGAGGCCATCACCCGCAATACCCTCGGGCAGTCTCGGCTGTGGTCGCGTGGCATCAGCGGTGACGCACCGATTCTGACGGTGGCTATCCACAACTTGGCTGACTTGCCATTTGTCACGCGCTTGGCTCGTCAGCACCAGTACCTGTGCGCATTGGGGCTGGCGGTGGACTTGGTGGTGTTGGACGAGACGGTTGGCGGGTACCAGGATGAACTCATGCACCGCTTGCGAGAGAACCTTGCTGCGCGCGGCGTGGGTGAACTGAAGCGTGTCGTCAACATCAAGGGGGCGCAGTTGTCCAAGGAGGAGAGAACGCTCCTGGAGTCGGTATCTCGGGTATGGTTACGGGCCGGTGGCCCCAGTGTGCGTACGCAGTTGCAAATCGACCGGAGCAACTTGCCCACATTGCCTCGGACAGGGCTTTCGTCCGTGCGACCGGCCATGCAGCCAAGAGTACCCCACGCCACATCGGAAGGCGAATTTTTCAACGGCTGGGGCAGCTTTGTGGACGACGGGCGCGCCTATCGAATACACGTGCAGGCGGGAGCCTACTTGCCAAGGCCTTGGACCAATGTCCTCGCCAATCCGCGGTTTGGCTGCCTCGTGACGGAACTAGGCACCGGTTACAGTTGGTCGCGCAACTCGCGCGAGTGTAAATTGACACCTTGGACCAATGATCCGGTGCTCGATCCGCCCGGGGAGTGCCTCTACTTGCGCGACCTGGGTACGAATGAGATCTGGTCTGCGGCGCCAAAGCCTGCGGGTGGGCAGCGCCGATACGAGGTCACACACGGGTGGGGTTTCACGCGGATGGAACAGACAAGCGGGGAGATTGTGCACGCCATGGAAACGACAGTTCCGCTGGATCATCCGTTGAAAGTTGTCAAACTCACCTTGCGCAACACCACCGCGGACACGAAGCGGATTTCGGTGACGTATTACGCGGAGTGGGTTCTTGGTGTCCAGCGAGAAGCGCAAGCGCCGTTCATTGTTACCGAGTGGGATGAGAAGAGTTCTGCGTTGCTCGCCCGCAACACGTACCAGGACACATTTCGAGATGCTGTGGGTTTCCTGCATATGACGCAACTGGAGCGAACGAACAGCGCTTCGTACTCATGGACAGGCGATCGAGCGGAGTTTATGGGCCGCGGGGGAGAACGCGAACACCCAGCATCCTTGTACCAGGAGCGGTTGTCGGGGCACACGGGTGCGTTTGCCAATACATGTGGTGCAATCCAGACTGTGGTGGACCTATCCGCAAACGCCGAAACGACTGTCGTCATTCTGCTCGGCTGCGCGGCTTCGAAAGATGAAGCGCGGGCGTTGGTTCACCAGTACAGCACCGCTTCCGCCTACGAAGATGCGCTGGCCAAAGTGACAGGGTTTTGGGAGCGCATCTGCGGGCAAGTGAGGGTGAAAACACCCGATAGGGCGATGGATGTCATGATGAATGGGTGGTTGTTGTATCAAGCGCTCGCTTGTCGGCTGTGGGCGCGCGCAGCGTTTTACCAAGCTGGTGGCGCGTTCGGATTTCGAGATCAACTACAGGACTCGCTCGCCTTATTGCACGCGGACCCAGCCATTACGAGGCAGCAGATTTTGCACAACGCGGCGCATCAGTATCAGGAGGGGGATGTACAACACTGGTGGCACGATGAGACAAAGAAAGGCATACGGACTCGGTTCTCCGACGACTTGCTGTGGCTTCCGTACGCAGTGTCCCGTTATGTGGAGCACACCGGCGACGTCGCGATTCTCGGCGAAGTCGTGCCGTTCTTGCACAGCGACGTCTTGAAAGAGGGAGAACTGGAGCGGTATGAAGACACGGTGGTGTCCGACGAGGAAGGAACATTGTTGGACCATTGCCTGCGCGCGATTCGCCACGCTATGACATACGGGGAACACGGCATTCCACTGATAGGGATTGGCGACTGGAACGACGGTATGAACCGCGTCGGCGCGAAGGGCCGAGGCGAGAGTGTCTGGTTGGGGTGGTTTTTACTCGACATCCTGAAGCGATTTATGCAACTGCCGCGGGGGATCGTGCCGCCCGAGGTTGTGGACGGGTTCAAGCAATCAGCGGGTGAACTGGAGCAGCACTTGAACGAAAACGCTTGGGACGGAGCTTGGTTCCGGCGCGCATTTACGGACGCTGGGACGTGGCTCGGTTCCATCCAGGACGTAGAGTGCCGGATTGATGCCATCGCACAGTCGTGGGCTGTGATCTCGCAGGGAACGTCATCTGAGCGTCAACTGCGCGCCATGCGCTCGTTTGACCGAGAACTAGTGGAGCGTGACTTGAGCCTGGCTCGGCTGTTGACCAAGGCGTTCGACGAAACGCGGCCAAGCCCAGGGTACATCCAGGGCTATCCGCCTGGGATTCGCGAAAACGGGGGCCAGTATACGCACGGCGTGATTTGGAGCATCGTCGCCTGGTCCATGCTGGATGCCCGCGACAAGGCGTTTGAGTTGTTTTCCATGCTCAACCCTATCTCGCACACGCAGACACCGCGGGAAGTTCAGGTGTATGGCAATGAACCGTACGTGATGTCCGCGGACGTGTATACAGCCCATCCGCATCGGGGGATGGCGGGTTGGTCCTGGTACACAGGTGCAGCCGGGTGGATGTACCAGGCGGGGTTCGAGCACGTGTTAGGTGTAACACGGAGGGAAGACCGACTTTACATCCGACCGTGCGTGCCTGATGCGTGGGAATCGTTCACCATCGACTATCGTTTCGGGAAGTCCACGTATCACATCGAGGTCAAATGCAGGGAGCCCGCCACATGGGTGGTGGATGGCCGTGAAACGGAGGGGCAGTCTTATCTGCAACTGGTGGATGACGGGAAAGCCCACACCGTGACGGTGTACACGCCGCAAAAACCGCTGGAAACGGTGGGATAACCTTCGGTGTTGCACATGAAAAGGGGGAGCGCTGGCTCCCCCTTTTGAGCTGTACCGATTTGGAGTTCGGACTACGGCACCCTTGTGTCAAGTGATTGATTAGGCGCGGACCGGGTTCTGCATCACCCGATTGTGAGAGCCCAGAGGTGGTCTTCGGCGGCCGAGCTATTGTAAGTGCTCTTCGATGGTTGATTGCATGCGCTGTATTTTGGCTTTGCAGTCTTCGTCATGTTGGCCGCGCGCCGCCAGATATACCTTGATTTTGGGCTCTGTTCCAGACGGACGGACCGCCATCCACGAACCGTCTTCATACAGGTACTTGAGCACATCGGACTTCGGTAACTGCAGTGTATCCACCGAGGTCTCGTGTCCCGATGCGTCCACCTGTGACCGCTGCGACGTCTTGTAATCTTCAATGGCTACTAGGCGAATGCCTTCGACGATTGGCGCATTTTGCCGCAACCCATCCATGACTGATTGCACCCGGTTTGATGTGCCTTTCTCTTGAAGAGGTACGCTGATTAACGCTTCCCGGTAGTGGCCAAATCTCGCAAACAACGCATGCAACGCATCGATCAGTGTTTTGCCCTCGCTTTTGTAGAAGGACGCCATCTCGGCGATGGCCAGGCAAGTTTGCACGGCATCCTTGTCGCGCACAATGGGGGACACCAAGTACCCGTAGCTCTCTTCATACCCGAATAAAAACGTGTGTTCACCCGTCTGTTCGTACCGGGTTATACCGTGACCGATGTACTTGAACCCGGTGAGCGTGTTCTCTGTCGGGATGTCGAACGAGGCTGCTACCGCCTTCCCGAGTTCTGAGGTGACAATTGTCTTGAAGACAATTCCGTTCTTCGGGAGGCGGCCTTCGGCCTGACGCGTGCGGAGAATGAACTCCATTAAGAGGGCCCCAACCTGGTTTCCGGTGAGCAACTGGTATTCTCCTTCTTTGCTGCGGACTGCAATCCCCACTCTGTCCGAGTCTGGATCCGTCCCCATGACAAGGTCGGCGGAGACCTCACGCGCTTTACCAATGCCCAATTCGAGCGCTTTTGGTTCCTCTGGATTTGGACTTTTCACGGTTGGAAAGTCGCCGTCCGGTTCTTCTTGCTCCTTCACAATTTGGACTTTTTCGTAGCTTGCCGCATGTAAGGCTTCACGCACCGGAACGTTGCCTGCGCCGTGCAGTGGCGTGTACACCACAGTCAACGTCTCACGCTGTTTTGCAGAGATGGATGGAAACTGCACGGCTCGCACCACGGTATCTACGTAGGCGGTTCTGACGTCAGGGGCAATCCATTGAAAATGTCCCTGCTTCATCGCTTCATCAAGCGTCATCGTCGGCAGTTGAAACACGTCTGGATGTTGCGTCATAATAGCGTGAATTTCCGATGTGACGTCTGGTAACAACTGTGCGCCATCTGGGCCGTACGCCTTGTAACCGTTGTACTGTGGCGGGTTGTGGCTTGCGGTAATCATCACGCCCCCGGCGGCTTGAAGGTGGCGAACATTGAACGAGACTTCAGGTGTCGGGCACAAGTACGGAGAGACGTAAGCGCGGACACCGATTGCAGAAAGTGTGAGACCCGCTTCGCGAGCGAATTCGGCCGACATGTGGCGGCAATCATAACCGATGGCAACGCCTTTGGCGGGGGCATCGTTTCCCTGCCGCAAAATGTACTGCCCGAGGGCCCACGACGCTCTGCGGACAGTGTAAATGTTCATTCTGTTGAGACCGGCCCCCATCACACCGCGGAGTCCACCAGTGCCGAAGTCCAGTGTTCGCCCGAACCGATCTTCAATCTCCTCTTCATTCCCTTGGATGGAAACAAGTTCCTCACGGAGGACCTTGGGGAGTTTTGAGTAATTCATCCACTTTTGATATTCCTGCAGTCCGTTCAAGTGCAGTAACTCCTTGTCGAGGATTTCATGCAATGCATTTCAAGGAAAGTGATCCTGCTTATGAGTGTGTCTAAAAATCCTTGATGTATTCTGTGCCTTCACCGGACCGCTGTCTGTAACGTGGTTGATGTCACCGTAGGTAAGAGCCCGGTTGGGGTGCGTTGGGATAAAAAATGCAGGAGATGTTGTCGCGTTGATGAAGGATTTCCGAATATCATGTCGAAAGATTCACATGAATGAAAACGCTTAAATTGGGAGGGAACAGAGAAGACATGGAATTGAAGCCAAGAGTTGCTGAGTTCTTAAAGGGCACCAAGAAGTTGTTTATCAATGGGCAATTTGTTGAGTCCGTGTCGGGGAAGACGTTTGAAACGGTAAATCCGGCCACGGGAGAAGTTCTAGCTGTGGTGTCCGAAGCACAGAAGGAAGACGTTGACCTTGCAGTCCAGGCTGCTCGGAAAGCGTTTGATGAAGGCAAGTGGTCCAGGCTCAGCGGAGCGAAACGTTCCCTACTTCTTTATCGATTGGCTGACTTAATGGAGCAACACAAAGAAGAGTTGGCGCAATTAGATACGTTGGACAACGGAAAGCCCATCCGCGAGTCGCTGAATGCCGATGTACCGCTGGCCATTGAACACTTCCGGTACTATGCTGGTTGGGCGACGAAGATTGTGGGACAAACCATTCCTGTGAGTGGGAACTTTTTCAACTACACGCGTCACGAACCGGTGGGTGTGGTTGGACAAATCATCCCGTGGAACTTCCCACTGTTGATGGCCGCGTGGAAACTCGGCGCTGCACTGGCCACAGGATGTACGGTCGTGCTCAAGCCGGCAGAGCAGACCCCTCTGTCCGCCTTATATCTTGCTGGCTTGATTCAGGAAGTCGGTTTCCCTGAAGGTGTTGTCAATGTGATTCCTGGTTTTGGCGAAACAGCAGGTGCGCCGTTGGTGGAGCACCCACTGGTCGACAAAATTGCATTTACCGGTTCGACCGTCGTGGGAAAGATGATTATGAGGCAAGCGGCGAGCACCTTGAAGCGCGTGACGTTGGAGCTTGGTGGCAAGTCGCCTAACATCATTCTCCCGGATGCGGATATGTCCCGCGCCATCCCGGGTGCATTTTCGGGGATCATGTTCAACCAGGGTCAAGTATGCTGCGCTGGCTCGCGACTGTTTATCCAAAAGAAGGCGTACGACAACGTGGTCGCGGACTTGGCATCTATGGCAAGCAAGATTCGTCAGGGACACGGCCTTGATGAGACCACGGAAATGGGGCCCCTGGTTTCTGATGAACAGCAGGATCGTGTGCTTCGGTACATCGATGCTGGCCTCAACGAGGGTGCGGAGCTCGTGACAGGCGGCAACCGTCCATTCGACAAAGGGTATTTTGTCGCTCCAACCATCTTCGCTAACGTGAAAGATGAAATGACTATTGCTCGGGAAGAAATCTTTGGACCTGTGGTGGCAGCAATGCCGTTTGAGGATCTGGACGATGTGATTCGTCGTGCGAACGACAGCGAGTACGGCCTGGCCGCTGGTTTGTGGACCGAAAATGTGCGGAACGCGCACTACGTTGCAAGTAAGTTGAAGGCCGGTACGGTTTGGGTTAACTGCTACAACGCATTTGACGCGGCGGCGCCATTCGGTGGTTACAAGCAATCTGGTATCGGTCGCGAAATGGGATCCTATGCGCTGAACAACTACACAGAAGTCAAGGATGTATGGATCAGCTTAAGTTAATGGCGCGGGCTGTTTGACATTCACAAAGTATACCATACTCTCCCATCCGGGAAATGGGTACCTGCATTCGCAGGGGCATCTGCATGCGCAGATGCCCCTGTCCTTTTTACACGGCCCAGTCCCGTGTGATATGCGTCTGATGATAAGGACACAGTACATAAAACAGATCTTTGTGGCAGGGAAGATGGTATGCTCACCTATGAAGAAAAAATCACGGATGAAGTGATGGCGTGGAAGAGGAAGATCACAAAGCCGTCGAGGTGGTTTCAGCGTCTGGCCAAAAAGTCCCAGGCGAAGATGAACGCGCTTATCCCAGAAAAAGTACATGTGGTGATTACAGAGGGCGTCAAGAAAATAGTACAAGCAGTTTTGACTGGGGCGGAATTCACCACAAAGAAACGGGATGTGGGCAATCTGAGTCTGGAAGCAAAGGACGAAATGTTGCAACAAGCACTCAATACCTACAAAAAGATGGCCGCTGCCGAAGGGGCTGGGACAGGTGCGGGAGGCCTCTTATTGGGATTTGCTGATTTTCCACTGTTGCTGACCATCAAGTTTAAGTTCTTGTTTGAGGCTGCTTCCATTTACGGGTTCGACGTGACAGACTACCACGAACGACTGTTTATCCTTCATGTTTTTCAGTTGGCTTTTTCCAGTGACGAACGGCGACGCTACATCCTGGATAGCATGGAGCACTGGGATCAGCGAATCAAGGAAATCGACTGGCGGACGTTTCAGCAGGAATACAGGGACTACATTGACGTCGCGAAACTACTGCAGTTGGTTCCCGGAATTGGTGCCATCGTGGGTGCATATGCGAACTACAACCTCTTGGACCATTTGGGTGAAACTGCGATGAACACCTATCGAATGCGGCTACTGCAAAAATTGCCGACGGCGTAGCAACGCGTTGTTTGAATCGATTCTGCAGATAGCCGGTCGAAAGCCTTACACAGGTCTGTCTAATTCCCTGTATTTCGCCTATAATAAATTTCGTTGCTCGGCAATGTCGGGCATTCACTGTACAGCATCCCATGTATTCCATACTTTCCATGAGCAGCGGTTTACGTCTGCTCTTTTTCTTGCTTCTCAATGTACTGGCGTGCCGAAGACGAAGCCTAGTGGAGAGGAAGCCGAGTGGAGAGGCACAGTGGCTTCACCCACACGAGTGTCTGCGCGTTGTAAACGCGGAGTGAGTGAAAATATCAAAGAATGGATAAGGAGTTATTGCAAGATGAGAGAGTTATCACGGACACGCACGGCATTGATGATTGCCTGTTTGGTGTTGATTTGGGGCCTGAGTTGGCCTATCTACAAAATGGCACTTCAGGATACACCGCCCATATTGTTTGCGGGCTTGCGGTGCTTGCTGGGGGGACTTTTCCTGGCAATGCTAGCATTACCAAGGTACAGAAATATTCGATTGAAACAAACCTGGCACATCTACTTGATTTCAGCGTTTCTGAACGCGTTCCTGTTTTTTATCCTGCAAACAGTCGGTCTTCAGTATTTACCATCTGGACTGTTTTCCGTGATTGTATATTTGCAACCCGTTTTGGTTGGCGTCCTGGCATGGCTTTGGCTCGGTGAAAGTATGTCCGTTTTGAAAATCGTTGGTCTCTTGCTTGGGTTTGTGGGTGTGGCTTGTATCAGCATGGAAAGCTTGTCTGGCCAAATTTCCTGGGTGGGCATTTTGTTTGCTCTCGGTTCCGCCGTCAGTTGGGCGCTGGGCACTGTGTACACTAAGAAAACTGCAGACTCTGTGGATCCGCTGTGGCTTGTTGCTGTCCAGTTCACCGTCGGGGGATTGGCCATGATAGCGTTTGGCTCAGCTGTAGAGCAATGGACCAGCATTGGATGGGGACATTCATATTATCTCATCGGGCTTGTGTATGGTGCGGTGTTCGGCGTCGCCGTCGCTTGGTTCCTGTACTTTCGTCTCGTTAGATCCGGGGAAGCCAGCAGGGTTGCGTCGTTTACCTTTATCGTTCCGCTCATAGCGGTATTGACGGGAACGGTCTTCCTTCATGAGCCGTTTACGTTGAATCTGTTCGCGGGCATTGTGTTGATTGTGGTGAGTATTTACCTGGTGAACCGTCCCGCTAGGGCGGCGCTTCGTCAGACGAAACAGTCTACCGAGGTATTGCGTCACTAGAATTGGCACAACGATATCGGAGAATACCAATTTTCCATTTTAACTAGCAGGCTAGCAATACGCACAAGACGCGACGTGTAGCCTTGATCGTCGTGATTTTGCAGTTTAGTGAACCTATCATGCAGTCCGCGAGCGCCTATCTGAACCATAAATTGTCTGTTCAGATGGTGCTTTGCGGTCTATTATGGAGTCAAGCATACGTAATTTATAGAACATTAAGATAGGGAGGACGATGGTCATGAAACGAAAGATTCTGTTCGCGACGGGTAGCGTGTTGCCGAACAACGGAAGTGGCTACTTTCCCCAAGACATCCGGCGCTTGTACAACATCCCTGCTGATTTGGACGGGGAAGGACAGACCATCGGAATTCTAGAATACTCCAACGGCTACAACATTCAAGACGCACACAGCTTCTGGTCTTCCCATGGCATTCAGCAACCCCAGGTGGAGTTTGTGAGTGTGGATGGCACCCGGAATGACAACGGAACCAGCCCTGACGATGAAGAGGCTTCCTTAGACTTGCAGTGGGCGGGGGCCATCGCGCCGAAGGCGAAACTCGTAGTCTATGAAGCCAATGCTGGTGATACGTACCAGACCTTCGCTGATGCTGTGCTTGCAACGTTGCAGTATGTCCTTCAAGATACAAAGAATCAACCGTCCGTCCTATCTATCTCCTACGGTGACGCCGAATCGAATATTGGACAACAGGCGATGCAGGAGATTGCCAACGTGATTCAGCAACTCAGCGCCAAAGGCGTGACAGTGTGTATTTCTTCGGGGGATCAGGGCGCGTATGGAATGCATGACACCCGTGGCCCGAGAGTCCAGCATGCGGACGCGCCAGCGAGTGCACCATACGCAGTGGCCGTTGGCGGAACATCTCTGCAACCAGACGGTACGGAGTCCGCATGGACGTACTACGGTCCGGACAACGGGGGTGCAACAGGTGGAGGATTCAGTTCCTTTTTCCCAAGACCGGATTACCAGGCGAGTCTGGGCGTCGTTTCGCGAGGCATTCCAGACGTAGCCCTGAACGCCGATCCAGTCACAGGATACCAGATCATTTTCCAAGGACAGCCCGCGGTAGTGGGGGGAACGTCTGTATCCTGTCCCATTTTCGCCGCCATTGTCGCGCTGGCGAACCAACGGAGAGCGCAGCTTGGGCTACCCCCTGTGGCCAATCTGACGGCCAAGTTGTACAGTAACCCGAAGAGCGCTGGCTACCGGGATATCACCGTAGGCAACAATTCGTTCAACGGCGTAAAAGGCTTCGATGCGGTGCCGGGTTGGGATGCTTGTACCGGATGGGGATCGCTCGATGCTACGGCGCTCATCAATTTTTTGGCGACCGAGGACCGTGGGGAATCTGCATCCACTACACCCCAACACCAACAAGCGCCTATTGTCCACCTCACGGCGGTCATCAAAACGGTTGAACCGGACAAGGTGGAGCACGGTGTATCCCATCACCACTTATTGATTCACCGAATCGAGGTCCTTCATAGTGAAGGCCTGGATCCCTCAAGCCTCGAACCCGAAGTGTTTTGCGCCATCCGTTATGGGGATTCGTTGGGATTGCCAGGGCCCATTCCCGGTTTACTGGCAGGACAGCCGATTGAGCTTCAGGGCGAGTACATCGATGAGAACCACATTTACCCGTCCATTGGCAACCCGGGCGATCCGGTTCTCCACTACACCCACCATCCCGTCGGATTTGTCGTCTACCAAGACAAACGATACGAGTAACAAGCTCAATCGGTTGCCACTACCGTTTCACACGGTAGATGGTACGAGGCATTCGAAGTGAGATGTCGACGAAAGGGTGCCAGTGCAGACTGGTGCCCTTTTTGTGTGGTGTCGAGCAGATGAAAATGGCATTGCACGCAACCATCGTGGTTATTCAGTTATACTTAGTAAGTTTGACGTTATAATTCTGCTGTGGGAGGGATGTCGCATGCCGAAACACGAAGTGGGGCGGTTCTCCGATGCCTCGTTCTTGATATTGGCAAGTTTGGCGAGCAGACCGAAACATGGATACGCGATGATGGAGGATATTCGGGACTTCAGTGGGACGCATTTGGAACCCGGTACGTTGTACGGCGCGATTAGTCGATTGGAACAAAGAGGTCTCATCGAAGCGTGTGATACCGAAGACCGTCGAAGACCGTATTGAATTACAGCCGCCGGAATCCAGGTGCTCAAGGAACGCGTGGAAGTGTTGGAACGCGTCGCTCATGTGGGGAAGGCAAGACTCCTGATGGTCGAGATATAGAGGGGGGTACGTTCAGTGAAGACCCTTGCGAAGTGGCTGTTGAAACTGTGGAATCATCCATGCCTATTTCACATATCCACGAGCAGGCTTGTGGAGATTCCGATTTGCTGCAGCAGCCAGGGCGGCCATTATGGTCTGTGGCTCCGTGTATACGGTGGCTCAACAGAACTTGCGAATGGCAGCCAATCATCCACAAACGGAAATGGCAATCAGCACTGCAAACTCACTGGATCATGGACAGTCACTATGCGCCTTGTTACCAGCGCGGCAAACGGACATCGCAACGTCTAGATCCGTCTGTCATCGTGTACAACAATCAAGCGGAGTTCTGGACAGCTGGATGGACAAATTCCCGTGTTATCCTCGGGCGTATTTGAATATACCAGACAGCATGGCGAGGACAAGTTCACTTGGCAACCTCGTCCCGGCGTGCGCATTGCGGCAGTGGTTGTGCAACATTCTGGAAAGAATCCGGGTTTCGTATTGGATTGGTCGCTCCTTACGAGAAACGGAAGCCAGCGAGACGCTGTTGGAACTTGTGGTCGGATTATTTTGGGCCATTTCCATTGGCTTAGCTGGTGCTGTGTTCTTGTGGAAATCTGTTCGACGCAATCCTGTGTAGCATGATATGAGTTCGTCCTGGAAGTTTACTCCAACTCTTTCCGGGTGGTAGTCCACCGGAAAAGTACCTGTGGATGACGTGATACTTCACGCGTCATTGTTGGAAGCGATTCACTGCGATGTTTGCCTCAGTCGCCGCATGTATGATTGCGTTTGCCGGGATTGCGAGCGCGCACGTCACTGTCTGGCCGCAGACGTCCACCGTTGGTGCGTGGGAAAAGTACACGATGCGTGTATCCACAGAAAAGAACGTCCCAACCGTGAAGGTTGTGTTGAAATCCCGAGTGGCATTACGTTCGAACAGTATGAGGCACTTCCCGGATGGTCGGTGACGGAACAGAAGGATTCGTCCGGAAATGTGAGTACGGTAACCTGGACAGCGACATCCGGCGGCATTGCCCTTAGCCAGTTTGCGGAGTTTTCTTTTGTCTCCCAAAACCCGAAAACACCGGAACACGCTGAGTGGAACGCGTTCCAGTACTACATGGGCGGCTCCATCGTAGAGTGGACGGGTGACAAAAATGCAGAGACGCCACACTCCATTACGACCATCATGACAGCGTCGGCCAGATACGCCGAGCTCTGCGACGGGCACCGTTGCACCCGCTGCATCCACGAGCAACTCATTCGACGTGGCTACCTACCACGCTCTCCATCGTAGCCATTGTGCTATCGCTCGGATCTATCTTGGTCTCAGCACGCTCAAAATGGAAAAACTAAAGTTCCACGATAGATTGAAAGGGGGCAAAAGCCCCCTTCTTTCTTTTCCTAGGACGAAGTGACTCCCAAACAGATCTTTGTGTTAATACTCAGAGATTACCCAATCACGTGAACCCAAGGCCGATTCGCTTGCCACGCCACGTCCACCTCCACGTCGAACGCTTTCGAAAGCAACGCGCTGGTCAGAACATGCCCCTTCTCACCACTCGCAAGTACCTTGCCTTGTTTCAACACGAGCGCGTGGCTGAACAGGGGCAAAACTTCCTCAGGGTGATGTGTCACATACAGCAATGTCGGGCCGTGGTTCTGTTTGTACAGCGATTCGATGGTTCTCAGCAACGTTTCACGTGCCTTGATGTCCAGTCCCGTGCAAGGCTCGTCCAGGATGAGCAGTTCGGGCTTTGCCATCCAGGC
This sequence comes from uncultured Alicyclobacillaceae bacterium, assembly GCA_963788285.1. Classification (GTDB taxonomy): domain Bacteria; phylum Bacillota; class Bacilli; order Alicyclobacillales; family Alicyclobacillaceae; genus Alicyclobacillus_A. Next base: position 51,368 of record CAWBGB010000006.1, read on the forward strand.
CCTGGCTATGAGGATGCGCTGCTTCTCACCTTGGGACAGGATGTGGAATGGTTGGTCGGCGAGATGAGCGCATTGAAACATCTCAAGAATCTCCAGTGCTTGTTCGTCGTCGTCCACCGATTTGTCTGTCCAGATCCCGATGGAGGCATATTTTCCACTAATCACGACGTCCAGCGCGCGTTCCTCGGGACGAGATTGATAGACGTGCTCAGTCATGGATGAACTGACCCAACCAATCCTCGTCCTGAGCTCCGACATGTTGACACGGCCAAACGTTTCTCCGAGCACCTCGACGGTGCCTGTGGTCGGCCATGTATAGCCGTTGACGATATTCAGTAGAGTGGTCTTGCCGGCTCCATTGCTGCCAATGATTGCCCAGTGTTGACCCGGTTCCACCGTCCAATTCAGATCATTCAATATGGTTGTATCGCCTCGCCTGCAAGAAACAGATTCCATTCGAATGACGCTCATTGGTGTACGAAGCTCCTCTCATTTGCGTGACATATGCACACCCTGTCACGGTGACGTGCGAACAATTCAAACATTTTTGTTTATTGTATCTCGATTTGATAGTGATAGGAAAGCTTGTCGCCTAGCCCGGACCAACATCCATCCAGTCGTATGCGAGCATGAAGGCGCGTGGATGATAGACACGCAAACGTAGGAAAAAGCCTGTTGGCATTCCGCCAACAGGCTCTTTCCGGCGTGGTTGGGGGAGCATTGAGAACATAGCAGTCGCCCGTGTATTATATCTCGTCCCAGAATTTGTCGACCGTGAGGTAGGCTGCGAGCCTTTTACTTTCCTCACGGTGCCGTTTTCTTAATTCAGCACGAGTCGGCGCCGTTTCATACAGTTTCTTTTCTTCCTCGGTTTCTGGAATGACCTTCGGGACCGGCATAGGTTTCCCGTTTTCGTCGAGGGCAACGAAGGTCAGGAACGCCGTGGCAGCCACCCTGCGCTCTCCCGATTTCAAATCCTCCGCTACAACTTTAACGAAGATCTCCATCGAAGTGGTTCCTGTCCACGAGACATAGGATGACAGACACACGGAATCGGTTTGCCGTATGGGTGAAAGAAAGTCCACCGAGTCTGTGGAAGCGGTGACGACTTCTGCGCGTGCGTGACGAGACGCGGAAATGGAGGCAACATCGTCGATATATGCCATGAGTTTGCCCCCGAACAATGTATTGTGGTCATTCAAGTCTGGGGGAAACACACGGCTGATTTTCACACATCGGGACTCTCTACACTTCTTTGCGTCCAATGGATTCACCTCAGGTACCAATATTACCACATTCTGAAACATATTATGCACATGCCCATCTCTCTTGCAGATGGACAACAGTCCTATTATAAGCCGTTCCCAAATGGTAACCCAAACGCGACGGACGGATGGGACGAGAACATGACGTTGTTCTGTGGTTCGCAGATCCTTCACTCAAATGCAATTGACAGAAGAGGAAGGGAATGTTAAAGTCTACAAAGAAAATGTAACGTTGAAAGGAGGTCTCATTCCCATGATCAATGGTCTCTTCAGATTTGAGCAAGCAGCGGATTGGTGCGGACAACTACATACATGGGGATGTGACCGAGGAAGTACGTTCATAGCGGTTCAGCGCAATCAATAACACTGACTTTTACGCAGGTCACACCCGTTCGTGACCTGCGTTTTGATTTTGAGAGGCATCCAAGGTATGTCGCGCAGGCGGCATACCTTTTTTATGTGGAGGGTTGCACTCATGTTTAGTGTGTTGAAAAAACTAGGTTGGTTTTTCCGTCAGCACAAGAGGCGGTATGCAATTGCGCTTGGCATTCTCCTTATCCTGAACTTTGTCGAAGTCGTTCCCCCGATGCTCGTGGGCAACGCGATTGACCAGATGAACCAGGGAACGATGAACCTCACCCATTTACTCGGGATTGTGGGCATGTACGTGGCGCTCATTGTGGTGTCGTACATTCTGGGATATACCTGGATGTACCAGCTGTTCGGCGGGGGCTACATTTTGCAGCGCACGCTTCGCTCCCGATTGATGCGCCACTTTTTAAGGATGACACCGACGTTCTTCGAAAAGAACCGCACAGGGGATCTCATCGCGCGGGCGACCAATGACCTGACCGCGGTGTCACAGACCGCGGGGTTTGGCATGTTGACCTTGGTCGACTCCACCACGTTCTCGGCCACCATCTTGGTAACCATGGGGACGCTCATCAGTTGGAAATTAACACTTTTGTCGCTTTTGCCGTTGCCCGTCATCGCCTGGGCTGTGACCAAGTATGGCAAGGTGGTACACCGCCGATTTATGCTTGCGCAGGACGCGTTCGGAGACATGAATGACAAGGTACTCGAGACCATTGCAGGGATCCGCGTGGTCCGAGCCTACGTGCAAGAGCGGGCGGAGGAACAGCGCTTCGCGGAAACGACGGAAGAAGTGTATCAGAAAAACGTCTCGGTCGCCCGCATTGACGCGCTGTTTGAACCCACCATCAAACTGCTCGTCGGCATCAGTTACCTCATTGGTCTCGGATATGGGGCGTACATGGTGTTTCGCAGCCAAATCACCCTTGGTGAACTCACGTCGTTCAACGTCTATCTATGGATGCTCATCTGGCCAATGCTAGCGATAGGAGAGCTTATTAACATCATGCAGCGCGGCAACGCGTCGCTCGACAGAGTGAACGAGACGCTCGCCTATTCACCAGATGTGCAGGATGCGAAGGACGCCACGCCTGTGTCGATCCCAGAGGTGATTGAATTTGAGCATGTGACGTTTCGGTATCCGCTATCTGCACAAGACAACTTACGTGATATCACGTTGACCATCCGGCGTGGCGACACGATAGGCATTGTGGGGCGCACGGGGAGTGGCAAGACCACGCTGATTCGGCAACTCCTGCGTGAATATCCAACTGGCCGCGGAACCATACGCATCAATGGCGTGCCCATTGAGAAAATTCCGCTTTCCCAGTTGCACGGGTGGCTGGGGTACGTACCGCAGGAATCGATGCTGTTTTCACGCACCATCGAAGAGAATGTGCGCTTCGGCGCGCCGCAGGCCTCGGACGAAGCGGTTGCACGAGCACTGGAAATGGCCAGCTTTAACAAGGACATTGCCGCTTTGCCAAACGGGCTGCAGACCCTCGTCGGGGAAAAAGGGGTTTCGTTATCCGGCGGACAGAAGCAGCGTATTGCGTTGGCGCGTGCACTCATTACGGACCCGGAGATCCTCATCCTTGACGATGCGATGTCGGCGGTCGACGCGTGCACAGAAGCACACATTGTCGAACAGATTCGCCGTCAGCGCTCCGGGCGCACCACGTTGATTGCCACGCACCGACTTTCTGCGGTGGAACATGCCGACTGGATTGTGGTGCTGGATGAAGGACGTATTGCGGAGCAGGGGACCCACGAAGACTTGTTGCGGTTGGGCGGTTGGTATCTCGGGCAGTATCTGCGGCAACAAACGGAACAAGACTCGAATGGATTGACAGATGAGGAGATCCAAAGCGGGGCAGACGTCAATGCGTGTGAGGTACAGTTCGAGGCATCGGAAAGTGGGGTGAGATCATGAGTGTGAGTCGAAGACTATTGAACTACGCGGCGCTCTACAAGCGTACCATTTTTCTGGCATTGGCCATGTTGGCAGTGGCGGTGACCGCCGAGCTGAGTGGGCCGTTCATCGCCAAGACGATGATTGACCGGCACATCCTCGGCATTGAACAACCGTGGTATCAGACGTCCGGACCAGGTCCGGACGCGGTGTCGTTCCAGGGACACTGGTACAAGCGAGCGGACTACTTCGCGGCCGGGGAACATCGCGGATTACCTGCGCGTGTGCTCCAGGTCGGCCATTCGTTCTACTTCGTGAATGGAACACTGCCGTTTGATGGAGAGAGAACCGTCCACGATGGACAGTTGACCGTTCACGCGGGAAGTCGAGAGGTCACGGTGCCGGTGACTCGTTTGAGCACGCAGGAGTTGTTCGAATTCTACAAGCCGGAGGTGCCGCGCATGTGGATGTTGGCGCTACTTTACTTCGGACTGCTGATGGTGTCGGTGCTGTTCACGTACGGGCAGCAGTTGCTGCTACAAATATCAGCCAATCGCATTTTGCAGCAGATGAGGCGAGACGTCTTCCGGCAAATTCACCGCATTCCGATTCAGTATTTTGACAACACTCCTGCAGGCAAGATTGTCTCGCGTATCACGAACGACACCGAAGCGATTCGCGATCTCTTCGTGACGGTACTCGCGAACATCTGTTCCAGCATCATTTACATGGTGGGCATTTACGTGGCCCTCTTTATACTGGACGTGCGCATGGCGCTCATCTGTCTACTGCTCGTGCCGATTCTCGTCGTGTGGATTACGCTGTACCGTAAGTACGCGGTGACCATCAATCATCGCATTCGCGCCTTGCTCAGCGATATCAATGCGATGATCAACGAAACCATTCAAGGCGTGCCAGTGATTCGCGCGTTCAACCGCCAACAGCGCACCTTGGAGGAGTTTGAGACGTTAAACCAAGAGCAGTACATTAGCCAGACCAAGTTGCTCAGAATTAATTCCGCGACAGGATACAACCTGGTCGGAATGCTACGCAACTTGTTTTTCGTCGCCATGATTTCGTACTTTGGGTGGAAGTCGTTTCGCTTGGCGGGCGCCATCTCGTTTGGTACCTTGTACGCCTTAGTGGACTACTTGAACCGCCTGTTCCAACCTGTGGTGCAAGTGGTCAATCAGCTGGCAAATCTCGAACAGGCTCGCGTATCCGCCGAAAGGGTGTTTCAACTACTGGATGAACCGGGGATTGACGTGGTGGACGGGGAAATGCCTAGGTACCGAGGCGACGTTGTGTTCGACAACGTGTATTTCTCCTATGACGGCAAACACGACGTCTTAAAAGGCATCTCGTTCGAGGCCAAACAGGGTCAGACCGTGGCTCTGGTGGGACACACTGGGTCCGGAAAGAGCTCCATCATGAACCTGCTGTTCCGTTTCTACCAGCCGCGAGCAGGCAAAATCACGATAGACGGCGTAGACATTACCACGATTCCGCGGCAACATCTGCGCAGACACATGGGCATTGTGTTGCAGGATCCGTTCCTGTTTACTGGTACTATCGCTTCCAACGTCAGTTTGGGAGATCCGGCGGTGCCACGTGAGCGTGTGGAACAAGCGTTGAGAGACGTGGGAGCCGATAAACTGCTTGGCCATCTGCCGAACGGATGGGATGAGCCCGTGCTTGAAAAGGGCAGTACGTTATCCGCTGGGCAGCGGCAACTTATCTCGTTCGCGCGGGCGCTGGCGTTTGATCCAGCCATCCTTGTCTTGGACGAGGCCACGTCCAGCATCGATACGGAAACGGAGGCAGTCATTCAGGACGCACTCGAGGTGCTGAAGCGTGGCCGCACGACGTTCATCATTGCGCATCGGCTATCCACCATTCGTAACGCCGACCTGATTTTGGTGCTGGACAAAGGGGGCATTGTCGAACGCGGATGTCACGATGAATTGATGGCTTTGAAGGGACGCTATTATCAGATGTATCAGTTGCAACAGGGTGAGCGCATACGGGAAACGGGGTGACCGTGGAGCAAGGGAGTATGGGCCGTTTTACGTCGCAAGCTCTGAAACGGAGTAGATGAGGTGTATATGTTGTCCAGGGAGTCAAAATACTTGGAATGCGTGCGGATGAAGCTTCTGGTCGGTACCGCACAAACCACTCCATCCGGTGGTAACGTGCCTAGACCGGAACACATCGTGATTGTGGTGGAGGAGAATCACTCTCGATAGGAGATCATTGGCAATCGAGATGCGCCGTACATCAATAATGCACTGAGCAATGAGGGAGCGTATTTTGCGAATTCACATGCAATAGAACACCCTAGCCAGCCGAATTACCTCGACTTGTTTTCTGGCAGCAATCAAGGTGTAACGAGTGATGCTTGTCCGCATCGCTTGCCTGCACCCAATCTGGCCAGTGAACTGCGGGACGTGCACCTGACGTTTGCCGGATATTTCGGAAACTTGCCGTCAGTCGGGTACACCGGCTGTAGTAACGGCCACGTGTTCTCGTTGGGTGCCACGTATGTCCGGAAGCACTGCCCTTGGGTGAACTTCACGAACGTTTCTCTCAGCCCCAACCTCCCGTTCTCTCAATTCCCTACAGATTTCACCCGCTTGCCGACGGTGTCGTTCGTGATTCCCAACCTGAACCACGACATGCACAACGGGACCGTCAAGGCCACGGACAACGGGTTGAAGAACAACATTCAACCATATGTGGACTGGGCGAAAACGCATAACAGTCTGCTCATTCTTACGTGGGACGAGGATGACCAGTCAGAACAGAACACGATTCCCACAATCTTTGTCGGTCCCATGGTGAAGTGAGGCACGTACAACATATACATCAATCACTTCAATGTCCTACGTACCGTGGAAGACATGTATGGTCTTCCATATCTAGGGGAGAGCGCTCATGTGTCACCGATTACCGATGCGTGGCAAAAGAACGCTTGAGACGGCTGAATCCACAGACTTCGTGAAAGTTGAATTCGTTGGCTAACCACAGTCCATCCACCTCTGCATTTTCTCATCGCGTTTCACTGCAGTATGATGGAGGCAACAAATGATTTCGGGCAGGGTGACAATGAACATCTTATCAGCAGAAAACGTAGCGAAAAGTTATACGGATAAAGTCTTGTTGGACTGCGTATCCTTTGGCATAGACGACGAAGATAAAATTGGACTGATCGGCGTCAATGGAACTGGCAAGTCTACACTTTTGAAAATTGTCGCTGGCGTCGAGCACCCCGAGTCTGGCACGGTCACTCTAGGAAGTCGGGTGACTGTTCACTATCTGCCACAAGAGCTTGTGTTTGACCCGACGGCCACGGTGCTAGACCAGGTGTTCCACGGCGAGGCTCCGGTCATGAAGCTACTCCGAGAGTATCAAAATACATTGGATGCGTTGGCCCAATCGCCGGAGGATAGGGGTCTACAAACGAAATTACTTCGGCTCCAATCCCAGTTGGATGAGCTGGATGCCTGGAAATTGGAGCATGAGGCCAAGGTCATTTTGACAAAACTCGGCATCACCGACTTTCAGGCGGTTGTGGGGACACTGTCTGGGGGGCAGAGGAAGCGCATCGCCTTGGCGCGTGCTTTGATCCAGCCGGCGGATTTGTTAGTGTTGGATGAGCCGACCAACCACATTGACAACGAAAGTGTGCAGTGGCTGGAGACGTACTTGCAAAAACGCAAAGGTGCGCTATTGATGGTCACGCACGACCGTTACTTCCTGGACCGGGTGGTCAATCGGATATTCGAACTGGATAAGGGCAAGTTGTACCGGTACCTCGGGAACTACCAGGTATTTCTAGAAGCGAAACTGGAACGTGAGACTCAGCAAAGAGCTTCGGAGGAGAAACGTCAGAATTTCCTCCGCAATGAACTCGAGTGGATCCGACGCGGCCCGAAGGCTAGGGGTACGAAGCAGAAAGCTCGAACAGAGCGCTACTACGAAGTGTTGGAGCAAACGCCGGACGTGGGTCCGGAAACGCTGGAGTTTTCAGCGGCAAGTTCCCGGTTGGGGCGAACCGTGATTGAACTGGACCACGTTTCCAAAGCGTATGCAGGGAAGTCGGTGATCCGCGATTTCAGCTACATCGTGCTGCGCAATGACCGAATCGGAATTGTGGGACCCAACGGGAGTGGGAAGACCACTCTGATAAAAATGATAGCGGGTCGGTTGGAGCCGGACAGCGGATATGTCACTATTGGGTCCACTGTGAAAATAGGCTACTTTTCACAGGAGCACGACGAGATGAACGGACAGCAGCGTGTCATCGACTATATTCGCGACGAGGCGGAATACGTGGTGACTGCAGATGGCCACACCATCTCGGCTGCGCAAATGTTGGAGCGGTTCTTGTTTCCAGGCCATTTGCAGTGGACGCCGATTGTGAAGCTATCGGGTGGGGAAAAGCGCCGGTTGGCACTGCTCAAAACACTGATGACAGCGCCCAACGTTCTGTTGCTCGATGAGCCGACCAACGACCTGGACATTTCCACGCTCTCCGTGCTTGAATCCTATCTCGACGAGTTTCCGGGTGCGGTGATTGTGGTTTCTCACGACCGGTACTTTTTGGACCGCGTCGCAGATAAAGTGTTTGCGTTTGAGGGCGGGGGACAGATATCTACGTACTTCGGGAACTTCTCGGACTATCTCGCGCAGCGCCCAGAGAAGGAGCCGGAGGGGGCTTCCGAAAAGTATACGGAAAAGGTCGAAAAGCGGGGTAGCCGTTCCTTGAAATCGGCCACTCGGAAGTTCACTTTCAAAGAGCAAAAGGAATACGATCAGATTGAATTTAAGATTGCACAGGTAGAGCAATCTCTGAGAGATGTGACGCAGCAAATGGAAGAGGCCGGTGGCGATTACGGTCGATTACAGGAGTTGTATAAAGAGCAACAGGCATTGGAGGAGCGGTTAAACGAATTGTTGGACAGGTGGACGTTCCTCAACGAAATCGCCGAAGAGATGGAACAAAGCCGCAGATCCGAGCGTGGCTGATCCGTGAATAATTCCTTCCTCCGCTCCCCATGCTATGTACGACAAAAGGAGGAGCGATTGTGCATTGGTATGACAGGCTGGCAGAGTATTTCCCGGAACACGAGCTGAAGGAAAAAGGACAACTGCAGGATTTGCTGGTTCACCATGACGCGTACAAGAAATTCGAGACAGAGGATTTCCTCGTGGCATACGCGGAGTTTCCCACTTTCATTTTCATTGACTACCTCATCGTGAACCCGAACACCAGAGGTCGTGGCGTGGGTAGCAAAGTACTCAATCATTTTAAGCAAAAGGGGAAGACCATCATTCTCGAAGTGGAGCCACCAGACACAGACGATGCAGACACGGTGAAGCGAATCCGTTTCTATGAAAAGAACGGATTTCGCAGAGCGGAGCACATCGAATACACGCGGTCTGACGAGGACGGTACGCCGTTCACCATGGACGTGTACTACTGGTCGCCAAACGAAGTTTCGGAACGAACCATTCTAGAGCAAATGTCCACTGTGTGTCGGGAAATTCACAACTTTCGGTCGCTCAAATATTACGGGCGTATTGTAGCCGATCCGGACGATGTGCTAACCTGGGTTCATTAACGTGGGGGAAGGGTCACCTCCCGGCCCGCACGGCTGACCGAGGGAGTTACGTGGAATCATGACGAGAAACGGACAACAACGCAAAGATATATACCCCGGGCTTGAGGTCGACATCGTCTTGAAAAAAGATCAGCCGACAGGAAAGACCACCCGGGGCATTGTCAAGGACATTCTCACAAAGTCTCCGACACATCCACATGGCATTAAAGTGCGCCTACAGGATGGTCAGATTGGCAGGGTCCAAACCATTGTTGGCTCGTCTTCCGAATTATAGAAACTCCGACCAGTGGTTAGGAGCGTCTTTGTGCGCGTCGATAGCGGTATTGGGTCCATTGATAGCGAATAAAGCACCCGATGCAGAAGCCGAGGATGGCGATAAACGCAGCCAAGGCAACCATGGCGGTAAACATGTACGCCACAAGCATCCAGTGCATGAGATAGCCAATTAGACCAAGCGCGAGGCAGACGACGGCGATGATTTGGTTGAATTGTTGTTGGTCTCGGTCTTCCGGAACGTATTCCGACAGAGGTTTCCGCAAAAACCCTTTGGCCAAGCGCATGATGGGGTTCAGCCCAACCACAATGCCCATGAGCCCTGCGACGAATGGAATCAGTAGAATCCAATAAGCGCCGGTGACCCATGTTACCAGAACGGACAAGACAATCACCCATTGATTGGTTCGCACCAAGGGACGAGGAATTGTCGGGTTCTTTTGCATCGTTAAATCCCGCCTTTTTTTATCGGTATATATGTATATTACACGTCTAGATGACCGATGGAAAGCAGGAGGAGCCTAAGCATTCGGATTCTTCCTAAAGAAACAGGGATGGCATTCTCAGTGCTTCACCTATGAGATAGTTATTATTATAAGCGATGTTGAAATGATGCTATATTGGGAATGGAATTCTGCAGTGCTTCACCTATAATAAAAGTCGTCTAAAGAATCATCAATCGTGAAGGAGATTGTGTACTATGATGCGAGTGAGGTTTGTCAGCATTCCTGTGAGCGACCAAGAGAGGGCACTCGAGTTCTACACCGAGAAGCTCGGCTTTACGGTTGTAACGGATCAGCCTTTCGGTGGCGGTCAACGCTGGATTGAGTTGCAGCCGCCGGGATCAGAGACGCTGGTTGTATTGTTCACGCCGCCAGGTCATGAGAGTCAGATTGGTACATTTCAAAATGTAGCGTTTACCAGCGACGATGTGGTAAAAACGTACGAAGAGTTGGCGAAACGCGGTGTAGAATTCGTCAAGCCGGCGACAAGAGCCGAATGGGGCGGCGTGGAAGCCATCTTCAAGGATCCGGATGGCAATACGTTTGTGTTGGCAAGCCCAGAGCAATGAGTTGAGATGAATCTAAAGGGCCTCGTTGTGTCGGGCGTGGCCTCTGGTGTGCCGGTTAGTACATTGGGGCGAGTGGAACGTAACATGGGCGGGAGGCGATCGTCCAAGCGGGCGCCTGTGCATCGGAGCCAGGCGGTTGCATATGGGAGATTACTTCATGACAACGATCCTTGTCCATATCACCACATGCTTTCCCTAGACATGTGGGGGGACATTTCCTGCCCAAAGGCTATGACGTACACAAGAAATATCCTGTGTTGTACCTCTGTGTTCCTGTGGTATATCACGAGTACCCGGGTGGCCACGACTACACCTTTTGGAGCAAGCACGCAGCCGAATTCCTATTATTCTTCGATAGTACGTCTGAAACGTCGTGAGAATGGTGCGGTTTAATCTCCGACGTTTGCAGTCCACCTCGCGTGTTTCGGGATAGGGTGAAGGTAGAGAAGAGTCTTTCACCCTTTCCCAATTCGCTTGTCACGTGTCAACCCTTCAGGAGGAACTCGTTCCCATCCGTGTCTTCAAACGTTGCGTAGGTGCCCCATGACATGGCTTTTGGTGAATCCTTGAATTTCACCCCGTTTGCGACCATCCGTTCATACGTACCTTGTATGTCATCGCATTCGAAGACGATGGACGGCTTCCTTTCCTGCCAATCTGGCATGAGGGCCTTCGGATATATCACGAGTCGAGACTGCGCTCCCGGCGGTGCCACTTCAATCCAACTGGCATTCGGTCCCATCGGATGGTTTGCCACCACCTCAAATCCGACTTTTTGTGTCCAGAATTCGAGCGCCTTTTGTTGGTCCTCAACATATACGGCGACGGTTGCAATGGATTGAATCACGAATCCTCACCCCTGTCTTATTTTTACGAAAACCAGTATAACGTATCGTCGAAGCGAACGCGCTCCCACGGGTGAAAGCCCCGAATAACTAACGCCACAGAGTACTTTTGAGATGACAACCTTTACGATAGTGTTTGTCAAAGAAAGTCACCTTTCTGACGGAAGATGATTCAGTTGTGCTACATTCTTGGGTGGGCTAAGCGGACAGAGTTTCTCGCCTTTGTGTTACGCATTGGCCTGTCTGTCGGAAGCTTAAAATTCCATTGAGCTTGAAAAGGCCAGGATAGACCACTATCACAGTGACATATTGTGCGAGTATGATGGATCTGAGATCCACGGGGAGGTGTACTATGAAGTCCATTGTACTCGGCATCATGTCATCCTTCTTTTTTGCGTTCACCTTTGTTTTGAATCGCATGATGAGTGTTCACGGAGGGAGTTGGCTGTGGAGCGCTTCGCTGCGCTACCTGTTTATGCTCCCGTTTTTGTTGTTCATTGTGGCGATGAGAGGAAATCTATTGTCGTTGTTCGCACAAATGCGCAAACGTCCCTGGGCATGGCTCCTGTGGAGCACGGTCGGGTTTGGATTGTTCTATGGCCCCCTGTGTATTGCGGCTGCGTACAGCCCAGCCTGGTTGGTGGCCGCCACTTGGCAATGTACCATTGTCGCGGGGTCACTGCTGGTTCCCTTGTTCCATGAACGTACGGAGACTCGGATCGGCATTGTCAAAGTGCGTAAACAAGTTCCTTTGAAAGAACTGGCAGTGTCATCCATCATTCTCATCGGCATTGCCCTCGTCGAAGTGCAGCAGGCCGGTGAAGTGCCATGGCGTGACCTGCTTCTCGGTGGAGTGCCGGTTCTTATCGCAGCCTTTGCGTATCCTCTTGGCAATCGTAAAATGATGGAGTTGTGTAGTGGCCGTGTAGACACGGTACAACGTGTGCTGGGCATGACACTGGCAAGTCTGCCGCTGTGGCTGATCCTCAGTTTGTACGCGCTATTCCGAGTTGGGCCACCTGGCATCGGGCAGACAGAACAATCCCTCGTGGTAGCAGTATTTTCTGGCGTGATTGCGACCATCTTGTTCTTTTACGCGACGGACATGACGAAAGGCAACGTTCATCAATTGGCCGCAGTGGAAGCGACGCAATCAGGGGAAGTGGTTTTCGCGCTGATTGGTGAACTGCTGTTGTTGCCAGGCACAACCGTCTCGGGAGTGGCCTTGGCAGGCATAGGCATTGTCATCCTAGGAATCGTGTTACACAGTTTTGCCTCTGCAAGACCGACAAAACATGAATCCACCTCCATCACCTCTCAGGGGTAGCAGCTGGCAGCTCTCTCGGCTCTAAAAACTTTTCTCGAATTCCATTGATTTCCGAGCATGTGCGCGGTTACGATAGACTCTGAAAGAACAGAAAAGTCAAATGATTATACGGCGTAGTTTTGCTCATGCGAACATTGAAGGAGGCCCATCATGTCCACCCTCTCAACCTCGTATTACCAACGTGGGATAGATGTCACCGATGCTACTGCGGTAGAGACCGAGTTGCAATCCTTGCTGAATACCCCGATTCATTCTGTCGAGGACCTGGAGCGATGGCTGAAGGCAGAGCTTGACCTCGGCTATCGCCTCAGCGAAGTCCTCATGGGACATACCATAGACTTTTATCGCGACACAGAAAATGAAGAGAAGAAAGCGACGTATTTACATGACCAATCGGTGATTCAGCCTCTGTTGTTAAAATACCAGGCGGAGTTTGACCGGAAGTTTTGCGAAAGCCCGTTCATGAAGGAGCTCGATGACCAGAAGTACGGAATGATGAAAAAGGTACGCGGCACCAGCTTGGAGTTGTTCCGCGATGAAAACGTACCACTTCAGGTCCGTGAACAGGAATTGGGCACGGAATACAACGCCATCATGGGCGGCTTGCTGGTTGACCTGGACGGGGATCGGAAGCCGTTGCCCGTTGTTCAAGCTTTGTTGGACAGTCCTGATAGAGCAGTGCGCGAAAAGGCCTGGAAGAGCATTGCAGCGGCGTATGAATCCGTGAAGCCTGAATGCGACCGCATCATGAACGAACTAGTGCGTGTTAGGCATCAGATTGCGCAGAATGCCGGGTTCGAAAACTACCGCGACTACGTATTTCGGGAGAAGAACCGGGAGTACAGTCTGGATGATTGTCGACGCTTCCATGCTGCAGTCGAGAAGTACGTCGTACCCGTTTGGGACGAGATTGCGGAAGATCTGCGCAAAACGTTGGGCGCAGACGAATATCGCCCGTGGGATCAAACCTCGTGCACCATCTGCGCTGCTCCTTTCCAGGAAGTTGACGAGCTGATGGCTGGGGTCGAGACGATTCTTCGCAAGACGGACGAGGAATTTGGAGACATCTTCGCAGCGATGCGAGACAAAGGATTATTGGACTTGGAGGGCCGTAGGGGAAAGGCCCCCGGCGGTTTCAATGCCTCGCTCATGCTATCCAGGACCAGCTTTGTCTTCGCAAACTTCAGCCCGTCGTATTTTGCAGTGATTGCCTTGATTCACGAGATGGGCCACGCCATCAATGCGCGTTATCAACTCCGAAAAGAGCCTCAGTGGTTCCATCATCGATCCGAAATCGCCGAGTTGTATTCGCACAGCATGGAACTGCTGTGTCTCGATAAGTTGAACGAATTCTATCGAGATCCACAGCAACATCGTGCGGCCGTGGGCGAACGCATACGCCGCAGCCTCAACATGCTGATGGGCCCACTCTCAGGTGACCTGTTCCAGCAGTGGATGTACGAGAATCCAGAACATACTGCAGAAGAACGAGATGCTGCGTATGCCGCAATCATGAAACGTTATTCTGCGCATCCGACGGACTGGTCCGGCTTTGAGAAGAATCTGGGTACGCAATGGGTCGGGTCGTTGCACTTCTTCGTTTATCCGTTCTACAACATTGAATACTCCATGGCGGAACTCGGCGCCCTCCAGTTACTGCAGCAGTATCAGGAAGACCCGCCCAAGGCCGTGGCGAACTACAAGCGCGGGGCGGCTGCAGATTACAACCAGTCTATCGCGGACGTGTATGCGGAGACCGGCGTAAAATTCGACTTCTCCGACGAAGCGATTCGAAACACAGCGCAGTTCATTCGTCACTTTTGGAAATCGCTCGCTTGAGTCATGCGAATCTGGTTTGGTTGACCTAAGTGAGACACCAGGGACCACGTGGATGTTCCCTGGTGTACTTCCTGTTGCTGGCTATGTGCGAGTCAATAAGTGTCGTGTTTTCTTGATAGAGCTGATATAATACACCAAATATAGAAAAGAGTGAATTTGTTGAGTGAGATTTACATTATTTACTAGAATGAAAAATGGACAGATCACTTGACAAGACAGCTTAATGAGCTGGGTCTTCCATACGGAGGATGGCACAAGGAACCCTTCCACTCGTTCGGAATGGCAGCGTTCGTCATCTGCCGAGATACCGTGGCAGAGGCAGAGGCTGAGCTAGGTGGGGGATGATGGCAAGTTTCGCTACGTGCTATTCAATTCAGCTGCCATGAAAGCAGCAAAGCTCACAGCAGACGTTTACGCGAGGACGAGAGATGATTCTGTCAGCCCGAAACGCGCACGGTTTTTGAGTGCGTATTACCGCGAAGTCGCAAGCACCATGAAAGTGGTTATATTTGTGTAGTACCTAGACGGGAACTACGGAGAAACGGTACCTTCTCCTATTTTTCCCAAAATGTGAACTGTAACCACGTTCTGTCCATCACTCGAGACATTACGGTGCATGACATGTATCAACGGCAGTTAACGCATCTGGCGTATCACGATCCGCTCACAGGCCTTCCCAATCGACGCCACCTGTTTAAGAGCCTCAAGATGTTGGAGGCTGGGTGGCGATGAGTTTGTGGCGGTCGCCGCAGTGGACCATGTTCGGCATGCCACAAGCATCGGTCTTGCACAGTATGAGTAGATCTTAGCTGCAGGCTGCCAAACATACCGGCGGAAATCGATATTTAGTCACCAACAAGTACGCGAGGGACAGGCACAGGTGGTTGAACTTTAGATTGTGTTTTGTGAGATGGCTCCCAGCCTCGATTTCGACGAATGCAGGGAGCCATTTTCTTAATACCCTCGGACGACAACCTCGAGCTCTCCGGTCTCCGGATCCATGATCATTCCGTGGACCGGAGTACTTGGTGGCAGTAGAGGGTGCTTCTGAATCAAATCTACACTCTGTTGCACGCTTTCTGCGACGTCGTCAAATCCCTGCAACCAGGTGTGTAAGTCGACACCTCCAGCCTGTAGAACGCTGATAGTCTCTCCACTGATTCCTCTTTGTTTCATTGTGCTCAACGTGGTGGAAGGATCTATGCGATTCATACCACACCCGTGGTGACCTACCACAAAGACTTCCTTTGCTTGCAGTTCGTACAGTGCGACGAGGATGCTCCGCATGACGCTTCCAAACGGGTCGGTGACCATCGCTCCAGCACTTTTGACTACAATGGCATCGCCGTTTTTCACGTTCATCGCTTGTGGAAGCAACTCCACCAACCGCGTGTCCATGCACGCCACAATCACCATGCGTTTGCTGGGAAACTTTGATGCATGGTACGGTTCGTATTGCTTCGTGCGAACAAATTCACCGTTATACTCTAAAATCTCGTCTAGTAGAGACACTAGCACCCCTCCATGAAATATTTGTCGTTATTGTACCGCGTTGTGACTAGTGGGTAAAATCCGATGAGACGCAAACACGCCATCACAGGGGGGCATCCAGTCACCAACGCGAAGACTCAATGTGCAGTTATATTCGGCAAAATCTGGCCGTATCCTCGCCTTTCCTATACAAGTCAGTCTTTGATGTTTCGTGATGAACGAGCTACACTTTACAAAACTGAATATTTCCGCTGAATCCCGGAAGGGAACGGGGGAACCAATCTCTGGGGTGTCTGCCAGACTGGTAGGGAAATATTTCAATCTCAAGCCCGGCAGCTAGCTTCGTAAGCGTTTCAGAGAGGAGAGTGGTGCTATGCCCATGTACACAGACTTGAGTTGCTCATCCTGGTAGACACATCTACGGAGGTTTTCCGTTTAAAAGCTCCTGATGTGGTCGCCGAAGCGACAGGGATACATTTCACCGGCTCATCTGTTAAAAATTTAATCAATTCTGTCTATATCTGTGAATATGGACTCTGTCCTGTTCATCTTTAAAAGGGGCGTTTACATGGCCAATCAAGGCACGTTCAAGAGAAAACTGAATCTCGTGGATATGACGTTCATCGGAGTGGGGTCCATCGTTGGTTCCGGGTGGTTATTCGCTTCGCTACTGGCGGCACAAGTGGCAGGGCCCGCAGCTTGGATATCATGGGTGATTGGTGCGGTGGCCTCGTATATACTGGGAATGGTCTTTGCAGAGCTCGGGGCGGCGATTCCGAGGACGGGCGGTTTGGTTCGTTATCCGGCCTACTCCCATGGGCCGCTCGCCGGATATTTAGTCAGTTTTATGGCATTTATCACGTACTCTTGCGTGGCCGGACTGGAAGCGGAAGGCATGCGAACTTACGCCAGTGCCTGGTGGCCGGCATTAGGTACACAAAATCCCACAGTGCTTGGGTGGTTTGTGCAGGCGGCCACTCTGGTCCTATTCTTTTTGCTGAACTACTGGAGCGTCAATATCTTTGGCAAGTCCAATACCGTGATTACCCTCGTCAAATTTGTGGTACCGTCACTTGCCATTATTGTTTTCCTTACACAGTTCAAGCCCGCCAATTTCTCACTACATGGGTTTGCACCTTTTGGATTTAACGGAATTGAAGCCGCTGTTTCCACCACAGGCATCATCTTCGCATTTCAAGGTTTTCAACAACCTGTATTGTTTGCTTCCGAAGCAAAGAATCCCTCGCGTACGGTACCACTGTCCATCTTGTTCTCCCTCCTGGTAACGATGGTGATCTACGTGTTGTTACAAGTGAGTTTTGTCGGCGCGGTTCCCGCAAGCCTGCTCCATCATGGCTGGGCCGGTGTAAAACTGAACTCACCGTTTGCCAATCTCGCCACCCTGCTGGGCCTTGGATGGTTAGCTAGCGTCATTTTGACTGATGCTGTATTGTCTCCCAGCGGGACAGCGAACATCTACCTGTCCGCCACAGCACGCCTCATCTTCGGCTGGTCTAAAAACGGAACCTTCTTTCGCGTTTTTACGAAATTACACTCAAAAACAGGTGTTCCAAGGGCAGCACTGTGGTTTTCCTTGATTATGGCTATCTTTTGGACGTTGCCCTTCCCGTCTTGGGATAAGCTCGTTGCAGTGGCATCGTCTTCCGGCGTACTGTGCTTCGTCATGGGGCCGGTGGCAGCCGCCGCATTGCGACGTACTGCACCCAATCTGGAGAGACCTTTCCGATTGCGGGGGATGTCTGTCGTTGCTCCGATTGGCTTTGTGATTGCTTCTCTCATTGTATATTGGACAGGGTGGCGGACCGATTCGTGGCTCATCGGCTCTCTGCTTGTAATGTTTATCCTCTACTGCGTGTTCCATAAAAAAGCGCCGGATGTAGGTGTATCGTTTACAGCGCAACTCAAAACAACATGGTGGCTGATTTTCTATTCTATTGCCATGATTGTTCTCTCTTATGTTGGAACATTTGGCGGCGGGAAAAGCATTGTGCCTGCTCCGTGGGAGCAGGTACTTGTGGCTGTCGTTTCTCTTGCAGCTTATTATTGGGGAGTCAAGAGCGCACTGCGGACACCGGTTTTGGACACGGAGCCATCCGAAGTTGTCGACGAGCGTGTGTCACCTCAAGCTAGGTGGTCATTGTACAATCATGTAGAATGATACTGAAAAAATGTCAGTGTTCGTGCAATGGAAGAAGCATCGGGGGCGAGAGGGGACAACCACACGATTCGAGTGATTGTAGAAACAGTGCCCGCATACTATCGCACTCCCAATACGAAAAATAAACTTGCAAGAATCCCCTTTACACAGAGTTGGACCAAGCCAAATCCTGCGTAAGGGGGTGATTTATGTTCAGGGACAGTACGTCAAGGCGCAACGTCATTGCATCAGGATTGATACGAAAATGCCCATGATTGATACACCTTACGGAAGGAATTGTAAAACAAGGTAGTGTCCCGCTACGATTCTTTGGGGCGGCAACTATATTTGGGGACGCTTTTTGGGTCCCGCGTTACCGGCTACCGTACTGAATACCATTCGGTGGGCAATTTCGACTGTACTACTTATCAGTACTCTTGCTCTGAATAAAAAAACTTTACCTACTTTTACAAAATAGAAGGAATTTTCGGTCCTTGGGTTCTTGGGTGTATTTTCTTTTTCGACGTTAACTTACTTAGGATTAAGAAGCATCAGCGCCTCGCAAGCCGGGATGATTTCTGCCGGCATTCCTATCGCCATCCTGATGGTTACTCCCCTTGTCCTTAAAGAGCGCATCCAAGCGAAGGCTTGGATAGGCGCCGTGGTTTCCATCATGGGTGTCGTCCTTTTATTTCAGGGCAAACATTCAACGGATTCTTACGGTTCAGTTCTTGGAGATGTCGATATCGTTTTGTCGTGTCTGGCGTGGGGGCTGTATACGGTCCTTGGCAAGAGATACGGAAAACAGATGGATCCGCTGACGATGACTGCTGGTGCAGCTCTATACGGTACGGTTTTCAGCGCAATGAGTTGCATTGGAACAGTAAAACGAGCATGATTCACATGACCATGATTGCGTGGGCTTGTGTAATATACGTAAGTACGTTTGCATCAGTCGGTGCTTATTTAGCATGGAACGCTGGTGTGAAAATTGTCGGCGCTGGTCGTGCAGCACCCTACATCAACTTGCTCCCTGTTTGGACAGTTGTATTTGGTGTTCTCTTACTACACGAACAAGTTTCCTGGATGTCACTAGTGGGAGGGGCTGTTACCATTATCGGCGCAGTTTTGGCCAGCCTGTAACACGGTTCTAGGGCTCAAGCTTCATTCTGAAGGTACGATGCATCCTAGTTGTTAAGCAAAGAACACGACAAGAGAAGGTCGATTCTGTCGACCTTCTCTTCAACTCTGGCGTCCGAGGGGTGGTCTACGTTAGGTAGTGTGTTGGTTTTCAAGAGCTTAGTTCAGTGTATGTTCGAACGAGACAAGTTGTTAGGGCGATAGGAGCGAGTGCTGAATGTACCGGCTCTCGGTACACAATCTGCAGATGAGAATGGCTGTAAGACACGGATGCAAAGATGAAGCTGTGCCAGGAGTGTAGAAAGCGGGCAATCGTATCTGGCGTTTCTTGGGCAAACGCCAGCTCATCCAGATTACAAACAAACCGAGTACCGCGAGCACAATGCCCAACAAGTGGACTCCATTGGTGGACAGATGGTTTCCAAAACAGGACGCCTAGCAGCACTGTCGACAGGATGGTACCCATGTAGCGGGCCGTTTGAAACAATCCGGATGCGGCACTGATGATCTCTTGCGGACTGACTTGAAACAGCGCCGTCTGTAGACCCACGTTGTTAAAGCCGTTGCTGAAACCGAGCACTGACAAGTTGATGGCTAGCCACCATACTGGGGATTGGTCGCTCAGTACGAGAAAGAGTGTGGACCCGACTGTCATTCAAAAGCCTGCCAAAAGCAATGGCGGCCTCGATCCGGACAATGCCACCCAACGTCCCGCGATGGGCGCGATGACTACGCCGAATCCAGCGACACACAACATGATGAGACCGGTGTTTTGCGGGTTGAAATGGCGTACCTCTTGCAAATACGTCGGCATGCCGAAGAAGATAGAGTAAAAAAATCGTGTTGACCGTTACAAATTGAACGAGTACCCACGTGAAGGCCTTGTTCTGGCGAAACATGCGCAGATGGATGAATGGCATCTGTGTTCGCATTTCCCATACCGACCGCCAGCAAACCAGGCCACCATTTGACGGTGTCCGCTAGGGACAGCAAGAACAATAGACTCATGATAATCGCTAGTGCGAAGAGTATAATTCCCCATACGTCCAATTTCTGAATCAGCGCCCGAATGGGTTCCCTGTCCGGATTATCCAGATTGTTTTGCCGGTCACTGGGGAGAATCCATACAGCCAATAGAAGGCTGGCCACGATAAACGGGAAGCTTACCCAGAAAATAGACGGCCAGTCGCCCCAGTGTATCAGCACTCCACCGATGGATGGCCCAAACGCTGCAGCACCAGACGAGAACACGGCAAGAAATGCGAGAGCTTGCGTTTGGCCTTGGGTGATGTATTGCCGAACAATCCCCATGCCGGCAGGATATATGGCCCCGCTGCCGAACGACTATCAAGCGCAGTGCGATGAGCCAGTCAAACGAAGGAGCAAATGGAGCCGTCAGTGAAGACACGGCGACCAGCACTAAGCCTGCGAGAAAAACGCGTTTCCGTCCGAGTGTGTCGGCAATCTTCCCCAGGACAGGTTGGGCAATCGCGCTGGCCAGATAGTAGGTGGAAATCAGCCAGGAGACGCTTGTAAAGTTTAAGTGAAATACATGCTCCAGTCGAGTGAGAGCGACGGATATCATGGATGAATTGAGTGGATTTAGCAGTACGCCGAGTGCAATCGTTACGAGGAACAGATGACGGTTTTGGTTTATTTTAGAATAATATCTGGAATTTTGGTGTTGTGGCATGAAGCCATGCCTGCCTCCTCCTCTGCGCTGTGATAAGATGCACATAGATTATACCGTTGTCGAGTAAACCACGAATGGAGGGCACAAGCCCGCATGTTCCCGCGCAACGCGAAACTGTCACCGTGTCGTCAAAATTTCCCGTAACAAGTCTATGCAATCGGTTGTCTATGTACATGGAGAACGTTTCTGAACTCGTTGATAAAGTTCATACATACTGAAGCAGGTAGGGATGCAACTGTGGAAGGAATTCGCCGTTACCTTCGTGACATTGACTATACAATGGTCGTACTCGTAGCCATTCTTATGGCGTATAGCTGCCTAGCCATCGCCGGTGTGCACAATTCTCAAATGCCGTCTCACGCGTGGTTAAAGCAGCTTGTGGTCGGATTGGTTGGCTTTGTGGTGATGTTTGCCGTCGCCGTGTCCGATTACCGCTCACTGCGCCGAATTCGCTGGTGGTTGTACGGTATCACAACCGTGTTGCTGGTGGTGGTCTTCGCGTTCCCTGCCGTCAACAACGCGCACTCGTGGATTAACTTGAAATTCACCACCTTTCAGCCTTCGGAGTTCTCCAAGCTGGCGTTGATTATTACGACGGCTGCTTTTATGGCTAATGTGGATGAGAGCGAACTGCCCGATTACCGGATTCGTTCCTCTTGGCCAATTTGGGCGATACTGATTCCGCCCTTTGCGCTTACACTGAAAGAACCTGCCCTCGGTCAAGCGTTGGTGATGGTGTCGATTAGTCTCATCATGTTCATGGCATTTACAAAGCAGTCGGTTTTCGCACTCCTGTGTGGCGCGGTTTTGCTCGGCGGTGTCGTGCTCGTCGCTGTACCCATCTTTTACTCGAAGGAAGCCGCCGCATTTGTTCAACAGGTCCTCATCCCGCACAACATCCTCAAGGGATACCAGGGCGAGCGGATTCTCGCTTGGCTCGATCCGAACTACGACCCGGGCGGGAGTGGCTTCAACGTGCACCAGGCGCAAATGGCCATCGCGTCCGGTCAAATGTTTGGGGAAGGCGCACTACACGGATTGTTATCCCTGAACGCCGGTGTGCCGAACGAGTGGACGGACTACATTTTCAGTTCGGTTGGTGAACAGTTTGGCTTTGTGGGTTCGGCCGGATTGGTATTATGCTTCCTGGCGCTGATCTACCGCCTGGTTAGGATTGCCCGATATTCCTCCGATACGTTTGGCATGTACATGGTCGTAGGTATATTTGGGATGTTCGCTTTCCAGGTGTTTGAGAACGTGGGCATGGACATGTACATGAGTCCATCCACGGGAATTACCTTGCCGTTTGTGAGTTACGGCGGTAGTTCGCTACTTGCCAATTTTATTGCCGTTGGAATCGCCATGAGCGTCGCCATTCGGCAAAAGCCGCTGCGGTTCAAATAAACGACGAAGGTCGTGGAACGGCGGCTTGGTGACGATCTATATCATTATTTCGAGGGTTTCTGGATTGTGGACAAAGAGCCCCTGCATATCTTACCCATGAGGATGGGTGAGGTGGCAGGGGCCTCGTTCTGCATGCAACGGCAGCGGTTTTACACTCATGATAAAGGACGGGTTGGACGTACTCAGCAGAGGAGAGGGCGTATCACATGGTACAGGCAAGTCGCTTTCTGCGCTTGACGACTCCAGCCATGCAAGGGCCGGATGTCCTGGCTGTGCAAAGACGTCTGATTGCAATCGGCGACTTACAGGGGGCGCTTGATGGAGTCTTCGGTCCACAAACGCGAGACGCTGTCGTGGCCTTTCAGAGAGCTTCCGGTATTCGCGCCGATGGAATTGTGGGCCCCGACACCTGGATAGCGCTTGGCATCAATCAGGTGGAATGGGGCGGAGGTCGCTACCGAATTGCGGTGGACACCATGCGCAACTTGTTGGTTTTATACGATAGCGGTCGCCTCACCGACACCTATCCAGTGACCACCGGAAAACCGACCACTCCAACCCCACTTGGGGACTGGGTCATCATTGAGAAAATGGAGATGCCGGGTGGGCCGTTTGGCGCGCGCTGGATGCGTCTATCCATTCCAAATGGCGGATACGCAATCCACGGCACCGCCGACCCGGCGGCGATTGGCCAGTCAGTCTCTCACGGCTGTGTACGCATACGGAACGAAGATATCATCCGGTTATATGGCATCGTACCCCTTGGAACACTAGTAAGCATCATCGGGCAGGTGTTCACCACAAGACTTGTACACCGGTATGTTTCGTCGGGACCCGACATTGAAACGCTGCAGCAGATGCTGCAGACGCTTGGTTATTACAAAGGAAGCATCACGGGCTCCTACGACATCGTGACGGAGAACGCGGTCCGTGCCTTTCAATCCACCCGAGGGTTGGCTGTAGATGGCATTGTTGGGCCGCAGACTGCAGTAGCCATACAAGCACAGTACGACATCGCCCTTGGGGACGTTAACCCGTAAGCGCTTGGTGAGGTTCGTGCGTCGTTAACTATGAGACCCGAAGCACAATCTTGCCGATATTGGCGTTGGACTCCATGTACGCGTGGGCTTTGCTCGCTTCCGTCCAGTCGAAGACACTGTCAATCACTGGTGCGATGGTCCCTTTCTCAATATGCGGCATGGCAAACGTGACAAACTCCTCGGTGAGTCTGATTTTTTCTTCTACACTGCGGGATCGTAAAGCCGTACCGATGATTTGCAGCCGATTGCGCAGCAGGTAGCCTAAGTCTAGATTCGCGACCTTCGTACCAGCCATCGTACCTATAATGATGAGTCGCCCATCCATGCGTAGTACCTCGAGGTTTTGCTCGAAATACGGTGCGCCGACAAAATCTAGGACAATGTCCACACCCTCATGGTTTGTCTGCTCTTTCACCCAAGGTGCAAATGGCCCTTCTTTGTAGTTCCATCCGGCTTTCGCGCCGAGTTCCAGGCATCGATCGATTTTTTCACGAGTCCCTGCGGTCATGTAGCTGGTTGCACCAGCTGCTCGAATGAGTTGAATGGCAGCGGTACCTACGCCACTTGCGCCCGCGTGTACCAGGACTTTCTTCCCTGCGGTGAGTCCGCCGAGCCAAAACAAATTGAGGTATGCCGTCAGGAACACCTCCGGAATGGCCGCTCCCTGCTCATAGGACAGGTTGTCCGGCAAGCGTATGGCCATTCTGGCCGGAACGGCCGCATATTCGGCGTATCCCCCACCTGGGAGCAAGGCGCACACTCGGTCGCCAACGCGCCATCCTTCGCACTGGGCCCCAACCTGTACCACTTCTCCAGCCATTTCCAATCCAAGGATGTCCGAGGCGCCCGGCGGCGGGGGATACAGTCCTCTTCGTTGGAGCAAGTCTGCGCGGTTCAACGCAGTCGCGTGTACGCGAACGAGCAGGTCTGAATCACCGACATGTGGATTTGGCACGGTACCCATCTCGAGCACATCAGGTCCGCCGAATCCGCGCATGGTGACAGCCTTCACGGAAAGCCCTCCTCTTCAGTAGTCACTTGCTTACACGTACAGTGTACCGCTTTGGCTTTGGCAAACCAACGGGAAACCAATAGAGGCAGGGGTTCTTGCCCCTGCCTCTATATATTGTCTGGCCATCATTGACCGTGGCCAGCGAACTCTTGCACCCATATTCCGTGGTCGTATACAACGCCGATGGTGTCGTAATGGGCGTTCAAAATGTTGGCGCTCCAGGGCTATTCATCTAGTCATTCATCACCTGTTGCGGATCCAGGGCTATTCATCTAGTCATTCATCACCTGTTGCGGAGTGGTTTGACCTTCCGCAATATTTTCTCCTGCGTATGTGAAGGTGATACCTTCCTTTTGCATCATGTCGAACGGCGAACCGTACGTTGGCGATGTGTGACCGAAGTAGTGATTTTGATACATATCAGCTGCCTTTTGTATGGCAAGTGATTGCTATCTAAAGACAAAGGCTTGAGTCCGGTATGTACTCGTTCTTGGTTTACCAGTGTTGCAACTTCAGCAGCATACTGCTGTGATGTAGACGTGTGTGTAGATGAAGCGCTAGGCGTTGGAATTTGAATTTTTTCTCCTACTCAAATGAAGTTTGGGTTATGGATACTCGGGTTGCCCGAAGCAGGGTGCTGAGTGGAACACCGTGATGCTTTGCAATTTTCCAGAGTGTGTCGCCGGGTTGAACGGCGTATGTTGAAGCATACGCTGTACTTTCAAAGGCTAAAAGGGCGACGACTGAAGTGATTGCGGCGCGCTGCGTTTTTCCTGTACGGCGGCTTTGGGCCTCTTTGAAGTGTAGCGCTCAACCTGATTCCCGACCACCTGCGTGTAACGTTCATCATTTGTCAACTTCGGTGGTCAAATTGGTGGCTTTATTACACCGCTTGTCATTGGCGGAATGGTTACGGCCACTGGCTCGTACATAGGGGGCTTTCTATTCATGATTGGCGGCTTGGTCCTGTCTGCAATCTCTTTGTTTTGGCTTCAATGGTTGTGGCTGAAGACGCCGAGTGTCTCTTTGGATATTGCGACCTCGTTGTAACCAGATTGCAATCTTGGATACTGTCATGCCAGCGTCGGCTAAGCAATCACTTGCTTAGCCGATTTATTTTACGAGCGATTTGTAAAATTTCGCTAAAGTGGTTCAGCACACACCGATGATGTGTTTCATTACTACCTGAAACACATCGTATTGTGCTAAACCCGTCGTTTGTCGCTATTTTACTAATCGCCTGGTACAAGAGGTGGACGATGAAGCGTATGCAGACTCCCGCTCGTACATACAACAGAAGTTTTTGGTATGGCCTACCCTTTCTTCGCGCTTTCTCCGATAATGTGAGTAGGATGCATAGAGGTAGAACAGGAGGCACAACCGGTGTTTTTCATGTTTTCCATCATAGAGTTGATTTTGCTGGGTGCTGGCACGTCTCTGTTGACGCATCACAAGACAGCTCCCGGATTGGTGTTGATGGGATTGGCTGTGTTGATGTTTTTGTCCACATCTGCCGGGTACGCGAGGCGTGAACCACGGGGCGCCGAGTGTTGCGGAGGGCTGGATTGTTTGGCGTTTGAGTGTGGGTTTCTAGAAGGCCTCGAATGTGCAGAATGTGCGGACTGTGGGGCACCCGGATGTGATTGCTTTGGTGCTTAAGGACGTCATCGGACTCCGCTTTATTCCTTGTCACCGTATGCCTTCGCGGTCTCCGCGTTGGTTTGGCCGACAGTTTCCGTTGTGTTACCGCTGTCTGTCCATTCTCATCGGATACCTAGCTACGCCTGCATTTCTGGCGGAAAACCTTCGCTTTCCCATTTGGCTGGGGGCACTGCTCAACCTGCCGATGTTCATCGACGGATTCACTCAGTACCGCAAACTACGCATCAGCAACAATGCACTGCGAGTGGTGACGGGACTTCTCAGCGGCATTGGCCAGTCGATGGTCATTGCCACCTGCAGTCTGTGGCTGTCCGCATGGTTGCTTAGGTGGTTTTAACATGGATGAGGATGATTGATTCCATGCGGCTCTCTCTGACGAAAGTCGGAGACAGCCGCTTTGTTGTCTTTTTGAAGTGATGGGAGAGAATGCGGGAACCCAATTGCAGTCATCTATCTTTACCTGACCCCTTTTATTCCTCCATCTTGCATTCCGTTTGTCGAATGTCAATTGATTTCCTCGGAAATTGTTGTCGTGACCGTACTACTCACTAGGTGGAGGTCGTATGCTAAAATACTTTAAAAATAAAATACTTTAGATATTAAGAGACTGATTGTTGTGATAACGAGGTTGTGATGTAGTTGCGTGCCAACATATAATCAAACCATATGGAAATCATCTAGGGCTCATGGTGTGGAAGTGGGGGATAGTGGATTTTGTGAAAGCGCCATCACAAGGCGCGTAGCGCCATATAGACCAGGAGACGATTCTAGAGGTCAATGGGGAGTGAATGGGAACGATGATGGACTATCCGCTGTTGCTCAAATCGCCGCTTTACCGAGCTGTTACAATCTTTCCCGACAAAGAGATTGTCTCGAGAGATTATTCCGGACTCTTTCGTTACACGTATCGCGACCTGTACACCCGTGTGTGCCGACTGGCGAACGCATTGAACTCGTTGGGTGTGCAGCCAGGGGATCGAGTGGCATCGTTTGCATGGAATCACCACCGCCACTTGGAGCTCTATTACGCAGTCCCGTGTTCACAGCGGGTTCTCCACACCGTCAATATTCGATTGTTCAAGGACCAACTGATATATACCATCAACCATGCGGAAGACAAGGTATTGTTCGTGGATGAAGATTTGGTGCCGCTCATTGCTGCTATTGCCGGTGAGCTAAAAACCGTACAACAATACGTCATCATGACGGACAAGACAGAGTTGTCGGACGTGCCTTTTCCAGGTGCCATTCTGTACGAAGACCTCATCGCAGACGCCAGTCCCGACTATACGTTTCCGGAGTTTGATGAACGCACACCGGCCATCATCAGCTATACCTCGGCTACCACTGGCGATCCAAAAGGTGTGGTATACACACACCGAGGCCTATACTTACACTGTTTAACCTGCCTCACAGGTGAGCTTGGCGTCGACGAGTCTGATGTGACCATGCCGATTGTTCCGATGTTTCACGTCAATGCCTGGGGTCGCCCATACACTGACACGTGGGCGGGTGCGAAGCAAGTATATCCAGGTGCGCGGCCGACTGCTGCCGACTTCTGTGAGTTAATTCACAATGAAAAAGTGACCTTTAGTGCTGGGGTCCCCACCATTTGGATGGGAATTCTCCAACATGTGTTGGCGAATCCGGGAAAATACGATTTCAGCCACGTACGTTACTTTATGTCCGGCGGCTCGGCATTGCCATCAACGTTGACGCAGGCATACCAGGAACAGCTGGGCGTCAAGCTCTATCAAGGATATGGCCAGACGGAGACCACTCCAGTGACGTTCATCAATGTACCAAAATCCAAATTCAAGGACTTGCAGGGGCCAGAGCTGTACCAGTTGCGGGCGAAGACTGGGTTAATTCTGCCGGGTCTGGAAATGCGTATTGTGAACCCGAACGGCGAGGAGGTCGCACACGACGGTAAGGAGATGGGTGAACTTCTGCTACGCGGCCCATGGGTCATCAACGAGTACTACAAAAATCCTGAGAAGTCGAAAGAATCGTTTGTAGACGGATGGTTCCGTACAGGGAGATATTGCCACGCTGGACGAGGACGGCTATCTGCAGGTCGTCGACAGAACGCGAGATTTGATCAAGAGCGGCGGAGAGTGGATTTCGTCGGTGGATCTCGAAAACGCCATCATGGCACATCCAGCGGTTGCCGAAGCAGCGGTGATTGCCATCGTGCACCCGAAGTGGCAGGAGCGCCCCCTCGCATGTGTCTCTTTAAAGCCGGAATACCGGGGAAGAGTGAGCAAGGAGGAGCTGTCGGCGTTTCTTACGGACAGGGTGCCCAAGTGGTGGATACCTGACGATTTTGTGTTTATCGATGAGGTGCCGAAAACCAGTGTCGGGAAGTTCTCCAAGAAGACGTTGCGCGAGCAGTACGAGGAAGGACGTCTGACGTCGTAGTGTGGATACAGGCTCCGGGGACGGTGTGCGGTTATCACAGGTCACTCGCAGACAGCATTGAAAAGGGGATTGCAAACATCGTCTACCAATCAGTCGGTCGAAAGAGTAGGAGGGGTATGCGTGTCAGTACAAACTTTTGAGCCGTTTGTGGGACGTTCATCGTCTCCAGTCCGAAACGAAGTTGAAAAAGGCGCCATTCGCAAGTTTGCAGACGCTATTGGCGATCCCAATCCGCTCTATCGCGAGGGAACTGGTGCCGATGGACGTATTGTCGCTCCTCCGACATTCAGTCGAACGTTCGACTACGGGCAGATTCCGGATCTGCCCTTGCCCAAAGAAGGGCTGATTCACGGAGAACAACAGTTTGAGTACTTCCGCCCAATCTACGCTGGCGACGTGCTGTACTGCAGTTCAAAACTGAGTGAAGTCCATGAAAAGAGCGGACGATTTGGCTCAATGATCTTTTTGGTCTTTGAAAACACAGCGGTGGACGACTCCGGGGCGTTGGTCGTGCGGGAGCGGCTAACTGCGATTTACCGCGAACAGGGGGGAGCGGCGTGAGCCAGAAGCGATTTGCCGTCGGCGACAAGCTGGGCCCCTTGATTAAACCACCAGTGACAAAAACTCAACTGGTGATGTACTCTGGCGCATCTGGGGATTTCAACCCCATTCACACGGTGGATGAGTTTGCCAAGGAGGTTGGACTCGGTGGCGTGATTGCGCACGGCATGCTCACCATGGCCTTTGTGGGACAGATGTTGACCGATACAGCGGGAACGCCTGGGGCATTGAAGCAGTTTCGTGTGCGCTTTAGCGAAATGGTTCGACCCGGTGACGTCATTGTCTGCGAAGGTGTTGTCACAGATGTTCGCGATGAGGATGGTGTGCAGTGGGTGTCGTGTGACGTCTCCGCCATCGTCCAACAGGACGGGCGAGTCGCTGTGAAAGGGCATGCCCTGTTTACCGTATAGGCGAATTTCATATGCATGAATCACACTTGAAAACAGGGAGAAAAGGAGCGAATGGAACATGGGGAACTTGACAGGAAAGACAGCCATGGTGACAGGAGCAGCGCGCGGTATTGGAGCGGCGACTGCCGAACGTCTCGCAGCGGACGGTGCGAACATTGCGGTGGTAGATTTAGATGAAAAGGCTTGCGAAGCAGTCGTCGCGCGCATTCGCGAAGGGGGCGGTGAAGCCATTGCTGTAGGGTGCAACGTCACCGACGCTGCACAAGTGGAAGCGGCCGTTGAACGAATTGCCTCGACATTTGGAACGGTAGACATGCTTGTCAACAATGCAGGTGTCATTCGGGATAATCTTCTGCACAAGATGACCGAAGAGGATTGGGACACCGTGATGAACGTGCACTTGCGTGGGCACTTTCTGTGTAGCCGCGCTGCGCAGAAGTACATGGTGCAACAGAAGTACGGCAAGATTGTCAATGTCAGCAGCACTTCTGCCCTCGGCAACCGTGGGCAGGCGAACTATTCCGCAGCAAAAGCCGGTATTCAGGGATTTACGAAGACGTTGGCGATTGAACTAGGGCCGTTCAACATCAATGTGAACGCGGTGGCGCCTGGTTTCATCGATACGGAAATGACGCGGCAGACCGCAGAACGAATTGGTGTCAACCCGGAGGACCTTAAGGCATACGCGGCCAAAGAAATACCGCTCCGCCGCGTAGGTCGTCCACAGGACGTGGCAAACGTGATTGCGTTTCTCTGCAGTGAAGATGCAAGTTTCGTGTCCGGCCAGGTTATCTACGTCGCAGGTGGTCCACGCGCCTAATCCAGGCTTTGTGGATTCCTCGACTCTCGAAGGTTCGGCGAAGGAGGTCGAAGTGCCGCCAATTGGCGACGTCGGCGATCAACCAGACCGGCGGTTGGATGAAGTGAAGAAGTTGGTCCCGACGCATAAAAACCGAGCCTACGACATGAAGCGGCTCATCCGCTCCATTGTCGATACAGGTAGCTTTACTGAGGTCAAGCCCGACTTTGGCGCAGCGCTGATCACGGGTTTAACCCGGCTTCACGGCTGGGTGGTCGGTATTGTGGCCAGCCAACCGTTGGTACGCGCTGGCGCGTACGGGACTGCTGAATGTGACAAGGCAACGTCGTTTCTTTGCGTGTGCGACTCCTATCACATTCCTCTCGTGTTTCTCCACGACGTACCTGGATTTCGCGTCGGTAGCGTAGCAGAAGTTGAAAAGATGGCGACCAAAATCATGGTGTGGAATCAAGCGCTTGCATGGACCACTGTCCCAAAGTTTTCAGTTGTCATCAGCAAGAGCATTGGAGCGGCTTACAGCAATATGTGTGGTCCCAACATGGGAGTGGACTTTGTGGTGGCTTGGCCGACAGCAGAGATTTCTTTTACTGGACCCGAGGTGGGGGTGAATGTAGTGTACGGCAGGCGATTGGCGCAGTCTCCGAATCTTGCTGAAGAACGTGCACAACTTCTAGAAGGATGGGAGTTTGATAGTGCCCCTTATCGTGCGACCGCGAAGCACCTTCTGACGACGTCATTGATCCTCGAGACACCCGGCGGTTTCTCTGTCGCGCACTGGATGTGGCTTGTCACAAAAACGACGGCAAGGGTCAACGTCTGCTCGCAAATTGACCGACCGGTTTTTAGAAAGGGGAAATCAGGACATGCGTCAATGGCAGGTTCAGGCGCTTGGGGAACCACGCGATGTGTTGAAACTGGTGGAAGTTCCGAAACCAGATGTCATGGCAGGTCAGGTTCGGATTCGCGTCGAGGCAGCGGCTGTCAATTTCCTGGACATTCTCGTGTGTCAGGGCAAGTATCAGGAAAAACCGCCTCTGCCATTTACGCCGGGGGCGGAAATTGCGGGCGTGGTCGAAGACGTTGGGGAAGGTGGCTCGCTTCGCCCAGGTCAGCGAGTGGTAGCGATGTCTCAACTGCCAAACGGTGGGTTCGCGGAGTGTGTCTCGGTTTCTGAGCGGGATGTGTACGAAATACCTGAATCCATCGCTGCGTCAGTGGCGGCTGCACACTTCATTACCTACCAGACGGCCTACTACGCCCTGCATACCTGTGCAAATCTGCAACCTGGCGAAACGTTGCTTGTGCATGCGGGCGCTGGAGGCGTCAGGATCGGCTGCCATTCAAATCGGGAAGGCAGCTGGAGCGGTGGTCATTGCTACTGCGGGGGGAGCCGAAAAGGTCGAGATTTGTCGCAGGCTTGGCGCGGATGAAGTCATTGACTACCGTGCGGGAAGCTTTATCGAAGTGGTAAAGGAACGGACGCAGGGCCGCGGTGCCAACGTGGTGTTTGACCCCGTAGGGGGAGACGTCTTCGACGCCTCCCGCAAGTGTATTTCGTTCATGGGACGACTACTGGTCATTGGGTTTGCGGGGGGACGCATTGCTGACGCGCCAACAAACCATGCGCTGGTCAAGAATTACTCGATTGTGGGTGTCCACTGGGGATTGTTTCGTCGGCTCATGCCGGAGAAAGTCCGGGAAATCGAGGATAGGTTGGTCGACATGATGCTGGAAGGCACCATCCAGCCGTCGATTTACAAGGAATACCCGTTTGATGCTTTACCTGACGCGCTTGAGGAACTTGCAACCCGAAAGACCTGGGGAAAGCTGATTCTGAAACCGTAGGCCAAAGAGCTTTCACTGGGAGCGTATTTCAAGCCTCTTGAAATTGTTGTAAAATGGAAACGGGAACCTCACTACATATCGCCCTTAACAAGGAGGTAGGAACACATGATCCCAGAAGTGCAAGATCAGTATCAATTGCTCGTGTCTGTACATCGTAGCGTGGACAAGATGGTGGCCGACCTCGGCGACGAGCAATGGTTAAAAAAGCCGGCTGAAAACTTCAACAACATCGCAAGTGTTGTAGAGCATGTGGTCCTGGTGGAACGTAAGTTTTTCGCAGCCTTGGAGGGCGCTTCTGCGGACATTGACGTCCAAGCCCCGTTCCGAGCCAGCCACTGGGATGTCGCTTCCATCAAGCGCCAGTGGCAGGAGAATTTGCGGATAGCAGAAGAAACTCTATCCAAACTGACGGAGCAAGATTTGACTACTCCTGGTTTGAAACTCGGCGTTGGGGAACTGAACAAACGACAGCTACTGTCGTACATGATTGCCCACACGGCGCACCATCGTGGTCAGATTCCTCTTATCAAGAAACTGCTCGGTTGAGCTTGATGTGCCCTGTGCTTCCAAACAATGTGAGGCGGTCCGCACCGGTACGGGCCGCCATTTACACATGGAATTGTGTTCGGTTGTGCCAGGTGCTAAGCTTCCATTTCCGTCGAGAAACCTTATCTCTCCGCCTCGCGCAGAAGTTCTGCGTCACCGCAGTCGATGACGGTCAAATGGTGCAATGCACGCGTACAGACCGTGTAAAACAGCCTCTTCTCATTCACCTTGTAGTCCGCGGCGTCGGGGACGATGACGGCGTCAAACTCCAATCCTTTCGCTAGGTAAGATGGCACGACAACAACGCCAGTTCGAAACACGCGGTCCTCCTTTGTGAACAGGACCGCCTGGATGTCTGGTTGAAGTGAATTGTACATGGATTGTGCGCGCGCTGCTGTTCGGCAAATGATGGCAATGGACAAGTCTTTCATCGCCTGGTAACGACGTACGTACTCCAGTACTGCCTCTCGCACGGTGTCTCCATCCGCACGAACAACGGTAGGCGGTTCTCCTGAGGTGCGAATCGGTTCACTGACGCCAGGTTCCCCAAGTACGGACTGGGCAAACTGCAGAATCTCTCGCGTTGACCGGTAACTCTTAGTGAGTCTGAAAAACGCAACCTGTCCTTCGCCAAACACCTCGCCGAGGTCATGAAATTCATCCCGATTCATGTACGGATGAATGGATTGGTGCATATCGCCGAGAATGGTAAACCCAGATCTAGGGAATATACGGCGCATGGTTTCGTACTGCAGCCACGTGTAATCCTGAGCCTCATCAACGAGTACGTGCCGAATATCCTTTTTCACAGCCGGTCCAACCACGGTTGAGTATAAGTACACAAGGGGCGCAGTGTCTTCGTAGGGAATGGTCTTCTCACTGCGTAAGTCATCCACGGTAACGTTGCGAATCTGATGGATGTCGTTTGGACACGGCAAGCCATTCGTCACGCTATTCCAAATGTCGGTGTTCTCGAACAACTGGACGTACAGGCGCATAGGCAGGGACCGGATGTGCCGGCGAAAGGTCGATTTGAGTTCTCGCACGACTTTCGCTGCTTTGCTACAACTCATCTGATGAATTTCTTCTTCGGTGCCGATGTAGTTGTTCTTTGCGAGCAGCCTCTGTTCAAATCGTTGTTGCAGTTTTTCCTCCACTTTTTGCAACGCTCTGTCCACGTAGGAAGTGAGGTGCTGAAAACGTGCAGGCAGGTTGTACCGCTTCAGCGGCCCGTAGAACAGCTCAGTCATCCTCTCTGCCCTGACAATGGTCTTGCCACGGTACACCAGATCTTCAAAGGGCATCCCCTGCTCACCAAGGTACGCAACGTAGCGGCGCATCAACTCGTAAAACGAACGCGAGAATTTAAACGCGATGGCCGCACTCTTTTCGCTTGAGGAATCTTCGTTAGCGGTGAGGATGCCTTCCATGTGCGTGTAAAAATCCTCAAATGGCGCGTCGACATCGAACACACGCCGAACGTAATCCTGGAACGTGTCCTGGAGCATGTTTGACTCGCCGAGCTCCGGGAGTACGTTGGACACGTAATCTTGAAAAATACTGTTGGGTGCAAACAGAAGAATGTTGTCTGCGGTTACGTGTTGTCGGCGAATGTACAACAAGTACGCGACCCGCTGCAATGCGATGGATGTCTTGCCACTGCCGGCCGGCCCTTGCACGATGAACACTCGATGATTCACATTGCGTATCGCCTGATTTTGCTCCTTCTGGATGCTGGTCACGATGGATGACATCTTGTCGTCCGCGTGCTTGGCCAGCATGGCTTGCAGAATCTCGTCGCCAATGCGGACGTCCGTGTCGAACATCGCTTCGAGGGTACGGCCTGTAATCTT
Organism: uncultured Alicyclobacillaceae bacterium; assembly: GCA_963788285.1. Classification (GTDB taxonomy): domain Bacteria; phylum Bacillota; class Bacilli; order Alicyclobacillales; family Alicyclobacillaceae; genus Alicyclobacillus_A. The sequence goes on from CAWBGB010000006.1 coordinate 85,953, forward strand.
GTACTGGCGTTTTAACGTCATCGTACCTGACACTGGTCCTTCTGGACCGTTGTATTCCACCGTGCCGGGCGAAAAATCATAGTACAGGCTGCATATTGGTGCTCGCCAATCGTATACCAACAGGGAGTGTTCTTCTGGCTCGCGGACGGTTGCAATCCCGATGTAGATCTTTTCCGCAGTTTGTTGCCCTTGTTCGCGAAAGTCCATCCTTCCGAAGTACGGACTTCGTTGAATTCGTTCGTATTGACGGACGGTGTTTTGGAACACTTCGTGTTCACGTTCCTGCCCCGCCAAATCGGAAACATGTTGCGCTTGCAATATCCGGGTTTCCTCATTCGCGGCGTCATGGGCGACGTTTTCCCACATGTATCTTCGATGTTCGACGAGTTCACGCAGTCGTCGATCGGTTGCGTGTTCGGCGGTGTCTCGCAGTCTATCAATCACGTCTTGTACGTGGTTCAAGTAGTTTTGTTCCTCTGTCCACTGTCTTTCGTCCATCTCGGCAGCACCTCCGGAGGAATGTGTGACAAACTGTGAATGACTGCACGGTATATCATATCCGATAATCCAAAATTTACAATTCTTGTAGGCCGCCTTGTATGGAATGATAGCCATGTAATAGTTTACTTGTTCATGTTGGGACACCGCATCTCGCGATATCTCTTTTTGGTGGTCGGAATCTCTAGGTATTCGATGCCTCATCATCATGATAAAAATAATTTCGTCGATGCGGTACATAAATGGTCTCGTTGTGGAATGAAAACTGACATAACGGTACGCAATACCTCCCGAATCACTTTGTCACAATTTTTTCAAAATTTAAACTCGTTCATATGTAGCGAGAAAGTAATCGCTTACATCAGATGCGCCGCAACGGCATGGGTGCAAACGTTGTATTGACCAGAAGGAAAGCCATCAGTACAATCACAACAACAAGGAATTGAGGTTGGATTCAGGAGGGTATCTAGGGTTCCGCTGTGGTCGGCCACAGGTCTTGCTGGACCGAGCGATACCGACACCGAGGGGTGTACACCGTGAGGATAAAAACCTCTGCGGAAGGTTCTGAACCAGGGTGCTGTGACGTGTGCTTTGGTTTGAGCCCAAGGCAGAGGTCTATTTATTACCTTATATAATTCAAATATTTCGACATCGTCAGGGAGGATGCAGCATGGAACAGTGGATATTCATGAATGGTGATTACGTACGGCGCGAAGACGCGAAAGTCTCTGTCTTTGACCATGGGTTTCTATATGGTGATGGAATTTTCGAAGGAATCCGATCTTACGACTGCAATGTTTTTCGTTTGGAAGAACACGTAGAGCGGTTGTTCGAATCCGCCAAGGCGATTCTCCTAGACCTCCCTTATTCTCCGACAGAAGTTGAAGACATGGTTGTGAAAACCCTCCAAAGGAACGAACTGTCCAGTGCGTACGTCCGTCTCGTTGTCTCGCGAGGTGAAGGGAATCTCGGGCTTGATCCATTTGCCTGTCGCAACCCTCAGGTCATCGTGATTGCCGAGCAGCTGGCGATGTTCCCTCAGGAAATGTACGATGTCGGCACATCTTTGGTCACTGTGGCGACTCGGCGCAACCGCCCGGACGCACTGAACCCCAAAATCAAGTCTCTCAACTACCTTAACAACATTCTCATTCGCATTGAAGCACACCAAGCCGGCGTGTCCGAAGCTTTGACACTGAATACGGAAGGCTATGTCACTGAGGGTTCTGGAGATAACGTGTTTGTCGTCAAACGGGGTGTTCTGTATACACCACCCTGTTACTTGGGCGCGCTAGACGGCATCACTCGCCGCGCTGTCATGGAAGTGGCTGAAAACATGGGCTACGTCGTGAAAGAGGAACCATTTACGCTTCACGACGTATACACAGCGGACGAAGTCTTCCTCTCTGGGACGGCGGTGGAGATTATGCCTGTGGTTCGCGTCGACAGCCGACAAATTGGCGACGGACGGCCTGGTCCCCATACGCATCGATTGCTCGAAGGGTTCCGAAAGTTGACTCGACAGGATGGTGTCAAATATACGCTGACGCCAGTTTCTAGTGTTCATGCAGAACTTGCGTAAGGGTGCGATGTGATGAGAAGTGACATGATCAAGAAGGGCGTGGACAGGGCTCCCCATCGAAGTCTCCTGTACGCAACGGGGGTTAAGCCTACCGATTTACCGAAGCCGTTTATCGGTATTTGTAACTCATACGTAGACATTGTCCCTGGGCACGTGCACCTCAAGGAACTTGGAGAAGTGGTCAAGGAGGCTATCCGCCGGGCCGGGGGTGTGCCATTCGAGTTTAACACCATTGGGGTGGACGACGGCATCGCAATGGGGCATATCGGCATGCGGTACTCATTGCCAAGTCGCGAGCTTATCGCGGATTCGGCAGAGACCATGATTCAGGCGCACTGGTTTGACGGCGTGTTCTTCATGCCGAACTGTGACAAAATCACTCCGGGCATGCTTATGGCTGCCGTTCGTACCAACGTTCCTGCCGTCTTTGTTTCCGGCGGGCCGATGGCGGCCGGCAGGACGAAATCCGGCAAACAGCTGTCTCTGTCCTCAGTGTTTGAGGGTGTTGGAAGTTATAAGTCGGGGCGCATCACGGACGAGGAATTGCTTGAGCTGGAAACCCAAGCTTGTCCGACGTGTGGATCTTGCAGTGGGATGTTCACGGCCAACTCCATGAACTGCATCATGGAAATGCTCGGAATCGCTCCGCCCGGCAATGGGACGATTCTCGCTATCTCGGAACAACGCAGGGAGCTGATCTTTCAGGCTGCAGAACAACTGATGGCAATGATTGAAAAGGACATCCGGCCGCGCGACATCATCACCGCTGAAGCGATTGACGATGCGTTTGCGCTGGATATGGCCATGGGCGGATCCACAAACACGGTTCTGCACTTGCTCGCGATTGCCCATGAGGCAGGGATTGAGTACGACCTCAGGCGCATTAACGAAATTGCGCGACGAGTACCGTACCTAGCGAAGATCAGCCCAGCGTCAGACTATTCTATTCACGACGTGCATCTCGCAGGCGGTATCCAAGCGATCATCCATGAACTGGCGAAGATTGACGGTGCCATTCACGGGCATCGGATCACGGTGACAGGACGCAGTGTTGCGGAAAATGCAGCGTCTGCGGACATCCTCAATCCGGAAGTGATTCGGCCGCGGGACAACCCGTACAGCCCCGTCGGTGGACTCTCTATTCTCTATGGCAACCTCGCTCCTGATGGAGCTGTCATCAAGGTGGGCGCGGTGGATCCGAGCATCACTCGCTTCGAGGGCACGGCCATCGTCTTTGACTCTCAGGAGGACGCGCAGAAGGGCATTGACGACGGTCTCGTGCAACCGGGGCACGTGGTGGTCATCCGCTACGAAGGGCCGAAGGGCGGGCCGGGGATGCCGGAAATGCTCGCACCCACGTCGGCGATTGTCGGCAGGGGCCTAGACACGCAAGTGGCCTTGATCACTGACGGGCGATTTTCCGGTGCAACGAGAGGCATCTGTGTCGGTCACATCTCGCCGGAGGCGGCAGAAGGCGGCCCGATTGGCTGGGTTGAGCCGGGAGACCGGATTGTCATTGACCTTGCGGCGCGCTCCATCGACGTTCTCCTTTCAGATGCCGAGCTGGACGCTCGGAAAGAGCGGTTTACACCGCCCGATCCGAAAGTCAAGAGTGGTTATTTAGCACGCTACGCCAAACTGGTGACCTCCGCGAACACCGGTGGCGTGCTGAAGATATAACTGATCCGATTTACGAGGGGGGATTGAATTGAGAACCAATTCTGTGGAGGCGAACGCAGCAGAAACTCAGGCGGCCCAAGAGATGAGTGGTGCAGCGATGCTCGTGCAGGCCTTGAAGGAAGAGGGTGTGGACGTATTGTTCGGCTACCCGGGGGGTGCAGTGTTGCCGATTTACGACGCACTCTACCGCTGTGGAATCCGCCACATCCTCACTCGACATGAACAAGGCGGAATTCACGCTGCCGAGGGATATGCTCGTGTGACTGGGAGAGCCGGCGTGGTGATTGCCACCTCAGGGCCGGGCGCGACCAACCTCATCACTGGATTGACCGATGCCATGATGGATTCTCTGCCCTTGGTCGTTATTACAGGTCAGGTGAGCACCACCGTCATCGGCACGGACGCGTTTCAGGAAGCAGCGATTCTCAGCATCACGATGCCCATCACGAAACACAACTACCAGGTACGCAACGTTCAAGAATTGCCGCGCATCATCAAGGAAGCGTTTCACATCGCTCAAACGGGACGGCCGGGCCCCGTCTTGATTGACATCCCGAAGGATGTGTCGAACGCTGTGGGGTTATTTACGTACGACCAACCCGTACACCTCCCTGGTTATCAGCCGACCGTGGTTCCAAATCGTCTCCAGATCCGCAAGGTTGCGGAAGCAGTGGCTGGGGCCAAAAAACCGGTCATCCTGGCTGGAGCTGGCGTGCTTCACGCACGGGCACACCGAGCGCTACGAACATTTGCAGAGGAAGCCCGTATACCGGTGGTACACACGCTTCTCGGTCTAGGCGCATTTCCAGCAGAACACGAACTGTTTCTCGGAATGGGCGGGATGCACGGGACGTATGCGGCGAATATGGCGATGTACGAATCGGACCTTCTGATCAATATTGGTGCGCGGTTTGATGATAGGCTGACAGGTAATCTTCAACACTTCGCTCAGTTTGCAAAGGTTGTCCACATCGACATTGATCCCGCGGAAATTGGGAAGACGGTTCTCACCGACATCCCAGTTGTGGGTGACGCAAAAATGGCCCTGGAGATATTGTTGGAAGAGATGTTTTCTCCGAGTGATTCTCAGGAGTGGCTTCACTATCTGGATGGGCTGAAGCGGGACTATCCGCTGTGGTACGACCGCACCAGCACCGTATTGAAGCCGCAGCGCGTGATTGAGTGCCTACACGACATCACCGGTGGCAATGCCATCGTCGTCACAGATGTCGGGCAGCATCAAATGTGGGCCGCACAATTCTATGCACTGTCAGAACCGAACCGATGGGTGACCTCCGGTGGCCTCGGCACGATGGGATTTGGGCTGCCGGCTGCCATTGGCGCGCAGATTGCAGAACCTTCCGCGACGGTTTGCGCGGTGCTTGGCGACGGTGGATTTCAAATGACGCTTCAGGAGTTGTCCGTACTCACGGAATACAAACTGCCAGTTAAGGTCGTCATTCTCAACAACCAATCCCTCGGCATGGTGAGACAATGGCAGCAATTGTTTCACGGCGAACGGTACTCCGAGTCGTTGCTCTCACACCACCCGGACTTTATCAAACTTGCTGAAGCGTACGGCATGGCTGGCTTCGTGGTCCAGTCAACCGACGAGGTGGAAGGTGTGTTGCGGCAAGCGCTTGCAACACCTGGCCCGGTGATTGTGGAATGTAAGGTCGCACCGGACGAGAATGTGTATCCGATGGTGGCACCGGGCAAAGGAATCCATCAAATGGAGGGGGTGAAACCGTGAACCGAATCTTGTCTGTCATCGTCAACAATCGAACCGGCGTCTTGAACCGAGTCACCGGCCTGTTTTTGAGGCGAGGGTTCAACATTCAAAGCATCACGGTCGGAACCACCGAGACGGTAGAATTGTCGCGAATGACCATCCTTTTGGACGTGGACAGTGAGCGCGATGCCGAACAGGTCATCAAGCAATTGCACAAGCAGATTGACGTCATCAAAGTGTCCGACATCACCGAACAAGCTATCATAGCACGCGAGTTGGTCCTGCTCCGGGTGAACAGTCCCCTTTCCACCCGTGCAGAGATCTTCACGTTGATTGAACCGTTCCGTGCCACCGTTGTGGACGTAACGAGAGAGAGCATTACCATTCAAGCGACCGGCCACCCGGACAAGATTGAGGCGCTTATTGCATTACTAAGACCGTACGGTATTAAAGATTTAGCGCGGACGGGTGTCACGGCGTTCACGCGCGAAGTGGACCGACAGACAGAGGGGAACAAGTCGAATCGCATGCAATTGATCCCGCTGTAACATTCGCTGGTATTTACACCGTAAACACCGAATCTTTCGAAGAAAGGGAAGATCATCATGGCAAAAATGTACTACGACAACGACGTTTCGCTCGCGACACTTTCTGAAAAGACGGTTGCCATCGTTGGGTATGGATCCCAGGGTCACGCGCACGCACAAAACCTCCGCGATAGCGGTGTGCAAGTGGTGATTGGGCAGCGCGCGGGCCGGTCTTTCGAAAAGGCCAAGGAAGATGGTTTCAAGGTCCTGCCAGTGGCAGAGGCGGTTCAGCAAGCGGATGTTGTGATGCTGTTGCTTCCTGACGAGAAGCAGAAACAAGTGTACGAAGCGGACATTGCTCCCTATTTGGAACGAGGGAAGGCCATCGCATTTGCGCACGGATTCAACATTCACTTTGGACAGATTGTCCCGCCGGCGGACGTCGACGTGTTCCTGGTGGCTCCGAAGGGACCGGGACACCTCGTGCGTCGCGTGTTCACTGAGGGTGGTGGTGTACCCGCGTTGATTGCGGTGCATCAGGATGCAAGTGGCTTTGCGAGAGAAACGGCCTTTGCGTACGCACGCGGCATTGGAGCGACGCGTGCTGGCGTTCTGGAAACTACGTTTAAGGAAGAGACGGAAACAGACCTGTTCGGCGAGCAGGCGGTGCTCTGTGGTGGACTGAGTGCGCTCATCAAGGCGGGCTTCGAAACGTTGACCGAGGCTGGATACCAACCTGAGCTCGCCTACTTCGAGTGTCTACATGAAATGAAACTGATTGTGGATCTGTTGTACGAGGGCGGCTTGTCCGGTATGCGCTATTCCATTTCGGACACGGCACAGTGGGGAGATTTTACGGCTGGGCCGCGGATTGTCAACGACGCTGTACGCCAGGAAATGAAGGCGTTGCTCTCGGAAATCCAGGATGGCACGTTTGCAAAGCGGTGGATTCAGGAGAACGAGGACAATCGTCCGATATTCAATGCCATCAATGAACAAGAAAAGCAGCATCCCGTAGAAGTTGTCGGCCGTCAATTGCGCGACATGATGCCATTCATCAAAAACAAATACCGGGAGGTCGTGCCAAGTGCGCAACATTGACGTCTTCGACACTACGCTCCGAGATGGGGAACAGTCGGCCGGAGTCAACTTGCACGCACATGAAAAACTGGAGATTGCCTCTCAGTTGGAACGGTTCGGCGTGGATATCATGGAGGCTGGGTTTCCGGCTTCCTCCCGTGGGGACTTCCTCGCCGTCCAGGAGATCGCTAAGCAGATCAAGAACTGCTCGGTCGCTGGTTTGGCCAGGTCGACGATAGAGGACATCGACACTGCTTGGGAGGCGCTGAAAGGCGCAGTGGCACCGCGTCTACACATCTTTCTTGCAACGTCCCCGATTCATATGCAATACAAGCTGCGCATGCAACCGCATGAAGTCGTGGAAGCTGCTGTACAGTCTGTTCGACACGCGGCGAAATACTTCCCCGTTGTGGAGTGGTCCGCAGAAGACGCCACCCGCAGTGATTGGGATTTTCTCGTTCAGATTGTCGAGCGAGTGATAGACGCAGGAGCGAAGGTGATTAACCTGCCGGACACGGTAGGGTACGCGTCCCCAGAAGAGTACGCCCGCCTGTTCCGGTACATCCGGGAACATGTGCCCAACATCCATCGGGCCAAGTTGTCTGCCCATTGCCACGACGACTTAGGGTTGGCAGTGGCCAACAGTCTGGCGGCCATTGACGCGGGCGTCGACCAGATTGAAGGGACCATCAACGGCATCGGGGAACGAGCCGGTAATGCATCCCTCGAGGAAATCGCTGTGGCCCTCGCCATACGCAAGGACGTCTACCAAGTTCAAACCAACCTTGACCTTTCTCAAATTGTCCTCACCAGTCGGCTGGTCAGTAAATTGACTGGAATGCCAGTACCGCCCAACAAGGCGGTCGTCGGCGCGAATGCGTTTGCCCACGAATCGGGCATTCACCAGGACGGCGTGCTGAAAAACGCACTGACTTACGAAATCATCTCGCCCGAAATGGTTGGGTTGTCGTCGAATCAAATGGTGTTGGGCAAACACTCCGGTCGTCACGCATTTCGAGAAAGGTGTCTGGAGCTGGGGCTGCGCTTAAACGACGTCGCGTTCAATGAGTTGTTTAAGGCCTTTAAGGAACTCACAGAAAAGAAGAAAGAGGTCACCGACGACGACATCCTCGCCCTTGCGACGGACGTGGCCGGGCAACAAAACGGGTATGAGCTGCAGTTGTTACACATTTCGTATGGTTCCAACGGCGTTGCGACGTCGACCGTCGGGATTCGGAAACCGGATGGAACGGTGGTTCGCGAAGCGGCTACGGGCCAAGGGAGCGTCGAAGCGATTTACCGGACGTTGGAACGCGCACTGTCTGAGCCCGTGGTTCTGAGTGACTATCGCATTCAGTCCACCACGAGCGGCAAAGACGCTTTGGCAGAAGTTTACGTTAAAGTGAAGTACCACGGACACGTGGCCAACGGCCGCGGTGTGGACAGCGACGTCCTCTTAGCATCTGCCAAATCGTTCTTAGATGCCATCAACCGCATCATATTGAAAGAACAGTTTGAACTGATTGCCACAGCCACAAACAGTTGAGTGATTGCATATCGGCACAGTCAGGAGAGAGAGGCGTGGAAAAACGAATCTGTGTGTTGCCTGGAGACGGGATTGGACCGGAAGTCACGGCGGAAGCCGTAAAACTATTGGAAGATGTGGGACGACGCTTTGGCCATCGTTTCGACGTCGTGTACGGAGACGTCGGCGGCAGCGCGGTAGATCAGCACGGTACGCCATTGCCTGCGGCAACATTGGCAGCGTGTGACACGAGCGATGCTGTGTTGCTGGGGGCCGTGGGCGGGCCGAAATGGGATAAGGAGCCCGTGGAGCGTCGACCGGAGACGGGTTTGCTGGGGTTGCGCAAACATCTGGGCGTGTACGCAAACCTGCGTCCGGTAAAGGTGTTTGAGGAGTTAGCCAATGCTTCGACGTTAAAGCCCGAGGTGCTCGCGGGTATCAATCTGGTGATTGTTCGCGAACTGACGGGTGGACTGTATTTTGGTCAGCCGCGCGGCAGACAGGTTGGTCCAGACGGCGTGGAAGTGGTCGACACCTTGAAGTACACCGAGCACGAAATCGAACGAATTCTCGTCACAGCGTTTGAGATTGCTCGCCTTCGGCGGAAGGTTGTGACCTCCGTCGATAAAGCAAATGTTCTCGAAAGTAGCCGGCTGTGGCGCGAGGTTGCGGAGCGAGTGGCGGATAGGTATCCGGATGTCACACTCAACCACGTGCTGGTGGACAATGCTGCGATGCAATTGGTCAAAAATCCCGCGCAGTTTGACGTGATTGTCACCGAGAACCTGTTTGGCGACATTCTGAGTGACGAAGCCGCCATGTTGACGGGGTCCATCGGGATGTTGCCGTCGGCAAGCCTCGGCGCAGGTCCGGGATTGTATGAGCCGGTTCACGGGTCCGCACCGGACATTGCAGGTAAGGGCTTGGCAAATCCACTGGCCACGTTTCTGTCTCTGGCATTGATGCTTCGGCACTCGTTTGGACTTCAGCAGGAGGCTGACGCAGTCCAAAGGGCCGTCGAGTGGACATTACGGCAAGGCTGGAGGACAGCCGACCTGACCGGGGGACAACCTCCATATCTGACAACAACCGAGATGGGAGACCGGGTACGGGATGCCATCCTCACGGGGGAATACGAAAATGCCAAAGACCTTGTTTGAAAAGATTTGGGATGCGCACGTGGTGACTCAGCCCGATGGGGGACCTGCCCTCTTGTACATTGACTTGCACTTGGTGCACGAGGTGACTTCTCCGCAGGCATTTGAAGGGTTGCGATTGACAGGAAGATCCGTTCGTCGCCCAGACCGGACGTTTGCAACGATGGATCATAATGTACCGACGGACAATCCGTTCCAGGTCAAAGATCCCATTGCGGCCAAACAGATTTCCACGCTGGCAGAGAACTGCCGGCAGTTTGGTATCCCGTTGGCAGGGCTGGACAGTCCTGACCAGGGGATTGTTCACGTGATTGGGCCGGAACTCGGCTTGACACTGCCTGGAAAAACGGTGGTCTGCGGTGATAGCCACACGTCCACGCATGGCGCATTCGGGGCCCTTGCGTTTGGCATCGGAACCAGCGAAGTGGAACACGTGCTTGCGACACAATGCCTTTGGCAGAAACGCCCGCAGACACTTCAACTGGATTTGCAAGGAACACGTGCACCGGGTGTCACCGCGAAGGATGTGATCCTCGGGGTCATTGCGCAACACGGTGTGTCGTTCGGCACCGGATATGTCATTGAATTCACCGGACCTGTAGTGCGCGCCATGTCTATGGAGGAACGCATGACGTTGTGCAACATGGTCATTGAAGGCGGCGCGCGAGCGGGGCTGGTTGGACCAGACGAAACGACGTTTGCGTACGTGCGAGGTCGCCGCTACGCGCCAGCAGACTCGGAGTTCGACCAGTACGTGGAGGCTTGGAAAGCGTTGAACACGGACGAGGGAGCTACATACGACCGTGTCATCCGCTTTGACGTCTCGGATCTGGAGCCGCAGGTGACCTGGGGAACCAACCCAGCGATGTGCGTCGGCGTGAACGGTACGGTGCCGGATCCCAGTCAATATGATAACGACGTAGAGCGAAAAGCTGTGGAACAAGCCCTGCAGTACATGGGACTGAAGCCCGGTACACCGGTCCAGGACATCGAGATTCACCATGTTTTCATTGGCTCTTGCACAAATTCGCGCATTGAAGATCTTCGTGTCGCCGCAGAAGTGGTGCGTAACCGAAAAGTGGCACCGGGGGTTCGCGCTCTGGTCGTGCCTGGTTCCAAGCGCGTGAAAGAACAGGCCGAAGCAGAAGGTTTGCACGAAGTATTCAAAAGTGCAGGATTCGAATGGAGGGAGTCCGGGTGCAGTATGTGCCTAGCGATGAATCCGGACACGGTGCCTGCAGGTGAACGTTGCGCATCCACGTCAAATCGGAACTTCGAGGGCCGACAGGGCCGGGGCGCGCGGACGCACTTGGTCAGTCCTGCCATGGCAGCCGCTGCTGCCATAGCTGGACGGTTTGTCGATGTACGAAAACTGATAACGTCTTACCAGACGAGTTGATAGGCTCGAGGACATCGCAGTCTGTGTGAAGTCTCGGAAACTGGCATCACACTATGGGTTAGTTCGTAAGGAGGGAGAACGGTCTTGGAACCTTTGGTCCGACATCGCGGAAAGGTCGCGCGCCTGAACCGTGTAAACGTGGATACTGATCAGATTATTCCCAAGCAGTTTTTAAAGCGCGTTGAACGATCGGGTTTTGGTCAATTTCTATTCTACGACTGGCGGTTTCGACCGGATGGATCTATCAATCCAGAGTTCGAGTTAAATCAGCCGCAGTACAGCGGCGCTTCGATTCTGGTGGCTGGTGCAAACTTTGGCTGCGGTTCTTCCCGTGAACACGCGCCATGGGCGCTGCTCGACTACGGATTTCGCATCATCATTGCGCCGTCGTTTGCCGATATTTTCTACAACAATTGCTTTAAGAACGGTATTTTGCCGATTGTACTGTCGCAATCGGACGTGGACAGTGTGATGAACAAGGCCCTGGTTCCCGGGTATGAGCTGGAAGTCGATGTGGAACGCCAGACCGTGACGGACGGTCACGGCTGGGTGTCCACATTCTCTGTTGATGAGTTTCGGCGTAACATGTTGCTGAAGGGACTCGATGAAATTGGCCTCACCTTGCAATTCGAGGCTGCGATTGCGGAGTACGAAAGGAAACGGGAGTCTGTACAACCTGTGTTGTAATTCTTTTGTATGGGGATTCTTCAAAGCACCCGCGCCTGTGGCCTGCGGGTGCTTTCTCTATGGCTCTGTTCGAGGTGAGCGTGCAGGTAGCGCTGGAACAATGGAATACTGTTAAATGGGTAATGCCAGCTGAACGGATTTCCCTTCCAAGTATTCACATTCCTCCACTGTGGGCGTTTGCTTCGACTCCGCCTGGCCGTAATTGTGAAATCCATGACGCTCCATGATGATGCGGGCTCTTCGCAATAGTGGCCTAGTATAGGTCTCAGGTGCATAGGTGCCTTTATACAACGGGCGAATGCGAGAGTATACAGCTGGGTATTGTTCGCGAATCACACCGAAAAACCACGTTTTGACGTCCGGGCTCAAGCGAAGGACGGAAGGTGACACAAATTGCCCGCGATGTTCCTTGACCGCTATGATGACTTGTTCGAGAGCCGCGTCGGAATCGGTGAGGTATGGAATGACTGGAGCCAGCAAGGCGCCGGTGTTCACGTGGTTTTGAACCAATGTACGGATGGTTTCAAGGCGTTTGAGCGGAGAGGGCGTGGCCGGTTCGAGACTTCGCCAGATTCTTTTGTCGAGGGTGTGGATGCTGATGTTGACTGACCGCAGGTCGAGTTTTTCGAATAGATCTAGGTCGCGTAAGATCAAGGGGGATCTCGTGGTGATGGTTACAGGAACCCGGAATTGTGCCAGCACCTCGAGGCATTTGCGTGTAATTTTGGATTTTCCTTCCACGGGCTGGTACGGGTCTGTCGCGGTGCCAATCGCCAGCAATCCGATTTCCCGAGCCAGTGCGGTGAGGTTGTATTGATGTCTTTTCGCCATTCGCTCAAGTTGTCTCTCCAAGGCTTCCGCTGCGTTTCTCTTGACAAAGATTTGTGTGCGAAACGAATCGTCGGCGCTCATCCCCATGAATGTGTGCGTATTGCGCGCGTAACAAAAGCTGCACCCGTGGGTGCATCCACGATACGGGTTGAGTGACCATTGGAACGGCATGGCCGGCGTGTCTACCTTGTTCATCACGGTCTTGGCTGATGTTTGGTGGAAGGTGGGTGGTTTCATCGGTGCGTCCCTCCAGCACTCGAATACGAACGTATGTTCTTATTCTATTAGTGTAACAGGAGAACACCCTGTGTATCAAGGGAGAGGTACGTTTGAGTCCATGCCTACGAGATGGTCCACAACGGCTGTCATGAAACGGGTGTGATGCGGACAATCGGTCTGTGGTAGGATGACATTGTAGTTGGTGAATGGTTCAAGATTAGAGATGAACAATTGTTTTGTAGATATGGTGAACGCGGCACATCTGTGCAAGGGGTGAGGAGAATGAATCTGATTGTTCACGACGTCGAAGCCATCGTCCGCAAAGGATTGATGTATGACTCGGAAATCATTGAAATCGCCGCCATCCGTGTGCAACTTCAGGACGGGGCTTTCGTCATACAGGATAAGTTCCATTCTTACGTGGAGCCGCAAGGTGTCGCGTCCATCCCTGTCACGACCACAAAGCTGACGGGCATTACGCAGGAGCAGGTTCAGAAAGCTGGACAGTTTCCGGAGGTCATTGCGAAGTTTCGAGAATGGTTGGGATCAGACGAGTATTACCTGTGTTCGTGGTCGTTGTCCGACAGAGACTACTTCATCGCGGATTGCCGAAGACATGAGATATCTACGGACTGGATCCGGAATTACAACGACATTCAGCGATGGTTTGGGAAGAAGTTTCAGCTGGAACGGCGCGCTGGGCTGAAAACAGCCATGGAAATGCTCGAATTAACCGCGGAAGGCCACGCGCACAGTGCGATGTCGGACGCTTACAACACCCTGCAGGTGTTAACTCGTATCTACGACCCTGAAGATCCCATCTTTACCCTGGAGCACAACGACTGTTCTGGGACATATCAGTTGGAAGTGGTATACGAAGAGGATTTTCGCAATAATCCGTTTGCGGCGTTGAAGGATGTCCTTCGACTAGACTCGTAGAGAGAGGAGGATAATCTGGTGGAAAAGGTCGTTTTCATTGAGGTTGGAATGGGGATTGACCTGCACGGGCAAGACGTGACGGTTGCGGCCGTCCGGGCTTGCAAGGATGCGATTGGACACAACTCGATGCCAGGCATCCGGGACGTGTTGCCTGGTGGGGATCTGGACAATATGATTGTTCGCGTGACGCTCGGGGTTCCCTTTCGGCACAACGAGCTCGATTTAAAAGCTGTGCGCAACGTGTTCCCGTATGGCCAGGTGCACGTACAGGTGGTTCAAGGTGGCCTGGTAGCGAGCAGTGGCATCGTGTTGCCGGACAAGGGTGACGTTACCGACGAAATGGTTATTGTCAACGCAGTGGTGGAAGTCGGGTATTGAAATCGCTTCATGGACCGTTGCACATGCTGAAAGGTGAACTTCTTCTGCCTCGCGTCACCGTGAGGTGACGCCGCCTCCCATGACCCGTGTGCAAATGTACTGAGGATGGAACCGCCTTCATGAGATTCGGTTAGTCCCTGTCACCCTCGGATTCTTTTTCCATCACGACGTTCAGCTCTACGGCTGCGGCCTCGCTCACAATGTTGTACAACACTTCAAGATCATCTAGTACCGCTTGTGGGCGTTTCACAAATGGCGGCGGACCGAACGTGTGGGGGATATCTTGCGTCTGTGCCATGTCGTCGGGGGACAGGGTTATTTCCAACTCAAGGATGTCACTTCCAGCCTTCCAAAATCGACCTGCCTTAACCTCATGCCAAAGTCTTTGCGGCGGTGACAATGTTTCTACATCCACGACGGCCTCGGAAGAATCTGGTCCAGGCTTTTCACCTTCACCAGAACTTCGCGGCAGCGTCTTGTGCGAATCGTGGAATCCGCGGTTCATCTTGTCTGACGAAACGTCAGGCGTCTTGATGGGTGCGTCAGCCGAATGTAGTAGCGCATCGTAGGGTTTCAATAGGTTTAGATCATCCGAATCCCTGAGATGGCGTATGATCGTATCCTCATCGAGACCACGTAGCGCAAGAAGGTACAAGGGATGCTCCACAAGTCGTGCGCCAAACGCGTAATACACGGCGGCCATATGTTTGCATGGGTCTCCCCAGTCGGGGCATGTACAGTCACCGTAGATGTCGCTGGCGGACGCAGGAAACAGAGAGACGTTGGACGCTTGAAACTCGGATGCGAGTTCATACGGAAATTGGTGGTTGAGCAGGGCACGGAACAGAGACGGATTCCGTTGTATCTCCTGTAAGACGCGATGTCGTTGACTTGGAGGCCAGCACTTCAACTGGAATGATACGCGGTACGGGGTTTTTTGGTTTCCCTGGACTTCCGCGTACACTGTGTTTTCGGAAACACGCAAATTTCGCACTGCGCCCTGTCGCATGTAGGATTTACCACGACTCATGCGAACGTTTTGACCAAAGCAGCTCTGCAGCGCCTCATCCCATCGGTTCTGCATCCATTTGTCGGTTTCGTGAATTCTTCGGTTCCGAGTCATGCGTCATTCCTTCCTTCGAGTACATCTGCACGAAGCGCAAACAATTGTTTCAGTTCATCTGTGGTCATTTCCGTAATCCACGACTCACCATCTGCCATGATTTGATCTGAGAGTGCCTGCTTCAGTTCTATCAATTCATCAATCCGCTCTTCCAACGTGCCACGGCAAATCAACTTGTGCACTTGAACATTCTTCTGTTGGCCAAGTCGAAAGGCACGGTCCGTCGCCTGATTTTCCACCGCAGGATTCCACCACCTGTCATAGTGGATTACGTGGCTCGCGCGCGTTAAATTTAACCCGACACCACCCGCGCGAAGCGACAAGACAAACACTTGAGGGCCGTCCACTTGCTGGAATCGCTCCACCATCTCGTCACGTGCACGCTTTGATATACCGCCGTGTAGGAAAAGTGGGGGATGCTTTGTAGATTTCTCAATGAATTGACATAAAAGTTTGCCCATTTCCCTGTACTGCGTAAACACGAGCACAGATTCGCCATTGTCGAGGATCTTGGGCAACAATTCTGCTAGGCGAAGGAGCTTGCCTGACCTTCTTGGTGTGAAGGGGCTGCCGTCTTGCAAAAATAGCGCGGGGTGGTTACAGATTTGTTTCAATTTCGTCAGCATAGCGAGAATGAGTCCGCGCCGTGCCATACCCTCGAGTTGTTCGATTTGTTGCGTGAAATCTTCTACACTCGCGCGGTACAGAGCGACTTGCTCCATGCTCAGAGAACAGTAGGCTTTCATGTCAATTTTCTCCGGTAAGTCTGAAACAATCGATTTATCGGTTTTCACGCGCCGGAGCAGCAAATGGCTGCACAAGGCGTTTCAACGTCTGTGCCCTGTCCGTATCTTGCCAGCGTTCAATGGGGATGGAAAACTGACTGCGAAATTCCTGCGCTGATCCGAGAAATCCCGGGTTCAGGAAGCGAAAGATGGACCACAGTTCTGCGAGCCGATTCTCCACAGGGGTTCCGGTCATCGCAATTTTCCGATCCGCTGCCAATCGACTCACGCTTCTCGCCTGCTTACTTTCGTGATTCTTAATGTTCTGTGCCTCGTCCAGCGTGATCAGTGACCACCGGATACGGGTGAAGTCCGCTTCGTCCCGTGGAACGAGGGGATATGATGTGAGCACGACATCGACGTCCTCGCACTTGGCGACGAATCCTTCCTCGTGTAGGCGCTGCGGACCGTGGTGGACGTACACATTCAAGTGTGGCGCAAATTTCTCCAACTCCTTTTGCCAGTTTCCAAGTACGGATGTTGGACAGATGACCAGTGACGGACCACCAACCCAACGGCTGGAAAGAGCGGTGGTAGAGGTACGGCCCATTTTCATGGTTCGGGGTTCGCCGTTTACGTCTTGGCCCTTATTCAACAGGCAAAGGAGAGCGATGAGTTGTATGGTCTTACCAAGGCCCATGTCGTCCGCGAGACAAACACCGAAACCCATGTCGGTCATGGCTGCCAGCCACGAGAAACCTCGCTCCTGGTACGGGCGGAGCGTTCCACGCAACGTCGATGGAATAGTGGCTTTGGGGGGCGTCCAACTTCCACTTAGGAACGCTTCAAAGTCCTCCGGGAGCTCAAACGTCAACTGCCCTCCAAGTTCATCCTGGCCGAACCGTTCCACTGCTTCGTGTTCCTTCAGCAGTTGTGCCAAAGTCAAAGGCGAGTTAGAAAATCGCTGAATATACTGCACGGTTCGCTGAAGTTCTGTTGGGTTGACTTCCATCCATTGGCCGCGGATTTGAACCAAAGGTAGATTGAGCCGCGCCAGCGATTCCACTTCTTCCATGGAGATGGATCCATCTCCAAGCGACACTTGCGGTTCGAACTCCAGGAGCGACGACATGCCAAGACGTCCGCCAATTAAGTTTTGGTGACTCGAATTGGCAGGTTTCCGCAGGCGAAGTTTTGTGCGTAAACGTTGCCGCCCCACCGGAGTCCACCAAGATGGAAGTACGACCGAAAATCCAGCCTTATGTAACGCGGGTGCGCCCTCTTTGAGAAACCGATAGGCGTCGTTCGCGGTAAGGTCCATCCCTGTGGGTTCTGGGAACAGACTTTGTTCCAGTGGTGGATAGATCTTGCACGCCCGGCTGAGCTCTAAATGTACCAGCTCTCGAAGGGGCTGTTCAGGAATCTTCAGGACCTCTAATGCTTCAGGTGACTGTGTGCCGAGCCAAATGTCTTGGGCGGGTATCGAAAGGCTTGGCATATCGATGGCTTGTACAGCGAACATAAGGTGCCAATCGGCGAGTGGATGTTGTGTCGGGGGCACGGACACATGTACGGCCGTCCCGTCATGCACGCCATCGTGGCCACAATGAACTCGACTGTCTGTAGGTGTCGGGGCTACGAGACGAAATTGAAGGCGCAAGTTCGACTTACGAAGTTTGGCACCAGCAAGCCAAGATTGGATGTCACGGGAGAGTTCCTCCAAAGAAGTACGCCATCCCCAGATGGGAAGGGACTTGGGTTGGAGTAAGCCTTGAACCCACGCTTCTGCAACCAGATTTGGGTGACGTCGGTGTTGTGGTAGCATGGGCACGCGTTTCGTATACGATTCGCGAACAAAACAGTCTACGGCTTGCGATGCAATCTCCTCCAGCAAACGGATGGCTGAGAGCCTGTACCACTGTTGGCACGAGGACGGCGAAAAACACCAGCACGCTGGCGGCATATTGCCAGCGAAGGTTTGCAGCTGCTGCCTATCTTCGGATTGACTAAAATCAGCAACAAAGTATGAATTTGCAGAGTGGTACGTACGGTAGTCTGTGCTGACTTTCAGAGCCGGTAAAAACCGGCGCATTGCGAGAAGTCTCAACACGTAACGCGCAAACTTGTGCCAAAATTTGATGTCTTCACCAAGTACGCGGGATTTCCTTGAGAACCTCGAACTATCTGAAAGGTCAATCTGAGACAACACGCGCATGGCTTCAGCGGGTGGAATACGAACGCCATACACTTCTTTATTCGGCAAACGACGTGCTGAGTTTCCTTTGAGTGTACCTGCTTGCGTATATTGAGGTATGTACAGTTTTTCCGAATGAATGTGGTCAAACGTCAATAAATTTTCTGATAACTGGAACGGAGGTTCTCGCAAAGAGAACAAGAATTCATGCGCGAATACGACTCGAGTCCCTTCCATTCCATACAGGAAAAAGTAGTCAGGGAACCATAGTCCGTGTAGGGTTAACATTCGCTTTTCTTTGCCTCCAGGACAAGGCGTTCTCGTGTCTAATGCTAACACACTCTGCGCGTCCTATTCATAGTAAACCTGGGATAAACAAAGTTCATGGAGGGACGAGGTATGGGAAGGATGTATTTCTGGATTGTACTTGGGGTGGGCACGCCTATCTGGCTCTGCGTTCGGTGGAACAGGTACAAGAAACAGTCCAGGGCGTTTCGACAGGGGCAAGAGATTATTGTCAATGGATTTCTTGTTTATGTATTGGCTGTCGTCTACCTAACGTTGTTTTCGCACAACGTGGACATGGGCATTCACCCACATACGTTTAATTGGATTCCACTGGTGGAAATGAAGTGGCTGCTACACCGTCCCGAAGTTGCCTGGATGAACATCGCCGGCAACGTCCTGATGTTCATTCCACTCGGAGTCTTTCTTTCAATGATGTTTCGAGGAAGACTCAAATTTGGATGGATCGTATGCATTGGTTTGATCTGTTCGTTTGCTATTGAATGTGTGCAATGTTGGATGGGGACAAGAAATGCTGACATCGACGACGTCCTGTTGAACACCATTGGGGCTGGCGTAGGATTTGTTGTTTACCGAATGGGGCGGATGATCAAAGAAGTTCAGTACTGGGGTTTGTCAGATGAGAGACGGCCTCCACACGGGTAGATGCCGTCTCATTTGCTATGGGTTGCGTTGTTTCGAGGGCTACGAATGCTTTACACTAAGATGTAGACTGGGATGTCGCTTCGTAAACGATGGCCTTATATAGTAGACTGGTGGAGAAACGAGGGTGTCGGACCGGCGTGGTGGATAACCTCATGTTACAGAACTTGAACACCCGGTGTTGATACATATGGTGTGGAAGGAGCAAACACATGGTCATTCAACCAAAAGTCCGCGGATTCATCTGCACGACAGCTCATCCAGTGGGCTGTGCAAAACACGTGCAGGAGCAGATTGACTACGTAAAAGCACAGGGAAAAGTAGACGGACCGAAGAAAGTATTGGTTATCGGTGCGTCCACGGGGTACGGCTTGGCTTCGCGAATCGCTACGGCCTTTGCCTCGGGAGCGGCGACGCTCGGCGTGTTTTTCGAGAAGCAGGCCTCCGACAATCGCACGGCAACAGCGGGCTGGTATAACACGGCAGCATTTCATCGCGCTGCGGAGGAAGCGGGGCTGTATGCCAAGAGCATCAATGGGGATGCATTCTCCGACGAGATCAAGGCAGAGACCATCCGCACCATCAAGGAAGATCTCGGTGAAGTCGATTTGGTCGTCTACAGTCTGGCGTCCCCACGGAGAACGCATCCAAAGACCGGAGAGTCATTTTCCTCCGTGTTGAAGCCCATTGGCAAACCGTTCACCAACAAAACGGTGAACTTCCACACGGGTGAAGTCACGCAGGTTTCGCTAGAACCGGCCACGGAAGAAGAGATTCGCCAGACGGTGGCAGTGATGGGCGGCGAGGACTGGGAAATGTGGATCCACGCTCTGAACGAGGCCGGCGTGTTGGCGGACAGTGCTATCACGGTAGCGTATTCCTACATCGGACCCGAGTTGACTAAAGCGGTATACCGCGATGGTACCATTGGCCGGGCCAAGGACCATCTGGAGGCAACTGCCCGCAAGCTAGACGAGTATCTTCAGGGGAAGGGCGGACACGCCTACATCTCCGTCAATAAGGCTGTGGTCACTCAATCGAGTTCTGCCATCCCGGTGGTTCCGTTGTACATCTCCTTACTCTTCCAGGTCATGAAAGACAAGGGGCTGCACGAGGGGTGTGTGGAGCAGATGTATCGGCTGTTTGCAAATAGGCTGTACAACGGCGGTCAGACGCCAGTGGACGACAAGGGCCGTATTCGACTGGACGATTGGGAGATGCGGGGCGATGTACAGGAACAGGTGGCTTCTTTGTGGGACCAGGTGAACAGCGAAAACTTGGAGAAACTTACGGACATTGAAGGATATCGCAGGGAGTTCATGAAACTGTTTGGCTTCGGGCTCCAGGGCGTCGACTATGACGCGGATGTGAATCCGGTCGTGCCATTGTAATCTTCAGTCAACGACGACTGTCACCTAGGTGGCAGTCGTTTTTCATGAATGTAGGTGGAGGGAATCAACGTGATACGCGTACTGTTTTTATGCCTCGGGAACATTTGCAGGTCTCCTATGGCAGAGGCCGTTTTTCGCAAGATGGTCAAGGACGAAGGTCTGGATGACAGGATTGAAATTGACTCTGCCGGGCTCGGCGGCTGGCATGTGGGGGAGCGGCCCCACAGGGGCACTTTAGAGGTTTTGAGTAAGCACGGTGTGGACCATTCAGGTATCCGTGCCCGTCAATTCACGAAACAGGACATTGAGGCGTTCGATTACATTGTTGCGATGGACGAAGACAACATATCCGGCCTCGCAAGATTCGGGATGAAGAAGGGGCCACGCGTGTTTAAACTGTTGGACCTTGTCCCCGATGAGCAAGACTCGGACGTCCCGGATCCTTATTACACGGGCAACTTCGACCGGGTATATGAGTTGGTTCACAAGGGGTGTGCGGCATTGCTCAAAAAGATGAAGGAAGAATACCATCTCTAAGGCGTAGGAACGCGGCGTATGATCATCGATACGTGTGCTATCGACAACGACGTGGGGGAATATATGATGCTAGCGATTCAAAACGGAACCGTTGCAACAGGTACAGGAGAAGTATTCGAATGTGGAAAGGTGCTTATCCAGGATGGAAAGATTGTGGCTGTCGGCCATGGTTTTGAAGCCCCGAGTGACGCAAAAGTGATAGATGCAACGGACCAGTACGTAACTCCGGGCATTATCGATGTCCATACACATCTTGGGGTGTATGAACTGGAAGTTGGCAAAGAAGGGCAAGACTTTAATGAGACTACTTCTCCCACCACGCCCCACGTACGTGCGTTAGATGGAATTAATCCCATGGATCCGGGATTCAAGGACGCTATCAAGACGGGAATTACCACGGTGCAAGTGATGCCAGGTAGTGCCAATGTCATTGGCGGGGAAATGGTTGTCCTGAAGACATACGGAAACATTGTGGATCAAATGGTTATCAAAAGTCCTTCCGGCATGAAATCCGCGTTTGGAGAAAATCCAAAGGCGGTCTACGGAGGTAAGGACAAGGTCGCGACGCGTATGGGAATTGCTGCGTTATTTCGGCAGCAGTTTATGAAAGCGCAAGACTACCTTCGAGATTTGGAGAAAGGACATGCTGTATCGCGCGATCTGGGTCTGGAAAACCTGGCCAAGGTACTGCGAGGAGAGATTCCCCTCCGCGCCCATGCACATCGTGCGGATGACATTGCGACCGTTTTACGTTTGCGGGATGAGTTCAATATCCGTGTCACGATTGAACACTGTACAGAGGGCCACCTGATTGCGGACTACATCGCCGAAAAGGGCGTTCGTGTGTCTGTAGGGCCAACCATGTCCAGCAGATACAAGGTCGAGTTGGCCAACAAGGGGTTTCACGCTGCCGTCGCGTTGACGAAGGCGGGAGTCCCTGTGTCGATTACGACGGATCATCCTGTGGTGAGTATCGAGTACCTGATCACGGCGACGGCAAACGCGGTCAAACACGGACTGGACGAAAAGACCGCACTTCAGGCCATTACGCTGAATGCCGCAAAGCACTTGGAAGTTGAACACCGAGTGGGCTCGTTGGAACCCGGCAAAGACGCAGATGTCGTCATTTGGACGGGCAATCCGCTGGACTTGCGCAACACCGTTGTTGCTACGCTGATTGAAGGGAACATTGTGTACCGCGCCTGACTAACGAATGGCTGGTCGCTCCGAAGCGCGAAACAGGCGATTGAGCGGATAGACAAGGTTGTGAACTAGAAAGGGTCTACTCGGTCGTGGATGTAGACATCACCGGATATTTTAACAATATCCCGCACGCCAAACTGCTCAATCTCGTGGAGCAAAGAGTAGCGACCGAAGAGTATTGAAACTCATTCGTATGTGGCTGAAAGCCGGAGTCATGAAAGATGGTCAATACCATGACACGGAAATCGGCAGTCCTCAGGGGAGACCTCCGAAAAAAACTGACTTTATTTTAAGTATTCCGTTTTGATTGTAATATACTGGGTGTTTTAAGGCGGTAATTTTGCTCTATTGGGGCGATTAAATGATGTGGAGCAGGGATTTTGTACCCTAAACTTCGTTTAACTGTACGAGAGGGCACACGTCTCCCGTTTTCGCTGTGCATTGAGAAGCGTACTCATCCTCTTCACATTCGATGCTATCGTACTCAACAGAGCGTGAATCCAAGTTCTATCCAGTCCCCGATACCTGCTGCGCCGCAATCCGTGATTCATGACTTTATCCGCATGGCGTCTTTCGATGATCCATCTTTGCTTACGCGCTTCCCGGTAGGAGTCTGTTTGGTAGTGCTCACGGGCTCGTTGGAGTTCATCGAAGTACTCACTGATATACACATAACGTAGGGTCTTACTTGTCGTACACCGAGAACGCAAAGGACAATCTGCGCACTGCGATTTAGTAAAAGCGAAGTCGTATCCAGGACGACCCTGCTTCTGCTTATAGCGGGTACTTGTTTTCCCTACAGGACAAGTC
Organism: uncultured Alicyclobacillaceae bacterium; assembly: GCA_963788285.1. Lineage (GTDB taxonomy): Bacteria > Bacillota > Bacilli > Alicyclobacillales > Alicyclobacillaceae > Alicyclobacillus_A. The sequence continues at coordinate 109,118 of CAWBGB010000006.1, forward strand.
ACCGTCATCGTCTCTCGGTTGAATTTGAAGTGCTCAGGCCCGAACAGCCTTTGAGGGTTCGAAGTCTTTGCGACACTAATATGACCCGTTATCTCATTCGTTTCAAGAAAACGCAAATTCTTCCCGAACCAATATCCTTTATCGGCCGAAACCTCAGACGGTGCGACGTGGTGATTAGCTTGAAATTGCGTTATCAGGTCAATGAACTGGTCTCCATCTTCAGCATTTGCAGGCGTTACCTTTACGGCCGTAATCAATTCGCTGTTTTCATCAATCATGATGTGGTCCTTGTATCCCTGAATTTTGCGCATATCCGACTTGTGTCCTGTTCTTGCATCGGTATCAATGACGCTAATCAGCCGATCCTTTGCCTCTTCGTTCCGATCCGAAATGACTTTGTGAAGCAACTTGAGCATTGAGTTTTCCGCCGGCAATACAGCCTCCATTGCTTCTGCCAACTCGTTGGCCAGTGCTAACACAAACGGCAATTTCTCGTCTCGATCTTTCCCCTTCAACTCGGTGTATAAAGACTCAAATCGGGTCTTGAAATCCATGGCTGTCGTAGGAGCAACCATACTGAGTTCTTCGATAGCTTTGGTACAGGCTTGTCTCACTAAAGTCAGCCAGGTCGGAATGGCTGCGTTAGCGATCACATGCGTGGAATCAATGATGGCTCGGCCTGGTTTTGATGCGATGAGTCCATGTTCAAAACATTGCTCCAAGAGCCCGTGAAAGACCTCCTGAAACTTTTCCAGCCCTACGCGATGTACACGGAAGTAGCTGATGGTGGAATCGTCAGGTAGATCGTCATCTATGTTGAGCCCGAGAAACCAACGATAAGCGAGGTTCACACGAATATGTTCAATCACTTGAACGTCGGAATGGTTGTAGAGATACTCCAAAAGACAAATCTTAAACATAACCTCTGGTTCTTCTGCAGGACGGCCTTTGCGTTCCGAATATCGATCACTGAGCAGGTCTCGGATGAAAGAAAAATCTATCGTGTTTGCAATTCTCCGTAACAAGTGATCTTCTGGAACGGCCTTGTCGAAGTAATATTGGTCAAAAGCATTGATTTGCTTCGAAGCATCGTTTCGCAACACCCTAGCATCCCTCACTCCAATCGCCTATAAAACTATTATATTACATTTATAGAATAAGTTGGTGTGATTTTTTCGGAGGTCTCCAGGGTGGCGTCATTTCACCACTACTCGCTAACATCTATTTGAACTACCTTGATACGGTGTGGGAAAAGCGATGTTCCCATATCGGCACTCTGGTGCGTTATGCCGATGATCTTGTGGTCCTATGTAGAAGGAAAGCCCAAGCTCTCGAAGCGTGCTCAAAGCCGTTTTCATGAAACTGGAACTGACGATGAACACTGACAAGTCCAAATTAGTGAACCTATGGGCGGATAACGAAGGATTTGACTTCCCCTCGGGTTCTATCACCGCCGTATGCCGAAGCTGACAAAGGCGGGAACACTCTATGACATGCGTAGTTTTCCATCCAGGAAGGCGATGAAGAAGATGCGGGCAAAGGTGAAGGAAATTACCGCACCGCGCTCGCGTCTCTACTGGTCGCCAAAACAAATGGTGAACAAACTCAATCCCATCATACAAGGGTGGAAGAATTACTATGGCAGTGTCGACCCATGGACGTCCAATAGGTTTCTGTCAAAGGTGGACTGGCATATTATTCGGAGACTGACTCTGTACTGGAACAAGAAACACAAACGAAATCACCTTCATCCTGGAGAGGTCAAGGAGATATTCGGGCGTTTGGGATTGAAGCGAGTTAGAGGTTGGGGGAGCTATATTGCCTAAGGTGAAGAACATCGGAAAGCCGTATGCGGGAGGAGTAGCCGACAAGGCTGAGAAGCTGGTGGAGTGAAAGTCTCCACATCACCAATTGGTCGATTCGGGTGATTAGCATATCCAATGCATGGAGAGGTAACGAACCATGTTCTGCTTGGACGTAAAAGCCGTGGCGGCCTATGGAAAATCATAAGGTCGGAACAGCCTGTACGGCGAGCAAACTTGGAGGCCAGAAGGACGGAAACGAATACTGCAGCTCCGAAATTAGGCTCCCTTCTGAAGCTGTTGAAGGGTCATCGCTTGCGCCGACCCGGTTCCCGCAAGGGGAAGGCCGAAGTCCCATGGGAAGAAACGACCACGAGCACCATGGGAGCAGCCGGGGTATGGGTTCTGGCATCCAAGGAAAGTTTCTCAGAGATAACGTCGGGAAGGTCCTACTTCCAGCTGGGATGACAACAACCAGCAAAGACCGATCCTATAAGCAACTGCGAAGTGGTACGGAGGATTTAGGACTGGCGCATGAGGCCGTAGTAGCGAGAATAGAGGGGTAATGCCCGCTTAAGTACAGGGACAGATGTACTTCAACAAAGGTAACACCGGAGTTGAGCGAAGGGCCTCTGGGTGCCTGGGGCGCCGAAACTGGAGGGGAACAAATTGAACCAGAACACAGGGTCTGGTCACACCTCTCAGCGTACGGCTAACGCTTAAGTAAACCTAGCTGTCTACGGGCGTACATGGGTGTCACCATTTAACCCTGGGACAGGCAGGGAAGGCTTATGACGCGATAGTAGACCCAGGGCCAGAACCGGACTCGGGAAATCCGACCGTCCGGAATCGTAGGGGGGCTTCAGGAAACGTGATAGAACAATGGGACGACCGAAAACACTTCTATGGTACGAAGTATAAAATCACCGGCGGCAGGTATCCTGCAACCTCGCCGTCATTGGCAATGCAGGAACGGAATCATTCCTTGGTCCTATGCACGCGCCTGATTTCTATCCCAACAAACTGCACGTACCGGTTTGATGAGGGGGGACTGGAATACCAGTCCTCCACTCTACAGCCCAGATGCTGTGGCTGGGTAAGAATATCCGATCAGACAGGCTGATTACGAGCGACGAGGGTATTGTAACAGGGATAGGAAGCAGTTAAAGTACTATTGTATGTGAGGACAGTTGGTGGTGTGGTGTTTTACATATCAAATTTCAAGAATATAGCCACATGATTAAGACACTCCCCAATGGATCTTTAACGAAGCAAGAACTTCTAGTTCCGCAGTTTCAATTGTACCAGCATGACCATTTGGGGATTTACTACGCTCCGTTTGAATGCACGAATCGTGACGCACGGGTCGTATTTGTAGGTATAACACCAGGGTTCACACAGATGGAAATATCGTCCGTGTGGCAAGGGATCGGCAAGGGGAGGCATTTGACGAAATCCTTAAACGTGTAAAACAACAATCGAGTTTTAGAGGGATTATGAGGAAGAGCCTCATTGAAATGCTCGATGGGGTAGGGCTTCCAACAGCATTTGATATTCCGTCCACAGGGTTGTTGTTTAGTGTGAAACGACAATATCTGCACTCCACTTCCGTGCTCTGCTATCCAGTGTTCGTTGACGCTGAAAATTACACATGTCATAAGCCTTCATTGCTTATGACTCCTGTTTTTCGTCAGTACATCACAGATTACTTCAGGGAAGAAGCATAGATGTTGCATGCTGCATTGTAGACAATGTTTGTTGGAATTTGCACATCCGTCATGAGCAAATGGACATAGGAAACAACAGTACATGAGGTTATCTGACAAGTTTAAGAAAAAGGTTCAGGCGTGGTTTGTGTGACAGGGATAGTGAGTAGTTAGGTACATTTCCTTCTAGTAGTGGTTCTAGAATCATACTCCACAACGTACTTTTGGAATTACTACAATGCTGCCGCTCGTGTTCTGGCTGGATGTGAGCTGCTCCTACAGGCACGTCTGAAAATCAGCGAACGATTAAAGAAAATCATGGACTTTTGCGAGTGCATTTGAGATTCCCCATAAATCGCATGGAGAGCCCCAGAACCGCCAATAAATTTCAATGGTTGGCGAATGTAGGGGCGCATGCAATGAAGAGTGTGTCCATACAAGCATAAGATGAGATGACGCAACCCTGGTGAAAAGGTGGTCAAGGAGTTGCTATGAGTGTGATAAACAAATTTCGTGTCGGTCAGCGTGTTAGGATTCGCCAAGGTACCAACAGCGATTTTGCAGGGCATATAGGTGTCATTGTCTATGTCGGGGACAGTGTTTGCGATGTCAAGATCGCACACAAACGACATGGCTCTTATATGACTGATACATGTATAGCTACATTCCCATATGATGACTTGGAAATTTTACAACGAGAATAACCAAGAGACCACGGATGTTGCGTTATTGCAGGATATATTTAACCACTCTGCTCCATTAGTACCGTGGTTTTTGGTGAAAGCACTGGAGAAAATCAACGGACACTTAAATGATTCCGAGTTGCCTGTAAAGTTGCTACGCCTTGTACTGCAGCCGATTGTCAGTAAGACCTTGGAAGAAGTCGGGTCAATGCATTAAAAAAGTCAGGAATTTGATTCCTGACTTTTGTTTAATCGTTTGTTTAAAATGGCTCCAATAAGCCAAAGAATGACAGACAAGCTGATAGCAATTAAAATAAAGAATATTTTATTGGATATTCCGAGAAAAACCATATCCATTTCTACATAATAAGGCAAAATCGAAATCAAGCCAGTCCAAAAATAACGATAGAATTTCACATCCGGATGTAAACCTAGGATATAGTTGATTAAAAACGCGGGCAACGGTAGGAAACGAATGAAAATCATTCCCACCGCGTCTTTCGTACCCCATTTGGAAGTGGATTTTTTCCATTTATCAACTTGATTTTGAATAAATGGTAAACGTTTTGTTTTTTTAGCCAAGTAATAAATAAAGATCGAGCTGATCGCATAACCGGTCCAAGAATAGAACGTCCCCATCCAGAGTCCGTAAACTTTAAGAAAAATAATAAACAATCCTTCAGATGGAATGGGGCTCATGCAAAGTGCGGCCATTAAAAGAATTGACAATACAATTCCGATTGGACCAAGGGAAATAATAATATGAGACAGCTGTTGATGGTGATCAAAATAAAAGAATACAATGGCGATCAAAAATCCGATGATAGAAATAAGTGTTGTCGTAGTTTTGCTCATTAAGACGATCCATACCCCGTTCGCGAATAAGATGGATGCAATTGTTCCATTTTTTTAACGATCTTTGAAGCGGCATCTCCTTTCGCCAGATTTCCGATGTTTTCTTGATATACTTTTAAAACCTCTCTATTGGTCATCCAAGTGCGAATTTGCGTTATTAAATCTTCTTCATTGTATACCCTAACCGATGATTTTGTGCGGTGTAAGAAGCGTGCGTTTTCTGATTCTTGACCGCCAGTTGGATTATAAAAAATCATAGGTGTTTTTGTGTACATTGCTTCTGTGACAGTCAATCCGCCTGGTTTTGTAATCATAAAATCCGCTTTTAGCATATCCTTTTCAATATTTTCTACATAACGCTTAATTGTAATTTTTTTGGATCGATGGTGTTTAATTCGCTCATAAAGGCGTTTGTTTTTTCCGGTAATGATGGTCAGTGAAGCATTACTTAAAAATTGACTTTCAAAAAGCTCAACGATCTTTTCTGTGTACGGAAATACACCGAATGAACCGGCACAGAGTAATACATGAATATCATCGCGATCTTCTTTTTGAGGATTCACCGTTAAAAAAGCTTTACGAACCGGGATCCCTGTTGTAAAGATTTTATCTTCTGGAACTTGTTCAAAGCTTTTTAAAAAACGCATGGATTCGTGACCGATAAAATATCCGTCAATTTCGGGATGAATCCACTGTACATGCGCATAATAATCAGTGACTAAAAAGTAACAAGGAATATCAAATTCGCCGCGCTGTTTCAGAATCGGATAAGCAAGAAACGGAAAAGTTGAAATCACAATATCGGGACCAAAATTCAAGATTTCTTTTCTTAAAAGCGAAATCCCTAACGAAAAAACAGGCGATATATACTTAGAATATCTTTTAGCATCATCAGATTTATAATAAAGAAAAGAGTAAATATAGGGCGCGTATTGGTAACTTTTTAAATAAGCTTGTGAACTAATTTTATTAATGAATGGATGAGAAGACTTATATAAGTCAAGAACGTGAACCATGTGTCCGGAATTCAAGAATTCTTGAGCCAAGCACTTTGCTGTTTGTAAATGTCCAAAACCATACGATGCAGTTAAAATAAGAACCTTCACAATAAACCTCCATTCCAGCCTATATTAGCACATAGGCATGAAAAATGACAAAGGATTGGAAGCATGTACGAACCAGCGCTGTTTCCACAAAACACCAAATAGAACCGCTTCAACATACACGGGCTACCAAGTTAAACCGTTCCATTGAGAAATTGACATGATATCATGATTAGATATAGCATGCAAAGTCCTATTTGAAACAGTTTATTCTGATAAATTGTCCACCAGTCCTCTTCCAGCTTATCAATAACAAAACCAGATGTTTTATGCTGATTTTACGTCGACACCAATCTATACACAATATGCATCTGTTGATCTGGCACTTTGACGAGACCCACGCACATGAGTACCGTTGTTCAGAACATCGTTTGTATGCCGATGAACTACGTCGTGGTATAAAATCCGCGACTGACAACATCGGCAATGACAAGGGCGTCTTTCGGATCATTTTTCGATGGCGAGTTGTCCTGGTTTTCCTTGTTACGCTTTGTCGTCATCGGATTCACGAGAACGACTTCAATGCCCCGTTCTACAAGCCAATTTGCAATGTTGACCCAGTAATGCCCCGTACTGTTGTCTAGAGCAAGTTTAGCCCAGATAGGCACCAAAAGGCTTTGTAAAATGCAAAGTTATATTGCTAACCGGCACGAATGTTCATTTAGGATAAGACTACCAAGGGTATGAATATACAAAACGCGGCATCGAGCGCCGCGTTTTTTTGCATTTAGAGGGAGAGTACGGGGGCACGGGTCAACGTGTTTATAATTTCTTGATAAATTTGCGGTACGATAACCATCGATGTGTTTTATGGAAACACTTTTGAAAACAACGACAACGCGTTTGAACGTTGAAAGTAGGATGATGGATGGTGCCTAAGCTTTTGGTTGCAGATGATGAACGTGACATTGTGTCTTTCATTAAAGAAGGTTTTCTCGATGAGGGGTATACCGTTTTGACCGCCTACGACGGACATCAGGCGATTGAAATGGCGAAGCAACACCCCGACCTGATTTTGTTGGATGTCATGATGCCGGGACCCGACGGATACGAAGTGTGTCAAGCCATTCGCGATATCGTTTCCTGTCCTATCGTGTTTCTAAGTGCAAGACACGCTGAAACGGATCGTATTCACGGACTCGCTGTTGGTGGCGACGACTATTTGGTGAAACCGTTTAGCTTGAAAGAACTGAAGGCGAGGGTACATGCACATTTGCGAAGGGAGGCACGCGTCCGTTCGTTACCGGAGTCGTTGCTTCAATTCGGCAGTCTTGCCATTTCGATAAAGGACCGAGAAGTTACCATAAAGAATCAACCCGTTTCCATGACGCCAAAGGAATTCGATATCGTGCGACTGTTGGCGATGCATCCTGGGCAAGTCTTCTCCAAAGAGCAGATATATGACAAAATCTGGGGCCTTGAGGCGCATGGGGACATTTCAACGGTTGCCGAACATATTAAAAACATCCGGGCTAAACTTTCTTCACACGCCCCCGAAGCACAGTGGATATCCACAGTTTGGGGGGTAGGCTACAAGTGGGAAAGATGAAACGAGTGGAGCGTCTGTCACTTAAAGGACAGGTGATTGTAACACTGCTTTTGATTTTGTTGTCGAGTTGGCTGGCTACCGTGTTGACCTTTGGCGGAATGATGTTATGGGGGAGACTCACAGGCTCTTCTTACCATGATCTCGAACGGCAAATCTCTCAGTTTACCGCACAACAAGGCGTGCAACTTCTAAATGTATCCGACAAACGAAATTTGGAACGAGTGTTACACGGCTTGCCTTATCAAGTGGTCAATGACCAAGGACAAATTCTTTATGGGTCGATTCAGACGCCGATATTACACAGTCGAATCGATTTGGTTCAACGAATGAATACAACGGAAATTCATGGACGATTGTTCTATATTCTGCAGTTCACCATCACTCGGTACCTTCCTGTATTTGACCACAATGGCGGTTTGCACGGAGCGCTCATTGTTCGGTACACGGTCAATGGATTTCCGACTCGTCCCTCAGTGCAAGGATGGATGAGCTTTTTTTCGTTCCTGATTCCGCTCCTTCCATTTTTGTACTTTTGTCTGTTTAGTTATGTATTTGCAAAGTGGTTTGGGAAAAGAATCAATAAGCCACTACAGGTTTTGATGAAGGGTGCGCAAAGGATTCAACAGCAGGATCTTGATTTTGAGATTGAACCGACAGGACCCAACGAAATTAGGCAGGTATTGGTCGCCTTTGAAAACATGCGTGCAGCATTAAAGGATTCCTTGGTTCGGCAGTGGCAGATGGAAGAAGAGAGGAGACATATGATTGCTTCCATCTCACATGATCTACGTACGCCATTAACCATTATTCAAGGACATGTTGAAAGTTTGTTGGACGGAGCGATGAAGCGCCCAGAACGACTCGAACGATACTTGCAGACCGTCATGCACAACACCAAGCGAGTCATACAGCTCATCGAAGACATGCAAAAAGTAACGGAGGTCGAAAAGCCGGATTTTTCTTTGAATCCCATTCCAGTCGATGTACGTAACTATTTAATAGAGTGGACAAGGGATTTTGAACTTCTCACATCCAGGGCGAGCATAAAGCTAAACGTTCATATCGCAGATTATCGCCACGAGGCAACGACTATGGCCATTGATCCGGAACGTATTTCCCAGGTTCTCGACAATATTGCTTCGAACAGTATTCGCTTCACGCCTCCGGATGGAGTGATTACAATCCGCATAGAAATCGCCGAGCATACGGTGACAGTTGAGATTTCTGATACAGGGAAGGGATTTTCGAAAACAGACCTTGAGCACATGTTTGACCGGTTTTACCAAGGGGATGCCTCTCGTTCTGAGATTGGACACAGCGGACTTGGACTTTACACGGCCAAAACCCTGGTTGAGAAGCACGGGGGAACCATTACTGCTGGAAATAATCCGGAAGGCGGGGCATACGTTCGATTCACGATTATCGAGATAACCCAATAAAACGTGTTGTCTTTATAAATTCTTGATAATCATCCGTTAGGATTTCAGTTAGGCAGATTCCGCTGACCTTATACAACATCTAATAAAGGGAAAGGGTGTCTCGCGAAGCATGCGCTTTTTAACCCAATTTTCTTTACGCAATCCGGTTGCGATAGTTATTCTCGTTCTACTCGTCGCAATCGGTGGTATTTTGTCGGCCTTTGGATTGAACGAAGAGCTTATGCCAGACATGTCTATTCCTATCATATCTATCATGACGACCTATCCTGGTGCGTCACCGAGCCAGGTTGCAACGGACGTCACGACACCGATTGAAAAGGCGCTGAACGGTGCACAGCACGTACAGACTATCACGTCTACGTCCGTCGCGAACGTATCACAAATCGAGCTTCAACTCGACATGAATGCGGATCTGAACTCCGTTGAACAAAACGTGGAACAATTATTGAATCAGGTCCAGTTGCCAACGACGGCAGGGAAACCAACCGTGCAGTCTTTCTCGTTTAGCAATACGCCTGTACTGGAGTTCACCGTCTCGTCAACCAAATTGTCGAGCGAACAACTGAAAAACGTAGTGAATAACACAGTAATTCCTTCGCTGCAGGGCATCTCCGGTGTAGCGACCGTGAGTGCAGCAGGCGCGGATCCAGATAACGTCGTCATTCAGTTCGACCCAGCCAAACTCACTCAATACAATTTGACGTTGCAACAGGTGTTGCAGGACTTGCAAAGCGACAATGCATCAACGCCGCTTGGAACAGTGACAGCGCAAGGCAAGGAACAGCCAGTTCAATTGAATGCGACCATCAAGTCGCTGGATGACATTCGGAATCTCCAAATTGGTATACCGTCCAATCCGGCAGCGAGCATGCAAAAGGCGCTCGGAAATAGTTTAAGTCGAATGGGGCAATCCATTGGGCAAGTGGCGCAGGGCGTTGGTCAGCTCGGTCAAAGCTTGGGTGTTGTTCAGGCAGAGAATAAGCTTCTGATGTCTTTGCAGCAGATCCAAGGGCAGATTTTCGGCGCAGAGCTTGCTTTAAATCAACAAATGGCGATGCCTCAGCAGAAACAAAATCAACAAGCTATTGAAAAATTAGAAAATGAAATTCGTGCTCTGGAAGGCGCGCAAAAGCAGCTTCAACAGCAATTAACCCAACTGGAGTCGAAGATGCTAGCATCGTCTGATTCGATGTCCTCAGCGCGGAAACCCACAGTGCAACCGTCGACGACGACCAGTACCACAAGTACACAGTCGTCCACGCTACAGACCATTCCGCTTTCCGATATTGCGACAGTGTCCATGCAACCGCCGGTTGACAGTTCTATCAATCGTACGAACGGACAGCCTAGTATTTTGGTTACTGTTACCAAAACGGAGGATGCAAACACAGTGGCGGTGGTACAAGCCGTCAACAAGGAACTCGCTTCTTTAAAGAACGAGTTACCCAGTGGCGTTCACATCGTCCCGCTGTTTGATTCCTCGCAAATGATCAAGGCGTCAGTGAACGGGGTGCTACGTGAGGCCATTTTAGGTGCCATTTTCGCAGTGCTTGTCATCCTGCTGTTTCTTAGGAATGCGTTGACAACGCTTGTTGCTATTGTGTCGATCCCAATTTCCATCCTGACATCCATCATATTACTGAGCCGATTCGGTATCACGCTCAACATCATGACGCTTGGTGGGCTTGCGGTAGCGACCGGACGTGTCGTGGACGATAGCATCGTCGTGATTGAAAACATCTATCGGGCTTGGAAAAACGGCTTAGGGTACGGTAAGAAGTTAGTGCTATACGGAACATCCGAAGTTGGAAAAGCGATTTTGTCTTCCACTTTGGCGACGATTGCCGTGTTCCTGCCGCTGGGCATGGTGGGTGGCATCGTAGGGAAGATCTTTTTCCCATTCGCGCTGACAGTGGTTTGCTCGTTGGCTTCTTCACTCATCGTTGCCTTGACCGTTGTGCCGATGCTCGCATGGTTGTTTGTCGTTCATAAACCTCTAAAGGGCACAGTGTATGATTGGTTGAATGGTGAAGATGACACCGATGGGGCACTTCATCCGAGCCTTGTGGAGGGTTCCACAAGCTCATCGGAGCTTTCCGGTAACCATTTCGTAGCCGCAACTGTGGCACAACGTCCGTGGCAGAAACGGTACCAGTCAATTCTCAATTGGTGCTTGAACCACAAAGTGTGGGTGATTCTCGGTACAACCGTTGCATTCGTGGCTTCCCTTGCAGTGCTGCCGTTCGTCGGGAGTACCTTCATCCAGAACTCCATGCAACAAATGGCAACCGTCTCCATAACCATGCCGGTCGGAACGCCGCTGAATGTCACGGATTCGAAGGCAAAACAAGTTGAGCAAGTACTGAAACAGGATGCATCACAGATTCAACAGATCAACACATCTGTGGGCAGTGACTCAAATGGATTTGAGTCCGGTCCATCAGGAACCAACGTGGCGCAACTCAACATCGCGCTGAAGCCAACAACAGATGTCAACGAATTCTTGGCACAAGTACGCAAGCAAACCGCAAACCTGGCAGCCGGTGGCACAACAATTCAGGTGAAAGGACAGATGACGGGAGGCGGTGGCACTACGTTTGACATCGTCGTTACCGGCTCAAGCGATGCTGCAATTCAGCAAGCCGCAACACAAATTTCGGATCGTTTGAAGAACTTCCCGGGATTGGCGAATGTACAAAGCAATTTGTCCCAGACGCAACCTGAAATAAGCATTGTCCCAAATTCAACAGACGCAGCAAAGTACGGCCTGACAGCACAAGAAATTGCCAGTGAAGTGCGCGACTACATGTCGCAACAAAACATCGGCACCGTGAACTTGAATGGGCAAACGTACAACTTGAACGTGACACTCAAGAGTGCTACTGACTTGAACGATTTGTCCGCAATCCGTCAGCTTCCGATTAGCACATCGACGGGTCAAACCATCACGATCGGCGATGTCGCCAGCGTAAACAGTGTTCAAACTCCGACGTCCATTTTGCACGAAAATGGCCAGCCGTATGCCGAGATCACGGCGGATTACACGACGCAGAACACTAACAAGACCTTGATGAGCGCAATGAAAACCATCAAGTCGCTAAACCTGCCCTCTGGCGTCCAAGTCGAACAATCGTCCTCCGCGATGCAGCAAAGTCAGAGTTTCACCCAACTCATCGAGGCGATTCTTGTGGCGGTTGGCATCGTGTACATTGTGATGCTCGTGTTGTTCGGAGAATGGTCGGCGCCTTTTGCGATTCTGTTCTCCATGCCAGTCGCTTTGATTGGGGCTTTCTTTGGTACCTTTATCGCTCAGGTTCCGCTCAGCGTGTCTTCGCTCATTGGAATTTTGATGTTGATGGGTATCGTCGTCACCAACGCCATCGTTTTGATTCATCGGGTTGAGCAACAACGCCAACTTGGATTGAGTGTGCGCGAGGCGTTGTTGGAAGCAGGAACGACGCGACTTCGTCCGATTTTGATGACGGCAATCGCTACCATCTGCGCACTGATTCCTTTGGCGGCAGGTGCATCAGAATCGGTTCTTATCTCGCAAGGACTTGCAGTCGTCGTCATCGGCGGTTTGGTCACGTCGACCATCTTGACCTTGTGCATTGTGCCGCTGGTTTACGAATTACTGCACTTGCGTACACATCGCAGGGAGATGAAGCAAAGCGCTGTGATGCAAGGATAAAGACTGGCTATCGGGCGCGAAACGAACAAGGGGCTGCTATAGGGCAGCCCCTTGTTTGTCGTACGGCAACCATCGACGCAGATCCCTTCTTCGATCACGCTAAATGACAGCGCTTTCCAAAAATTTTCCTGATATCTATGTAAAGATAACTAACATAATCCGTTGACCGATCCGCCCTTTCTCGCGTATTGTGTAAACAAATATTCCGAATAATCGCGGGAGGGAACAGAATGAATGCATTAAAGCGTGGATTTGGGGTGGCCGCGGTAGTAGCTTTCTTGGTTTCATGTATTCCAAATGTCATATTTGCTAACACATCAACTCCGGCTGTGAGTGGAGCGGACACAGCTTGGGTGCTCGTCAGTTCTGCCCTTGTCCTCATCATGACGCCCGGTGTCGCGTTCTTTTACGGGGGACTGGTACGCAAGAAAAACGTCATCACCACTATGTTCCAAGCATTTGCGGTCATCTTAATTGTGTCGTTACAATGGGTGTTGTTCGGCTACAGTCTTGCTTTCGGACCTGATATAGGTCATGTCATTGGTGGATTGCAGAATGTTTTGTTTCATGGAGTAGGTGCTGCTCCGAACTCCAACTACAGTGGCACCATTCCAAGCATGGTGTTTGGCATATTCCAGCTGATGTTTGCCATCATTACGCCCGCTCTGATCATTGGCGGATTGGCGGAGCGTGTAAAGTTCTCCTCGTTTCTGCTGTTCACCGTGTTGTGGGCGACGTTCATTTACGATCCCCTCGCACACTGGGTCTGGGGCGCCGGTGGATGGCTGCACAACCTAGGCGTCCTGGACTTCGCGGGTGGAACCGTAGTTCACATCAGCTCCGGTGTCGCGGGGCTAGTCGCAGCACTTTACATGGGAAAACGCGCGGAGCACGGGACCGGGGCCATTCGAGCACACAACGTTCCACTGGTACTCTTAGGAACAACGCTCTTGTGGTTCGGTTGGTTTGGATTTAACGCAGGGAGCTCCTTGGGTGCAAATGGCCTGGCTGCGGTTGCCTTCCTCACCACCAATACGGCTACGGCTGCTGCCGCGCTGGGGTGGATGCTGGTGGAACGCATTCGCACAGGGCACGTAACGCTGGTGGGAGCCTGTGCGGGCGCGGTCGCTGGACTGGTGGCTATTACACCAGCCGCTGGTTTTGTTACACCTGGGGCGTCCATCGTCATCGGTTTTCTAGGAGGCGTGTTATGCTACCTCGCATCCACGTTCATGAAGGCGAAACTGGGCTATGACGACGCACTGGACGCATTTGGAGGTCACGGTATCGGTGGCACATGGGGTGCGCTGGCCACGGGGTTGTTTGCAACAACCGCTGTGAATTCAGCAGGAGGCAACGGCCTGTTTGCCGGACATCCCCAACAGGTCTTGGTGCAGCTCGCAGGGATTGCGGTCACGTGGGTATTTTCCGGCGTGGGCACGTACATTCTCATTAAATTGGTTGATGTCCTGATGGGCTTTCGCGTCACTCGGGAGGAAGAACTGTTGGGACTGGACCTCATCTTACACAACGAAGCAGCTTATCCGGAGACGTTATCGGTGGGCGAGCTGACGGGCATTTTGACCGAGGAGAAAGTGGTGGATCTAAGACAGTCATCCACCGTTGCAGACGGCGCTCGTCAATCGCTGTAGTGGGGTTGGGGCATCGTCGACATCAACACGGCTTAACGTATTCAGGTCGGACTTTGAAAAGACACTCTGTGTCCATTTCATGGGGCACAGAGTGTTTCGTTTGTCACGTGAGCAAGGTCAGTCGGCATAACGCGCCACGTAATGATGGCTCGAAACGCTATCGCTTGTCGAGGCTAAACTGCCGTATGTATTCCCGAAGTGCATCCACCTGCGCCTTGCTGGGTGGAGCAGGACAGTCGCGAGACAGGCGGCGTTTCTGCTCGGCCAAGACTCGCTGTGCAAATGCATCAGGCGCTCGCTTGAAGTGAAGCACAACGTCACCCCCAAATCTCATGTGTATGATGAAGGCGACCGGTTATGCTTGTCCGTGGGCCAACATTACGCGCGAGCCGCGTTGAGCATCGCTTTGACGTAGTCTTTGTAACTTTGAGAAGGGGACGTGTTGACTTCGCGTACCTTACCTTGGACCGCCTTGACAATGGCGTCGGCGGCTTTGGAATCTTTGTCTTTTACGATTAACAACCCATCGTGCCTCCTTCCTCGGTCTATGATAGCACACCTTGTAAATACGCGTGATAGGCGATGGCCAATTCGCGTTGCACAATTGTCTGATCTTCAAACATAGCGAGGCAGACCTGCCAGAAGTGTTCGTACTCCGACGGGCTGATGATCCTATCCCGGAAGAAGCTGGTCACCACATAGGCGTGGCCGAGCGCTTCCAATCGGTAAGCGATGGCGCATGAGCCTTGCTCGAGGTCTGCCCAGTAGAGACCGTCTTCGCCGTCTACGGCCTTCAGCGTGAGGGCGTAGGCGTGGGGTTCCAGTTGGTCGTAGACCGGATCGAACACGTCTTCGACAGAAGTGAAATACATATCTGAATAGTCTTCGAATTTATAATACAGCGCGCCCACCATGGACATCAGCGCGTGGTACACAAAATCTTCGTCGTTAGGGTACTGGATGCGGAATTGCCGCAGCACGTGACGCGACTCTTCGCGGTGTACCTCAATCAACGCCTGCGCGAAGCGGGCCTCACTGCGCCATGCATCGTGCAGCAGTTGCTCTTGCTTTTGCAGGCCAACGTCGTACGTTTTCAGGGAATCTGGCAACAATCCCTGAATGAGCGGGAGTGACACGATAGACACGAGAATTTTGCCCATGGCCAAGCAGAGAATGATGTAGAACGGAACCGCCAGCAAGACGGGGATCTCAACATGTCCAAAATGTGTGGTTGCTGGGTTTCGAGCGATAAACGCGCCAAACCAAACACAACCGGCGTTGAACAGCCACCACCCTATTCTATGCGTGAGACGTTCGTGAAGTTTGCGAAATACGCTATAAACAGAAGCGACAAGCAGGAAAGCGACGACCCAAACCGTTGGTGCCAGCCAACTGGACGTTCGCGCTGAAGGACGGGAGATATTCAACACAAGGGCGCCGACGCCAAGCAGAATGACGACCACAGCGCCAAGAATCCCTGCGGAGGCAACGCGGTGTTGGTAAAACGCGCGTATGAACCTCGTGCGGATCATCCAACCACCTCCTTGTACTTTCATCTTAGTCGTCAACGTCGGGCCTGTATACCGCCATCTACAATTCCATCTATGATTTGCGCGCATGGTCACGTGGGAAAAGGCACACACTCCGGGTAACGGCGCACGGGCTGAGTCGTAGGTTAAATGGGGTTGTCACATGCATCACAAGTGGTTTCAGATGGCGGGCGTGGCAGGGATGCTGATGACGGTCGCGTCTCTGTCCTGGCATAGTGAGATTCTGCGACACGACAGCCTGAAGCTGATGGAGGCGACGGCCGCCGAACTCGCACACGGCCACTTAACGGGCGTTTTTCCAGGGAGTCGATTCAGGGCCGATTTCAGCATTCTCGAACCTGGGGATATTTTGCTGTGTCACAATCCCTTCGGTGGTTATGGGTATTGGACGCACGCTGTGTTGTACGTCGGAGATGGGCAAGTGGTGGATGCCTACGACTTTGAGCGAGGCACACAGTTACGGCGTGTTGAGGCGTATCAAAAGTACGCTGAAGTGGCGGTGCTACGGGCAAAGATGCCTGCAGAGAGGCGTGAACAGGTGGCACACTGGGCCCTGGCTGAAGTCGGAAAGCCGTACGATCCGTTTTCTGGCCTCACCGACACCCGCAGCCAATACTGTAGCAAACTCATTTGGCAGTTGTATGGCAGAGCTGGCGTGAAACTGTCTCCGGCACAGACCTGGATTTTACCTGAACAACTCGCGCAGAGCGCGGCGTTGGCGTGGGTGGCCAAATGGTCCGTTTCGCAAAGCGTAGGAGGGAATGTGTTGTGACCGCCCGACTGTGTTTGACATACCTCATGCTTCTGATTTTGTCATTCCTGGCGATTGACTATGTGGTCTGGCAACGAGTGCTCGTCTCTATGTGGCTTGCGTACGTGGTATTGCTCTTCGTCCAGTCAGCTCGGCGCGGATTGCCGATGCGGTGGGCCGCGTCGGCGTCGGTATTATTGAACTTGCCAGGCATCATCATGGCGGGGGTGAGCCTATGCTCGCTTTGGGCGCCGAGCGCCGGCCGCTGGGCACCCGGGGCACTCGAGTTTTGGCTGCACCCTTTTATCCCTGTGTTGGAGTTATTGCCGCCAGGAACAATGGCTGGTACTTCCAATCTGTACGATGCGGTGTGTTTGCTGCCGTTCTTGCTCCTGGGCATGACTGTCGGCATTTGGCTTCTCACGTTCAAACTGACGCACAACGACGCAGGCCGGTCGAGCAGGGCGTCCTAAGATGATGGCTACTGATATTCATGCGTGCTGGGCGCCGCCATTTGCCACCCGCGCAGTGCTGGTCGTACGCTCCACAACAACAAACCAAACGTGGGAAACACCAAAATCGCTAGGATGGCTCCGACGATCAACAAGTAGATTTGCCCGAAGTCAAACCCGTTGCTGATGGCCAACAGGTCGTACACGTAGTGTAGGGCCACAGCTACCAGAAATCTCCGAGTGATGATAGCCGCCAGTGCTAACAGCAGCCCCATTGTGCCAAGGACGATGTAAGACAATGACTTGTAGTGCGAGAATTCCTGGTAATGAGCCAGCCCGAATACGAGTGAACTGATGAGGATGGCTAGAACGAATGCAGCATTTCTGAACCTCCTGCTATGTTTCCACTGCCTCCGAAATATCCACTTGACCAGCAGCAACACAGTGATAATCATCGACCACCGCCAGTATTCCTCGAGACATCCGAGAAATGCAATACCAGCGGCTCCCCAAATATTGACGTCGGAGAAGCCAATGTTCTGGTCGGATGAAAAGGATGGCAGAAGATGATCTATCAGCGTTGAAAACCCGACGAAGAGCGCCAGCCAAATGACGAAAAACGCGATGTATCGCGTGAAGGGCAGACACACACGGTACATCGCAAACTTCCACTTGGCCACGGATGAAGGGAGCGGTGACACGGGGTGGAGCTGATTGTGGCCGCTGCTTATCCGCCGCATGAAATCCCGGGTTAACAGGAATAGAGACGCCACAAACACGACGAACATCATGAAAGCTGGAGCCGGGTTTGAAGACTGCACGGAGTCTGGCAGGATGCTTGAAAGGGCGACGTCGAACGCCAGAAATACAATGAAGACAATCTTCCAAATGGGAAGGTGTTCAACGAGTCGTTGCGGCATGTCGCGCCATAGTTTCATCTCGATCTTCCTTTGGTACCCCTGCTTTGGGTGTTGTGCATAGTGAAACAAGTAAAAGAACGAAGGTTATGAAACTGACAAGTTCGACACGGTGTTGGGATCTCCTTCCCCGGGGGGCTCGGCGGATTGGACGTTCGGTAACTGGGCTGCGGGTTGGATGTCATTGTACCTGGGGCGGATTGTTGAGCAGGGGGAAACCAAGCGTCTGTTTGCGGAGCCGTGGCATCTGTACCAGGGCTTTGATCAGCGTCATTCTAGCGTTTACTGAGGGCGGAGTCATTCCGTTGGGCGGGCAGGGATGCGCGTACCACCCGCGTCGCCCGTTTGCAACCGGTTGCTGTCGCGAGGAAACCCTGGAACTTCGGACCCTCGAGAGCGCTCATCAGGTGGCATGTCACTACGCAAGGCCATGGCATACTCCGTCCTTCAGTGACTGGGCACAGATCGCGTACGCGCTTGGTGTGCGTCTCCGTAGAGGTGGACAAACTTGCACGAGACCGACGTAATGGCGGATACTATGGATAGAATTGTGTCCTTTACAATGGCTTTGGTGGAGGAGGGTGAGTATGGGCCCGATTGAGAAGGACGAGGTGCAGAAAGCGATAGAGCGTTTCGTCGGGAAGGACGTGTATCTGCACCTGGAGACAACCAACGGGGCGTACGCAGCTCGTCAAGGTGCCATGGCGGTCTGCGCGTACATACGGAATGGAAAAGTGAAGTTTCACCGGGGTCTCGTCACCGGCGACGGTCCGTATCGAGTCGGTTTGAAGATGGATAGCGGGTGGATTTACGCAGAAGGTTTGACGGACTATGAAATTGACGAACAAGACAGGTTGCTGCTTGCTGGACATGACACGGAGGGACGGCTCGCGGTGGCATTGGAGTTGAGCGAGCAACCGTTCCCAATGTGACAGGAGGGATGAGACATGGAACGCCACGTGCTGGCCGTGTATCCGCACCCGGACGATGAGACGTTCGGCAAAGCAGGTACGATTGCCCTGTACACCCGGGCGGGGACTCCCGTGACACTGATTTGCGGCACCCTGGGCCAAATGGGAAGGAATATGGGGAAGCCTTTCTTTGCAACCCGTGAAACGCTTCCCAGCATCCGCGAGAAGGAATTGCGCGACGCCTGTTCGATTCTTGGCATCCAAGATCTACGCTTGCTCGGATTGCGCGATAAGACGGTTGAATTCGAAGATCCGGAAGAACTGGCCGACCGGATTTATGAGGTCATTCAGGAGGTAAATCCGTCCGTCATCATGACCTACTATCCTGGTTATGGCGTGCATCCGGATCATAATGCCATGTCTGCTGCAACGGTTTTGGCGGTCAAGAGATTGCCAAAAGAACAGAGGCCTGTCCTGCATTGTTCACCGATTGTGGACAATGTGCACGAGGTCTTAGGGCCGCCGGATGTGGTCTTTGATGTAACGCCGGTGCTAGACATCAAGATGGCGGCTATCAAGGCGCATCGCTCTCAGTCTGAAGTCATGATGGCGCGCTGGGAACGGGAAGCCGCGCAAAGCCCGGAAGCCCGAAAGCAATTCGAAGAGTACATGAGAACGGAATCGTACTGGATTTACCACATTGAAGATTGAACTGTGTTCACCCACCGCCCACAGGGCGGCTTTTTTATGGTGTGGTGCCGAGAGGTGTCACGGGATTCTAATCCTATTAGGTCTGACGTGGCACATCCGCCAAACGACGAAGGGAGGGCTAACGGATGACATGCACGCTGATAGCGGGAAGTATCAATATGGATGTGGTGAACCGGGTGGGTGTTCACCCGAAGCCAGGTGAAACGGTTCCGGGCCTCGGCTTATCGTACAACCCTGGCGGGAAAGGTGCGAACCAGGCTGTGGCTGTGGCTCGAAATGGTGGCACGGTGCGCATGTTGGCGGCAGTCGGAGACGACACGTTTTCCGCGACGCTGTTGAACCATCTTGCCGCGGAGGGGATTGACACGTCTTGGATTGAACGGTATTCCGGTCCAGCAGGGATGGCGTTTATTACTGTGGACGGTCACGGTGAAAACACCATCATTGTGGAGGGAGGGGCGAATGCCCAACTCTCTGTTGCCAAGGTAGACGCGGCAGTAAGTACGGGTGTCCTTGAAGGGGTCGGCACACTGGTGGTGCAGAATGAGGTGCCTTCTGCCGTGACATTACACGCGATGCAGGTGGCGAAGAAGGCCGGGGCGCAGGTTGTTTTTAATCCCGCACCCGTCACCGGCGTCACGTTGGAGTGGCTCCGGGATGTGGACATTGTAGTGGTCAATGAAACAGAAGCCGAAGCGTTATCCGGTGTCCCGCTTGGACACGCAGAGAACGTCGTGGACTGGGTGGCTCGTGTGATCCAGGTGTTTCTGGACGCAGGCGCTCAGTCTGCTGTGGTCACCTTGGGCGGCCAAGGCTCCGTTTATGGGATGCGTGTCTCGCCATTCACACAAGGCGTCTCTGATCGTTCCGTCAAGGTTGGGCAGGAAACCTTCAGGAGAAACGGGTTGTTCCTCGTGTGTCAATCGGCCTTTTCTGTACCGGTTGTGGATACGACGGCCGCTGGAGACACATTTGTAGGAGCCTTCACTGCTGAGCACTCAAAGACTGGGGATATTGCGTGGTCATTGCAATATGCGTCGGCGGCCGCAGCACTGGCTGTAACGAAGCCTGGTGCGCAAACGTCCGTACCCACCAAGGACGAGGTCTTGGGATTTTTAGACACGCATGCAATGTAAAGTGATGTGTATATCTGTGAGAAAACCAGCCGTGATTGTGGGGAGTGCCCAACCCAGCTGTTTTTTTACGAAACACGTAAGACTGGCGTCTAACTGAGGACAGCCCGTCATAGATTGTTATGAACGGATTGTCCAAAGGAGGATGCTCATGCCTGGGGAAGTGATTGCGCTTCTGTGTGCGCTCTGCTACTCGTTGACTTACATATTCCTCCACAAGGCTCAATCGGATGCCGAGACTATCGACGACGGACTGCTTCCGGTGCTTGGCGTAAGTTCCGTGACTTTGACTGCGGCCTTGGGGTTGCATTACGCCTCGGCTTCGTCGGCCAATGAGCTGCATCGGCTAAGCAGCATGGGCTTCGCGCCCGTCCTTTATTGTGCTACCAGTGCATTGTTTGCGACGTTTCTCGGACGGTTCTGCCTGTACGCTGCCATTGGCCAACTGGGAGCCACACGCGGAGTTGTGATCAAGTCGTTGGCTCCTGCCATAACGGTGTTGGTGGCGGTGCTCTGGCTGGGTGAAATTCCCCATAAGAGGGATTGGATAGGTTTTGGCCTGTTGGCAGGAAGTATTCTTCTGCTCACGTTGGAGCGCATACGAACCGAGGACGAATCTATCATCCGGGGTGTGACCACCCGTGGACTTGCACTGGCCTTCGCAGCCGCGGGATTGCAAGGAACTGGGCATATTATGCGTAAACTCGCTGTGACCAGTACACTTCCACCGGTGCTTGGGGCCACGCTTGAAGTGGTATTTGCGCTCTTGTATTACATCGTATATCTCATCTGGTCAGGAAAGTTCAGACAGTACGCGTCCTTCTACTTGAAGAGTCGCAGTTTGTACTTGCTTGCAGCTGGTGTGATGTCCTCTGCAGCCGTACAGCTCTTTTTTACTGCTTCGCAGACGGCGCCGGTGTCCACGGTGGCGGTTCTTGTCGGCCTGCAGCCCGTACTCGTGGTCCTCATCTCCAGTGTGTTTTTCCGTGGATTGGAACGTATCACCTGGATGACGTACGTGTACGTCCTTTGTATGGTCATAGGGGTTTCGTTCATCGTGGTGTAACGACGGTGTCATGCACGAGGCGGATGAACCACCCGCACACGGCTCGTCGCCCGACGACTCCCGACTCCTGTTCTGATACAGGATGGCGCATGTTTGTCTCAGAATGGTTTTCCGTTGTTTGGCCGTGAGGTACTTGCTCATCCATGTGGGCTTCAGTTCCAACCCAAATTACATCTGTAATGGCATTCGTTTCAAACGCTTCCTTCGTGGTTCAATGGAAGGTTTACGGAAAGATATCCCTCCTCTCTTTGAGCGAATGCTAGTGATGACACAACGTGCCACTCAAAGTGGGGATTGTGCGACTCGGACATTCCTTACCCTTGGTATTGCGATTGGTTAGGATAAGCTCAGCATTTCGTCGTGCAGGCGGGCGTACATTTGTGCTTCTGATTTTGCGATTTGCGCGCCGACTGAATACATGGTGTCTAAGTCCTTCGGCTCGGTGAACTGAACGAGAATGTCTTTGCAAAGCTGGTAGTGGTGAGGTTCGTGTTCGTCGGCGTGAACCTCCCAGAACAGAAGGTTGAGCGGCCGTTCTTGATACGCTGGATGCTTCAATCCATCAGCAATTGCACCCATGACGGTCCCTGCAAACATCTCTGAGCCCAGCCCGACCGCAGACATGGCCTCAAGTGGCGTTGCCGCCCGGAAAAAGTCAATGAACGTTTGTATCGCGTCGCCTACGGCTGAAGACATCGGTTCGCGAGGCATGCCGTAGCTATCCAATTCAACATCTGGATACACGGACAAAAGGAAGGTCTTGTACAATTGCTCGTGAGACTTGCCGGGTGCTCCGCGCCCCGCCTCGTCCCATAGGTTGTCGGCCAGTGGAACCCACCATGTGTCCAGTGGGGCCATCGCAGAGATGGCTGCACCCAGCACGCGGGGGAAGTGTCGGCTGTAGTACGAATATTGCACTGCAAAATACTGAATCTGCCGCATATTGTAGCGTCCATTGCGCAAATGGGTGAGAAACGCCCCGTTGATAAATTCCTCTTGTACAAGGTTGTTCATTGCTTCTTCTACTTCAACGTACGTCTGAAACATCGTTTTCCTCCTCGCTTCGTGGGTCTATACGATCCACACTGTGGACGAGACCCCTCGCTTTGCGACTCCGAGTGCCCACTGGGCTCCGGGGACTTCGTCGGCCTAGACGGTCGGCATCTGCGACCAGGTCTACCTCATCTTACTTTCATCATGGATAGTCTACCAAACGACGCGTCCACATTTTCTCCACATGATCTACACAACGCCTTCAAAACGGTGTGCGAGAATCAATAGTAAAAGTGATAAAATCTGTTCATAGCAACCATAGCAAACATCGTAGGGAGGTCAGGTTATGAGAAAGTTGACCACACCCCAGGCTGCAGGACTTTTGCTATGCATGGGAATTGGCGGGTATTCGCTTCTGCACGGACTTTCGACAACTCAGGTCAATGATAACGAGACATCGACAACATATAAGTTATCTACAAACAGTTGGCATAGACAAGTCGATGTCGAACAAGTTCCGACATCCACCTCTTCGTTCACTCCGACGGGAAGGACTGCACCTCAGTCTTCGACTACGCCTGTGCAAAACGTCAGCCTGACCGTACCGCAAGATACCCAGAGCTCTGGAAATTGGGCCGGCTACATTGTGTCGCCAAAGTCGTCCAGCCACAGGTACACCAGCGTGTCTGGCAGTTGGACAGTACCTAACATTACGGGCAACTCGCAAGCGATTGCCGCGCAGTGGATAGGTCTCGGAGGTGTGTCCTCCCAGGACTTGTTGCAAATGGGAACGCTGGAGCAGTTTGAAAACGGTCAGCCCATGGCAGAAGTCTTCTGGGAGAAGCTGCCCTCTGCAGCGCAGGAACTGATGACGGTTCCGTTTGGATCGACCATACATGCAAGTATATCAAAAGCATGGGGTTCAACCTGGAACATTGCGTTCACCGCGCATACGCCGACTGGGCAAACGCTGACCAAAACGATTCCAGTACAGCTGAACGCCACGTACGCGCAGAACATCGGAACGTCAGCGGAGTGGATCAGCGAAGATCCCTCGGACGACAATGGCAACCTGTACCCGTTGGCGAATACCGGTGAGGTACAATTTAACTCGACTTTAGTAGACGGACATGCGCTGAACAATGCTGAGAATGATGTCCAGCCGGTGGCACTGGTATCGGATACTGGCCGCGTACTGATTGTTCCTTCTGCCTTAGCATCAAATGGTGAGTCGTTCACCACAGCCACTTTGAGTACGAATACGGGATACGGTCGCAATCGCATGTCACACCGGGCTTGGGGACATTGGCAAGCCCAGGGCTGGGGGAATTACACCGGTTACAGCGTTGGGTACTCGTACGTGGAACGTGGGGGTCTTGGGTTTCACTGGCGATAATCGATACTGACACTCTGTTACCAAAGTAGGCCTTTTCGTATGTTTGTAAAATATTTCTATGTGATACGAACCACCGGTGCAGGTGGTTCGTTTGCTTTGTGCGCCCGGCATGGGCGTTGTCTATACGGTGAAAGTCCGGAATGGTGAAGGTAGCAGTAACCATTAGCTTAAGCCAAGACCCTCTATGTCAATACAGAACGTATGTTCTTTCGTTTAAATAAAAAAACAATCGGGTCTCCTTTTGAAATGAGACATGTCGTTATGCTATATTTTGGTAATGTTTTGCTTGAGCTTCACGGAATACTGTCGAATTATACGTTGTCCCCGTTTTCCACATGGCAAAGATAATCCGGACCCAGTTGTTAGCCAAGGATCGAATAGCGACATGATGGGTTTTTCCTTCTTTGCGTTTGCGGTAGTAGTATTCTCGTGCCCACGGTTCCCATCGCACCGAACACCAAGCAAACTCATGGATTGCATTTCGAAACGGTTTAACGCAGGATGTCCGTCTGCGAGCTTTAACGTATTTACCGCTTTGGAAGGCAACTGGGGATGTTCCTGCAAGGGCTTGTATACTATTGACCGACGCATATTGGTTACGATTATCGCCCCATTCCGCGAGTATTTTGGGAGCGAGTCGCTTGCCAGCACCGGGTAGGCTTCGGAATATACGGGAGTCCTTATGCTGCCTGAACAGGGTCTGGATGTCCTTTTCATATAGCGTGATTTCCTCAATAAGCACTATTAGCTGCCTAGTCAGGGCTCGCATGAGCCTGGACTTTGCATTCTCGATTGGACTAGGTGCATGGATTTGTGGTAAACGGGCTATTTTTAAGATTTCTCGTGCCTTTCTTTCTGGATTCTTGTGCCTAAGTGTTCTGAGAACCTCTGTTAGCTCTTCCTCAGTTGTATTTCTTACGGATTCTATAGAAGGATACGCTTGTAAAAACTTCAAAGTACATAGTTGACCTATACGGCTGAAGAACTGTAAGGCGGCCGGGTAATATTCTTTAAGGCAAGCTATTAGCTGATTGGACAAACGGGTCTGAGAGTTGATGAGTCCCTCTTGATCACGAGTAAGGAGCCTAAGTTCCTGAATTAACTCGTTCGAAGGCTGTAATGGAGTCATAGCTAAATAATCTTTACGCCCAATATCCGCAAGTAACCGTGCATCGATGAAGTCTGTTTTGGCCCCAGATGGTTTCCGATGTTTGTCCACAACCTTTGGATTTAAAGGATACACGACAAATCCATGCTCCAATAGAAAACTAACAAGCAGACCCCTACTAGTCTCGATGAAGCAAGCTGCCTCTGAAGGTGTAATTCCGATTGACGCTAGCCTCTCCTTAAACTCCATCAGTCCGGCAAATGAATGGGGAACTTCGAATGCAGCTAATTCTTCGGCGTAGTCGTTCGTAACAACAAACGTGTGTTTTTGATCTGCCCAATCAATACCTACGAAGTACATGACACCGTTTCCTCTCCCAAATTGCAAAGATTAGCAGTGGCCTAATACAAAGGTGCTCGAAGCACAACCCTCTATCGACTGTTTAATCTTGCATTCTGGGGAAAGCATGTCTTGGCTAAGGGATCGAATCCCGGGGTGTCCAGGCTTTTCCCCAGAACTCTCCTTCCAATTATTGATGTTAACGTATTAGGGTGTCGACCGCGAGGTCGAATCTGAAGGAAGGCGGCGGCAAACCTCCGGCCCAAGGGTCACGAACTCCAATTGAGGCTAACGACAGTTGGGTGAGTCTGCACACCAAGACAAAGCCCTTACTACCGAAGGCTGTCGAGAGTAAATGGAGTGGGTATATGGAGGGAAAGACAACGCTCTTACCCGGGGAGGCCTGCCTGGAACGCCAGCAAAGCTGGTAACCGCCATCGAAAGGTGGCGCTGAACGGGCAGGAGTCAGCAGAGGTCATAGTACCTGCAAAGGGACGCCAGAGCAGGGAAGGACCGAACATGATTGTGAGGGTTGTTCATGGCAAGTTCGAGAGAGAAGCAAAGACAGCCGAATATCCCGAAAGGGAGCTATCCTCGGGAGGAAGTGGTGAATCCACGGGGGACCGAGGAAGCGCCGAGTTTCTCTCCGGTACGACCCAACGAACCAACCCGCGAAGCGAATTGTACGAACCTGATGGAACAGGTAGTAGAGCGGGAGAACCTGCTCTCGGCCCTGCGCCGTGTGGAGAAGAACAAGGGTGCGGCAGGCGTCGATGGAATGGAGATAAAATCCCTTCGACCCTTCCTGATGGACAACTGGACGCGCATCCGTGACGAACTCCTTCGTGGAACCTACCAACCGATGCCCGTACGTCGAGTCGAAATCCCGAAACCAGACGGTGGCAAACGGATGTTGGGGATACCAGCGGTGCTTGACCGCCTGATTCAACAGGCCCTTCTGCAAGTGCTCACACCCATCTTCGACCCAGAATTCTCACCGTACAGCTACGGGTTCCGACCAGGATATAGTGCTCACCAGGCAGTGAAACAGGCACAAAGCTACATCGCCCAAGGATATCGCTGGGTTGTAGACCTCGACCTTGCTCAATTCTTTGACCGAGTAAACCACGGCATGCTGATGGCAAGAGTGGCCCGAAAAGTTAAGGACAAACGAGTGTTACGGCTCATTAGGCGATATCTAGAAGCCGGTGTCATGTGCAACGGAGTCTGCGTAACAACAGACGAGGGTGTTCCGCAAGGCGGACCGCTGAGTCCGCTACTGGCGAACATTATGCTGGATGACCTGGACAAGGAACTTATGCGCCGAGGGCACCGATTCGCCCGTTATGCAGATGACTGTAATGTCTACGTCCGCAGTCGTCGAGCAGGAGAACGGGTCATGGAGAGTGTGCGAAGATTTGTAGAAGGACGATTAAAGCTCAGGGTAAATGTGGAAAAGAGTGCGGTAGACCGACCCTGGAAGCGCAAATTTCTGGGTTTCTCATTCACGTGGCACCAACGGCCGAAAATCCGAGTAGCCCCCAAGTCCCTCAAGCGCTTCAAGGACAAAGTCCGTGAACTAACGAAACGAAGCAGGGGACAATCGATGGCCCAAAGGCTAGAACGGCTGAACGCTTACCTACGCGGGTGGGCCGGCTACTACTGCCACTCCGAAACCAGGAGTGTCTTCGCCGAACTTGACGAGTGGATACGCCGACGACTACGGATGTGCCTTCTGAAACAATGGAAGAAACCTAAAACAAAGAAACGCAATCTAGTCGCACTCGGCATCCCAAACGAATGGGCAGCACTCATAAGCGCTTCCCGAAAAGGGTATTGGCGCCTCGCAAATACGCCACAAGTGAACAAAGCCCTTGGAATTGCCTATTGGCGCAACCAAGGACTTGTAAGCTTAGTCGAACGGTACGATTCACTTCGTTACACAACATGAACCGCCGTATACCGGACGGTACGTACGGTGGTGTGGGAAGACGGGGGTTAGTCACCCCCTCTTACCCGATTTCTTGAGATTTTGTGCGGGCGATATAGACGGGTACAATATCGTGGTGGCACCACGTGTGTGGTGCGTTTCCATCAGGCGTTCGGAGGGAAGACTTGTACGTTGACACGTTTGAATGCGGAATACTGGATTTCCAAGCTGAACCTGATTCCTCATCCCGAAGGTGGGTATTATCGGCGGACGTATCAGTGTGACGAGAAAATTTCTGACAAAGAACTGTCGGTCGAGTTTTCGGATCAGCGCATGCTTGCAACGAGCATCTATTTTCTCTTGACGGTCAACGAGGTATCCAATTTTCATCGGCTAAAGTCGGACGAAATTTGGTATTTCCACGCAGGGGCACCATTGACCGTGTACGTCATTCACGAAAACGGCGCACTCGAAGAGATGCATCTTGGGTTGGACCTTGAAAAAGGTCAGTTTCCGCAAGTCACCGTTCCCAAAGGGACGATTTTTGGATCGAGACTCATGGCGTTGGACGGACAGACGGAGGACGACTACGCGCTGGTCAGCTGTATGGTCACGCCCGGGTTTGATTACCGAGATTTCGAATTGTTTTCTCGAAACGAACTTCTCGCGATGTATCCCCAACACGAAGACATCATTCGGAAGTTGACCCGTGAAGAATCGGAGGTCCAGTTTGTGAAAAACTGAAGGTGGTGTCAGAATGATATGATACGAGTATAGACGCTGGGTCGTTTGACCCGACCTATCGATATTGCGCAGGTAGCGTTGTTCCTAGCGTCGGACGCGGAGAGCCTGATCACAGGCGTTGATCTGGAAGTCGATGGAGGCCAGTGTGTATGAGTGATGAACGAGAACCGTTGATCCGCGTCGAACATGTTTCCTTCGGATACACCCTGCACGACAAGAGGACCATCCCCGTGCTTCAGGATGTCACCTTTGACGTGCGGCGTGGAGAGTATTTGGCAATAATTGGCCACAATGGATCCGGCAAGTCCACGCTGGCCAGACACCTGAATGGCCTTTTGGTGCCACAACAGGGAAACGTGTGGGTCGCGGGTATGAATACGAAAGACCGGAGCCTGCGAAAAGAGATTCGCAAGTGCGTTGGCATGGTGTTTCAACAGCCGGACAACCAAATTGTGGCTACCATCGTTGAAGACGATGTGGCGTTCGGTTTGGAGAACATTGGGGTGCCAACAGAGGAGATGCGGCAAAGAGTGGATGAGGCGTTGCACATGGTCGGCATGTTCGAGTTTCGCCGTCGACCACCGCATCATCTTTCCGGAGGTCAGAAACAGCGCGTTGCCATTGCCGGCATTCTGGCGATGCGGCCAGCGTGTATTGTCCTCGATGAGGCCACGAGTATGCTGGACAGCTACGGTCGACAGGATATTCTCCGCGTCATGCGTGCTCTGCACAAACAAGGCATGACGATTGTCACCGTCACGCACCACATGTCGGAGGTGGTAGAGGCGGATCGGGTCATTGTGATGGAAGCGGGCCGCATTGTCATGGAGGGGACACCGCGAGACGTGTTTCAGCAACAGGAGCGGCTCCATGAACTACAACTGGACATTCCCGACGCGAGTCGGATTTCACAGGCGTTGCATCGCGAGGTGCCAGCGTTTTCAGGGACGTTAATCCGCAAGGACGAGGTCGTTGA
This sequence comes from uncultured Alicyclobacillaceae bacterium, assembly GCA_963788285.1. Classification (GTDB taxonomy): domain Bacteria; phylum Bacillota; class Bacilli; order Alicyclobacillales; family Alicyclobacillaceae; genus Alicyclobacillus_A. The sequence continues at coordinate 138,575 of CAWBGB010000006.1, forward strand.
AGAAGTTGAGAACATGCACCTTCGGACATTGGAGGTGCGTGGAGGATGACAGACTCTATCATCCTCGTCGAGGACCTGGACCACGTGTACATGCAGAATACGCCGCTCCAGCATCAGGCGCTGTACGGCGTGAACATGTCTATCGCAAGAGGAGAGTGTGTCGCCATCATTGGCCACACAGGTTCCGGGAAGTCCACGTTGATTCAGCATTTTAACGGGCTGCAGTTACCGCAGAAAGGGCGCGTGGTCATTGACGGCCTAGATCTTTCGCAACGCAAAGTGGATGTTCGGGCGCTCCGTCGAAAAGTGGGCCTGGTGTTCCAAAATCCAGAGGATCAGATTTTTGAGAAATTGGTTGGAGACGATATCGCTTATGGTCCGCTGAAACAGGGGCTGTCCATCAAAGAGGTGACGGAGCGGGCAAAATGGGCCATGGAAGTGGTCGGATTGTCGTTTGCGGACATGAAAGACAGAGAGACGTTCGCGCTCAGCGGCGGGGAGAAACGGAAGGTTGCATTGGCAGGTGTACTTGCACTACGCCCCGAAATTCTGGTCCTCGACGAGCCGACAGCCGGGCTCGATCCGCGCTCGCGCAAGGACCTGCTGGAGCGCATTCGGTACCTCAATCAATCCGAGAACCTCACGGTGGTATTTGTCTCTCACAACATGGAAGAGGTGGCATACCTCGCCCATCGGGTGTATGTCATGGCGAACGGGCGCGTTGTTTGCGAGGGCACACCGCGGCATGTGTTTGGCATTGCAGACATCCTGAACAAGTACCATATCGGCATGCCGGAGACGGTGGAGATTTTGCACCGGTTGAAGCGAAAAGGATACTCAGTCAACCCGGAAGCGTACGAGGTTCAAGAGACTGTGCAAGAGATTCTATCCATCCTGCCGGTTGCGGGGAGGTGAGCCCGTTGGCATCTTCATTCGAACTGACACGAAACATAACGATTGGACAATACCTGCCGACTGGCTCCGTCATCCATCGACTCGATCCTCGCTGTAAACTAGCGGCGTTTGTCATCCTCATCCTTGGTATCGCGTGTTGTGGCAACTACGGATCTAACGTGTTGGCCCTTATCTTATGTACTGCCATGTTTCCGCTAGCTCGTATTCCTATTCGCTACGGACTGTCGGGGGTGAAACCTGCGATTCCATTCATTCTCATCCTCGCTATCCTACAGCTGCTGTTTTACGGAAAGGGCTTCGGAACCGGCGGGCAAATCTACTTTCACTATGGATTTGTGACCATCACGAGCGACAGTCTGCGGATGGTGGTGGTGTCTGCGATGCGGTTTGTCGAAGTGATTTTCCTCTCCAGCCTACTCACGCTCAGCACCTCGACGACCGAATTGACGCACGGCATGGAACACCTGTTGATGCCGCTTCGAAAAGTCGGGTTCCCAGTTCATGCGTTCGCGTTAATCATTACGATTGCCGTGCGTTTTGTCCCGACCTTTGCCCTCGAGATGGAGAAGATGATGAAGGCACAAGCATCCAGAGGCGCAGAATTTGGAACCGGTAGCTGGTGGAGAATTATCCAGCGCACCAAAGACATGTTTCCCATCATCATCCCACTCTTTAACGTCGCCCTCACACGAGCGGAAGACTTGATTTTAGCGATGGAGGCAAGGTGCTACATGCCGACGGATGAACGTACCACCTACAAACGGTACCGTGCGTCCGCAAAAGATGTCTTTGCAGTGGTGACCAGCCTGGTCGTTGTAGCTGTGCTGTTCGCCATCCCTGTGTAAATCCGCAAAGTGAGCAAGTGAGAAGTGGGAAAATGTCACAGGGGATTCCAATACAGGTAAGGAATATGGAGGAAGCGTATGGAAAAAGGTCTTACGGTACGGAAGATTGTCATTTCGGGCGTGCTCGGCGCCATTGCCATTTTGCTCGGGGTGACGCGACTAGGCTACATTCCGGTGCCAACGGCAGTAGGAAATGCCACCATCATGCACATTCCTGCAGTGATTGGCGGCATTATGGAGGGATGGCCGGTCGGCATGATCATTGGCCTGATCTTTGGTGTGTCTTCGTTTCTCAACGCGACCGTGCCAATGTTCAAAGACCCCCTCGTCGCCATTTTGCCACGCTTGTTCATCGGTGTTTTCGCGTATCTCACCTATATCGGTTTGCGACGGTTGAACCTGTACTTTGCAATTGGTGCAGCTGGGTTCATTGGGTCCGTATCAAACACCATTCTAGTGCTTGGTATGGCCGTGGTACGCGGCTACATGACCTTGGGCGTAGCGGCAGGTGTAGCGATTACCAACGGATTGCCGGAAGCCATCGTATCGGTGATTGTTACGCTCGCAGTCGTCGCTTCTTGGATGAATCTCGGTACTCGCAAAAAGTCAAAGCTCTCAGACGAAAACATGACGGGGGATAAGTAAATGAACGCAGGAAGCATCACAGATGTGCCGGGAATCAAGGTTGGGCACGCGCACAACAAAAGCGCCCTAACAGGATGTACGGTTGTCCTGACCGAGCAAGGTGCAGTCTGTGGCGTGGATGTCCGGGGCTCCGCCCCAGGCACTCGTGAGACCGATTTGCTACAACCGACCCATATGGTAGATCGGGTTCACGCCATTCTCTTGTCCGGGGGCAGCGCGTACGGCTTGGATGCAGCCACTGGCGTCATGCAATTTTTGGAGGAACGTGGCTATGGCCTCCCCGTGGGAGTCGGTGTCGTGCCCATCGTTCCTGCAGCCGTCTTGTTCGATTTGGCCATCGGAAACAGCAACGTTCGCCCGGACAAGGAGATGGGGTACCAAGCGGCGCAAAACGCGTCCGCAGATTGTTCCGTACAAGGCAATGTCGGGGCAGGCTGTGGCGCGACTGTAGGTAAGCTTGCCGGTCTTGAACGGGCAATGAAGAGCGGTCTTGGCACAGCGTCGCGAACATTGCCCAACGGCTTGGTGGTCGGTGCGATTGTGGCGGTCAATGCCGTAGGGGAAGTGCGGCACCCCAAAACCGGCCAAGTCCTGGTGGCACCGTGCGACGACGAGGGAAACCTGTTGGACAGTCTGGATCTGCTTATGCGGATGGCCCATGCGCCAGTCTTTCCAGGTACAAACACCACGATTGGCGTGGTGGCATCCAACGCCAACCTGAATAAGGCACAAGCCACCAAGGTGGCACAAATGGCGCACGACGGGTTGGCGCGCACCATTTACCCAGTGCATACCATGTTGGACGGTGACACCCTCTTTGCTGTAGCAACCGGAGGTCTGGACGTTCCCGTCGACGTGGTTGGAGCTGTCTCGGCTGAGGTGCTGGCAGACGCGGTGGTGAATGCTGTGAAAGCGGCGGAGGCTGCTGGGGGACTCCCATCTTACCAAAACTTGCAGCAATCGTGTGAGCGTGCTGAATGAAGAAGCATGGTCAACGGGGATGCCCTTTTCAGTGAGGGCATCCCCCCTTTATTGTTGACAATGTTCTGGAATGCGACATTGATTCGTAATTTGAATTGCATGCCAATATGGTTCCAGTGCGAGCAGAGAGGAGACGAGAGATAACCGAACAGCCCGTGGAAACTGGTGTCTACCGTTGGGGACTGCGGGGAACCGCCATTGGAGACAAGGACACCCCGGTAACATTTATATGTATACAAACACCCATCTATAGATGGGTGTTTGCCGACACAAATCAGCAACCATAGCCAGCTCCATAACCACCAGGTACAAGCAAGAAGAACAGGACGAAGATAATCAGGAATACGACCGCCCAGCGGGTGAAACCACCGAAAACACCATCGTACATGTATTTCACTCCCTTCTGTTAAGACTAGCCGACTCTATTAGCACACTGGGGTAGTAGTACAAGTTCTAATTGCCGAGTAGCCCGGCACCAACAAGAAGAACAACACGAAGATAATTAGGAAAACAACAGCCCAACGGGTGTATCCACCAAAAACGCCATCGTACACTTGTGATTCCTCCTTAGGATTTTTCGTCTAGCCACCGCTACGGCTTTACGCAGCTTACCACCACCATCCCCACGCACCGAGCGCCGCGAGTGCGAACAAGGGGAAGAACAGAAAGGGGAAAAAAGTCTCTTTAACGTCATCATTCAATTGAGGCATGTTCTGCAGTAAATCAATGTTTGCAGTATTGACGTCTGTGTCATTCGCAAGACGAGTGGTTCCGCCACCTACCGGACGTACGTAAATTCCATCACCTGTTGTGGAATGGAGAATTCCGTGGTGAGTTACGCCATCTCTCGTGCGAAGGATGACATGCTGTCCAATAAACCTCATGCAATGAGCACGCGTAATCACAGTTTTTCCCTCCCCTAGTTGATGAAAAGACGCTCTTTGAGAACTGTCCATCAACTCATGTACTTTATGCGTAATAATTTGTCCGACTAAAAGGACATATGGCTTAGACAATCCGCCTCTTTTCCTCGCCAAAGCAACAAAAGGAGCGGTACACAGCGAATTGTTCGTGTGGGCCGGTAGCATTCCATGCTTTCGCAACACGACATAGGTGACGCACTTCGTCTCATCTGTAGCACCAGCCTATTTTGCGCTGTTGTGGTGATGACATTTCGTAAGCGAGTAAAACGGTGTGTATGTTGAAATTCGAGATGCCACGCACCGCAGAGCCTGCAGTCTTTTGCCAAGATGACCACCTCAATTTCACCGCTCCATGATGTCTCAGTTAACATATTTAATCGCTTCCGGACGCTCAAAAAACGTTGGTTCGTTCGACATTTGAACGAACCAACGTTCGTGACCTTTTTTCAATAATAACCGGGTCTGTAGCAGCCTGTGCCTGGACATCCTGGATCAACAACTATATTCCTTGTGATTGGTTGGTAGAAATGCTGAGGCACGTTCATAATGACGTGTCTATTGACGTTTACTATTGGATGAACGTAAGGCACCATACGCGGAATGTAACAATCCCGAACACAGTACTGGGGTGGACACATGATGGGTGGGCAATGCATCACATCGACACCTCCTTAAAAGGTGTTTGTTTTATCTCCATTGAGAAACGACTCACACTGTGCAAGTCGTTCTGCATCTACTGCCGCATTAATACGCTGCCCCTGCCCCTGCTCCATAGCCCGGAACTAACAAGAAGAACAAGACGAAGATAATCAGAAATACGATTACCCATCGAGTATATCCACCAAAGCATCCGTCCATAATTCGTTACACCCCCTTCTCAAAGGTCTGGTTATCGCTGTACATGGTATGTTGGATGATTTGTCCGACATCAAGGATATATAGCTTAGACAATTCGCCTATTTTTGCCTCGCTAAAGCAACAAAAGGGGCGGGGACACCTATATAAGCGCTCCAGAATGGAATCTGGAAGGCGGTTGTTAAGTCAACAGAATGGCCGTTATTGGACGTGAAAAACTGACCATAAAGACTGGCCTTGTTGAGCTAACGGGAGTTTAGCGCAACAAGGCTCTCGCTTAGCAAAAATCGGATTTACCTTTAGGACAAAATTCTCCCGATTTTCCCCATGCGAAAACACCTGCTTGGTATTCGATTTTCTCGTTCGATGAACGAGAAAAGATTTTATTGAAACTTCGCTAAATTGAGCACTGTACGACTTGACTTTTCCTGCTTAATCCAGTACGATTAGTTTGTTCAAGAGCTATCATGCCTCTGTATAACATACTGAGCCGTTCTTTTTTGCGCCTCATGTGGGAGCAGAATAAGGCGGCTTTATTATTTGGACGAATTAACAATTATGTGCTCAAGGAGCACCAGGAGGAATTTGTTTGAATCAAGGTACCGTAAAATGGTTTAATTCAGAAAAGGGTTTCGGGTTTATTGAAGTTGAAGGTGGGGAAGATGTATTCGTACATTTCAGTGCAATTCAAGGAGATGGTTACAAATCCCTTGATGAAGGTCAACGTGTGACGTTTGATATTGTTCAAGGTCCGAAAGGTCCGCAAGCAGCAAACGTTGCATAGGTTTGTGAACAGGCGGGACTGTCCCTGTAGGCGTCATTTAGATACCTCAAGGGCAGTCCCTTTTTAGTATACCTCGTTTCGTTTGAAGCCTAGAGTACATTAATTTTTTTATTCACTACAGGCGAGGAGGTATCTCAATGAGTTACTTTAACAATAGGAGAAAGCCATCTTCTGAACACGTCTACGCCGATACTGTTATCTGGCAGTGCTCAGAATGCAATTGTTGGTCGAGGAAAGAGTTTGTTTACGTCGATGAACCATTTTGCCCTATGTGTAAGGGCAGGATGAATCAAGAAGCAAAAAACATTCGTGTCGAATAATTTACTTCTAGACTTTGGTACGACTTCATATTGCTTTTAAGTCACCCCTTTTCATAAATCAGGTTTGATTTATCGTCTTGCAATTCACCAATCTCCCTTTTCGAGCCTTTTCCCTAAATCAAGGCGTCGGAACTATGCATCCCCTTCTGTTTGAAGACAAGAAAGGAAGATGATTACATCCAAGAAGAACAAAGCAATTGGAAAAAAGACATTGCTCCTTATCAAAGGTCGGATATCAGAAAAAGCTTATGGCAGCTTACAAATACCATCGTACCTTTTTTTGTACTGTGGTGCCTAGCTTATCTAAGTCTGTCCGTTTCAATTTGGATTACATTGGCTCTCACCATTCCAGCAGCCGGGTTTGCGGTGCGGATCTTTATCATATTTCATGACTGCTGCCATCATTCTTTCTTTAAGAGCCGACAGGCCAATGACTTGTCGGGATCATTACGGGTCTGCTGACCTTCTTCCCGTATCATCAATGGAAGTACGAACACGCCGTTCATCATGCAACAAGCAGTAACTTGAGTCGAAGAGGTACAGGGGATATCTGGACGCTTACGGTCGATGAGTATCTGGCATTATCTCCATTACGGCGAATGGTTTATCGAATGTATCGAAACCCGTTTGTGATGTTTGGACTTGGGCCCATCTACATTTTGCTGATTCAATACAGGTTTAACAGTAAACGCGCCGGACGAAAAGAGCGATTGAACACTTATGCAACCAATCTTGGACTGGCCGGTATGATAGGGCTCCTTTGCTGGACATTGGGATGGGATAAATTTCTTCTTGTGCAAGGGCCTATTCTTTACCTTTCAGGCATGGCGGGTATTTGGTTGTTTTACGTGCAACATCAATTTGAAAACACCTATTTTGAGAAAGCAGAGAATTGGGACTATGTACGTGCGGCCATGGAAGGTAGTTCCTTTTATAAATTACCGACAGATCTTGCAATGGATGACGGGAAATATAGGGTTTCATCATATTCACCATCTAAGTTCCCGAGTTCCTAACTATAATCTGCAACGCGTCTACAAAAATATTCCTTCTATGCGGAATGTTTCATCTGTCGGTTTGCTTTCCAGTTTGCGCTCCCTTCGATATCGTGTCTGGGACGAAGAGAGTAAGAAATTTGTGGGGTTTAGATCTATTTCGAACCAGAAATCCAAGATGTGACCAGTTTTTTATGACGGTTTCACGCTTGATTCTAAGCTTCAACATGATTGATTACACGGAATTCGGGAGGACTTCGGACGTTGTGACATGAGAAGTCGAGAGACAGTTGAGGAATATTGTGGTTTAATTGTCCTCGACAAGGATGAAAGGAGAGGTTCAATATAGACAAGTACAGGGTGACTGTACATTCGAAGGACGGCTCGACATACTTCTATACAGAAGAGGTCGGCTGCGACAATGAGGAAGCTATGTGGGCTAAGGTGATGGATGACCTCTCCAAGGCTACATGGGTGAGAGTGGAGAACACGTCGGGAGCGACCGTTGCACTTCGAGGTTCAGAAATAAAAGACTTCGCCATCAAACGTCTAACAGACTATGTGAAGGAACCGAGAGCAGACGGACGGCTTTGGTAAAAGAGAAAGGGAGAGCGTATGCTCCCCTTTTTATTTCTTACGATAGAGTGTGATGAGGTCATCATGGGTCGAGACCAACAGGAGCGACTAACAGGATAGATGTTAGCGTACGATTTTTTCCGTTTCGTGAGGTGACCCCAAAAACAGCGGGGATACGAACAACGCTAAACGCTTCAATATGCTGATGTTAGTTCAAGAAGGCTACATAGTCATAATGAACGACACCGGCCCCATTTCGCACGTCGTGGATTACACTGAATCTATCGAAAACAGTGCAGAGCCACATACGAAAGGGGCCGATACTATGAAGAGTATCACAAAGTTCGTTGGTTTGGATGTGTCCAAGGAGAAAATAGCAGTTGCAGTCGCGGACGAAGGACGGGGTGAGCCCAGGTTCATTGGGATGTTTCCTCACACGGTAGAGGCCGTACGAAACCTCGTACGTCAACTCGACGGAGAGGGAGTAAAACTGGAGTTCTGTTATGAGGCTGGGCCCACAGGATACGGATTATATCGTTTGTTACGTGCGATGGACATTTGCTGTACGGTCGTTGCTCCGTCTCTCATCCCAGCTCGTCAAGGAGATCGAGTAAAAACGGACCGTCGAGACGCATTGCGACTGGCGAAGTTGTTTCGAGCTGGCGAATTGGTGGCCGTGTACGTCCCCAGTGAAGAAAATGAATCACTTAGGGATTTGGTTCGGGCACGGGAGGATGCAGTAGAAGACCGTATGCGAGCAAGAAACAGGATATCCAAGTTCCTACTTCGACACAATCGTCATCCTAAGACACGTCTCCGAGCATGGGGAAGCATGCATCGGCGGTGGTTGGACAGTCTTCAGTGGACGGACAGACGAGAGCAAGTGGTGTTTCAGGAGTATCTGCATCACCTAGACGAAATTGAGGGTCGTTTAAAGCGTCTGGATGCTGCGATTCATCTGGAGGCGACAGAAAGCGAGAGAGCTCCGGTTATCCGAGCGTTGCAGACGCTGCGCGGTGTGGCAGAGGTAACAGCTACCTCTTTGGTTGCAGAGATTGGGGAGTTTAGAAGATTCCGCAACCCCAAGCAGCTCATGGCTTATGCAGGGCTGGTCCCGAGAGAGTACTCGAGTGGTTCGTCTCGATGGCAAGGAAGTATCACGAAGGCAGGAAACTCACACCTAAGACGGGTTCTGGGTGAGGCCGCATGGAGTTACCGATACAAGCCAGCTGTGAAAAGAGCGATAAAGAAGCGTCAAGAAGGGCAGAGTCCACGGATACAGGATATGGCCTGGCGAGCGCAGGACAGGCTTCATCGGAAGTATATGAGAATGGTCTCCCGAGGGAAAAACCACAATGTGGCTGTCACCTCAGTGGCTAGAGAATTGTTGGGATTTATATGGGCGATTGGATGTGAGGCGGAGAGACAGATGGAAACCTCCACTCCTGTATAACCGAGTCAAAGTAAAAGTTGACGAAGACTGTTACTGTTTGAGGAACAGGGTTGAAGGTCGGGCCTGAAGGCACAGGAATCCGGTACGGGGAAACCTCGTCGTCCGTTTGTGCAAGGCAAAATGGTCCTCACGCACGTACATAGTCCGAGGCAGCCCCTTGACGGAGGTACGAAATGCGGTAACCAACCCGCGAATATCAGTGTGCCAACCGTCGACGAACCTTGCCTTCGGGCCGGGCTTTCAACCTCACCACGACACGGGGCTTGACAGGTGTCGTTCATATCAATGAATGTTATTGGACCCGCGTTCTTATTGTGCTAACGGGCAGCATTAGTTGAATAAGGTGTAGCGTTAATCAGGGGTTTCTTAGGGAATGGCTCTATAAGATTTGTTGCTGCTATTTCAACGTTGGTTATATGGTATTTTTATTCTTTATTGGAAATTACCATTGCGGAACTGTAAACGACTTTGTTATATCTAAGTAGACTACTCTATGTCACCACGAAGGGGTACTCCAATGGAAACGGATGAAGAAATGTTATTCCCAGGGCCTATTTGTAGAATGATAAATAGAAGGAGTGAAATACATGAATATAAAATATGAGATTATACCTAATGAAAAAGCTGAATACTGTAGAGAGTTATGCAATGAACTCATGGTCTTTCAAAAGTCAAAGGCACATATTAAACCAGAATTGTTTGACAGCATGAATTTTGATACACGAATGATTCCTTCTATGAAAAGTGCAATACACAATTATATTGTGGTTGCTAAAGATGATGATAAAATAGTTGGTTATGTATATTCTAACATCTCTCCCAAAGAAACATATACAAAGGAGTACAATGATTTTGCCACTTTTTTTGACCTTTCTTCTGTTAGCAGAAATAATGTAGGTTGCTTATCCCAGTTTTATATTAAAGAAGAGTACAGACAAAAAGGGATTGGATCAGTACTTTTCGATATGTCAATGAAATGGTTGAATCAATTTGATGATGTCGATGATTATTTTATCTTTGTTTCAAATGGCAATAATGACGCTTTGGAGTTTTATAAACGAAAAGGATTTGTTGTTAGCCATGAAATATTGGATGGTTTTATAACTGTTTTACGAAATAAATAATTCCCAATTCCATTGGTACAAAGGACTGCGGCATATGTGGAGGGTGTGTCAATCCTTTTACGTAAACTCTGTTGAGCGAATTTGGCGGATCTAATGAGTGCAAAGAAGGTATATGGCCATGACGCCTCCAGAAGTGGAAACGGCCCACCCCGACTCACTTCAGTGAGAGGCGTGGTGATCTCTGTTTGAGGATATTGCACCATAAAATGGATAAACTAGCTTTAATGACTGCACCTTTGTAGAGGAGTTACATCATGCACCGCTCAGCCACTGGCTGGAAACTTACGCTTCTGCTGTTTTTTCTCACATCCGCTATAGAGTCCTACGGGTACAGTCATTTGGGCTCATTCTTGCCCGTCTATTTACAAAGTATGCAGGTTCACGATACGACGACGTGGGTGGGGGTTCTAAACGCCATCACGTTTGTCTTCGGACTGCCGCTCGTACCTTTGTGGGGCGCTTGGGCGAATCGGTACGGTGGTAAGGCTATTATCATCCGCAGTGCCTATGTAGAGGCGCTCGTGTTCTCCGTACTCGGGTTCAGCCACACACTTCCAGGCGCTGTCATCGCGATGTCGATGGTGGGCTTTCAACTAGGAAACACTGGAATCATGTTGTCATCGATCCGCCGGCTGGTTCCGAATGATCAAGTAGGTTCTGCCGTTTCTGCGTTCAGCGTTGCGTCTCCAGTGGGGATGGCGCTCGGACCGCTGATTGGTGGATGGTTGGTGAATGCAACGGCGCTCACTTTGCATGATCTATACTTTATAGATGCTTTGCTGTCGGTGCTGACTGGGACAATGCTTCTGTTCTTCTATCAGGAAGCGCCCCATATACCTGCTGTCTCAAATTTTCATGTGGAATCGGCTTGGAGCACCGCGTGGAAGTCTGTACGTTTTACGTTTAGTTTGTCTGTGACGTGGATCCTGTTTGGTATCTACTTACTATTGATGGTAGCGCGGCAAATGGTGAATCCATATGTACCTGTCGCCATTGAGCAGATCTATCGAAATCACGGGGGTCTTACCATCGCGATTGGCGGAATGATGGGGCTTACGGCGCTGGTGGGGGCGGTGATTACCATAGTGGCAGGGCGCATTGGTGACGGGGTGGGCTTCACGAATACTCGCCATTGCGTTTATCGTCAACATTCCTGCCGCTGCGTTGCTGGGATTTAGCCACCACCTACTCTGGTTTGGTCTTCTCCTCACGTTGTACAGTGCGGCAGTCAGCATCAGCGGGGCGATGATTTTTGTGTTGTTCTCGACACGCATCCCACAATCACACCGCAGCACAGCCTTGAACCTCGTCCAGCTTCCCATGTATCTGGGCGGAATTGTAGGACCGCTCCTAGCTTCGGAATTGACTCACTTTGGAGTTGTTGGTCCATTTATCGGAGCAGCAGTCGTTTCCTTTATTGGACTCTGTATCATTATGTATACATTGTGTCGCAAAGGGTACATACTGGAGAGAAATTTGGATGCCCATACGACATCGTTTTAGTCCTGATCGCCTTTAAACGAGCTATATTCCAGCTATCGATTACCTATATACGTGAGGATCTGACCCACGCAAAAATCCTGTAAACGAGTTCGTGAATCTATATCCAATTGCTCTGTTTTATTGGACTGACGGGGGATTAGGCGACAGAAGAAACCGTTCAGTAAATTGAATAGATATGCAGAACACGGAATATCACAGCGTGGCGCTTTTCTGCATTTTTAAGTTGCGGAAAACACCAAGGTCTATACAACACTTTGATCAATCATTAAAGGAGCCCTCATGCGATTTCCTTGAGGGCTCCTTTAATGATCGTAAAGCTCGCAGGAATAAAAAAAGAGCCGTTGACATTCCATAGCTGGTCTCTAGCCGGGTGATGTGACCGCCACGCCCTTTCGTACGAACGGCACCTATTGGACCAAAAAAGTAGGGGACTGGCCGCACTTTGGCTGGTTGCAACGTCTGGCGCAATTAAGTGCTTTGCATCACGAAAAAAGTTTTGACCACAGATCTGCGCCGAAAGCGAAAGAAGCTAGTATTTTGTTTAGTCGATTTATGGGGAATTTATCTCACTATTGCCTATTTAGGCTGGGGCATGGTATCTTTATCCCACACGTAGAGGTCCGAGGAACAAAAAAGCCCGTCTAACCTTCTGAAAGGAGAGATTGAAAGGAGAGAAGGGTATATGCCAAACCGTAAGTTAAGGATTTTCTTTGACATACTTGGGCTGATAATTGTTATAGTATCAGTTTGGATGTCGTCCGGCTTTGCTGCGGCTCTTGCAGTGGTATCTGGAATCCTAGCCGTTCTCGCATTGATGCATGACTCAAATTGGAAATTTTAATTGATTTTCTACCAATCGCTTTTGGGGGAGAGCGTTGGTGTTGTAAGACCTATATGTCACGTTATGGGACAAGCTGGACGGGCTTTGCACACCCCTCACCTCTGTCACTCATAGCGTGGTTTTTTTTGCCCGATATACGAGTGTAAAACGTCGGTACGGCGTTTTACAAGAAATCTTACAATTGAATAATATACATTACAGGTGTCCAGTGCAATAGTATTTATAATACATTTTAATGCTTTTTCATCGCATTTATCCCTTTTTTAATCTTCATTTATCACTTTTATTCTTCATTTACTCCTTTTTGCACCGTTTTTACCCCAGGCCTTCACTTCTTACACCCATCTATAGTTCGTCTCGGCTTGGGCTTGGAGTAAGCTCCGCCAGAATACGGGCGAGACGGAGGACCTTCTCGCAAAGCGCAGGTCGCATCCAGTCTTCACGGGTACTCGCCGAGTAACTGATCTCACAAAGACTATAGGAATCAGCAAGACCACGTTGTATAGATACATCAAGGAACGGAGTAACGTGCAATAACGTTTATTGGATTGAACCGAAACAGTATTCCTTGCTCCACTCGTTCGTCTTCAACGCCTCCTAGACGCCCACACACAACCACCGACAAAGCCAATACAGAATGCACACCATGTGAGAAGTATTGTAATGCACCACATGATTTCTTCCCCCTAACGAACGGTATGTCAAAAGAACACCATTTCCTCGAAAAAGCGCTGGTGGCCGTCCAGGGGTCAGCTATTAAGTGTCTGCCGCTTTGTCCGTTCTTCGTTAGATCCGGATACAGCCCTTTCTCGTAAAGTTTCTTATAAACCAATTTGTTAATGATGTAGTAAACAAAAGGCCGCCGGTTGCCTTGGACGACCTTCTAAGAAAGATTATGACTGAAACAATGATGAGGAACACATATCTTGTTCGGAAAATTTTGTCGACATGTTAGAACAATACCTAGGGCGATTATCCAACCTACGTCCGTAAATATATTGAGCACACTTCTGACCAAATGGCACCTTTGTACCAGGTGTATCTTTTCAATTCACAAAAATAGCTTCAACCTGTGGCAAACAAGTCGAAGCAAGGAAAGAGGAAAGAAGGCGGAGTGTGAACTTACAGAATTATAGTCGGGACTCACTTATCCTAATACACTGTATATCACAACATTTCGAATTTTAAAAGCCGTTATGGACACGCAAAAGACTGTCTTCAAAATTCGAGTCTTTGGTCGGCATCCTGGTACCTTCTTGCCGTTGTGCTTGTTCTCAACGCTTCAACGGCTATGTCCGACAAGATTATTTTCTTTATCTGATTAACTTCTTCATGTGGTATTCCGGCCTCTTTCATCCGCAATTCCAGATATTCTTCCTCCGACAGATCAGCTAAACTAAACAGACCAGACATTCGACTCCCCCTTACAATTCTACGTTTTACAGTAAGCAAGTTAATCGTACCACCGTTTGCCGTCGAGAGTTGTCGAAGTCTGTCCGACATAGAATTATCACCACCAATCGTAAAGTCTCATATGGCGATATAAATTCAGAGCTTGGATAGAAAGAAGGGTAAGCCTAGACCCGGTGCCGTCGCCAAAGAAGTGATGACGAAAATAGGTTGTGGGGGTGACCTTATTCGCCATTTGCTTTAAGATCACGCCTAACCCGTGCTGAAAAGGTAACTGTTTCCCGGATTCGTTTAACGTGGTTGGTTCAAGCGACACGTATGGTTGTTACCATAACGCGCCTTATTGGACGCGTTGTATCGCGAACAAGTAACTTAGCCGAGGGAGCAAGCAAATGAAGAAAATCATGTTTACCGGTGGTGGGTCTGCTGGACATGTAACTGTAAATATCGCTTTATTCCCTCGATTCCTTAAGGATGGATGGTCGGTTGTGTATATAGGGTCCGAAAACGGAATTGAGAAGCAGTTGGTTAAAGCTAAGAACATCAGATATATGAGGGTTTTGCACAATTCGATTTTTGTGGTCCAACGCAGCATATATAGTGTTTTCAAGTTATATAAAACGCTATATATAGCGTGTATGACGTTCGTATTGTTAATTCTTCAAAACACTCAGTTTAATTTAGATGACGCGCTTTTGCACGGGCTCTTTCAAATTTTGCACGCTCGGGGTGCGTATGAGTCCTCCACGGGCTACATCGACGGCCACAATGCCCGCAAAGGCCAGGAACGCCAACAGAGGCGGTGTAATGAAGCCGAACAGATCAAACTCTGGCACCGCGCACGACACGAAGGATGATGTGCAGACCAAGGCATGATCAGCTGTGGGTACGATTTGAAGGATGTAGTGGTACAGTGAGATACACAGACCAATGATGGCGAGTGGTAGGGTGTATACCCTAGAAGGGATCCGCCGGATCAGTGACACGATGGATATCAAGGCGATTGGATACATGCAAATCCTCTCGTACCAACAGAGATCACATGGAATCCAACCCAGCCAAACGCTCCAATACAGGCTGACAGAGGTAGCAATCATCGAAATGATCATTCGCAACAGGGCTTGTTTTCTCATCAATCTCTCCTATTATTGAGCGATTTCGTGCCACACCAGCGATGTATGCTCTCCTGTCAACCGATACATCTTGTTTCGTTTGGTGAAGATGACGGTGGGATATGACGGTACCACATCCTGGCTAACGGAACCTAAACTATAGTAGACCGTAAAGCCGGAGAGGCCAAGGATGTCGAACTCCTTTTGACTGGTGGCGACAGCTTGGC
>CAWBGB010000007.1:0-257500 GCA_963788285.1 uncultured Alicyclobacillaceae bacterium
CCCTTTCACTCCGAGCCCGAGACTCAGCATATCCTCTTGCGACAGAGTCGTCACCAGGCACTTTTACAATTCATGGATGACCTGTGGGATGTGCGGGATATTCCCTGCCTTAAACATCTCCTTCCCGATTCCCATCAGAATCACTTCCTGTAATTGTTGGCGATCAAAGTACTTCATAGAATACCACCCGCGAACTAGCTCCACGACCATCTTCCCATCTAGGAACTGCTGTCCCTTTTTGATCACCAGGGCACCAGGGGGGTGTGAGTTTGACGTCAAACGGTACATCGACTGTGATACCACCCAAAGTATCTACAATGTCTTGCAGCCCCAATATTCTGTTTCTGCATAGTAGTTAATCTGTAATCCAGTCAGATTACTGATGGCTTGGATGGCATCCTGCGTTCCTGGTGACAGTCCGCCCTTCAGCTCTCCCATTTAATTCGCATGTGTAATCTTCGTGTTCCCGGGCCCTGGTAAGTTCACCATTGTATCCTGAGGAGTGCTGATGGCTTCATAGTCTCGTTTGTTCAAGTTTACGTGAATAATGATGATGGAGTCCTGGAAGCTTGATCCTTGGCCCGTGCATCAATACCCAGCAACAACACGTTAACTCCCTGTCGTGAGGAACCGCCAATGAACCTTTCGCCGGAGTAGCAAGCACGGGGATATTGTTGTGGTTAAAGTGCTGCTGTAGACGAAACTCATAATATCCGACTCCTGGAGCAGCAATTCCGGCGACTAAAAGACCGGATACAGTATGCAACCAAATACGCTTCCGGCCGAGGAGCCGTTCGGGCTGAACTTTTGTCCGTAAACACCCTGCGGAGTCGAATGTCTTGTCGGACATGTGCGCCTCCTAAAAATTACATCTTACCATTGAAAGAGTTCCGGACGAACTGTGAAGGGGCTGTCCCTTTAGCCCACTACAATGGCTTTTGGACAGCCCCTTTGATTATCTACTCAATTGCCTTTGGAATTCGAATTATTTCATCGTCGCGACTCACGACGAGCATCGCCCTGATAAGCATTCCAAACATAAAACCCTCAAACACACCAAACACAAACCACATGCATAGTACACCCCTACTCCCAAATAAAAGCTTGCAGGCCTGTCTTTGCAGCTGGCTGGGCTATTAGAGAGAACTCCAACGTAGCGCGAAGCCTTGCGTCGGCGTTTTTCAATGGTTTTGCCCTTTTATACTTTCATGTAATATGTTTTTGCCGCCACCATAAGGGATATTAGCACATTTTGCGTAGATCTTCTTTCACGCGTCCAATGGAGTACTCATATTTTTCTAGTGACACACATCTGCAAGGTGTTCCCTTTAAGGATACTTCTCCAATGCAGCCTCCATCGCTTGAATCTCCGCCGGCGTAAAATGTGATAGAATCTCCTTCTTGATTTCATCCTTCTCTGCCTGCGTCAAACTCCCTCTTTCCTCATACAGTTCAAAATAGTGCAGGATTTCGCTCTCTGTGAAATGGCTTTCGGCGTAGGCGATAACTTGTTCACGGCTGGTGAATGTCGGTATGGATTCGTTAGAATCATTGTTGGAATCCAGGGATTTCGCCGATCCAGCCCCTTTAACACTGTCGGTAGAACTGCTGCCCGCGGCACCAACAGAATTGCTTGTGATTGCACTCGACAAGGAGTTATTCCCTGTCATTGCACTCGACAAGGAGTTATTCCCTTTCATTGCACTTGACATGGAGTTATTCCTTAAAGTTGCGTTTGATATGGAGCTATTCCTTGTCATCGCATTGGATATGGATTTCTGCACGGAGGAACCCGCGTTCTGCGGGAGATTCGCAATAATCTTGTTGATTTCGCTTTGGGTTGCAGGATCCTTTAAAATCGCCACCACTTGTTCCCCAATTTTCTCCTGAACGGTATGGTACGCGTACCACGCACCTCCGCCCACTATCACAACTACCCCTACGGCTGAGCCGATGATCCATTTTTTCATGGTAGGTCTCCTTTTGTCTCTTTGTAAAAGGGGCGATAACGAGCGTACCGCCCCTTACCTTACAAGGTGTTGCTTGGTGATCAAGTTCCACTTCGTCCCGTCCGACATGTACTGGATACACTGACCCTCTTAATCTTCCAATGTATATCTGGAAGTGCTTCCTTCTTTAAAGGAAAGAGGAGGGTCCCCCTCCTCTCATCATCACGTTGTGTCTACTCTAAGAAGTCACTACACAGGGACAAATCATCGCCCAACATGACATCAGACGGCCCAAGTCTTCGAACCTACGATTCCGTCAGCAACTAAACCGTACGTAGCCTGGAAGCGTTTCACAGCTGCTAAAGTACCGGGACCGAATACACCGTCTGCCCTGCAGCTGTACTACGGCCGAGCTACGGGACCCAAGCTGTAATGTGGGCCAGTTCACTTTTTGGAAGGTTGGGGAATCGCATGCGGTCCGCTAATGTTCCAGTTTGTTCCGTCCCAACTGCTTGAAAAGCCACACCGATCAAGCACTTGCATGACATACCAGATTGGCATGAACGTCGTTTCATGCCCGCTATCTAACGCTACAATACCGTTGACTCTATACACGACAGTTCCGTTCAGAGAAATTTCCATGTTACCATGTCCAGGATTGACATGATACAGATTTGGATGAATTGAACTCGGCGTCTTTAACGACCAATGGCTACCGTCCCATTTGTACGTGAAACCGAGGGATTCGAGCGTCTGCGACACATACCAAATCGGCACATACGTTGTGTTGTCGTGCACAATTCCCGGAACGGTCATCTCGTACAATCCGTTCACGAAAATATTTCGGTGATTTTTATCGGTATTCTTTACTGTGACGGAGAAACGGGTCACGGTATAACCGTGGGCCTTCGCTGTGATGGTGACAGTTCCCGGCTTCAGCGCTTTTAGGACACCGTGGCTGTTAATGGAGGCAACGGATGTGTTGCTGCTGCTCCATTCAAGGTTTGTCAGCTTCTTACCGTCCAATCCCGGAACTCCAGCCGTTCCTTTGATCATCAAAGCGTACTGTACGGATGCGCCGGTGGGCACAACACTCGGTCCTGAAGTCTCAGCGAAGCTGCCTGCGTAAGCCGCAAAGGCCGCAAACACGGCGTGGCTGGCATTGAGATTCGGATCCACCGCTTTTACCACAGAAGTCTTCAAAGTTTGCAGTTGCTGAGGAGTGAAGCCCAGTTTCAAGAATACGTCAGCAAACGCCTGATTCGCGATAACGGCTTCTTCGATGGACCGCTGTGTAATCGTCGTCATGGAATCGGTGTTGTCTGTTAGAAGTCCAGTCAGGAAGTTCCCTTTGACAGATTGATAGACTTCGTAAACGTCTTTGCTCGTAACAGATGGGTTTACCTGTTTCAAATCACTGATGAATGTTTGGATGTCCGAAGCCGTTGTTCTGGTGTTACTTTGGTAAACAATGTTAACAAAGTCCCGAATGATTTTTACTGTTTGTGCTGCGTGTCTTTTGGGTCGGATGGTCCGTCCCGAAAATTACCTTGTTCCAGTCAATACTTTGGGCACGAGCATGCGCCTCTTGTACAGCTTGCGCTCCGCCCGTAAGCACCAATTCCATTCGAAGGGTGTTCAGATCCTTAACAAGATTTTGGACGTTCACATCAACCTGGGTTTGAGCCGCTTGCGCAACCGGAGTGTTGATGATTCCGGTTACTCCTGCCCCCGAAGCCGCCAGGAGACTGGCAGCGGTCAATCGCGACACAAACTTTTTCGATAATACCCGGTATGCTCCCCTCATTCTCCTTACCTCCAGTCGTTAAAAAGTGAATTCGCTTTCGGACGACACCTGCTTGGACGTCCTTCGTATGTAGTCGAATCTCCTTCTATTTTTATCATATTCCTAGTATGTTGATCTAGAGTTCAAAGGTTTAAGGACGTAGACCGCCGATAACGACTTCACGATGATAAGCGATGTATGGGCGTACGACGACTGGACAATACTTCACCAGTTTGCAGTGCATGTTTGCGCGGCGAAGTATCTCATAGACGCACTTGCTTTTTTGCTTCGCCGTCGACGTGTCTTGAACTTAAACTCGAGTGCAGTCCATTCTGAGAGTTGATAGAATAAATGAGGCTGTACAGAAACTTTAACTTTACTTACAGGTGATTGAATGGGTTCCTTGATCACGGACATTCATGCGCATATCCTGCCAGGCATCGACGATGGCCCGGAAACGATGGAAGATGCACAAGAACTGATGCTTTCGTTCTCGAAACTCGGCACCGACCGCGTATTTTGCACATCGCATTTTTGTAGCCCTCATTTTGAGGTAACGCGGGAGAGCCTTGATGAAGCTTACAGTTTCGTAGCAAAGCATGGTTCTCTGCCCATAGAGATTGCGCCGGGTGCGGAGGTTCGTTTGTCCTCAGCGTTAAAGGAAGTGATTCTAGCTGATCAAGTCCCAACGCTGGGGAACACAAGATATGTACTTGTCGAGTTTCGGAGTGACAGGATTTCCACCCAAGCACTCGACCTGATTCACGAATTGATCGTTCGACAATTGGTCCCCATTGTTGCCCACCCGGAGCGGAATATTGCCGTGCAAAAATCGCCTGGACTGGTGGATGAGCTGATTGAGAAAGGGGCCATCATGCAACTCACCGCACACTGTTTTCATGGCCGTGGTGAGTCACGGATGGCAGAAAGAATGGCTTGGCGCATTCTGGAGCAGGGACAAGCAGCCGTCATTGCGTCCGATGCGCACGACTGCTCGTTACGACCACCGGGTCTGCTCGATGCTTATGCTGCCATTGCGGATCGGTACGGGAATCAAGTGGTGGACCAACTGATACAAAACGCAAACGCCATCTGGGAGAACCAACCGGTTTCTGAGATCATCGTCTCGCAACCAAAACGAACGCTGTTCGCAAACCTATTCCATCGAAAAAGGTGAGCGATCGGGCACCTTCCCACTCGTTCTGTTCATCGAAGTCTCGCCGCTATCACCGAAGGATACGCTTGGATTTTGACGCCCTTTTCCATCTGCGCTTTTGTGATATCCAGTTCGCCCGTACAGCTTCCAATTGGGTTTGGATCCTTGAACCGTTCGTTTTTTGTGAATTTGAAATCACTCGCATGCGCTTCTTCGCGTAACAGTATGGACACACGGTCACCTGCGGTCTCCCCACCACACTCCTCACTAAATAGGTAATATACGACAGTGCTCAAATGCGCACCTCCCAACCCTGACTTACCGGACGGATACACGTGCAATCAGTCCCGACACATGGGTTGATTCATAGTCCATGCACACTTTCTGTATTGTAGTGTCTCCGCGACGAATTACCCTCTTGACTCTCCGTCACACTTCGTTATACTGTATAAACGTTCATTCACTAAAATATTTTATACGTTAAATTTTGTCCCGTTTAAAGAAGGTATGCTGAAATGTCCAATCCGATGGACTCATGGACGGAACGCTTCGAGCGAGCGTTACACACGACAATGCACAATTTGGGACCAGAACTCATCACTCGCGCACAAACAAAACTCACACCGGGCCAGTGCTTCATGATGTATTTCATTCGCGAAAAAGACCGCTGCACTGTGTCATCTCTGTCTGAAAAAATGGAGGTGAATCCGAGTGCCATTACGGTGATGCTGGATAGGCTGGAAAACCATGGCTTCGTGATTCGCTCACGTGACCAACAAGACCGTCGCGTGGTCATCGTCGAACTGACGAAGGCCGGTGAGCAGGCACTCGATGCGGTGATGAACATACGCAAGCGCATCCTGGAGCATTGTTTATGCCAACTGAGCCCGGACGAACTGGAATCATTTCTGACCACGTTAGAAAAAATCGCGAACGTTTCAGCGTCTATGGACGTGAAAACCATTTTGTGTGCATCGAAAGATAGGGAGGAATAGACAAATGGCGCAATCAGAAACTGTCGTACAAGACCAGTCCAGCGTGCACGTCCGACATCGTGGCTTTCTCATCGCGGGTCTCATCATTGCCATGCTGTTTGGGGCACTGGACCAAACCATCGTAGGAACGGCGATGCCGCGTATTGTCGGTGAATTGGGCGGCCTAGCCTTCATGACCTGGCTCACCACCGCGTACATGTTGACATCGACAACCATCGTTCCGATTGCAGGGAAGCTGGCGGACTTGCTCGGAAGAAAGGTCGTCTACATCACAGGGTTGCTCATTTTTATGGTGGGTTCCGCATTGTGTGGTACGGCGCACAACATGACGCAGCTCATTTGGTTCCGTGGCTTCCAGGGGATTGGCGGCGGAATCATGATGCCGATGGCGATGATTATCATAGGAGATCTTTTTACCGGTAAACAGCGCGCAAAATGGCAAGGCGTTTTCGGCGCCATCTTTGGTCTTGCATCGGTGATTGGTCCGCAAATCGGAGGATGGATTGTTGACGCACTGAGTTGGAGATGGGTGTTCTATATTAACCTTCCCATTGCGGTCGTTGCGGTCATTTTCATTGCGCTTGGGTTGCCCCGCCACAGCAGAACAGAGAGGGTCCGATTCGATTTTGCCGGCATTATCACCATGGTGGTCGGCGTCGTCAGCATTTTGTTGGCGCTAACGTTTGGCGGCAAGGACTACGCTTGGTCCTCCTGGCAGATTCTCGGGCTCTTCGCCTTGGCTGTTGTATCGCTCGGTGCATTCGTCTTTGCGGAATCGAAGGCAGCAGAACCGATTTTGCCGCTGCGACTGTTTAAAAGCAGGGCGTTTACCCTCATCAATGGCGTTGGCTTTTTGATGGCCGTTGGCATGTACGGCTCCATCATGTTTGTTCCCTTGTTCCTGCAAGGGATTATCGGAATCAGTCCCTCGGCGTCGGGTACTGCCATGACGCCCATGATGATTTCCATGATGATTTGCAGTATTATCGGCGGGCAATTGGTTCAGAAAATCGGCGTTCGGCTCCAGATGGCCATGGGTATGCTGATTATGGCGGCAGGATTCCTTCTGCTGTCCACACTCGGAATGGATACGTCCGGCGTAACGGTCGCCATTTACATGGTCGTTCTTGGACTCGGCATGGGTCTGGTCTTCCCGATTCTCACCATCGCATTGCAGGAGAGTTTTCCGAAGTCTGAGCTTGGCGTGGTCACATCGTCCAGCCAGTTCTTCCGACAAATTGGCGGCACGTTCGGCATGACCATCCTGGGTGCTGTGCTCAATGCCACATCGAGTTCGTTGCTGACCGAAAAAACGGCACCGCTGTTCAGTCACATGCCCGCGAACGCGATGACCAAACAGTTCGAGAACATGATTCACACCAACGCACAAGGACTGTATTCGTCTTTGTTGAACCCAGACGCGCTCCGGAAAATGCCGGCCGTGTTTGCCCAGCAGTTTGTGCCCATCCTCAAATCGTCGTTGGTAGATTCACTGCACAGCGTCTTCCTCTTCGGCCTGCTCTTTGTCCTGTTGGGTACCGTCTTGACGCTCTTCCTGGGCAAAATGAGAATTACCAATCCAAGGAAAAGGGTCGAGGCTGTACAGGCATAAACCATCCGCAGAACGACATTCCACTACAACCACCTAACCACGCCCGCTCGTGGGTCAGGCGCCACCAAAACAGGATGCCCTGATGAGCATCCTGTTTGCGTTCTTGCGATGTCACAGTTCTCATTCAGACCTGCTATCGTGCTTACGCCACCGACACGGCCTTGGCTGGCCGTTCTACGTCCTGCCGTGCAATCTTTGCGACACAGACCCAAATCAGCGCAAAGCCGATGTGTTTTGGATGACGTCCGGAGGCGCATTCAGGACGAGGTATTCGTCATTGCATGCGTACAGAATCTTTTGCAATACGGTACTGACCACTTGTCCACCGTAGAAGGGGCAGAAAGTAAGAGCAGTTCACCATCGAGATGCTCGTAACGTCCGGCATCCTCAGGGATGGCCTCTTCGTACGTATGACCTTGTTCACGAACTGCGGTGACCACGTCTGGCGTTTCGGCATGATTCTCACCTGTACACATTGCAGCCAGATATCGTCATGGTGCATTGGAATAGAATGGACAATTGTTACCACGCAATGTGTTCATATCTAAGGTGCTCAAATTATGATTTGAACACTAAATCTAGATTCACTAAATGATGATTCACTAAGTCTAGATTCACTATATCTTGATTCACTAAATTATTAATTTAGTGATTTAGCGCCCATTACACCATAGCCTGGCCTAGATATCCTGCTTGTTGCCTCTATCGCGGAAGCGCGTGGACAATACAGGATTTCCACCACCAAGTCCGGTGGGCCTTCTATGCCTCATTAGATTGTAATCACGGTAGAATTGAACATTAGATTTGAACATCGAACGGTCGGTCATTACACTGCGGACATTGAAAATAGGCAATCCACATGTAGGTCAAAGTGAAGAATGATCTTTTTCTTAGCGACGACTGATTCCCCATTTCTAGGCCGGGAATAACTCCAAAACGCTTCGTATCGTGCGGGGATGTATCTTTGCAAGAGACATTTGAAACATGCCTTGATTGTGGAAATGAAAAAACAAAATGCGAAACG
The DNA here is from genome assembly GCA_963788285.1 of uncultured Alicyclobacillaceae bacterium. GTDB lineage: Bacteria > Bacillota > Bacilli > Alicyclobacillales > Alicyclobacillaceae > Alicyclobacillus_A. The sequence continues at coordinate 8,523 of CAWBGB010000007.1, forward strand.
TATCAGATAAGTACTGTATCTATGACTGAACCTTATATAAATCCTTCACTTGCTGCAAAGAGAAGTGACTATGTTATACGGAACAATTTATAGAAAGAGCGGCTAGACCCCCTGGCAGTCTCCCGCTTGAATTCGTACATCTCAACGCCTACTTTAGCGCCTGTACATCCTGCTCAACATGGCACACCGCATCGCTTACCTCAAGGACTGAGAGTTGAAGTTGACCCACCGGGTAGAGGATTTGCTCAGTCTGCCCGTCCGTCATTCGATGAGCACCTGCCTCCTGATCAGATCAATGCTTCGAAGTTGTCAGGTTCTGTCTGATTTCGACGGACGCCAAGTGATCCCCAGCCAAGGTTCACAAAGTCATTAATCACTTCGTCCCAATCAGTTCCGGTACGGTCACCAACTGATACCCTTGCCCTCGCAAGTACTGAATCACCTGCGGCAGTGCCTCAACGGTGTTACTCAGGTCCACGTTCGCGTTGCCAGCGCAGTGTTCGAGAATGATGCCGCCTGGCCGAACTTCCTTACGGATAACAGACATCATGGTTGGGACAGGGGTGCCGGCCCAGTCACGGGTGTCGACCGACCAGTCAATCACTTTGTACCCCATGCTGGAGAGGATGCGGATGGTGTCTGGTTCCGCTTTGCCGTAAGGTGGCCGGAACAAATCTGGGTGATAGCCCACCAGGGGGTACAACACTTTATCCGCTCTCACTACCTGATCACGGACTTTGTCCGGGGTCAGGCCAACGTGGTCCAAGTGGTTCCATGAGTGATTTCCGATGGCGTGTCCCTCTCGAACCATCCGCCGAACCATGTCTGGGTGTATTTTCGCACGGAATCCGAGAACAAAAAACGTCGCCTTCACGTGGTACTTTTTGAGAATATCGAGAATCTGTGGTGTATATCGCATGTCCGGCCCGTCGTCAAACGTGAGAGCAACCTGTTTTTCCGAAGTCGGGCCATTGTAATACACCACCCCAGGAAACATCCTGCTCAGATTCACGTGTTGACCCACGGACGTCGGAGAGTGGTTGGTTTGAGAAGACGGGTATGGTTTTGCCGTGTTCGCATACGCGTGTGGCATGCTGATGGCCTGAACCACGAACGCAGCTACACTCAACCACCATCCGCAAGCGAGACGCCTGCGGGCAAAGGCACGCTGAACTCCTTTGAGTTTGTGCATGCCTCATCCCTCCTGGACGCATTAATGTACGACGGTCACTGTGCCATCATCGCCAAAAAAGATCATGGCGTTGTCGCTAATGACCAGATTATTATATTGTGGCAAAGGTGTCGTTTTATTCGTCCGCTCGTCCGTATAGGCGTTGCCAGAGACGACAATCACGTGCCCGTCGTCGTCGATAAACACTTTGTCAGGCGGCGCCGGGTTTGCGAGCGTCAGGAACTTCGATATGACGCCGTCGTGCTCTTCGTCAATGCGAACGACATTCCCGTTGTTGTCCAGCACGCTCAAGAACAGCGTGTCGTTGAGCACACGAAGTATCCGGCTGTTGCTGTGAAGCAGTTGGATATTGCCTTGATTGTCGCATTTCCAGCACGTTGTCTATACCCTCATCCTGGTCCTGGAAAAACAAGGTGTCATTGGTTTGCGTGACTGCGGCGTTGGTCACATAACGCCCACCTAAATTGACTTCGCTCATATCTCCATTGGTGTCGAAATGGTACATCACACTGCTGGTATCGCCAGTGATGAGCACGTACACGTCGTTGGTGTACGGGCTATACGTGATGGCCTGAAAATTCGCATCCTGTGAAAACCCTTGGAACTCTTGAATGACCCGGACATCCCCAGTACTGACGTCGATCGTGTTAAGAACCAGCGTTTTTGTGGCCCCTTCATCAATTTGCGTTCCGACAAACAAGCTGTCGTCGCCAATCCAGTCTATTATCGTGGCCTGGTGATTCAGCACTTTGCTGAACACTTCCTTGCCAGTGGTGGTGTCGACCGCGCGGAGTACATTTTGGGGATCAACATAGGCCAGTAATTGCCCATCGTCAGACAGTGCCACCAGCTTGGGATTGTCGTTCTGCACGTAGATGCCCTTCAACGTCTCCATCGGTTTGGGTTGCACCGTGGATGGCTGTACTACTTCCCTTCCACTCACCAAGGCGTCGTAGTGGGAAAACAGCGCCCATTCTCCGATGGTCACGAGTGTACAGGCTAAAACCAACGCTGCAATGAATCGCCTTCTCCTCTTCGTCATCATCCGCACCCCCTACTGAGTGACAATCCAGGCTGTAGCGACTTTCCGCTCGCCGAGGATGTCTGTCGGGTCGTTCACCAACTGGCCGTTGTACACCATCGTCGTGGAAGATCCTCCGTCCAAATTGGCGGCCACAACCGCTCCGTAGTCCTGCATCAGTTGGGCGATGTCCGCGAGCGATGCCCCGACGTTGCTAGGGCCATGGACAAATCGACCGTCGGTCACAATGAAGATGATGGTTCCGTCCGCACGTTGGCCGATGGCTGTACGTGGTGCATAGCCCCACCCACCGTTGCCGTGGATGAGATTCCGTCCATCTTGAATCAACACAGGGCCGAAAGACAGCGCTTGTACGACGTTCAGCTGCTTCAATTGCTGTAACGTGTAGGTTCCCGCAATCAAAGCCCCGTTTTTCGTCAAACCGATAACCGGTTGCTGACTGGAAGTGGCCTCCACCACTTTGCCATCGGAAATCGTGATACCGAGAGGAATACCGCCGGTACCTTGCCAACCGACGTCTCTGAACGCACCGCCGTTAATCCCCGCCACGGCGCCATATTCCTGAACCATATCGCTTACCGATTGTCCGACGTTGCCCAGGTATTTCGTCACAGCCACTTTCACCCGAAGCGGATTGTGAATGAGCATAATATCCGCCGTGAACGTGCTGCCTTTATATGTTTGCAACTCAATCTGGTTGTCGCCACTAAGGCTTCGGAAATCTCTCTCCGCCTGCGCCAATGACGATGTGCCGGCTGGTCCATTCATCAGGTTTGGATCATGTTCGTCGATCACTTTTTGCGACAACGTAAATAGGGACAGCGGCCGCAACAAGTATCCGTGCCGCGACGTGGTGAAGGAGTCAATCACGTATTCCCGCAGACCGTCGAACGGCCCGTGAAAAATGAGGAGAGAGCTCGATATGAACGCGTATATCCCAACGAGAACCAAAAACGTGACGGCTCGCAATATTCGCACGCATGTACCTCCTGAATCCATCCGTGAACCGGCGATTCACGGGTGTATTTCGCTTGGATGTTATCCAAACTAGCCAGTGATACAGCCAACCATGCACGGTTGGCCTAGCCTTTTTTCCATCATACCGAGTTCGACAAGATTTTCAATGACGAAAGCAAGGCCGTATGTGTCAACTTCCGGACATTCGTCTCGGTAAACTGCCCGTCACGGCGCGGAAAAACGCCTGTTCACCCGCCTATCAACCGGTAAGTCCTGTCTTCTGTAGTAGTCTCCTGGCAGCACAAAACCATGCGCGGAGTCGCCTTTTTTCGACAAGGTATTGCATTTTTTCATCCGATTGCATAATATATTTTCAGCAACGATATTCACCGTCCGGCGGGTCGGTGATGATATATTGGCGTTAATGTTGCTACGGCTTCATTAACTACATATCTAATGTCGGGAGGTCAGGTACGCCTGGCCTTCTTTACTACGCAAGGAGGAATCCTGTGGAAAGGGTTATGGTCTTCATTGACGGCAACAACTTTTATCATGCCTGTAAGTTTTACCTGAAGCAACCGCCGCGTTACAACTTCCAGCAAATGTGCGATTTGGTCGTGAACAAGCGCCCCAATCGTCAGCTGTTGCGCTCTTACTTCTATACGGTCAACGATCCGCAGCAGCAAGGCCTCGTCGCTGCACTCAGCCACATTCCGCGCTTCACGGTAGTACAAGGTTGGATTCAGAAGCTGAAAATTCCCGGCGTCCCATTTGACCCCAACAACCCCAACACCTACATTCCCGTCGAAAAGGGTACGGATGTAAATCTTGCCACGCAGCTCTTGATTGGTGCATATACCAACAGCTATGACACAGCCATCATCTTCAGTGGCGACACCGACTATATCACACCGATTCAGGAGATTAAGAAACTTGGCAAAATTGTGGAAGTGGTCTTGACGCCAGGTCAACCGACGGAATTGCGCAAAGAAGCAGACGAAGTCTTCGAACTGACCGAAGAAGACTTTCAACAGTGCTGGCTTGGTCACTATCAAACGCGGCGCAACGCACCGAATAACAACGTCACTGCGTAATGTATCATCGGAAAAACGGGGCATCCTCAGACAGGCGGAGGATGGCCCTTTTTGATTCCGGCACTCTTCGTCTCCCGCGGTCGGCCCTGTCACCTACGTAATGTCCGCACAACCGCCGACTCGGGTAGCCTGTGTGAAGTGCAAAGCCATCATTGAATTCGCTTGAAATTCGGAAACGGCCTGTCTGATTCAGGCAAAGTACTGAGGTGTGTCATCTCTGCCACCTCCATCATCCTTTTCCACAGCACCTGGACTTTTGGGTTTTGATGTGCCTGGTTTTTTGCCTCGTCACACTTCCACTCGAAAATTTCAATCAGCGTACCGTCCTTGGCTTGCAGTAGCAGTGGCGGGTAATCGGTAATCAGACCTTCTTCACGAAGAATCGGTACGTGTTGCTTGACGATTTCCTGCAGTTCTTCTTCCTTGCCCGGATGTGGACGATACAGGGCCATTGCAACAACTGTCGTGGACATCAAACCGTGCTCCCTCAGACGATATTTTCGTTTTCCTTCAGAGTAGACATGCTGCACTGACGGCGTCAAGGCAAGTGAGTCGTGACGGAGTGATGGGCAGTAATTCTTTGGGTAAAAAAGCCGATAAAGAAGTGGCTCTGTGTTTCTGCCCGGAACGTAATGTAAACATCGACATACGCTGTAGCAACAATGGAATTGGTGATGGAGCTCACCCTAAACATCCGAAAGGATTGATGGCTCCTGCGAATATTTCGCAGGAGCCATTTTGTTTTGAAGAGAGGTGAAGCCTATGAACATCCTATCTCTACTTGTGTTCGGGTTTATAGGCGGTATGATTCGATTTGACTGTGGAGACACATGGTCGAGCACCCTCATTTTGAACGCGGTGGGCGCCGTCACACTCGGTGTGCTGTCCATCCTGTGGCGGGCAATCCCTATCAAGCCTTGGATTGTCATTGGAATCAATGCAGGTCTCATTGGCTCGTTCACGACGTTTTCTTCGCTGATGTTTAACACGGTTCATCTGTATACAGTACACACACTGGATGCGGTTTACAGCATTGTCATCACGCTCGCCTCGATGATACTGTGTGCCATTGGAATGGTCTTTACACAACATTTTTGCAGGCGTACAGGGCTAGAGAATGAGGCCTACAACAACCAGCAGAGCCCCTGACAAAATCGCGGTATGTTGTCCCATTCTGGTGGTCCATCGAGTGAAAAACTGTGAAGGAATGAGCGAAAACAGTAGGCTACACACACCAACACTGACTCCCGTGAACCAAACGGCGACATGAGAAAACCCGATTCCAATACCAACAGATAAGTCAGCGAGTGCTTGTGCCGTACCAATCAGCATCATTTCATGGAATCCCCATCGTGTGCTCATGGTTTGTTCCGGGCGAAGTTGGTGATACAACGCCTGTAGAATGGTCCAAATACCGCCCGCAACAAGCACGCCAGAACCAAGAAAGCTGCAAAGTCTGGGTGAAATCATATGTTCAAGGCGTACAGCGCTGAAGCCGCCGAGAAGACATGAGGTCATCGATAAGGCAGCGATAACCATACAAAACATCAGAGGCAAACGATGGCCTTTGAAATCCATTCCCATGTTGCCAAGATTCGCACTGGCACCAATCGTAGCGCTCATCATCATGGACCCAACATGCATGTTGATGGCACCCCCATTCACCGAAATAAAACGGTTACAGTAGGTTATGGAGATGCCATCGAATACTCCATAGACATGCGACTAATCCGTTTCGTTACATCCATAAATTGATAAGCCAAGCCAAGATAATTCCGGCGCCGAGGGAGCTCACCAGATAAACGACACCCATCATTCGGTTGCTTCGAAACAGCGTCACCGTTTCGACCGATAGGGTGGAGAACGTGGTAAACCCACCACAGAATCCTGTCCCTAACAACATCATCAAATCAGGTGACGTGTTCTGAAAACTGAAGCTAAACAATCCTAACAGGGCGGTTCCGACCAAGTTAATGAGCCAAGTCCCCCAAGGAAATATCGATTGATTCACTTTGGCCACCCAGCAACTGACTCCATATCGTGCGACCGACCCAACCGCAGAACCAACACCGACGAGGACGGGGAGAAGCATGCTCATGCAGAAACCTCCCCGACTTGCGTTTCCCTACGAGTACCAATCCACAGTGCCGTACGGTCGCCCGTATACGCAAGTAGCGGTCCAAAGGTGAGACTCACCACTACATAGATCAGTGCCAACCATGCATGAGATTGGGCTAGCTTTATCGTGCCACAGCAGAACGTCGAAAAGGTTGTAAATGAGCCAATCAAGCCCGTACCTATACCGTGACGCAACCAAAGTTTCATTTGGGTGAGCGCGGCCGTCCCATACAACGCACCGAGTGCAAACGAGCCCCCTAAGTTGATAATGAGAATGTCTAGCGGAAATCCATCAGGGTTCGGGATAACAAACCCTAAAAGATAACGCAAAATGCCACCGATGATACCTCCGATAAAAATCGCGACAACGTTCAACGTATCTCTCCTCTCCGTTGATTTCTGAAAAAACGAAAAGGCTCCTGCAAATCACCGGGTACAGCCACAGTGACTTGCAGGAGCCATCATCCCTTACGGGCGGTTCATGGTGAGCTCCATCACCGATTCAGTTAGGCTTATTATAAACGGCAAATGCCCAATTCTCCAGTCATTCTCGTACCCGTTTGAACACATACGGGACGATTTTGTGCTGTCGTGCATATAATGAGTATATGAGTAATTGTTCATATAGGAGGTGACTTGATGCTAGAGGTCAATCAAGAGACTTGTTGCAATGTGGTTCATCAAGAAGCAATCGAAAGTGTGGAACAGCTAGAGCTGTCCGTTGTAGAGCAGTTATCCGAATCCTTTAAAGCACTCTCCGACCCAACACGGATACGAATTCTTTACAATCTGTCTCGTCGCGAACTGTGTGTATGTGATTTAGCAGAAATCCTTGGCATGACTCAATCGGCGGTATCTCATCAATTGCGATATCTCAAATCACTTCGGATTGTAAAGTTTCGGCGAGACGGAAACACAGTGTACTACACTTGTGACGATGCCCACATCATTGGATTGTTACAGATGGCGCTGGATCACGTAACACATGCACAGGAAAGGGGTGAATGAGGTGTCAACAGCCACGCACGCAGTATCTGTTAAAAAAGGTGTTCACATTGAGCTTGTTTCTCTCATTTGGATGGTCATTGAGGCCGCGGTCGCGATTGGTGCAGGAATCATCGCCCATTCGCTTTCATTGGTCGCATTCGGGTCGGATAGCATCATTGAACTCGTTGCAGGTGGGGTTCTGTTGTGGCGTCTCATCATAGAAGCACGCGGAGCGGGTATGGCTCGGATAAAGAGAGCGGAGAAAACGTCGTCTTGGGTCGTCGGTATTGCCCTGCTGCTACTCGCTGTTTATATCGTGGTTGCTTCCATTGACAAACTACTGATGCATCAGGGCGCGGAGTCGAGTATTCCAGGCATTGCGCTCGCACTTGCTTCAGGAATCATCATGTGGTTCCTTTCGAAGGCGAAGAAACGGATTGGCTCTGAAATCGGCAGTCAAGCCCTTCGGGCCGACGGTTCCTGCAGCATCGTATGTGCTTACATGGCATGCACAGTTCTTGCGGGTGCGGTTTTCAATGCCTTTCTCGGCTGGTGGTGGATTGATTCCATTGCGTCACTTGCACTCGTTTATTTTGTGGTCAAAGAAGGCTGGGAAGCCGTTCAAGAGGCGCGTGGAAAGGAAGATGCGTGTGGCTGTTGCCACTAAAATCCCGGAGCAAGCCAAACGGGTATGGAACATTACGTTGCCCGCGACTAGCGAAGCGTATCTACAAAACTTACTGGGCGTCGTTGACGCCTTCTTTATTGCGAAATTAGGACTTATCTTCATTAACGTCGAGTGGATGCCATTGCTTTAGAGATCACGGGTTTGAAACTGTCCGCCCCTTTGAGTTGGCGTATGATAAGCGATTCCTACTGCACTCGAACGGCTGTTCCGTGCATCTCGGACAAGTCATTTATTTTGGTCTTATCGTTCGTATGGGGATAGATGTATACGCGACACACAACATTGCGGGTACGTTGACCACCTTTGGGTATACGATTGGAAGTGGCTTTGCCACAGCAGCCACGGCAACGATTAGCCGAGCCATTGGAAGCGGGAATGAATCAGACGTACATATCTCCGTTGGAGTTACGTCGAGTCATCCGTTTCGATGATTTGTTGTTTCGTTCCTTTTGTGTATACTCAGCCCTTAGCTTGGGCTTCTGTTTACTCATGACCCACATGTCATTCGCTTACTGTCCACCATTTTGGCGATAGATATCTTTTCACAGCCGTTTTTGGCTGCTGTATTAGTAGATACATCTGCGATTCAAGCGGGTGGCAATAGTACATTTCCGATGATTACAACGATGATTGGCATTTGGATCATCCGAACATTGGGAGTCTATGTGTCTGCGTGGTATTTCGGTTTTAGGCTCGTTGCAGTTTGAGTTAGCATTGCGGCAGACAATGCATTACGCGCGGGTCTGTTTCTATGGTATCGAAGGACTCGAAATTGGGTCCATGGGTCAGAAGTTGGCTTGATGATATGTTGTATCTCGCGAATGAATCCGTGGCGCGGGAATTTTGTAAAAAGCCGAGGACATGTCCTCGGCTTTTTCGTGGGCTGGAGGCGTTGATATCCCAAGACCTACTTACGTGTACGCGACGTCTCTTTTCATAAAGATGAGCCACGACAAGACGTTCATCACCACAAAGTAAATCACCAGCATCGTGATGGAAAACCCTAATGTCATGCCTTTGATGTGTGGTCCACCTTCCACGTACTGCGACAAGTCCGTGTTGGCGAACAATATGTACTTCACCCACGAATAACTGCTGAGCGCCGTAACCAACGTGTTGCCCACAAAGTAAGCCAGAATGGAAATGGTGATGGCCAGGGCGCTGCTACGGAAGATGGCAGAAATCATGAACGCAATGGTGGCTGTGATCACAATGTCTATCAACAAGAAGCCATATTGCATGAGCAGGTACGAGGCGGTACTCATATGTTGAATATTCCCTTTGGCATCCGCGTAAATGTGGGGTTCCCCCGCCCCGGAGAAACCGAAGAATATCCATCCGCAAAGCAACGAAAAGACAAACAGCACCGCCGTCATAAACAGCGCGAACAGCAGGGTGGCCAGGTATTTGGACAACAGAATTTGTGATCTCGTCGCGGTCTGTGTGAGCAGCATCTTGATGGTGCCTGTACTAAACTCGCTCGCCACAATGTCGCCGGCAATGACCACGATGAACGCCATCAGCAAACCAGACAAGTTCTCTGCGGTGACGGCAAACTTCCAACCCGTGGTGTGATGTGGATTGATGTTGTGGTCGATGTAGTACTGATTCAGCTGAATCGTCTGCTTCATGCTATCTACAGCTGCGGCTGGTATATGTCCTGCAGCGTGGCTCAACTGTTTCTGCATCTCTTGGTTTTGCGTGATCAAGCTTTGTTTCCAATTCGTATCATTCTGTTGATGCGTATGAATGACCACAGCGACAAGCACCGTGGCCACGAGGATGAGTCCCACCAGAATCCAGGTCCGGAGCCGACGGTAGATTTTTATGTTTTCGTTTCGAATCAGTTTAAACAACATCGGAGCTACCCCCCGTAATCTCTAGGAACGTGTCTTCCAGAGATTTGTTCACACTATGTACTGCATAAATCTTAACGTCGCCCATGACGAGGCTGTGTACCACGGAAGGAATTTGATCCCGCGCCACCATCAGTTCAATCTTGTCGCCATTCTGTTGCACTGCGAGGTCGGGATGTTTCGTCTGTAACAAGACGGCGGCCGCCTCCGGCCTGTCCACCTCGATTTCCGTGGCTAGCTGCTCTCCTTCATTGGACACCATATCGCGGAGGGATTTGATGTCAATCAGCTTGCCTGCCTGTATGATGGCGACTCGGTCGCACATCAGTTCCATCTCAGACAACAAGTGGCTCGACACAATGACGGCCGTTCCTTCGGTATTAGCCAAATACCTCAAGAGATCCCGCAATTCGCGGATCCCGGCGGGATCCAGTCCGTTAGTGGGCTCGTCGAGAATCAACACGTCTGGCTTCCTCAACAGCGCCTGTGCCAAACCCAGCCTCTGCCGCATACCCAACGAGTACGTCTTCACTTTCTCGTGGATCCGCTGCTCCAACCCCACGAGTTTGACCACTTCGTTAATGCGCTCGCGCGCGACCCCGGTGGACATGTTGGCAAAGTGCTGCAGATTTTGATAGCCCGTGAGATATTTGTACATCTCCGGATTCTCAACGATGGAACCCACGTGATTCATGGCGGCTGTGAAATCCTTGGAGATATCAATGCCATTGATCAACACTTGACCTTTGGTGATGGAAATCAATCCTACCATCATCCGAATGGTGGTCGTCTTGCCCGCGCCATTCGGCCCCAGGAAACCGAACACCTCTCCCTTTGAAATATCAAAGGAAAGGTTATCGACTATTGTTTTCTTACCAATGACTTTGGTTAAGTTGCGAATCTCGACCGCAGCGTGTTCGGTCATATCTCATCCTCCTATCCCAGCCTCATCGTACATGCAATTCTTTTCCAGAGCAATCACCTCCATAATATACGGAATATTTCGTTGATCGATCTTCAAGCAAAGAAGCCCGACTTTAGGTCGGGTCTATCATGAATATCGTGCCTTTTGCACGGCTTCCCACAGGCCATTGATGTACACGGCGCCGAGCGCCCTGTCGTACAAACCATAGCCCGGCCTTCCGCGTTCTCCCCAGATCATACGTCCGTGGTCCGGCCGAATGGGCCCCTGGTAGTCGACGTCACTCAAGGCGCGAACGTACTCGTACATGTCGATGGAGCCGTCTTCGGACAGGTGTCCGGATTCTACAAACGACTTTTCGCCCGTGATCTTGATGTTCCTGGCGTGGACAAAGTTGACTCGTTCGCGCTCTCCGAAGTAACGCAGGATCTCCGCCACGTTGTTGGCCGGGTCTGCCCCGAGCGATCCACTGCAAATACAGAGCCCATTGCTCGGGCTATCGTACATCTTCGTCAGTCTCTCGAGGTTTTCTTGGTTGGTCATGATTCTCGGTAGGCCAAAGATGGACCAGGGGGGATCATCGGGGTGAATCGCCATTTTCACCTGCACCCGTTCGGCTTCTGGCATCACGGCCTGTACGAAATACGTGAGGTTGTCCCACAGTTTATCCTCGGAGACGTCTTCGTAGGCGCGCAGCAGGCGCTGCAATTCGCCGTCCGGATAACTGGTGTCCCAGCCTGGCAGACGCAGTGAACCACCGAGAGGGTTCATCTGATCCACCTGCGTCTGATCAAAGGCCAGGGTGGTGGAGCCATCCGGAAGCTGGAACGTAAGGTCGGATCTCGTCCAGTCAAAGACAGGCATGAAATTGTAGCAGACCACCCGGACATCTGCCTTGGCCAGGTTGCGCAACGTTTCAATATAGTTCGCGATGTATCTGTCCCGGGTGGGGCGACCGAGCTTGATATCCTCGTGCACAGGGACGCTTTCAATGACCGACAACTCGAGTCCGTGCGACTCGACTTCTCTCTTCCGTTGGAGAATGGCCTCGTAGGGCCACACCTCACCGACGGGAATGTCGTGCAGTGCGGTGACAATCCCTTTCATACCGGGAATCTGTCGAATGTGCTGCAATGTGACGGGATCATCCGGTCCGTACCAGCGAAACGTAAGCTTCATACATACCCCACCTCCTGCTTCACCTTGATGGACATCAAGGCCACTCGCAGGTGATGACGCGGCCCTCTTTGCTGCTTTCAAGCGCGTAATCTATCACTCGAATGACATGTCTCGCCTCTTTTGCGGGAACGGGAACCGATCCTTCCCCTCGCAGCGCGCGGGCCAGTTTCGAATAGTAGACTTCGTAGCAACCAGGACGTGTTACTCGTTTCTTGGTGACGTGCCCAGACTCGCCCGTGACGGTCAGATGGCCATAATGGCGCTCGTCATCCTGGCCCCACTGCGGGTGTCCCGGACGGATTCCGGCTTTCAGCTGATCCTCCTGCGGATCCATCCCGTACTTCAGAAAGCTCCCCTTGTCTCCGTGGACAGCAAAGCGCGGTCCGGGATTGGCAACGAGGGACCCCGAGTGGAGAATCACGCGTAGTCTTCCATATCCCATAACGATGTGGAAGTAGTCCGTCGCTTGCCTGGGGTCCCGCTGTGCCAGAACGTCCGCGTAGACCGTCTCCGGTAGACCGAAGAGCACGAGCGCTTGGTCAATCAAATGCGGGCCCAGGTTGTACAGGGTCCCTGCACCCACCCCGTTTTCTTCCTGCCAGCGAGGCCGAACCTCGGGTCTAAAACGGTCAAAATGCGCCTCATAGGAGTAAATGGTCCCCAGCGTACCGTTCTCCACGAGTTCCTTGACGGTGAGAAAATCTCCGTCCCATCTGCGGTTGTGGAATACGCTGAGAATCAAATTCTGCCTTTCCGCGAGTTGAATCAACTCATCCGCTTCTCCTACGTGAACGGTGAACGGTTTTTCGACAACCACATGTTTTCCGTGCGTCAGCGCCAGTTTGGCAAGCCGGTAGTGATCCGCATGCGGATACGCCACAACCACCAAGTCGACTTCAGAGTCACGGCACAACTCCTCCGGCGACGAAAAAACCCGAGCACCAGGGAGGGTAGCTTCCACCCGCTCCCGGCGACTCGTGACCACGCCACTGACCTCAAAGTCGTTCAGGGATTGCAACAGTGGTGCGTGAAACGTCGCTCCGGACAAGCCATATCCAATCAATCCAACGCGTATTTTCGCCATACTTTATCTCCCTTTCACTATGGTTCCTTCCCGTCTGCCTTACTGGACTTCGCGTATCCGTCGCATCAGTTCAAAGGCCCGCTGGGTTATGGAAATCCAGTCTCCCGCCTCCACTTCGTGCTTCGGAACCAATGCGCTTCCCATGCCCACGCCGATGGCACCGGCACGGATGAAGTCCGCGGCGTTGTCCACCGTGATGCCCCCGGTCGGAACAAAGGATGTTCCGTGGAATGGACCTAAGAGATCCTTCAGGTACAAAGGGCCAAGCGGGCCGGCTGGGAACAGTTTGAGAATGTCCGCGCCAGCCCGGGTGGCCTGAACAATCTCCGTCGGCGTCACAATCCCCGGAATCATGACCGCCCCCAAAGATGCGGCAATTTCAACGAGTGTCCCATCAAAGTGTGGACTCAACAACACATCTGCCCCCGCCTCCACCGCTTGCTGGACTTGGGTGGGGGTCATCAAAGTGCCTGCGCCGATGAAAAGGTCCTTTCCAAAGGTCTTTCTCAGAGTTTGAATCAGTTCCTGCGCACCTTCCGAGTCGAACGTCACTTCGATGGCCGTGATGCCGCCTGCCATCAGGGCATCTACGACGGACAATACCAAGTTGCTAGGCTGTCTTCTCAGGATGGCAATGGCGCCAGCCCGCTTGATCCACGCCTGCACAGCCATGTCGTTCATCGCAAAACATTCTCCCTTCCATCCAGTTCCTGTAGCGCTTCGGCCCAGGTCGGATACCCGTCGTGATCTCCCACGCTCGTCACGGCAAAGGCGCCCACCACGGCACCCAAGCGGAGCGCATCCTCGATGGACCAGCCAGCCAACATACCCGCTATCCATCCGGCATTGAATCCATCGCCAGCGCCCACCGTATCTACCACGGTTGCAACTTCTTTGGCGGGCACGCGGGTCACTTCGCCTCGGCGGGAGAGTTGCGCGCCTTGTATCCCGCACTTGAGGAGGACGCCTTCCCCAGCAAACCCCATGTTGCGAATGGCCGTCTCCAACGCCGTGGCAGACTCTGTGCGAAACAGGAGCGTCGCCTCTTCGTCCCCGAGAATAAACCATGTGAGATATGGGAGAACTTCGGTTACGATGCTGTTCCAGGTGTCGAGATGGGCCAGTTTTCTGCGGACGTTCACATCAAAAGAAGTAGGGATGCCGGCTTCGTGGCTGGACTTCAGGATCGCTGTCGCGTGACGTCGACTCTTCTCGCCAATCGCCCACGTGATGCCCGTGGCATGTACCCAAGAAAATGTGTTCGGCGTCAAGTCTTTGTACAGTGCCTGAGGCTCCCAACTCCCGATGGCCATCGGAGAGGTGGATCGATAGTAGAAAACGGACGTAGACACGTGGAGTCCCGTCCATTGTTTAAAGAAGACCCCCGTGCTGCCGGGCGTTGCTTCTTCCACGTATTGCGCGTCCACCCCTTCGGCTTTAACCGACTTGCGAATGAACGCACCAAACGGATCCTGTCCAACACCGCACGCATACGCTACCGGGATGCCCAGTCGAGCGAGCCCGATGGCGGTGTTGAGTTCCGCCCCAGCAGCGTACGGCCGAAACTGGTGCGACACCGAAATCACCCCCGGTGCACTGGGCACCCACGCAATCAGGGGTTCACCAAAAGTTAATACTTTGGTTCCATGGGCGGTTTTGCTCAAACTTCAGTCCCCCTCTTCGGGCCCACCGTTACCGGTGTACGGTCTTTGCGATACACTGCCTGACTCCTTCTTTGCGTATCGACTCTATCTCGCGCGTCACTCGCTCTGCAAACTGAGGAATGGCATTCAAGTCCTGCCCCCAAATCTCCATCACGGCAAGAAGACTCGCGACGGTCGCCGACAACCCCCGCTCGGATTCACGCGCCCAGATCTGCTGCAGTAACTGAACGTGTTCCTGGTTGTCCGGGATCTCCCAGCGGTCCTTGGGCTCATCCGCATTTCGGTAATACAGGAGCAAAGCCGCGATGGCGAGCGTCAAGCGCTCCGGCAGTTCACCTGTGCGACGGACGTATTCGGTCAGCGTGGGGAGTAAACGGACCCGGATTTTGGACAGTCCGTTCAGCATGAGAGATTGAATCTCGTGGCGCACGTACGGATTGGCAAACCGCTCCAAGACGGAGTCGGCAAACGCGTTCAGGCTCTGTTTGTCGAGCGCCTTCGACTCCAAGGTCGGAATGATCTCCTGGAATATCAAGTTGCGGACGAATTCGCCCAAGTCTGGGTCTTCCACCACTTCGCGGACCGTGGGAATCCCCCCAAAGTGAGCAATGGCCGACATGGCGGTGTGCGCCCCATTAAGGATCCGAACCTTGCGCAACCGGTACGGCGTGGGATCCGCGTACTTCACATTCAGCCCAATCCGCTCAAACGGCCACACCGCAGACAACGCATCGTCCCCGTCAATCACCCACAGGTGAAACGGCTCTGCGACAGTGAGCAAGTGATCCTCGTACCCCAAGTCCGCAAACACTTCCGACTTGTTTTCCGATTCGGGAAATCCGGTCACAATCCGGTCCACCAACGTGTTGCAAAAGCGATTGGCCGTGCGTGTCCAATCGACAAATCCATGTGGCAGTCCCCAGTCCGCCGCATACTGCTCCACCAACTTGCGAAGCAAAATTCCGTTGTCATCCACCAATTCGCAAGGAATGACCGTTAGTCCTGCCGATGGATCCCCACCAAAGTGCCGATACCGATGGTACAGATACGCGGTCAATTTCCCTGGATACGAGATGACAGGACGTCCACGCTCATATGTCTCTGGTACGTACACAAGGCCAGACTCCGTCGTGTTGGAAATGATGATATCGATATTTCGGTTTTCTGCACACGCGAGAAACTCGTTCCAGTGCGTGTACGGGTTGATGCCGCGCCGTACAGACGTGACAATGTCTTTCCTGTCCACGCGCTGACCGTCATGCAGTCCACGCAACCATACGGTATACAGGCCATCCTGTTGATTCAGGCGGTCGATGTTGTGTCCCCCGGTGGGCCGTGGAGCGACTACCACAATGCTCCCCTGAAACAGTCTGTGCTGGTTCAACTGATGGATCAGCCAGTCCGCGAAACCGCGCAGGAAGTTTCCTTCCCCGATTTGCAGGACGCGCTCTGGAAAGAGGGAATGATTAGGAGTGCCTTGGACCTTCTCACCGTGTCTGAGGTACTCTCGGGATAAAAGCATGTAACCCCTCACTTTCACGTTGTGGTTATTGGCGGACCCAGGCATGCTTCGGATCGTCATTGGGAATCATCACGCGGTCAACATCCCCCGCCATCACCCACAAGTAGTACAATTCGTATCCGGCTCCTACGCAAACGGGATGGTACCCGTACGGAATCATGAACGTATCTTTGTCTTGGACTCTGTACACTTCGTCGGTGGAGCCGTCGGCGGTGTAAAGGGACTGCAGACCGAAACCGTGACTCGGGTTCAAACGGTAGTGATAGACCTCTTCCATGCAGGCTTCTACGCCCGGTATGTAGTCATCGTGTTTATGCGGTGGATAACTGGACCAGTTGCCCGGCAAGTTGAACGTCTCGCCGACAATGATGCGCTGCACTTTCCCCTCTGCGTTTTTCACCACAATGTCGTGGACATAGCGAAGGAAGTTGTCGCGTCCAACAGGCCGATTCCAAACTTCGTCTGGCCGCACGATAAACGGACGGTACTGTGTGTCTGCAGGCGCCTTGCAAACCGCCACTTCAAGTGGCACCTCGCCGGTATTTTTCACGGTGTATGTGGTTGCAATGGGCACGTACACAGCAGTAGCTTTTTCCTGAAAAACGTTTTCCCGAGTCAGTCCGGTAAACGACGCTTCACCCGCCTGAATATCACAGGCGCCCTCTAGCAGGACCAACACGACTTCGTAGGTCTCAATCTCTTCCGTGTAGGACTCCTCGGGATTCAACCGCAACAACCCGAATCGAAGCCATTTCAGACCTGCTGCGTTATCCGCTCCGACAATTTCCTGGTAGCCTGGTTGTTCCACCGCGCGCAACAACATGAAACATCCCTCCGTCCACATGATGTTGTTGATTTGTGTTGCATTTTCGGTCGCAATCTCAATCTATCAAACTTTTCAGCAAATATTCTATATAACACTTCAGGGCTCACAACGTCACTCCGTCTTTAAAGATGGTAATCTCCCGAAACCCGTTTCTTTCATTCCGTGTCATCACACAGCCGGACGCGACGTCTATTACACGCTGGTAGAGGTCTCGAGCCAGCTGGTGGGTGTCACTTCCCTCCAACAAGCCAACCGCCGCAATGCCCTACATTTGCCAATGTATCATGCAAAGTGAATACTTAGATTCACGATTTTCAGTATCTTCTTGAACAAGCGGTGTCAGTGAATGACGACTCCGGTCGCTGCCGTAGCTTCCGCGATTTATCAAATCTTCATCATTTTCGGGTGTTGAATCCGAGGATGGAGTCACCCAAATCATATAAATCCGAGGAACGCCCTCCAGATCAGCGTACAACAAAAGCTTTAGGGGACTCTCTACGAACTGATAGTCCCCTAAAAGCCGGTTGGTATAGTACTTTATTCTCCACTACAGAACTCTAACTTTAAGAAGTACTGTTCATCATCCTGGGGCTTGTAGTAGTCAGAGACTTACAGATGATTATCAAAATCACATTCTTGCAAAGGAACGATTTTTGTCTTTTTGACCAACTTATAGCCTAACCACAGCACGATGAACAATGGAATACCGATGTAAGTCGCGACGATCCCTGCCCAGTTAATCGTTCCTCCAGTGAAGCCACTATAATCCTGTCCAATGATGACAATGGCACATAACACGAAAGCGAAGATGGGACCAAACGGATACCATTTTGCTCGATAAACCAATTGTTTTAAGTCCCTACCCTGTGCTACATACGCTTTTCTAAAGCGATAATGGCTGATGGCGATTCCCAACCATGCTATGAAGCCACTCAGTCCAGATGCGTTTACCATCCAAGTATACACGACCCCGTTACCATACAAGGAGGATAGAAATGCAACGAACCCTATAAGAATGTTTACGTACAGAGCATTCATTGGAATGCCACGATCATTTACCTTCGCTAATAGACGAGGCGCCTTCCCGTTTTTTGCCAATGCCCACAACATGCGGGTCGAAGCGTAGACCGCTGAATTGCCGGCGGAAAGTACAGCAGTAAGAATAACAGCATTCATTACGGACGCAGCAAGTGCGAGTCCAGCTCGCTGAAATACAAGAGTAAACGGGCTGATGGCAACATTGTCAACACTGGACTTCAATAAATTTGGGTCTGTATACGGAATCAACATTCCAATGATGAAAATGGTAAGGACGTAGAATATCAGTATGCGCCAAAATACTTGGTTAATGGCTTTGGGGACATTTTTTTCTGGGTTTTCGCTCTCACCCGCGGCAAGTCCAACCACTTCAGTGCCTTGGAACGCAAAACCAGCTACCAAGACGGTATTAAAAATGGCAAGGACACCACCGTGAAAAGGTGTTCCTCCAAGTGTGAATGTATGAAAGCCTACTGGGTGACCATTGAAAATTCCAACAATCATCAATACACCAATGACGAGAAACGCTAAAATGGTAACAACTTTAATACCGGCAAACCAGTACTCGCCTTCTCCATAACCCTTTACAGATACAACATTGAGTAAAAACAACAAGGCTAAAAAAATTGCGCTCCACAGAACTGAAGAGCTGTGGGGAAACCAATACTTGATGACCAGTGATCCAGCCGACAACTCAGCCGGGATAGTGATTGCCCAAGTGTACCAATAGTTCCAACCTAAGGCAAAGCCTAAAGCAGGGTCGACAAATCTCGAGGCATACGTCTCGAATGAGCCTGATACGGGAAGAAAGGTCGCCATTTCACCAAGGCTAGTCATGACGAAATACACCATGACTCCCACTACGATGTAAGCGAGTAATGCACCTCCGGGCCCAGCTGTACTTATGGAAGACCCACTCGCCACAAATAGTCCTGTTCCGATGGCACCACCAATGGCAATCATGGATAGATGTCTAGATCTCAAGCCTCGGCGCAATTGTTCAGTACTTCTGTTGGTCGTTTCCGAAGCCTGACTATTTTGTTCCATCATCTAGTACTGCCTCCTAATCGGTTTCATTTCGCCGATAAGTGAGATCCTTAGGATGAGCGCAAGAAAGCCTTGAGCATGTCACTCAAGGCCAGCAAGACCCACGTTTTTAAAACGAGTGTCGTTGCAAAGAATGATAGCTCTCCACAAACCATTGTGGCAGTGTTGCACATATTCTGTACAACCCCAGCTGTACCGTGTTAAAGCGTACACGATACGCTTCGGCAGCATTTCCTTTCCTGTCACTTCATCGCCGCTTTCACTCTGTGACAGTACTCTTAAAGGCTGCGCCTCTATCCTAATTATTCACTTATACTTCGATAGTATTACTGAGATATGCGGTGTGCGTCAATGTTAAATGTTTCTTGCGGTGTTCAACCAATTGCCTAATACATACAACAATAACAGTGTTACACGATTGGGCCACCATATGAAATCAGGCCTACCCTTTCTTCGGGTAGACCTGATTTCAATCTCTTCTTTATGAGTGAATGGAATGTCCCTTAAGGGCCGCTGCAAACGCTTCATCCATGACGTCCAGCGCTTCTTCTAACTGATCATCCGTAATCACAAGCGGGCAAAGCGTGCGAATGACATTTCCGTACAGACCCGCACTCAGAACGATGACGCCTCGCTGATAGCATTCTTGAACAATGTGACTTGTCAACGCTTTATCCGGTTCTTTTGTTTCGGGATCTTTTACGATTTCGATGGCACACATCGCGCCAAGTCCCCGTACGTCACCGATGCAGGAATAGGTATCTTGCAACCTTCTGAAATGGGACAGAATCTTCTCGCCAATAACGTTCGCTCGGTCAGGCAGCCGTTCCTCTTCCATCATCCGAATGACTTCTAATGCCGCAACGCACCCCAGTGGGCTGCCGCCGTATGTGCCACCGATTTCTCCAGGTGCTGCGGCATCCATGATTTCAGCTCGGCCTGTCACTGCACTGATGGGCAGTCCAGCGGCAATCGATTTGGACATGGTCATCAGATCTGGAACCACGCCGTAGTGTTCCATCGCGAACATCTTCCCAGTACGGCCGAAGCCGGTTTGCACTTCATCCGCAATGAAGAGAATCCCGTGTTTTTCGCAAATGGTCTTGACGCCCTGCACAAACGTCTTCGAAGGGACGACAAATCCGCCCTCGCCTTGTACAGGCTCCATAATGACGGCCGCTACTTCATCTGCCGGGACTTCTGCAAGGAAGAAATCCTCGAATTGCTGCAGAATGTATTGATCCATTTGTTCCTCTGTCCAACCCTGCGGCGCACGATAGTAATACGGGTAACGCATCTTATACGTATCCGGCGCAAATGGGCCAAATTCAAATTTGTAAGGCCTCACCTTACTGGTCAGGGACATCGTTAACAAAGTCCGTCCATGGAATCCTCTATCAAAGGAAATGATGGCTTTCCTCTTTGTGTATTTGCGGGCAATCTTAATTGCGTTTTCAACCGCTTCCGCTCCGCTGTTCAAGAAAAATGTTTTCTTTTCGTGTGTACCCGGTGTAATTTGGTTGAGCTTTTCCGCCAATCGAATGTACGGCTCATACATCATGACATTAAATCCGGGATGAATGTAGTTCTCGAGTTGCGTTTTTAACGCTTCAACCACTTTCGGCGGGCAATGTCCAGCGTTTAATGTACCAATGGCTCCGGCAAAATCAATAAACGTGTTATCATCTACGTCCGTTAAAAGCGCGCCACTGCCTTTTTTCGCAAAAGATGGGACCGTATTGGACACACCTCGTGGAACATGGTGTTTTCGCAACTCGAGCAATTCTTGGGCCTTAGGACCAGGAACAGGTGTATTCAAGCGAATCCATTTTCTTTGTACGGTTTGCATCCGATGCTCCTCCTCATTACACCAGTTGTGTATCTCGAAACCACCCGACTTTTGCTACAGTCCAATAGAGGTTCGTGTGCTTTACCTGTGAAAACGCTGCGAGGCCGTAAATACCAAGTTCGCGTCCGATTCCGCTTCGTTTGCCCGCCCCAAGCGGCATCGATATGCGGCGTGTGATGACCATTGATCCATACCGTAGCCGCTCGTTCGTTCTTCGCGACTCGTTCGGCGCGTTGGATATCTGCACTCAGAACACCGGCTGCCAATCCATATACTGTCCCATTCGCCAACCTCTTCTTCACTCGAAAAGACCGGTCACAACATAACCAAACATTTCCTCCCGTACAATTCTTATATCATGGCGAACGTTCGTGAATACAGCCGGAGATAGATACAATTCACCGAGTGCGTGTAGTCTTTCGCCTCCGCAGAACAGTGTGGCACCTTCCTCAATTCCGATATTAGTGTAATTCAGAACCTTATTCAAATGCCGTTCACTGATGAGAGAACCAATTCGTTGAGTGGATTTCAAATTCATACCAACTGAATACCACGATTTGTCTCTCCACAAATGATAGCTCCTGGTAATTTCTAATAAATAGAAGAAATACGTACGGAAAGCCGTACATCGACTCCCCATGCGTAATATCAGTGCTCATTCTACGGTTGAGGATGTAACGTAGCATTGCCTGTTTAACTCAAGAGTACGAATATGCGTGGACGTAAAACGGGCCGAGGTACGATACCCCGACCCGTTTTTCTTCATTTGGTGTAGTTTACCTACCACTGTGAAACGGCCTCGTCGTATGGTACGAGTTCGTATTGTGATGTATTGATGGTTGCTGACGCCGGAACGACGACGTTGTCACTGCCGGTATACTTCTGATAGCTGTATTGAACCGTACTTGAGTTGGCACTGGAGGCGACAACGTAATCGCCGGCATGCAATGTACTCGAGATTTCAGCCTCTTTGGCATATGCTGAACTCCCTGGTGTAACACCTTTCGGAACAACCCGATAGACATTGGTCAGGTGTACGTAACGGCCATCAATCCAGACACTGCCCTGTCCATTGACTTCTGGCACCTGGTAAAGGTCAACCACTTCGCCATCCACGAAACCAATCTTGATTGCACTGACAGAGAAGCTGCTCGGCAGTCCTTTGATCAGCGCATTCCACGTCGCTGAATCACAGACCCCATTTGCGGATAAGCCAGGAGTTGCAGCCTGGAATTTCTCGAGAGCCGACAATGTATTGGGACCAAAATCACCATCCGCTCCGCTGCTACCCACGGAATATCCGTTGAGAATCAACAGCGTTTGCAGGGCTCTGACACCATCACCCTGTGCATTTTGTTGCAATTCGCCGGGATAGACAAGCAAGTTCAGTTGAGCACTCCCGCCGTACTGTCCTTCTGCACCGTTCGTTAGATAGATGGGTTCTCCTTCGTTCTTCACCATCGAGATGGTCGGTACGGGCGCAGTAGTGGCAAAGGTACTCAGGTGTTCATCATCCATAAATTCATTGATCACTGCGGCAATCGTTGGTGACCAGTTATTATCCGTTGCATAGTGTTCGTTCATGCCATCCAGCGTGCCACCGGTGGTTGCATCGTAGAATGGCCCAGACGGATCCAGATAGCTTATACGTACCATGTAAGCCTGGTAGTGAATCGCGTAATCCTCAGAGGGAAATGTCCCTGCGAGACTTGCCGGATTGGAGTCATAGGCTCCATAACCATAGATGTTGTTTTTGGCCAGTGCAATACTGCTGTTGCCACCCGCGGATTCTTCTACGGCATGGGCCATTAAGTATGTGGCGTTAACACCATAACCATTTTGCGCGTCAATCATGGAGGACCCAAGGCCGTACAGAGCGTATCCATGATTTTCTAACCAAGAGTCAATGGTGCTTGCACTTTCCGGCGCTTTGGATACCAATGGGGCAGTCCGATACGGATTTTCCCATTTTCCAGCATATGAACCGTTAAAGACAGGAACCCCGCTTGAATTCTTGTGGTCTGAAAGGACATAGTAGTTCACGTAATGTGGAGAATCCGATGTATTGGTTGCGAAATACAGTACGTTTGGCTTAGCGAAGGGGGGCACTGTACTGCTCCGAAAGTAGTCCGTTCCATTCAAGTTCATGTACCAATTGCCATTGACCTCGTGAAAATATTGGCTCGGCATGTCCACAATGGTATTCGAGGCCAGATTGACGACAAATCCATCCGCCTTATGGCTTTCTGCCGTCGCTAAAGACGAATACTTTGTTCCAGTCAGGGTCCCGGACGTGCTACTGTAATAAGATTCGTAGGATACGGATCCAGTACTCGTCGTGATCCCAAACAGCGCATTCCAGGTCTGCGGACCAACTTGGCCATCCACTGTTAACCCTTTTTTCTGCTGAAAGGATTTTACTGCCGCCAGTGTCTTTGGACCAAAATCCCCGTCTGCCGTACCACAGTTGTAGCCCAAGTGATTCAACTGGTTCTGAATCTCCTTCACGGCAGTACCACTTGCGCCTTCTTGGATGACCATGCCTGGATACGCCGGCGCGGAATTGGACGAAGTGGATGTTGAACCGCTTGCGCTGGACGATGACGTCCCGAACAGTTTCGACCAGGTCTGCGGACCAACCTGTCCGTCTACTGTAATCTTCATTGCCTTTTGGAATCTTTCAACAGCAGATTTGGTCTTTGGGCCAAAAACCCCGTCCACGGTGCCACAGCTGTAACCCAGTTTATTTAACTGCGTCTGAACGGCCTTCACTGCGGTACCGGTAGACCCTTCTTGAATGATTTGACCTGGATACTTCGGTGTCGATTGCGTTGCCGCTTGCACCGTTGTCGGAGAGGCAACGGTCACACCCAACGGACTCAGTAAGAAACTGGCGGTACACAACGCTACGAATGATTTCCCTTTCACAACCACTTCTCCTTACGAACTAGACACAAAGGAATTGCCTAACATGATCGACGCGCTGCGCCAGCCCTTCCAGGAGGACATGCACAACAATAGGTGTGGATAAATTAGGCATATTGCTCCATAATTCGACAAGAATTCTTGTTTTCCTATCAGACCAATGAAAAAACTTTAGAGAAGGGTGAAATCCAATCAGGAAGGAATGACCGGGAGAATCAGAGCCGACGGGTACCTGTCATGGTGATAGACGGTTTGCTTTGCGATTTGGAATCGGGTCGCCCACCCGATGTGTTCTCCCGTATTGGGATTTCTATCGTATTTCGGAAAAGCGCTGGACGCGACATGCAACCGGATGTGGTGTCCGGGCAAAAACACGTACGCTGTACTCCAGAAATTGATGGTCAACTGGACGACCTCTCCCGGCGCTACGAATACCGCCTCTCCACACGACATCCACGAAGCAGTACGTCGCGAACCGCTGGAATACCCGCCTGGAACCCAAGTGGTGTACAGCGACCCGGGATTTATTCTCCTCGGCGAAATTCTGCAAGTGGTGACCGGCATGCCTTTGCACGAGTTCGCGCAGAAACATGTCTTCCAGCCCCTTGACCTGAAGACCACCGGGTACTTGCCCACCCGCTGAGTTCAAATCGTGGATTGCAGCGACAGAGGAAATGAACGGACATCCGGCGAAGGTAGACGATGTGCACGATGAGAACGTCGAAGCGCTTGAAGGCGTCGCGCAGGTCATGCCGGGCTGTTTGC
The DNA here is from genome assembly GCA_963788285.1 of uncultured Alicyclobacillaceae bacterium. GTDB lineage: Bacteria > Bacillota > Bacilli > Alicyclobacillales > Alicyclobacillaceae > Alicyclobacillus_A. The sequence goes on from CAWBGB010000007.1 coordinate 33,278, forward strand.
CTCGATGTCAGACCTGATTCAATACGTTTCCATGTGGCTGAATTCAAAGGCGGACGTGTTATCCTCATCCGTTCGACGCGTGGCGGTACAGTGCCACACAGAGGGATTGAACGGACGGCGTGGCATCGGATGGGTTGTCGACATGATGCGAGACCACACCGGCGATTTGTAGCCGGAAACGACGCTCGGTCACACGGGGTTCACCGGAACGAGCCTCGCTTTTAATCCGGTTTCGAAACTGTGGATGATCATATTGATAAACGACGTCCACTACGGACGAGAAAAGAAACATGTTCGTTTGCGAGGGCTCCTGCACAGCAGTTTGACTGAATGATACGAACATGGAAAAGGGAGCGAAGCCAATGCCAGTGTATTTGGGCGTAGACGCAGGAGGTACAAAGACGCAGACATTTCTAGTGGACACCGAGGAGAAGCGCGCTATTTCGTTCGTTGGAGGATCAGCCAACCCGGGCACTGTGGGCTGGGCCACGGCCCGCGACACCGTTCTCCAACTGATCTCCCAGACCCTGCAGGAGGCTGGCGTATCTGCTAAACAGCTGACAGGGTTGTCCATCGGCATGGCCGGCATCGACCGACCGCAGCAAGTGGAGCGCATGACGCAGGAGCTGTCCTCCCACTTTCCGGCTGGATTGAATATGGAAGTGGTCAACGATGCACTTCCTGCCTTGACAGCCGGGACAAGAGGTGCGTCCGGGGTGGTACTCATTGGCGGAACCGGATCTATCGCGGTTGGCGAAGACACTGAAGGGCATATTGTCCGGGCAGGAGGATTTGGAAACTTGATAGGCGACGAAGGCAGCGGTTTCGATATCGGCCGCCGCGGACTGATGGCCGCTGTGCAAGCTACGGAAGGGCGCGGGCCGCACACTAAACTATGGGAACGAGCTTCGGACTTCTTCCAGGTATCCCAACCTGGCGATATCATTCCGAAGATCTACGAATCCAGTAATCCTGTCGGCACAGTCGCCTCCTTCGCGCGCGAAGTCATTGCGCTCGGCGACTTCGACGAGGTAGCGTCCAACATTCTGTCCCAAGCCATCACAAGTTACGTACAATTGGTGGAATCCGTATTTTATCGCTTCCCAGGCCCGGCAGACAGTAACGTCGTGTTGGCAGGTGGACTATTCACGAACGCAGCCATGCTGCGAGACGGCCTCATCGCGCGGTTACCACAGCGGCACTTTACACTGCTGGACTGCAGTGCAGCTGCAGGCGCCGCATTGCGGGCCATGCGAAACGCCAAGGACAGAAACAGCATGAGTGTGTGGGAAGAGGTCGTGCGCCAGTACAACAGTCCAGTTAAACCGTGAACCGGTGAACAGAGTAGGAATCAATGGAACTATCAAGAGGGGGAGAATTCTTTGAACGGCAACTATATTGCAGCATGAAGTGAACTGGTATTTATAGAATAGAACGGAAACATTTATTTACCAACGCCGATATATTTCTCTATCATCCTGGGAACCTAAGGTTTTGCTTGCAGATAAAGCTTTTTTGCAAGAGGTTCCTCCTTTTGTCGTCTTTTACGCAAAAGGGTATTCAAAGAGTTATGAACAAAGTGAGACAATACGGCACAATTTGAGATCCAAAATCATAAGTACCGTTTTGGACACTTCATCTGAGTCTCCGGTACCTCAGCCTCTTGTCTTGCCCAGCTGTCGTTACGATGCTTTAGACCACGTCACCGTTGCTGAACGCCATAGCCATGGTCACTTACAGCCCACCTTTCCCCTCTAAATGTGACACGAGTTCATCGCCATTATTCCACATTCATCAACAAATATCGACGTATATCAATAAGCGAAGACAAAGACATTTCTGAGATCTATACTCAAACCCTAGAAAGAAAGCGTTTTCGAGGTGATGAGGGATGTTGGAACGCCGTATTCGACACACCGGGTTACGGTCTAGGGTTGTCACAGCCGAGGAAGCTCAGCAGTGGATTCAGAACGGCATGACCATCGGTGTGAGTGGATTTACAAAATCTGGAGACGCAAAGGCCGTGCTGCAGGCCTTGGTAAACCGCGTCCGAGAAACTGGAGAACACCTTTCCGTGAACCTGTATTCCGGGGCGTCTTTAGGAGAGACTGACGCACTACTCGCTATGCACCATGTGGTTGCCCGCAGATTGCCGTACCAATCCGATTCCGTGCTGAGGAAGCAGATTAATCTCGGCGGTGTCGGATATACAGATCAACACCTCAGCCAAACGGCAGAGTTCATTCGCAGCGGCTACCTCGGGGAAATCGATTTGGCCATCATTGAAGCCACCTGCATCACAGAAGATGGTGGCATCGTTCCGACCACCTCCGTCGGCAACAGTCCCATCTTTGTGGAGAAAGCAAAGCGTGTCATAGTCGAAATCAACGAGACCATCCCGGAATCGTTCGAAGGCGTTCACGATATCTATCAGCCGGAAGCCCGGCCGAACCGATCCCCGATTCCTATCACGCAGGTCCGGGACAGAATTGGCACAACGTACATTCCGTGCAATCCAGACAAAATTGTCGGTATTGTCTTTACACGACTGCAAGATACACCGTCCAACATTGTCGCGCCCGATGCGGAGACAGAGCGGATGGCCGGCTACATTTTGGACTTTTTGAGTCACGAAGTCCGTCACGGACGCCTACCGAATCACTTGGCTCCGCTGCAAAGCGGCGTAGGGTCCGTCTCCAATGCGGTACTCAGTGGGCTCAAGAGTGCTCCTTTTGAGAACCTCGAGATTTATACGGAAGTCATGCAGGACGCAGTGTTTGAACTGTTCGATGCAGGAAAGGTCAGCTTTGCTTCCGCGTGCTCATTCTCGTTATCCAAGCGAATGGTCGAGCGGGTTACGTCGTCGATATCGCAATATAAGGACAAGATGATCCTCCGCCCACAGGAAATCTCAAACCATCCTGAAGTCGTGCGGCGCCTCGGCGTGATTGCGATGAACACCGCTCTCGAAGTGGACATTTACGGGAATGTCAACTCGACACATGTCAGCGGGACGCACATGATGAACGGAGTTGGTGGATCTGGCGATTTTGCGCGCAATGCCGGGTTGACCATCTTTGTCACCAAGTCTGTGGCGAAAGGCGGCCGGATTTCCAGCGTGGTGCCTTTTGTCACCCATGTGGATCACACGGAACACGACGTGGATGTCCTCGTCACCGAGCAAGGTATTGCAGACTTGCGTGGGTTAACGCCCCGTGAACGGGCGAAGACCATCATCCAAAATCTCGCTCACCCATGGTATCGAGAAGAATTGCTCGATTACTTCAAACGTGCGAGTGCCCGCGGTGGACACACGCCCCACCTGTTGGAGGAAGCACTCAGCTGGCACCAGCGTTTCACAGAAACCGGAGACATGCGCAAGGCGCAACCACAATTGGCTCATCAGCACGTAATTTGAGCTGATCCGAACGCCGGTTTTCTAAACGAATCCATTGCCCTACGGATTTCATTAGGGCAATGGATTTCTTTATATGGGTCGTTCCCTGCCTTACCAATACGGGTCTCGTAGTACGCGCCGAACCACCTTCCCGACAGCACTCGTCGTGTCCATCGCAAATGGTGTCGTTCGTCATTCAGTCGCATTCTAGTGCCTAACCATACCCTGACTAAGGGCATGGTAAAGATTCATTTAAATTTCCGACGTAAACGGATTATCTCGAGCGCACCATGAATCCCCTGGTTATCAATCCAATGATGAGAATGCATAAGCAGACTAAGACCTGTGGTACCGGCAGGGCTATGTCACAACCCATTATATTCCATCTGCGTGTTTTCACGATCAATGAAGCAGCCGCCCATGCCATCATCCCTGCACCCACCATAAGTATCCCATGGTGTCTCTCGCACTGATTGGATAGAAATATAGCAATCACAAAGCGATACCACCAAAACTCCAGCCAAAATTTCAGCGAGAAGGTTGACATTTTACCTTGGAAACAGCGTCGCCCTTAAAGGGCAATGTAAAAACCCCTGAGAAACATCCTCAGGGGGTGAAACGTACTCGTGATCATCCTGTGGCTAATGGCGTAAATGATATGGCACAGTGGCGACTACTACTTCCTTGTGCCGAAGCATCCAGGCTCTGATGAGTAAGGACGTCTGATTGTGCAAGAGGTGGTGCCACCATTTCTTCGGTACAAATTGCGGGATTAACAATTGAATGTGATCTGGTTTGCCGCCTTCATAATTCTCCAATCGACGAATAAACTTGGACAAGGGATGAAGAAGTGAACGATATTCGTTCTTGATGGTGAGGAGCCTACATGGTGAGCCCCATGCTTTCCATTTTTGTTCCATCCTCTCAATGGATTCGTCATCAAAACCGATGTACAGCGCAATGACGTCCTGACTGGTACTTTGGGCAAACGAAATGGTGTTAGCGACCACACGGGTGATTCCTGAAACGAGTACAACAGAAAGTACATGGTGCTTTTCGGGATGAACCGTATTCAGGTCGATTCGAAGTTCATCTGCTATTTCGTCGTAATGCCGTCGGATTTTTGTTGCACAAAAGATCATGAGCGGCAAAACAATCAGTACGATCCACGCTCCGCCCGTAAACTTCGTAACGGCAAAAATGATGGAGACCAGCGCTGTAACCACGGCGCCGAATGCATTGATAGTGGCTTTGATCGTCCACAATTTCCCCTTTACCATGAACCACCGCTTTGTCAACCCTATTTGAGCCACGGTAAACGCTACGAATACACCTATCGCATAGAGCGGAATTAATGCGTTCGTCTGTGCATGGAAAGCCTCGATCAACAAGGCTGCGAGTGCTGCAAGTACAATCATGCCGTTCGAGTATCCTAATTTATCACCACGTAACGTCAGTGCTCGTGGTAAAAATCTATCACTTGCCACCAGAGCCGCAAGTTGTGGAAAACCTGTGAAAGTGGAATTAGCCGCCAAAATTAATACGATGAAGGTGAAGATAATGATGATCTGATAAATCAATCCGTGCCCAAAATATAATCCCGCCAGTTGGGAGAGCATCGTGTTGTTGGGATTTACTGATATACCTTTGACGTAAAGGTGATAGGCGAATCCGAGCAACGTGACGCCCGTAATGAGTCCCAAAGCGACGTATGCTTTAATGGCACCATTTTTGCCTTCTCGAAAAATGGGGACCGCATTGGAGATGGTCTCAATTCCTGTAAGTGACGAGCAGGCGGAACTAAATGCTTTGAGCAAAAGCATCAGTGTAAGCCCCTTAGGAATGGTTCCGAACGGAGGGGTAACTGGTTGCACGAACCCATGACGAAATTCATCTACGAATCCAGCTCCAATCAAAAACAGCATGCACCCCATAAAAATAAATGTCGGGTAGGCAAAAACCTGTGCTGATTCCGAGACCCCGCGCAGATTGACCAACAAGATAACGAACACGCACAGAATGGAAAGCAATGTTTCATGCCCAGCAAGTATTGGATACGACGAAGCCATCGTCTGAATACCCGATGATACCGACACTGCGACAGTCAGCACATAGTCGACGAGAAGTGCACTTGCGGCGACGAGTGAAAGCAAGGGATTTTTAAAATTGTCCTTGGCGATGGCATAAGCACCGCCACCATTCGGATAAGCGATAACACCCATTATGTATGACGTAATAAGGATGGCGAGTAGTACCACCGTTGAGGCGGTAATTGGGACAATCAACCACTTGGCGTTTTCACCTAACTGAGCCAACTCGGTAATCCCTGCTTCCGGTCCGTATGCGACGGACGAATACAAATCGGCAGCAAGAATTGGAAGCGCAATGATCCAAATCAGCTTTGTATGGGGTTGATAAAGTTCCCGAGAGCGCATGGGACGACCCACGAGCACACGCTTTACGTTTCCGAAATTAAACAATGCGAAGGCGAGAGCCACAATGATGATGCAAATCAAAACAGGATGAATCCAAGGAAATTCCTTGTGCATGTTGAAAATGTCTCCCTCCGGTTATTCTCCCGTAGTGTGTTAACTCTTGTCTGGTTTCATGTATTAAACACAAAACGACCCACAGAGAAGGGTCGCAAAACCTCTCCTGCAACGCCTACGAAGTTAGCTGACGGGTTCGGGTGGCAAGGAGCATCACCCGTCCAAACGTGGATTCACCCCAGAACAATGGTTCCTCCGCTCCCAAGCGGGATTCGGCGTATATGTAACGTGGTTTATTGTAAGCACGATTGAATAAACCTCAATGACCGAATTCTGGAGTGAATACGCTTACAAATGGCATTTAGGCAATGTAAAGCTCACTAATCGACCGATATCTTACGAAATCGCTTTACATTTACTAATTTCGATGACATTGGCTGTGAGAAATCATGTAAGCACATTCGCTCGGTCTTCTGAAGTAAGTCGAGATATCCTCCCACCATGGCGTACTCCCCCCTCTGGAAACATACAATATTGAATCGTATGATCAGCCAAAAAGCACCCGCCAATCGCGAGTGCCTGGCTAAAACCGTTATGTGTTCATTCAGTAAGCTGCACCGCCGTACGGAACCAGCAGGATAAACAGTACGAAGATAATCAAGAACACAACGGCCCAACGCGTGAATATACCAAAGCATCCATCGTACACCCATCGACACCCCCTTTAACGAGATGTCGCATTGTACGAATCTACGTACTGGGTCGAAACTAGCGGCAATCGCAATTGACAATACTTTCCGGATTCCCAATACTCGTTTGGACCCACCGCCTTTAGACTCTACGTTCTGCACATTTGTCCCTCCTTACAAGGTCTCGTAGATGCGAAAACCGCAATCATCACAGCGCGAGGCAGGACCCGCCGGGGTTCCACAGTTGCTTCGGCAAAGTACAGCGGCCAGTCGTAGCCGTTGAAGGCAAACAGTGCAGGCACCACAGCGGCGAGCAATGCGAGCTGATTCCGGTTACGGTACCGGAACTGTCTGCAGTGATGGGGTGGAGAAGGAACCTCAGTGGGTGTTGTGCTCCACCGAAGGTCACAATCGCAAAGATGCGCCAAGTTCGCCAACGAAAAGGTCCATCAATGAATTGGCAGACGCTTGTGATGTCAGCCCAAGCCTCATTAGCCAGGTCGAACGAGGCAAGGTAACGCCCACTTTGACCGTGTTTTGGCGCATCTGTCAGGCGCTCGACATCCCCATGCATTACTTTTTTGGACACGAGCCCTCCGAAAGTATGGTAGTCCGCAAGCATCAGCGAAAAATTATCCAATTCCCGAACTCTCACGTCAAATACCATCTGCTCAGTCCGAACTTGCAGGGGCAGATTGAGTTCTTGCTCGTGGAAATTGAGCCTGGAACTGCGCATGATCCAAAAGGTATGGTGACCCACACTGGAGAAGAGTGCGGTTTGATTCTCGAAGGTGAGTTGATTGTACGGCCTGGCATACAGAAAATTCACCTGAATGAAGGAGACAGCATTTGTTTTCCCTCGTCCACGCCCCACCGATTTGTGAACCCCGGTGGCACTGTGTGCCGGTCCATCTGGGCGATGACACCGCCAAGTTTTTAGAGGTATGGCCCATCCGATGACCGACGTTTTGGTTGTCCCAAAGAAAGGCCCTGCCGAACCGACCGGGTGCAGTCGGAGGCAGGGTTTTTCTCCGTGTCAATCTAACAGAACTACAGCAGCACTGGCTTTCTCAATCGCGCCGATTCATAGGCGGCGAGCGCCACTTGCAGAGCACGTAGGCCGTCCTCTCCCGTGATGGAAGGCCTCCGCCCCTCGCGGACGCACGAAACAAAGTCCGCCACGAGGCCCAAGTCCATTTCGTCGCCCCAGAAGTCGTGCTTCACCTTGTTATCCTCATCACTGTAGACGGTCAAATGCTGGGAGAACGCGTCTACTCGAGTCACCCCTTGACTCCCAATAATCTCTAGTGTGACATCCCCCCATGTGGGAAACGTCTTGCTTCTCGACCAACTGGGATCGTGAGAGGCAATCACTCCATTATCAAACTCCAGCATCAATAGACCGCAGTCATCGCACTCGATGTCATGGAAGCGGGTGTCCACTTCTGCGTATACTTCCTTGACCTCACTGTTCAGATACCACCGCATGAGGTCTATGACGTGTACCGTGTGATCCAACACCGCTCCGCCTCCAGACAGTTCCTTCTGCACAAACCAACCGCCAGGGTTTTGCCCGCGATTCGTCCCCCGCATGGCGACAATCCGGCCCAGTTGTCCTTCATCAATCATCTGCTTGACGCGGCGCATGGGCGTGTTGAAACGGACGGGGAACGCAATCTGCAAGATGACCCCGTGTTCTCGACACACGTCAATCATTCGGTGCGCATCTTCGACGGTGGTCGCGATGGGCTTCTCGCAGAGCACGTGTTTCCCTGCCCTGGCGGCATCCACGACGACATCCGCGTGCTTTGCGTTTTCTGTACAAACCACAACGGCGTCTACATCGGTTGCGAGTAATTCCCGGTAGTCACTGTAGTACGCGCATCCGTACTGTGTCGCTGCACCTGTCCCCCGCAAGGTATCGTCGTCGGCAACCGCAACCAGTTCGACGTTGTCCAAATGCTTCAGACACGAGGCGTAGCTGTACGCATGCATGTGAGCAAAGCTGATGATGCCGACTCTCACCTCAACCCCTCCCTCAGAAAGACAGGCTCGCCAGTTTGTACGGACTCAAGCGCCGCTAAACTGACTCTCAGGGCTTCGTACGCATCTTCCGCCGTGACGAGCGGCGTGTGCCCCGTGATGAGACATTTTACAAAGTGTTCCAATTCTACTTGGTATGGGTTCTTCACGAGTGGGCTCTCCGGGACCGCGACGCCTGTCGTGCCCAATTCAGACGCTCGAAGATCCGTATGGATGGACGTGGCCTTGTCACTCGCATGCTGAATGATGCCGCCTGTGCCGGCAATCTCGAACTCTGTGCGAAATCCGCTGGGTGCTGCCCAGGTCCCTTCCACGTGGGCAACCACACCATTGGCGAACCGCAGACTGATGAGCGCGTGGTCCATCCGGTTGAACGCTCGCTTCCACAAGCTTTTTGCGTACACCCTCGTGACCTCCCCGAACGTCCAGCGCAGGAAGTCGAAGTCGTGGATGCACAGGTCTGTGATCAACGTCCCGCTTTTGTCGACACTTGCGTACCAGTCGTTCCAGGCGACCGGAAATGCGCCGCCACGAAAAGTTTGGACTGTACCCACTTCCCCGACGGCTCCCGATTGGACCAGATGATGGGCCCGCTGATATTCCGGGAAGAATCGCACCACGTGCCCAATCATCAGCCGAACCCCTTCACGCGCACAAACCTCCATCATGGCTTTTGCGTCTTCCGCCGTCAGGGCAATTGGTTTTTCGCAAATCACATGTTTCTTGGCACGCGCCGCTTGTTCCACGTAGCCTCTATGTAAGTAAGTGGGTACGCAAACGTCGACGACCTGCACGTCCTCATGCAGCAAGGCGTCCTCCAACCGGAGGTAGTGCCGTACCCCATACCGGTCTGCCAGCGCGGCAGCAACCTCTTCTCGAATGTCGACAACCGCGACCAGTCTGGCCTGTTGCATGTGTTGATATGCCTCTGCGTGCACGGTTCCCATGGTGCCCGCACCTATCACGACAACGTTTAGCATGGAATACCGCCTCCTCTGCGAATGACGTCCAATGCTCGCGACATCTCCGCCAGTGAATCAGACGGAAAACGGGGATTGGGTGGAATCTCCGCTGTGAGGAAACTGTCATACCCAACGTCCCGCAACGCCTTCATGACGGCAGGCCAGTTGACGTCACCGTGCAAGAGGGATGTAAACCCGTGCACGGTGCCAACATCCTTGCGAAAATCCTTCACGTGCACGCGTCGGATGAGACCTCCCAAGATGCGGATCCATTGTTCCGGAAATCCGAAGGCCAACACGTTCCCAACATCAAAATACACCTGAAGCGCCGGGTGATGGAGTTCCTCGACAAACCGCCTCATCTCCAGCGGGCTTAACAGAAACCGGTTCCAGACGTTTTCAACCGCAATCACGACGGAGTACGCCGCCGCATGGTTCGTGAGTTCAGCGACAGCGGTCTGCGCACGCTCATAGGCCGCGTCATACGGCGTGTGTTCGTCCACCACGCCCGGTACCACCAAAACCGTGTCCACCCGAAGCACCGAAGCCACCTCTATCAGTCGCTTGCCAATGTCCACGGCACGCTTCCGAACGGCAACATCCGGATCCGTAAACGGATAACGCCAAAACAAAGCTGTAGATACACTGGGCAGCTCGAGATGGAGTGACTTGGCGAGCTCCGCAATCCGAGTCAGTTCCTGGTCGCTCGTATCAAGTGTAACGACTCCGGTCTCGGTCAGGTCCAGTTCCACGCCGTCAAATCCGGCTGCCTTCGCTGCTTGGAAGACTTGCTCAACGGACCACTCGCTGGGAAAACAGTAGAGATTGGCACCTTTTTTCACAAACAGCGTCTCCTTTCCACCGCCGAGGACTGCGCTTGGAGGGTGTTCACCGATATTAACCCAGTGTGTGTGAGCCTTGAGCGTTTCCGTACGTGAAACACTGGTAGGCAGCTCCAACGACCCCCGCGTCTGACCCATGCGTGGATAGGGCAATCTGGACTGGATCCACAAGGGACCGCAAACCGAGCATTCGGACCTGCCGATCCACCAGAGCGCGCAGCCATTCGCCGTCTTCCATCACACCACCTCCGAACACGACGATGGTGGGATTGAATGTGTGGATGAGGGTCACCACACCGAACGCCAATGCCTGCACTGTTTCCGAGATGACGGCGGCAGCCAGGGGATCGCCTTCCATGAACCACTGAAACACGGCACGACTGGTCACGCCGTCCGGATTCCTTTGATACGCACGAACAGATGGCGTGTCAGCGCTAGTGACTGCTAGCGCCAACTGTTGCTTCATCCGCCGTGCGATGGCGACACCGGATACGTACGCCTCTAGACATCCGCGAAACCCGCAGTTGCACACCGGCCCGTTCATGTCCACCGTGATGTGCCCGAGTTCACAGGCGCCGCCCCACGCACCACGCACCAGGTTGCCCCCCGAAATGACGCCGCCTCCGACGCCTGTTCCCAGTGCCAGGCAGACCATGTCGTCATGCCCTTTGGCCACGCCAAACGCCCTTTCCGCGAGTGCCATGACGTTCACGTCGTTGTCTATCCACACAGGCAACTCGTACAATTCAGAAAGTATGTCGCGCAGTGGAACGTCGTTCCAATCGGGGATGTTGGTAGTTCCGGAGAGGACTCGCCCGTGCGCAAAATCAATCTGACCTGCCGTGCCAATCCCGATCCCGGACAGCGGTTGTACACCGAGTCTCGTGGCCTCATTGAGAAGCTCATTCAGGAGAAGGCGCAGCGACTGCAACACGGCATGCCGACCCTCCTCCGGGGTCAGGACCGTTTTCCGGGTCACAATACGCCCTTCTCGATGAACAATCGCCCCGGCGATTTTGGTAGCGCCGATATCAATCCCAATACTGTACTCCATAGGCCATCACACTCTCTCCGCTACAGCGTGCGCAGGATTTCCACCAGCTTGTCAATGCTCTCCGTCGATCCGCGCTTCGGCTCTTCCTCCCCTTCAAACTCGACCGTGAGCCACCCGTCGTAATTCACGTTTTTCAACGCACGGAGAATGTACCGAAGATCCACTTCCCCTTCGCCGGCGATTTTGCCCACGTACTTCTCGCCGGTGGTGGATGCATACGCGTGACCTGGGTAATCGTCGTCCACCTTCTGGAAGTCCTTAAAGTGCACGTGAGCCACGTAATCCTTGAGCTTATCGATGGCCTCGCTTGGATTCTCTCCGACCAACAGGAAGTTGCCCGTGTCGAACGTGGACCGAAGCGCCGGCGAGCCCACCGCTTCAATCACTTCCCGCACTTGATCCGCCTTGCCAGCGAACAATCCGTGGTTTTCCAGACAGAGGGTAATACCCTGAGCCTGCGCGTACTCTGCCGCTTTCTTCAGTCCCCTGATAATCTGGGACTTGGCTTGTTCAAAGGACGTATCGCCCTCTTTATCCCCGGAGAAGACACGCACCACCTTGGCGCCAAAGCGGACGGCCATGTCCACGGAGTCCGTGATGTCCTCCACTTGCTTCTGCCACCGCACTTCATCCGTGATGGCCAGGTTGTTACTAGCAGAGAAGCTCGCAACCTGTAGGTTGGTCCGCTGTAATGCCTGTTCCACCCGCGGAAGCTCCTCTTCTTTGTTGCGCCAAAAGAGGCTTAACAGCTCGACCCCCTGTGCCTTCGTGGTGCTGACGAACTCAATGAAGTCGACCGTATCCCACGTCTTGTCGTACCAGTACTTATGGACACTCCACATACTCAGCGCAATCTTCATCGGTCTCCACTCCCGTCAGAATGTCATTTCTCGACCTTGCTCGGACGACTCCGCAATCGCGACAAGCATGCGTACCACGTCCCTCCCTTGCTGCACATCGCTACATGGGGTAGTACCGGTGTACACGCAGTCGAGGAAGTGGTCAATCTCCCGTTGATACAGGGGGCCCATCCCTACCGATGGCGTGGTACTGGTTAGCACGCCGTGGGCCGTGCTGTAGAAACGAAGCGGATGGAGTGAAATTCCACCTTTGGTTCCGAAGAGATCCACCTGCAACGCGTCGTCCTCCGGTCCGTTGATGGCCCACGAAACTTCCAGTTGCAGCACACTGCCGTTGGCAAAGCGAATAAAGGCGGTAGCAAAGTCCTCTGTGGTGTAAATCTCGTTGTTCTCGTTTCCCTGTGCCTTCGCCGCCCACGTTTGGACGAAGTCGAGCTTGTCGTTGCCAATGCCCTGGTACAAGAAACCGCTGACCGATTTGACCTCCGGCTTGCCCATCAGCCACCAGGTTAAGTCAAGCGCGTGCACGCCAATGTCGAGCAGCGGTCCGCCACCGGACACCGCTTTGTCGGTGAACCAGCCCTTTGGCGTGCCCCTCCGCCTCAAAATGCGCGTCTTTGTGTAATACACGTGTCCGAGGTCCCCCGCCTCCACATAACGCTTCATCACCGCTACGTCATCCCGGTAGCGGTGTGACATGCCCACCATCAGCACTTTGCCACTGTCAGCCACCTTGTCGGCCAGCGCCTGTGCCTGGTCCAACTGCGTGGCCATCGGTTTCTCAAGGAGCACATGGACGCCGGCGTCGAGTGCCTTCAACGCGAGATTCACGTGCGAGGTATTGGGTGTGCAAATGCTGACCGCGTCCAGTCTCTCGCTGGCCAGCATCTCCTCGGCACTGCCGTACACACTGGGCTCAGGCCGGCCGGTCTCTTCGGCAAATACCGCAGCCGCAGCAGACACCCGCTCTACTTCAGGATCCGCAAACGCCACAACCTCCACGTCCTGTCGGGTTGCGTAACTCGGCAAGTGCGCAGTGAGCGCAATGGATCCAACCCCGATGATTCCTATGCGCGTCTTCTCCATATGTGCACCACCCTATCCGTTGTTGAATGAGCGATTGGCAACATTCCCCGTGTGTTTTTCAGCACGGCGACATGTTGCTTGCGTTTTGCAAACCGCTGGAATGATTTCCATTCTTCTTTGATGCCTTTGATAATCGTTAGTAGGGTATATTCAATTCAAGATGGAGTAATCATGGATTGACACTGTTAGAGGTTCACGATTCGAACACGAATCCGTTGACTAATATTTCTGGAGCGGAATTAGTATCCATAAAAATACATTTTGTTGGATTTTTTCTTTACGGAGAGAGTAACTCAGCTGCAGATAGGTGTCAATACTCTTTCAATTCATAATAATATTAAATTTATATTTCCACTCAGGCCATTCGATGCGTGAGCGTTTAGGAGGTTTGTTGTAAAACCGCCTTACCCGTATGCATCCCTTCCGCGCTTCACCATCCAGGTAAAACCGCCGAGACTAACGACGCAGATGACGAAAGCAACCGCATACATCACGCTTCCTCCACCTTTATCGAATATCGTGCCGCCCACGAGACTTCCTATAATCGCAGCAATTCCTGTGTTCGTGGCACTGTACACCATTTGGGCTGTGACGCGATTTGACTCGTTGCTCACCCGTGCAGCCAGAGATATCCCCGCCGCCAGAGCGAGACCGAAGGAGGCGCCATGTAGAAGTTGCAACAGAGCAATAAGAACGGTGGATGGGTGCAGGCAGAGAACAGCCCACCGGAATGCGAATACGGCGGTGGACAGCCACAGCACGCGAAGCGGCCCAATCTTTTGAATCAGTCGCCCGGACAGAAAGAAAAACGGCAATTCACTTATGGCCCCGAGTGCGTAAATGAGCCCCAGCCATGACTGAGGTCTCCCTAAATCTACGTAGTACAGCGAGAAAAAATTGCTGTTGATCCACTGCGTCACCGACATGAGAAACGACAGAATCAATATCTCAATAAACTGGGTGTTCCGCAGTACGCGGGACAGCCGATGAACCACTTGTGCCTCGCGCTGCCCCATCCACGGTCTGCTCGGGTAGCCTGCTAATCCCAACAAGGCCAGCGCAGTGGCAACCAGATAGGATGGAATGAGCGTATGAATGCCAAAATTCTGATACACGAGTGCAGCCATGTTCGCAGCAATGGCATATCCGAGCGATCCAAACATGCGGATTTTCCCGTACAGACGGATGCCCGTGCTGTACACCGTCATGCTGTCAGACAATGGAATCAAGCCAGTCTGGAAAATAGCCATCAGCCCCGTCGCGAGTGTAAATGTCCAAACGCTGGTGAGATTCGGCAACAACAGAACGGCCGCCAACGGCCCCATCACCATCCCGACGAAGAGGCTGCGCTTGGGTACATGGTAACGGTCGTTCAGCAAACCCCAAAGCGGCTGAGCAATCATTCCTACCGTCGGGATGACGGCCAACACCCTTCCAATTTGGGTGTCGTTGAGGCCGTGAGATCTTAGAAACAAGCTATAGTACGGCGAAAAAACACCCACTGTCGTGTAGAAGAGGAAATAATACATGGACATTCGAGCGTAGCGCGCCGGACCTACAGGGGCCACCGACTGCACGTTCACTTCTGACATGCATGTACCCGCCTTAGTAGATTTTATCAACCACACTTTTCGCCGTTCGCTCAAGGGCTGAAAACGCCGATTCCTTCATCCGCAGAGCCACGACGGTGGAGAGAATGTCGAGTAGATGGATCTGCGCCAGTTTCGACGCGAAAGCCCCCCCTTGCATGGGAGACTCTTTCGAGGCACCGAGCAGTGTGACGTCTGCGTAAGACGTAATGGGAGATCTGGCATGATTGGTGAGACAGATAATGAAAGCCCCGTTCTCCTTTGCGATGCGCATGGCGTCGACCAGGTCCTTCGTACTCCCCGATGTGGAGATCCCTACGACAACATCGTTCTCATTGACCAACGCACAGTTCATAGCAATGACATGAGCATCGGACGCTGCGTCTGCGTTGAACCCGAGCCGCATGAATCGATACTTGGCATCGTACGCGGTAATGCCGGAAGAGCCTACACCGAAAAAGAACAGACGCTTACCGCGGATCAGCGCGTCGGTCGCTTTCATCAGTTCGGACTCCTGCAAGAGACTTTGCGTATCCTCCAGCGCCTTGACGTTGTACGAGGTAATTTTCTTCTTCATCGTTTCGAGGGTGTCCGATTCTTCCAGCTGTCCGTGCACGTGTTCGCTGGGGCTCACCAATTCCTGCGCGAGTGACAGCTTAAACTCCTGAAACCCACGAAAACCCAACTTTCGACAAAATCGGATGACGGTCGTCTCCCCCACTGCTGCTTTCTCGGCCAGGTCAGTGACGGAAGAATACACCGTGGTCTGCACATCCTCGAGGACCACGTCTGCAACTTTTTGCTCCGCCTTGGACAAAGAATTGTAGATGCTCTTCAACATAGCGATGGAACTGGATCCATTTGCGGTTTTCTTCATCTCAGTCTTCTCCCTTGTCTCTTCCCGACTCCACCCAATACAGGGTCTACACTCACGCACTATCCCAAAGTCCCTGTCGGCGGCTTGTGAAGGCGCTTGCATCAGTAGTTACCGTTACTCACGCTGACAGCTTGCGCGCAACGAATGGATTGTTACAAAGAATAATACCACTCTAATGACTAGTTGTGGTGAAATATTCCCGTTGTTCACGCAAGGTGTTCAGTCTCCATCACAGTTTCCAACCGTTTACCATTAGAAAATTATCACACTGTTTAGTATAATAAAGGTAAAGCGCTTGCGAGCGGTGCCACTCTATGAAAGGTTGTGAATAGGCATGTCTACAACAGACATTCTACCGTTAGAAGATTTTCGAAAACTCCCAAAGAACGAACAAAAAGACTTACTCCTGGATTGGAGAAACCGCTTTAAGACCAAAGATATCCAACACAAGTGGGGTCTTGATCCGAACGGTTTCTACAAGATTTTGCATGAGCTTGGAGTTCCAACAAGGACGAGAACCACCATTCCCTGGGATCTGCCCAAACCAACGGCCACCAAGCTTTCCGACTTGCCCAGCTACAGGCAAAAGGTCCATGCAGCAGGCTCGCCCACGTCGCAGACGTCTGCAAATCCAGATTCCGGGACTTCCACTAATTCATCCGGTACTGTGTCGATTGATATGGAACAAACAGATGCCCGGAAGAGCCTGAATGTGACCATTCAAGGCGTTTTTGACGGGGAGATATTGTCCGCAAAACTGGAAGGCATTGCTCGCCTCTTGGAGCGCTCTTCGGATAAATATTCCATCGAGTTCCGATTGAAGGACATACTATAATGAAACCAAGCCAACCGGGGGAACACCCCGGTTCGTGTTTGTTACCATCTACGTGCACCATGGACAGTCATCAAGGAGGAGAGCATCGACGTGGCGGAATTACCCATCCTGGAGCAACTTGAACGGGTCTTAAAGGATTGGATTCCTGAAACGGCTTCCATCGCGGTGGCAGATCATAATGAGTACGTTTACTACGCACCGGGAGAGTACGACTTGCGCATTCATCCGGGTGAGCCCGTTCGTCCCGGAAGTGTGGCGGATAGGGTCTTTCGAGAGCGGACGCGCGTGGCATCCGATGTGGACTCGTCCGTGTTTGGTATTCCCTATTACGGC
This sequence comes from uncultured Alicyclobacillaceae bacterium, assembly GCA_963788285.1. Classification (GTDB taxonomy): domain Bacteria; phylum Bacillota; class Bacilli; order Alicyclobacillales; family Alicyclobacillaceae; genus Alicyclobacillus_A. Next base: position 50,334 of record CAWBGB010000007.1, read on the forward strand.
ATGGGGTACCCGCTTCAGTCTGCGTCCGGCCAGCTCTCTGCACTCACTGTCATTTTGCCTCCCAACCGCAGACTCCAGCAACAGCCTCTTCATTTCGTCATGGGGCAGCTGGACAACACGTGGATACCCACCCGGGTGGAGGATATTGCGTACTTCGAAAGTTACGACAAGAAGACCTGGCTGTACACCGAAGATCTCACTTTAACCACAAACCATACGCTGCAATCCCTTGAGGCTCAATTGCCGAAGAGGCAGTTTCTCCGAATCCACCGTTCTTACATCGTGAACATTTCGTTTATCCAGTCAATTTATCGCGATGCACGCTCAAACTTAGTGGTCAGCTTGAAGCACCCTTCAAAACCACACTTAACGGTCGGACAATCCCATGTCAGGTACGTGCGGGAGATTCTGGGGTTTTAGCAGATCAACGATTTGCTCAAACAGTCAACGCTGAATTGCGTAGTACCGCTTGAAATCCAACATGTGGGCCATGTAACCCGCAATCACGGCAAGATTGAAAATCACATCCAGGGTCGCGTAGCCAGTATCCACGCGGATGTCATCTGCCGACCACTGATCAAGGGCCGTGAGAATCGCCTGTTTTCGACAGGCCAGTGCCGCGTTCATGGTGCTGGTGGTCCACCGGAAGAAGCCGCTCACTTCTCGTAATAACGGCAGAGCCAGGTAGAATCCCTCACCTGGTTTCGGGTGATGTTGGTTGCCAAAATGAAGTTCCTGTTCCCTTCGGGATAAATACGTCGAGTAAGAGCGGGTATGTTTACGAATCTTCTGGAGAATGAACTGATGGTTGCCGTACACGTCCGCGTCCGCCTCCAATAGGCATACCGCGGCCACAAAATCCGCGACGACCTGCATCCCCCAAAGACGCAAGCTGGCCAGAATGGTTTCTGCCTTCATGTCTTGATCCACTGGCCTGCGCAACACTTTGTACAACATATCTCCCACTTCTCTGCGCGTGCTCCATTCACTCGTGTAGCTCCTGCAATAATCGACAAGGCCGGGCCATTTGTCAGCGTAGAAGGCTTCAACGTTCGGTTTAACCCCCTCAAAAAGAACAAGCTTCCCGGCGTCATCCATCGCAAAGAGTTGCGCACTGTACGCTTGAAACTCCTCCGGCGAAGTGAATGTGTTAAATGTGGCCAATCTTGGCACCGCCCCTTACCAAATCGCTCAACCTCATTACAGATATGTCGCTGTCTGGTGTATATGAATAGGTTTCGCGAATGAGCCTGGTATTGCGTGGGTCAAACCGTGTGTTCTTCCATTCTAAGCGTTGATGTTTCAGCTCTATTATCGACGTCTTAAACAAGAGGTTTGAAACAGATTTCACGAAGGTAAACAGGCTGTTTTTCGTTCAAAGGGAGGATGACATAATCAATCATAAGGAGATAGCAAAGGCCGGTCGTTCCCATAATGAGGCTGTCCCCAAACCGATCGTAAGATGGGATGATGTGGACAGCCGCCTGGTCGTGGAGCGCCAGCTCCACATGTCGGTACAGCAACCAACTGCAAGTAAACTAGTACAAACGCCTAAACGAGGATGACTTCAGACTGAAGATAGCCTGAAAAAAGATTGCTGAGGATATTGCAGCATTGAAAAACCTTGGTTTGACGCAGGAACAAATCATGAACGGGTTGAAAGTTCAAGTTGACGTGTTTTTCCGGGATGAAAATAAGGAGGCCGATCAGCGATGAGTGAGGGGCGCGTGTTGAGAGAGGAAGAGTTACGAGAATTAGACGAGTTTGTAAAAAGAAACGATATATATGACTTCGACGACATTGTGTCGTTACAAGAATGTTACGACGATGATGTGAGTGCTCTCATCGCCACAATCCGAGACCGCGACAAGACGATAGCGGAGTATCGTGAAGCATACGATAAGGTTCTGAACCACCTGTATGCTGAAAATCTGCAATTAGAAGCGGAGATTAAACGGTTGCGCGAGGATGTAAAGCAAGTCGTGTTTTTCTTGACAGAAGGTGCGTATCAGCAAGCAGAATTTAAAGCGCGTCAAATCTTCGGAGAATGAATGCAACAAAATCACATTCTGTTGCATTAGGGGCAATCCCCATTTTTCCGTACCACACACGGAATTTTACCCACGTTTTATTTCATCCACAGATTGGCTCGGCGCTGAATGCAACAAATCGAATGACTATCACCAATAAGGTACATTCGGACGAGGAGGGTCGATATGGAACTTGTTCAGCCGATTAAGGACAAGAAACAGATTGAATCCATGAAGAAGATCCTCAGACAAGTCTACGCGACCACTGTTTATTCGTTCTCGGAATCAATAGCGGCCTACGGGTTAGTGACCTGTTGAACCTGACCATCGAGGATGGTACGTCCCTTCTCAGGTATTCGGCTTGTTCACTCATTGCAATCACCCTCCCGTTGACTCATTCGTCATCAGGAAGGTTTACCCTGCGTCTTAGTTCGTCGCATAGGATGAGTGCTGGTTGTGGCGTTGGGCATTACCAAAAGAAAAACACGCCGAAGCGGGTCACTATACCGAAGCCAGAAAGTCGCAATAAACCAATACGTCTTTTTCTGACTCGTCTCGTCGTGTGTCAATTCCCTTTACAATTAACCTTCCTCCCGGTACGTCGATCCAATCACCGACAGACGGAAGTTTTAGTGAAGTCCGTACCCTTGTGTAAAAACGGGACTGGCTCCGAAGTCGCAAAATGAGCCATCTCGTCCCTCTTCGGTAGAATGGAATTTGCCCGAACCCATTCACGAGGAGGAGAACAACAATGGCTCCCTATCAGATTAACCTAAAAGACGCTCTCTTGCACGGCCTGTTTCAGCAAGATGGGGCTGTGGCTCGCCTGCTCGAACAGGTGCTCAACCAAGTCCTCCAGGCTCAGGTGGCCGAACAATTGCAGGCGGCACCCTATGAGCGAACCGAGGACCGTCAGGGCTATCGCAACGGCACATATCCGCACACCCTTACCACTCGCGTGGGGCGTTTAACGCTGCGAGTGCCCCGTATTCGTGTAGTTCTCTACAGACCCTTTTTGCGCTATCAGCGCAGCGAACAAGCGCTGGTGCTATCCCTAATGGAAATGGTCTTTCAAGGGGGCTCGACGGGAAGAACTTTGTGGGACGGAGTTCTCGAAATCCACGGTGTCGGCACGCTGCCAACGTCTTGATACTGTCGTACAAGCCTGGAATGACCGTCCGCTGTAGGAACACTGCTACCCGTTTCTGCTGGTCGATGCCTTGGTCGTCAAAGTACGGGAAGACTGCTGGGTCCGAGCGCGTAGCGCAATGATTGCCACCGGTGTCAATGACGAAGGATACCGCGAGATTTTAGGAGTGATGCTCGGTGATGGCGAATCGGAAGCCTGTTGGCGAACATTCTTTGCCTGGCTCAAAGACCGCGGGCTCTCGCCACATCTCTCGGTCATTACTCCAATGCTTAAACCCGCGCCATTCGTTCGCCAGTTCCCCGAGTTCCACCCACAGCGCAAGTATACTGTTCGGTAGTAGGTCTTGACCCTCCAACCCCTTCTCTCTTATTGACCAGTGTGTTCACGTCACACTGGACGCCATTTGTCTCCATGATGCAGCACAGCTTCGAGAAGATAACAACTCGGTCTTCCTGCAGCAATATGGAATAATCCGGTGTAGGCTTGTAGCCAAATTCGAAGTATCAAAAATTCGAATCCATGTCCTGCGTCACACTCAGGCAACATGGCTGTCATTTAGATGTACAGCCACTTTTTGCGGGTGACGCAGGACGAAGTTGCCAAGAAAACCGATGCTTCGTAAAATCCGTCCTCGTAACCCCCCCATCCACGACAAGTGATGGTCATTCACTGCAAAATAGTGCTCATTGATATATTCGTTAGAGTCAATATAATCAAATTAAATAGATAAAGTAGCATGGGGGATTCCTTAGCCGATGACCTATCAGCAAGTGAACATCTCGTCAGAAGATGATATATATTTTGCACTAAGTGCCGTTCGTCATTTTATGAAGCAACTCTCCTTTTCCGAGTCAGATCAACAGAAGGTGTTTGTAAGTGTTTCGGAGTTAACCCGAAACGTTTTGGATCATGCTTGTAGCAAGGGGATTTTTTATTGTGAATTAATTGATCAGGGAATACGTTTTATGGTTACAGATGACGGTCCAGGAATTCTCAATGTAGATGAAGCTTTGAGTGGCAAAAAGACATCGTCGCGTGGATTAGGACTTGGATTATCCGGTGTTAAGAGATTAATGGATGAATTTCAGATTGAGACTTCGACGAGAGGAACGAAAGTCGTTGCTATCAAATGGGCAGGAAAAAAATAAAAAAGTAACAGAGACGGATCATACATTAAGCCGTCTTGCTTCCATAGGTCAAATTGCGGCGGGAATAGCACACGAAGTGAGAAACCCATTAACATCAGTGAAGGGATTTCTACAACTGCTACAAAAGGAGTTTTCCCACAAATATATAGACTTGGCTTGCTCAGAACTGGATCAGGCAATCTCGACGTTGCAAGATTTATTACAGGTTTCTAAGCCTGACTTGGAAGATGAGTCCTATGTTGCTATTAATCTTTGTTCAGAATTAGAGTCTTTGCTGTATTTGTTTCAGGATCAAATCTATCGGGTTCGAATTGTAAAGAATTTTCATGATAGTCATGAGGTGATATATGGAAAACGAAATCAGTTAAAGAAAGCATTTTTTAACCTCTTGAAAAATGCTTTCGAAGCCATTCCCAATGAAGGGATCATTGCAATCGAACACTACCGCATGGGTGACTTCGTTTACGTGATCATTTCTGATACAGGCGTTGGTGTACCTAAAGATAAGATTCAACTGTTAGGAACTCCTTTCTTTACCACGAAAGATGATGGCACGGGAATGGGGTTAACTCAGGTGTTTTCGACCATCTACCAACATGGAGGCTTAATCGATGTGAAAAGTACAGAAGGAATAGGAACTACATTTACCATTCAATTTCCAACTGAGATTACTGAAAAAATTGGAGTGATTGATTTGGATCTACAATATGTAAACGGTTACAGTTTTAAAGAATTTTTTTTGCTGAATCAGGATCGTTTTAACGAGTTATTTGCTTTAGAAACGAAAGATACGATTCAACTCATTGAAGACTCCAAGTATAAACTGGATGCGCGTGGGATTTTTGATAAAAAGGCAAAACTCTTAGTCGAGGATCGGCAACATGAACTGATTATGCTCGCTAAGGAAGTTGGAAAGAAGGCGGCAAAAAACGATGTTCCTTTGGTCATAAAACTGGAATTATCTCAGGCGTTTCGTAAATTGTATTGGAATTTTTTACATCACTATTATAGGCATGTCGAACTTGATATGGAGGGTTTTTTCCAACTCGGAATAAAAACCAATTTCATATTGGACCATTATATTTTTCATTATTTTTCAAGTTATATAGAGTACAAGGATGAATTACTGCGTACCCATCGTGAAACGATTGATGATTTGTCAGTTCCAATTATTCCATTATCCAATTCAATGGCGGTGTTACCCATTGTTGGCACATTAGATACCTATCGGGCTAAGAAAGTTCAGGAACGAACATTAAATCAAATCTCTAGCCTAAAAATACAAAAAATCATTATTGATTTATCAGGTGTTGCGTTTATGGATACGGCTGTGGTGGGACATCTATTTCGAATTGTAGAAGGAATTGGTTTACTCGGATGTAAAGCGATTATCACAGGTATTCGCCCGGAAATCGCGAACACAATGATTGAATTAGGGATCCCATTTACTGAAAAGGTTGAGACTAAGGCAACTTTGCAACAAGCCTTGGAGGAATATCAATAAATAGGAGCAGACCCAGGGCAGCTCGACATGGGCGCCACCTCCGAAACGTTCTGCATGCAGCGCGGGACTTGCGGATGGTTGAAGTACTGAGGGATGAAGTCGGACTGCGAATAATGCGAATAATCCGTTCGTCTAATTGACGTTGCAAATCGAATAGCTTGGATAGGTTCACCTTATCCTGCCTCCGTTCTATCGAGAATCTTGTCAATCACTGCGAGATAGTGCAGCGGAACGCCCCGTGTCGGATTGATGGTCTCACACTGGTAAGTAAAGTCATCGTATGGAATCGACTTGCGGGTGCCTCATCCCAAGCATTCAGGTCTATAGTTGCCGGCAACCTCGGAAAGTTGTCCGTACTTGACCGTCCACGTTCCGCTTACGTTTGGAGGCCGAGAGAAAATACCGTATCCAGCTAAAGAAACAGCGCCAGCAACACCGGCAACGAGCTCACTGCTTCCCGGTACCTACTTTGCCCCTATACGACAAAGGCGTCTTACACGTGAAGTTGATAAAATCACCGATGTCGTGCCATACCATCAAAACGGACAAATCCAACGTTAAAGTTCCAGAACGGCAAAGGGCCAATCTCCAACCACGTTAAGGGAGATTGGCTTTTGATTTTTCTCCTGTGGTGTACTCCATCCCCCCTTCAGCACCTGAGGAAACCTAATCCTCCATGGTGGACAAATCACCGACCGGCAAATCCAGTTCCCACGACTTGAGCACGCGTCTCATGATTTTTCCCGAGCGTGTCTTTGGCAGCTTGTCGAGGAACTCAATCTCCCTCGGTGCTGCATGTGCAGCCAGTCTCGTCTTGACGTACTGTGAGATTTCCTGCTTTAGTGCATCCGACGGCGTAAATCCCACCCTCAGGGCAATGAAGGCCTTAATAATTTCCCCACGTAATGGATCCGGTTTGCCAATTACACCTGCCTCAGCGACCGCAGGGTGCTCCAATAAACAGCTTTCGATCTCGAACGGGCCCACTCGCTCCCCGGAGGTGTTAATTACATCGTCAGACCGCCCCTGGAACCAAAAGTACCCGTCCTCATCACGGTAGGCTGTATCTCCTGTGAGAAACCAACCAGGGAACCGGAAGTACTCCTCGTACTTCTGTGGACGATTCCAAATTGCTTGAACCATCGCGGGCCAACCACTTCTGATGGCCAAATTGCCCATCGTATTCGGCGCAACTTCCTGACCGTAGTCATCTAAAATAGAAACCTGGATTCCAGGCAACGGTTTCCCCATCGATCCTAGACGCATAGGTAACATAGGGTAATTGCTGATAATCGGGGCCCCTGTTTCGGTCATCCACCAGTTGTCGTGGATACGCAAACCAAACGTGTCCATCGCCCAGCGAAGTACTTCCGGATTCAAGGGTTCACCTGCGGACAGCACGTGACGCAGTGTGGATAAGTCGTATTCTTTTGCAAGCTGTGTACCTACGCCCATCAACATCCGAAACGCCGTTGGGGCTGAAAACCAAACAGTGACCTTAAAACGTTGGATTGTCTCGTACCAATCCGCCGGACCGAATCGCCCGCCGCGAATCACGATGGAATTCCCGTTCAGCCAGGGGCCGAGGATTCCCATCGACGTCCCCGTGATCCATCCCTGATCAGCCGTGCACCAGTAGATATCGTCTGGGCGCAAGTCGAGGACCCACCGCGCTGCCTGCAACTGATGCAACATCCCGTTGTGTACGTGAACGACTCCTTTCGGCTTGCCGGTCGAGCCCGATGTGTAAAACAGGTACATCGGATCCTGTAATGTCACCCACTCGATGTCTGCCGTCTCAGATGCCTGAGCCATCTCCGCATGATACAAAATGTCACAGGGTGCCAACTCAGTATCCTTACCGACGAGGAATATATGCTTCAACGTCGACAAGTCCTCAACCGGAATACGCGGCTTCAGTGCCGGAGTCGTCACAACGGCAATGGCACCGCTATCAGACAGTCGATCACGAATTGCATCCGTCATAAACGCCTCAAACATCGGACCGGCAATGGCACCAACCTTGAATATACCAAATAATGAAACAATAAGTTCGGGACTGCGCGGCATCAACAAGAAGACCCTGTCTCCCTTACGAATCCCGTACTTACGCAACACGTTCGCAAATTGGTTGGACAATCTTTGCATTTTCGTAAACGTGTACGCCTCTTCACGCTCCCCATCCTTGTAGTAGAGCGCAATTTGGCTTCCCTTACCTTCCGCTACATGCCGATCAATCGCTTCGTACGCCACGTTTACACGGCCAGTCTTCAACCATGTAAAATTCTGCGCAACGTCACTCCAGTCAAACTCCCTAGCCTGAGTATCGTAGTCCAACAGATTTGCAGACTCTGCGGTCACAGGAAACGTTTCAAACATTCCCACGCCCATGCTCAATCACCCCTTATTATGAAAAGTTAGAATATTTAATTTATACTTATTCTTGATCTTTGTACCGGGATTGAAGTGATTCAAGCACTTCCAGTTGAAATGGCAACGGTGCAATTGGCAAAGTGTCTGAAACAAATCGTTTGGCTGCTTCAATTCCTGGTAATCACAAGTGGAAACCTCCATGTTCTTTTCTCTCTTAGATGTTCTCTACTCCTATGAATAATTTTTATTTTAATTGTCACTTTCCTGCTTCAACAGTAGAGTAAAGGGCTGGGAAACCCAGCCCTCTTCATCAAACTTTACGTGCGGTTTGTTGGGATAGAAATCAGGCGCGAGAATAGGACCAAGGAATGATTCCGTTCCTGCATTGCCAATGACGGCGAGGTTGCAGGATACCTGCCGCCGGTGATTTTATACTTCGTACCATAGAAGTGTTTTCGGTCGTCCCATTGTTCTATCCCGTTTCCTGAAGCCCCCCTACGATTCCGGACGGTCGGATTTCCCGAGTCCGGTTCTGGCCCTGGGTCTACTATCGCGTCATAAGCCTTCCCTGCCTGTCCCAGGTTTAAATGGTGACACCCATGTACGCCCGTAGACAGCTAGGTTTACTTAAGCGTTAGCCGTACGCTGAGAGGTGTGACCAGACCCTGTGTTCTGGTTCAATTTGTTCCCCTCCAGTTTCGGCGCCCCAGGCACCCAGAGGCCCTTCGCTCAACTCCGGTGTTACCTTTGTTGAAGTACATCTGTCCCTGTACTTAAGCGGGCATTACCCCTCTATTCTCGCTACTACGGCCTCATGCGCCAGTCCTAAATCCTCCGTGCCCCTTCGCAGTTGCTTATAGGATCGGTCTTTGCTGGTTGTTGTCATCCCAGCTGGAAGTAGGACCTTCCCGACGTTATCTCTGAGAAACTTTCCTTGGATGCCAGAACCCATACCCCGGCTGCTCCCATGGTGCCTCGTGGTCGTTTCTTCCCATGGGACTTCGGCCTTCCCCTTACGGGAACTGGGTCGGCGCAAGCGTTAACCCTTCAACAGCTTCAGAAGGGAGCCTGATTTCGGGGCTGCAGTATTCGTTTCCGTCCTTCTGGCCTCCAAGTTTGCTCGCCGCACAGGCTGTTCCGACCTTATGATTCCTCATAGGCCGCCGCGACTTTTACGTCCAAGCAGAACACGGTTCGTTACCTCACCATGCATTGGATATACTAATCACCCGAATCGACCAATTGGTGATGTGGAGACTTTCACTCCACCAGCTTCTCAGCCTTGTCGGCTGCTCCTCCCGCATACGGCTTTCCGATATTCTTCACGTTGAGCATTATAGCTGCCATATGCGCTCAATCGTTTCAGTCCTGCCAATGCAAAGACTTCTTCCACCTCGTTGGGGCGCAGGCGATATCGCGTAAGCTTCTCCAGTACAGTATCAGTCGTTTGATGATGGACCAATGCACCTTATTGTGGAATCTGTTGGACACCTTGTTCATTGTCAGCTCTAGTTTCCTGAAGACTGCCATGAGCACCTGTATCGCTTCCAGCGCGTGAGCCTTTTTCTCGTACAGAATCACAAGGTAAGTAGCCCCGAGGAATCTCACCCCGAGGCTCTCTCAGAACCGGACTTGAACCTCTCACATCATCCGGCTCCCACTATCCAGACCTAGGAAAAATCCCCATTTGCCACTGAACGAACAATTGTGGATCTCGTCTGGCAATCTCACGCAGCTAGTCATTGGCCCCGCCACTTGTGCTTCATGAACTTCTTGTACTTTCGTCTTGCCCAGTGTATTAGCGCTCGATTCAGGTGTCGCAGTGAGTACAACTCAGATTTGTAAAAGTGCCCGTAGTAGCTGACCCAGCCCCTAACCACGGGATTCAACATCCTCAACAGGTCTTCTAGGGTCTTGTCAGGCTTCAGATGCATGCGTCAATCGTGTGTTGTCACTGCATCGCTTTCTTCGCCCTGTTGCTACGGCTGAGGAAAGTTGATGAAGTACTTGCCCCATCTGTTTTGGACCTACGTGGTCAAAATGTGTACCTAAGAAAATCGAATGCCGTTAAGAGTTCTCTTTCTGAGACTCTCGCTTCGGTTCACCAGCCTTGACAAAAACCGAGGCTGACGTTGACCGACTTATCTGGCAGCTCCATCTGGCTTACAAATGCTGATACGCTATTATTCACTCCAAATTGCTTCACCTACCAATATGAAGGCGGCTTTCACGTAGTACACGTCGACGAAATTTTCCAAGTGCCATCAGAGGCCAGATTCGTGGATAGCTATGATACCGGATGTATGCCTCACCGACCACGCCAACGCCAGTAGGATACTTCTCACTCCATCCATGACACTCATAGTTACTAACAAGCCACTGTGCCGCTCGACAAATCGCCGGTGTCACTCCTTTTGTCGTTGCTAATAGTCCGAGAAGTCCCCACGCCGTCTGAGATGGCAAACCGCGGTTCAGCGATATAAATCGCCTCTCCCGGTCGCTTGCACAGGACTCCCCAAACCCGCCATCGTCATTTTGTACACTCTCCAACCATTTTCGTGCTCGGACAATCGCTGAATGATCCGGCTCACACCCCGCCGCACGAAGTCCTTTGACAACGTGATACGTTCCATAAATAAAAGATATGCCCCACCGACCCTGCCAAGCGCCATCTTCCTGCTGCGTATGCAGTAGCCAGTCAACAGCTCTTTGCCGAATTTCATTTGTTACCATACTGGTCGGTGCCAGTGCGTCTAGTACCCGTCCAGTTACATCGGGACATGATGGATCCGTCATTACACCTGGTAGATCGGCCCCGCTGATGAAGTCAAGGAGGGGGTTATTTACGTTTTTCTCAAATGCCCCCCAACCTCCGTCATTATTTTGCATAGCCAATGCCCACTTAGCACCCTTCCACCATTGGTGTCGATAGATAGTATTCTTTCGAAACGGCCACAAAGCTTTGAGTACCGCCGCTGTGTCATCCAAGTCGGGATAGTTCGTATTGTCACGAGAAAATGCCCACCCGCCCGGTTTGGCCTTGGATGCATGGTGAACCCAATCGGAGAAGTGATGGTGTTGTTTTGAAACGAGATATGTTGCCGCCTTAATCATTCGCTGGTTCTGTGGATTGACCCCTGCCGCTGCCAATGCTTGCAGTCCCAGCGCAGTGTCCCAAATGTCTGACGTAAACATCTGCTGCTGGAGTGTTCGACGGCTTGGATAGACAAGTGAGTGAATACCGGAAAGGGCACGTACCACAGGTGAATCACTTGTCTGGAATCCAAGCGCCAAACATGCAAATGCAAAAAGTGATGTTGCCGACAAATATCCTGCAATGGTGCCATCCAATTCCAATCTTTCAAATAGAAACTTCTTACAAGCAAATAGAGCCTCATCATTTCGCACAGAGAAGCGTTCTTTTGGGAAAGTCTGTCCCGGTACAATCAAATGACCAAGTGTACATGACTCCGGTACAGCAACTTTAAAATTTGAATGCGATAGAATCATAATTGAAGGCATGTGTACTCGCATTGGCACGGAGAAATCATAGATACTAAGCAAACTTTCCGGCGACTCCAAGATGAGTTCAATATGTGTATCTGGGAGTGCGCTCCACGGCACCTGTCCCGCCACAGCCAAAAACACTCGGGCAAGAGAAGAAGTCTTATTTAAGCCACCATGTTCAAGAATCATCGACTCCGCTTGTTTCATATTGGTGGAATTCCGAGGTTGACCGGCGAGCAAAAGGGCAAAGTAGGATAAAACACTCGAGGACAAATGAAAGGGCTGATCTGCATACAAGCTCCAACCACCGTTTGAATTCTGCTGTCGGAGCAGATTTCGTTTTAATTCTGTGATTAACGGATGCTGCTCTTGATGACATAAACAAGTAACGATGATCGCCATCGCATTGGCCCACGGAGACACCTCGCAATAAAACGAAAATCGGCCATCTTCTTGTTGATGCCGAAGAATGCGTTCGATGGACTGTTGGATGATAGCATTCCATTCGGAATTGTGATTTGTCCGACTTTGCATACGTTCCATACTCCCCCCCTCTAACCCTCTCTTCATTTTATGAACGTCGTATGTTTTGGTGCCCAGGCACTGCTTTATTTTTTCCATTGATTAGTATCATGCCAACATTCCCTTGCATGGGTGTGTCCTCCATCGCCTTAGAACGCGTAGACGGCACCATAGCATTCGTCGATTCAATCTAACGGCTTTCGGTATTCTGGCTTGTTGCATTGATTCGTCTTCCACGTTGCAGTACCCAGACGCAAGCAATGCGTCATATGCTTCGACTGTCGCAGATAAGTATCCAGATAACGGTTCATCATAAAACAGTGACCAGAAACCACTGTCGTTCTGTAGGCTTAGAGTACGAGCGGACAGTTGGCGAATCACATCTACCTCTTCGAGTCAAGACGCAAGAGAAATATCATGTAGGCGTCCGTCATTAGACCACTCTCAAAGTCCATCCTCTGACTGTTCGAGTACATGATCTGATACGGAGGCACGGTAATTGTTTGGAGCCCGACCTCTACATAATTTTTATAGGTGTAACAGAAACTGAACATGTTCCGGAGATTTTCCTATGAAACGGAAAGAAACGCTTAACAGTCGACGTTGCAAGTTACACACATGGGGGGACGCTTATGTCAAATCATTATGACGTGATTATCGTTGGTGCAGGGCCTGCAGGATTGTACGGTGCATATGAATTTACGTTACGGGCTCCGAATGCTAGAGTGTTGCTTGTTGACAAAGGAGTGGAAGCGAAATACCGACACTGTCCAATTATGGAAGGGAAAATTGATAAATGCCCACCTCCAAACAAAATTAAGACTTACGCCAGTTGCTGGCCTGCATGCGGTGTGATTAACGGTGCCGGAGGAGCGGGTAGTTTTAGTGATGGCAAGTTTAACATTACGTCTGAATTTGGCGGATACTTGACGGACTATCTGCCCGCATCTGAGGTGCTAAAGTTAATCCAATACGTGGACGAAATTAACTTGCGCCATGGGGCGCCGGGGACAATTACAAACCCAACCACGGATGCCGTGGCCGCTATTGAACGTCGCGCAATAGGGGTAGGACTTAAATTACTACGTGCCCGAGTTAGGCACATTGGAACAGATAAAAACTTAGAGCTGATGAACTCTATCTTTGCTTACTTGGAACAACGCATCGAAACACGTTTTAGAACATTTGTCGAAGATTTCATAGTCCAGGATGGTACAGTTCAGGGAATTAAACTGCGCGGTGGGGAAGAAATTTACGCAAAGAACGTGCTGGTGGCGCCGGGGCGGGACGGATCGACCTGGTTAAGCGACCTGTTCCGCAAACACGGTCTGAAGATGACGAACAACCAGGTTGACATCGGCGTTCGTGTAGAAACATCGAATGTAGTCATGCAGGAAATTAACGAGAATCTGTACGAAGGTAAATTTATTTTCCAATCCCCCTCGACGGGTCTAAGAGTTCGCACCTTCTGCAGTAATCCGTCGGGTTATGTGGTTGTCGAGAACCATACGGGCGTAATGGCCGCGAACGGGCATGCATATAAAGACCCTTCACTGGGGAGTTCGAACACAAACTTCGCTTTGCTGGTCAGCCATAAGTTTACCGAACCATTCGACAGGCCAAATGAATTCGCAAAGCAAATTTGCCGGCACGCGAATGAGTTGTCAAACGGATCGATTATCATTCAGAAGTATGGGGATATTCTCAAAGGACGTCGGAGTACGCCGGGAAGAATTCGTGAAGGATTTATTGAGCCAACGCTTCACGAAGCGGTCCCGGGTGACTTAGGACTGGTTCTTCCCTATAAGACGATGGTCGCTCTCCAGGAAATGATTGAAGCACTCAATCACGTTACCCCCGGTATCGCAAGCGAGCATACTTTGTTCTACGGGGTAGAAGCTAAGTTTTACGCTGCAAGAGCGGAAGTTGACAAGAACCTGCAGACAAAAATCAAAGGCCTCTATTGCGCCGGTGATGGCCCCGGCATATCCCGAGGAATTTCTCAAGCCGCCAGCAGCGGCGTTCATGCAACCAGAAATATTATCGAGCAACTGAACCAGTAGTTGTCGTCGCTTCATCGTTCCAAGCAATATACATGATTAGCCAAACATCCCTTTATGGCTTATCTAGGTGGTCCTGAATGAAGTCCACGTAATAAGTTCTTCCTTCCGCAAAAAAATTGTCCTCGACAGATACACAAAGCGTTATTTCGTTGCGCGATCCGTTTTGGACGATTTCTAGGGTTTGTTTTTCAGCACTTCCTTCCTCGGGGGATAGAAGAACGGTAACAGTTTCCGAATCATTGGTTCGTATTTCTCGCACAGCGAACTTTGTACGAACAATATGTGCATTGTCCGTCGTACTTTGAAACGTTTCAGACGTGAATTGAACGGACCTTGTATCCTCGTGCCCGTGTACGGGGTTCTCCGATAAGTTCATGGGATGCCTCCTAAGGGTTAAGGTTCTTGACGCTTATTATGTTGTACAAGGTCAGCATCATACTGTTTTTTACGCAGTTTGAAGGGTGGATGCCAGTTTGTACAGCAACCGTTCATATCTCCTTTACAACAAACCAAATACCTCCATATATGAAAGTTTTTAACATCTCATAAGATCTTTTCTGTCACCTGGGCAGCAGATTTGATTCATTGACCATAACTGACCGTTTGTGCAACAAGAATGGCAGGGCCAGTAACCTCGATTACGTTAACAAAATATTGGACATCTCACACCATCGACTCGATGATGCCGCCGCATGCATCATCATCAAGTCGGTAACGTTTCTGAAACAAGACAGATAGCGGTAAAGTCCACTGTGTCACCACACTATAAAAAAAGAAGCAAGACTGCGTGCTCGATCGACTCAGCAAAAACATGCGAGCGCCAAAAAGCCACCGTAACAGTATCGGTGACTCACATAGGTGTACCTTCGATGAGGTTTAGTTGGAGTTTAGCACGGCGCCAGCCAGTGCAAAGTTTGTCGAAGTGTGCAGGCTTATTGGACGTTGATGCGCTCCTTCATATATCGCATGGTCTTGCTGACTCTCTAGCCTTGGTTATCTCAGTGATGCTGTATTGCTTGCTGTCATACATCTTAATTATCTTTGTATGGTCTGCCACCTTTCCGTCCCCGCGCTCTTGCACTCTCTAGTCCAGCCTTGGTTCGCTAATCATGTCACGCTCAAACTCGGCCAATCCGGCGAAAATGGTGAACACAAGTTTCCCGGTTGCCGTCGACGTATCAATGCCGTCTTTCAACGATACAAAGTTAGTGCCCTTGTCATCACATTCATTCACGAGGTCTACAAAGTGCTTTGTACTTTGTCCGATATGATCTAGCTTCCAAATACAACGGTATCGCCTTTTTGTAGGTACTAGATTATTTCACCTAACTGCGGTTGTCGTCTTTTCGCTTACTCCCTTCAATACGTGTCTAAAATTTTCTCTCGGTGGTGTTTTCTCATTCTACCCCACCGGACAACTCGTGGAGCGTGTCTACTCCCCCCCATGAGGCGGTGGCAGTGCGTAGATTCTTCCCAGACCATAAGATGTGTCGCTGTTGGGATACGGAACAACATGCGAGAATGCAACAACGTCTCCATCCGATCCTCAGCCACATGGAAGAGTCTGTTTGAGTCCAGGAGACGAAAGAAAAACTAATCGCTACAGCTAATTTCAACGGGATCCAACTCACCCCCTCCAAATCGTCCCTCCACACGCTCCATTCACTGAATGGAAATCATTAGGATCCCCCCACCGGCAGACTTGCGAGTTTCCCCTTTTGACATACAGAAATTCAACTCCATGTTGCCTTTTGTACCACAAACCTCTCGCGTGGCTTCGATTTTCGTAGTCCAGGTGAGGTTTTCAACATTTCTCCGTAACAGGACCTAACACGTATCTGCTCGCACGTCACAGTGCATTGCGTTACTTGATTGTAAAAGTAACCCATCGGTGTAAGTATACATTACATCACTCAATGACATGTCACCGTCCCATTGAAGCAATCTGGATACAACTTTAAAAATTCGTCGTATTTCATGTTAGGGAACGTGACATAACCTCTTGCTGTACTGCGCTAAAACGTGAATAATGAGTTACAAACGTTTGAAGCGCACGAGAGAAACAGGGGCAGCGAGTACAGGCTGTCATGAATGGTCGAGGTTCGACCCCATGGCGCGCTTTGCTGGAGGAGGTTCACCATGAGTCCGATGACACTTTCCATCAATTTGAACACGGTTTGGGTGGTGCTTACCGGCGCCATGATCTTTTTTATGGAAGGCGGATTTGCACTGCTGGAAGCTGGGTTTATCCGTTCGAAAAACCACGCATCCATTGTGATGAAAGTGTTGGCGGACCTGATGTTCGGTGTGTTGGCCTATTTCGTCATGGGCTTCGGGCTCATGTTTGGCAAGGACGCCTTCGGCCTCGTGGGCACCAGCGGTTTCGCCCTGACCGGCACCCTCAGCCAGTTGGCGCCGACGATTCCACACGCTGCGTTCTGGTTTTTTCAGGCCGCGTTCACCGTAGCTGCCGTGAGCATCGTCAGCGGGGCCGTAGCAGAACGAATGAACTTCAAGGCGTATCTGCTGTACGTGTTGGTCATGACAGCCATCATCTATCCGATTTCCGGCCACTGGGTGTGGGGTGCCGGAGGCTGGTTGGGACGGCTCGGCATGGAAGACTTCGCGGGTTCAGCTGTCATTCACGCAATGGCCGGTTTCTCGGCCTTAGTTGCAGCGAAGATGGTTGGGGCACGCCTCGGCAAGTACAATCCGGACGGAACCGCGAACGTGTTTCCTCCGAGTAACATTCCATTAGCTGCCGTCGGCACGTTCATCCTTTGGTTTGGCTGGTTTGGATTCAATGCCGGCAGTACGCTCGACGCCTCGTCGACAACCATCGCGCCCATCGCGGTCAACACGCTCCTCGCCTCCGTCGGCGGCGGTGGTGCGGTGCTCTTGTACACCCTCTTTCACGATGGCAAAGCGGACGTAGGACAGACCATCAACGGTGTGCTGGTCGGTCTGGTTGCCATCACCGCAGGCTGCGCATACGTTCCGGCGTGGAGCGCCATTGTGATCGGTGCCGCCGCAGGTGTGCTGATGATTCTGGCCACCAATTGGATTGAACACCTGCGCGTGGATGATCCAGTCGGAGCCGTCGCGGTCCATGGGGTCGGCGGGCTATTCGGGACCATCATGGTCGGGGTTTTTGCCACCCACGGCGGGCTCTTGCTCACGGGAAGCTGGCGGTTGCTCGGTGTTGAAACGCTAGGCGCAGTCGTGTTGTCGGCCTGGGGGATGGCAACCACCTATGGGGCGCTAAAGCTGATTGGTTGGCTTGTGCCCCTCCGGGTCACCACAGCGGAAGAGAAGGACGGTCTCGACCTGAGCCAGCACGGCATCGGTGCGGTCCACTTCCTCGTTCCCATGAGCAATGGGAATCACATCTCTGGTCTCGGTCCGCAACGTGTCCGGATCACGGGTGTTCCCCAGACCGGACAGCCTGTGGAGCCGTCGGAGGTATGGCCTAGTCGACGTTGAAAGGAATCCACCCCTTCGTGTTCAAACAAAATCCCGCAGTCCGGTAGATGGACTGCGGGATTTTCTATGGGAAAACTCTGTTTCAGCACATCAGCTTACTGACGTCCGTCTGCAGCGGCCTCCTATTTCGAAAGCAAATGTGCCTGCCTATCACAAACTATGCGAAAGCACCTTGTTGAGCGTGATGTCCACTATGTCCATCGTGGTTCAGCACATTCAAATATGGTCTATATGAGCATATTTTCCATTCAACAAGTGGCAGACACTCGTCTCTCTTCATGTGTTTAACGTGCGGTATCAGTATGGCCAGCCCTAAGACGATAGACAGTGGAGATATCCGCGAAAACAACATGAAAGACCCTCGACTTGGAAGCAAGGGCCGGACAATGTTCATTGTAATTTTTGAAAGGCGTTACTGTATCGCACGTTGTTGAAATCCGTTTCGGTTCTGGCTTCTTGCTTAATACCAGGATCAATGGCTATCTTTCTTTTCAAATATGTAACCACGTTTTGTACATCTCCCCATCGGCCATATATGCTGGCAATGCCGTAGTAGCACCATGGCACCCACCAGTCATGCGTCTTTAAATCCAATGCTGATTGATATGTTTTTATGGCAGCCTTATCATCACCGTAACGTTCCTCGCACAATGCTTTATTAAACCTTGCATATTCGTAGTTTGGATTCAACACTAACGCTTTATCGATGTTGCTCATCGCTACACTGAAATTGTCATTCCCCGCGTAGCAGAGAGCAATTCCTTTCACGTTGTACGCTGCATAGAAGGACTTATCCATACGAATCGCTTCATTTTCCAATTCAATAGCCTGAAAATAATGCTTGTCTGTAAATGCACGAACACCCGCTTCGTATTTCGCTTCAACTGCTTTTTGTATGTGCATGTCCTTCGTACTTGGTGTTGACGGTTTTACGCGATTTACGACTTGCGTCGAGTGCGGGTGATTTACAGTTACATCACCCGTGTCACATCCATACATCAAGAATAATGTGCATGACAAAACGAACGTTGTAATTACGGGAACCACGCGACTCTTCATGAGACATTCCCCCATAAGCACGGTGAGAAAAACTCGCTAGCTGAGAGAAGGGCTAAGTTTTTTGGCAAAATCTTTTAACGTCGTAAAATCCAGAACCGAAATTCTATCTAGCGTCCAAGGCCCTTGTCTCAAATTGGCGTAACCCCCGTTTTGTGCCACGGCCAGTAAGTATCCTGCCTTTCTGACCAGGGATATTGTTTCCCGCGTATAGCCCCCGTCCGGATAACAAAAGAACAGTATGGGGTGATTCACAATTTTCTCGAGTACCTGTGCGGCCTTGAACTTCATATTGTGCTTTGGATTGGCTTAGGGTTCTGAGATCCGAATGGGTCATCGTATGATCCTCAACATCTACGAGACCGCTGGCTTGCATCTCCCGAAGTTCCGGAATCGTTAAGTTTGGAAATTCTTTGTTACGATTCGGTTTCTCATGAGTATAGCCAGCAATGACGAGCAGTGTCGCCTGATAATGGTACTTCTTGAGAAGTGGATATACGTTGAAATAGGCACTTTCATAACCATCGTCGAAGCAAAGAATAATTGGACGTGAAGGTAGCTTATAGGCATGGTACATCGCTGCATACATCTGTCCGAAGTTGATGGTATGAAAGTTATGATTGTGCAACCATTCGATCTCCGACAAAAACTGTCCAGGCTTCAACGTCGCGATGTCTCCAGGGACATACTTGGCTTCATGGTATTCTAGAATCGGTACAGAAACGGCCTTGTTGATAACAACGTTTTGTGTCTCGTAGTAATTTCGTGGGTCTTGAACCCAGTTTTTATCGACAAGAGGTGAAACGCCTCGCACGGATTGAGCTTGATGTAATCCCTTTGCCGAATCCGTAGACGCAGCTACATGCATGGCGGTGTGTGTGTCAGCTGCACACCCTCCAAGCAGCGGTAAAGTGATAGCGAACAAAGCAGCCAAATGAATTCAATGACCAAGCAAACGTAAGTCCCTCCAACATGGTTGGTGCTCGTTGAAAGTGTGTCCTTCAATAGACTGGTTTAGCACGATTTTGTGTTTCCCCTAGCGCCGGAAACACGATGTTGTGCTGAACCGGTCGCTGGTGTACATTTTTAAAATCTCAGAATATTATTGAGCAATTACGCTACGAGGCGAAACAACATACCCGTCATTCTTTATCTTAATAACGAAGTATTTTTTCCGCTCTGTTACACTTGTTGAGATAGTACTGACAATGACGGTAATAAAAATGCAGGCACTTGAAAAACACCCTTGCCCCTCTAACAGGCTAGTTCTCGAAGAAACTCTTCTCTCGGTAAGATGTGCTTACGTGAGCCAACAGAAAAGCAGGCTATCCGTTCAGAAAGAAACTCTAACTTCATCAATACGGGTTGGTCTTGAAAGTACGTCTCCGAACTGCCCTGACTCTCCGCGTCGCTCACCAAATTGAGCATGTAACTCCATAACCGGTCCAACAAGTCCCATCTCATGCTCTACGAGTCGCATACACAGAGAAACGTTTGCATCGCACAAAATGACCAGATGACATGGATACAAGGGTGATAGAAACTCCAGAGACACTTCGCACATATGAGCCGAGGTCTGGTTGGGTGTTGTCTACTCATGTACCCACGTCGGTGTCCGTTCGCTTCTGCTGGAACGTCGGTAACTGACAGATGGTTCGCTCAACCACAAAACCGGCAGCCTTCCTATCGGGCTGCGAGTTTTGCAGCGAAAACAACAGCAAGGGAGCCCACAATCGCCGGAGAAGTCAACTCTTTTTAGGTCATTCAGTAATACGCCGGAGTACCGAGCAATTCAGGTACTGTTTTAAATTGATAGCCTCAACCTTTGAGGGTTCGAATAATGTAGGGCAGTGCTTGAACCGTGCCATTCAAACTTTCACCGCGTCCTCCCGCCGAATGCATCAAGATGATGGATCCTGGTTTTGTGTGTGCCAACACATTCACGGACACCTGTTCTGGCGTGAGGCCGGTCCAGTTCAGGCTATCCACATTACAGGACAAGATTTTGTCCTTCACCGCGATGACCTCTCGAATGACCTCATTGGCGAGTGAGCCATATGGAGGCCTCAAAAACCGTGGGCGGACGACAACTACGCGGTGGATGAGGTTTGCGGTTTCTTCAATTTGCCCTGGGTACCTGTGAAGCCGGGATCTTCGTGAAGTTCGGATGACTCCAGCTGTGGTTGTCAACGATATGTCCATCGCGTACAAGTTGTCTTAAGATCCGCGGATTCGCCTGCACTCGTTGACCAACGCACATAAGTGTGGCTTTGACTCTATACACATCCAGAACCCGCTGTATTCTTGGTGTCCAGAGGTCATCCAGACCGTCGTCGAAGGTGAGTGCCACCTCTCGTTTGTTTGTCGGCCCTTCAAGAATAATTTCGTTGGGATACAGCGCATGCCAATCAACGTGTACGGCGTATGACGGACGTTCCGAGCTCCGTTCGGGTCCACCTTCCAGTACAGGCTATTGTCGAAAAGGATAACTCCGTAATGGCCCAGCACTATACGTATCCTGGGATACAAATTCCGGAACCAAATAGGGATCTAGTGTATGAGACGGATGGGGTCCGAACGCATGCGGGTCTAAACGCCAGAAGTTTGGCGGATTGTCGTTGTACATCGCGTCCACCAAAAAATGGGCTCTTGCATGTGTCATGAGGTTGTGAGCAACTGGCGCTGATAGGTGGTCCATGTACTATTCTGCTTTCCCTTTTTGCTGAGCCATTTGATGCCGGGAATTCTCCTTCCAGTCTCAAAAGGCCTCTAACGAGGCCCAGTACTTCACACAGTTGCTCATTAAAAGCGCAATGGTCAAAGGGTTCATTGTAACTCAGTACGACAAGCGATCCGCGGAAGGAATTCAAGCGTCGTCGCAGTGGTTACGGGAAAGAAAACGCAAATATTCCGAACACATTGTGGAAGGCTTGGAGAATGCGGTGGACGCCTTTCTCAGTTTTTTTCGTGGAGATATGGTCCACGTCTCGGATCCGGAATGAGGGATGAGACACGATGTCCGCAATTCCCCGTCATTATTTCCCGAGAAATGTCGAACAGTGGTAGAAGAGATATGCCTGTTGTCACACCAGCAAAGCCCGCGAGTCTATCCATTGGCCTGCGGGCTTTTCGGTGAACAGTATCCGATTTTGCGAGTGACGCGGTTTCCTCCTCCAGAACAATTACACCACCGTCCCGGAGTAACGCTGTTAACACAGACTCCCGATTCAACGGTTTAAGCGGCCCAATCACGGCTTACAGCGGATCGTAATGCCGTCAATTACTCTCCGTACGCATTGAGTGCATTGATTGAATGTGCAAAAGCTGAACCCGCTTTGACAGCAGTTGCGACTAGTACAGCTTCTGCAACTTCCTCAATCGTTGCACCTTGTTTCTTTGCACCCTTCACATGAGCGTCAATGCAATAAGGACACCCTGTTACGTGAGCAACAGCCACGGCAATCAGTTCTTTATCTTTTGCAGAAATCAAACCTGCCTTCATCGACTCTTGGGCAAAATGACGGAACGCCTTAAATGCATCCTCGTGCAGATTCGAATATTCGACGAGTCGCTTCGAATAAGAGCCACGATACAAAACATCGTCTGAGGTTTCATCGTAAGCGTTCAACGCGTTCACACCGTGAGCCATTGATGAGCCGGCCTTGAGATACGTGGCGACCATAATGGCTTCCGCCATTTCTTCCTTTGAAATCTCATATTGCCGTTTTGCGTCTCCAACATGTTTTTCGATGCAGTATGGACAACCCGTTACATGGGACACGGCAATCGCAATTAACTCCTTGGTCTTTCCTGAAATACGGCCTGGTGCCATCGCCTTTGCCGTGAACGTGTTAAAAGCGTTCACAGAATCAGGTGCGAGGGTTACCAGCTCTTTGAGACGAGCAGTATACAACTTGCTATACAAAACATCATCGTTGATTGCCATTACGGTTCACTCCTTCAAACATAAATCATTGAGCGATTTGTAAAATTGACCAGATTAGTTCGTCGCGAGTTTACGAGTCGCTAACCATTACAAAACGTCAGCGAGTTCTGCCATGATATTGCTCTTTGGCATGTAGCCGACAAGTTGTTTCACTGGTTTACCATCTTTAAAAACCATCATGGTGGGAATGCTCATAATGCCAAACTTGCTGGCGGTTTCAGGATTTTCATCAATATTCAGCTTGCCAACTTGCAAAGTGCCATCCAGCTCGTTTGCGACTTCCTCAAGAACGGGTGCAAGAGTTTTACACGGACCGCACCAATCCGCGTAAAAATCGAGTAACACTGGTTTATCCACATTCGTGAATGACGAGAACGTTGCGTCTGTTACCTTTGCGATACTTGCCACATTATCTCCTCCTTCGTTTATATCACTCATGTAATTCATTTACACAATGTTGTTCAGTTACTTTTCGTAACTTATTAACAAACTATATATCGTATACTTTTAGTTTGTCAACTGTTGGAGTAAAATTAGAGTGGGAGGCGTAAACAGATGAGTACGAATGCCAATGCGAAGGAAATCGTTCCTCTCTGTTCAAAATTTCAATGGGCATTCACACTGCTTGGGAGACCTTGGACTGGAATGATTATTCGGACACTGCTGAGTGGACCAAAGCGTTCAAAAGAAATTCTCGAAAGTATACCAAGCATAAGCAGCAGAGTCCTTCATCAACGATTGAGTGAATTAGAAGATGAAGGGATTGTCGAACGTACCATTTATCAGGAGAAACCCGTACGAGTTGAGTACGGATTGACGGAAATGGGCAGAACGCTGGGACCGGCGATGGATGAAATTCAAAAATGGGCAGATAGATGGTGTAGTGAATTAAAATAAACGCCTGAGTCCTGAATCAGACGTTTTCAATTGATTTTCGCAACACACAAATGACTGAGCATGAACGATTTGAGTTACCTCGGGAGTTCACAGCACAGGATAATACGGTGTTTGCACTTACGGACCGGTACGGTCGATAACACCATTTTTATGATGCTGTCGTGCCTTCTCGCCCCTACAGGATTCCTCATACGCAGAGAGAATGGTGAGCGGTTCTGTGTTGGTCTCGATAGGATTGGAAAGATTCTACACGGAAAAGGAATTGCGACAGATCCATATGCTAAGTTAAACAGATGTTTACACCCCGAGTAAGACCAGAGAAAGACATCCCTGACTGCGTAAATTGACGGAAAAGGCCGGCGCGAAGATCTACCAAGAGTCTCCATCGACGCTTCCGGTTCCACTTGTATCTAGTTTTCCGGACATTCCCTGCTTCATTTAGAAATCTCAATCACTGCAGCGGCGGGAGAGGGGGACAGGCCCAGTAATTCTATTTATTACTAACTACGCATGCCTACTTGGTATTCTACGTTCATGTCCTCCTGCAAATCGCTGAACTTAACCTTCAAACCACAACTCTGCCTTTTCGGACACACAAAGTCGACGAAAGATTGCGCGGACGGGGAGAGATACCGATTGTTCCGCCAGATGATCCCTGTATTTCGATAGGCTTCGTCCGCGAGATGCAACTGAGCAATTTCCCCTGCCTGAATTTCTAATTTTACGGCCCTTTCCGGGAGCAGGCTGATACCAAACCCCTTTTGAGCAAACCCGATGATTGCCCCAAGCGTAGTCAATTCACAGGAAATTACAGGGTTAAATCCTTCTTTTTGCGTCAGACGAAACAGGGCATCTCGCAGACCGTAACCGGGTTCCGCAGTGATAAAAGGATAGCCTTTGAGGGACTCCAGTGTAATGAGGTCGGCATCGAGCGCCCAATTCTACGGGAGCCACAAAATCAATCTCTCTGTCCATAATTTCTGGACATGCGGCAATAGATCACTCAGGGGTAAATCGAGTACATCAATGTCGATATCTCCGGCATTCACAAGGCGAATCAGGGTTTATGTGCCGCTTCAGTCACCATGATTCGATGACTGGGTTCTTGCATGTGTAGTTTTTAATCACACTCGGGAGAATAGAGCGGGTCAGTGTTGGTAAGACGCCAACCCGTACAGACGGTTATACCGTTGAACGCGCCATTTATGGTGCGGAACAGGCCTACAACGACATTCACATGTGGAAATATCATTTGCTGCCAGAGGTTCTCGGTGGGCTGGGAGACAGCATAAGTATTCATGTGACCAATGAAAAAAGAACTGGATGCTGCGCTACGACAAGCGGAAACATCCGATAAGCTCGTATTTATCGAAGTCCTGATGGGACGCTTTGATACACCTGAATACCTGTATTACTGAGGGATCTCGCAAAAGCTTTTGCTCAGCAGAATGCTTATTAAGACGTCTATACCGTATCCATGTGGTGGCCATTTCATACAACCCGTTCTCTCAAGCATATTTGCGCCGGTTTCGTACCGGCGCTCGTTTTTTTCATTGACCAGCTTTACTCTCCGCTCTCTGAGCAATCACTTTGTGATTTGTGCTA
The DNA here is from genome assembly GCA_963788285.1 of uncultured Alicyclobacillaceae bacterium. Taxonomy (GTDB): domain Bacteria; phylum Bacillota; class Bacilli; order Alicyclobacillales; family Alicyclobacillaceae; genus Alicyclobacillus_A. Next base: position 75,618 of record CAWBGB010000007.1, read on the forward strand.
CGAAATACCCAACACTTGTTTCCAATAAAGTTTACGACGAATGCGATGAGCGTGACGGCCACCTTGCACACCACAAGGGGCCACAGGAGCTTTCGTAAAACGAACAGTCCACAGGTCGAAATCCCGTAAGACACTCCGTTTACGGTGAGGAACTTGATGATTTCTGAATACTGCGGTGGATTGCGGCGGGCAAACGTCAAGTATCGGTTGCACAGATAACTGTTGCCTATGCCGCACGCATACGAAACAGATTGTGCAAGGATGACGTTCCAGTGCAGAAATCGCACCAGCACAAAGAACATCACAAAATCTACCGCCGTGTTCAGTACACCGACCAGTGCAAAGCGCAGCGATTGGCTCACCGTGTTCCGATGGAATCCTTTATCTTCCATCATCCGGCGACTCCTTTTGAAACCCCTTTTGGCTGCCGACAACGTACAACGGTCTGTCCCGCACCTCGTCGTAAATACGAGCCATGTACTGCCCCATCATGCCCAGCGAGACAAGGACAATGCCGTTCAATAGAGCGCAGGTGTCAACGCCCAATATAATCCCTGAGACGCCATGCCTGAACACGAGCGACGCGAAAACAGCGTAGACGAAAAACAACATGCACAGGACGATGAGCGTACTTCCAATGTACATGGGCATTTTCAACGGTTTATCAGAGAATGAAGTAATGGCATCAGAGGACAGACGCAGCATTCTCTTCAATGGGTACTTGGTCTCGCCTGCAAGACGTGGATCTCGCACGTAATCGACAGCGATTTGACGAAACCCCGACCAGGAGACGAGGCCTCGGATGAATCGATTCTTTTCACGAATCGATTTCATCACCTCACACACACGCCGATCAATCAGGCGGAAGTCACCGGTATCCATTGGGATGTCAAAATCAGTTAGCATACGCAGCACTCGATAGAAGAGTGCCGCGCTCCATCGCTTAAACCAGGTTTCCCCGAGTCGAACCGTTCGTCTGGCATAGACCACTTCGTATCCTTCTGACCAACGTTCAATCATCTTCGGAATCAATTCCGGCGGGTCTTGCAAGTCCGCGTCGATGACAATCACAGCGTCACCCGCCGCGTAATCCATACCTGCACTGATGGCCACCTGGTGGCCAAAGTTCCGGGAGAAGTTAATCACTTTGACCGCCAGGGTCTTCATCACACAGGGACTCTAAGATGGCTTGCGACTCATCCCGACTTCCATCGTTGACAAACACAAGTTCATACGGTTCACCCAATCCGTCCATGACGGTTTTGAGGCGCTTGTAGGTCGTAGGAAGCACCTCTTGTTCGTTGTAGACGGGAATAATCACTGAGTAACGAACGTGTGTGGTCACAGACGCTTCCTCCCCTCGTTTGAATGAAGGTCGGCTACAATGAATGTCGTCACGAGCCAGTGTATTCATAGAGTGCCAACCCCCCTCGCACCGTGTCCGATCCCGTCGCAGCTGATGATGAGGACGTGGACTCCCATTCGCTGCTCGGTACGAGCTTGCAATGTGATGTAATCCACTGCGTCAGCGCCGACTGTGAACCCCCGAAACCACCGAAACCCCCAAATCCAAAAGTATTCCAGGACATTCTATTTTGGCTGAATCCACCGTTTGCTCCACTCGTCTCCGTCGACGTCGAAGCTCCTCCATCCCGAACGGCTGTAGAGCTACCGAACCGTGAGGCCCTGTCTGGCCCGAGCGATGGAATTAGGAAGTATTTCAGTTTCCCTTCTTTGGTTAATCGCTCCAGACCCTGAACATTGATAGCAGGGTCGGATCCCATAAAGCCACCCATCGCCATCACCGGCAAACCGGTGTCGAGGATGATAGGCGCTGCCGTCGTGGCATTGAGTGTCGCCACAAGATAAGAACCCGGAGACGGCTTGTAATGTTTTTCCAAATAGGCTTCGAGTGCTGCATCGCCCTTTGCCGAATCGGCCCCGAACCATTGCATGTTACCGAATCCCCCGCCGCCATAGGAACCCCTTGTCGGTGGACCTGCCGCCGGCATACTTCCACTCACTCCGTAGAGTATCGGCGTGAGGGCCCAATAACCTGGGGAAATCAAGAGAGCAACCAGCCCAAGTACGGTTCCCGCAGCCTTTAAGCCGATAGACTTCCTTGCACGAGCCATTAGGAGCGCCGCAATCACCGCTGCACCGATACTGGTGGCAATGAGCACCGTACGCAGGGTCGGATAGTTCCATACGATGCTGGCTTCAAACGCCAAATCAACGACAAATGCAATCGGCAACAACCATTTCCAACGGCTTTTCGATTGAAAGTCACGCCACATTTTGACGAGGCCAGCACCGGTGAGTGCTGCGATTCCAGGCGCCATCGTCACCATGTAATATTGGTGGAAGAATCCTGCGATACTAAAGAACGCTGCCATCGGCAACACCCAGGCCAACCAGAACAACGCTGCGCTCTCCTCCCGCGTTAAATCGCGACGCCAACGCACGCCACGAAGGAGTGAAATCGCCGATAGGAGCGCAAGAGGCAATAACCAACTGATTTGACCACTCAAAGCGGGCTCAAACAGTCGGAAGACGCCCGGAGTCCCTGTGCCAAACATACCTCCACCACGGAAGTTCCCGCCGATCCGTTGTCCGTTGAACCCACCGGGGTTGTTTCCAAATTGGCCACGCCACTGACCACCGGAGACCCCGCTGCCGCTCATGCCACCTCTGGAAAATCCTCCGCTTCCACCAGATGGATTCCATCCGGAGCCAGCGCCCGTATTGGACTGGGCAAATTGGTTTGTATGGCCCATATTGAATTGGTAATTCCCAGAGCCATGGACTGCAGCTCCAAACCTATTCCCCGTCAATCGTGATATCCCGTTATAGCCAAAGATCAACGACATTTCGCTGTTATCTTGCGTACTTCCGACATAAGGTCTGTCGCTTGGAGGTGTTAGGTCCACCGCGGTGGCCCAGGAAAACGATACCGCCGCGAGTACAACGCTCATTGAAATAAGATAGACGATTTTCTTTCGCCAATTCAGCTTCGTTGCGAAATAGTAGCCTACATAGAGCGCAGGCAGGATCAAATACGCTTCCATCATCTTGACGTTAAACCCGATGCCTTCGAGCACTCCAGCCCATAACAGCCAACGCAGCTTCTTTGTCTCGATGGCCTTCCACAGGCACCAAGTGGTCAGCAGCATGAACAGGACAAGCATGCCATCGACTTCGTTGGTCCTTTGCACAGCAACGGCAATGGGTGTGAGAGCCATCACCGCAGCAGCAATGAGTCCGGCCACCAGTCCGAACATGCGCTTGACTAAATGGTAGAGGACAGCTACAGAACAGACGCCCGCAATGGCCTGCGGAAGCAGCAAGGCCCATCCATGAAAGCCAAAGACCCAGGCGAATAGCGCTTGGATCCAGAAATCAACCGGAGGTTTGTCGATAGTAATAAACCCATTGGGATCGAAAGAATTGTAAAAGAAGTTGTGCCAGTTCATGAGCATGCTTTTCACAGCAGCTGCATAATACGCGTTCCCATAGCCCTCACGATTCAAACCATAAATATTGAGGAATGCGGAAACCAGAAGAATGAGTGCGAGAACTGCATGGTTCCATTTCAACTTGAAGCGTGTCACGCGATTTCCTCCCCTCGATTTCTGTAGATATAGATGAGACGTATTGTGTAACTGGATAGAGACGCTCAGTGGTTCCCCGTCCTGATACGGTTCATTACTTTGATAAGCCCGTGGAAAAGAGGTCGGCGACCAGGGGTGACTGTAGAAGCGACCGCAAGTACGCCATTAATTCACCACGCAGATTGTCTCGTCTAAGTGCATATTCAATAGAAGCTTGAATGTACCCCAGCTTGTCACCCACATCGTATCGATTGCCACGAATCTCCCACGCGAGCATTTGGTGCCGCTGATTGAGCACCCGCAAGGCATCCGTCAGTTGGATTTCTCCCCCTTTTCCGGGGGCTGTGGTTTGTAGAATATTAAACACATCCGGCTCCAGGATATATCTCCCGACCACTGCGAGATCCGATGGAGCCGTCTCCGGACTGGGTTTTTCGACCACGTCCTCAATCGCTGTCATTCTGCGATTTGAACACTCGGGCAAAAGAGCGGGCGTGATAATCCCGTACCTATCTACCTCATTTCGGGACACTCTTTGGACCGCGATGACCGAAGTACAAAACTGTTCATACGCTTGAATCATTTCCTTCAGACAAGGTGTTTCCGACTGAATCAAGTCATCGGGCAACAACACTGCAAACGGCTCGTCCCCCACAAAATGACGAGCACAAAGCAGTGCATGGCCAAGGCCTAGGGGCTCTTTTTGACGGATAAAGTGGATCTCTAACATACTTGAGAGATCGCGAACGACTTGACACAGCTCGTGCTTGCCCTTTTCCTCAAGCGTGAGTTCCAGTTCCTTGGACTTATCGAAATAATCCTCCATTACGTATTTACCACTGCTGGTCACAATGAGAATACTTTCGATTCCCGAAGATATGGCCTCTTCAATCACAAACTGAATGGCCGGGGTATCCACGATGGGCAACATTTCTTTTGGCACTGCCTTGGTGACGGGTAGGAGCCTCGACCCGATTCCACCTGCAGGAATCACCGCTTTACGAATCATCGTTCTATCAACTCCGTAGTCAGTTCATGATTATTAAAAGCATGAAATTCCACATAGAGGATAAAACCTGAGCAAATTTCACACATAGCTTAATATAGACATTCGTTTTGATGTGTCGGTGGAGGAAATGTGGAGATTGTATTGAGATACATTAATATTGGGAGCCGAAAGGATGACCCCGGTCGATGGTAGATCCTCATAGCGGACACATCGAATCGAGGATAATAAGGTTAAGGATACTCGAGGCAAACCCAATGGCACAGCATAATGACGAAGATTAATGTCCACGCCGCTCACTCAATGGGTCGTTGAACAAGGGAATCCAGCGGCGTTGGTGGCGCGCGAGCTGGTTGAGACGATCAGCGAAACGGTTTACAAATTCATTAACGGCCCCGGAATTCACATCGTGCCCATACCCGCCAGCATAAAGTTTCGTATGTTGATTTTTTGCTAATTTGTGAGGGTTTAACCGGTTACGAAATTTGTGCTTGAGATTGAACACCGGACCCAACAGAGCATGTTAACTGACCAAATCCATCTGTATTCCTCAGTTGGTAAATTAGTACGATTTCGTGTTCTCTCGCCGTGATCCAATTGTGTACCGTCGGACTTGGCTACTGCTACCCAGAGGACGCCGACAAGATAGACGTACGTGGTTGCGACACTGTTACAGACCTCTTTAAAAAGTTATCGGCTTCGCGTAACCTATACACCGTTGTATACTGAGAAACGCAGTACACCTACAGAAAGAAGGTGTGTTGGTGGCAGTCCCATCTTCGTTTGTCACGCCGGAAGTGTCGAATGAACACGAAATTGTGATTAAAAAGTCTCGGTTCATTGGGCACGTGGTTCCTATAAAGTCTGTGGAAGACGCTGAGGCTGCACTGGAGCGCATTCGCACGATGCACAAGACGGCGACGCACAATTGTTACGCGTACCGCGTCGGGCTTGGTGTTCCCGTTGAGCGGTTCTCCGACGATGGTGAGCCGAGCGGAACGGCCGGAAAGCCGATTCTGGAGGTTTTGCGGAAAAAGCCCATCGATAACGCGCTTGTTGTAGTCACTCGCTATTTTGGTGGCACATTGCTCGGTGCAAGCGGTTTGGTTCGCGCCTACACGGATGCAACAGTGGAGGTATTGGACCACACGCCCATGCTGACGTGTCAGCGGATGGTCTTGGTCACCATTCGCTGCGATTACGCTCAGTACGGCAAGTTTGAGTATGAGTTGAATGCGCGCGACATGAAAATGTTGAACAAAGAATTTACCGATGCGGTGTCGTTCCAGGTCTGGTTGGAAGAGAGCGCTGTGGACAAGTTTCTCGAAGAGGTTTCCAACTGGTCGAATGGCCAGGCAGAGTGTGTGACGTCTGAGGCAGAATACGTGGGCGTTCGACCAGACGGAGGGTTTGTCACCGGTGTCTGGTCACCAGCAGAATAACCTGTACTCAGATGATTTCATGCATGCGTGAGTAGTAGTGAAAATAGGACGCCGTGTGTCGGTGTCCCTCAGAGATGGAGCGGCATGGGCGCTACGATTTCCGCGAGGGATGTAAGTTTGATGCAGATGGAGACAGAATCTGCGCCTTTGCCGGTCACCCTCTCAATGTTCTCAATTCACGTTGCGGCTATGTATCCCGTGGCTCCGTCGCTGCAACGGCATACGAGGTTTAAATGCGAACCATGCCAGGTCGCGCGAGCCAATCACGAGCGGCACCCATTGCGACCTCTGGGTGGCCTAGGTTCCTATGTTTTACAATTGCACACCACGGATTATACATTTGTGTAACCTCAGTAGACAATACACTTGAAAGATTTCATACTTTGGTTAAAGTCTGATTTTATCTCCGCAAGCCTTTCCTCTACGTTCATCTTGCACGCAAATCTGATGGAGACCGGTCTCCAGCTCGGGAGATGGCACAAAATGAACAACTGTATCAAATCAGCCCGAACGGTCCCCTCTACCACTTGGTCCGCCACGCCCAATCCGGCGCACACGCAGTGAACGCGGAACTGATTGCGCAATTTATGCCGCTGTTGCGGAAAGCAGCCAACAAGTACAGAAGGATATCCTATGAGGACGCGTTGCAAGAAGCGTCTCTCGCGTTTCTGGAGGAATTGCGGAGTACAATTATGAGCTCGGAATTCCGTTCCCCGGGTACATCCAGGCTAAGTGTTGGGCGAAGTTCGGACCACCATGCGGCGGTTGTGGCGTACAGACTCGCGTGCGGATGGAGATCAAGAGCGAACTCGATACCAGGAATGTCCTTTCCCTCAAGTGCGCGTCAGCAGAGGGACGTAATCCAGGACGTGGTCACGTTGTTTTGGCTGGACGGCGCCGGGCTAAGCCATTGAGAGCGGATGGCCGCACACGCTCTGCTGCAAGGCTTTACCTGCAAGGAAGTAGCCGCTGGGCACGGAAAGCGTCAAAGCGAAAACAAGCGTTGCGGAAGCTCAAAACCGCCTTTTCCAACGAGGTTTGAGCAATTGTTCGACTTTACGCAAAGTCCTCGAATTTGCGGGAGTGACACCCTTCGACATCCCCGATTGATATAATGGACGTGCATAGAGAAAGGCTCTTTCAGGGGCGGCTCACTCCCTTTTCCAATGAAAGGGGGTGAGAGATGATTGACGACGTACCAAGCACTGACGCTTGCCATTAATTTTGCAGGGTTGGTGCTGGCCATCGTCGCATTCAATAAGAAAGACCGCCCCTGAGTCAACGGTGAGCGGTCTAGTACCGTTGTTCCGCACGAGCCGCCCCTGTGAGGGCTCTATGCGGGCCGTCAGCGTTGCCGCGCTGACGGCTCTTTTCATTATGTATTGTATCGCAAATATGGCTCTCTATGTATATGGTCTTCAGGTAAATGGTGTATTTGTGGTTGGCCTAAAGGCCGTTGATGTACGGATGGCATCGCGTTGAAGCGACACGCGACCCATTAAGTGATTGCAAAAAGGATTCTCCCCTCGGCCACCAACTGGCCATCCACCTTCGCAATCCCGTGTCCTTTGCCCATCGTTCCACGCAGCCTATCGATGGTCACTTCCATCTCCAGCTTGTCTCCGGGCCGCACTTGTCCGCGGAACCGCAATTCGTCGAGGCCCGCCAACATCGGGAGCTTGCCCTGCATTTCAGGCAACGTGAGCACAGCGACACCCCCAAGCTGTGCCATCGCCTCCGTGACGAGCACCCCAGGCATCACAGCGTACTGTGGGAAATGCCCGGTAAAGTGAGGTTCGTTGACGGTCACCATTTTGTACCCCACTGCGCGTTTCCCAGGGTCCAACTCGGTCACCCTATCCACAAGCAAAAACGGATAGCGATGGGCCAAGATCTTTTGAATGTCTTCTACGTAGAGCGGAAGGCTCAGTTCAGGCACCAACAACACACTCCTTTATTGACCTTGCCAGCGTAGCGCCCATTCGCCCCAATCATTACCGACATACGGCACAGTACCTCATGTGAACAATAGGGGTACTCCTGGACGGCACATCGGTGCTGGCGGGTTAGCATAGGTGTTGGGCTGTCTGGCCAAGGTGCCAGGTTGCCTGAGCTATCCAATCGAGGCTCAGACGGCCACAACACCGTGTGAATCATGTCCGCCCTTTCGAATCAAATTTGCTCACGTATCAGCGACGATACTACGTCATGTTGGGACAAGCATATCCTATAGAACGCGACGATGCACGTCAATCAGCCGCATGCTGGCGACGTACAACAGCGTTGTAATGTAAGACAATACCACTGTAAACCACAGTAAAACGTTTGCTGCATCGGCGCTTGGCCACTGCAGCATGACGGAGCAAATGGTGATGTAATAGCAAACCGTGGTGCTCTTTCCCCACCTGTTGGCCTTCGGTACGGCGCGCTTGCCTTGGAAGTAAAAAAAGGTGGCGCCAAAAATCATGGCGAGATCGCGAAAGACAAGCAGTCCAGCCACCAACCACGGCACACGCCCGGACTGCAGGAGCGAAAACACGACGGCCAGCATCATGCTCTTGTCCGCAAGAGGATCCAACAGCTGACCTGCTTGCGTCTCCTGGCCGTTTCTTCGCGCCAGGTAACCGTCCAGGATGTCCGTCAACCCGGCAACAAGCAACACAAAAAGAGCCCCTACCTTATGTTCACTTTCAGTTCCGTAGAAGGCCCAAAGATAAACCGGAATCAGTACGAAACGGAATAATGTGAGCGTATTTGGGAGATTCAAGGTGGTACCCCCTTAGTCCATGCCCATTATATATCTCACGTTCGTGGCGTGGCAACCAAGTATGCCCATCGGAGGGGTTTGGCAATACCTTCTTTTGATAAAAAGCATCCCCAGACAAAATTTCCTTATATAATTCCTGCAGCCGGTCTTTTTTTGTACAGAGCGTCTACGTCCATGCGGCATGTCTACCCACGGATTTTGGTTTGCATCTCCCATCATCCAGTTGGTCATTTGCGCTGCCGCGGCGTTCAGGTCAAACATCCGTTGGGCCGCAATCATATCGGTCATTTCCTGTGTCAAGTCCACGTTGCTCATGGCCAACACGCCTTGCTGGATGCATCCGCCCGTGTTCTGCCCACCACGGTTGGCCACAGTCCACTGCGCCCTTGGATTCAGCACATACTCGTCCCCCGAGATGGCGGACAACTTCTGCCCTGGCATGGACACCGTAACAATGGCAGTTTCTGCCCCGTCGCTCTCCCATTTAAAGTCACAGAACCGTCAGGCCCGATCGTGATGTGGGGTGACCCATTGCCCGTGTAGCGGATACGCCCGCCCTTCGTATCCAACACAGGCTCTCCACTTTGCGTCGCGAGGAAAAACGATCCGTCCTGACCCTTACCCCACGTATCGTTCCCCGCTTACGTCATGTGCAATTGGCCATCCGAGCATTGTACCGCGAAGAACCCGTCACCTTGGATGGCGAAATCCATGGGATTGTCCGTTTGCTGCAGAGGCATGTCAGAGCAATCCTTCTCTTCGGTGACAAGAATCAGCCCGTGCCGCCCCAGCCCCCCGGGGGAGTCGCCCATCTTGACTGTCCACACCAAGGTTCCCCGTGAACGCTGGTGTGAAGGCATCCGCCAAGGATCCCTTGCCTGCCACAAAGCCCATGGTCTTCATTGGCGATATCGGTCCAGCCAACTTGGCTTGACTTCATGGCCGATAGGCTTGCCACAAGGATTGCACTGCACATACCTCCCTGGTGTCCGCTCGCTTTCGGGAGTGAGCCAGAACCATGAAGCATTCACCTTACCTACATCCTCCACCGCTTTCTGCAACTCTGTGTCATATGCCTGAATCACGCGCTGGTTCGCTTCATGGCTGGCAATCACCGCAGTCATGTTAACCATGGTGGAGGTCACGACCACATCTGCCCCAGTTCACCCGGCTTCAGGCTTGCAATGCCTGGACGAAATTTCGCCAGCACTTACCCCGGGTTGAGCGTGCCGGCCACCATGAACTCGGTTTAGCCGAGTGGACTGAGCGTTGTCACGTCCGCGTCCACAATTCCGAGGCGGCCCTGAGACAGCGGCTTGCCGTTGGCATCCACAATGCGGTACGATGGTTGCCCTTTGGAGTCGATAACTGGACTGCCGTCCGGATTGAAGAGGTCCTGTCCGGTGTAATTCGGATTGATTTGAATTCTGGCGTTTGGCATGGGCATGCCGTTTCTGCCCACAGGCAGTACCCGGAAGCGTCCACCAACAAGAAACTGTGGTTTCCCATATCGGTCTGATTTCTAATACGCAGCCCCAGCTCGGCAAACCCAGGTTGACCCGGCTGACCCATGATGTGACCGCCCACATCCGCTAACACGTAGCACGGGTTCCCCACTGCGTCGTAGTCCGGTTTGCCATCTGCATCGTACAGGGATTATTCCTGATATTTCGGATTTTTCATAGCAAACACGCCCGGTACAGCTTGTCCATTCGGTCCAATCACGCCGGCGGCACACCACCGAGTTCAAGACGCCCTTGTGCACCGATCGTGACGGTGCCGATAGCGGACTGAATCCCGGTTCGTCCTATAGGCACCGGCCGGCGTATTGTCGACAATCGCCACGTCCAAGTTGCGACCAGAGTCCCGCAACGGTCCCTGGATGAACTGTGGGACACCCTCCTGGAATGCGACGCCCGTGCCTATCTTCCCCACCGTGATTGTGCTGCCATTTTGTCCATAGTTCATTCATCTGTTGGAGCTGTTCCTGGAACGCCAACAGTTCTCCGGTGGTCGACTTAAAACCAGGTGTCTCCGAGTTGGGGAGGTTGTTGGCGAGCGCCTGCTGCAAGCGTTCATCGGACGGCATTCCAGAAGCGGCTGTGGTCAAGCCCCTCAACAATGAGGGGTCACCGTACCTTTCGAACCTTGCCTTGCAATTTACTGATGCGCTGCCAGTGCAGATTTTCCAGCATCATGCCGGTACCGATGACGACGCACTTCATCGGTTCTTCCGCCACGTGGACGGGAATTTGCAGCTCTTCTGCCATGAGCTTGTCCAGGCCGTCGACAAGCGCACCGCCGCCGGTCAAAATCACGCCTTTATCCAAGATATCCGCCGCCAGTTCGGGCGGTGTTTTTTCAAGCACTTGCTTCGTCGCTGCAATAATGGCCTCGATGGGTTCCTGAAGTGCTTCGCACATCTCGTGCGCCTGCACGGTGACTGTCTTGGGGAGGCCAGACATCATATCGCGACCGCGGACGTCTTGCTGTCCGCCGCGGCCATTAGGGTAAACCGTGGCAAGCTCTTTTTTCAGCTCTTCTGCTGTACGTTCCCCAATGAGGAGGTTGTGTTCGTTTCTTAACATATTTGATAATCGCATCATCCAGCTTGTCCCCCGCCATACGAAGAGAGGCGGAGGTCACGACATCGCCGAGTGACAATACGGCGATGTCCGTGGTTCCTCCACCAATATCTACAACCATGCTGCCACTCGGTTCAAAGATATCGAGCCCAGCGCCGATGGCAGCGGCCTTTGGTTCCTCTATTAAATCGACGTGCTTGACGCCGCAAGCCTCAGCAGCTTCACGCACAGCCTTTTGTTCCACCGAAGTGATCCCAGCCGGCACGCAGATCATGAGACGCGGACGAAACATGACACTCTTGCCGATGGTCTTGCGTATAAAGTGACGCAGCATAATTTCAGTAACCTCAAAGTCGGCAATCACACCATCGCGCAACGGCCGAATCGCGACGATGTTCCCCGGGGTGCGCCCGAGCATCTGGCGGGCTTCCTCGCCGACAGCTACGACTTGTTTCGTATTCTGATCAATCGCGACGACGGAAGGTTCATTGAGTACAATGCCCCGCCCTTTGACGTGGACGAGTACGTTTGCAGTCCCTAAGTCTACTCCAATTTCCTTTGAAAACATTTGCGGCGAGTCCTCCCCAACTGAGCGTGCATCTGAGCGTATCTGTTGCCACGGTGATATTCATGTTGACCATCTTGCAATAGACCATCTATAGACGGTATATGGACGGATTGTGTTACGACTGTCCGTTAAGATCCATTAAATGTACTTGGTGTTTCATTCAAGATAAGTTATGTTTCTACAGGCTGCTGGAAACTCCTTTTCTCGTCTCGAAGTTTTTCGACGAATTTCGATCCGGTTCGGGATCGACACCCTCCTTGTTGTACTTCAGTTTGGTTGCTTCGCCGCCACGCAGGTGACGAATGGATTTGTGATACTCTAGAATTTCTTTCACTCGGTTTGCCAAATCGGGGTTGATTTCCGGCAGCCGCTCCGTCAAATCTTTGTGTACCGTACTTTTGGATACTCCAAATTCACGTGCAATGGTGCGCACGGTGTTGCGAGTCTCGACAATGTACTCACCGATTTTCAGAGTACGCTCCTTGATGTAATCATGCACTCCCCTCGCCTCCCCAGTTCTGCTCAGATGGTCTGATACAGTATATGAGGGGGTGTACACCGTATGACTTGTTTTATCCCATTACGGCCTATCACGGCTTGTTTCATCGAAATATCTTCCGATATCTCTCGATTTCTCCCCGGGAAATAAAAGAAAGAGGCCGTCTCATAGAGAGACGGCCGAAATCAAAGATACTGCAGAGGTTTGGGTATACTATGGCCTTAGGCCTTGGGCAATAATGTACCCGGATCCACCGGATTGCCGTTCTTCAAGACCTCAAAGTAGAGATGGTTGCCCTGCGATTTTTCGAAGGCGCAGGTACCGCTCGTACCGATGGCTTGCCCTTGCGTCACCGTGTCTCCCGCTTTGACCTTGGCGTCGCTCAAAGATTCGTAGTCAACAACATAGCCATCATTCGTGGTGACTTCCACGGTGAGGCCGTAAACCGGATTCGGTGTCACGGAGGTCACTTTCCCGTTAACAGCAGAGATCACGGTGAACGGCTGCTGGTTAGCTGCCTGGATGTCGTAGCCGGTGTGCGGGTAGTACGTGTTGTCGTAGAAAACCAATGAAGCGGCTTGTTCCTTGGCGCTAGATTTGTCGTTGAAGAAACCGAGACTGACCTTGGTTTGGGTTCCTTCGGCGACTGGCCACTGAAACTCACTAGCAACCGCAGTGTTTCCGGATGGAACGTTGTCCACACCGGTGCTGGTTGTCGGAGTGCTGCCGCCGGACTGGCTCTTGATGTACATAAGTCCGATGATGAGTGCGGCAGCTCCTAGGTAGATGGCCGGATACATCCAACGCTTCGCAAAAATCTTGCGGTTTGCAGTGGGCACCACCTGCTTTGCAGGAGTCTGGTTACCCTTCTGATTCTCTTTACTTGCTTCTGGTTGTTGTGGATGCTTATTTTCATCCATGTAGCGCTCACCTCACTACGAAGTGTCGCCACGTTATCAATGTTTTATACTTTGTTGCACGTATTCTCGTTCACTCCTGCGCTAAAGCGAGCCGTTCACGAGAATACGTGCATTCCTATATCATCTTGTAACGTAGTCTGCGATGGTATGGGGTTCGTCGTACAGCAGAGCCCACCTGTTCCAGCGGTTTCGAGACAATTGAGAGAACAACCGATGTGAACTTATGAGGAGAGATATAAGCCAAAGTGGTCCAAGACGCGCGGGTGGGCATGTATTGCTAGGTGAGTTCTATTGGTGGCATCTCGTGCAACCGAAACTATGGTCAGAGATAAAAAGCGGCTGCAGTTCTTCGGGGAATCTGTTAGAAATTATGCAGATGAGTTCGTACAAATGGAAGACTCGCCTTCCGTTGGCTGCTTACGGCGCAAATTCCATGGGTTCGCTGATTTCAATCAGATTCCCATCCGGGTCTCTGAAGTGAGCCACGCGAATGCCCCAGTCTCTTCTGTCCGTGGGCTTCGTGATAAATTCGACGCCTTTTTGTAGGAGGGCTTCGTACGCCTTGTCCACGTTCCCAACCAGAAAGACGAGACAGACTCTGTCCATCGACGTAGAGTCCACCGGTAAGTCTTCGACGCCGACGGCGTGTGCCATGGACGATTGCTCAAAGAGCGCCAGGGTAGATCCGCCCTCCGTTTGGAAATCGGCGTAGCCTGTGTTTTCGTTGCCCCATGCGACCTCAAATCCAAGCACGTCCCTATAAAAATGAAAACACGCCTGATACTTGTTGACCAGCAACCGAGTGTGGCTTAGTTTCACCGCGAGTCCCCCAGTTCTGCCGAAGCGTGATTTTACCAGCGAGAAATCGCTGCTGTCGTTTGCGCACTTTACTAGGATATGCCCGATGGGTCCCAGCCATCAGTCTATTTTCTAAAATCCACGGCTCACTTCGTCACACGGTGTGGACACGAGACGCTCGATTGAAGTCCATGCCCATCAGCACACTGGACTCTTTCTGGAGTGCGCGAACGACACCTTCTTTGGGCGATTCATACCACTCCACTGTTCATCGCCTCATCTGTCAATGCTGTCGTTTCCTCCATTTAGCGAAGTGTTTAGCCATTCTTAATGCTCCGTATGACACGTGAATATTGGTTTCTCTTTCTAGAGGAATGTTTAAATCAAGGTGCATCCACAGAGACTTTGAGATAGAAACAATCTGGCTTGGATAAACGCTACGATGTCCGACAATGATGTACGCAGTGATGCTTGCCGCCAAAACATAAACGCCGGTGAATCGACCAAATAGCTCCAGACCCATAATGATTGCAGATAATGGTGTATTGGAGGCTGAAGCAATGACAGCCATCATTCCAACAGCCGCCGCAAGTGTCGGATTAATCCCCAGCAAGTGACCGAATGTGTTACCTGCGGTTGCTCCGATAACAAACAACGGTGTTATGACGCCTCCACTGAATCCCGTCGCGAGAGTTATGGACACAAAAATTATTTTCCAGAAAAAAGCAAACAATGCAATGTGCTCACCATGCAACGCTTGGTTTAAGAGCGACAAGCTAAGGCCTAAATAATCCGTGGGTTCAAACAGGATAAGGATTGATAAAATTATCCCTCCCATTGCCGGAAGTGCGGGCTTCCACACATGAAAGCGCTGTTGAAACTTATCAACTACACCTTGTGACCACTCGAAAATCTCAATAAAAATCCACGATACAAGCCCACATATCATGCCCAGTAAGACAATTTTAAGAAACAAGGGCTCAGTGAACGGAATCTCGTGTGGGAATGGATAATATGTGTACGGAACCCCAAGGCTCTTGCTTACCTCAAATGCTGTCACGCCAGAAATAAAGGATGGAAGTAAGACATCGTACATTAATCCACCAATTGTTAGCACTTCAATACCGAATATTGTTCCTGCTAGTGGTGTTCCAAAAACACTTGCAAAACCTGCACTGATACCGCAAATCACCAGTCGCTTGCGACTTTCTGCACTGAGACGGATTAGATTAGCAAATAACGATGCTAAAGCTCCCCCAATCTGTGCACACGGACCTTCCTTACCCGCGGATCCGCCACACGCGAGCGTCACGACGGTTGCAATGGCTTTAATCGGACCGACTTTTGCAGAAATCTGTCCTTGTTTTTCATGAACAGCTGCTATCACTGCCTCCGTACCATGACCCGCTGCATCGGGTGCACCATAATGAATCAAGATCCCTGTTAGAAGTCCCCCTATCGGGAGCAGTAGTAAATGTACCCATAATGAGGCATGAAGTGTTTTATTCGAAGCATAGAATAGACACCGTAAGAATACGCTTGTTGCTGTACCAACAATGAGACCAGTTATAGACGCCAATACAAATGAGCGAAAAAATGTTGCGATCATAACGAGTGGCTCGCTGTGAATATGTTTTGTCATGATTTCTCCACCTCGTCTTTTAATACGCATAATAAATGACGAGGTTCATCATCCTCGCCACGGGTAATTGTAATTGATATATGAATTCGCTAGACAATTCATCCCTCCGACATCATCAGAATTTAACATGTTCATGTATTTCAGCAATGGCGCTCTTGGTACGACACGATGGTCGCTTCGTGAGCGTCCTGTGCACTTGTTTACTCAGGTTGCACCAAAATGTCCGGCCGCAAGTATGTCCGCCCGTCCCATTCCACCTGCAAGTACGGCCAGTCGCCAGTGTGGGTCAGAAACTCGTTGTCTGTCTCGCCCACCAGAATGGTGTCCTCCGACTTGATGCCGCGAATTGCTGGGTTCCAGGCGTACGCCTGTCCTACTTGAATGATCTGGTGCGTCTTTGGGGTGGCCAAAAACTCGCGCGAAGCGTATCCGGTTGGTCCGCCTTGGTGTAGGAGCTTCCAGTCGTCTGGGTAACCGACCTCGCGATACGCGTCTATCGCCGTCTGGAACACATCCGACACGCGCTTGCCTGGGCGCGTTGCGGCATTCATGCAAACGTCGATGTACGCGCATTTCTGCTTGCTTTCCGCGAGATGGGTTGGTAGCGGGCCAAAGTGCACGAAGCGGGTGGCATTGGCAACCAGCCCGTACTTTTCTGCACAAATGACGAGCATCGCGTATTTCTCCAACCGCTTAGCTGTGGGAATCGGATGGCGATAGTTAAACACCCGTTCATCCGTAGACACGAGCGTTACCACGGGCGTCAACCCGCGCCTCATCACCTCACCCGCGAGCGACGCGGCGATTTCGTGTTCTGTTTGTCCAGGCCGAATCTGACGGGCCACCCTTTCGAGAATTTGCGCGGTCTCCCGGCAGACCCACCGGTACTGTTCCTGCTGTTGCGGGGTCAGGGTGCGCCGGAGTTCCGAGAGGTCGGCGGCGACGTTTACGCCACGGGCGTCGCGGGTGTCGAAGCCGACGCGCTTCCCGTGAAGCAAAGCATCCAACTGGCCGTCCGCGCTTTCCGTCCAGTCGGGGGCGACCATCTCGATGTCCAGGTCAAACAACTCTTCTTCCTGGATTCGGCGCGCTTCAATCGAGTTGGTGACGCACACGACCTTCTCGGGAAGGACAATCAAGTCCGCCACGCCGAACTCAGAGGTAGACACGATGTGGTTATCCCGGCCTCCCGTCACCCAGGCGAAGTTCGCCCGTGTCTTCAGGACCATCGCGTCAAACCCCGCCTGGGCCATGTAGTTGCGGATTTTTTGAATGGCCTGGTTCACCCGTTCCGCCTCCTTAGTCCTCGTAGCCGTTCGGGTGGCTTTGATGCCACGCCCACGCGGATGCGACAATGGTGGACAAGTCATCGTATTGTGGCTGCCATCCCAGCTCTTGTTTGGCCTTGTCCGAGGAGGCCACGAGGACGGCTGGGTCTCCAGGGCGACGTGGCGAGTGCACCGCAGGAATGTCGCGGCCTGTGACTTCGCGGGCGACGTCAATCACCTGCTGCACGGAAAATCCGGTGCCGCTGCCGAGATTAAACGCTTCTACCCCTCCGCCCGTACGTAGGCGGTTCACAGACAGGCGGTGTGCGCTTGCGAGGTCCATCACGTGGACGTAGTCGCGGATGCACGTGCCGTCCTGCGTCGGGTAGTCGTTGCCGAAGATGGAAACATGCGGGCGTTGGCCGAGCGCCGCCTGCAGCACAATCGGAATCAGGTGTGTTTCGGGGTTGTGATCTTCGCCAATCGGCAACGTTGGGTGTGCCCCCGCCGCGTTGAAGTAGCGCAGGCTGATGGACTTCAGGCCGTACGCCTGGTGACACCAACGGAACATGCGCTCAATCGCCAGTTTCGTTTCACCGTACGGGTTGGTGGGTACGGTTGGATCGTCTTCGTGAATCGGGGTCCGAACCGGTTCTCCGTATACGGCCGCCGTCGAGGAGAACACGATGTTGAGGACGCCGTTGTCGACCATCGCGGACAGCAACTTGGCCGTCGCCGCGACGTTGTTCTCGTAGTACTGTAACGGTTTCTGCACGCTCTCCCCAACGAGCGAATTCGCCGCGAAGTGGACCACGGTGTCCACCTTATGATCTCGCAGAATTTGCCCGATCTTTTCAGTGTCGCGGATGTCCACTTCATACAATGGGACATCCTGCACCGCAGCGCGGTGGCCTTGGCGCAAGTTGTCAATCACAACAACTTCTTCGCCATGCGCGACCAATTCGGCCACTGTGTGACTTCCAATGTAACCTGCTCCACCCGTCACTAATACGGACATATTAACACCTTCTCCTAGAGTATTGATTTCGCCAGCTGAGCCAACCCGTCGCCCGTCACTTCACGGACACCATCCCCAATGTCAGAGACATAGAAGGACGGTGTCCTTCCGATTTGCTCTATATACCGTTCCGTCACGACTTGCTCAAACACAGAAAGTTGGGATTCCTCCACTAAGCTCACGGTGCAGCCGCCGAATCCAGCGCCGGTCATTCTGGATCCGATACAGCCTTCGACGGTCCATGCCGCCTCGACCAACGCGTCCAACTCCGGGCCGGTGACCTCGTAGTCATCCCGAAGCGACCGATGGGACTCATTCATCAGTTCGCCAAACGCGCGCAAATTCCCTTGTTCCAGGAGGGCGGCAGCACGCTGAGTCCGCGCGTGTTCAAACACTACGTGGCGAGCCCGCTTCTTCAATGTTTCGTCGTCGAGCACGGCGGAGAGCCGCTCCCAGTCGTCCGGCGAGACGTCCGCCAGACATGTCAGGTTCGGATCCACCCGCTGCATCTGCGCCAGCGCAGTTTCGCATTCCTGGCGGCGTTCATTGTACTTGGAATCGGCCAGCCCGCGACGTTTGTTGGTGTTGGTGATGACCAGTTTGTACCCTGGTGCCTGAACGGGCACCAGCCGGTAGCGGAGCGTGGAACACTGCAACAACAGCGCATGATCCGCCTTGCCCATGCCTACGGAGAACTGGTCCATGATACCGCAGTTCACGCCAACAAATTGATTCTCCGCTTCTTGCGAAAGCAACGTCAGTCGCTCGACGCTCAGCCCGGCACCACTCAGCTGATTGATGGCAAACGCCGTCACCACTTCAATGGAAGCGGAGCTGGACAGCCCTGCGCCGTTGGGCAGGTTGCCGTGATACAGGATGTCCGCACCGGGGATGGACACGCCCGCTTTCTCCATCGCCCAGACGACGCCTTTCGGGTAATTGGCGTAGTCGTCCTCCGGTTTGTATTTGAGATCTCCCTTTTTCACCGTCACAATATGCGGAAATGCGGTGGAGGCAAAGCGATACATGCCGTCCTCGCGCACGCGCACGAAAGCCCACGTCCCCACGGTAAGGGCCGCAGGAAGCACGTAGCCCCCGTTGTAATCGGTGTGCTCTCCAATTAAATTCACGCGCCCAGGTGCGAAGAACACCCGCACATGCGAGACGTCCCCCGGCGAGAATTCCAAAAACCGTTGCCACACGTTGGAATCAATCAAGGTCCGTCGCTCCCTTCGCGCGCACAATGGCCTCCCTCAACGCTTTCGCCGTGTCTTCGACCGACATCGGATTGCACGGCGCCCACGCGCCGGTTTCCGCCGAAGCCAGGAATTTGATTTTGTCCTTGGCGCGAAGCGGTGGGTAGAATTCGATGTGGAAATGGTAGTAGGTGCTCGTGTCCGGGCCGTTGACAGGGTTCTGGTGCAGCACCATCATGTATGGGAATTCACGGTCAAACAGTGCATCCATCCCCGCAGTCACCTGCTTCAGAATGTTGGCTAAATCGTCTTTCTCCGCGTCGCTGAACTCGTCCAGACTACCCCTGTGCGACTTGCTGGAGATAAAGGCCCCGTACGGGTAATCGGTGAAAAACGGAATGTAGCTTACGAAGTGTTCCGTCTCCAGAAGCACGCGTTCCTGAAACGTTTCCTCTTCGTGATTGATGTCGCACATCAAGCAGCGCCCGGTTTCTTTGTGATGTGCTTGGCAGGAATCCAACTCGGTGCGAATCTTGAGCGGAATGTACGGGAACGCGTAAATTTGGCCATGTGGATGCGGCATCGTAACGCCCACCTCCGGCCCGCGGTTTTCGAAGATCAAGACGTACTTGTGCTCTGGATTCTTGGCCAACTCCACAAACCGCTCTGTCCACAGGTCGACGACTTTGCGAAGATGGGACACAGGCAACTGCGGAAGCGTCGCGTGGTGCTCCGGTGAATAGAGAATCACTTCGCACTTCCCGTACGCAGGGGCCACTTTGTACAGCTCCGTCGCAACCGGATCCGGTTCCGGCGGGTTTTGAGACAGTGCCGGGAAGTCGTTGTCGTACTTGTATACATCGTAATCGTCCGGCACTTTTCCGGAACCTGGGCAAAACGGGCAATCGTCCTTGGGCATGTTGGGGCGCTTCTGGCGATGGGAAGCGACCATCGTCCAGTCCCGCAGCAGAGGATTGTACCGCAGTTCTGACATAGGATGTCACTCCTTTTCAGATCAGCCCTCGTACTACCGCACGTAGTCGAGCCGCATCACCATATCGTTTTCGTAAGTGCGACCAAATAGATTCAATCCGCCATAGTTAATGCGTTCTCTTTGACGCCAATGCGAAGGGTGATATCAGGGGCTTGGCTGATATCGATGTCGGACAGCACCACGTCGGAAACTTTCGGCCATCCACAAACGATCCTTTTCACACGCCTCGTCTTGAGCAATCCGTACTGCGTGTTTTCCGAGCCCGCTCGCCACCGAAATCACTAGGGCTTGTCCAGGTCCCCACTTCTACACCGTTCAATCAGAGTGTGATGTCCGACGGCTAGGCACCACAACGTGATGCTCCTGGACGGACTCGTCCGTCCAAGCGTCCAGAACCATCCGGCTGACGACGGCTGCACACACTTTCTGGGTACCACGCGTCCCCGGAATCAGCCCCGTACAAATCAGATTCGCCTCCTCCAGTTTTTTGATATTCACCGCCACGGTTGATGGCTGTATGATAGCACGCTCCTGTACATACGATACGTTAACGAAGCACCGCGTTCATGGACAAGTTTTGTCGATTCTTGCGAAAACCTGTCCCCACATAGACCGCAGAATGGTACAATAAACGACACGTATGTATCTTCACTAAGTACCTCGAAATCGGTCGAGCAATATCTTTCCACCGTCTAGGAAAAGCAGCTTGAAATCATCAATAGGCTTCAAGGCACGGAAGACAAGTTCATCATTGTTGGGCATCGGTTGGATTTTCACAATACCCGGATTGCCAAAGTGGAGGAAGAGATGCACATACTGAAATCCCAGCACCAGGCGTGACACCCGTCAATTCCTGGGCTGCCCTGCGCTCGGCTACTCTTCCATGGTCGCCGGTTGCGTGAACCGTTCGTCTCCTTCCACCTGCGTTCCCGGATAAAAGTACTGGACAATATCCTCCCACGTCTTGCCTTGCACCGCAAGCGCCTTGGCCTCGTTCAAACTCATCCCTATCCCGGAACCCACGCCTCTGCACTGAACCAGTAACTCATTGCCGCTCACTGTCCACGTGAAGTTCGATGATGGAAGCCCAAGCATACTGGCGAAGTCGTCTCCAGTCCACGACCTATCCTGATAGGCGACCGCTTGCACATACCCTTGTGCGTCTCTCATGGCAATGCGGAATTGATTCAGTTGGACGTTGTTACCTTGTATCTGCAGTACCTGCTGCAACGTTGGCACAGAAATGCGGATGAGAGACTTCGCGGGTTGATGCGCGTCATCTGGGCATGCCACGCTCTTCAGGTACGGTATTGGCTTGCCAAACACCTCGCTGCCGTCGCGGGTCTGACCGGTGGACTGAGCAAAGGTGAAAGCCAGAATGGGTTGCTTGTCATACGTCAGAATCAGGCCGTCTGTGGCAAGCACGGCGTGCTGCAGGAGGACGGTGTTGACACTCAGATCTTTCCCAAACCGCTGTTCCTGCACGGCCATGGACCACCACGGCAAATCGAGACTCGCGTTGTCTGTGACGTCAGCGCCATGCTGGTTGGCGAACGTGGGATGGGATCCTGTACTGGAGGACATGGCATGAACCACGTACGTGCGCGCGGCAACAGCAGCGGCCTCAAGTGCTTCCATCGGCGAATGAGGGTCCATCTCTGCAGCGAGTACCCCCACAAGGTAATCGTTCAAAGCGACGTTGGTCACATGTCCAGTTTGAACATCGTAGACTTTCACCTGAACCTCCGCGTCATCTGACATAATCCAGGCACGGGCGGGATCTGTATCGCGGCGGTGGACCATGTTGGCGGTCGCCGTTGGCACAATGACGAGCACCAAAAAGGCCGTGCAAAGGACCGCAAGGACTTTTCCACGCCAATCCACACGAAGCCACAGTTGGTGCAGCCGAGGGAACCGGGTGAGGGGAAACTCGATGTCCGACCGTAAGGCTCTGGATTCATATCTAGATCTGACCGGACGGAAACGCGCCAATGTACATTCCTCGCTTTCAGAGGCTTGTCTCCTAGAGAGGTATGTTCGGGCGCACAAGATTATTCATCGGCTGTGGTGTGTTCCTTTCCTCATGTCTAAAAAAATGAATTCTCGTCCATGATGGTAGTGTCATCAACCGATGGCCAGTATGCTACTGTTTCCCCCTTGTTGTAACGATTTGGCAGTCGCTTTGCGGCTGTCCCTTTTTTGTGCTCAAAACCCAGTGCAACAAAAAAACGTGCGGATGGCAACATCCACACGTTTTCACGAATGTTGTTGATACAACGATTGCCCGAAAAACGGGAAAATAGCACATACAAGTCCATGTTTCGATTCGGCTGGTCAACTCAGTCGTCAATTCGGCAAATCTTCGCACCCAACGACTGGAACTTGCCGACGAGGTTGTCGTAGCCGCGGTCGATATGATGTAGTCCGCTGACTGTGGTCGTACCCTCCGCCATCAGGCCTGCGATGACGAGTGCTGCCCCGGCACGCAGGTCGGTCGCTGTCACCTCAGCGCCAGAAAGTCGATCCACACCTTCAATGACGGCCGTCCGGCCTTCAATGTGAATCTCAGCGCCCATCCTCTGCAACTCAGCCACGTGCATGAAGCGATTCTCAAACACCGTTTCCGTGATCATGCTGGTACCAATACAGGTCGTTAAGCCAGCCACAATCTGCGCTTGCATATCCGTGGGATAAGCAGGATAGTAGTGCGTCTTCACGTCGAGCGCCTTCATGCGCCCATTTTCCACGGGCCAAACGCGAATGCCCCGTACGTCGTCTTCCAAATGCGCGCCAGCCTCTTCGAGTTTCGCCAGAATGGAAGTCAGGTGATGCGACAGGGCGTTTTCCACGTACACGCCGTTGCCCATCAGGGCGCCAGCGATCAGGAACGTGCCTGCTTCAATTCTGTCGGGAATCACGGTATGGTTCGCACCGTGCAGTGCATCTACACCGTCGATGCGAATGGTATCTGTTCCTGCACCGCGTACGCGGGCGCCCATTGCGTTGAGATAGTTGGCGAGGTCCACGTTTTCCGGTTCCTTCGCCGCGTTCTCAATGATGGTCTGCCCCTTCGCTAGCACGGCGGCCATCATGATGTTTTGCGTAGCGCCGACACTCGGGATATCCAGATAAATACGAGCACCTTTCAATCCGTCCTTCGGCGCGCGGAAATGCACGTACCCGTTCTCCATCTCGGTCTGCACACCCATCGCCTCGAAACCTTTGATGTGCAGATCTACCGGGCGTGGCCCGATGTTGCAGCCGCCCGGCATTGCAATAATGGCTTCACCGAAGCGTGCCAATAACGGTCCCGCTACAACAAATGAAGCCCGCATGCTACGTACCAGTTCATAAGGCGGTTCTACACTGTTCACCGACTTGGCACTGATATGTAGCGTGCTCCCTTCTCGATGGACGTCAGCGCCCAGGGCGGAGATGGTGTTGATCATATGCTCAACGTCGAGAAGTGACGGTACTTCGTCAATCGTACTTGTTCCCGAAGAGGCGAGAAGACTTGCTGCGAGTATGGGGAGTACAGCGTTCTTCGCGCCACCAATGCGCACATGTCCTTCCAGACGGTGGCCCCCGTCAATCACAATCTTTGCCATGACTTCAACTCCTGTGCCAGTCCGCCCCGTGACGTCCGGCACAGTACCCCGTTAATACGTTTCCGTAATGATGGGGGTACCAACCAGAACGTTCGTCCGGTGGTGGTAGGCGTCGTAATGAACGGCCACTTGTAGGTTCATTTTCTGCCCATTGGTCTGTATGTATCCTGGGGCTTTCGATGAATAGCCGGATATGCTGGTCACCAAATCGGATGTGACACCTTCAACGCGATGCGCTCCAACTGCAGAAAATGCGCGTGTCACGAGCTTATCCGCTTGAACGCCGATCATTCTAGCATTGGTAAAACCCTCTATACAAGTGCTAATTTGTGGTGTGCATCCCGAATTTGTCACCGTTTTGCGAACCATGTCTACTTCGCTTGCAAGGCGCACGAAGACCCTACCTGCGTGGTGCGCGTGCACCACCAGGATCGTGGTACTTTGGGTGCTCGAAAAGCGCATGATGCAAGCGTAACGGAAATAGCCGTGTTGTCGGACCAGCTTCCGTCCACTTCCGAAAAGTTTTCGGACGCATCCGTATAGGTCATCTATTTCGCGTCTTGAATGTCTAAGTCCTGCTTGAGCTTGTCGGCAGCTTGGCGTAATTCACGTTCAGACATAAAGTTGTCATTAAATTGACACCAATTGTGAATCAAGTAGCCGTCCACATTTGCGTTCGTGGCCGCAAAACTGGTCTCTATATATTTTACTTCGGTGAAAGGGGTGCCGTTTTTGTCCGTCAGCTTGTCCGAGGTGGGTGAATTTCCTGCGAAAGGTAAGGAGTGATTGGTACCTGCTGGCGCGTATGCGCTCAACACCCCTGCCAGGACAACGCCGATTGCCAGCCAACCGATTTCTTCATGTATTTCATCCCCTGTCCGCGTGTCTTCTATACACGACAGTTTGGACAAGGATTCTATTTTATTCATGTTCTCATTTACGAGATTTGCACTATAAATAGATGATAGGTAGGTAGAGTCCCACAGCTTCTCATCCGTTTTTATCTACACTGGAAACTCCCCTCGTCAGCGCAAGTCCTGGCAGGTCACGCGCAGCAACTCTTCGGTGCGCGGATTAAATTGAACGCGCACCAGTATTCCCCACTCCTTGGTTCCTTCCCGCATCCACAGTCGAAAGGCTTCTTCTGCAACCGCGTCCGATACCAGGGTCCTGCCGATATGCAAGTAGTCCACTACGGCCGCATTGGGATGACAGCGTTTCGCTTCTGCCACGGCAATCTTTCCCCACTTCGCATAGGCCGGAATGGGCTTTTCATACACTCGCTCTGCCGTCCGGGCCACGGATCTGGTTTGCGTGATAGCACCGGACTGTGCCGCGTGTGCAGTTTGCATGTGAAAGCCTGCTGCAAAGCCACCCATCATGGCAAAGGTCGCGATGAGTACCTCAAAACAGTGGTGTGCTCGCTGTGCGGTCAAAGCAAGTGCCTCCTCCAGAACGTATTTCTTACTATCGTTCGCCGGAGACACGAGATTATACCCGTGCGGGCCAGGTGGATTCCATCCCATGTCCGCTCTGGGGCCTTGTGGTGTCAAAGTCCTGCAGTGATGCTGTCCCAGCAGTCGCGACAGATATGCTTCTCTTTGAACACCCGCATCGCTTCGGAAGGACTCTGACAAAACACGCACCTTGGTACAAATTTTTGTAGGATAATGGTGTCGCTGTCCACCAAAATTTCGATGTCGTCATCGACGTTGATGGAATACTTCTTGCGCAATTCTTTGGGTATTACAATCCGTCCGAGTTGATCCAGTTTTCGTACGACTCCAATGGCGCGCATACTCATCCCCCTTCAAAACGTCGCGTCCCCTTCATGGCTTATCTGTTCATATTTCTGGATTTTCTGTCGATTTCCTTCTGAGAAATTCCAATAAAGTGAGGGATAATCAATGTTTTCTAGTGGCAGTCAGCGCTGGCCCCGCGAAGCATCAGACGGACGCTGACTGGACGTTTACAAGATGGAGCGGATGGCTTCGCCCGCCAGCAAATAGGCGGCGGCGGTGCAGCCGATGAAAAAGCCGCCAATCATGGCTAGGATGAAGCGGAGCATGCGGGTTTGGTGTCCAATGGGATCGAATACGAATTTATCCCACTTTAACACCCCAAGTGCTTGCCACGTGATGTATGTACCGCCGAGGAACGCGATGATAAAAATGACACCGGCGGCGGCGAGCATCACGGTACTGGTTGAAACATCGGTCACTTCCGCTTCCCCCTTCAAAAAACGCCTCACAGAAGGGCCCAGATTAAGAAATGGGGCCCCTTGAGACGAATTTGACCGACTTGGACATCGATATTTTACGCCAAGTTGGCCAGTGCGTGAAGTAGGGTAGCGGGTACGACGCCGAGAATCAAAGTTCCCAGCACACAAAGGCCAAGCAGGGTGTTCATGATGCCGCTTGAGCGAATGGTGACGCCGTCCTTAACTTCGCTCTTCTGGTAGATCTTGCGGATCCAGCCGAAATAGTAGAAAAACGACACGACGCTCGTGAGAAAGAGCAGTACACCGAGCCACGTTTGATGTAAATGGATGGTGTCGGCGAAGATGTAGAACTTCCCGACAAATCCAGCGGTTAGCGGCATGCCTGCAAGGCCGAGCAGGAACACGGTGAGCGCGCCGGCGAGCCAAGGTGACCGGTGATACAGACCCACAAGCGCATCCGAATCGCAGGAGTTGCGGGCGTGCGAGACCACGTGCACGATGGCAAAAGCCCCAACGGTGGTGAACGTGTACGCAAACAGGTAGAACGCGATGCTATTCACGAGCGAGGCCCAATCCACCACGTTGTTCTCATTCAACATGGTGAACGGAATTAGGATGTACCCCGCTTGCGCCACGCTGGAGAACGCGAGAAGCCGCTTCATGTTTCGTTGTGGCAGAGCAATCAGGTTGCCAACCAACATGCTGGCTGCAGCGAGAATACTCGCCAGGTAGAACATGTTGGAGCCTGACACGGAAAACACGTACAGCATCATCCGCAGCAGCATGCCGAACACTGCCGTTTTGGACAGCGTGGACAGAAACGCGCTGATGGGTGTTGGTGCGCCGTCATACGTGTCCGGCGTCCACATGTGGAATGGCACCAGCGAAAGCTTGAAGCCCAATCCCCCGAGAATCAGAACAAAGGCAAGGACGGTCACAGCGGGATATTGGGCGAATAGCGACGCGCCACTCGTGAGCGTCTGATTGGAGAACAGTTCGCCCAGGTTGGTCGTCCCACTGAGCCCGTAGATGAACGAAAGTCCATAGAGCAGCACGGCCGAGCCGATGCTCCCCATTAACAGGTACTTGATGCCGCCCTCCACGGACCGGTTCGATTTCATCCGCAACGCGGCCAGGATGTAACTGGTGACGGAGAGCAATTCGAGGCCTACGTACAGCGTCACCATGTCCACCGAAGAAACCATGGCAAGAGCGCCCACTACAGCGAAGAGGATTAAGTACGTGTGTTCTGAGGCCACCTTCACCTGCCCAGCGTAATCATACGTGAACAGGAAGACCAAGAGCGCGGTGATGAGGATGAGCAGCGTGAATATGTTGGCGATGATATCGTTCTGCACGGTAGCGAGGACCGCCTGCGGATTTGCGTAAAAATGCCTGATGGCGACCACCAAGGCTGCAACCACGCCGAGAATGGAAAGGCCATGCAACCAGCGCTTGTCCCCGGACTTGAACACAAACTCCAGAATCATCACCACAAACGCCGTAATGGTGAGGGTAATCATGGGACCCATGGCCGACCAGTATGGTTGATGCAGTGCGTCCAAATTCGGCATCGACTTACCCTCCAATCCTCATCAAGGCGTTTACGGACAGACCAAACAGCTCCCCAATCACCTTCGGGTCAATTCCAACGAGGAATACCAGCGTTATCAACACAAGTGCCGGAACATATTCGCGCGGTGTCGCGTCCACCAGCTCACCGTACCTTGGGTCGAGCGGACCGAACGTCGACTTCTGCATGGCGTACAGCAGGTACACCGCCGAGAGGATGACCCCGAGCACGCCGACGAACGAAATGACTGGATACGTGTCGAATCCTCCGATAAACGCCTGGATCTCGCTGATAAAGCCGCTTGTGAGCGGTAACCCGAGAGAGCCCAGCGCCGCCACCAACAAGAACCCGGATAGCATTGGCAGGCTGCGGGACAATCCGCCCAGTGACGGAATGTGACTCGTCTCGGTCCGGTCCTTGATGGCACCGACCAGGAAGAACAAGAGCGCTGTCAACAGGCCGGACGACACCATCATGAACATCGCCCCCTGCAGACCGGCGGCGTTGAGCGCGGCAATTCCGAGCAGAACGAGCCCCATGTGGCTGATGCTGCCAAAAGCAATGAGGCGCCGCCAGTCCTTTTGGGCCCATGCGGCAAAGGCGCCGTACAGGATGTTGATGACGCCGAACACGGCAATCAACGCGCCGTAATGGCGTACTTCCCCAGGCAATAATCCAACGCCGAAGCGAAGCAGTATGTACGCGCCGGTCTTGGTCAAGACTCCGCCGAGGATCATGCTCGTTGGCGTATCGGCAGATTCGTGCGCCGTGGGCAACCACGTGTGAAACGGTACAAACGCTTCTTCTATAAAGACAGCGAGTAACAAGAACATGAATAGCCAACTGCGCGCGTGGCTAGAAAACGCTTGTGTCGACACGGTGTGCATCACGTTGGTCAACGTCGGGATGTCAAAACTGAGTCCCGTGCCTGTCAGCGTGGCCGCTTGCTGGGATCCGTAGGCGCCAGCTGCGCCGTAGGCGATGCCGACCAACGCAACCAACAGCGCGACCGTCGCCAGCCCCCGGTAGAGGAGGAACTTGAACGCGGCGGACTGATGCCTCCCTTCCCCGAAGATGTAGATAAGGAAGAACATCGCGAATAACGTGATTTCCAGTGCGGCGATAAACGTGAACAGGTCCAGCGCACTGAACACACCGAGCAATCCCGCGGTCACCAACGAGATCCAGAAGTAGTACTCTTTCGATCGCTCCACCGTGCGCTTGGCTGCGACAATCGCCAGCAGCGAAATAAAGGAGGTTAACGCGAGCAGTGGCAGGGACAACCCATCAACCCCAAATGACAAGCCAATGATGAGATTGCCTGGCCCATTCGTGTTCGCACCGTGCCACAAGCTCGGCAACGTGAACCAGTAGAGTGCCGTGACGTGCTGGAACCCCGTAATGTTGTACTGAAACTGTACCCAGGCGATGGCGGTAAGACCGAGAGATACCGCGCATCCGAACAACGCAAGCCCGCGGTGTACAGCGCTGCCGAGCCTGGGCACCAGCAGGATGACAAGCCCTGCAATCAGAGGTGCTGCAAGCAGCCAGAATACGAGGCCCATGTTAGAACACACCTCCTACGCGGTACATCGCAATGGCCAGGACAATCAACAAGCCAAACCCTGCCACGACGCTGTACGTTTGCACCTGCCCCGTTTGCGTGTACTTGAGGCCGAGGCCCAGGTAGTAGACGACCCTCGCGACGAATTTCACGATAGCGTCTACAATGTACCTGTCTACACCATCCACGATGGCCGCAATCACCTTGCCGCCCCTGACAACCACCGCGCCGTAAATTTCGTCGAAGAAGAACTTCCTGTACGAAATCTGATAGAGGAATCCAAATCCACGGGCCAGCCTGCCAGGATTCACAAGGGGACGCCAGTACAGGATGGCCGCCAGCAGGATACCCAGCAGCCCGATGACGACGCTCAGTGCCATCAAGGGGACGTTCTCGCTGTAGGTGACGCCAACCGTGCCCCCTGTGTAATCCGCAAACAGGTATTTCTCCAGCCCGTTTCCGTTCAACGGCGTGTTGAAGAAACCGCCCACCGTGGCAAGGATGGCGAGCACCACGAGCGGAAGGTTCATCACCCACCCGCCTTCGTGGGCGTTCTCGTACTTCACTAGATCTCGCGGCTCACCGGTGAATGTCAGGAAGAACACGCGGAAAATGTAGAAGGACGTGCAGAACGCGGCAACCAGCGCGAAGATGTAGAGCACCGTGTGTCCACTTTGCAGTGTCGCGTTCAGAATGTTGTCCTTCGACCAAAATCCTGCAAACGGAACAATGCCCGCGAGCGACAGGGCGCCTGCCAGAAACGTCCACATGGTGAGCGGCAGTTTCTTGCGAAGCCCCCCCATCTCGAACAAGTCCTGCGTGCCGACGGCGTGGATGACGGAGCCAGCTGCCAAGAACAAGAGGGCCTTAAAGAAGGCGTGCGTCATCAGATGGAAGACGCCGTAGGCGTACGCTCCGACGCCGAGTGCCATCATCATGTAGCCGAGCTGCGAGATGGTCGAGTACGCAATGACGCGCTTGATGTCGCGCTGCGTCAGTGCAATCAAAGCCCCCAGCAATGCGGTGATACCGCCAATCCAAGCAACCGTTGTGAGTGCCTCGGGACTCGCCTGAAACAGTGGGTACGCGCGAGCCACGAGATACACGCCGGCCGCAACCATGGTCGCGGCGTGAATCAACGCGGAGACTGGCGTTGGGCCTTCCATCGCATCTGGCAACCAGACGTGGAGCGGGAACTGCGCGGATTTGCCGATGGCACCGACAAAGATGAGGATGGCCGTCAACGTCACGAAAGCTTGGCCGGAAATCCAACCCAGCGCTAGTTTGTGGGAGGCAGCCGCGACGAAAATGGTGTTGTAGTCGAACGAGCCGCTTGCCAAAAACAACAGAATGATGCCCGCGAACAAGCCGACGTCACCGATGCGCGTGACGATGAACGACTTTTTGGCTGCGAGCGCCGCCTCGGGTTTGAAGTACCAAAACCCGACCAGCAGGTACGAGCACAGGCCGACCATTTCCCAGAAAATGTATAGTTGGAGGAAATTTGGGGAAATGACCAATGCCAGCATCGAGAATACGAACAAGTTCAAGTATTGGTAGAACACGGAAAACCGCTCATCGTTGTGCATGTAGCCTTTCGAAAACAAGAGTACCAACGTGCTGACCAGGGTAACCACAACCAACATCAGGGCGTCGAGGTGCGTAACTTCAAACCCGACGCTGATGGACCGGGAGCCCACCGTCAGCCAGTGGAACGTGTAGGCTGCGACTTGGTCCGGATTGGACCCAACCGCGTGAAACACGGCCACGCTGATCAGGAATGAGATGAACGTGAGCACGACTGAAATGCCGGCGACAATGCCTTCGGGGACGTGCCTCCCGAGACAGAGAAGGAATATGTACGCCACAAGTGGCAACAGTGGAACGAGCCATGCGTATGCAACCATCCAATCACCCCTTTACCACTTGTTGACGTCGAGATCCTTGACTTCGCTCGTCTTACGCAGACGGAAGATGGCTAACAACAACGCTAATCCGACGGCGATTTCAGCCGCTGCGACCGTGATAGTGAACAGTGAGAAAATCTGCCCATCCAAACTCGGTGTGTCACTCAACTTCGAGAATGCAACCAGATTGATGTTCGCCGCATTTAACATCAGTTCGATAGATACGAGCACAATGATGAGATTGCGCTTCGTCAGCGCCCCGTAGAGCCCGATGCAAAAGAGAATCGCTGCTAGCGCGAGAACAGAACCTGTTGGAATCGGAAACGGTGCCCCTCCAGCCACCTTACTCGTCCTCCTTTCGATGATGTGCGAGAATCACCGCTCCAACGAGCGCGACAATGAGCAGCAGCGATACCAGTTCAAACGGAATCGCATACTGTCTGAAGAGCGCCATGCCGATGGCGACCGGATTGCTGTTCCCGCCGTTTACGTCGACGGACGTATCCGGTTGCGGCCAGGGCGTGGATCGGATTACGAGAAGAATAAGAATCCCTAGCAGCACACAGCCTACGGCGCTGAACACGTGTCGTGCATTCCATTGGAACGGTGGCTCTATCGCTTCATGGTTGGTCAGCATGATGGCAAACATCATCAAAATGGTGATAGCGCCAGCGTAAATCAGGATTTGCGCGACGCCCACAAACTCCGCGCCGAGCAGGAGGTAGATGGCCGCGCACCCTACGAACACGCCGCCGATGGCGAGCGCCATGTAGATGACCTTGCGAAAGCTCAGCATGAGCACCGCGCAGCCCAGAATGCACAACGAGATCACGTAGAATGCAATCAGCGGCCCGTTCACTTGGCGTCACCCGCCTTCTCGGTGTTCGCTTGTGCGGCTCTATCGGGGTGTGACTGCTCATACTTCAACTGATTCTCGTGTAACCAGTGCATATCCAGGTACAAGTCGTCGCGTGAGTACTTGGCCATCTCAAACGTATCGGACATGAGCACCGCCTCGGTCGGGCACACCTCTGTGCACAAGTCGCAGAGAATGCAAATGTCGAAGTTGATGTCAAAAGTGTTGATTTTCATCTTCTTGTTTTCATCCCGCTCGCCCGACAGAGAAATGCAACTGGTGGGACAGATGCGCGCGCACTGATTGCAAGCAATGCAAAGCTCCGGAATGAAGCGATGAACGCCACGAAAGCGCTCCGGCCACTCCGGCTTCACGTCGGGGTACTGCAGGGTGACCTTCTTTTTGGGCAACTGACGCAGCGTGACGCTGAGTCCTTTCACGAAACCAATCATGATTTCACCCCATTTCTCCCGTGTTTACCAAATCGCCTTCAAGACGCCGGTGAGTACGAGGTTCACAAGCGCCAGCGGCAACAGCACTTTCCAGCTGAACGTCATCAGCTGGTCCACGCGGAAGCGCGGGAGCGTGGCCTGCAGCCAGAACTGAAAGAAGATGTACAGGAACACCTTGATGGCAAACCACAGCCAACCTGGCAGGAGCGGGCCGCTCCAACCGCCGAGGAACAAGGTGGTGCACAAGCCAGCCATGGCAAACAAGTACATGTACTCCGTGAGCATGAAAAACGCGAACCGAAAACCGGTGTACTCCACGTGGTACCCTGCGACCAATTCCGATTCAGCTTCCGGCAGGTCAAAGGGCGTCCGGTTCAACTCCGCAGTCGATGCAATGAGAAAGACGATAAAGCCGAGAACTTGTGGGATACAATTCCACAATCCAGCGTGCTCTTGAGCGAGCACGATGTCGTTGAGGTTGAGCGATCCGGCCATCAGGACCACACCGACCAGCGACAGTCCGAGAGGAATTTCGTACGAGAGCATCTGCGCAGCGCTTCGCATGCCGCCAATCAGTGCGTATTTGTTGTTGGATGCCCACCCTGCAAGCATCACGCCGTGAATGGTGATGGCGGACAACGCGAGGTAGAAAAGCACTCCAATGCCGAGGTTCGCTGTAAACACGTTGTGCGCACTGAACGGAATCACGGCCAGCACCGTGAAAGAAGGTACAAACGCGATGATGGGTGCGAGCATAAACAGCGCCCTGTCCGCCTTGGCGGGTACGACGTCTTCCTTGATGAGCAGTTTTATGACGTCCGCAATGGTCTGGAACAGCCCCAATGGGCCCACGCGGTTGGGCCCGATGCGCAACTGCATCCAGCCGAGTATTCTTCGCTGGACGTAGATGGTATACGTCACGACCCCCAGCGCAAGGAGGAGGGTGACCACCGCACCGATGAGCATCACGAGGACCGACGGTACTGTCAGCGGTTGGCTGCGCCAATCCCACATCAGGCGTCCACCTCCCCAAGTACGATGTCCACCGCGCCCAAAATGGCGATCACATTTGCGATGCTTTGGCCGCGCAACAGCTCCGGCAACAACTGCAAGTTGATGAACGAAGGCTTTCGGATCTTCAATCGATAAGGCTTGTCTTTTCCTTCGCTGACAATGTAGAAGCCGAGTTCCCCACGAGCGCCTTCAATGCCGCTGTAATACTCGCCGGTGGGCACGCGGATCATCTTCGGCACTTTCCCCAGCACCGGTCCGGAGGAAGGGATACTTTTCAGTGCCTGTTCCACAATCCGCAAGGACTCTTTGATTTCCAGCAGGTGCAAGTAATATCGGTCAAAGCAATCGCCATTTTGCCCGACCGGGATGTCAAAATCAAAACGGTCGTAGATGCTGTACGGTTTCTTGCGACGGAGGTCCCACTGGTAGCCTGTGGACCTCAGGTTGATGCCGCTCAGGCCATACGCCAGAGCAGTTTCTGTATCAAACTTGCCGATGCCGCGCGTGCGCGCCAGAAAGATCTCATTGCCGGTAATCAGCTCGTCGTACATGGGTAACTTCTTCTTCAGGTACTGGACGAAGTCCGCTACTTTTTCAAGCCATCCTGGAGGCGCGTCCCATTTCACACCGCCGACACGCAGGTAGTTGTAAGTGAGCCGTGCACCACAGATTTCATTGAACAGTTGAACGATTTGTTCCCGTATCTGCGAATGCGTACAGGAACGGGCTCATCGCCCCGAGGTCCAACAGATACGCACCGATGAACATCAAGTGAGACGCCACGCGCTGCATCTCCATGACAATGACGCGCAGATATTCGGCCCGTTCGGGAACTTCCAGGTCCATCGCCTGCTCAATGGTGTGACAAAACGCGTAGTTGTTCAACATGGCGGCCAAGTAATCGAGGCGGTCCGTGTAGGGAATGATTTGCGTGTACTGCAAGTCTTCCGCCAGCTTCTCTGTGCCGCGATGTAAATAGCCAATGACCGGTTCCGCATCCGTTATGGTCTCTCCGTTGATTTTCACGAGCAGCCGGAGCACGCCGTGCGTGCTTGGATGCTGCGGCCCGAGATTGAGTAACATCTCTTCGGTGCGAACCTGATCTTTCTCGTCAATGAGTGACACTGGGCATCAGGCCTCCCATGCACTGTAGTCTTTGCGAAGCGGATGGCCATTGAAGTCTTCGTCCAGCATAATCCGCCTCAGATCCGGGTGGCCGGTGAATGTCACGCCGAGCAAGTCGTAGATTTCGCGCTCTTCCCAGTTGACACCCGGGTGCACAGCGCACAGAGACGGTATCTCCGCCCGTTCCCTGTCCGTCCTCGTCTTCAGGCAGATGAAGTGGCCGAGTTCGGTCGATTGCAGGTAAATGACAACCTCAATGTAGTTCGGATAGTCGGTTCCGGCCATGCACTCCAAGTAATTCAGTTGATAGGCGTCGCTTCGCTTTAGAAGGTCCACCACGGCTACCCAATCTTCTTTGCGAATTAGGAGCATCGGGTGGATGTGGGCAGTCCCCGTCTCGACGACAGCTTCAGCGCTCAACCGTTGCTCTATGAATGTTCGGACCTCTTGCGCTTTCGCTTTGGCGGCCTCTACCCGCGGATCTGGCGGTGGTGGCGCCTTTTTGGGAGGAGCTGGCTTGGCCACTGCACCGGACGCTACAGCCGGCTTCGAAACCGATTTGAGCCTTTCAGCGGCAGGGCCAGATTTCTCCTTGCCTTCTAACTCTGTCGGTGCAATCCGATTTTCTTGATCTTCACTCACGCACGGGTCACCTTCTTCCCGCGGGCCTCCATGCGAATTTTCTCCTGCAGCATGTTGAGCCCATAGATGAGCGCCGGCGGAGATGGCGGGCAGCCCGGAATGTACACATCTACGGGGACAACCTGATCCACACCCTTCAATACCGAGTAACTTCGGACGTATGGACCGCCAGCCGTCGCGCACACGCCCATGGAGATGACCCATTTCGGTTCTGCCATTTGGTCGTACAATCGACGGATCAGCGGCGCCATCTTCTTCGTCACAGTACCTGCGACAATCATCACATCCGACTGGCGGGGTGACGCGCGAAAGATCATGCCGAACCGATCCAGGTCATAGTGCGCAGCAGCTGCACCCATCATTTCGATGGCACAGCACGCCAATCCGAGCGTCATCGGCCACAAGCTGTTACTGCGCGCCCATCCTTTCAGCGTTTCCAAGGAGTTGAGCAGAACGCCTCCGCGGTTTAATTCCGCGTTTTCTTCGGGCGTCAGCCCTTCGTACTCAATAATTGGCAACTGCGAAGCGCGCGTCAGGTCCATTCGAGCACCTTCTTTCTCCAGGCGTACATGAGTCCAATCACCAACATGAAGAGGAATAGGAGCATCTCCACAAGTGCAAACAGGCCGAGTTTGTGGAAACTAGCGGCCCAAGGGTACAAGAACAGGGTTTCGACGTCGAACACGACGAACAACAGCGCAAATAAGTAGTAGCGCGCGTTGTATCGCACGTGCGCGTCTCCAATGGGTTCGACACCGCTTTCATAGGTGGTGAGTTTGGCGCTGGTTGGCCGATGCGGTCTGAGCAGAGGACCAAGCACCCACAGTGCGCCCACAGGCAAGAGAATGCCGAGGACCAAGAAGAACACGACAAACAGGTAGCCGTTCCAGTACTGGAACATGTGGGCCATGACTGTCCCTCCAGGCTGAGAATGAGATGAGACCAGCTCCGTCGCACGGAACGTTGTGCCTAATAGCACAAGTTTCGAAGGGGAGCGCGTCACAACCTTGTGTCGGTTGCGTACTAAAATCACTATTTTTAAAACTAATAGAGTGTTCACATAACATTCAATATTATAACAGACGTTGATTTAGGTGTAAAACAAGAGGGCTATCCGGCACCAGTTCTCCTGTGGCCTAGATAGCCCTTCGATAGTTTTATAACAACGAGATGTATATCGTCATTGTCACTGTCCAGATGCCTTGCCGGAACTTAGGTCGCCTCCCGCCTTGCTAGACAATTCGACGACTTCCAGCCGGCGCAACGCCCGCTGTAAGGCAGCCTCCGCTCGGGGGATGTCCACGCCTTCCTTCTGAGCCAAGCGCTTCTCCGCGCGCTCCTTCGCAGCACGTGCCCTATCCACATCAATCATTGAGGCGAGCTCTGCAGCATCCGCCAGAATCGTTACCTTTTCCGGGAGTACTTCCAAAAATCCGCCGTTCACGTTGAT
This sequence comes from uncultured Alicyclobacillaceae bacterium, assembly GCA_963788285.1. Taxonomy (GTDB): domain Bacteria; phylum Bacillota; class Bacilli; order Alicyclobacillales; family Alicyclobacillaceae; genus Alicyclobacillus_A. The sequence continues at coordinate 112,344 of CAWBGB010000007.1, forward strand.
GAAGTCTTCGCCCGCGTCCGTCTTTACCTTGACAATGCATGGCTTGACGGTAGCCGCGAGCGGCGCGTGGCGAGGGAGGATGCCGAGTTCGCCGCCGCCGGTAAGCACGGTGATGAAGTTGACCTGTTCCGACACAACCAGGCGCTCTGGTGTGACGACTTCCAGAAGCACGCTACTCATGTCAACCTCCAGTCTGTGACCCATCCGACGCCCACATCCGCTTAACGCCGACAGGTCACCAGGAACTTGGTACAGTGGATGGGCCCCCTATAAGAGAGTCACATAGTCTCTTGGGGAGCCCTCGTCCACATCAAACGCTGATACCGTCAGCCTTGGCTGCTGCAACAACATCCTCGATGGAGCCTTTGTAACGGAAGTACGGTTCCGGGATGTCGTCATGTTTTCCTTCGAGGATTTCCTTGAAGCTGCGAACGGTGTCCTTGACCGGTACGTACTTACCTGGAAGACCCGTAAACGCTTCACCCACGAAGAATGGCTGCGAAAGGAAGTTTTGAATCTTCCGGGCGCGAGTGACAGTGAGTTTATCTTCGTCGCTCAGTTCGTCCATACCCAGGATGGCGATGATATCCTGGAGTTCGCGGTAGCGCTGCAACACCTGCTGAACACCACGCGCCACCGTGTAGTGCTCTTCGCCGACAATCTCCGGGGAGAGCGCGCGGGATGTGGACGCGAGCGGATCCACAGCTGGGTACAGACCCATTTCCGCAATGCGACGGTCCAAGTTCGTCGTTGCATCCAAGTGCGTAAACGTGTTGGCCGGCGCGGGGTCGGTGTAGTCGTCGGCAGGCACGTAGATGGCCTGAATGGACGTGACGGAACCCTTGATGGTTGACGCAATGCGTTCTTGCAACTGGCCCATTTCCGTTGCCAGGGTCGGTTGGTAACCGACGGCAGAGGGCATACGACCGAGCAACGCGGACACCTCGGAACCAGCCTGTGTGAAGCGGAAGATGTTGTCCACGAAGAACAACACGTCGCGTTGCTCCACGTCGCGGAAGTATTCTGCCATTGTCAGACCGGTCAACGCGACGCGCAGGCGCGCACCGGGGGGCTCGTTCATCTGACCGAAGACCATGGCGGTCTTGTCGATAACGCCAGAATCCTTCATTTCGTGGTAGAGGTCGTTCCCCTCACGTGTACGTTCACCAACACCTGCGAATACGGAGTAACCACCGTGTTCCTTCGCGATGTTGTGGATGAGCTCCTGAATCAAGACGGTCTTGCCGACGCCGGCACCACCGAAGAGACCAATCTTACCACCCTTGACGTACGGCGCGAGCAGGTCGATGACCTTGATGCCAGTTTCAAAGATTTCCATGGTAGTAGAGAGTTCGCTGAAGTCTGGCGCGGAACGGTGAATCGACCACAGCTCCTCCGATTTGGCCGGTCCTTGTTCGTCAATCGTTTCTCCAAGCACGTTGAAAATGCGGCCCAGCGTGACTTGCCCGACTGGAATGGAAATCGGTCGACCCGTATCGGTCACTTCCATACCGCGAACGACGCCGTCCGTGGAGGACATAGCGACCGTACGCACTACGTTGTCCCCGAGGTGCAGGGCGACTTCCAGTGTCAGGTGAATGGACACCTCGCCGTCGTGGTCAATCCGCAGGGCGTTGTTGATGGCTGGTAGTTGACCCTCGGCGAAGCGCACGTCGACGACGGGGCCCATGACCGTCACAACCTGTCCCTTGTTCAAAATAGTCCCTCCTCTGGCCAAGGCCATCCAAGCGTAGGGAGACGTGGGAGTGGCTCTTGGCTTTGACGTTCAACCCGTACAAACAGGGCGCTTACGTGGCGCTATTTGAGCGCTTCCGCACCGCCCACGATTTCAACAATCTGAGTGGTAATCGCCGCTTGACGCGCACGGTTCAGCTGCAACGTGAGCGCATCAATCATTTCCTTCGCCGCATCCGTTGCGTTGCCCATGGCTGCCATTTGCGCACCATGGAAGCTGGCCTTTGCGTCGAGTACGGCTTGGTACACGAGCGTTTCCGCGTACCGCGGCAGAAGCTGCTCGAATACAGCTTCCGCATCGGGCTCAAACAAGTACTGCGTGTTGTTTTCTGTGTTTGTCCCCACATCGGACAGCGGCAGTACCTTTTTCACCACGGGTCGCTGCGTGACTGGGTTGATAAACTCGTTGTAGATGAAGTACAGCTCGTCAAACTCTTCCGCAGCGTACGCTGCCACTACCTGTTTGGCGAGGTCCTTCACGCTGTCGTACGTCGGTACGTCCGGCACGCCAATGACTTCCCCACCCACGGGGTAACCGTGCTTGTGGAAGAAGTCGCGGCCACGGCGTCCGACTGCGTATACCGTGTACGTGGACTTGTCCTTGTCGCGAAACTCCTGCAACGCAACGCGGATGATTTGCGCGTTGTAGGGTCCTGCAAGGCCTCTATCTCCCGTAATCACCAAGTAGCCTGTCCGCTTCACCGGACGCTCTGCGAGCAACGGATGCTTGATCCAACGCGCAGACTTGGAGATGCCTGCGAGCATTTCCTGCATCTTCGCAAGGAATGGCTTCGATTGCTGGACGGCCTCTTGCACGCGCCGGAGCTTTGCCGCAGCAACCATCTCCATGGCCTTGGTGATCTGTGCTGTATTCTTCGTACTGTTGATACGGCGTTTAATATCTCGTTGGTTTTGTGGCACTCTGCTCACCACCTTTTCGGGACCTCGTTGTCACGGAACAGGATCTTACCCCCCGTTCCCACAACGCCTGAGTACCCCGCACTTTTGTCTCGGACGGAGCCGTCGTTACGCGACGAACGTCTGCTTGAACTTCGCTACGGCTTCCTTCAAGAGGGCAACCGTGTCATCCTTGAGGTCGCCTGTAGATACGATGTTCTCGTAGATTTGCGGATACTGCGTTTCCACAAACGACAACCAATCCTGCTCAAACTTGCGGACCGAAGCCACCGGAATGTCATCGACGTACCCATTGACCACTGCCCACAGCGAGACAACCTGCTTTTCAACCGCCATTGGCTCATACTGACCTTGCTTCAGGATTTCTACCGTACGTTCACCGCGAGCCAAGCGTGCCTGTGTCGCTTTATCCAGGTCGGAACCAAATTGGGCGAACGCTTGCAGTTCCCGATATTGCGCCAAATCGAGGCGAAGCGTACCGGCCACTTTCTTCATCGCCTTCGTTTGTGCGGAACCACCGACACGAGATACGGAAATACCGACGTTGACGGCCGGGCGAACACCGGAGTAGAACAGGTCGGATTCCAAAAAAATCTGTCCGTCGGTGATGGAGATGACGTTGGTCGGAATGTACGCCGACACGTCACCCGCTTGGGTTTCGATAAACGGCAGTGCCGTGAGCGAACCACCGCCATTGGCTTCATTCAATTTCGCTGCGCGTTCGAGCAAACGGGAGTGCAAGTAGAACACGTCGCCAGGATACGCTTCGCGACCGGGTGGACGACGGAGCAACAAGGACATTTCGCGGTATGCCGCCGCTTGCTTGGACAGGTCGTCGTATACGACAAGCGCGTGTCCACCGTTGTACAGGAAGTACTCACCCATAGCACATCCGGCGTAAGGAGCCAGATACAACAATGGCGCTGGGTCGGACGCGTTTGCAGCAACCACGATGGTGTAGTCGAGAGCGCCGTGCTTGCGCAGCGTTTCGACGACGCGGGCGACTGTCGATTGCTTTTGACCGATGGCCACGTATATACAAATGACACCTTTACCCTTTTGGTTGATGATGGTGTCAATCGCGATGGCAGTCTTACCCGTTTGACGGTCGCCGATGATGAGCTCACGTTGGCCGCGGCCAATCGGGATCATCGCGTCAATTGCCTTGATACCCGTTTGCAACGGCTCGTGAACGGACTTACGAACGATAACGCCCGGTGCAGGAGACTCAATCGGGCGGTAATGCTCTGTTTCAATGGGGCCGCGGTTATCCAGAGGCTGTCCCAGCGGATTGACGACGCGACCAAGCAGCGCCTCACCAACGGGAACGTTGGCAATGCGGCCAGTCCGCTTTACTTGGTCCCCTTCTTGAATGCCTGTCACAGAGCCCAGGACGATGACACCGACGTTATCCTCTTCCAGGTTGAACGCGATACCGAACACGCCGTTGCTGAACTCAACCAACTCACCAGCCATAACGTTGTCCAACCCATGTATGCGCGCGATACCATCGCCCACCTGGAGCACGACACCAGTGTCTTGTACTTGCACCTGCGCTTCGAACTGTTCTATCTGTTTACGAATCAGAGCACTGATTTCGTCAGGTCGGATACTCAATACATTCCCTCCTCGCTTTGCAGGTCCGTCCATCTAACGTTGAACTGCGCCGTGGCGCAGTAATTTTCCACGGAACTGGCGTAATGCGCTCTTAACCGTCGCGTCGAGCACCTTGTTGCCGATTTGCACGCGATAGCCTGCAATCAGCTCTGGACGCACTTCCACGACTGCGTGCACTTTCTTGTTCAGCGCCGTGCCTAACTGCTGTTCCAACTCAGCGACTTGCTGTTTGTTCATCGGAAACGCCGATTGCACCCTCACACCAATCACACCTTTGGCTTCCTCAGCCAGTGCGTGGAAGGCTACATAAACGGCTTGCAACTGGTCTGCTCGACCGCGGTGAATGAGCAGATTTACAAACCGCGTCACCACCGGATCCAGAGCTTGTCCAAACACCTCTTGCACCATCGCCGTTTTCTGCTCTGCACGAATCAACGGGTGCTCCAGCAACAACTTGAACTCAGGGTGCTGCGTCAGCGTGTCGGAAATCAACTTGAGCCCCTGGTCGACAACGTCGACGATACCGTGATCCTGCGCATAATCAAACAGACCTGCCGTGTATCGACGTGCTACGACCCCACTCATGACACAAGCTCTCCCAAGTTTTTCTGCGCTTCTTTGAGCATTTCTTCATGCACAGGTTTGGAAACGTGGTTGCGAAGCAATTTCGTGGTCAACTCCACGGTCAACGCCGCAACCTGTTCCATTACGCCGTTCATGGCTTCAGCGCGTTCGCGCTCAATCAACTGCCGCCCTTCGTCGAGGATACGCTGCGCTTCTGCTTGTGCAGCATCGACGATATCTTGCGCTTGCTTCTCCGCGCGGGCGCGTGCCATGTCTATGATCTCCTTCGCGTCACGACGAGCTTCATCCAACAACTTGCGCTGTTCCGCAAGGATTTTCTCTGCTTCCGCGCGTCCTTGTTCTGCGGACAAGATTTGGTGCTCAATGTGCTGGCGGCGTTGTTCCATCATGGTGGACAGCGGCTTATACGTAACTTTGTAAATGATGAAAAACACAATTAGAAAGGCAAGCAACGAGACAATCATTGTGCCTGGTTCAATAATACTCACATGCGTCACCCCTCTCGTTTGCTCATCGGCTTACAGTGTGACTCGCATTTGCGAATCCGTCTCATTCGCTGATTAGCTGAAGAACGTAATCAAACCGAGAGCGAGCATGATGGCCGGGAACGCTTCGACGAACGCGAGACCAATCATGGCACTTCCGAGCAGGGTGCCGCGAGCTTCAGGTTGGCGAGATACGCCCTCAACGTACTTGCTGAACAAGACACCGTTACCCACACCAGAACCTACAGCAGCAAAACCCAGCAAAAGCGCAGCAGCAATCAGGTGTAATTCTTGGTTCATGTAAGAAAGCCTCCTCTGAGATCCCAAATTGGTTTCGTGGGACGCTACACATCAATGATGTGCAACGTTAAAATCCTTGTGACCAATGTAAAGCGTCAGCAAGAGAGCAAAGATATACGCTTGGATGGTACTGACGAAAGCGCTGTACAAGAGCCAGATAATCAGGAGCGGCAACCCTGTCGGGATCCACCCAAACAACATCGGCATCCGAAGCAGCGCTTCAATCAAGACTTCACCAGCGAGGATGTTACCAAAAAGTCGCATGCCATGCGTCAAGGGGTTAGTGATCTCGTCGACGATGGCCATCGGGTTGCGATAGGTCTTTAACCAACGCCACGGATGACGCAGGCCGTACGCGTGACTGACGAGCCACACGAGGATCGCCAACGCCAACGTCATGTTCATGTTTTCGGTCGGAGAGTTCAACAGTGAGTACTTTTGCCCCGCGACCATGCCCAGCCATGGAATGTTACGACTCGGCTCGAACTCCCAGGTGAAGATGAGACCCAGCCAGTTTGCCACGAACAGATAGATCAACACGATGAACGCAAACGGAAGCACAAAGCGTGCGCCCGCCTCGGACGGCATCATGTCGCGGGACATGTTTTGCGTGAACTCAATCGCCCACTCGAACCAGTTCTGCAGGCCTCTGGGGCTCCGCATGTCCAGTTTCCGAACCATAAAGGCGGAAATGATAATGAGAATCAACCCCGCAATGAGCGTCCAAGCGACGGTGACCAAGTCAACCTTGTACCAGTGGCCACTGAACAGATATGGATGTTGAGGCACCTTCTCACCTACTTTCGCTGCGAGATTTGCATGCTCTGGTTAGCCTAGGTAGGTCTGGACAGACCCACTACAATGAAGACAAATCCGAGCAAGTATCCAACAAGCGCCGCAATGACGTTGACGTGCGGCAACTTGATGGCGAGCACCATGACGGCAATCAGAAGGATCATGCGCGTGAAAAAGCCAATCATTCCAGATACCATGAGCGCAGGGCCTTGCTGATTGTCGCGTAAATGACCTTGGCGCACCATGCTCCAGACTGCACCCGCGCCACCGACTTCCCCGATGAGCAAACCGTTTAATACCTCGTGCCAGGGCGTCACAAACCGAGCAATCACCGACAGTCCGATGAACGCCAAACCAGCCCACAGAATCACTCGCAACCGAGTCTGCAATTTTACGATGTCAGTATTCACGGCTTTTCTCCTAAAAAATGTTTTGCCAGATAAGCAAAACCCGACATTCCAACCGCCAGGCCAACAATGATGCCGACTGCCGTTATGTACGGGTGATGCAATTTGTTCGCGAGAAGATGTCCTATGAACCCGAAGACAACGGTACAAGTCGCCAGCTGCATCATGAGACTGAGCAACACAGCAAGGGTTTTGAGTGTGCTCGGTGCATCACTTTGCTTTCGATTTCCGTTGTTGTCTGCGAACATCTTCACCGCCTAACAAAACAATTGAAGGGAAGTAACAGTTTGCGAGGTCGCGCGAAATGAGAGAGACCGACCGTCGGCAAGAATCATCTTTCCCGAACGCCAGCCTTCTCAACCGTGAGAGATCTGTCTTCAAGTACTTGGAGGTTCATTGTTTCGCACTGTGAAACAGCTGTCCCTCACAGTGAAATGCCGTAACCCTCGCTAATAGTACCGAATGCACACCCCCTTGTCAACGAACAAACCCTGATACAGCGCGATTTGAGACGATATTCACCCACTTGTTCATAAAATTGCCGCGATTACTCCCGCTTACGCCTGATAGATACTTCAGAAACTAAAAGAAAGCGTTCTCAGGGATTTGCACAGGGCCATCCCATGGTACGCAGGCCACCCCCAATATACATGTGCACGGGTTGTCCAACGGATGATGCGCGGGTTTTCCCATTCAATCAGCCAGCCCTCCTATAGTGTACATGAACCAATCCGTGTGTGATCACCGTTTTCGTCATCAAAAAGGCATTCCACTCCCCTTGATGTGGAATCCCTTTCGTCTGATATACACACACGTCACTCCAACTGCATAGCATGATACCCGTCTTGCTGAGTACAGTACAGTGTACTCACAAATGTATCATCGCCTCTCCGATGTACTCGAAGATGCCATTATCCAAGCCGAATTGCTCCGCGTAACCCGGTTCTTCGTTGTAGCGCTTTTGGAGCGTCCCAGCAATCTCTGGATCACCGCCCGTAAACATCTTCACGAGCTCCTTCCAACGCCGGGCCAACGCCTGCACTTCCGGGCTCTCTGGCGACGTCCCTTTCTCCATTTCGGCGTGTACGGCTGCAATCAACTGCGGCCATTCCTGCTCGACTTCGCGGATTTTATCGGGGCCCAGAAGTTCGCCTTGCTTCTTGATCTTCTCCATCTGGTCGGGTGTAAACGGATATTTTTCCGACATTCGAATTCCCTCCAGTACGTAAATGAGTTGTTGAGTCGGGATATGTCCTCGCTGTTCCAACAGTTCAGCAATGTCCTCCAAGCGACGGCAAAGCTCACTGTTGGATGTCTATCTGTTCGCGCAAGCGCTGCATGTGCATGCGAATGACATCGAGTGCGTTGTGGGATGGCCGGTTCAGAATTTCCTTAATTTCCTCCAAGGAGAACCTGAGTTGCCTTAGAGAAAGAATTTGTTGTAGCCGTGCGACATTCCCGCTTCGTGTAAAAGCGGTGCCCTCTTTCCATACGCGCGGAAGGCGTCAGCAATCCCACTTCCGTGCAGCGTTCGCACCGTGAGTCCAGTTAACTTTGCCGGCTCGCCCACTTTCCAAACCCTTGTGTCCGCCGGAATCACCTCCATATTGACCTTTCTACTTTGCCAGCAACGACTACGTTACATCCTGACGTAACGTGAGAATCAAGCCCCAATTCAAACAGAAAGAAGGCGACCTCCCCGTAAGGGGAAGTCGCCTTCTCCTACTGAATTCATTTTCACCAAATTGACGAAGACGAAACGAACCACGTCCACCTTACAGGCGCTCGACCACCATGGCGACGCCTTGGCCGCCGCCAATGCAAAGTGTCGCGAGCCCGTAGCGACCCTCACGCTTTTGCAGCTCGTGTAACAGCGTGACCAACACGCGAGCACCGCTTGCTCCAATTGGGTGACCGAGCGCAATGGCGCCACCGTTGACGTTGAGCTTCTCGGGGTTAAACTCGAGGTCGCGCCCGACCGCGAGTGCTTGCGCGGCAAACGCCTCGTTCGCTTCCACGAGGTCCAGGTCCTCCACTGCTAGACCGGCTTTGGCCAAGGCCTTCCTCGTCGCGTCAATCGGACCGAGGCCCATGACGGACGGATCCACACCTGCGCTGCCGTAGCTGACCACGCGGGCAATCGGTTGTAAGACCGAGCTCGTTCGCTTTCTCCGCGCTCATCACGACGAGAGCAGCCGCACCATCGTTGATGCCAGACGCGTTGCCGGCGGTCACAGTACCGTCTTTCTTAAATGCAGGGCGCAGTTTGGCCAGGGTGTCTTTCGTGGTTCCAGCGCGTGGGAACTCGTCGGTGTCGAAAACCAGCGGGTCGCCCTTGCGTTGAGGGACTTGGACGGGGACGATTTCATCCTTAAACTTGCCTGCCTTCAGCGCGGCTTCCGCTCTCTGTTGGCTGCGCGCAGCGAATTCATCCTGCTCTTCCCGCGTCAAACCGTAGCGCTCAGCGATGTTTTCGGCGGTGATGCCCATGTGAATGTCGCAGAACGCGCACCAGAGGCCATCGCGAATCATGCTGTCAATCACTTTTTGGTCGCCCATCCGGAAACCGCTGCGGGCGCCTGGTAACAAATAAGGCGCATTGGACATGCTTTCCATGCCGCCAGCGACCAGAATGTCTGTATCCCCAGCACGGATGGCTTGTGCGGCCAACATCACGGCTTTCAAGCCGGATCCACACACTTTGTTAATGGTGGTGGCTGGCACAGTCTCTGGTAGCCCAGCCTTGATGGTCGCCTGCCGCGCCGGATTCTGACCCAGCCCTGCTTGCAGAACGTTGCCCATATACACTTCCTCGACCTGCGCTTTGTCCACGCCAGCGCGATTCAGGGCAGCTTCAATCACTACGCTCCCAAGCTCTGTCGCTGAAAGCGAAGACAACGTCCCCATAAAGTTTCCAATGGCGGTGCGAACCGCGCTGACAATGACAACTTCCCTGTCCATCAAAATTCCTCCCCGTCCAACTATGTATGGTATCTCCTCTCCAGCGCCCTCGCAGCAGGCGCCAGGGTAACACCCTCAATCCATGGAGATCACGCCCGTATTTCCAGCGCCCCCCACTATCGTTGGATGTCGTTACTCATTCCGACACGGTACGTGAATGGGTCGGGACGCGGACCACGCCTAAAATAGTGCAGGATGGCTTGGACAATCCGCTCCGATGCGCAGCCGTCTCCATACGGATTCTTGCGACCCGCCATGTCCCGGTACGCCTGTTCGTCCGTGAGCAGGTGCACCGCTTCGTTGTATATATCCTCTTGGTCGGTGCCGACCAACTTCAACGTCCCGGCGGAAATTCCCTCCGGACGCTCTGTGGTGTCTCTGAGGACCAGTACAGGGACCCCGAGAGATGGCGCTTCTTCCTGAATGCCCCCCGAGTCCGTCAGAATGAGCGTTGACCGCGCCAGAAAGTTGTGGTTGTCGACGACCCCCAGCGGATCAATCAAGTGAATTCGCGAATGTCCGCCGAGAATCTCGAACGCGACTTCGCGCACGCTTGGGTTCAAGTGGACAGGGTATACGATGTGAATGTCCTCAAATGTATCCGCAAGTTGCCTTGCGGCGTTACAAATATTATGCAGTTTTTCACCCAAATTTTCCCGTCTGTGTGACGTCATGTAGACCAACCGAGCACCTTTGGGAATGCTGTCGAGTACAGGGTGTTGATACGATTGGCGGACGGTCGTCTTCATGGCGTCCACGACAGTGTTGCCGGTGACAAACACCTTCTCCGGTGACTTGCCTTCCCGCCACAGGTTTTCAGCCGCCCATGTAGTGGGGGCGAAATACAAGTCACAGAGGACGTCGGCCAACTGCCGATTCATCTCCTCCGGAAATGGACTGTATTTGTCGTACGTGCGCAACCCCGCCTCCACATGACCAATGGCAGTCTGATGGTAAAACGCAGCCAGCGCAGCGGCAAACGTGGTGGTGGTATCTCCGTGCACCAGGACGATGTCCGGCTTACGTGCTGCAATCACGTCTTCTAGGCCGGAGAGCGCCTTTCGTGTGATGGTGCCAAGCGTTTGTTTCGGTTCCATAATGTCGAGGTCGTCGTCGGGCTGAATATCGAAGACCTCGAGAACTTGGTCCAGCATCTCGCGGTGCTGTGCAGTAACGCAGACGAGGGATTCAATCCCTTCCTGTTGTTCGAGTACTTTCACAAGCGGCGCCATCTTCACGGCTTCTGGCCGTGTTCCGAACACCGTCATCACCTTGATGGGCGTATCCACAAGCGGACCTCCTCGTTCCAGGCGTTGTTTTCATGAGTAAATCTCCGGGGCACTGCTTGGCTACGCCTAACGAGTACCAAACAGCCTGTCACCAGCGTCGCCTAACCCTGGTACGATGTAGCCGTGGTCGTTCAATCCCTCGTCCACGGCGGCGACGTAGATGTCTACGTCAGGGTGAGACGCCTGCACTTTCTCGATGCCGACCGGTGCGGCGACGAGACACATCAGTTTGATGTTCGTTGCGCCGCGGTCCTTAACGGCAGAGATGGCTGCTACGGCCGATCCGCCCGTGGCTAACATGGGATCCACCACAATCACGTCACGCTCCTCGATATGGGGCGGCAATTTGCAGTAGTACTCTACGGGCTTGAGTGTTTCTGGATCCCGATACAGTCCCACGTGTCCGACTTTCGCGTTCGGAATCATAGCGAGGATACCGTCCACCATGCCGAGGCCGGCGCGCAGAACGGGCACTAAAGCGAGCGTCTTTCCTTCAATAACCTTCGTTTTCGCGGGCGCGACAGGGGTCTGTACTTCGGTCTCCACCAACGGAAGGGAGCGAGTGATTTCGTACGCCATTAACATGGCAACTTCCTGGACGAGTTGACGAAACTCCTTCGTACCGGTTTCTTTGGAGCGGATGAACGTCAACTTGTGCTGAATCAGCGGATGATCTAAGACGTGGACTTGTCCCACAATGAATGGACACTCCTTTTTCCAACGGTTGTCCGAGCGAAAAGCCAAACGCCGCATGTTGTGGAGAATTTCACGTGCAAGCGTGGTGGTGTGACTTTCGAGTTGGACATTCCTTTTTCATCACTATCCGTCATATACTATCCAATAGGTTGTCTACGGTTGCAATTATACCAGAAGGCTGTCGCACAAATCAGTGAGGCCGGTTATGGTATAATGTGGTCACCTTTTTGCTGACTTTCGCCAAAGCTCCTGAGAGGAGGTGCTCATTGTGTCCTCTTTAAAGAAACTGCTCGTCCTGTCGGCCTCGTACGGCGAAGGCCACCAACAGGCGGCGGTTGCGATTCGCGACGCGCTGACAAACATGAGCCCTCATACGGAAGTGAAGATCGTCGACTATATGCGTAGTGTGCACCCGATGCTCGACTCTGTGATGAAGTACTGTTACTTGAATAGCGTCCGGTTTGCACCTGCACTGTACGGTTGGTTTTATAAAGGTACCAGTCAGATCCCACCATCCTCCATTATCCAGCGTCAGTTAAATTCGCTGGGTATCGACGAAATGGAGGAAACACTTCGTGAATTCAAGCCTGACGTGGTATTGGCCACATTCCCAACGCCCGCGGGCGTGGTGTCGCACCTGAAGCAGCAGGGCAAAGTCGACGTGCCTCTGGCCACGGTCATTACGGACCACGCGATTCACAGCCAGTGGATTCACCCATTTACGGACGCATACTTTGTGGGATCGGAATACGTCCGAAAGGGCTTGGTCGCACGGGGCATTCCGAGTGACATCATTCATGTGACCGGCATTCCTGTTCGCCCCGCGTTTTTGCAGTCGTTTGACCGCGACGCTCTGTGCAAGAAGTACGGCCTGCGCCCGGATATCCCGACGGTCTTGGTCATGGGCGGCGGATACGGCGTGATGGGCGACGTCGACCAGATCTGTGAAGAGTTGTTCCAGTACCCGTACCCAGTGCAAGTGATTGTGGTGGCGGGCAAAAACAAGCGCATGAAAATGCAGCTGGACGAAGCCGTGAAAGCGGCTACGCGGCCTGTCTGGGTGTACGGTTTTGTGTCAGAAGTGTACGAGCTGATGGCCGTGTCCGACTTGATGTTGACGAAGGCCGGCGGTCTCACCATCTCGGAGGCACTGGCCGTTCAGTTGCCGATGCTGTTGTATCGGCCCATTCCGGGACAAGAAGTCCAAAACGCGAAGTTCTTGGTCCGCGCCGGAGTGGCCGTTCTTGCCCGCAACCGCAAGCAGGTCAGCGAGCATCTGTACGACCTGTTGGTGAAAAACCCAGGAAAGCGAGCGTTGATGAAAGAGAAAGCGCTAAAGGTCCGAAAAGTGAATTCGGCTGAAGATATTGCGGAAATTTTGATGGACCTCGCAAATCGCAACAAATCTCGGGCACACTACCACTACCAGCATTAATCCGCGTCAGCGAACGCCGGTCATTCCCAGGGTCACTGGTTTTATCTGGGATGACTAGCGACAGCAAGGAGTGGTTTAATGAACATTCGTACGTGGGTGTCGTCCCGACTCTCCAAGTGGCTGGAACCGGAGTTGTTTCAGCCATTTGTATTTGGTGTGCTGATTTCTCTGACGCTGTCGGAATTTGTTCGCGGTGCTCTGACGCTCTCCATGATTCCTACATATGGTAAGAGCGTCCTGGGCTTCGCAGTGGAATGGACTTCACTTGCACTGTCCATCCACTACCTAGCGGACAACCTGTTAAGATCGCCCGCCGGTTGGGTTGCGGACAAGTTTGGCCAGCGCACCCTCCTATTGATTGGCTTTGCCATCTCCGTGATATCCATATTCTGGATGATGCACACCACCACCATCTGGAGCTTGATTGGCAGTCTAGCGCTGTACGGATTTGGCGTTACCCCCATGTGGCCCTCGGCCATCTCTGGCATTGGTCTTGCGACGCCGGAGAAAAGCCGTGCTCAGTTCATGGGGTACATGTACATTTTCTGGCTCGCCGGATCAGGGCTCGGCCCCGTGTTGATCAACCTGATCATTGGCCGAACCTACACGCTGGCATTCTGGCTACTGATAGGGGTGGACGTTGCCGCATTCGTACTGGTATGGATACTGGTCCGCAGAGAAACCATCCGTTTCCGCGGCGCTGTTGCGGAAAAAACGCACCATGCATACATCAGCAGAGCACAGTACTGGAAATCGCTGTCGAGAAATGTCAAGGAAGTGGCGTTTCTGTTTCCCGGCATGTTTGTGCAAACGTTCGCCGTCGCCTCACTGCTGCCGATTCTATCGCTGTACGCCAAGCTGATTCTGCATCTCAGCGGGGCCATGTACAGTTTCATGCTGGTCTTTGGCGGAGCGTTTGCCGTCTTGCTGCTGATTCCGGCCGGCAAGTTGGTGGATCGCTTCGGGCCGCGTAAATTTCTCGTCCCTGCGTTCCTTTTTGCGGGGCTCTCACTCGGTATCTGCCCATTTTTTCACACAGTGACCGCGACGTTTGTCGCCGTTGCGGTCCTCGGTTCCTGCTATGGGTTCATCCTGCCAGCCTGGAACTCGGTGCTCGACAAATCCATAGATTCAGACAAGAAAGGCACCCTCTGGGGCGTCTTCATGACGGTAGAAGGCCTTGGTTCGGCCGTCGGGCCATATCTCGGTGGCCTCGTCTGGGACACCATCAGTCCCCGTGCGCCTTTTGTGGTCAGCGCCGCCGTCATCTTCGTGATGGGGCTGTTGTACATGGTACTGCCAATTGAACGGCCGCGAAACGCCAAGTGGGCTCAGTATGAAGGTGCGCAAACTCGAGAACCCGTTGTGTCTTTGCGGCAAAAACAACGGTCGTAGGAAGACAGGCCCTTCTGCAACTCCCCGATTGTCAGGTCACTCAAAAATTGTCTCAAACACCTCCTTTGTCTGCTCCCGTGGTATCATCTAGGCAGAGCCATTTCATCAGGTGGACAACGGGTTGTTTAGGGAGGACGAAGCGGCTTTGCTGATACTGGTTATCCTTGGACTCCTCATCGTTGTGTACATACTCTATGCGCCGCTCGCCGAGCTTCTGTTTAAGCTGCTGCACATCGGTACTCTGTACAAAGGCCCCTCAACACTGCGCAAAATTGCATTGACGTTCGATGACGGGCCCGATCCGCGCTATACCCCACAAGTTCTGCGAATCCTGCGGGAACACGGTGCAAAGGCGACGTTTTTCCTGGTTGGAAGGCGAGCCGAACAGCACCCGGACCTTGTCCAAGCGATTCTAGCGGACGGCCACGAACTGGCGTCTCACGGCGATGCGCACCGCCACGCCTGGTTGCTCGACCCCATTTCGACGTGGTTGGACATCGCACAGGGAAAGCGGCGACTAGAACAAATTGCCCATCGAAACATTGTGTACTACCGGCCACCTTGGGGGGCGTTTAACTGGGTCACGCGGATGGCTTGCAACGTCCTCAACATGAAACCGACGCTCTGGTCCTTGCGTGCAATTGACTGGTTGCCCGGTGAGTATGCGGACGAAGTGGTTCAACGCGTGGTCGGAGGGGCACACACGGGCGCGATTGTTCTCTGCCATGACGCAGGAGGTGCGGACGAGGCGCCACTCAACACGATTGCTGCACTGCCGGTGATTTTGGAGCAGTTAAGACAGCGAGGTTATTCTTTCACCACCGTTGGAGAGATGGAACGCACCCTCCACGAGCGGTCCGAGACGATGAAGTCGCTCTTCGGCCGCTACCCGCTCTTGCGTCGCTGGTTGATTGCGCTGTGGCGCATTGTGGAGTTCGCATTCACAAAGCTGTATCACATCGAAAGCGTCAATCGGATATTCCGGATGGCACCGACCACGTGGCGCTTCGGTACTCGTACGAACGACGAAGGCGAAGTGGTCGTGACGAATGGAGCCAAGGCGCTTGACCTGCACTTCCAGAACGATACACTGATCTCAATTTCGAGTGCGGACGACCATCGAGCGCTGATTCGTGGCCTGCGCATGGCGAAGGAAGGCTTTCAAGACATCGCCAAGTTGCTCCAGTACGATCCGAAGTACAAGGATGTCCAGGTTGCAATCGCCATAACACTCGTGAATCGCGGTATCGAAATGCTGGGTTTCCACGTGGAGGATCTGCCTGAAACAAGTGAGAAGAAGTGGCTGCAGCGATATTTGCGCTTTCTGATGGGGATGTATCACCCGGAGGGCTTCTCGCGGTTGAAGCAGGGACGTCAAGCGCTGGGGATTAAGCTCGTGTGGATGACGCGCGATGAGATTGTGAAGTTGTATGGGTCTGAACGGAAAAGATAACTCGGGGCGGCGATGCAGCCGCCCTGCGTATTTTGGCTAAGTCACTTCAGCAGTGGCAGAATCTCCTCGCCAACCTCCTCCAGCACCTCGTTTACGGGTCGCCGGCCATACTTGAAATTCAGGATCACATGGTTCACTCCTACCCGCTGTAACCCCTCCAGGTATGCCAACATCGCCTTACGACCGCCGCGGAATCCCAGATGAATCGGCTCCGGCGGCACATCGGGATCTTCCGTGAGATCAATATAAAACGACTGAACCATCGGCTTGAACTGGCCAGGGACTGCGTTTGCCAACGCATCCTTCCATCGCTCGGCAATCTGCGCCTGGACAGACAGCCCTCGCGGATACGTGATCCACCCGTCTGCCTCTCGGGCAATCCAATCTAAGCTCTGCTGGCTGTGTCCGGTCACCAAAATCGGAATCCGTCCGGTCGGCTTCGGTACCAAATCGGCACCCTGCATGTGACCGTAGTACTGAGAGACGAGGACCGGGAACTGCTCAGACCAGGCTTCGCGTAACAACCGAAGGTTGTCGCGAAAGCGGTCGCCCCGCTCGTCAAAGGGGACGCCAAAAGCCGGAAACTCAACAAGACGGTCGCCGGATCCCACGCCCAGAACCAAGCGCCCGCCTGAGAGCTGATCCACCGAGGCTGCCGCCTTCGCGGTGTGCAAGGGATGCCGCAGTGTCAGCACGATGGATCCGGTGGCTAGGGCAATCTCCTTTGTATGAGCCGCCATCCAGCCGAGGTACACCCATGGATCAAACACCTGTCCGACGTCCCCGAAATTCGGATCTCGCAGCGGCACGTCCCGCACCCACAGGGCCGCAAACCCGAGTTCCTCCGCACGGCAGGCAAGCCGTTCCTGGTGTTGCATGGTCGGCTCGTCTCCAACAAAGGATTCGATGGGAAAGAAGAGACCAAGCGTGAGCTTCCCCGGGGTGAACATGCGGCGATAGCCCCGGCCTTCCGTCACCTGCGCAGAAAGCGGTGGATGAAACATAAGCCACTCCTCCTGTTGCTTGGCGATATATTTGTATTTCGTGATATATCGATATCTAAGCTTGTAGAGACCCTACCTTGTCGCACGCGCCAAGGTATCGAGTCCGCTATGACCTTGCCTGTTCTCCCTGGCCGATGAGCCGCTCGAGCTCGTCCAGAAACTGTCGAATGCCCGCTTCATCCCGACGATAATAGGTCCACTGGCCAATCCGCTTGGATTGCACCAGTCCCGCCCGCTGAAGTTCTGTCAAATACTGAGATACGGTGGACTGGGAGAGATTCACTCGCCTTTGGATCACACTGACACAGACGCCGTCGACGTCCAGATTGCCAACCTCCTGATCTGAAAAGTAGCGTTGAGGCTCCCTCAGCCAGTTCAGGATCTGCAGGCGTATTGGATTTGCCAAAGCTTTTAAGATCAACATCACGTCCATGACACCAATATATCGATAATTATCGATATGTGCAAGTGTAAGGTAAAACCCCCTGACGGCACACAGCCATCAGGGGGTCTGATACACTGGTTTCCTTATTCCGCGTATGAAACGCCTTGGTACATCGGGAATCGCTCGGTCAAGCTGCGAACCAGGCGCCGGGCGTGTGCCTTGCGATCCTCGGTAAAGTCAGACGACAGTGCCACATGGAAAATCTCTGCAATCTCATCCATCGCGGCTTCGTCCAGGCCGCGCGTCGTGACGGCGGGCGTGCCGACACGGATGCCGCTGGTGACCATGGGGCTGGCTGGATCGAACGGAATCGTGTTCTTGTTGACCGTGATGCCGATCTCGTCGAGGCGGTGCTCCGCTTCCTTGCCCGTGAGATTCATGTTCCGAACGTCAATCAATACCAGATGGTTGTCCGTTCCGCCGGAAACCAATTGGAACCCGCGTTCCAGCAGCCCGTTAGCGAGTGCCTTCGCGTTGGCTACAATTTTTTCGGCGTACGTCCTGAACTCCGGTTTCAGCGCTTCCCCGAGCGCTACGGCCTTTGCCGCAATGACGTGCATGAGCGGCCCACCCTGTACCCCCGGAAACACGGCTTTGTCGATGGCTTTCGCGTGTTCACTGGTAGTAAGGATGAGTCCGCCGCGCGGCCCACGCAAGGTTTTGTGCGTAGTGGTGGTCACGTACTGTGCATGCGGAACCGGGGACGGATGAACCCCAGCAGCAACCAATCCGGCGATGTGAGCCATATCCACCATCAGTACGGCGCCGACTTCGTCAGCAATTTCGCGCATCTTCGCGAAATCGATGATCCGTGGGTATGCGCTGGCGCCGGCCACAATCATTTTCACCCGATGTTCCTTGGCCGCCGTGCGCACTTCGTCGTAGTTAATGGTATGCGTTTCCGGGTCCACGCCGTACGCCACAAACTTGTACAGCTGCCCCGAGAAGTTCACCGGGCTTCCGTGTGTCAAATGGCCGCCGTGGGACAAGTTCATACCGAGCACCGTGTCACCGGGTTGCAATGCAGAAAAGTAGACGGACATATTGGCCTGAGCCCCAGAGTGTGGCTGAACATTCACGTGCTCTGCGCCAAACAGTTGCTTCGCCCGGTCGCGCGCGATGTTTTCCACCACGTCGACGTACTCGCAGCCACCGTAATAACGACGCCCTGGGTAGCCTTCAGCATACTTGTTGGTGAGGACACTCCCCATAGCGTCCATCACCGCTTCACTGACGAAGTTTTCTGAAGCAATCAGCTCAATCTTGTCGCGCTGCCGCTGCAACTCCTGTTGCATCGCTGCAGCGACTTCTGGGTCCCACGACTGCAAACGAGACATGTTTTGAATCCTCCCCGAAAACCTATCGCACGTGCACCGTCACGAGAATGCACGCCCGCGGCCTATTGTATCAGTGTTGCGACGACTTGCCCATCCGACGGCGCGCTTCCTCCACATCATATACCGCTCGCGCGCCCCCGACCAACGGAGGACGCGTCCTCGCCATGGTGACATGTGCTTCCCCGACCTGATTTCTCCGGCCGCGCACGGGTACCGCCACCCGCTTCAAATGCATGCCAATCAGCGTATCCCCGATGTCCAGTCCCGCGTCGGCTTGAACGGACTCCACTAAGCAGGGCTGCCGCAACGTAAAAAACGCGTGGGCTGCCACGGCCCCGCCAGCACCCGGAACCGGTACTGCTGTCACGACCCTTAAGTTCAGTTTCTCGGCGACCTCGCTCTCGACGACGAGCGCTCGATTCAGGTGTTCACAGCACTGAAATGCGACAAAGCAGCCGACTTCCTCTGCAAACTCAAGCACGGTCTGGACGATGGCTTCGCCCACTTCCAGAGACGTGCTGGTTCCGATTCGACGGCCGACCACTTCGCTGCTGGACGCACCGACAACCAGTAGCTGACCGCTGCCCAGTCCAGAGGCCTGACGCAAATCCATCAGACACTCTTTCAATTCATGCTGAACCTGCTGAAGATTCACGTCGACTTCGGCACCAACCACTTCCTGGCGGACGTCGTCGCACGCACTCATCATAGGTTCTCCTCTTCAATGTGGTGAACTTTGTCCAGGCGCCTGGCGTGTCGGCCGCCTTCGAATTCGGTGGTCAACCAAGCTTTCAAGACATCTGCCGCAACGCCTTCCCCGATGACGCGCTCACCCATGGTCAACACGTTCGCGTCATTGTGCATGCGGGACATGCGTGCCGAGAACACGTCGTGGGCGGTGATGGCGCGAACACCCTTCACTTTGTTGGCGGTGATAGCCATACCAAGCCCTGTACCGCAGACCAATACCCCTCTGTCAAACGTCCCTTCAGCGACGCCCTTGGCTACTTTCACACCGTAGTCCGGGTAATCGACGGATGTCTCGTCGAACGTCCCCAGATCCTCGTACTCCAGCGCAAGCTCGTCCAGCGTCTTCTTCAACTGCTCTTTCAGACGAAATCCAGCGTGATCACTGGCGATAGCTACTTTCATATGACACCCCCCTTTGCCTCCAGGTAATCAATGAGCCTGGAAACTGCATTTTGCAGGTCTCGAGCACAATCTTCGTACTCCCGGTCGGATCCTCCGAACGGATCTACAATATCACATTCCACTTGTTCATTTGACGGATCATCCGCGAGAAAGCGCCCAAGCAACGCCGTTTTTCCTTTTGCCGCAGGGAATCTCCGTTCCAAGTCCTGTGCGTGCGACGCCGTCATCACGAGAATGACGTCGGCCCACTGCACAAGTTCCTCTGTCACGGGTTGTGACGCGTGGTCCTGCAGAGGAATTTGACGGCGAGTCAGTGCGTCTGCGGCAAACGCGGACATGGGTTGCCCCGGCGCTGCGTACAACCCTGCGGATTCCACCGACCAGTTCAGTCCACGCTGATGAATTTCATGTCTCGCAAAAAAAGCCGCCATTGGACTGCGGCATGTGTTCCCTGTACAGATAAACAGAAGGTGCACGTCGCCTACCCCCTTCATCGACGGGTCAAGCGTCCCGCTCGTCCGCCTCTCGCAGTCAGACCCGTCTCCTGTCAAACCGCCGCGAAAGGCGCCGTACCGTGCTTTTCTTCCAACTTTGCTTTCAGTATATCCCTCTGCAAAATGCACATGCAACTGCTCTGGTAGAAGCCCAATGACATATACAGGCACTGGGCGGTACAGGTGCCGAGCGGCCTCAGGCCGTGGACGATGGCAACGACGCATGCAACAGTGTCGCGAAGCGCTTCAAACTCAACCCTTGGTGAATCGCAATGCGCCGTAGACGATACGGCCCATCGACAATTGGTTCTGCGTAACCCTGGTTGGTGGTCGTCGCCAACAGGTAGCCAGCCTTTTTGACCGCACGGATCACTCGGTTGTTGTAGTCGCCGTAAGGATAACAGAAGAACAACACAGGGCGGCCAAACAGCCGCCATGGCGTCCATCGAGGCGCTGTCTCTTTCGGCCAGACGTAGTCATGGCTTCCACCCTACCTTCTCACAGCTGTGATGCATGAACGATTTTATAAATTCCACTCGAGTGGTTCATACAGACTCGTATCTTATGCGTTTTGCACATCGCTGATGAATCGATAAGCATCCAGAATCATGTTTGGTACTTTGGCATGAATGCGGCCAATCACATCATACACGAACTGTGAAGAGGAGATGAGACCATGATTGGATTTTGATGAGGAACACTTGGTGTGTATCAATGCGTCATAAAGTACAGGCCGTATCCCATCAGGATGGCAGCACCAATCAATTCTCCATACATTCCAGCCAGTCTGTTGGCTTTGTTGCCGATTAAGAGGCCAATTCCACACATCAACGCTGCGACACATCCAAACACCGCTGCGGAGACCATGCCGTATGTCGTGCTTCGTAACCCCAGGCTGAATCCGACAGACAACGCGTCAATCGACACCCCGACGGAGAAGAGAATCGTTGCTGCGCAAGAAGTACCCACTGCGACCGGCTCTTCGCGTTGAAACAGTGTCGTACAAGCCATGTGCAGGCCCAATCCCAGCAGCAAAAACGCGCCAAACCACTGTGCGATTTGCCCCATTATTCCTTGCATCATAAGACCTGCATAAATGCCGGCAATCGTCATAACGACGTGAGACGTGCCGATGGACAGCGACAGGAGGGAAGCGCGGTTCCTGGGGAGGCCCTGCAGTCCAACGCCGACGGCCAGCGAAAACGCATCCATGCCCAACGCTACGGCCATCATGAAGATTTCCATCAAGTCATGAAAGTGGCTGATCACGGCGCTCCCCCTTTGTCCCATCTAGTCCACTCTATGCGCAGACAAAGAGGGACATGAATTGAGGAATGCCCTATCTCCCAACCATCTGGAAGACTAGAGAGGTAGCTGAGGGCCTCTGTTCGCATTGCGTGGTACACCGATCACCGATAGGAGGCATCGGCACCATGACAGAACAACGCCACCTACCTCACAGTGAACAGCCCCAACGCGCGAACGCTCGCTGGAAGCGCGGGCTCTCTGTGGCTCTCCCCCCCATCCTTTCCGTGTCCGTAGCGATATTGGGTTGGTGGTGCATGCCGAAACCGTCCATTCCTCCGGATATCGACGCAGCGGATGTGCTTCCTCGCAAAGCCGTGGTAGAGGCGGTTTCCTCGAATCTCCAAAACTCACTTGGAAAACAACCGGCAAGCGCAACGGGCGTCAAACCTACGGCCCCGCAAGCCGCACCACCTGCGCAAAATTGGCTCCCCGCCCTGCCAAAAGGCGACAAAACGTTGGTCGCACTCGGAGATTCCATCACGTTTGGATTCAACCTGCCTGGCGCCGCGGCTTCCACGCCGTCGCCGTACGCGTTTCCATACATCGTGGGTCGTGAGGAACACTGGAGGTCATGGATCTCGGCGTGCCAGGCTGGGAAACAGACAACCTTCTCAACGCATTGCAGACGAAAACGTACCAAAGTGCGCTGAAAAAGGCGAACGTGGTCACGCTCGATATTGGCAGCAACGATTTCCTGAATACCACGTACGAGTTGTTGGCATCCACCCAGGAACAGCTGCCTGCAAAAAGCGACGTCCTATCTGACAGCCTTTATCAGCAGGGGCTACAACAATACGTTCAAACCTTGCCCGACGTCATCAGCCAGATCCGGAAGTGGACCACTGCGCCCATCATCCTGCTCAACCTGTACGATCCGTTCCCGGACGGCAGCGCCCTCCACGACATCGGCGAACAAGTGGTGGCAGCGGCCAAC
This sequence comes from uncultured Alicyclobacillaceae bacterium, assembly GCA_963788285.1. Taxonomy (GTDB): domain Bacteria; phylum Bacillota; class Bacilli; order Alicyclobacillales; family Alicyclobacillaceae; genus Alicyclobacillus_A. The sequence goes on from CAWBGB010000007.1 coordinate 135,109, forward strand.
CAGGTGATTGACCAGACTGCAGCACTAGATCGCTTACCCATTGTCGACGTCTATAGCGTCGTGAACCATCACCAGGACACCCTGGTGCGGTTGTCCGACCTGGATATTCACCCGACCATCGCTGGTCAGAAGGCCATCGCGAACGCAGTGGTGGATGCTGTGAACCATCCCCTGTCGCATCAACCGCTGTTGTATGCTGTGACCAGGAACGGGACGCCCATTGATGCAACAACATCACCTGGATCTTTCGCTATCAACTGGTTGGGGCCGGATGAAGGTGCTCCGGTGGTCGGCCGCAGCGGAGACTGGCTGCAGGTCGTGACAGCGACGGGCAAAACGGGGTACGTGAAGCAGGACGATGTGTCGGTCCTCCTCCGCCGCTTCCCTGATGTACTCTTTGCTACCACAAAGCAAACACTTTCGACGGGGATGGTCGTAGATAATGTCACTCAGCGTTCGACCAATGTGTTTGAGTGGAACGGCGCCGTGTATGCCCCGGTCACGTACCTGGCCAAGAACGCCAACGCACAGGTGGAGTATCATGTGGTCTCCCGGGAAGTGGACGTCACCACGCCACAACACAGCGGACTGGTGCAAACAGGGATACTGAACCCAGCGTCTGTGGGGGGTCCCGCGGCTGCCCCAAGGGCAGATATGCACGTGAAGATGGATGCGACGGCGCAGCCTTGGACGTTACAAGAGCAGGGGCTGAGGTCGACGGAGAGCCCGTGGACCTGCAAGATCCTCCAGTGCTGGTCAACCACCAGGTGTACGTGCCAGCCGCCGCCTTCTGGACAGCACTGGGCGGCACGGTTACACATGATACAAACGGCCTTCTGACGCTTTCTGCAAGCGGTTCATAACAGCGGCCCCAATGCCGTACGGCGGCACACCGACAATCAGGACGTGCCTTGCGCCAGCCCGGTCAAAATAGCGCAACAGGCGGTAAAGTTCACGCGAGAGCGCAACAGCGTACGGAATCTCTGCAGGAGCGGTCCAGACAGGATTAACCCCTGGTGCTAAGTATGCCCCGCCAGCCGGAACGATGGCAGCCAGAGCTTCCCCTTTGTGCTCATCACAGAACTTCGCGAAGGCTCGCTGCACAGCCTCGTCTTCACCCCACCATACGTGCACAGAGGCGTTCGGCGCATAGTGTCGATATTTCATGCCGGGCGCTTTGGGTGCTTGGGTCGGTGAGGTGAGGTGCGGATCGAGCGAAATGGGGATAGCGAGGGCTTCCTCCAATTGCTCCTTGGTGACTCCGCCCGGCCGATAAATCACACCGCGCTCCTCCTCGATGGCGACCACCGTGGATTCTACCCCGACGTCGCATGGGCCACCGTCGACCACGCCGTCAATGACGCCCTCCATATCCTCCAGTACGTCCCCCGCCGTTGTAGGACTCGGTTTCCCGGATTTGTTTGCACTGGGAGCAGCCACCGGACATCCTGCAAGCCGAATGAGCGTTCGAGCCACGGCGTGGTTGGGCATGCGCACACCCACCGTGTCGGTACCGGGCCGAACAGATGGCGCAATCCGTTCGCTGGCTGGAAGAATAAGTGTTAGTGGCCCCGGCCAGAACACGTCCATCGCCTTTCGCGCAGGCGCGGGGAGTTGATCTGAGTTGGCGATGACGCTGGGCAGCATCTCCACATCCGCAATATGTACAATCAGCGGATTGTCCGCTGGGCGCGATTTCGCGGCAAAGATGCCACGGACTGCACGTTCGTTGGCCGCATCGGCGCCGAGGCCGTACACGGTTTCTGTGGGAAACGCGATAAGACCGCCCTGAGACAGGACGGTGGCTGGTTCACGCAATTGTCGCTCCAACGCTGCGATATCTTCCTCGTTCTCTACGTTCCAAACGTTCATTGAAGATCTCCTTCTCGAGGGGTCCGAAAGTCAAGCACTCGACTAAGTCAGGCTCGCCTCATTTGCATTGCGAGCGATTTTCACTCGTCTTACCTGAACCCCGTTTTGGACACGCACATTTAGTGCTTCCACAAGTTGTGAATGGCTTTCAACGCGATTTCTCCGTAGTCTTCGACGGCAAGACGAACTTGCACTTCGCGAGGTTGTCCGTCCGGTCCAGGCACTTGAATTGTCTCCAGGGGCGGCAGGTCCGGAAATTGCCCGGTGTTCGGTACAGCGTCTCCGTCGGCGATGTCTATAAAGCACAGAGGTGGAAACAATACACACCACCAGTTCTGCCCGCGCCCTGCCCCGAGCGTAATCCGAAGCGCTTCGTACGTACCAGCCGGGTACACCTGGTTGCCGTAGACCTTTGTTGGAAACGGAACTTTGCCGACGTCAGCACTCACGGAATAATCATACCCTCGCTTGCGCGTGACGTCCAAGGCTATGGCACGAAGCGTCGGCAGCGCGGCCTCCACCCTCGCCTTGGCCTCTTCCGCGTTGCGCGCACCTTTGAGAATGCTGGCTACTTTCACCACAATCGCGTCACGCACTTCTAGCTTCACTTCCTGATCTGCTGGGCTGTCACTGTTGGCGATGATCCGCAGCCGAAGTGCCTCCTTCGGAATCGGTGCGTCATGGGGCTCCGCGATGTCGTACGTAGTTGCGTCAGAGCTCGCGGCATGTGCCGTCTGAGGCAAAACGATTCTTCCGACGCCCACGATACATGCCATCACGCCAAGAAACATTAACATCCGCTTGATTGCCACCATGACCATCCCTCCGAGTGACCGAGCCCTTCATATCGGCTCTATCATGTCTACCAATAGTGTGTCCCGGAAATGATAGGTTTAAACCACAAGCAACACCAAGACTCGGTATACCCCGAATTCGTTATTGTAAATTTTCTAATATTAAGATAGACTGCGCAAAAAGAGTCGTGGAACAATCTGAAGGTGAGGAGGTGTTTCGGCATATGATGTCTGATCTACCGGAAGTAATGGATTGGACGAAGACGTCACGAGGTAAGCTTCAACTGCAAAAACGGGGCGAGCATGTCACCGTGGTTGAAGTGGAAGAAAAGATTGTGGAGTGGAATCTGCGGTATTTGTACGAGTCAAACCAGTACGCATTGGAAGACCTCCGGACCGAGGTCGTGAAGGCGAACCTCATTTACTGGCTGGAGACCCCAGCGGCATTGTTTGACGCCATCTGTCTCGATATAGACAACGGACCGGCATGGACCGTCACCGAGGAAAACCGATCGTTGTACAGCACTTGGGGCCTGATGGCCGTGCGCAATGCACTGACTCCAGCAGGCGCCGTTTCTTTTTGGAGTGCGAGTGACTGTCCATGGTTTGTGGAGCGGCTCCACGAGTACTTCAACACAATAAAAGTGTTTGAGGTTCCTGTGGATCGCGGCGAGCCAGATTACGTATATGTCGCAACGAATGTATCGTAGTCACGCAAAATGGCGCATGCCTGTTGCACTCACACCACCCGCTCGCCCCACACAATCCGATCCACGCCACGTAGGTCCTTCGCCGCGTGAAACGTCCATCCCGGCCATCGTTCACGATGAACATCTGTGAATAGTTCCAGCACGTCTTGAGCTTGCCCTGCCCCCACTTCGAGGAAGAGCGCGGCGTTCCCAGGCGCAAACGCACCTGCCCCGAGGCGGCTCAGCGCTCGATAGATGTCAAGGCCATCGTCTCCGCCATCAAGCGCTAACCGTGGTTCCCATGCGCGAACTTCAGGATCAAGCCCGTTTACGTCGTGGCTGGGGATGTATGGCGGATTGCTTACCACGACGTTCAGCTGTGTACCGCCATCCGCTGCAGACTGATCCAGCCAGGCAATTCCGTCTCCTTGGACAAACGTGACGCCCACGCCGTGTTGCTTTGCATTTCTCCTGGCAATCTCCAGCGCAGCCGCCGATACATCGAGTGCCCAGACGGACGTGTCGGGACACTCCAAAGCCAGCGTCACGGCAATGCAACCGCTACCCGTTCCGAGATCCACCACATGTGCGGCTGGCGCATGCTGCCGAACCCAGCCGACTGTACGTTCCACGAGCATTTCCGTCTCCGGGCGGGGAATCAAGCACCCGGGTCGCACCGCAAACGGCCGTCCATAGAACCACGCTTCTCCCGTCACGTATTGCAACGGTTCACCGCCTGCGCGGCGCTGTACGAGCACTCGGAACGAGGTCTGTGCCGCCTCTGAAAGCGGATGGTCCAAGGAAATAAGAATGCGCGTGCGAGACCAACCCGTGGCGTGCTCGAGCAAAATCATCACTTCGTGCTGTACCAGGCGCGCCTGTTCCTCTGCCGGTGCACCGGCAAACGTCTGAGATTGTTTGGATAGTCCCTGATGTAAAAGGGAGGCCCCCCACGCGATGGCCTCCCTAATGGTGTGAGTTGTCACTGATATGCCTCCTGCAACGCGGATGGTGGCCATGGCCCACTCGCGAACGAGTCGCCCACAGAACCTTTTACGCCTCTGCGGCCGCCAACAACTCTGCTTGTTCCGCCACAATTAATGCCTGGATAATTTCTTCCAAATCTCCATCCAACACTGATTCCAGCCGATGCAACGTCAGCCCGATGCGGTGATCCGTCACGCGACTCTGTGGGAAGTTATACGTGCGGATGCGCTCACTGCGGTCACCGGTGCCGACCTGGCTTTTTCGGTTTGCCGCGAGTTCCTGCTGCCGTTCCATCTCGTACTTTTCATACAGCCGCGCCCGCAGCACACGCATCGCCTTTTCACGGTTTTTAATCTGCGACTTTTCATCCTGACAAGAAACAACAATCCCTGTTGGCAAGTGCGTAATCCGCACCGCAGACTGCGTGGTGTTGACACTTTGTCCCCCAGGCCCTGTCGAGCAGAACGTATCAATGCGGATGTCCTTCTCGTGGATTTCCACCTGGATGTCTTCGACTTCCGGCAACACGGCCACGGTGGCGGTAGAAGTGTGGATGCGCCCACCGGACTCCGTCACCGGCACGCGCTGGACGCGATGCGTACCGCTTTCAAACTTCAATTTGCTATAGGCACCTTTGCCCTGAATGGACATCGTCACTTGGCGAAAACCGTTGATGTCTGTGTAGTTTGCATCAATAATTTCCGTCTTCCAACCATTGCGCTCGGCATAACGAGAGTACATACGCAGCAAATCGGCCGCAAACAAAGCGGCTTCTTCGCCGCCTGCAGCAGCACGGATTTCGAGAAAGACGTTTTTGTCATCATTCGGATCTTTAGGTAACAGCAGGACCTGCAACTCGTGTTGCAGTCGCTCCAGTTCCTGCTCCTTATCCTCGATTTCCATCTTCACCAAGTCGCGCATTTCGTCATCGAGCTTTTCGTGCAGCATTTCCTTGGCATCGGCCAATTCCTGCTTCGCTTTTTTATAGGCACGGTACGTTTCCACTGTCTCCGACAGGTCCGACTGCTCCTTGGAGTACTCTCGAAGTTTGTTTGTATCGCTGATGATATCCGGATTGCACAGCCATTCACTGAGCAGGGTATATCGCTGTTCCATGGCTTCCAGTTTATCGAACATGACCTGCACCTCTATGACATCCCGTTCGGGGTTCTCGTTTCATCTTTCCTGAGATCTTGAGATCTATTATACACGGCTCTGCACCAGGACTTTGTGACAAGTCCTGCGCCAAGAAAAGGGGGTGTGTGTTGCCTGATTTGCAATATTCGCCCGGTTCGTCGCGATGTTGTAAATCGCGGTATTGTCAAAAAGGGCCAATGTCCAGAAACGGACACTGACCCGTTTTGATAGCGCTGATACACGCTGACATCCAAGTTACGCTTGAGGAGACTTGATGCCGTACTTCTTGTTGAACCTGTCAACACGCCCACCAACGTCAACCAGCTTTTGCTTACCGGTGAAAAACGGATGGCACTTGGAACAAATTTCAACGCGAAGATTCTGTTTGACAGAGCCGGTTTCAAACGTCTCGCCGCAAGCGCAGGTGACTGTCGTCACATGGTACTCCGGATGAATGCCGGTCTTCATGTCTTTTCACCTCGCTTTTGTATTCAACACACATAAGGCACTGGGGTTCATTATATCACGGGACCCGGACGTTGTCACGCACTACGGACGTACAAACAACGATAAATAAATGGTAAATTATATGTCATTTTGTAAATTGCGATACGTAACGTTCAAAGTTTTACCATATTTGATTGTCAATCCCATGTTCATCCGTAGCATGCTGGCAGTGTGTATCAGCCTGTTCATGGGTACGGCTTCCCCGTTCGCAAGTCCATTGAAGTTGCCGGGCTAGCTACCATGAAGACCCCATTCACACCATCGTCGCCCAGTAACGTTTGAGTACACAGGCGGGAAGCAAGCCTGGTTCCGCCTGTGTTACACTCGCCTTTCTATGGGCGGCACGTGCGTGTATGAACCCACTTCCAACCCCGGACACTCCGCCCGAAAGATCTCAATGACGGTTTTCATGCCCAACAGTTCACCGCGCTGCGGCGGGATCTTCGCCAAATAGTACTCCGGGTCAATGTTGAGGTTTCGCATCTGTACCAGCCGCACCCCGTTGTCTCTCAGGAAATCCACCATGGCCTCTACCTCTTCTTCACGGTCCGTAACGCCTGGAAACACGAGGTAGTTAATGGATGTGTACACCCCTTTGTCCGCAGCGTAGCGCAGGGTGGCTGCCACATTCTTCACGCCATATCCACGCGGCTGATAGTAGGCGTTGTAGTGGTCCTCTAGGGCGCTGATGGTACTTACGCGCATGAGATCTAAGCCAGCGTCCACAATGGCTTGAAGGGGTCGGGTTAATCCCCCGTTTGTATTGATGTTGATGTATCCGTCTGTCGTCTGCTCACGTACCCTCCGAATGGCCTGTATAATATCCGGCCAACGCGTCGCGGGCTCGCCTTCACATCCTTGCCCAAAACTGACAATGCCCTCGGGATTACTGCGGATGTGCGTCAGCATGACATCCACCAGTTCATCGACCGTTGGTCGAAACCTCAACCGTACCTGTGGAGATGGAAACGGAGCGTCGTCCGGCTGCTCCGAAATGCACCCTACACACGCGGCGTTACAGGTCGACGAGATGGGCAAAGCACCTTCCAGTCGGCCCAGAAACGTATTCTTTGCCGTGAGGCAACCATACGTCAATGCGCAGTGTGACAAGTGCTCGTAAAGCCGGTTGTCAGGGTGCGCTGACAACATGCGCTCAACGGCCAACTCCACTTCGCCCTCGCCGATGGCCGATGGATCCCACAGATCCGGATTGTCGGTCGCATCAGCGGCAACCACAAACTCTCCGTCCAGCCAACCAACAGCAGTATAGCCAAACAAAGGCAACGTTTCGGCGTCTTTCCCCCGCTTCACATACCCTGGGAGGTACAGTCGCGTGAATCCCTGCGGCAGCAACGCACCGACCGCGAAATAGCGGTCACTGAGCTTTTTCATTTGTCCTGTCTCCGGATCCACGCCAATCACGTAGGTTCCAGGCAACCATGCTAGTGTTGCACCTTTCGGAAGAGGAATCCACTCCGAAGGCTCGACATCGGTCAGAAAACTGCCCGTCCGGCCTGTTGGCAGGTAAACACTGTGGTTCATCACTTCTCCGCGGTCATTGGCGTATACGAGTAATGGTTGTTTCACAGAATACATCCTCTTTCTGATAGCACTCCAACCAAAACCGAGAAGACTCCGTCGGCACTAAGCCGACGGGCGTTAGGCCTTCTTCTCCTTTTGCAGTTCCAGCCCTTGGAGGAATTCTTCGTTGGTCTTGTAATGCTTGAACTTGCGGATGAACAATTCCGTAAAGTCTTGATTGTCCCCCATCGTCTTGCGGATGGCCCATATCTTTTCGAGCGTTTCCTTCGGCAACAGTAACTCTTCGCGGCGTGTACCGGAGCGTCGAATGTCGAGCGCAGGAAATACACGCTTCTCGGCAAGCCGCCGATCCAAGTGCAGTTCCAAGTTGCCGGTACCTTTAAACTCTTCGTAAATGACGTCGTCCATACGTGACCCAGTGTCAATCAACGCTGTGGCGAGAATTGTCAGGCTACCGCCTTCCTCCACGTTGCGCGCGGCGCCAAAGAAGCGCTTCGGTCGATGGAACGCAGCCGGATCAATACCACCAGACAGCGTACGACCACTGGGTGGCACCACGAGGTTGTACGCACGTGCCAGACGCGTGATACTGTCGAGCAGGATGACCACGTCCTTTTTGTGTTCAACCAGGCGCAACGCGCGTTCCAGCACCAATTCCGCCACTTTAATATGGTTTTCCGGTACTTCGTCAAACGTGGAAGCTATCACTTCACCTTTCACAGACCGTTGCATGTCTGTGACTTCTTCCGGCCGTTCGTCAATCAACAGCACCAGCAGCGTCGCATCTGGATAGTTCGTCGCCACACTGTGCGCGATTTCCTTCAAAAGCAGCGTTTTTCCGGCCTTTGGCGGCGCCACAATCAAACCGCGTTGGCCAAAGCCAACGGGCGCAAACAAATCAATAATGCGCGTTGCAATCCGATCCGGTGTGGTTTCCAATTGCATTCGTTTCTGAGGAAACAGTGGAGTGAGGGCTGGGAAGTGAAGTCTTTCTGCAGCGAGGTTCGGACTGACTCCGTTGACCGCTTCGACATGCAGGAGCCCGAAGTACCGCTCATTTTCCTTTGGCGGTCTCACTTTCCCGGAGACCAAATCCCCTGTTCGAAGGTCAAACCTTCGTATCTGTGATGCGGCGACGTAGATGTCTTCCGCGCTCGGCAGGTATCCGACCGGGCGCAAGAACCCGTATCCGTCCTGCATGATTTCAAGTACGCCTTCAGCAAACATCAATCCGTCTTTCTCAGCCTGCGCTTTCAATATCGCGAAAATCAGTTCCTTTTTCTTCATGTTCCCGTAGTAGGGGATCTGGAACTCCTTCGCGTACTGGTACAGCTCCGTAAGCTTTTTCGATTCTAATTCGTGAATATCCAATAGGCGTCCCCCGATTCTCCAATCCGTGGCTTGCAGGGCACGGCCCACAAGCCGTCTGCATTATATCATGTTTACCCAGTCAATCCTATCCTATGCTTGCACAGCAAATACGTACATAGGTTCAGATGGAACTGTTGAGGGGGTAACACGTCCTGGGAGGGAGTCACCCGCCCGCTTTTGGAAGTGGTTTCCGCGATAAATCGTGGGTGGCTTCAATAAAACGAACCGTGCCTGTCTTGGCTCTCATCACAAGCGAGTGGGTCCGTGCACGAGACTTCCCGATGAAGCGGACACCTCGCAATAGTTCACCGTCCGTGACACCTGTCGCTGCAAAGATGGCGTCATCGCCCTTGACGAGGTCGTCCATTGTGAGGACTTTGTTGATATCTTCGAGCCCCATCGCTCTACATCGCGCCCGCTGATCATCGTTTTCCGGAAGCAAACGACCTTGCAGTTCTCCGCCCAGGCACTTCAAGGCGGCAGCTGCCAGAACGCCCTCCGGCGCGCCTCCCGAACCAAACAGAATGTCCACGCCCGTGTCCTCAAACGCCGTGTTGACTGCGGCTGCAACATCGCCGTCGGAAATCAGCTTAATCCGTGCACCAGCGGCCCTGACTTGTTCTATGATATGCTCATGACGCGGCCTGTCAAGGATCACAGCTACCACATCGGAGATATCCTTGTCTGTGGCTTTTGCTACAGCTTGTAGATTTTCCTGCACCGACGCATCCAGGTGAATCTTCCCTCTCGCCTTCGGTCCAACCGCAATCTTATCCATGTACATGTCCGGAGCATGCAACAGCGTCCCTTTCGGCGCCACCGCAACAACGGACATGGCGTTCCACAAGCCTTTCGCGAGGATGTTCGTGCCCTCGAGCGGATCCACCGCGACGTCGACCGCTTGATCTGTACCGGATCCGACGCGTTCGCCGATGTACAACATCGGGGCCTCGTCCATCTCTCCCTCGCCAATCACCACAGTTCCATCCATTTGCACCGTGTCAAACATCTCGCGCATCGCGTTGGTCGCAGCGGCATCCGCTTCATTTTTCCGCCCACGGCCCATCCAGCGGGCGCAGCTCAATGCGGCCATTTCCGTGACGCGTACAATTTCCAATGCAAGTTCCCGATCCACAGCCGTTCTCATCTCCTGGAGCATTCATTTTCCGTACATCAAGGCAGCCACGTATATGTATGTGGTTTCATTCCCCCGCTTGTATGATATCACATTTCATTGAATGTGACATACTCTTTTGCAAGAAACAAGTAAGAAGATCCCATCGCAGAGCAAGCGCCTCGCTTTCTGGCGCGTTGCATTTCTGATTATCGCCACCGTAGACAGAGCCAATTCATCCAAGGTTATAATCTCAGATCCGAACTTCTGAAAGCAGTCATTGCCTGGACGATGGATTCTGTTTGGATTACAGTGTTGTAAGAAAGCAAGGTAGGTGTTCTTGCTAGGATGAAGGCTGATGATTTGAGGTGACCGCATGGAGCACTTACTGAACCCGCGCGTCAAGAATATTGAGATCTCTGGCATCCGCCGATTTTCCAACTTGGTCAGCCAATACCCGGGTGCCATTTCGTTCACTATCGGACAACCAGATTTTCCAACACCGGAACACGTGAGAGCGGCAGGTATCCGCGCCGTTGAGGAAAACCGCAGCAAGTACACGCATAACGCCGGTCTGTTGGAACTGCGTCGGGCCGCCAGCAACTTTGTTTCGAACCGCTATGGTCTCGAGTACAACCCGGAAGACGAAATCATCACCACCATTGGCGCAAGCGAAGCCATTGACATCGCTTTCCGTACCATTCTAACGGAAGGAGCGGAGGTCATTCTCCCAGGGCCTGTATACCCGGGGTATGAGTCGGTCGCCCGCCTCTGCGGCGCGAAAGTGCTATTCGTGGACACGACCAAGTCTGGATTTAAACTGACAGCCCAGCTACTGAAACTGTACATCACACCGCGGACGCGTTGCATTGTACTGCCTTATCCGTCAAATCCGACTGGCTGTGTTCTCACCAAGGAGGAACTGGGCGGCATTGCCGAGTTGCTGCGTGACAAGGACATCTTCGTGGTAGCGGATGAGATATACAGCGAACTCATCTTTGACGGCCATCACCAGTCGATTGCATCGTATCCTTGGATGCGTGAGAAGACCATTGTCATCAACGGCTTGTCCAAGTCCCATTCGATGACCGGATGGCGCATCGGTTTCACCTTCGCGCCTCGCGAAATTACACGCCACATGCTGAAAGTGCATCAGTATAATGTGACGTGCGCTACGTCTGTCGCACAGTACGCGGCACTTGAAGCGCTGAACTGTGGCCAAGATGACGCACGCCCGATGCGGGACGAGTATAGGTGGCGGCGCGATTACGTCTTCCAACGCCTAACCGCCATGGGCATGGACGTCGTCAAGCCTGAGGGTGCGTTTTACATATTCCCATCCATTCAGAAGTTCGGCCTCAGTTCCCTCGACTTTGCCACACGGCTGTTGAAGGAAGGCGGTGTGGCGGTTGTACCGGGAGACGCGTTCTCTCGATTTGGAGAAGGGTACATCCGAATTTCGTACGCATGCAGCCGTAAAGAACTAAAAGAAGGCTGTGATAGGATGGAGGAATTCCTCCAAAACCTCACAGCCCGAAGCCGTCACTGATTCGACTTCCACTCGATGTAGCGCGTGACCACCCGGACGGCGACCTCAATGGCTCGTTCGTCCGGTTCAATTTTGGCGTGGTGCAATCCGTATGGGGTTTGCACGCCCAGCCAAAACATGAAACCGGGGATGGCGTCGAGGAAATATCCAAAGTCTTCCCCCGTCATCGCCTCCCTGCACTCCACCAAAGTAGCGGCGCCATCACGCTGCACCCAAGACATGAACTCTGTCGTCAGACGTTTATCGTTGTACACTTGCCGATAGTTGCTGCCGTAATCAATCTTGGCTCTGCAACTAAATCCAATCTCGATACCTTTCACAAGCGCCTCAATCCTGGCCTTGATCTGGGTCATCGCCTCAGCGGACAACGTGCGGATGGTCCCTTCCAACCGCGCGTGCTCAGCGATGATGTTCTGCTTCGTTCCCCCGGTGATCTTCCCGACGGTGACGACGGCAGAGTCCAGCGGGTTCACATTTCTCGCTACGATAGATTGCAGTTGCGTGACGAGATGGGCGGCAGCCACAACCATGTCGTTTGCAGTGTGTGGAAATGCGGCATGCCCGCCGGTTCCTTCCAGGTCAATGAACAGCTCAGATGTGTTTGCGAAAAGGATGCCAGGTCGTGTGGCAATCGTACCTACTGGGTACTCCGGCGCAATGTGCAAAGCGAGGATGTGATCCGGCCGCCATGTTTGAAACACCTCACTTTGCAGCATGGGCAACGCTCCGCCCGGCCCTTCCTCAGCCGGCTGAAAGATGACAACCAGGTCGTCCGGAATGGGATGCTGAACAAAGTGTTCAAGTACACCGAGCGCGATAGCCATGTGCACGTCGTGTCCACAAGCATGCATATAGCCCGGATGTATGGACTTGAAATCGTACGACGTCTGTTCTTCAATCGGCAATCCGTCAATGTCCGTACGGTACGCCAACGTCTGCCGTGGGTTTGTCCCCTTCACCTTGACCAGGATCCCAGTACGCCATGTGCGCACGTCCATTCGTTCCTGCGGCAGCGCTTGAATGTGCTCCAACAAAAACTTCTGGGTCTTAAACTCCTCAAACCCCGGTTCGGGGATTTGGTGTAATTGTCGACGGATCTCTGTCAGTGAGAACGGAATCTTGACGCTCATAGTTGCCGCAGCTCTTGCTTAATTTCAATTTTCGACTGGGTTTTTTCGTCAATCTGTTTGATCACGCGGGCCGGAACACCAGCGACAACCACGTTCGGCGGCACATCTTCGGTGACAATGGCCCCTGCAGCCACGACAGATCCAGCACCGACGGTGACGCCTTCCAAAATGACGGCGTTCGCACCCACGAGAACGTTGTCCTCAATAACCACAGGTTTCGCAGATGGCGGTTCAATGACGCCAGCAATAACAGCCCCAGCACCGATGTGACAGTTTTTCCCGATGGTTCCACGCCCACCGATGACGGCATTCATATCAATCATGGTTCCTTCGCCAATCACGGCACCGATGTTGATGACCGCCCCCATCATGACGACCGCGTTGTCACCGATAGTCACTTGGTCGCGGATGATGGCGCCCGGCTCAATCCGCGCGTGCACATTCTTGGTGTCCAACAGTGGGATGGCGGAATTGCGGCGATCGCTTTCCACGACAAAGTCGTCAATGCTGCCTTTGTACTGTTCCAGTAGAAGTGCGATGTCTTTCCATTCCCCGAACACGACCCCCGCTTCTCCAGAAAGAAACGTTTGTACAGTGGTTGGGAACGGAATGTCTTGCAGTCGGCCCTTGAGGTACACCTTGACCGGCGTTTTCTTCTCACTGGTACGGATGAATTCAATAATTTGTGTTGCGTCCATCATCTTTTTTCACACTCTCCCTCACAAAATGAAGGGCGACAGACCGGACTTGGCCCCGCCGCCCTTGCATAGCCTCACAGTTTACTTCTTGGAAACGGTGCTCCAGTCCGCGAGGAACCGTTCAATCCCTTGGTCTGTCAGTGGATGCTTGATCATTTTGTCGAGCACGTTGTACGGGCAGGTTGCAATGTGCGCCCCGGCCTTCGCGGCCTGTGTCACGTGCATCGGGTGGCGGATAGATGCAGCGATGATTTCCGTGTCAATCGCATGGATGTCGAAGATGGTGGCGATGTCCTGAATCAGTTCAACGCCGTCAAAGCTAATATCGTCGAGACGACCGATGAACGGGCTTACAAACGTCGCCCCTGCACGCGCGGCTAACAACGCCTGGTTTGCACTGAAGACCAAGGTCACGTTGGTCTTAATACCGCGCTTCGCAAAGCGATGTACCGCCTTCAACCCTTCAGCGGTCATCGGTACCTTGATGACAATGTTTTCGTGGATTTCCGCCAACGGCAATCCTTCTTCAACCATGCTGTCCGCATCGAGGCTTACGACTTCGGCACTGATGGGGCCGTCGACGATGGTGGTGATTTCTTTCAGAACCTCGATAAAGTCCCGTCCTTCTTTGGCGACCAGCGAGGGATTCGTGGTGACGCCACTCAAAATGCCCATTTCCGCCGCGTTACGAATCTCTGCAGTGTTGGCAGTGTCGATAAACAGTTTCATCGTTGACTCCACTCCTTACTTGTGTCGGTCTGTCATGTCCAGTGTTCCGACATTGTTCCGTCCTTATGATAGCACTCATGAAGGCCTGGGGAAACGCGGTGAAGCGTCAGCGAGGAATACCTAAAATTTTTCGTGCTTCGTCAGGCGTAGCGAGGGGCCTGTCCAACTCCGCTGCAAGCCGCGCCACGCGCTCAACCAGTTGCGCGTTGCTTTGCGCTAACTCGCCTTTCCGATAATAGATGTTGTCCTCAAATCCAACGCGCACGTGGCCACCAAGCACGATGGCCAAGGTAGCCATGGGTAGCTGGTGGCGGCCGATTCCTGCCACCGACCACGTGGCTCCCTCAGGTAGCGATTCTACGAGGAACAACAAGTTCTTCGCAGACGCGGGGAGCGCCCCAGGGACACCGAGGACGAAGTCGAAGTGGAACGGAGGTTCCACCAAACCTTTGCGGTACAGGTTGAGCGCGTTGCTCACCATGCCTGTGTCAAAAATCTCAAACTCCGGTCTCACTCGGTGGGTTTTCAGTATGTACGCAAACCGTTCAAGATCTTTTGGCCCGTTCCAGAAGACGTCATCCCCGAAATTGACTGTACCGCAGGTGAGTGTGGCCATTTCCGGATTCAGTTCAATCGGCTGCAGGCGCTCTTCCGAAGTCATCCCGACTGCGCCGCCTGTGGAGACCTGAACAATGATATCGCAGCGTTTGCGGATCTCGGCGATGGTTGCGCGGTAGCGTTCTTTATCCTGTGTCGGTGTGCCGTCATCATTGCGTACGTGCAGGTGACAAATACTAGCCCCCGCCTGATAACACGCATACGCAGCATCTGCAATTTCTTCTGGTGTGATGGGCAAATTCGGCTGTTGATCCCGCGTGATCTCGGCTCCGACGACGGCCGCTGTAATGATAAGTTTGTCCATGACCTACCCCCCTCCGCTCTGCAACACAAAATGCCTGGCGCACCTGTCCGACTGAACCGTGCGCCAGGAACCATATCAGGTGTAATTTCGCGTCCGTTGTTTGTCCAAAGGTACGACACATGTGCCTGTAGCGTATGTAACCAAAATCGGTTGGTCGAGGACGCGAGCCGCCGACGGGACGTTCGGATCGATGCTGGCTTCAATCACCTTGTATGCGGTGAACTCCATCTGGCGTGACGTATTCCCAATTCGGGTGATTTTTCCGCGCGCTTCGATGTAATCTCCGGCGTACACTGGCGCTTTGAACTCCACGCAGTCATAAGCCACAAAGAGTCCCTCATCTCCATCGCATTGAATCAACAACTCCGTCGCCACGTCACCAAACAGCGACAGCATCCTCGCGCCGTCTACAAGGCGTCCACCGTAATGTGCATCATGTTCACTCATGCGAACGCGAATGAGACTTTCATATGTTTTCGTTTGACCTGTGCCTGCCATGCTCTATCACCCGACCAGTTGTGCGTTCACCGCTTGACGGAGTTCATCAATGTCAAACGGCTTCGTGAAGTGCGCTAGGGCCCCCATTTCCATGGCTTCCTGAATCAAATCGAGTTCCCCGTAGGCGGTCATCATGATGACTTTGGTATCCGCCTCCATTTTGCGGATGTTTCGTAAGATCTCGAGACCATCCATGCCTGGAATTTTCATGTCCAGCAAAATGAGGTCTGGCGACTGAGTTTGCACAATTTCAAGCGCTGTTGGGCCGTTCGGCGCTTGAAACACCTTGTAGCCTTCCTGAACGAGTACTTCCTGCAAAAGCACGCGGATACCAAATTGATCGTCCACAATCAGAATTTTTTTCGACAACGTCACTGCCTCCCTTAGCCACCGTCCCGCGACGGATCTGTGGGGACAAAGTGAGAATCGTTCACATCCCTGAGTGATATAAGCAGGGGCTGACTTTGCTTTCTTCTGCAAATGTTGCAAAATTCCTTCATTTTTCCGTATGGATCGAGGAATTCGATTCGATAAGTGAAAAAAAAGCCGGAGACGCCTCCGGCTTTCCGTTCATTTTTCGATTAAGACCGCCTTTGCAATGCCGCGCGGATAAACTCACGAAACAAAGGTTGGGCGCGATTGGGGCGCGACGTGAACTCTGGATGGAACTGTACGCCCACAAACCAAGGATGATCCGGAATCTCGACAATTTCCACGAGCCGACCGTCTGGCGACGTCCCAGCGATACGCAATCCGCTTTCCTCCAACGTTTGCCGATAGGTGTTGTTAAACTCGTACCGGTGCCTGTGCCGCTCAGTCACCCACGTGCTGCCGTAGGCCTTTCCAGAGAAAGAATCCGGCACCAGTCGGCAAGCGTATCCGCCGAGTCGCATGGTACCGCCTTTATCTTCCACTTCCTTTTGCTCTGGCAATAGGTCAATTACGGGGTAGGGCGTGTCCGGCATAATTTCACTGCTGTTTGCGCCAGTCAATCCAGCCACGTTCCGTGCGAATTCAACGACCGCAATCTGCATACCCAGGCAAATCCCGAAGAACGGAATGTGGTTCTCACGGGCATAGCGGGCAGCGGCGATTTTCCCTTCAATACCCCTGTCGCCAAATCCGCCCGGCACCAGGATTCCGTCCGCGCCTTGAAGCAATTCGGCCACGTTGTCTTCTGTGACGTCTTCGGACTGGATCCAGTTGATTTCCACGTTGGCGCTGTTCTCATAGCCACCGTGGTGGAGCGCAGCCGATACGCTAGCGTAGGCGTCCGGAAGTGCAACGTACTTGCCCACCACCGCAATTCGGACTTGCTTGTCCAAATTCTTGATGCGATTGACCATCGCGGTCCATTCCGTCAGATCCGGTTCTGGCGCGGTCATGTTCAGGTGCTTGAGGACGATGTCATCGAAGCCCTCCTTCCGCAAATGGAGTGGCACCTCGTACAGCACTTCGATGTCGCGGTTTTCAATCACCGAATCCAAATCGGTGTCGCAGAACTGCGCGATTTTCTTTTTCACGTCCGCAGTGAGCGGGACTTCCGTGCGACAAACGATAATGTGTGGATTGATGCCGATGCTACGCAACTCGGCGACACTGTGCTGGGTCGGTTTTGTCTTGACTTCACCGCTCATGGACAGGTAGGGAATCAAGGTCACGTGAATGTAGCAGACGTTTTCGCGCCCCACTTCACTTTTTAACTCGCGTATAGCTTCCAGGAACGGAAGGCTTTCAATATCGCCGACCGTACCACCAATTTCTGTGATCACAATGTCGGTCTGGGGGGCTGCTGCCTTGAGAATCCGCTCTTTGATTTCGTTGGTCACGTGAGGGATGACCTGTACCGTGCCGCCGAGGTAATCGCCGCGGCGTTCCTTGGAAATGACGGACCAGTAAATCTTTCCGCTGGTGACGTTGTTTGCAGAGGTGAGATTAATGTCAATAAACCGTTCATAATGGCCGAGGTCGAGGTCCGTTTCCGCGCCGTCTTCGGTGACGAAAACCTCCCCGTGCTGAAGTGGGCTCATCGTGCCTGGGTCAATGTTGATGTAAGGGTCGAATTTTTGAATGGTGACGTTCAAACCACGATTTTTCAAAAGTCGTCCGAGGGATGCGGCAGTAATGCCTTTTCCTAGACCGGAGACGACACCGCCCGTGACAAAGATAAACTTGGCCATACTGGCTCCTCCTTATATCCGCACTTCACACAAAAACAGCGTTCTGGTCACCTGCGACCAGAACGCAGCCTTGTATTCATTTCTCAGTCATACATGAGTGATTTGCAAAATTCCTCTAGAGTGGTTCATCACGACTAGATGGAGTGTTTCTGCCCGCCAGCCGAAGCAGTCAGTCTTCTTCTTCCTCCTCGTCGATTTCGTCCTCGGCGAGTTCCTCCAACTCATCCTCAGCCTCTTCCTCCTCGACGAAGTCGACATCTTCCTCTTCGTCTTCATCCACTGCTGCAAATTCATCGGTTTCGTCGTCTACGAGTGCGAGGTCTTCCACATCTTCGAGATCTTCGGTTTCCAGCTCTTCATCATAATCATCGAGCAAATCTTCGTCGTCGTCGCTAAACGCATCGCCGCTGGCACGTACAAACTTTTTGTTGGACGGCGCCCGGTCGGCGACCTTATCCACTGGGTACCAGCGTTTCAGGCCCCATACGTTCTGGCCGATACAGACGAATCGACCATCGATGTTAATTTCCGTATACAGGCGCGCGATGACGTCCATCACTTCGTCGTCACTCATGCCCCGCAACTGCTGAATCTCTGCCATTAAATCACGGAAGTAGTAAGGTTCTTTCTTCGCCTTTAAGATCTCACACGCCAATTCGACGAGCGGCATCTCGCGAATCTCTTCCGTGGATTTGGAAATGGCTACTGTCATCCGTGAACCTCCCTTGCTGCCAAGCGCCCGCGATTCCCCAAGTATAGACACGGAGAAGTCAATTTATTCTCCGAAACATAGAGACCGAAATAGAGAAAACGTGTGCTGTTTGACGCACGAGCGTTTTACACAACGCTACAAGGGTGAAAGCAGACCGCGAACCTCAGATGTGCAAATCAAATAAGGGAATTATATCACATCCACATACCTATTTCACAAGCGAATCCACGGCAAGTCGCGCAGGATTTTTTCAGAAGCGATGTAGGGATCCGCCTGCAGGTCGTCCATCAGAACGCTCCGCCAAGATTCGTCTGATGCGGCACGCGCCCGAAGGTATTTGGCGAACGCAGTCTCTACCAGTTTTATGGTCTCCTCCATGTGGCGCTGCTTTCTTCGCTGGGCTAGATAACCGTGGTTGCGGATGTGTTCATAGTGTCGGGTCATTTCTGCCCAAAGTTGTTCGATGCCTTCTCCGGTCGTGGCACTGGTCCGCACAATCGGGTTCTTCCAATCTTCGCGGAACTGCCGCTTATCGTGCAGCATCAACTGCAGCTCGCGGACCAGCGCATCCGCGCCCGGCAGTTCTTGCTTGTTGACCACGAACACGTCGGCAATTTCCATGATACCAGCCTTGGCCGTTTGCACGTGGTCTCCAGATCCTGGCGTCAGAACCAACGCGACAGTGTCCGCTACGGTCATCACGTCCAATTCAGACTGTCCGACGCCGACCGTCTCCAGTAGAATGACGTCGCATCCATACGCTTCAAGTGCGTAGAGCATCTCCCGCGTGGACCTTCCCAGTCCACCGAGACTGCCGCGACTGCCCATGCTGCGTATGTAAACCCCCGCATCGCTGCTGTGTCGGATCATGCGTACCCTATCACCGAGCAATGCCCCACCGCTGAATGGGCTGGAGGGGTCCACAGCGAGAACCCCGACTCGCTTCCCCAGCGCTCGAAGGTACGCAATCACCTGGTCGACGAGCGTACTCTTTCCTGCCCCCGGCGATCCCGTAAAGCCGACAATGTGCGCCCGCCCCGCGTACGGGTAAAATCCTTGCAGCAACTCACGCTTGCTGTCGTCGTCGTTTTCAATCAGGGTCAGCGCGCGTGCAATCGCGCGCTTATCACCCTGAATCACTCGTTGCACTATCGGGTGCACCGTGACACCTCCAGAATACCGAGGTTGCCTGCCGAAATGGTTGGTCAGACAAGAGACAGTTTACCATGAAAGCTGCAGTCTATTGCTCTGCGAGGATGTTGCGAGCGATGACGAGCCGCTGAATTTCGTTGGTTCCCTCGTAAATCTGCGTAATCTTGGCGTCGCGCATGTAGCGTTCCACTGGGTACTCGCGGATAAACCCATAACCGCCAAACACCTGTACCGCTTCTGTGGTCACTTCCATCGCCGTGTCGGACGCGAACACCTTACTCATCGCAGAAGCTTTGCCGTACGGCAACCCTTGGGATTCCAACCACGCCGCCTGGTAGGTCAACAACCGCGCGGCTTCGATTTTCGTGGCCATGTCTGCGAGTTTAAATTGTATCGCCTGCTGATCCGCAATCGGCTTGCCAAACTGCTTGCGCTCACGCGCGTAGTTCCGAGCCAATTCGTAGGCGCCTTGGGCAATCCCCACGGCTTGGGCGGCAATGCCGTTGCGGCCGCCGTCGAGCGTCATCATGGCAATCTTGAACCCAAAGCCTTCTTCACCCAGGCGATTTTCCGCCGGAATTCGACAGTTGTCGAAGATGAGTTCCACCGTTGTGGAGGCGCGAATGCCCATCTTCTTTTCCTTTTTGCCAATGGTGAAACCCGGTGTCCCTTTCTCCACGATGAACGCCGTGATACCGCGCGTGCGTTTTTCTGGATCGGTCAAGGCGAACACCACGTAGACCTCCGCAGGCCCGCCGTTGGTGATGAATATCTTACTGCCGTTCAGGATGTAGCTGTCTCCGTCCTTCTTGGCAGTGGTGCGCATGCCAGCCGCGTCCGATCCGGATCCCGGTTCGGTCAGTCCGTACGCACCGAGCCACTTGCCTTCTGCCATGGGCCGCAGGTACTTTTGCTTTTGTTCCTCCGTGCCAAACTTGTAAATCGGCCATCCGGCGAGACTCGTGTGCGCCGAGAGGCAGACACCAGTCGAT
Source organism: uncultured Alicyclobacillaceae bacterium (assembly GCA_963788285.1). Taxonomy (GTDB): domain Bacteria; phylum Bacillota; class Bacilli; order Alicyclobacillales; family Alicyclobacillaceae; genus Alicyclobacillus_A. The sequence continues at coordinate 155,684 of CAWBGB010000007.1, forward strand.
GCGCAGACGCGAGACAATTCTTCCACTGCAATGACATAGCCGAGAAAGTCCATCCCTGCACCACCGTACTCCTCCGGCCAGGGGATTCCCGTCAATCCAATCTCCGCCATCTTGTCGAACAGTTCGCGGTCGAAACGCTCTGCTTCGTCCCGCTCTGCAGCACCTGGTGCCACCTCGTTCTCCGCAAATTCACGAACGAGGGCGCGAAGTTGTTCATGTTCCTTGTCTAGTTGAAAGTTCACTGTGCTCTCTCCCTTTTTCTGACCTGCTGCAAAGGCGGCCCTGCCGCACATTTGTCCCGACGCTAACTCGTGGAGACCACCTACAGCCTAATGTTGCAAATGCCGAGCAATCACAATGCGTTGAATTTGGTTGGTGCCTTCGTAGATCTGCGTGACCTTCGCGTCCCGCATGTAGCGCTCCACATTGTACTCCTTGACGTACCCGTAGCCACCTAAGAGCTGGACAGCATCGGTGGTCACTTGCATCGCTGTATCGGTAGCGAATAGCTTCGCCATGGAGGCCTCCTTGGCACACGGCTTGCCCTGTTGACGAAGGTGTGCCGCGTGGTACACGAGCCATTTGGCCGCTTCAATCTTCGTGGCCATATCAGCCAACATGAACTGGATTCCTTGAAACTGGAAGATTTCCTGACCAAATTGCTTGCGCTCTCGCACGTAGCGATTGGCTGCGTCAAAGGCAGCGCGGGCAATACCCAAGCCTTGCGCGGCAATCCCGATACGCCCAGCGTCCAACAAGCGCATGGCGATGGAAAAACCTTCGTTTTCGTTGCCCAAGCGGTTTTCCACGGGCACACGGGCATCTTCGAAGAGGAGCTCGCACGTGGCAGATCCGTTCAGGCCCATTTTCTTCTCCTTCTTGCCGACCCGAAATCCAGGCGTGTCCTTCTCCACCAGAAACGCGGTGATCCCGCGATTGCCACGTTTCGGGTCGGTGACCGCGAAAACACAGTACACATCGGCCTCGCCGCCGTTGGTGATGAACATCTTGCTGCCGTTGAGCACGTAGTGGTCGCCATCCAACACCGCCCTGGTGCGGATGGACGACGCGTCAGATCCGGCGTTCGGCTCTGTCAACGCGAATGCACCCAACCATTCACCGGCCGCCAACTTCGGCACAAATTTGCGCTTCTGTTCTTCGCTGCCGAAGTACACGATGGGAAACGTTCCAACCGACGTGTGAACCGCGAGAATCACGCCGACCGTGGCTGAAGCGTACGAGATTTCTTCAATCGCTGAGATGTACGAGAGGAAATCCGCTCCGACACCGCCCCACTCTTCTGGAATGGGCAGTCCCATGATGCCGAGTTCGCCCATTTTGCGCAGGATGTCACGCGGAAATTCATCCTTCTCGTCAATCTCCGCAGCGCGCGGGGCAATCACTTCCCGGGCGAACGTTCGAACCAAGTTGCGAAGTTCCGTCTGTTCGGTGGTAAATTCGAAGTTCATGGTGTCTACTTCCCTTCAAAGGCCGGTTTTCTCTTCGCTAAAAAGGCTTCCATCCCTTGCTTCTGGTCATTCGTGGAAAAGCACAGGCCGAACAAAGACGCCTCGTACGCCAAGCCTTGTCTGGTCCAATTCGACCCCTTCATACACGGCATGTTTCACCCATGCCAACGCCTTCGGCGCAAGCCCGCTGAGTTGCTCCGCCATCGCGCGACCTCTAGCAGCAAGTTCCTCATGGGCACCACTTCGCTCACAAGGCCAATGCGATGTGCCTCTGTGGCGTCAATCATGCCTCCGGTCAACAACAGTTTCAGCGCGTTGCCTTGCCCGACAATGCGCGGCAGGCGTTGACTGCCGCCGAACCCGGGAATGACGCCCAGGGTGACTTCCGGTTGTCCAAACTTCGTCCCTTCGGCCGCGATTCGGATGTCGCAAGCCATGGCAAGTTCCATTCCGCCGCCCAATGCGTACCCGTGCACAAGCGCAATGGTGGGTTGCGGAAGTTTCTCCAATTTGCTGAAAACTGCCTGTCCCAGCCGCGCGAACTGTTCTGCAGCCACCGGGGCCAAGGAGGCCATCTCTGCGATGTCCGCTCCCGCTGCAAACGCACGACCTTCGCCGCGCAACAGAACCGCCCGCACTTCCGAGCGTACCTCAAGCTGGTCCAGTACCTGATTTAGTTGCGCGAGGACAGTCTGGTTTAAGGCATTCAACTGCTTTTCCCTGCGCAACGTAATGGTGCCAATCTGTCCGTCTACATGAAGTTCCACATATCGGTCTTCCGCCATATTCCCACACCTCGTCTGTATGATTCACAAAGCCTCGTGTACGCAGCGCAATCCCCGTTAGGTGTACGTGTAAAATCCACGCCCCGTCTTGCGACCGAGCCAACCTGCCTTCACATACTTACGCAACAGTGGGCAGGGACGGTACTTGGAGTCGCCAAACCCTTCATAGAGCACCTCCATGATGGCCAGGCACGTGTCCAGACCGATGAAGTCAGCGAGAGTCAGCGGTCCCATCGGGTGGTTCATGCCGAGTTTCATTACTTCATCAATCGCTTCCGGTGTCGCGACACCTTCGTAGACACAGTAAATCGCTTCGTTAATCATCGGCATCAACACGCGGTTGGATACAAAGCCCGGGAAGTCGTTGACTTCGACAGCTGTCTTGCCCATTTGAACCGCCAGATTGTGCACCGTCTCATAGACTTCATCGCTGGTCGCGAGGCCGCGGATGATTTCGACTAGCTTCATGACCGGGACCGGGTTCATGAAGTGCATGCCAATCACCTGCTCTGGCCGTTTCGTCACCGCCGCGATCTCCGTGATGGGCAGTGACGACGTGTTGCTCGCCAAGATGGCGTGTGCCGGAAGGATTTCATCCAGTTGGCGGAAGATATTGAGCTTAATCTCCATGTTTTCCGTGGCCGCTTCAATCGCCATGTCGCAATCATGGCCGTCCTGCAACGACGTCGACAAGGTGATGTGGCCGAGCACGCTCTCCATGGCGTCTCCGGAGAGCCTACCCTTTTCCACGTTCCGCAGCAGGTTTTTGCGAATATTCGAGAATCCGCGTTCGACGAACTCCTGCTTGATGTCATTGAGAACCACCTCAAGTCCTGCCTGCGCTGCAACTTGGGCTATGCCGTTGCCCATTTGTCCAGCTCCTACGACCAGTACTTTACCAATAGAACGTGCCAAAACTCTCCACCCTCTCTATAGATTTGGTACTTCTACCAGAACTGCATCTCCTTGCGCGGCACCGCTGCAGATGGCGGCAATCCCAAGGCCACCACCGCGTCGCTTCAATTCATACACCAGGTGCATCAGAATGCGGGCACCACTGGCGCCAATGGGGTGTCCAAGCGCAACCGCCCCACCGTTCACATTTACCTTTTCCTCATCCCAGCCAAGTATTTTTCCAGAAGTTAGAGTCACTGCAGCAAACGCTTCGTTCACTTCAAACAAGTCGATGTCAGACAGTGCGTACCCTGTCTTCGCCAACAATTTTTGGATGGCGAGCGCTGGTGTCGTGGCGATGTACGCCGCCTCGGCAGCCACCTCTGCATAGCCAAGGATGTAGGCCAACGGTTCGCGGCCGGTTTCCTTTGCGTAGTCTTCGGACATGACCACCAGCGCCCCTGCACCGTCGTTGACCCCAGGCGCATTGCCCGCGGTGATGGTGCCGTCTTTCGTGAACACCGGCGGCAACGCCGCCAATCTCTCCCGCGACGTGTCCGCTCTCGGCGCTTCGTCGTCCTTGACGGTCACAGTCTGCTTCTTCGTCTCGACAGTGACTGGGACGATTTCGTCCACGAACACGCCGGACTGAATGGCCGCAACGGCTCGTTGGTGGCTGCGCAACGCCCACGCGTCCTGCATTTCCCGCGTGATTTCGTATTCTTTAGCGACGCGGCTGCCGAGGACGGCCATGTGGACGTTGTGAAACGCACATTGCAACCCATCGTGGATCATCAGGTCAATCACAGCGCCGTCGCCCATCCGCAGGCCCGTGCGGACACCTTGCAAGGCGTGGGGCGCATTCGACATACTCTCCATCCCACCTGCGACCGCAACCCGAATGTCGCCTGCCCGGATTAGAGAATCAGCCAGGGTAACGGCCCTCAGTCCGGAAGCGCACACCTTATTGATGGTGATACTCGGCGTCTCCCACGGCAGCCCAGCCAACCGCGCCGCCTGACGCGACGGGATTTGCCCTGCACCGGCTTGCAGGACCATCCCCATCAGGACTTGATCCACTTCCTCCGCCTTCAATGCCACTCTCGTCATGGCTTCCCGAATGGCAATGGCACCGAGGTCCACTGCCCGTTTACTCGCCAAACCACCCTGGAAGCGCCCAAACGGCGTTCGAACCGCACTCACAATCACAGACTTCGCCACGTACATCCCTCCCGCTGTCGCCGCGTAATCGCTTTCAGGCATTCTCAAAAATAAAAAGTACTATCACGTCATTCATGCATTTTGATAGATTCGGATTTGCACGGGTACATAGATGCACCGCCAATGACGTCACAACTCTATTGTACACTTTGCGAGACCCTGATCAGTAGGAAAGACACCGACTATTTCGGTGTCCCCATATTTTACAACGACACAGCCAATTGACTCGTCCTGGCCCTCGATTACAACTCCAGTGACATCGCCAGCAGTTCAATCACATCGTACGTGGCGAGGTCGTCTTCCTTCCCGTTAGCTTTCGTGCCGTCAATCAACATCGTCATGCAGTACGGGCAAGCCGTGCCTACGATACTCGCACCCGTCTCCATCGCCTGGCTCGCGCGCATGACGTTAATCCGCGTCCCTGTCTCCTCCTTGAACATCCCGCCGCCGCCAGCGCCGCAGCACATGCTCTTGTTGCGACTGCGCTCCATCTCCACGAGCTTCACACCCGGGATGGACTCGAGGATATAACGCGGTGGATCATACACGTCGTTGTACCGGCCCAGATAGCACGAATCGTGGTACGTGATGGTCTGTTCAATCGCTTTCTTCGGCTTCAGCTTGCCTTCCTGCAACAGCTTGGCTGCAAACTGCGTACTGTGCCAGACCTCCGCTTCGAAGCCGAAGTCCGGGTATTCGTTTTTGAACGTGTTAAACGCGTGTGGATCCGTCGTGATGATTTTCTTCACGCCATACGTGTTGAAAATCTCGATGTTCCGTTGAACGAACTCCTGGTACAAAAATTCGTTGCCGAGGCGGCGAGCTGAGTCACCATCGCTCTCTTCTTCGGCGCCGAGAATCGCGAAGTCAACGCCAGCCGCAAGCAATATCTTGACAAACGCCTGTGCAATCTTTTGGTTGCGCTGGTCAAACGAAGCGGCGGTTCCGACGAAGAACAGGTATTCAGCCTGGCCGTCCACTTCCGCCATCGTTTTCACTGGAAGGTCCTTCGCCCACGCGGCGCGTTCACGGCGGTTGATCCCCCATTCGTTCGACTGCCGCTCCAGGTTCGAGAACACCTTGGAGACTTCCGGTGAGGTCTTACCTTCCGTCAGCACCAGGTGGCGGCGCATGTCCACAATCGCCTGAACGTGTTCATTGGCAACGGGGCAAGCTTCCTCACAAGCTCGGCAGGTGGTGCAAGCCCAGATTTCTTCTTCAGAAAACGTATGTGCGAAGAGCGACTCGGAGGCGACGTTCTCTGCGCCTGCCGCCATTTGAGCGAGCAATCCGGGCCCTTGGCTGACAATTTGGTCTTTCATTTTCAAGATGACGTACTTCGGTGACAGCGGTTTTCCGCTCAGCGTGGCCGGACAAGATACGTGGCAACGGCCACATTCGGTGCATGCGTAGCCGTCTAACAGTTGCTTCCACGTGAACTGCTCAATGCGACCGACACCGAACTCTTCGATGCTTTCGTCTTCCAGGTCGAGCTTCGTCAGCTTGCCCGGACTGTCAAGGCGGCGGAAATACCAGTTGAACATCGCGCCGATCATGTGCAAGTGCTTGGATCTCGGAATGAAGACGAGGAACGTCATCAAACAAAGCGCGTGCAGCCAGAAGAAAATCTCCTTGATAGCGACCAGCGTCCCGTGGGGAAGTCCAGCAAAGCCGCTGGCTATGGCGTTGACTACGGGCGAAGCCCAGCCAGGATGCACACCGTTTGCCGCCATACCCGCCGCCGTGGAGACATAATACGTTAACACGATGGTCATAATCAGACCGAGGATAAAGCCGGCTTCAAACGTCTGTTCGACGCGCATCGGCTTGATGATGTAACGGCGAATCAACCCTACCACAATGGCTACCAGGACAAACGCCGAAAACAGTTCCTGAATAAACAGGTATACGTTGTTGGTTGCCCACGGCAAATGTATGTTGGTCAGGTTGTAGAACAGAAAGTCCAAGTCGCCAAAGACGAGGATGATGAATCCCCAGAAGATGAAGAAGTGACCAATCCCTGACGGCTCTGCAATGACTTTGCGCTGCCCAAGGACATACTTCAAGAACCCTAATACACGCTCCTTTTTTCTGTCGGTGCGCGTGGGATCCTTTGCTGCGGCCAAAAGAAACTTGACGCGTTGTGCGACCGCGGACCCAAACAGATACAGCGCGATGGCAAATAGAATCACAAATACAATCCCCTGAATTGCATACCACATCGGTCGCTCCCCCTCCCATTCTACCGACCGGTCGGTTCTTCAAATCCCATACAATGTCTCCTTGATATGAGACGGGATCAATGACCCGTACTGCCCAAAGCTTGGACAAGAGCTCTTGGATTTTTACGAGCCCGCCTAATCTATCATGATAAACATACCATGAATCGCATCTGTCTGTGAACTCTAAGTAATCCCCACTGTTGGAAATGAATGAATGGTATAACATGACGCGAACGATGGTCGTTTATGACCGTCAAACAGAATCGCAAGGAAGTCTGGACCTATCCATTGTTTTCATGAGATGACAACGTGAGAACACAACAAGAAAAGGCGCCCAGTGACGCCCCCCTTACTCCTCACTCGTCATCGTCATCGCTGTGCGCTTCGAACACGAACTACGCCAAGCCTCTCCGCACCATCTCCTGTACCACAAACGAAGCCACGTCCGGTGCAAGAGTACCTGGGCCAAAGCCTGCGTCGTAGCCGAGTTCCAGCGCCAGCTCGTGTGTAATGCGAGGTCCACCGGCAATCAGGACCAACTTCTGCCGCAGTCCCTCGGCCTCCAGCAAGTCGACCAGTGCACTCAGGTTGTGGATGTGCACGTCTTTCTGCGTCACCACCTGTGACACAAGCAAGGCGTCGGCCTTCAACTCGATGGCCTTGCGCACCATCTCTTCGTTTTCCACCTGACTACCGAGGTTGTACGCGTGGATTTCAGGATATCGTTCGAGGCCGTACTCGCCGTTGTATCCCTTCATGTTCATGATGGCGTCAATGCCGACAGTGTGGGCGTCCGTTCCGGTGCAGGCGCCGATGACGGTGATTTTGCGGCCGATCCGCTCGCGAATGAATTGATTGATCTCGTAGAAGTTCATGCGCGGACTGTCCACTTTTGGAACCTGGATATGTGCGTAGTCGACCGTGTGCATGCAGTTCCCGTACATTACGATGAAGGTGAAGTCTTCGCCGATGTCTTCGTGGTGCACCACGGTGGGGTTCTGCCAGCCCCATCTTCGCGCCCAGTTGGCGAGCAGCCTCGACAGCCTCCGGGCCATCCGGAACGGGAAGCGAAAAGCTCAGCTGCATCTTGCCATCGTCCATCGTATCGCCGTACGGACGAACGCGTGTCAAGTCTACCTTTGCAATTTGCGTGCGGTAATCGACGCTCATGCCCTGACCCCTACCTTTGCTGGCTGCAATCCGAGTTCTTGCCGCAGTTGTTCTTCAAACGGGTTAAAGTATTCCGCATGGCGCTTGACCACACCGGCCAGGCCTTTGCCGCCCGTCATGGTCCGCTTCACGTCAGCGAACAGTCCCCTCGACAAGCGCCTCGAAGAAACCGATGTGCACAATCTCCTCCAACAATTCCACGGCTTCCTGCAGGACCGTCTGCGCCCGCCGAACGATGATGCCATCTGCCTTAAACTCCATTTCATCGCCCAAGTGTCGCGCGTTGTTAAAGATGTACTTGGCGCTCTCAATCGCCAGGTGTCTGTCATAGATCAGCGGCGTGTGAATCTGCTCCGTCATCATGCCCAACAATTGAATCCCCTGTTGCGTGATGATGCCAATGAGATTGAACAAGGCGTCCTGTACGTGCCCGCGGAAGATGTTCCCCGTCATGTGCTTCGTCGGCGGCATGTACTTGAGCGGCGCGTTTGGGAAGATTTCGCGCGCCATCTGCGCCTGAGCCAACTCGTACAGGAATCCGTCTTCAATCATCGGATTCATCTCAAAGGCGTGCCCGAGTCCCATCTGTTCCGCCGGTAGCCCCGACCGAAGCGCAAACTGTTCGTTGATGAACTGCGACGCCAGCACTGTGTGCGCCGCCTCCACCGCATCGGCGGTGGTCAGGTAGTTGTCTTCGCCGGTGTTGATGATGACCCCAGCGTACGCGTTGATCATCCGCGAGAACGCCTGGTCTACCAGCGTGCGCTGCAGATTGATGTCGCGAAACAAGATGCCGTACAGTGCGTCGTTCAGCATCACGTCGAGTCGTTCGATGGCTCCCATCGCCGCGATTTCTGGCATGCACAGGCCGGAGCAGTAGTTGCACAGCCGGATGTAGCGCCCCACCTCTTCGCCCACTTCGTCTAATGCTTCTCGCATGATGCGGAAGTTTTCCTGCGTCGCAAACGTACCGCCAAAGCCTTCCGTCGTCGGCTCCGTACGGCACGTAGTCAAGCAGGCTCTGCCCCGTGCTGCGAATCACCGCGATGATGTCCGCACCTTGGCGCGCGGCCGACCTCGCCTGCACGACGTCTTCGTAGATGTTGCCCGTCGCCACAATCACGTAGATGTACGGTTGTTTGCCTTCGCCGAGCTGCTCGAGGAGTTCGTCGCGCCTTTGTCGATTCGCGGCAATCCGCTCCATCGCCACAGCGGCGAGCGCACGCCCCTTCTCCAGCACCTCGCCCTCCGCTGGCTGCGGAATGTCGGTAAGTCGGACGCTGCCATCCGCAATGGCTTCCGCTAGTTCCTGCACGGACAACCCCGTTTGCAGCAGCGCCCCTACAAATGTCTTTGCGACGCCCTGGTCGAGTCTCCCCATGTCCTTCACTTCATCCACAATCACGTTCGGCAGCGGCACGCCCTCGGCGTCCACGCCGTCGACGCCGAACAGCCGTAGCACTGTGCGCTCGACCGCCACCGTCGTCCGCTCCGCGATGAAGTCTGTGACGTCGTCCGCAATCTGACTGGCCGCCGCGCGGCCGCGGGCAATCATGGATTCATCCAGGTGTAGCTTGGTCTTCACGGCTCTGTCCTCCTCTCCAAAAATGCGCGCGTTTCCCGAAGCAGCCTCTCGGGCGCCCCCATCCACTGTGCAACCAGGACGGCTTCATGCGGCACCTCGCCGTGCTCCATGCGCTCGATGGTGTATCTCATGGCCCGCTCCAATCGGAATATCTTGTCGTTCGCCTCCGTGGACAGCCCATCCACTCTGAGTGCCGCCTCTTGCAGCCCACTGACACGGAACCATGTGACATCCGGTTCACGGAGCGGAGCCGCAAAATGCGTCGCAATCACGCCCACCACGTGCGGCGCCAGCGCCTTCAAACAGCGAATCAGTCCCACGGTGAGCGCCTCGCCTTCCACCGGATTGGTGGATTTACCCGGCTCATCGAAGCAAAGGAGTGCCGGCGTCGCCACTTTCAGTTCGTCCCATACACGGGTGAGTCGCACAACTTCCGCGCCAAACGAGCTGAGCCCGCTCTTTGTATCCGTTTCTCCACCGCTGCAAAAGCGGATGATGCGAACCAGCGTCGTCTCAAACTGCCGTGCCGGCACGGGCATGGCGTACTGGGCAAGCATCTGACATGCACACAAAGAGGCCATCGCAACCGTTTTACCGCCCATGTTCGATCCGCAAATGACACTGACCCCTGCACCGACCGCCCATGTCAACGGCGTAAAGTCCAACTGGCGCTGCTGCAGTACGTCCGCCACGCCGACGTGCAACCCGTCCACAAGGTGGATGCGGATGCTGTCCCTATGTTGCGGCACACAACCGGACATGCTCCGCAACATCTGAACTTTGGCCAGCCGAATGTCGAGATGGCACAATTGCCGAACGGCCTCCCACCAGTGTGGAAGTTCCGCACGCACCGCATCGGTCAGTCTCCGCATCACTTGATGTATACAGGCATCCAAGGCTCGTTGCGCGACGTCCAACCGTTCGGCCGCTGCCGACATGGCAGTGGTGGGCAACACCTCGAACACGCTTTCGAACGGCGTGTCTTTGACCCAGCGAACGCCGTCCGTACATTTCAGCCGTTCCGCCTTGGCCGCATCGACCGGCAGCGACAGCACCAGGACGCCGTCCCGGTTTGGTTTCTTTCCAACAGCCTCCATCCACGCTTGATCCCTCTGCCGGACGCTCTCTGCGTACGTAGCCGCGGCTTTCGCCACCTCCCGGCCCAATGTCTGGTACTGTGCTCCCCCGATGTGTTCCACAGCAAAGGTGGGCGATGTATCCTCCCCAAAGGCATCCAGTAGCAAAGTCCACAACGAGAGCTGTAGGCCATTCATCCGCTGCACCACTGCCTCGTTCGCGCACGCCCGTCCGAAGAACGCACACTGTTTCAACAGCAGTGCCTGTTTCGGCTGAATCACCGCGTCTGGCGCAACCAATGTGGACAGCGTTTCTTCGATGTCCGGAAAACGGCGCAGTTGCTCGCGCAAACGGCGAACGTCCCCTTCTGATAGGACGTCCGCGTCCCATTCGAGCTGTCGCAGCGCGCGGGTCCAAGCCTCCTCCTGTCCCGGTACAAACGGCTGTACCGAGACTTTCCAACGTTGACCATAGGGCGTCACCGGCTGAAACCGACGCCAGACATCCGCCCAAAGGATGGCATCAGCACTCGCTTCGTCTAGGACCGGAATCTCATCGGTGGGATTCGGCGCGAGTGCGTGCTTCGTCATAGCTTTCGCCTCCAACGTCAAGTAGGTGCTGTAATGAGACATTTTCGTCGTCATGGAGCGGATCATACACAGGGATGTTCCCGACCAATGCCCGCAGACCGTCCAACAACGGTTGACGTGGCAAGTCGTATCCAGTGATGCTGTGCGGGTTGCAGGCCACCGCTAGGATGGGCAAGGAACTCCAGACACACAGGCGATGCCCGGCTCTGTACAGTTTTCGGTACGCGTCGGCATGCACGAGCACTTGCGCCGGATGCTGGGCAATGACCGTCAGACTTCGGCTGTGGCTCAGCAATTCCGAGACAACCGAGTCTGTCACAGCACCAGGGAGGTACACAGCATCCACGTCCTCCGTCCACTCGACGTTTGTCGTGATACCAAACAATGCGCCGCGTTGAGCCGTCACGTGTGCACGGGTACCGGACAACCACCCTATGACCTGTTGCTTGTGAGCGAGCATCAACTTCGCCCTGACGCCCTCGTCCACTTCCGGCAGCAGAAACCGCTGTAAGAACGGTTGTGCGTGCTGGAGCACAGCAGATACGGTCTTTCCTGCGACTGCACCGACCGCCAACACCACGGCGTCCACCAATTCGGGTGAGGCCGATGCAATCCTATCAAACGCCCCGTCCACCAGCCGCAATTGCGCGCCGTAGTGGAGCAGGCAAGGCATAGCCAGCTCCACGTGGGCCCGTTGGCGAATTCCAGCCAGGACCACGTTCCCCCCGCGCATGACCTTGCACACAACCACTGAGCCTAGCGGAGATTCCACGGGCAAAACCTCCAGCCACTCAAGCTCCGCCGTGGACTGTTCCAGCGCTGCCTCCGCAGATATTACGATGGTGCCTCCCGGCGCGTACACCGACGGCTTGTCGACGCCGAGGATGGTGTCCAGGCGCTCGCCGTCCAGGCCAATGCTGCACAGTCCCACTGTGACCCCTTGACGGTGCGCCTGCTCCACCAGGCCGTTCAGCGCGGTCGTCTTCCCCGCGTGTTTGGTAGCGCCAATGAACGCGACTTTGCTCCAGCCGTGTTCCCGGCAGCGCGCCATCAGGTCCATGGGTCCCCCTCCATCCACATCGGCGCAGTCTCAGTGATGGTTGCGCTCCGCACGCTTCAACCCTTTGGGTTCCAGCGCCAATTGCACGTCGTTCAACAACCGGGCGACGCCAATGAGGTTCTCGTCATCCGTCGACTTGTCGTGTGTGCAGGTGGGCGGGCATCCGGTGTCTTCGTAAATTGGTTCATGATACGTCGAGATGACGCCTTCAAAATTCCGCAGCACCACTTTACCGTGGCCTTGCGAAATCAAATACTGCGGCCCCACTGGAATCTTGCCGCCGCCACCCGGGCAGTCAACCACGTAGGTCGGGATAGCGTAGCCCGACGTATGGCCGCGCAGTTGTTCCATAATCTCAATGCCCTTCGCGACCGAGGTGCGGAAGTGTTCAATGCCTTCAGAGAGATCGCACTGGTACAGGTAGTATGGGCGCACCCGGATCTTGACCAGGTCGTGCAACAGTTTCTTCATGATATGAACGCAGTCGTTCACACCGCGCATCAACACTGTCTGGTTCCCCACTGGAACCCCCGCGTCGGCCAGTTTCTCACAAGCGGCTGCGGCCTCCGGCGTGATTTCGTCCGGGTGGTTGAAGTGCGTGTTCAACCAGACTGGGTGGTACTTCTTCAAGATTTTGCACAGATTGTCGGTAATGCGCTGCGGGAACACCACCGGTGCACGCGTACCGATACGGATAATCTCCACGTGCGGAATGGCGCGCAGGGAACTGATGATGTATTCGAGAATCTTATCGTTCACCAACAGACCGTCTCCGCCGGACAGGAGCACGTCGCGAACTTCTGGGTGGTTGCGTATATAGTCGATGGCCGCGTCCAACTGCGGCTTTGGCACCGCGTGGCCGACTTGCCCGGAGAAGCGTCGACGCGTGCAGTGGCGGCAGTACATCGAACACTGGTTGGTAATGAGGAACAGCACCCGATCCGGGTACCGATGCGTCAAACCGGGCACCGGCGCGTCACCGTCTTCATCGAGCGGATCCTCCATATCCCACGGCGTCCGCTGCATCTCGTTGGAAAGTGGGACCGCCTGCATGCGGACGGGACAGAACGGATCATCCGGATCCATCATCATCGCGTAGTACGGCGTGATACGAAGCGGGATGGACTCGCGCACATGGGCAACGCCCTTCTCCTCCTCGGGCGTCAGGTTGATGACTTTTCGCAAGTCGTCGATGGTGTTGATTGTGTGCGTCAGCTGCCACTTCCAGTCGTTCCACTGCTCGTCTGTGACGTCTTTCCACAGCTCAATCTCCCGGAAATGGCGCTGCTTTTTCCCGTAACGATGCGTGAGTTCGTGTTCTGCAAGACTCATGTTCCTTCCTCCTTGGTCTGCCTGGCCGGCTTCAAATCGGCCAGGGCTGTGTTTGCAAAGTGCTTATCTTGCGTGTCCGAACAGGGGCTTCCTAGAAGCGTGACTTGTCAATCCCTTTTCGGACAAGTTCTCATACCATGGCAAACTTCTCTTCAAACACCCGCAGTAACTCCGGCGTGTTCCGAACGAGGTTGATGGCAAACTCGGCATGCCCTTTGCAGTACCCGTTGCCAATGACCATGGTGACATCTTTGCCGACGCCCTCCGCGCCCAGCGCCGCCGCGGTGAAGCTGGTGGCCATGCTGAAAAAGTAGACGGTCCCAAGCTCCCGCGCGCAGAGAATGGAGGACATCTCCGTGTTTGACACGTTCACGCAGTTGATGACCACATCAGCCATGTCTGGTCCAAGAACGTCGTGCACCGCCGCATACACCTCGGCCGGCTTTGTGGCATCGAGGTTCAGGACGACGTCGGCCCAGCCAAGCTTTCGGACCCGCTCGCAGGCCGCTTCCCCGTACTCCACGGCGACAATGTTTCCGGAGCCACTGGACAGCCGAGCCTGGCGCAGGACGGTCAAACCCGATTTACCACCAGCTCCGAAGATCACCACCGAGTTACCCGGTTTCACCAGGCGCGCCGTTTGCGCCGGCGCCCCGCACACGTCAAAGACTGCCAGTGCCACTCTGTCCGGCACGTCATCCGGCATCTTCGCGTAGATCCCACTTTCGAACAAAATGGCTTTGCCAGTAATTTCGGCTTGCCCGTTTTTCATGTCGATGTGCTTAATCTTTTCCATCACAAGCGGCGTCAGAGAGAGGGACACGAGCGTCGCTATCTTGTCCCCAACCTCGACACCTCCCCGCCGCCGAATCACAGGCCCCACTTCGGCCACGCGGCCAACGAGCATTCCGCCGGACCCGGTTACGGGGTTGTGGTGCTTCCCACGGTCTCGCACAATCCGCTGCATGATAGCCGCAACCTGTTGTGGATGGTTTCCAGCTTCCTCACGGATTTGCACAAATGAAGCGGAGTCGATGTTCAGCACCTCGACTTCAATCAAGATTTCGTTGTCGTAACAAACAGGCTGGTTATCCAGTTTCCACGCCGACTGCGGCATGGCGCCCACTGGGTCCAGGACGCGGTGCAATCCATACGGGTGCCCTTTGAGCACACCAACACCTCCTGTCGAGACTGCGGCACTCTGACACCCTTTAAATCATGCAATTTTCATGCCAATTCAGAGAATATGCGTGCACAAAAAAACAACCCGGTTCACAGACCGAGTTGCTTGATCCGGTATTGAAGGGTTTGTCGGGGCATACCGAGATGTTTGGCCGCCGCTTTGACGTTGCCGCCAAGTGCGCCGAGCGTTCTCTGGAGCACCATTCTTTCAAAAGCAACCTGCAACCCCCGCCACGAAACTCCAGGGTCCAATCCACTCCCCAACGACTGCCAGAATTCGTTCATGCCTTCCGTCACCAGAATGTCCGCCCACTCCAAGTACGTAGGACGGGACAAACTCGGGCAGTGGCTTCGTGCCGAATTTTCAGCACTTAGTGCGTTTGATTGACCTTGCTGCTTCTGCAGCCAATCCCGCAGATGACCTGGGAGGGCATCGACGTCAATCGGCCCGGAATGAATCATGTTCAGAGCGGCCTCTATCGCATTTTCAAGCTCACGAACGTTGCCCGGCCACGGGTACTGCTGAAACAGGTTCTCCACAGCGGGTGTCAAGCCGGTCACGTTCGTTCCGAATTGCTTGTTCCACTTATCGATAAAGTGTTCGGTTAGAAACTCGATGTCACCCGTTCTCTCGCGCAGCGGTGGAATATCCAAACGTACGACGTTGATGCGAAAATAAAGGTCCTGCCGCAATTGCCCCGCCTGAACCGCCGCTTCTGGGGACACGTTCATCGCCGCAATGACGCGCACGTTCACACGCCGAATCCGCGTGTCGCCAACGCGCATCAGCTCTCCTTCCTGCAAGACCCGAAGTAGTTTTGCCTGCAGTTCCATCGGCATCGATTGGATCTCGTCGAGAAACAACGTGCCTTCGTCCGCCAGTTCAAATAACCCCGGCCTGTCTTCCGCGCCCGTGAAACTTCCGCGCACAGTACCGAACAAAATGCCCTCAAGGAGCGTCCCCGGCAACGCGGCGCAATTGAGCGCCATAAAAGGTGCCGATTGGCGCGGACTCTCATGATGGATGGCTTGCACGAGCAGCTCCTTCCCCGTCCCCGTCTCGCCGTACACCAGGATGGGGGAAGACGTTCTCGCGGCCCGTTCCGCACGCTGCTTCAATTGCATCATGCGCGCATCCAGCGTAAGCACGTGCGAAAATCGGTAGACAGCATTGGACGACCCTCGGTGTTTCCTCTGCAACTGCCCTTTCCGTCTATCCCCGACGACCTGCGCCTGCAGTTCCAACACCTGCTCCGTGAGGCGGCGGACTTGGGTGAGGTCCTTGGCCACTTCCAGAGCCCCCACCACCTTGCCACTGGAGAGAATCGGCAGCGTTGTGTTCACGGTGTGCACTTTGACGCCAAGGTAGTTGGTGTAAATTTGCGGCTGGTCATGAATGGCGCGCCCCGTTTTCAACACCTGTAGCAGGGTGCTGGTTTCGTTTTCAAGTGACGGGAACGCAGCCAGCACGTGTTTGCCAATGACGTCGGAAGGAGCCAGACCATCCATCCTCCCGGCAGCCGCGTTGTAGAAGATGGTGACGCCGTCGACGTCGACGGCGTGAATGCCTTCGTCAATGGTATCGAGGATGTGGATGAGCCAATCTTGATCTGCATCCCGACGAGAATTCACGCCTAGCACCTCCGTCTGATGAGGCTGAGCGAACCCAGTTCTCGCCCCTCATTATATCCGACAGCGTCGCATTTGTGCCGAATATTCAGCGTATGACGATTTTTCGGCACATTGGTCTACACGTGACCGTGCGCCCATATGATGATGGGAGTGTAACGTCCTGCAACCTACAAAACGAAGGAAAAGGAAAAAAGCAGGGTATGAATTCAACGCCGGATTTGGGGTTGGCGGCGGCATTTGGTGGATTTATGGTGGGGTCTTCGTCGTATGGCTTCTCTTTTTTGATTGCCATCTACGTCATCATGGGGCTTGTGCACTACAAGTTGTTCCATAAAGCCAACGTGAACCGCCCGTGGTTGGCTTGTGTCCGGATTGGGAACCTGTGACCATTGTTTGACACGAAGATTCGACGGATACACATGCTCTGAATTATTGTCCCCCCCATTTTCGCCATGGTCGTGATGGCCGCAAATTCTGGCGTGTTGGCATTTCTGGCAGTCATTTTGTACATTGTATCCGTCGTGCTCGAAATCATCATTGTCATTCGCCTGTACAAATCGTTTGGTATCAGCCTATGGTGGTTGTTACTGTACATCGTTATCCTCATTCCGATTCTTGACCTGTTCGCAGGGATCGCAATCATTGTTCTCCTGTGCTACATGGCGTTCAGTAGCAGTGTTGTATACAATCCAAACTTTCATGTGAAAACGGACAACACGGATCCCAACATCCCCGGGTGAGTGGCAACAACAGCTCCCTGACACAAGTCGTTTTTGTGGAAACAGGACCCCGCTTTTCGCGTGGGTCCTGTTTGTCGTGCATGCTCCTTTGAACAAACTCATGGAAAGACAAGAAGAAATGAGGCTGAAGAGCTCGCGTTACTTAACAACCTTCATCCCTGCACCCTTCAGCCAATTGCTTCGCGCGCATCTGCAGCAGTCGACCATAGACGCCGCAATCCTTACTCGAGACATTGCCGAAGTCGCTAGTAAAGGCGACGTCTAACCCAAGTTCGCGCGCGATTTCGCAGCGCATCCGCTCCATCAGCTGTGCGAGTTTTGGGTCTTTACGCTTGTGTGCGGTCGTCTCCGGTCACCCCCTCGCGAAACTGAAGTTGCAGGTGTACCTCTTGGGTGACGCCGCCCACATCCATGCGATAGGAAAGAGAGATGCGTCCACCGTTCGGTTCCACATGGACGTCGAGTTCGTGGGTCTTGGCCTCCACATCCAGCCAAAAACCGCCCATGCGCATGGTGGACTGCCGGGTTTGGCCAGGTTCGAAGGTGTGATTCCAAGTGACGTCGCCGAACCTCGTCAGCACCAGTGTTCCCGGCTGAAACCGCAGTACGGTTTTCCCCGTGTCCGCTGCGCCACCAGAAGGATCCGTGAACGTCAGGTAGTGCGTTCGCCCCTTCTGCCGCCACACCGCGTTCGACACTGCCACCCGTTCAGTCTCAGTGTCTGTCTCGACTTGAGTGTCACCTGAAACGCTGCGCGAGGTACGTTCCCACACCAGCGTCACAGTATGCGCAAACTCTTCTTCCGCCAACCAGTACATCCGTTACTTTACAAACGCTAGCAGCGCTTCGCGTACGAGCTTCGCTGCAAGAATTTGCGACAACTCACTCGGGTCTATCTGCGGCGCGACTTCGACAAGGTCAAAGCCAATCACATTCAGCTGCCCGAGCAGCTGAATCGTGAGGAACGCTTCCCGCGGATCAATGCCGCCGTGTTCGGCAGTGCCTGTGCCCGGTGCGTGCGCGGGATCCATCACATCGATGTCCCACGTCACGTAGACAGGGTGGCCCTGCAACTCTGGCAGCACTTTCTCCAACGGTGCGGCTACGTCAAATGGGAAGAAGTGCGTGTTTTCACGCGCCCATTGAAACTCTTCCCGCGTGCCTGAACGGATGCCAAACTGATAGACCCTGTCTGGACCGATGTCGTCGCATACCTTTCGAATGACGGTGGCATGAGAATACGGCTCACCTTCGTAATGCTCGCGCAAGTCGGTGTGTGCGTCAATGTGAATCACGCGTAGATCCGGGTACTTGTCTCGCGCGGCGCGAATGCTCCCCCAGGACACGAGGTGTTCGCCGCCTAGTCCCAGCGGGAACTTGTCCGCCGCGTACACCCCATTGACAAAGTCGTAAATCTGCTCGACGCTCTTTTGCGGGTTGCCGAACGGCAAAGGAATGTCCCCCGCATCAAAGTAGCGGAGGTCAGACAAATCCCGGTCGAGGTATGGGCTGTACTCTTCCAGACCGATGGACACTTCACGAATGCGGGCTGGGCCAAGGCGAGTGCCGGATCGGAAAGAGACCGTCCAATCCATGGGCATGCCGTAGATCACAGCCTGTGCACTGTCAAAGTCGTCGGTCGCGCCGATGAACACGTTGCCAGAGTACGCCGGGTCAAACCCTTTGAAGGACTCGTTGCGACTGGTCATTTCTGAATAAGCTCCTCCACAAAGCGCGGCAAGGCGAAAGCGGCCTTGTGCACCTGTTCTGTGTAATACTTCGTATCCGTCACGCGAATCGGCTGTTGGTCGCGGAGCGGATGATACTTCTTGCTGCCCATCGTAAAGCTCCACATGCCGGTCGGGTACGTCGGAACGTAGGCCAGGTACAGTTCTGTAATCGGGAACAGATCGCGCACGTCGCCATTGACCTTTTGAATCAGCTCCTGGTTGATAAACGGCGACTCGGTCTGCGCCACAAACAGCCCGTCGTCTTTCAGCGCGCGCGACACCGATTCGTAGAACTGCTTCGCGAAGAGACCAACCGCTGGGCCAATCGGGTCCGTGGAGTCGATGAAGATGACGTCAAATTCGCCCGGGTGGTCTTCTACATACTTGATGCCGTCCGTAATCTGGACGTCCACGCGCGGATCCGAAAAGCCAGACGCGATATTCGGGAAGTACTGCTTGGACACTTCTACGACGCGGCCGTCGATTTCGGCAAGCACAGCGCGCTCGACAGACGGGTGTTTGATGGCTTCGCGAATTACGCCGCCGTCACCGCCTCCGACAATCAGTACGCTCTTCGGATTCGGGTGCGTGTGCAGCGCGACATGCGCCATCATCTCATGGTAGACAAACTCGTCCTTGTCAGTGGTCATCACGCAGCCATCGAGCACCAAAAGAGTGCCGTACTGCTCGGTCTCCACCACGTCCATCGTCTGATATTCGGTTTGTTCACTATGTAAAATCTTGTTAATCCGAAGTCCAATCGTCAAATTTTCATTCTGTAATTCCGTGAACCACAATTCTGACTTAGCCATGGGGCGCCCTCCTTTATCTAGCCGTGATGTATTATACCAAACCTGTCACTTGGGTAAACGCCGCGTCTCGGCGTGTTTCGGACGAGATACCCATCCGAATCCTCCCCTCACTCGCATGGGAAAACAGAGCTCGGGCATAATACCGATTGGTATACAGAGGAGGATTTGGTTTGCCAACCCAACAACCAACCATTTCGCCAGAAGAAAAGTCGAATGCAGGCTACAGAAACGGTGGCTGGTGGCGGAACTTGCCGTGGTTGAGTAAGTACCTCGCGCTGCCGCTCGTAAGCGGATTCGGGGGTATGACCGCCCTGTTGGTGTGTCTGCGCATGACCCCACTTCCCGACGGAATCATGGTCAATCCGACCCACATCGACAGCGCAGATGGCCAACGACTCGCTGAGTGGACAATCAAAGGCGACCGCTCCATGCACGTTCCCTTAGCACAGATTCCCTTAGCTCTGCGGAACGCAACGATTGCGGTGGAAGACGCCAAGTTCTATCACCACCTGGCGTTCAACCCGCTCTCCATCGGGCGCGCTCTGTTGGTGGATATGCGACGCAGGAAGGTGGTCGAGGGGGGATCGACCATTACACAACAACTGGCGAAAAACCTGTTCCTGAGTCAAGACCGGACGATGACGCGCAAGTTGCGCGAGGCACTCTACGCCATCCAGCTCGAATTGCACGAGAGCAAGAATTTGATTCTTGAGGAATACCTCAACGCCGTCTACTACGGGCACGGCGCTTACGGGGTAGACGCGGCAGCGCGACTGTATTTCAACAAGTCGGTGCAGGACCTAGACCTCGCAGAGTGCGCGATGTTGGCGGGTTTGCCCAAGGGACCGAGCCTATACTCGCCGCTCGTCAACATGACTTTGGCGAAGCAGCGTCAGCACACCGTGCTGATGCGAATGGTGCAGACCGGTTGCATGTCACGGGCAGAGGCAGATAAGGCATTTCAGGAACCCCTACAACTGAGTACCGTCCACGCCCCGCTACAGCGTGCACCGTACTTTACGTCGTCGGCGGTTGCGGAAGTGGAGCAAAACTTCCACCTTAGTCCGGATGACCTGTACCGCGGTGACCTGCACATCAAGACGACGTTGGACCCGTTACTGCAACAGGCGGCCGAACGCGCCATCTCGACCACACTGGCGGACACCAAGGGCCTTCAGGCAGCTTTGGTCGCACTCGATCCGCGAACCGGCGCCATCCAGGCGATGGTCGGTGGCCGCGATTACAGGACGTCTCCGTACAACCGCGTATTCGCAGAGCGCCAGCCAGGATCCACCTTTAAGGCCTTGCTGTACGCGGCAGCGCTGGAGCACGGCTGGACGCCGGCGCGGCAGATAAACAGTGAAGTTACTACATTTATGTACGACCAAGACAAGCTCTACACCGTCCACGATTACGGCGAATTCTACGCGCATCGCCCGTTGACTATGCGCGAAGCGATTGCACGTTCAGACAACGTGTACGCGGTCACCACCAACCTCGACGTTGGACCAGACACCGTCGTGGATACCGCGCATCGAATGGGGATTGAGTCCCAGATGAAATCCTATCCATCTCTGGCACTGGGGGTGTTCCCAACCAGCCCACTGCAAGTGGCCACTGCCTACGCAACGCTGGCCAACGGTGGTTATCGCGTGACACCGTTTACCGTAAGCGAGGTGCGCGACGGCAAGACGGGCGACGTGTGGGTATCCCATCCGAAAGCGGACAAAGCGTTGTCCAGGCAAGTGGCGTTTCAGATGACGGATTTGCTGACGAGTGTGTTAAATCCGCACGGCACAGGCTACTCGGTACGCCAGTATCTGCACGGTGTGGCTGCGGCAAAGACAGGGACAACCAAGTCGGACGTGTGGATGGTAGGCTACACACCGAAGGTGGTCTGCGCCGTCTGGGTCGGTTATGACGACAATCGCCCCCTCACACTCACTGAGTCCCACTTGGCCGCGCCGATTTGGGCGAAATTCATGGGAACCGCGCAGCAGCGGCTACCGTCCGACTGGTTCAAGCCCCCCGACGGGCTCGTTCGCAAGGTGATTGACCCCGTCACGGCAGGAGTGGCGACGGACAAGTGCAGCGTGACCGAAACCGACTATTTCGCACGCGGTACAGAGCCAGAGCAGCCTTGTCCGCTGCACGCTTCGCCGGAAGATGGCGCCCACAAACGGCCGTGGTACAAGTCGTGGGTTCCACGCTGGTTCTGAGCGCTGTCCTTCGGAATTGTGCTAAAATGGCGTCAACCTATGGATCGTTGCCCAAAGGACAGATCCCCCTTTGGCGTAGAAGAGAGGAGTGTGGGGAGATGCATCACCGGATCTCCAGCCGCGTGCGAAACATTACCCCGTCTGCGACCATGAGTGTCGACGCCAAGACCAAGGCCTTGCTCAAAGAAGGAAAACCGGTGGTCAACATGAGCGTTGGCGAACCGGATTTCGATACACCAGTCCCGGCATCGTTCGCAGGCATTCAAGCCATCACGGAGGGCAACACTCGATATACCGCAGCGGCCGGAACCCTGGAGCTGAGAAAGGCGATTGCCTCGAAATTGATGGTGGAAAACGGACTGCAGTATACACCGGAGCAGATTGTCGTGTCCTCCGGCGGAAAGCACGCTCTGTTCAACATTTTCCTGGCAATCTGCGACGATGGAGACGAAGTGGTTTTGCCAGCACCCTACTGGGTCTCTTACCCGGAGCAAATCCGGCTGGCCGGCGGGGTGCCCGTGGTGGTGTCGTGCGGTGAACAATCCGGCTACAAGCTGACGCCGGAACATTTGGAAGCAGCCATTACGTCGAAGACGAAGGCGGTCGTCATCAATTCACCGAACAACCCGACAGGCGCAGTCTATTCGGAAGCAGAGTTACGCGCGCTTGGCGAGGTGCTGACGCGATACGACGTGTACGTCGTCACGGACGAGATTTACGAACGGCTCGTGTACAACACCCGGCATCACAGCATCGCGGCACTAATACCAGAGTTGAGGTCGCGCACCATCGTGGTCAACGGCTTCTCGAAGGCGTTTGCCATGACCGGATGGCGCCTCGGCTACACCGCCGCGCCCGTTGATATTGCGAAGGCCATCAGCAGCCTTCAGAGCCACGGAACGGGCAGCCCCTCTACCATCTCGCAAGCGGCAGGCGTGGTCGCACTTCGCTCCTTTCAACTCGAGATGGTCGAGGAATTTCAACGCCGGCGCGATTACCTCGTCCGCGAACTGCAATCGATGCCGGGCGTGCGCTGCCTGACACCGGATGGGGCCTTCTACGTGTTCCCGGACATCAGTGATTTGTTTGGCAAGGAGTTGGAAGGCAAGGTGATCTCCTCCGCAGCTGAGTTCTGTGAACTCTTGCTGGAGCATGATCTCGTTGCCGCGGTTCCCGGCGAAGCGTTTGGAGCACCCAACAACATCCGCCTCTCCTACGCGACGTCCTACGAAAACATCGAGACGGCCGTACAAAGAATCCGCCAATTCCTCAGCAGATTGTCTTGAGGAGGGAACGGAAGAGATTTGCAAACCACCTTCCCAGGAAGCCCAACCTCAACGAGGCTGGCTTCGGTTACAGAACACCTTGCTAACGAAAGTTGACCTTATCATATACCCTAACAAACCTTGTATCTTGTTTGACCGTAAACTCTACGACTGGAGTTCCTGACAGTTGCCGCAGCATGCATACCATCGCCTTAGAATTCCTTCGCCCCGTTTGAAATGTCAGGACGTTTACGACGTTAGCCATCTTTATTTTGAGACCGACCGAAGTTGAGTGGTGTCCCTGGTACTGAACTTGCTCAATAGCAGGTAGGTTAACGGCGAATGATGAGCGTTACATGAATCCCCCACCTCGTCATGAGATGGGGGATTCGTCTGTGTTCTGCTTCACTTCCTGTGGGAACCAGTTGACCTCGGATTTCCAGCTTAGTGGATGGGATGAATCTCTGCCCCCGGGTCCATCCATTCGCCGTCGTTGGCAATCTGAATGTAACCGTGGTTGTGCAATTCCTGCATCACTTCAAACAGGCTGTCCTTTTTGTTGGCCGGGAGGTTCCGGACGAATTCGTTGATTTCCCGGGCGTGTTTGAGCTGAATGAAGTGGACGCCGCCGTATTTGGAGTGCAGAGATCTCTCGCGCTGCATGTCATCTCCCCCTCGCCCCGTATTGTTCCTCTGGTCCTCTTCCTTATACTTTTAGTCGGCTCGCACCAACGGCGTGGCGGACCAATAGAATATCGTAGTCGCCTTCCCGTATCGCGGGGTAAGGAGGTGGTCACCCGTGGGTGCAAAATTTTCAACCCAACGAGCGAACATGGAAATACGCAAACTTCGGCGCAGACTGAACAGCCTAGATCCGTCCGTACCAGGTTACAAGACCAAACGGTCAGAGATTCTGGCGGATATCCAGTTGGCGAAAAGCCAGTTGCAAAGAAGATCGCGCCCGTCGGGGGGCAAAAAGCGACCGCAACGCAAATCCGCTGCGGCCAAACGACGGTCTGCACCGGCAAAGCCAGAAACAAACAAGAGCAAGGGGAATTTGTCCAAGTTGCTGTCTCCAAAAAACTTGCAGGAGTCACTGAAGACGGTCGGAAATTTGCGCACTATGGTAAAAAATTGGATGCAGTATTTACAGCAGGCAGATCAACTGTTGGACACCATTTTCCTGACGTCGAACTCGCTTAAGGAAACCGGCGTACTCGACAAGCTCATCAAGTCAAAGGGCAAGAACCTGAAGACCGAGGACTTTACCAACATCCTGATGGCTTTGATAAACTCGCCCGTCGGGGCACATCTGTTCAAGTCCGACGACAGCGGACAGACCGGCACTGACGAACCGTCCACTCCAACCAAATGAAAGTGCGGCGAAACCGTTTCGCCGCACTTTCTTTGCCATTCCAACACAGATTCACTTTGTCTTCGGAACAAACTTCTTAATCTCTTTCAATGTCTGATCGTCGACGTTTTGCCCGTACTTCTGAACCAGTTCATCCACGTTCGCGTTAGGTCCATTCTTCGTCGCGTCTTTATACGCATTGACGAATTGCTTAATCCGTTGTTCCGGCACGGGTAACCCCAGTTTGTTCGCAAAGTTTTTCGCCAACTGCTCTACTTGATTCGGATCTTGCCACTGCTCCGGCCGGACTTTTTTGACGTCATCCAGGATCTCAAAAATGGCCTTCCGTTTGCCAGACAAATTCTGCTTCAGTGTATTTAGTGGCTTCCCGCCTTGCGTCGACGTTGATGCTGCGCCGACCGGGTCCTGGTTGGCCGGAGTTGCACTTGGCTTGGACACGCTGATTTTGCCTTTTTTGGCGGTACGTTTTACCGACTTTGACACTGTGCACCCTCCTTGAGTGTGTATCGGCCCCCGCGAGGAGCCTTCTACATACTCTATGGTCGGGCCGAGGAGGATGCGCCAACTTCGGTCGAAAAAGGGCGTTGATCAGTACGATTGTCCGACTTCGGCACCAGTGGGAAGAACACGACGCCAAATACGAGCATCGCGACGCCCAGCAGGAACGTCTTCAAGTCAACCGATCCCGCCTTCACCACCCACAATGAGTACACCGTCGCCAGCACTGCAATGATACCGTCTACCACGCGACCACGCGGATTCTCCGCATAGGTTTCTCCCCGTACGACCAGCGCAACGTGGTAGATGGAGGCAACCAAGTAGGGTAACAGGTACGACAGTGTCGCCAGTGTAATCACGAAATTAAATGCGCCTGCCATGGAATCCGAGAGGGTTGAAAAAATCAGGACTTGCGCCATCAAGTTGGTGACGATGAGCGACGCTTTCGGCGCGCCACGATAATTTGTCTTCAAAAACCACCGGGGAAACATTTTGTCGCGCGCTGCTTGATACGGCACTTCGGCGCTCAAGAGGATCCAACCAATGGCAGATCCGGTGAGCGAGATCAACCCGAGCGCCGCCATCACGTACCCGCCCGCGGATCCAATTACATGGTCCAGGGCATCAATCAGCGGCTTGTCTGTATTCATCAACTCGTGTTGCGGCAAAGCCCCCATGGCCAACAACGTAATCCCGACGTATATCGCAAGTGCAATCAGCAGTCCAAGTAATGTCGCCAGCTTGACGTCTCTCGCCTTCCGTGCCCGAGATGACAGGACGACAGCGGACTCCACACCGACAAACGCCCAGAGTGTGGCCAGCGCCGCATTGCTCATTTGGCCAAACAGGCCAAGCGGTGTGCCGTCAGATGCGGATCGGGGCTGAAACAATGGCAACAAATTACTCTTCTCGAACGCAAACAGGCAGATTCCAATAAAGAACACAAACCCGAGCACTTTCGCGGCGGTCGCAATGAAATTGACCTTGCCCGCGCCTTCCACGCCACCCATGATGAGGGCGTGAACACTCCACAGGAGCGCTGTGCAAACGAGAAACGTCAATCCGTGACCAACGGTTACCGTAAATCCGCCGATGCGAAACCACGTCGCGCTGCTCGTCATGATGGGGAAAAACGTGGACAGGTAACTTGCGAAGGTGGTGATGATGGCGACGTTCCCTGCCCAGTTGGCGGCCCAGTACCCCCAGGCAACCATGTATCCCGCAAGATCGGAACGGCGTGTCCCTTCACGGAAGAGCGCCTTGGCGTACGCCTGAGGTCCGCCCTTCAGCGCCGGCTTGCGAATGGCCAAGCTGCCAAATACGAGTGCGAGCATAAGGACACCCAGTCCTGTCACGCCCCAGGCCAACAAGACGCCTGCTGGACTCGCCGCTTTTGCCAATGTTGCGGGCAGCATAAAAATACCGGATCCAACCATATTGCCAACGACCAATGCCGTCAGCACCCAAATGCCAAGCTTTCCGTTACTCATCGATATCCTCCTTAAATATCATGCGTAGACTGCTTGATTTATTTACCGCATTAGCGAACTAAAGTAATGACCCAACAAAAAAATCGCGTGAAACCATGCGATATCAGCACGACACCCGCATCGACGGTCTTCGCTACCGTTCGATGACGGGTTCTATGAAATTGAACACGTCATACTATACCCCGCATTGAACGCAGGTACAACCACTAACGACGAGGAAAATTCATGAAACAGAGAAGGATTCCATGAATTTGGATATAAATGGTAGGACAAAGGGTAAGGGAGTGTGAAATTACAACATGACATATCGGAGATCTCAAGTGGCGGTAATGTCTATCGCCACGCTGGGAATGACACTGTTACCCCAGGCCGCACTGGCTTCCACGCACGTCATGCGGACCACACATATGACGACACCCGAGAATACTCAAGTCCAGATGCCTTTACTTACAAAGGCACCACGTACATGCCCTTATACTATGTTGAGAAAATGTTGATGACCAGCGGCATTCAGAATAGCTGGGATGGCTCGCACACCCTGCAGATCTGGACCCTCAAAACAAAGCAGTCCCAGAGCGTGAATTTGAATCTCGCCGCCAAGAGTGGATCGGTTGACGTTGTGATTAGTGGAAAGACGGTTTGCAGAAACATCGATAAGGTTGTGGATGTGGATCCATCCACCAACCAAAAGACGACGTTCGTGCCTATCTGGTACATACAGCAGGTCCTAAAGTAATTGTATTTGACAACTCTTGGAATAATGGAACCACGTGAACCGTGAAACTACCGTACGCACCGTATTCGAAGAGCGGTAAGCTCTTGGGAGGATTCACCTCGCTGCAAGACGCCGAACATGCTCTACCGCAGTATCCGTGCGGCGTAGTAGTGGACAGCAGCGGGAACACCTGTATTCACTGAGGCTGATTTCATCAACGTGGATCTTCGCTACCCGGCGCCGAGCAACATATCCGCAAGCTCCATTGAAAAGCTCCTCAAAGACCACAATTCGCCGCTAGCCAGGCTCGATGAGTCATTCATGGCAGCCCAAAGCACCTACGGTGTCAACGCCAATTACCTGGTATCGCACGCCATCGTAGAAACGGGTTGGGGGAAAACAAGCCCGATTATAGTTTTCAATAAAAACCTGTTTAGCTACGGATCTTTTGACAATGCTCCCGACACATCGGCTGCGATGTTTCCCTCCGAGGACTACTCCATTCGCTTCAGGCATGGGTGGTTCGTACCATTTATCTTACGCCAAGTGCAATTTACTACGTAACGCCTACGCTCGCGAGCATGCAGCAGAATTACGCATCCAATACAGATGGGCGAACTCCATTGGAAACGTGATAAACCAATTCGCCATCAACCTTGACGACAACGTGACCAGTTACACGCAGTATCGACCAAACACGTCAACGTCGGCACCGGCTCCAGCGTCCACAGCCAAACCGGTCTACTACCTGAACGGAGCGAAAGGCGTTGTACAGCAAACGCCGTATTACAACAGCTTGCCATTCTACCCAGATATGGCGAGCGGCGTGAAGGAGATGTTCATAAGGCCATTCAAGTGAGGGGATCAAGTGGATGACGTAGCGACGCTGCAGGCAGTACTCAATCGACAAGTGGGGACGCAGTTGGGCACGGACGGAAAGTTTGGACCGAAGAGCCGCCGTCCAACAGTACCAGACTTCTTTGTCTGCTTCGCAAAGCACGATTGCAACGGGTATCTGTGACTCCAACATGTGGAAAAGCTTGCAAATTGGTTCAGGCGTACAACAGCTCGCTCCGAGCACAGCGGTCAACATGAATCAAATCAAGGTTGGCATGGCGGGCCGCACCGTCACAGATTTTTACAGTACATCGAACTCGTCCACAGTGATCGCCAGACTCCGGGCAGGCGACTTCCTGGTGGCAAACGGTAGCACCTCGGGAACCGTCACCATTCAGTTTGCAGATCAGAGCACTGGGCAACTAAAGACGGGCGTGGTCAAAGGAATTACACTCACCAAGGTGTCGAACGAAAGTTGATTGTTGAAAAGGCACCCCCTCAGCCCAGAGAGTGCCGAACCCGTAGTCCGCATGTCTACGGTTCGTAGATCATCTTTTTCGTCATCCCGCCGTCCACCACGAGGTTTTCCCCGGTGATAAAATCGTTGTCCAGGTGCGTCAGGAACAGGCACGCGCGTGCGACGTCATCCGGTGTACCCACGCGGCCAGCAGGATGCTGCTCGTGATCCACCTTGCGGAGTTGCGAATAGTCCCCAGTTTCAATCCAGCCTGGGCTAATGGCGTTTACACGGATGCGATACTCGCCAAGCGACAAGGCTAGCGCGTGTGTCAAGGCAACAATTCCGCCTTTCGTAGCGGCGTACGCCTCCGAGTTCGGTTCAGACATTAATGCGCGCGTGGACGCAATGTTGACAATTGCGCCCCCGCCCGTGGTCCGCATCACTTTCGCAGCTTCTCGGGAAGCCAGGAACGTCCCTCGTAAATTCACGTTGATCACCCTGTCCCATTCCGCCACGTCCACATCGAACGGGGATTTCCACAAGCCAATGCCTGCGTTGTTAATGAGGATATCCAGTCGTCCGAATATACGCACGGTGGTCTCCACGAAAGACGTGATATCCCCCGGGTTTGCGACATCTCCCACTTGCGTGATACAGCTGCCACCCACTTCTCGGATTTGACGGCCCGTTGCCTCCAGCGTCTCCGCATCCATATCCACCAACACCACGTTGGCGCCAAACTCAGCGTACTTTGCAGCAACAGCCTTGCCAATTCCTCGAGCGGCGCCTGTCACAATCACGACTTTGCCAGCAAAGTCCATGCCGATTAACCTCCAATCTTCGACATTTCCACGCGTGGCAAGCGCGCTGTCTCAGATGTTCTCACTTCTGAATACCGGTCATTCCGGTGAGACCAGACGGAGATCATCCGATCCAGAATCTCGTCGTCCGTCAGCCCCGAGCGGAGCCATGCTCGCACATCGTGTCCCTTTTCGGCAAACAAACACGTGTACAACTGCCCGTCCGAGGACATCCTGGCTCGCGTGCATCCGCCGCAGAACGGCTTCGTGACGGAGGCAATGATGCCGATTTCCCCTTGGCCATCGAGGTAGCGATAGCGAGTTGCAACCTCCCCCACCGTCCGTGCCGGTATCCGCTCTAGCGGCCAACGCTGGTGAATCATCGACAAGATCTCGTCCGCAGTCACCACATCCTCCATTCGCCAGCCATTGCTGTTGCCGACATCCATATATTCAATGAAGCGTACCACGTGGCGCGTCCCGCGGAATCGCTCCGCCATCGGCACCACACTGTCTTCGTTGACGCCGCGCTTCACAACAATGTTGATTTTAACAGGCGAAAGCCCAGCCTTCGCAGCGGCATCTATCGCTTGCAGCACTCGGTCAACCGGAAACGACACGTCGTTCATCGCCTGAAACACGCCGTCGTCCAACGAGTCCAGGCTCACGGTGATTCTCCGCAGCCCCGCCGCCTTCAATGCTGCCGCCTTCTCATATGTCAACAGGGATCCATTCGTTGTCATGGCAATATCGTCGATTCCGGGGACTTCCGCGAGCATGCGGACCAAGCGCTCCACGTCGCGGCGGAGCAGCGGCTCCCCGCCCGTCAGCCGGACCTTGCGCACGCCAAGTCGCTCAAACAACCGGACCACCCGAACAATTTCTTCGTACGTCAGGACGGCGTGCTGTGGCAAGAACGGGTAGTCTTTTCCAAACACTTCTTTCGGCATGCAGTACGTGCACCGGAAGTTACATCGGTCTGTGATTGAGATCCGTAGATCCCGTAAGGCCCTCCCGAGCGCATCCCGGATGGTAACCTCGTCATAGGCTTTCACATGCATCACGCCACTTCATTCGTCATTTGCATTCGTTCCCATCATACCGCAAGCGGCTCCCCCCAAGCGAAGTACCTTGGAAGAGAGCCACACATCCACCGATGTCTGTCTTAGGTGTTCAAGTTCTCAATCTCAACCGGTTCCACGTCGTCCGCCAGGTCAAACCCGAAGACTCGAGAATAGAAGTATACCTCGGCTTCTCGGCTGCGCTTGATGTTGGGGCCCATGCGGAAACCATGCCCTTCGCCCGGAAACGGAATATACGCGACCGGGATGCCTTTCTTCCGCAAAGCCTCTACCATCAGCTCTGCTTGGTTCGGCGGAACGATTTTGTCGTCCAATCCTTGGAAAAAAATCACCGGGCAAGACAAGCCGTCGATGTGTTGAATGGGCGACCGCTCCCGGTAGAGATCTTCCCGCTCCGGATACGGCCCAATGAGACTGGTCATGTACTGTGACTCAAACTTATGGGTGTCCCCGACAAACACCATGAGGTCACCTATCCCAAAGTAACTTGCACCCGCTTTGAACACGTCTTTGAACGCAAGCGACGCCAACGTTGTATATCCACCGGCGCTCCCTCCTACAATCGCTAGCCGCTGTTCATCGGCAAGCCCTTGCTTCACAAGGTGCAAGGCCCCGTTGCAGCAGTCTTCCACATCGACGATGCCCCATTGCCCCTTCAGACGTTCTCGGTACGGACGACCGTATCCCGTGCTGCCACCGTAGTTGACGTCCAGCACAGCCAGGCCGCGACTCGTGTAGAATTGAATGCCAAGGTTCAATACGTCCGTGGTCGCGCTGGTCGGACCGCCGTGACTTTGCACAATGAGCGGCGGTTTTTCCCCATTCGGCGCACGATAATCCTGGTTCGTCGGCGGATAGTAAAAGCCGTATGCCGTCCGTCCGTTTTCCGTTTCAAACTCGACCGCTTGCGGTACCGATATGTACGCTTTATCGATGGACAGCTCACTGACCCTGCGCAACACCGTCCGTTCTCCGCTCGCCAAATCATAGGACACGAAAGCTGGAAATTCAGTAGGCGATCCACCAAGGAACACGACACGCACACCGTCCGAGTGAACCTCCTTGATATACGTATAGGGAAGGTCCAATCGGTGGAGTCTGCCAGTCCGCACGTCCAGCGTTCCCAAGCTCCACGTTCCACGTTCATTCCACGCACACACCATCGTATCTGCGGAGGCAAACGCATACGTGGACTGGCCGAACACCCACTGCGGTTCCCCGAACTCAGCGTCCATTGGAAGAACGTGTTCCACCACCTCGCCGTGCAAGCGGTAGAGATTCCACCAGCCCGTTTTATCAGAAACAAAGTACAACTCCCCATCCGGGGACCACTGTGGCTGGAAGATGGATTCCTCCGAGCCTCCCGCCACCTTGTGCGCATTCGACAACAATCCGTCTTCAGTGACGTCCGCCACCCATAATTCACAACCGTCCCACGGCATGTTCGGGTGGTTCCAGGTTTGCCACGCCAACTGTTTTCCATTTGGACTCAGCCGCGGCGACGCGTAAAAGTCGTTTCCGGACGCGAGTACCGTCACAGCTCCCGTGTCCAGATGGACACTGACGAGGGTATTGACAACGTCGGACGGGGCTGGAGTGGTGTGGTCTTCGCGCACGCAAATGAGGCGGTTTCGGGCTGAATCGACCACCAAATCTGCATACCGCATGGCCGAATCTTTCGTAATTTGCACAGGTTCTTTTCCCTCGGTAACCTGGTACAGGTGATTATCGCTGAAGTTAGAAAAGTACACCGTGCCATCCTTGACCGTAAAAGCGCCTCCGCCGTATTCATGCACGCGCGTGCGGGCATTGAATCCGTCTGGAATCACATCTTGTGGCCCCTCGGGAGTCTGGCGTACAATGCAGCTTCTCCCGCCCTCCCTTGGGCGCCCTTCAGACCAATATACGTTGGTTCCATCTAAATGAAGTTGCTCCAAGCGGATGGTTCCGGCCACAATCAGTTCTGCCGTAATGGGGGACTTCCAACTTCCGTACGGTGCAATCTGCTGAGTCATTGGGTGTACCCCTTCCTTGTACATTCGTTCTTTTCAGAATATATTGTACATGGAGTTCTATCATCCTATTGAGGTTTTCACATGTTTTCCGTGTGCCTACCGAACACGTCCATGCGGTTTCGTCACCAGTTCTGGATTTGCGTCCTGTACCTTGTCCTGACAATTTGCATAGCCAGTAATGCTTTGCAGCATCCGTTTCACCGCTTCCTTGGCGGTCCTGGTGATCCCCAGCAGTTCATGTGGTACTTATACTGGTTTTGATACGCCCTGACACACGGGCAAAACTTGATATGGAATACGTCAATTCTCAGCATCTCGTTCCTCTTCGGATGGCTCACAGTTCTGGTGAATGCAACGTCTCTGTACAACGCCCTTTGGGTGTTGAATTTTGCACTCGCTTGTTGGCTCGGCCAGCAATTAATGGCGTTGTTTTCCGTACACCGCTGGTTAAATCTCGATGGACGTGTAGAACTGGACAGCCAGCAGACCCAGTACAATCCCGTACGGAACCGGTCTGCGTATGCTTCTGACCCAGCCAGCGACGAGCCATCAGATCAGCGCCAGGGGAACAGCGTTAAACCACAGGTGTAGGTGAAACAGCGATTGGGCTGTGGAGTACGGGAGAATCCCCACATTTTTGTTTTCGTGCACGTCGTTGTGGGTGGCCCCACTAGACTTCGGGACAACGAAGTGGCGGATAATCAGAAAGCCAGCCACATGGCGTGGACGTACATCGCAGAACATCCCGGCGTCACAATCCGGCTCGGATTCGTGAAGTGGTACCACCTGTTCTAAGGTGTAGACAACGCCGACAACTGGTCCATAGGGCCACTCGGTCCCTCCGGTCAGCAAGACATTCCACGAAAATATTAGCGTTTTGTCGCTGACCGAATATCGGTGCGTCCTGCTCCTCGCTGTCATAGGCGTTGTCCTACAGGTCCTGTACGTGTTCCGAAGCCGAGACCGTAGGCCTTTATTAGGGCTGTTTGTCGCGTTTTACTACATTGGGCTATTCTTTCTCTTCCCCGCGTGGGACCGAATGAGCGCCCCGGTCGAGCCGTGGCTGATCTTGTTGCGGCCTTCGCCATCACCACCTGGATTCGCGGCTTCACAGCTTTTCGTCGTCCACGCTGTTGAGCCACGCCTCAATGTCACCGATGACGGACGCGATGCACCCGTCTTCAAACGGCGAAATTAAGTTTGCTTCCTTCACCAGTTCGAGGAACGACTTGCTGCCACCCAGCTTGCACAAATGGACGTAATCCGCCCACGCGGCCTCGCGGTTTTCGTGCATCTTCTTCCAGAATTGCAACGCGCAAATCTGCGCCAGCGTGTAGTCAATGTAGTAGAACGGCGAGGTGAAAATGTGCCGCTGTTTGAACCAGAAGCCCCCGCGTTCGAGGAAGTCGTTACCTTCGTAGTTGCGGTGAGGCAGGTACTTTTTCTCGAGATCGCGCCACACTCTCTTTCGCTCCGCCGGACATAGGCCAGGGTTCTCGTAGACCATGTGCTGGAATTCGTCCACAGCCACGCCGTACGGCACAAAGAACAGCGCGTGCGTCAGATGAGAGTATTTGTACTTCTCCGTGTCTTCCTGGAAGAACAGTTCCATCCACGGCCAGGTGAAAAACTCCATGCTCATGGAGTGAATTTCGCACGCCTCATACGTCGGAAAATGGTACTCCGGTGTCTCGTAGTCACGGCTCAGATAGACCTGGAAGGCGTGTCCGGCCTCGTGCGTCAAGACGTCGATGTCTCCCGACGTGCCATTGAAGTTGGAGAAGATAAACGGCGCCTTGTACTCTGCGATGTATGTGCAGTATCCACCGCCCGCTTTCCCCTTCTTGCTGACGAGGTCCAGCAGTTCGTTGTCCATCATGAAGCGGAAGAATTCGTCCGTCTCCGGTGACAGTTCCTGATACATTCGGCACCCGTTCTCGACAATCCACTCCGCATTGCCCTTTGGCGTGGCATTGCCTGATGAAAACATGAACTCGTCGTCGTAATACCGGAGTGTGTCCACCCCAATCCGCTCACGCTGCCGTTCCCGCAGCCCAATCACCACCGGCACGATGGAATCACGAACCTGGTCGCGGAACGCTTGCACCATCTCCGCGTTGTAGTCCGTACGGTACATCAACAGGTATGAGAGTTCCGCGTAGTTCTTGAATCCAAGTTTGTGAGCCATCCGGGTCCGGACCTTGACCAATTCGTCGAAAATCCGGTCCAATTCGGCTTCGTGTTCGCTGTAAAAGTTCCATTTCGCCTCAGCTGCGCGTTTCCGCATGTCTCTGTCCGTCGACAGTTGAAACGGGTGCAGTTGAGACAGCGTGCGCTCCTCGCCCTCAAACGGAATCTTCGCACTCGCTGTGAGCTTGACGTACTCGCTGACCAGCTTGTTCTCCTGCTGTAAATCCTCCACGATTTCTGGCGTAAACGACTTGACCGCGCACTCCGCCAAGGCAAACAGCTGGCGTCCCCATTTTGCCTCGAGCTCTACGCGGAATTTGGATTCCATCATCGCCTTGTACAACTTCGAAACGAGTCCTTGGTAGACCGGCTTTTTCTCGTCGAAAAAGTCTTGTTCCGCCGCGTAAAACTCGTCTTCTGTGTTCATCGTGTGGCGAATGTAGACCAACTCGTACATCGAATCAAAATGATTACGCAGTTTCGTCAGTTTCTGCAGCGCCTCATTTTGTTCTGCGAACGTATTGGCATTAACAAACTGGTTCAGTAACTGCTCAAAGTCCGCTTCCAACGCGCCAAAGTCCGGCCGTTCGTACTTCATCTCCGAAAATTTCATCATGGCACCTTCCTGTCACGATATATTCGTACAAAACCACGATTCCGTAGGTCGATGACATCCTGCACCTGGCCCGATTATACCAGTTTTGCGACAATCCCCTTGTCAAGTGCTGAAAAATGGGAACATTACACCCGCAGGCAAAAACGAGTTCCGTGACCGTGGTACAATAGTCTGCGGGTGTCTGTGAAGATCACTTTCAAGGAGGCGCGTTTGCATGAGCATACATATTGGAGCAAACCCAGGCGACATTGCCGATACCATACTTCTCCCTGGCGATCCTCTCCGCGCCAAGTACATTGCCGAAACATACCTGGAAAATCCGGTACAGTACAACAACGTGCGCGGGATGCTGGGATTTACGGGGACGTACAAAGGCCGAAGGATCTCGGTACAAGGTACGGGAATGGGCGTGCCGTCCATCTCCATCTACGTGCACGAACTGATGGAACAGTACAACGTGCAAAACCTGATTCGGGTCGGCACGTGCGGCGCCATTCAAAAGGACATGAAAGTGCGCGACCTCGTGCTGGCGATGAGCGCCTCGACGGATTCGGCCATCAACCGGGTGCGATTCGGAAATATTGACTTTGCACCTACCGCAAACTTCGACCTGCTGCTGAAAGCATACGAAGTGGCGAAACAGAAGTCGGTGAACGTTAAAGTGGGCAACGTGTTCACGGCGGACACGTTCTACAACGAAGACATGGACGCGGTGCACAAGTGGGCCGATTACGGTGTGTTAGCGCTGGAAATGGAAACGGCAGCACTCTACACCTTGGCGGCGAAGTTCGGCCGCAAGGCGCTGACCATCCTCACCGTCAGCGACCACGTCCTGACCGGCGAAGCGACAACAGCCGAGGAGCGCCAGACCACCTTGAACCAGATGATTGAAATTGGCCTCGAGACGGCGTATCAGGCGTAATCTACGCACCGTTTATCGTACGTTGCAGTGTGCAATGTTAGAAGTTGGCCCCCTCTGTAATACGGAGGGGGCCACAACTCGCTTTTTATCACCTGGATTCCTTCTCTAACTCACGTGCACCTTGGTAAATGGTGTCGAACAATTCTTGCAAGTTTTCTTCTTCAATGCAGGAAAACGCGACGCGTAAATCTGTCTCTCCCAGTGCAATCGTTCCAATCCCGTATTTCTCCAAAAGGTGTTCCCGTAGTTTTTCCGCGTCCACCTTTTTCAGTTTCAAACACATAAAGTAGCCGGAGTTGAACGGGTAGTAATCCCACGCGTCGCGATATCTACCGGATTCCAGCAGCTGCTTCACACGGTTGGCACGGCCCTTCATGATGTGGAACTTCTCCATTTTTTGGGCCGGGAAATCGGGTGAATTCAGCGCGTGTAACACAAATGTTTGTGATGGATGAGCACCGCTCGAAATCGTGGATCGTATCAATCCCATTGTTTTCTGCTCCAATGCACGGAGCGTTGCTTCACTTTCCGAGGCGTACGTGATGAAACCAACACGAAAGCCCCACACAAACTCCTCTTTGGTGGCGCCGTCCACTTTGACGGCCAAGACGCGCGGATGTAGATTGCAGAGAGAACCAAACAAAGATTCCTTCAGGGAATCCTCAAAGAATAAGAAGAAATACGCATCGTCTGTCACAGCGACGATGTCAATGCCTGCTTCCGCCCCCGCACGAATGGCCTCAACAATCTTCTTACCTTCTTCTACACCTGGCGTATATCCAGTGGGATTATTCGGGAAGTTGAGCAGGACAATGGCCTTACCTTTCGGTCGTTGGGCAAGAATGGCTTCGCGCAGGCCGTCCGCATTAAATTTCTGCTGTTCGTTGTACAGCGGGTAATAGACCATCTCGGCTCCTCTACGGGTTCCGAAATTAAGCTCGTAGTTCTCCCAGTTTTTATCCGGTATGATCACCGCATCGCCCGGATTTACGAACAAATCCGCGACAATGCTTAAACCATGGGTCAACGCGTTCGTCACAATGGGATTTCCGAACGATTTGTCCCGCAGACTGGGGTTTTCCTCTAACAGCTTTTTCCGCCAAGCTGCACGCAGTTCCGGCTTCCCAGCGGGAGGTGCATAGTCGAAAATATCCTTTGGGGAAAAAGCGGACAAATGGTCACCAATGACAGACAGGTGCATGGGTTGGCCATTCTCCAGCGCAATCCCGATGGTTGCGTTGAATGTCGTAGCCTTTACCTTCGCTTCAGCAGACTGACTTAGGATGCCTTCTTTTGGGAAATACATTTTCCGTCCCAGATCTGACAGCATGTTGTACACATGCGGGGTATCTCTTTCGATGACCTTATTTAACTGTTGGGCTAGTTTGTGCATAAAAATGCCTCCTACGATGGAATGGCTCTCTTTCAGTATATCAGCGTGAAGGGTCGGAAGTGGTCCACGGGCTCCGAATTATTCCTCGGCAGGTCTCTGGATACGCCGTGTTGCTACAGTCTCCTCGACTTGGAACGGCCAGCCATGGCCTCGTCCGACCACGCGGACGCTGGCGGGAATGAAGAAGGCCAGGAAGACCGCAGCGTACAGAATCAAGCCAATCACTACAGAGAGTCCTATCTCCGTTAAAGATTCCACGCCCGCTACTATCATCGACCCAAATGTCCCCCCCATGATGGCCGCCGCCGAGAAAATCACATTCCCCATCTTGGACATCGCTTCCCGAATCGCGTCGCTTGGCGACATCCTCCGCAGGTACTCCTCCTCGAAGCGCGCCATGAGGAAGATGCTGTAGTCAACGCCAAGGGCGACCAGCAAGAGAAACACGAAGAAAGGTACAGACCACGAGACCCCTGGCTTGTGCAAGACATGTAGTACCATCGTCTGCAGGCACCCCATAGTGACGAAGTATGTCCCCGCCAAGGACGCAATGATGTACAACGGTGCAATCAAGGATCTCAACATGGCGACGAGCAGGACGAAAATCGCCGCCAGAATGATCACCATCGTCCGCCAGAAGTCGTTGGTAGAAATCTCGTTGAGCGCCTCCTGGACAGCCGTAGTTCCGCCCGCGAGAACCGTCCCTGTGTGAATTGGACTGGTCTGCAGTGCCGCTTCCGCAGCGGTCCGAATGTTGGCTATGTTGGCCATCGCCTCAGCAGAATACGGATTCTGGCTCAAAATGACCGTGAACTTCGCGATGTGTCCATCAGGCGAAATGTAGGCATCCATCGCTTTCTTTAGTTCGGCATTCGATTTGACCGCCGACTCGGGTACTTGGAACCCCGGATCGCCCGCCGTTTCCGCCGACTTGGTGGCGCTCAAGTACTGCTCCACTTGCGAAACCCCATCTTTCAGCTGCCGCGCGCCCTGACCAGCCGCCTGCAGCCCCGAGGCCGTTTGTTGCATGGACTGAGGTAGTTTCGCGACACCATTCGACACCTGCGCGCTTCCGACGGCGAGTTTCGCAGTCTCGTGAGATAGCTGCGTGGCGCCTTGTGACAGCTGCCCCAGTCCATGGTTCAGCACTTCGGCGCCTTGCTGCAATTTCCCGATAGATTGTGCGAGTTCCTTCGCCCCTCCGGCCACAGTCACCCCTCCACTGGCGGCTTGCTGACTGCCGGACTGCTGTGCACTGGCGAATCTCAGCAGCTTCTGGAACGAAGGATCCGCCGCGTCTTGCGGGTGAGTCGCCGCCCAGGCTTGCAACCCAGAATTCAACTGACTCGCCAAATCGGACAGCTCTTGTTGCGACGCCGCAAGCGCTTCGGCACCTCCTGCCAACGAGTTGGCCCACGCCGCAGCCTGGGACATGCCGGAAGACAGCTGAGACGCGCCGCGATTCAGTTGATTCGCACTCCCAGGCAACTGGGATAGGCCCTGGTTCACACCTCGTAATCCGTCACTGACCTGCTGCGCGCCCTGGACGAGCGACTTTGCACCAGAGATTCCACTTTGCGCTTGTTGCCCGCTCTGTTCCAACTGATTCGACAGCGTGGTCAGGCCGTCTGAAACTTTGTGCAGACCGTCCGCTGCCTTCTGGTTCTGGGCACTTAGTTCAAAGTCGGTCACTTTTTTGCCAAACGGCTGTGTCGCGCTATCCACTTCCTTCACGCCAGGCACGTTCGCCATCGCCGCGGACAAATTTTGAATCGTGGCGAGCCCGTCCGAAGACCGGAGGTTTCCGTCGGTATGTAGCACAATCGTCGATGGCAGCGCCTCACCCGGTCCAAATGCCTGGGCAACCGCCTGAAACCCCTTGACCGCTGGAGCCTGTGGAATGTCGGACATGGGATTGAACGACCTGTCGTTGCTAAACGAGAGTGCCACTGGCACGAGAACGACCAATAAGACGAGAATCGTTCGCCACGGCCAGCGCGTGGACACACTGGCGGTCGTACGCCAGACTCTGGATTCCCCGTGGGCCTTGCCCCCAACAGGCTTGCGCGGCCAATACAGAACAGGTCCCAAGATACCCATCAAGGCCGGAATGAACGCCAGACACGTCACCAGCGTAATTGCGACGCCGATGGACACGCCCACCGCAGACTTGTACAGTCCAAAATTCGCGAACCCGAGCGCGGCAAAGGAGACAATGACGGTCAGACTGCTGAAAACAACCGTTTTCCCCACGCCTTGAAACGCCGCTATGAGCGCCGCTTGCTTGTCCCCACGATGATGGGGCAGCTCCTCGCGAAAGCGGTTGATGAGGATGATGGTGTAGTCCGTGCCCGCGCCGAACAGCACGGCAATCAAGAACGTTTGTGTAAACGTGGACACGGGCAATCCCAATTTTGCAAAGCCCGCCACAATGCTCGAAGACAAGAGGAAAGACAACCCAATGGCAACCAGTGTGAGAACGGGGGCCAGAATGGACCGGAAGACAAGGAGTAGAATGACGAGCACCAGCACAATGGTGACCACCGTCGTCTTGTCTGCCCCCTGTTGGGAAATCTGTATGTCCTCTTCCTGAATGGGCGCCTCCCCTGTGAAGTACACGTGAGCACCTGCTGGCGGCGTCGAGAACACCTGCTCCACCTTCGCGAGGTCATCTGGCAGCTCTGTATCCCCCACGCCGTGACTGAATCCGACTATTCCAAGTTCGGTGGTGTTGTCTCTGCTTCTGAACTTGGACGCAAGAGAGGTATCGGTGTTCCGTTTGTCTGTGACGGTGACAATGCCGTAGGCGTTCTTGTGCTGCTCCAGATATTGCAAGCCATCCTCAAAATATTGTACGTCCGCGTCCGTCAGCCCACCTTTGCGCTGAATTGCAATCACGGCGGTGGTGTTGGAGCTTTCTCCAGGATCCACTTGGTCTGCGAGTTTTTGTGCCTGAATCGCAGAGTTGCTGTCCGGTAGATAGGTGGTGTTCTGTTGCGCAACGACCGCTTGTAGATTGGGTAAAAGTGCTATCGCCAGCATCGTAACGACCAACCAAACCGGGACAATTACCCAGCGTAGTCGAAACACCCAACTCGCGTACTTCTGAAACACAGACATCCCCCTTTTGCGATACCAAGCATGTCATCGCGGGTCTTTCACCTGTATCTTTCCACAAAAGAGCCCGCCATTCATCCATTGGATGTCCGGCGGGCCCACTCTGAAGTTACTTCGATGCTTTCGCCATGAACGCTTCGATGTCTTCAACCGTCTTGAGAATATTTTGTGACAGATTTTCTTGTCCGTTCTCCGTGACAAGGACGTCGTCCTCAATGCGGATTCCGATGGACTCTTCTTCGATGTACAGGCCCGGTTCAATCGTGATAACCATACCAGGTTGCAGCGGATCGTTTTCATCCAGCGTGGTTACATCGTGAACGTTGAGGCCCAGCTGGTGTCCCACGGAGTGGTAGTAGTAGCGCGAAATTTCCGCGTCGTCCTGAATCAACCCAATTGACTTTAACCCGTCGGCAAGGAGCCGCTTCGCCAGGTCGTTCAACTGCTTCCAGGTGACACCCGGCTTGACGGCGGCGATGAGTTCCTCTTCCGCGTTCAGGACAATGTTGTAAATCTCTTTCTGGCGTTCTGTGAACTTCCCATTGACTGGGAACGTCCGACTGATGTCCGCGCTGTAGTACTTGTACTGAGCGCCCAGGTCGAGCAGGACGAGATCTCCATCTTTCGTCTGCTGGTCATTCTCTTCGTAGTGGAGAATGACGCCGTTTTGGCCGCTGGCGATGATGGACGTAAATCCTGGCTCTTTCACGCCGTGGAGCTTGAGCGGGAAATCGTAGTACGCCTCCAACTCATATTCCATCATGCCAGGTTTGGCGTTGGCGAGCAGATTTTCAATGCCCTGTCGCGTGATGTCAATCGCCTTGCGGATGTTGTTGATTTCTTCCTCGCTCTTGATGAGCCGCAAGGTGGCCAGCTCTCGGTGAACGTTCCGGATCTGTAGATACGGGTGTTTGCGAGCCAGTTCAGCTGCGAATTCGTGTGCCTTCGAAAGCGGCTGTTGCCAGGAAGCACGGCCGAGGTCCAGGTACACAGCGTCACAGCGCTTCCTCGCCAAGTGGCGTCCGAGTTGCGCCTCAAAGCTATCGAGAAAATATACACTGTCAATGCCGGACACAGCTTTTGCCTGTGCAACCGTCATGCGGCGGCCGACCCACTTTTCCAGAACCGGATCGGCTTCTTCAATGAAGAGGGTTTCAGTGACCGTCTCCCCTTGCTTGGTCAACATCAAGATCATGTTCGGACGGGTGATACCGGTTAGGTAATAAAAATTACGGTTGGGTGTGTAAGTATAGTCGACGTCCTCAGACTTGTGCGGCGCGGTGCCGGAAAATAACAATACCATGGAGTCATTGTCAAGCGCTTTGGATAACGCCTTTCTGCGCTCACTGTACATTTCACTCGTCATGTGCATACGCTCCCTTCAGAGACCCATACACAAAGTATACAAGACGGGCTTGTACATCCCCAAGATTGCGACTACTCTCGGAGAACATCTGGGAACTGTGGTTTATATCCCCTTTCCAAGGTAGGCCTCATTGGAATAACCCCGTGCCTCCCAGTAACCGACGAGAGGTTTATCGCTAAACTCGACTCTGTTCACCCACTTGATGGATTTGTATCCGTACATTTTTGGAACGACTAAACGCACGGAAAACCTTGTTTTGTGCTTAAGGGTTTGCCGTTTAACTGATATGCCAACATGACGGTGGGATGGAGTGCTTCAGATAACGACAAGGATTCAGTATACACACCGTCAAACGAGTAAAAGTGTACATAGCTTGCCTGCGGTGAGGGTTTCACCAAATGGATGAATACCTTCAAATGTACACCCTTCCATTGGACGTTTGGCACGCTCCATCCTGTCACACATTGAAAGTCCGCTTGTTCCTGCAATGGATCAAGGGCGATGATGTCGCTCCATTTCAATGTCATCGGGTGGGCTACGAAACCATCGACTTTGAGCTGGTAGGTTGACAAGTCCGTTACTGGGTAACCCCCCGTTACTGTGTAGTAGGCAGCAAAGTCGGTTGCGGTGTCGATTGTTCCTTCCTCACCATTTCTGGAGTTGAACGAACGTGTCAGCCATCCGACTGGATCAGCTATGGTAAACACAGCCGCGCCTACAATCCCGGTCCCTAACCACTGCAAGAACAGTCTTCGCGTTGGATCCACGCGTGCATTTAAACCATCCTTGGCAGGTCGATAACCTATCGCTTTATATGCTGCATGAACAAGCAGCCACGCCGAGAGTGCGTACGACATCCATCCATGCCAGTGGAATGCAAGGCTACGCCAGGTCGTCGCAAACAGGGTCACTTGCCAGATGAAAAATCCCGTAATCACGATGATGGTCCCGAACACCAGTGGAAAAAACCCGGCGAATCAGTTTCCCGACAGGCCATTGTGCCAACAGCGGTATCAGCAAGGTCACACTGAAGATGAGGCCGAACACGATGTGAACGTAATAGATAACAGGTAAGTACGTTATCAGCGCGGCGTGAATGGATGGCCCAGCCTACATGGCGTTACCGGCTATACTCAAGAGTGATTCTGTGGCTGAACAACCGCAAAATGCGCCGTTGAACTCCGCAACCACAATCAATCCGACAACACCTACTCAAGTACGTCATTCAGCGTCATCCAACAAGGCGAAACCACCCGCGAAGCCAAATGCGAAACAGCAAGTACAACAGTGGGTCACAGCTACCGTTCATGCACATCACAATGAACGACAACCTCGCTATATCGGACTATCAAAAAGCAATCCGAAGTGATCTTTCCAACTCAACGGCGTACATCAACTTGGGCGACATCTTTCGGTATATGAACAACCCTCTCGCGACTTTGGAATGCTATCAACAGGCATTGGAC
This sequence comes from uncultured Alicyclobacillaceae bacterium, assembly GCA_963788285.1. Taxonomy (GTDB): domain Bacteria; phylum Bacillota; class Bacilli; order Alicyclobacillales; family Alicyclobacillaceae; genus Alicyclobacillus_A. The sequence continues at coordinate 199,011 of CAWBGB010000007.1, forward strand.
CCGGATCAGGCAAACTTCCATGCTTGGGAAAATCTCACAGAGCGCCAATATACACTAACAAAAAACAGGGGCTCAGAAGACGCTGGACCTGGCAATACATACACTCCGAGGAAATGACTACTGGGCTCTCTGGACTTTGTTACTTCACTGACAGACTCCTTTACAAAAACCCCCCTGTGTAGACTATCAGGGGGGGCGAGTATGCTGTCAGTGGTTTGCCATGGAACGCACGGTGAAACTGTACGTCGGCTTTGTGACCTTGCGCGCGAGCACATCTGCAGGAACCTCACCGAGTTTGTGAAGCGCCTCCAGCTTCTCTTTGTCTACCACTTCGACAACGCACTTTTTGCGCACGCTCGCTGATAGAAGAGGTATAATGTCCTGAATGTCATACGTGGTATAGCGCGCGTTCATCACTGTGCGTTGCTGTTGAGAAAGTTCCAACCTTGCGCGCCCGTCTGTTGCTGTGATGATCTGGAGCCCCTGCTCCTTCATGTACGGTTCAATCACGTGGCGCAGCGCATCAAGTTCCTCTTTCAACGTTTTTTGTTGCTCATACAACCGTACATATTGATCCACTGCCACCTGAATGTCTTTGTGAATACTTGCCGGCATCCAGCATTCCTCCCCGTCCCATACAAGCTTGCTTATTTTGTATGTTTGGGACGAGCCATTCATGCCGATTTTGCCAGTCTCGACAGTCGCAAGGGTCTCCAGCACGTGGATGGAGACCCTGGTATAAATTTCTTATAACATTTCACACGCAGGTTACCGCTTGACGGAACTGCCAACAAACCGCGAACAAAGTAGCGACTCAACAACACGTACACGAGCAAAGTCGGTAGTGCAGCGATAAATGCACCGGCCATCTGTACGTTCCGCTGCACAATCTTTACAGATTTCATTGACACTGTCGTTTGAAGGGGAAAAATCAGTCGGAGATTTAACGACATGGGTAAATTCAAGCATTTCTAATGGTTAATGCGGTATGAGAATATTGTGTCAGTCCGTAAACATGGGAAAATTTTTTATTCATTGTCCGAACCGAAATCGAAAACTTGTTGCACATGTTACGAACGTTCATCTACGAACCTGTTGCAAAAAAAAAGAACACCAACCAAGGAAACAGTCATAATGCATTGTGAAGATACATCACATTTATAGCGAAACATATTGATGACGCAGCGATGATTCAAATTCACGAGGTGAGGCTGTTCAGACAGCTCCACCTCGTATGCCCCTTAGCCCTCTTGTCCGCAGAAAGGTCAGCCAGAATGAACCGTCTTCGCTTGTTCCAAGGTCCAAGCCCAACACCTCGCGCTTAGGCATTACAAGACCAAGAAGGACTTGCTCATCTCCATCGTGGCACCGGTCATGTCCAAATTGGTGGCCCCGTTTGTCCTGCGCGATTTCTATAAAGTCCTCGACTCCAACTACGCCAAGTACAAAGACTTTGCTCGAGCGTTCTTACCCAATCGCATGGAGTTTGTGAAAAAATACTTACCAATCCTTAAAATTATGATTCCCGAAATCCCATTTCAACCTGAATTGCAGGCGCAATTTAAGGAGCACGTGGGAAAACTGCTCGCAGATAGATTCCGAGCCATTGTGGTCCACTTCCAGGAACAAAGTCAAATCATTGACATCCCGCCGCATTCCGTGATGCGTATGACAGCGTCCGTCGTCATTGGATTTTTGCTCGCAAGGTTTTTGCTCCTACCCGAATTGGACTGGGACGATCCGCAGGAAATCGAGTACACGATTCAATTCATCATGCGCGGGCTACAGCCCTCTTGAAGAACAGCATCCGGTGCAAACCGAAAATCGGATGTCACAGAGGAAATGACCGTTGTCCCTATACACCCCACGTGTCAGGGACAACGTTTGGTTTCCGTCAACAGCCACGGCCGTCGCCTTCCCGACATTTGTCAAGCTTTTTGTTCGTGGCTATACATTCCCTCGCACGTTTCCTGTTCTTCCCCACAAGTCAATGACGTAATACTGCCGGGTCCCGTGTTTCAGATTTGCTGATGATCGATAGGTCGTGTGAAAAAGAACACAAAGGTAGACAGAAAGGCTGCCATCGCAAAAACTGCTCCCGTTGACGGCTTGATTTTGGGAATTTGAGCAAACTTCACACCTTCACCCCCCTGTTCCAGGCTGATTGAACTTACTCATCAACCGTGCCCGATAATCAATAAAGAACTCCTGCGTTTGTGGTAAATAGCCCTTTAATTTTGCATAACCAAACGGCGGTCCGCTGACGACAATGGAAATCGTTCTTGATCCGATAAACGGACCCACGACGTTGATTTGGTCCGTAATAAGCAATAGAGCCGTGATCACGTCCAGGGCATCCAAGGCCAACTCCGCGCTTGGCGTCTTCGCTTCTATAGCGAATCCCGTGATGGGTCCAGACAAGGACAATCCAAATGACTCAGATGTCAAGAAAACCGAAGTGATTTTCAGTTGACCGGTCAAAAGAAACACTGCAGTAAGGATGTCCAGACTGCGCAGGATCGTTTGTGGAATCAGATTCCAGTGGTTTTCTCCACCCCAAATCATCTCGCTCCCTCCGAGGTCTGGATAAAACATCGTATTGCAAACCACTCAATATGAGCACGGCTAGCGCGCGAATGCCCACGGATCCATTCGAATCTGAGGCACCAGAGACCGTCGCGACGCACGGGGGGCCGTCAGTTGCGTCAACGAAGAACACTGTTGTGCCCTCAGATAGATGAACCCGAAGAGCGCTGTCGAATCGCCCTTGTCACGACCCAATCCATAGCATAGGCCACAACAAGCAACACTGTAATGATAGTGACGATGCCACGCCATCCGTTGGCACTCCAGAACAGCCCGCCAACCGCACCGACGATGCTGGACCCTGCATAGTAAAACAGCAGATACAGCGAAGACGCCTGAGCGCGATAAGATGGTGTAAGTTGCCCGACCCATCCACTGGCGATGGCGTGCCCACCAAAAAAACCGAACGTAAATAGAGCTAGGCCTACAATTTTGAGAAGCAATGCTGGGAACAGCGTGACCAGACAACCGACTATAGAAATCGTGACAGAGATTCGTAGCGCCTTCGATTTTCCGACGAAGTCCGCTACCCGTCCCATCCACGTCGAGCTGAACGTTCCGGTAAGGTATACCACGAAGATAAATCCGACCAAAGTCTGACTGAGATGATACGGTGCACTCATTAACAGGTAGCTGATGTAGTTGTACATGGTGACAAAGCTACCCATGAGAAGGAATCCGAGTGTATAGATCCCAAGTAATACGTGGTCACGAGCAGCGTGACTCAGCCGTGAAACGATGGCCTGAAAACCAATCCTCTGGGGGGAGAAGTGCGCTGGACGCGGAAGGTTAAACCAAAACCAGGTTGCTAGTACCATACTGATGATGCCAATGACAAGCACGGCAATCCTCCACGAAAACGCGTCAGTCAAGACACCTGTAATAATCCGGCCCGACATACCGCCAATGGACGTGCCACTCACATACAACCCCATCGCCATCCCTGCCGAATTAGGATGAAATTCCTCGTTGACGTACGCCATGGCGATGGACGGAAACCCCGCGAGCACAATGCCCTGTAATGTTCGCAATGCAAGCAGCGTGGGGTAGTTCGGGGCGACGGCAACGAGAATGGAGAGTGCTGCAGACGAAAAGAGCGAGACGGCCATGAGACGTTTGCGTCCCCACCGGTCTGAAACCCCCGATACCCACAACATGGAAACCGCAAGGGCTGCGGTGGCAAACGAGAGGGAGAGACTGGAGACCGCAGGACTGACGTGAAACTGTCGGGACAATTCAGGCATGATGGGTTGGGTGGTATACAGGATGGCAAAGGTAATGAACGCGCCGGCAAACAACGCCAGCGTTGCTCGAACATAACCTACTTGCCCTCTCTGAATGTAGGACACTGTGAAGACCCCCTTCAAATCTGAGCGTTTTGCACATCGCCGACTTCCTGCATCTATTCTCGCAAAGTCACACCCGACATACAAAATTCGTGTCCCGCTAGGCTCAAACTGGAGTCGCCAAGTTTCAGAAAGGGACTTCCAGCCAGTCGATGGATGTCCCAATCCGGTTTCACGTCTTCTTACACTTGTATACGTCCACCTCGTCGTTCCTTAGAGCAACCCGGTTTCCTCGAGCCACTGTTTCGCTACGTCGGCAGCCTTCTTGTGCTGCAGATCCACCTCTTCGTTCAACTTCTGCATTTCACTGTCTGTAATCTTCCCTGCCAATTTGTTGAGCACCGACTGAAGTTCTGGGTGTGCCTTCAGGACGCTGTCCCGAATGATGAGGGCAGCGTAATAAGACGGGAACACGTGCTTATCGTCCTGCAGCAACACCAGATGGTTAGTAGGAATGTTGCCGTCCGTCGAAAGGGCGTCAATGACATCGACTTTCTTGTTGTTAAGTGCCTGATACTTCAGCCCAATCTCCATTGACTTGACGGACTTGAACTGCGTTCCGTACAGTTTCTCCATAGCCGGCAAGCCGTCGGCGCGCGTGATGAAGTCCTGCTCCGTCCCCAATGTCAATTGATTGCACTTCTTCGCAAGTTGTGAAATGCTGGTGATACCCATTTGCTGTACTTGGTCAGCACGCATCGCCATCGCGTAGGTGTTGTTAAATCCTATCGGCTCAAGCCACGTGATGTGGTACTTTTGTTCAAACTACTGTTTGACCGTGTCGTACACCTTTTGCGGATCCGTCATCGGCTTCTCTTTGAGAATATTAGCGAGTCCCGCGCCCGTATACTCCACGTACACGTCGATGTTACCGCTCTGCATCGCGTTCCAGATCACATTGCTATCCAGCCACGACTTCATCGTCACGTGCAGCTTCGTGTCGTGTTCAATCAGGTCTTTCATCATGTTTGCCATGATGTCCTGTTCGGTAAAGTACTTACTCCCACGACAATCGTATATCGGACCTGTCTTGGGTAACTCCGCACGCACTGACACCTACTGTCAGCCTTAGTGCCGTGACCACAGCCATCGCACCACGGGTTACATGCTTGTACCACACTTGCTTGATCTTGTTCGATAGATTCAAAACAAACGTTCCCCCCAGTCTCATTCCTTAGGCCCCACGGTTTACCCGAGTATACCTCGTCCAGCCTACGAGAGCTGATCTCAGACTTGTTGCTGCGCGACGCTTTCGCGTCCACGCGCAATCTACGGGGTGTCAGTCGCCTGTCTAGCCACATAAGCAACACGTCAAAGACAATGGCCAGCAATGTCGCCGGGATGGCGCCCTGAGGATGGTCGCCGTATCAATCATGTCAGTACCTCGCATGATGATGTCCCCTAACCCGCCGGCACGGATAAACGTAGCCAGTGTAACCAGCAACCCCTACACTTGCAGCCGAAAGTCCAATTACCAATTGCAATTCTGTTGGCTCCTGATGGATGACCGAACTAACAGTGCTTCTCGTGATGGTATCAAACGGCTCAAAAGCCAAGTCTCTTAAAGACAGCAAACTGCTTGAGGCCAATGATGATGAACCGGCAGTACCACCACTCAACTCTCGCTCTGTACACATCTGCCGTCAGCTACGTTGTACACACGGGTGGCCGGATAATGCCGATCAATGTCCCCACGCAAAAGGATTGAATCTGCTCTTGGATCGGAAGTTCACTCAGTATGAGGCCTACATTCGAATACCGTTCGCGTGACAAACGGACAACTGGCTGCAACATGTCGTAGATGGCGATCCGACAAATTCCCACGACGAGTTTGCCCATATGCCCCAACTCAGTGCGGTGGGCACTGTGCACGGCTTCCCCAATCTTGGCAGGCGCTGGCTTGAGTTCGATTATATATTGGACAGATGGATTCATTCTGGGTAGGCTTTTAGGCAGGAGTTGATGTTTCGTGAAAATCATCAGATTGGCGTTGCAAATCGGCCTGCTGACTGCACTGTCTATCTTCGGTAACTGGGTATCCAGACTGACACACTTACCGATTCCCGGGAGCATGATTGGGTTGGTTGTACTATTCGCTTTGTTGCAGTTGCGTGTCATCAAACTAGAGTGGGTTGAACTCGGTGGCAACTGGCTGATCTCCAACATGCTGTTGTTCTTTGTACCATCCGCGCTAGGCATTATCCAATACGGGTCACTGCTCAAAACGGAAGGTTTGAAGCTCGTTCTCGTGATTGGCATGAGCACAGCAGCGGTGATGATGACTACCGGACTTGTTGCGGAAAAGTTCACACAGTGGAGACGTAAAGGAGGGGAGCAGCGTGCTCTCAATGATTAGTTTATTCATGACTATCGCCGTGTACTGGATCTGCCGAATCATCTACACGCGCTGGCGATGGACGGTGCTGAATCCTATGGTGATAAGCCTCGTCGTGCTCGTGATTTTCGTATCCTGGAGCCAGATCCCGTACTCCACCTATCTGGGCGGAGCACATATACTCACATTCATGCTGAGCCCCGCCACGGTGGCGTTTGCCATTCCGCTGTATAAACACTTCCATTTGCTCAAGAAATACGCACTGGAGATCGTCGCGGGACTGTGGCTGGGCTCCGTGATGGGCATCGTCACGTCCGTTGTGTTCGCACGCATACTGGACTTGGGTCACGTGGTGACCAATAGCCTGGCGCCCCGGTCCGTCACCACGCCCGTCGCAATGCAGATCTCCCAGCAGATTGGAGGCAGTCCAGTATTAACCGCCGTGTTTGTGATTGTGACGGGTTTGGTAGGGTTAATCGTAGGTCCACTGCTCATTCGCTGGTTCCGGATTCAGTCTGCGGTAGCCAAAGGCATGCTGATGGGCATGGGAGCGCACGCTATCGGCACATCCCGGGCGTTTGAGTTTGGCCAACTGGAAGGTACATTTTCCAGCTTATCCATGATTGTCGCAGCTGCGTTTACCGTACTTCTCGCTCCGTTGTTGATACTCGTCCTCACGTGATTTGCTTACTATTACCGGCATCGACAAACCGCTCATCTCTCCACATTCCCCGGGCAATGAACGACGACTGCGCTCAGGATTCGCTCAACGTCCGACCCACAAATTCAAACGTCTGTGCCATTCTACGAGATGATTCGGAAAGGGGCACCACCATCCCCCTTATGACGCTCCCTGATGCAAAACGCCACTCGGTCGAAAGTCGGCCCAGTGGCGTTTTTCACGTGAGATGAACAGAGAAAAAGACCTCGCGAGGGATCCTTATACCTAGGTGATTGAAGGCGATAATGTGACTTGACGCTCCCCCATGCGCATTCCTGGTTGACGATAAGAGAGTAGTTTAGTTCGCGTATTGCCGGAGCTCTGTAAACTCCTCTAAATATCCGTAGCGCTTCAGTTCTCGGAGCGCCTTGCGGATACTTTGTTCATCGTCACCCGATTGACTTGACAGTTCTAGCAATTCCTTCATCCCAATCTGCGGATGGTCTTTGCAGTAGGCAAGTATACCCTTAGCTGCCCACGAGAGGCGGTCATCCGCGAAATCTCCGATTATTTGGCGAAACAGCTTGTGTGGAAGTATTTTTAATTCCACCAAGCTTTGCAATGCCCTGGTCGCCTGCTTGGGATTCATCCGACCCTGCCGAGCGAGGTCCTTCAACGTCGGCAAGTTGGATTCTGCGGAGTAGGCGCGTAGAACGATACACACCATTTGCGCGTAGATATCCAAATTCGGGTGCTCGAAGATCTCTGTGGAAAGCATGAAATTGCGTGGATTTTCAGCCGCTGGCTGACTGGTCATATCGCATCTCCTCCTTAATAGCTGCTGTACAGGCGTGATAACGCCAGAATTCGATTTACGTACGCGGTGGAATGATTGTAAGCATAGATTGCGGCCGCCGGGCTTCTGGAAAAGCCGTCCATCGCGAGCATGTGCGCTGCCGTGTAAACGGCGTCGCTTACATCGTTAATGTCTGGCCGACCGTAATGTCCCGGTGCTGTCACGCCGTACGCCGCAAAAGTAGATGGAAGGAACTGCATCGGCCCCAACGCACCTTCGCTGCTCACAGGACAATTAGATACCGCAAAATCCGTCTCCGTCTTGTGAATGGCGGCCAGAACTGTCCACGGAATGCCGTATCGATTGCCTGCTGCTTGGTACAGCGGGATAAGTTGTGACGGTACGCCGGGCACGGATACGGTGGCGGCCGCAATGTTACGCGGGGTGCTTGCGTCACCAGCAGATATTGTATCACTTTGTTGCGAGGAGGTATGCGCTTCTACATACGCCCGCCACTGCTGTGGTACCTGTAAGCGTTCGCCAGCGTATATGGTAGTGGTTTGAATGCCGTTGATGTGTTGTAGAGCCGATACTGACACTCCGCTGATGTGTGCAATGTTCCACAGTGTGTCAGACGGCTGGACCGTGTACGTACTAAGTTTGATGGAAGGGGCTTTCGGGCCGGTCACGTGCGTTCGGCGGGCGCTGGTATTTTTGGGATGAGGTGTATTTAAGGGAGGCTGAGATGTGTAAACTTGGTGGAAAACAGCGGCTGTGGTGGTTTGCGTAGTAAACGGTAGACTGAGTAGGCATATCGCGCCCATTAAAAGGACTAAACTTTCGCGAAGGTAGTTCATAGTAAATTTCTCCTTTCTATCGCCTACGAGGTTAGTTGACGGGTTCGGGCAGAAAGGTTGCCCTGGACATGCGAGTCCTTCACCCCAAAAGAAAAATCTCCCCCGCCCGGTGACGGTTCGGCGCTTTTTTGGTTCTGTCGATATGGATTTGTGGACTACCGACTTCGACACATAGTTTTCGATAACGTTACTAGATTTACGTCCGTTAGGTCAACTGGAAACAGTTGGACCACCCAATGGGTGGTCCTGATGGAAAAGATATTTTACGAATTTTCTCGGGACTCTAACAGCCGTCCGGAATTACGCTGCGCCTGCCGAAAGATTTGTGCCAAGTCAAGCTTTTTTCGCGGAGCAGGATCTCGGGTTGCCGTGGTAGCTGGCGGGTCCACATAAAGTTCCTCAGTCCGTGGTAGAGCAACGTGTGGGTCATCCTCCGTTGCCATCTCTTCTCCTAGCCATGCGGGCGAGGTGTCAGGGTCGGATATGGCTGCTAGCCCATGATCTACTTGGCTCGCCATTTCTCCCGGTCCGTGAACGGATCCTTGTTGCTGAACAAACCTCGTCAAGATTTCCATCACGCCTTGACTGAAGTTCCCTTCTTCTTTTAGGTGGTTTAAATAATCGATGACCTCAGGTGGGGTTTCCGCTGGAACGTACAGTGTGACGTCTTTTCCCGGCCGCACGTAGACGGTGGAACGACGCTTTTTCAATGGGCATCGCTCTCTCCCTCTGACTTAGTTTCCTTGCGGCTACTGGCCGCCACCTCACCCGTGTGTTTCAGTGCGTGATCAAGTAACAGAAAGGTTCCGCGCGCATTGCGGAATTGACTGTAATCAGCGGAATCAAAACGAATGGGCAGTCCAAGTTCCGCGTTGAGTTTTTCAATCCAGGGTTGCAATACAATGGATCCACCGCCGATAAACCAGAACTCGTTCGCGTAGCGCACGTGCTTCCAAGCGTTGCGAGCAGACTTCAGCACCTTTTCGGCCAGGATGCGCATGTGCCTGTTCACGAGATTGGTCATATCAAACACAACTTTGCCTTCGGCGTAAATTTCGTATTCCTTATTGACGAGCATTTGCGTGAGTTCAGCAGTACTCGCAATCAGTTCCTCGCCCTGTGCGTTCACTTCGTTGCGGATGTTCTCCAAAGCGTCGTTGAGGTGAATTTTTGTACCGGTTGAATGGCGTTGATCCAGCTCCAGGCCTGGCCTGAAGAAGGCGATATCCATGTCAACGCCACCCACGTCCGCAATCCCGAATCCCTTGTGGGAGAGCGGAGATTTTGAAGTTGCCTCGATGTCGTAGACACCGGACACATCGTCAATGGCAATGTCAATGGGAAGTGTAAATTCCAATTCAACGGTCACGCCTTTATACAACGGGGTCGTGACGAAGGTGACGGAATGGACACCACTCGTAATCTTTGCTGCAAATTCATTCCGGAATTTCGCGATCTCACTAATGGGCAATCCGGTTGCCAGGTGCACCGTCGCCTTAATCCGTTTCACGCCCCGTTTGATGTTTTCCTCATGCTTCTTGGCCACGGCGTATGCCGCTCCGGTCAGTAGCGTAATCATGGTCTCCGGCCGTTGCGCCTTTTTCTGCGCGGCTTTGTCTCCGACAATTTCATGGACGACGCCTTCATCGCCAATTGCCAGGTTCCCTACGTAGACGTGGCGGTATTGCTCACTCTCAATCGCTGGCGACGTCACTTGTACGTCCAGGAAATCCAGTGGGTCCCCTTTGTCAGTCAGGAGGAAGCGTTCTCCAATCGGTTGGGACACCACGTTCGGGAAAATGAATGTGTTGTTCAAGTCGTCGTAGATGCCCTTGATATGGCTGCTTCCGTTGTCCATGGACAGTGCGACGCTCGTCACGAAAGTTTCGTTCTTGGCCAAGTTGGTTCTCCTCTCATCAACCGAATTCGTTTTCGATATAAAGTGTTCGACACATAAATGTTTCTACCTGCTTGTTCTGTTTGTGAGGGTAAGCGTGAAAGTTTACCGTTTAAACGGTAAATGTTAAAGTTCAAGTGTTAAATGTTAACGTTTAAAGTGTAAATTGTAACGCTTAAAGTTTACACTTTAAAGTTCATCCCCAAAACCCGGGCGGATCGTAGACATAAGCCCTCACTTCGATAACGGCCGTATAAGATTCAAGATTCAAGATTCAAACTTCAAACTTTAAACTTCAAACTTTAAACTTCAAACTTTAAACCTTACACTTTAACGGTTAAGATTTAAAGCTTACCGTTTAAACTTTATATAACGTAATCCCGCCAGGCATCGTAACATAAAAGCCCCAAACAAGGGGGTACTCCTCGCGGGGGCAGTATGTGACGGATGAATTGAATCAACCGTCGGACTTCAAAGAGAAACTAGTGATCCAATAGGAGAATGAATAGCAATACGAGGGCAATTGCCACAAGAGACACCAGGATGGATGGATGTCTCAAGACGGACGTGTTTGGTCGCGTTTCAAACATCGCTAGGTCGACGGACCTTCTCAGGCTCTCCAAATCACTCTTTTTAAACGCGCCGATATATGTACTTCGCACCTTGGAACCAGGCGTCTTGTAACGGATTTTCACGTCGCAGACGTTTCCCCCCACGTGCATGATGACACCATCATGTCCCGCAAAATCACAATCTGCACTGGAGCGGATGCGCACACGTTGGCCCGCGCGAAATTCTACGTCTTGTCCCATGGCTCTCCTCCTTCAGCTGTGCTGCCATACGACACTCACTAACCTATGCCACGTACGATTGAATGATGACAGGACAATCCTCTTACATGACTCGTATTGCTCACTGCGTCGGAATGACGCGCTTCAACGTAGAACGGCCTCACAGAGATGAACCTACCCCGATGGCAAACAGAACCCACCCTCCGAGGAAGCAAAGTCCTCCCAGAGGCGTAATGGCACCAAAACCTCGTCTTCCGGATAGACTCAATACATAAAGACTCCCTGAGAACAAGACAACACCAAGCGCAAATAACCAGCCTGCGACCTGAATCATTGGTGTACCCACGCCCAAACGCACCATGATACCGACTGCAATCAATGCTAACGAATGGTACATTTCATACTGTGCCCCTGTGTGGAAAACCTCTAACATGCCCTCTGAAATCTTCCCTTTCAACGCATGAGCACCAAATGCCCCGAGTGCAACCGATGCACATGCCAACACGGCTCCGACCACTGCGAATCCCAATTACATCTCCTCCATTCAACCGATTTTTCCGTTTAGCAGACATGTTGTCAAAAAAACACATTCGGGTCCTTAGGGGCACCATTCTGTCACAAAGCATGCATCATACAACGCTAACGCATAAATCCTACCACGTCACCTACGTTTCGACATCATGTGCCTAACGACTGGTGATACACTCGTGAAAAACGACGTCAGCTTGGGCAAGCATGCGCACACATGGTCCTCATCATCAGAGGGCGTTGCAATGGGCTAGCAAACAGTCAAAAAAGGGATTTCTCATACTGTCTTCTATTTTCGTCATATTCATGATTGGGTGCGGAACCCTAACGCAATTCTGCCACAAAACACGCAGTTCACAGCAAATATAGATCTTTAAAGCCCGTCTCTTTAAAGCCCGTCGCTTCTACCCCTGCGACTGATTCTGAGCATCGGGAGGTGACCACCGAGTCGAAAAGAGCCAAATGTAAACGCCATCCCTATCGCTCAGCTTATGAGCGCTCTGTTTGAACGCAGCGTTGTCAACACTCAATTATCTCCCTCTGCAGTTTCACTCCGCCAAGCGGAGCACCCACTTCTGTCAAAGGAGAGAGCGAAGCGCCGTTGATTCCTGAGGATGGTTCATCACCGACCTCAAACGACGTTACCCGTTCAGCTAATCCCACCCCGCCCTTCACAAACAACAGTCAATGTAGCAAAGCTACCCCGCTCTTTCGACCATCCTGGCGAATCAAGAATCAACTCCAATCCGGTTCGTTGACGCCAATCCCAGGTCATTGGGCGTGGACTGGAACGCACCCACCGTCACTATTCGACTCTGGAATCCAAGTACTTTTACAGTCATCACACAGGGCGTCATCATGCACTTTGAGCAATAACAAGGCCTCGCCGTGGATCGGATTGTAGGGCCCTAGGTTTAACATGACTCTCTGAAGCAGAATCGGATGAATCACGATCCATATGTGTACGTCACTGTGTCAAAGGATGCGCCGGAGCACCTGGACATTTCGAGCGTGGACAAAAGATATCTAACGGCCTCGTTAACACAGGCATTGAATCTAGTCGGACTTCAAATAGTTGCCCTCTCAAACGATGCAGGGGACATCTCCCGAAGGAGAAAAGTATGTCGATCGGGATGTCCCCTGGATGAACTACTCTTGTGCCGTCCATGGATTCCAGCCCGCTTCATATGGTTCCACCCAAAGCATCGGCTGTGTTGAACTTCCTGTACCAGCCGCAGAAAAAGTATATCAGCATATGGATTACGGAACCCTCGTGACCGTGGACGCCTAAGATCTATTTATGATACGGTTCGCCCCGTGCAATCTTAATCCCGCGGTATAACTGTTCCAACAAGACCACTCGCGCCAGCTGATGCGGTAACGTGATGGGGCCAAAACTCCAACGAAACACGGCTCGCTTCAGAAGCCTGTCCGCCAAGCCCATCGAACCGCCGAGCAAGAACACAATACGCCCGTATCCTCCACTTTGAAGCTGTACGAACCGCTTGCTCCACTCCTCGGAAGTTAATGCCTTGCCCCGGATATCGAGTGCCACAATCGCATCGCGGTCACGAAGCAACTTCTCGATCCGATCCGCTTCTTGCGCCAATACCTGGTTGCGCTCCACATCCGATGGCTGGTCCGGCGTCGGTTCATCGGCGACTTCGACGATTTCTAACTTCACATAGCCGGAAAGGCGCTTCGCGTATTCCGCCATCGCCTCGCGCCAATACCATTCCTTTACTTTCCCTACAGCGATAATAACGACTTGCATAACATCAATATCCGAAGATGTTGGGCACCGAGAATGAACTGTCGGAACTGCTACCATCGCCGGACTGCGTATCCGCAGTGTTTACCGACTTCATCTCGCCCAATTTCACTTTCACGTTCAGCTGCTGACTACTGCGATACAGTCGCAATGTGACAGTCTGTCCTGGCTGCTTCTGAAACAGATACGTCCGAAGGTCTGCCATGCTCTTCACGGTGTGCCCGTCAATGCTGACAATTACATCCTGAGGTCGTATGCCAGCCGCTTTCGCATCACCTGAGTCGGCCGCACGGACCCAAATACCGTAGTCTACTGGAACATCAGGCCAATATTGTTCGGGGACAGCGTTCAACGAGTATCCCGAAATACCGAGTGCTGGGTGCACCGCATGACCGGTTTGCAGAATTTGATTCGCAATACTTTTTGCTTCGTTTGCAGGAATGGCAAATCCCATGCCCTCAAAGTTCTGAGCCACTATTTTGCTACTGTTGATACCTATCACTTCACCATGGATATTGATCAGTGGCCCCCCGCTATTTCCCGGGTTAATCGCTGCATCGGTCTGAATGACCGCCTGATAATCGAGGGTCTGCTGCGTCTGCGGTTCCTCCACGGGCATGATCCGTTTTTTGGCGCTGACAATTCCGGCGGTCACAGAGTCAGCAAAATCGAGGCCCATCGGCGTACCGATAGCGATAGCGGGTTCTCCGACTTGGATGTTATCCGAATTTGCAAACCGCGCAGGTTTAATGTTCTTCACCATGTTGATAGGTACTTGTAGCACTGCCAGATCGGTGTATGGGTCCGTTCCCACAACCTGGGCCTGAACGTGCTTACCAGACCCCAGCACCACTTCTACTTTGGCTGCACCGTCCACCACGTGATTGTTGGTAACGGTATATCCGTATTTATCCGTCTTGTAGAACAGAACCCCCGTTCCGACGCCGGTGGCCTGTAGTTTACTGTTCTGGGAAAAAAAGTCCGACACCTGTGAATAGTTCACCACGCCCATCACAGCCGGTTCAACCTGCTTCACAGCTTCAGTGATGCCGTCCGACACATTCACGTTGACAGTCGTGCGCAAGCTCTGGGATGGCTCTCCGTTGTCATCTGTGGATGCTTGAATCGAAGTAGGAATCACTCCGCGATTTGCGAGCAGGGGAATGGTTGCGAACGTGGCGGCAGATCCCACGAAAGCAGAAACCATGACAACTGCAACCCATTTTAGTGCGTTACCCTTCTTCCGATATGGAATGTCCTCACCGTTGCTGTAAAATCCCACGTTTCCTCACCCTTCCTTTCGCGTACCGATGCGCGTGCCATCTTTTCCATTTTTCCTTATACAGTCCCTAAAAATAGGGGCTCAACACGCTGGTAGGAGGGTTTACCATCGAGTACGACACCAGTCACAAACTTCACACATGTTTTCCTTTCCGAAACACGACAACAGTAAAGTAGAGTGTACCCATTCAGATCACTTCTATACGTCAATGCAATGGAGCCCTTTTTCAACGAAAAGGCGCCTCAAAGGGCGCGGATTGCGGTCGCTGTATGTCGAGACGTTCGGTGCAATCGCACCTGTTCTCCATAACTCGATTTGATTTCGCGAAGAACCGATGTCACAGTAAGTTCCGCCAAATCGGGCTGGTTGTTTTCTTCGCTCAAGTGCGCGAGGTAGACTTCCACCTGTCGGTCTCCCACAATATCTGCCAAAGCCACAGCACAGTCGTAATTGGATAAGTGCCCTTTATCGCCGAGAATGCGGCGTTTCAAGCTCCACGGATATCTGCCTGCGCGCAGCATGTCCACATCGTGATTTGCCTCCCACACGTATGCGGCGCAATCCTGGATCACTTGCTTGATGTGGTCACTGACGTAACCCAGGTCTGTCACCACAGCGAGGCTGTCATTCCCCGCGTCAAAGCGATACGCCACCGGTTCTTCAGCATCGTGCGATACGCTGAATGGCGTCACCTTGATATCCCCCACTGTGAATGGTTCATCCGCAACAACCCATGCGACACGGTCTGGACCACAGTGTTCCTCCACCTGTCGATGCACGTGGTACCACGTGCCCTGTGTGGTATAGATTTTCGCTCCCGAAACCTTCACTGCCTGTTTAAGGCCACGTACGTGGTCTATGTGTTCATGCGTGACCAAGATGGCGTCTATGTCTTCCAGTTTGGCGTTCGCCGCCTCTTTTAACCGCTGTTGAATCTGCCTGCCGCTGATCCCCGCATCCAGCAATAATGACGTGTGGTTAGTCTGTATGTACACCGCATTTCCTGAGCTTCCGCTGGCAAGCACACTGAATTCCAACACTCGGTTTCCTCCTGCCTTGAAGATAAAACTACCGTTCCGCACGTCATTCATCGCACTTGGATGGGCTCCGGCTTCATAGCGCCACTAGCGTGTGGATGTGCTATGAATGACGGTCTAGGAAGGGGTCTCCACTTCACCAGTAAACGCGTTCACGTAGAATATCTCCCGTGCGGTAATCACCCGCCACACAGGAAACCAGTAAGACGTGGTGGGGATATGGTCTATCTCTGTGGAAGAACCCGGTATTTTGTGGTAGTAGCCCAACTGTATGCTTAGTATTTTATTATCCTGCCGCTGCGTAGAATTGTCCACCGTGCTAGCTAGGTTGTTCAGCGCATCCAGTGCGGATATGGTCGGTTTCTTATCTCCACTCGCAGCCACATTTGTGAGATAGGTCTGTGTATAACCAAGGAGTCGATAATCTTTTACATCTAGCGTGACCGGCACATCAAAAAACGGAAACGAGTCAAATTGCATGATGAACAACGGCCGGTTGCTGTTGGCTGCGTCTGCACCTTCAAACCCGGTATCGCGGATATAACTGTCCCCATGCCATACATAGTGAAGCGCGATGGAAAGGTCGTCACCAGACACTTTCGGACATACCGTATAGCTTACTTTCCACGTTCCTGGGTCTGTTATCTGAAGGATGCCGTCAGTGGATTGCACTGTCCGAGGGCCGTCGCCATCGTTTGAACCCGTCGCTGTGGGAAATGCGGTCTTCCCCAACAGTTGCAAGGATGGTGTCGCGTAGTTGGCTCGTACAAACGACATATCCGGATGCTCAGAGGGGACAACAGCATTTAAACTGAACCCGTGTTCGGCCAACAAGGTCTTCGTATTTGCAAGCTGATCCTGGTATGATTCCACGTATCCTAGCAGTTCCTGATGGCTCTGGTAGACCTGTACCCCAAGAATCAGGTCGAGTATGAGAAACGAGACGATAAGCCAGGTCTTCGCCAGTTCCCAGTTCATCGTTCATTCACCTTTCGTGACTTTTCCGGTCTGCGCATCCACGAGCGCCAACAACGTACCGCCTTCCGTGACAAAATACGTCGGCGTCAAGAAAGCCGAGTCTTGTCCAGGATTGACAGTCATGGAATACCCAAGTTCGACGGATACACGCCGCTGCAGGTTGGACGGCGTCACCTTCGGCAGCACTCCCTCCAAAGCTACCGTCAACGCTTTGAAACCAATCACTTTCACCGTGGTCTCGGAAATACGGGTGCCGATATCCAGGAGCGGTCTCTTATATTGAACCACTTTTCCGTTCTGCACTTGGACCTCGTACTCCTGGTTGCTCCCCAAAATCGGCAATCCATTAATGTACGTGCGCAGCGTAAAGGACGGCGGGGTCCCTGCATTGTCATTGGCGTACAACACGGTATTCGAGCGTGCACCCCCATGATTGCGCATAAAGTCTACCGCAACGGAAACATCGGGCTGCGCACTTTGCGTGGTTTCGGCTACGTTCGGATCCGCATAGGTCAGTGTCTGCTGCGATGGATTCCACCAAACCACTTGGCTCCCGTCGGTCCACAATACAGTGTTATTTTCCTCCTGAACCCGCGTTAAGGCCTCAGGATTGACAAAAAAGGAGTCCACCAAGGGTACAATGGATGGCGAAGACACGTGGACTTCAAACGCCTGGGCTGTGGTGTCTCGCGCCGGAACAAACTGGTTGGTCTCGGCGTTCCACAGCTTCCACGGATTCTGTTTGACCAGCGTCGCCACATCCTGTACAAACGTCGCGGCGCTGAAGTTTGTTTCCGCTTCATAGGAGGCATTCACTGTGTCGTATCTGAGACGCACAGACTTAGCGGACTCGCCGGATACATACAAGGTCACTCGCGTCACGTTTCCCGTCACGGCATTGGAGGCCAGATTTGGGAACCGTTGCGCGACGTCACCGTTTTGCAGGTTTGCGCCAAAATCAAACTCAACACTGGTACCCATTGGCCGCTGACTGGATGAAGGGACCTGGTGCCAGCCAGTTATCATTGCATCGGCCAAACGCCGCATCCACTCTGCGTACAACGGTGTATCCGGCATGCCGATGGTGCTGAACCTCGGATTCGTGGACGAAGTGAAGACAATTTGATAAGGGACGGCCACATCGGCCACTTGAGGCGACTTGACGGTTGAAAAGTTCTCCCCCACGGTGAACGAGACACCGCTGCTGTTCTGCCAGTTCCCCCGCCACAACACGTAGCTCAGCAGCAAACTCAGAGCCACGAGAAAGACCAACACTCCGGTTTTGATGTGAGCTAGCTTCATGTCCTGTCCCCCTCGGATCTGGGTAACCGAACAAACACTTGCGTGCCTTCGCCAACCTGGCTGGACAAAGCAACTGTCCCCCCGTGCCGCTCTGTAATTTCGCGCACCAGGGCCAAGCCAAGGCCCGTACCACCCATTGTCCTAGATCTCGCCTTGTCCACCCGGTAAAACCGCTCAAAGACGTGGGGCAAGTCTTCCGCAGGAATACCAATGCCGTTATCTGACACACACAGTTCAACGTCGTCTGGATCCACGGTCACCGTCACCTGAACGCGACCGTTGTCTGGCGTGTACTTAAGCGCGTTGCTCAGAAGATTGTCCATCAACCGGTCGAGCCAGTCTCTATCCCCCTTGACATTGGCAGCCTCTGAACAGGTCAAGGTAAGTTGCACATTGCGGGATTGTGCCTGGAACTGAAACCGATTTACGGCGTCGCCCAACCACTGTTGCACCGGAATGATGCGCTCGTTGAACGGGGATTTTCCCATTTCCAGTCCTGAAAGTTGCAATAGGTCTTCCGTCAGACGCACCATTCGGTCTGTTTCCTGCTCAATCACAGTTAAGAACTTCTCCCGCAACTCTTCGTCCGTCTGGTGATCCTGCAGCGCCTCAATGTACGACTTGATGCTGGTCAAGGGTGTTCGCAACTCGTGGGATACGTTGGCCACAAAATTTCGGCGCGCGTCTTGTAGCTTCTCTTGCTCGGTTACATCTCGAAGGACTGCCACGTAGCCTTCAGTGTCTCCGTTCTTGTGAATCGAGGTAAAGTGTACGTGTAACACTGTCGTTCCCACAGGCTTCAGAAACGCACGCTCCGTAATTCCCCCCGCGACCAGTTTCGAGATCCCCAACACGTCCGCTGCAGTCCCCTCCGCGTTACGCAGAAAACCTTCTGCTGCTCTGTTTTGGAACACAGGCTGCAATGATGCATCAAATGCAATCACGCCGTCACCCATGTAGGTGATGACAGCTCGCAAACGTTCCCGTTCACGCGTGTTCGCAGACAGCGCCTCTTCCAGCTTGTCTGCCAAATCGTTGATGGCTGTGGACAGGTCCCCAAGCTCGTCGTCACTGTGGACATTCACACGCTGTGTGAAATCTCCCGCAGCCATGTTCCGTGCTTGTTTGATGACGTCGAGGATGGGCCGTGTCATGGTCCGTGACAGGACCACGCCCAGAACCGCAGTGAGTGTGAGCACGAGCGCACTGCCAGTGTAGAAAATGGTTGTGACTTGTCGGACCGTGTTGTACGTGGCTTGAATCGGAACGACGTATTCCGCAATCCCCACGAACTGTCGCTGACTTACGATAGGAACGGCGATAGCCAACAGGTGCTGCCCTGTTACCGTATCATAGTGAATAGCGACGGCGCGTGCATGAGCGACCATCGCTTGCGTAGCGACGGAATCGAGCAGTTTCTGTCCAATCAACGCCGCTCCAGCGCTGCTGTCGATGACGACTCCGTCCTTATTGAGGATGTAGACGGCGCCGCTAAACAACTGCGGCAAGGTACTGATGATCGATGGGTGCGACATCCCTGGCTGCTGGTTGCTGTTGATCTCTGGAGCAGCAATCGTAGCGATTAACTGAGCCTGGTTTTCGGCCGTGTCCGTAGCCGAACGAATCAACGATACGGTCAACGTACGCACGAAATACGCGCCAATGAGTTGCATGGCGAACAGGATGAGGAGCAAGTACACGATGACAAATTTCGTGCGAATGCTGCGCAATCCACGCCACACTGCCCTACCTCGTAGCGTAATACCCGACACCTCGCTTTGTGCGTACGTAGACTGGGGTACCTGGGCTGTCTTCGAGTTTCTCCCGTAAGCGGCGCACGGTGACGTCAACCGTCCTGTCATCGCCTACGTAATCCGTTCCCCAGACCTGGGTGAGCAGATGATCCCGAGTAAATACAACGTTTGGCCGCGCGGCCAAGTATGCAAGCAACTCGAATTCTCGGTGTGTCAAGGGAATCGGAATCCCACGCTTGGTGACGCTGTACGTGTTGTAGTCAATCACAAGTTCACCTAGGGTAATTTTTTCGCGCATGTCAAGGCGCGTCTCCTCCTCCGAGAACGTGCGCCTTAGATTGGCTTTAACGCGCGCCAGCAGTTCCCTCGTGCTGAATGGCTTCGTCACGTAGTCATCCGCACCCAATTCCAGGCCCAGGACTTTGTCAATCTCGGAATTGCGGGCCGTCAGCATAATAATCGGCACTGTGCTGAAGGTCCGCACCTCACGACAGACCTCGAAGCCGTCCAGTTCTGGGAGCATGACGTCGAGGAGAATCAGGTGCGGATCGACTGTCTTCGCAAGTCGAATGGCCTCATTCCCTGTGAAGGCGGTCTCTACCGTATATCCCTCTTTTTCCAACGTAAACTTGAGGATGTGGGAGATGGGTTCCTCGTCTTCAACCACCAGAATGTGCATTGTCAGACACCCTCCTTTGTTACCGAAAAAGTACAGGTTTGCCATGGCATGTTGTGTTCTACCCCGTTCCAAACTAACGGCGTCGGATAAAGGGGGACAGTACATGCGGGAGCGAACGATATTGTCTTCGTTTTTTTCAGAATCTGATGCCAACCGAGCGGCTCAGAAAATTCGTGAATTGGGTGTCGAGGTGGTCCAAGTGGACCAATTGCACGCGTACGGAGGCAGGGTTCCAGAGCGCAGATTCTATACGATTACCGGTGATTTTCCCAGCCTCGCGGCACTCTCCTTGAACACGGATGTCAATTCGCGCGATACCGGCATTCTATTGGGCGTTGATCCAAGCGCGAGCGGTATGTCGGACGGACAAGACAACGTTACCGGGCGGAACTGGCTTCTGACAGTGGTCTGTCCCGAGCATCAAGTGGAAGATGCCCTACGAATCATAAAAGAGTGCAACGGATACACGTGACAAACCTTGGTCAGTGTCTGGCAACCCAGACAAACTGCGGACTCTCGACCACGGCAGCATAATTGCCCAGTTGATCCAACAACACCTGATAGGGTTCCGCGGTGAGGGATTTTATCGAACTCACCCCGTACTTACCTAAATCGAACAAAGGGGGGCCGAACCACCAAGGTTTGACGGTAATGTACATGTCAACATTGGCAAGGGCCCCTTGCTCTACGTACCGTGGGATGTCGTACACAACAGCGAATCTCGCCCAGAACGCCAGCGACAGGAGTCCGGCGACGAAAGTGGTAAACCGGATCCAGAATCGAATGCTGCGAACCGCTTTCAGGACACGAATGCGCAATCCCCGCGCCAATCTGCGTTTTCGCCGGCGGCGCTTTTGCCGCGCCAACGCTAGCTGGTGGCTGCGGCGATTGAGATGCGGCCGTACTGTATCTGTCATTCTACGGAATGCACCTTTTCCAAATTCACAAATTTGTTGTAGTTCTTCAGAAATACAAGTTCAATCTTCCCAACGGGACCGTTTCTCTGTTTCGCAATGATGATTTCAATAATATTCTTCTTCTCCGACTCAGGATCATAGTAGTCGTCGCGATATAAGAACGCAACCACGTCGGCATCCTGCTCAATGCTTCCAGACTCACGAATGTCAGACAGCATCGGTCGTTTGTCCTGCCGCTGTTCAACACTGCGGCTCAACTGAGCGAGGGCGACGATTGGCACCTCAAGCTCACGTGCTAATTGTTTGAGTGAACGCGAGATCTCAGAGATCTCCTGCTGCCGACTTTCGGAGGAATTGCGGCGACCGTGAATCAACTGCAAGTAGTCAATCGCCACAAAGGACAGTCCGACTTCCATTTTCAACCGACGTAGTTTGCTCCGCATCTCAGAAATGGTTATGCCCGGAGTGTCGTCGATATAGATGGGCGCATTGCTCAGCGTACTGACGCCCATGGACAGTCTGGGCCAATCATCGTCATCCAGTTTGCCGGTGCGCAATTTATGCCCATCAATGTATGCTTCCGCACAAAGCATACGCTGCACCAACTGATCCTTCGACATTTCAAGGCTGAAGATGGCCACTGGCAGACCCTCGCGCACGGCGATGTTCTGTGAAATATTCAGGACGAACGCCGTTTTCCCGACGGACGGACGAGCCGCTACGATAATCAGATCCGACTTCTGAAATCCACTCGTCATGCGGTCGAGGTCACTATAACCGGTCGGGACTCCTGTGATCTGTCCTTCACTGTTGTACAGCTGTTCAATCCGCTCAAATGTCGTCTCCAACACGTCGGAGATGTGCGTGAAATCTCGTACCCGTCGGTTTTGCGACAGCTCCATGATCTTGCGCTCCGCCTCTGCCAGTACATCCACGGCAGGCGCACCGGAGTAGCCAGAGTTCGCCAACTCCGAGGCTGTTGCAATGATCCTCCGCAACATCGCCTTCTCACTGATAATGTTTGCGTAGTGTTGGACATGGAGCGCGGTAGGCATCAGAGCGGCCAGGTTCGCAATGTACTGCGTACCCCCTGCGGCTTCCAGGGCCCCTTCTGTCGATTGAAGCTTGGCGGTGACCGTAATGACATCGACCGGTTCACCGTGCTCGGCCAAATCCTGTATCGCGTCGAACAGAATCTGGTGTTCTCTCTTGTAGAAATCACGCGCATCCAGTATTTCCAGCGCCTCTGCCACCGCTTCGGAAGACATCAGCATTGCACCGAGTACATGTCGCTCCGCCTCAATGTGCTGTGGAGGCAAGGCAATCGCGGAATCCGGACTGGACACGACGGGTTCCCGGTACACATCTAATTCTTCCACGGTTACACCCTCTTAGCATCAAACTTGCTGTTTACCCATTGTTGTAGTTTGTGCCCGCGAAGTGTGCGCGGCCTGATTACTCGGCTTCGACAAACACAGTAATCGTGACGGTCACTTCCGGATGCAGTTTTACGTGCACCTTGTGTCCGCCGAGTGACTTAATCGGATCAGGCAATTGGATTTTCCGCTTGTCAATGTCGTATCCAAGCTTGGCCAACGCATCTCCAATATGTTTGGTCGTGATGGCCCCAAACAGCCTTCCGCCTTCACCAGCCTGCGTGTGTACTGTGACTTTCAGGTCTGACATTTTCTCAGCCAGCGCCCTCGCAGCCTGCAACTCTTCGGCCTCCTTGCGGGCCTGTGCTTCTTTTTCAGCCTGTAGTTGCTTCAAGTTGGCCTCCGTCGCCTCTTGCGCGAGGTTTCGCGGAAACAGGTAGTTCCTCGCGTATCCTTCGGATACGTTTTTAATATCACCTTTTTTTCCTTGTCCTTTGACGTCTTGTAACAGAATCACTTTCATGAAACGATGCCCCCTATCTGATGCGGTTTGCACGGCTCATCAGATCCAGCAATCCCGCGAGAATGTATATACTGTGCACAAAAGGTATTGGCGCTAAAATCAACAAAAGGACGAGAATCAGCCACTTGCCGCGAATGGACTGAACCATTCGCCAACACAATGACAGTCCTTGAATTCCAATGAAAAATCCACCGAGGTAAGTCACGTTGACGCAAGCCTGCCACCAGAATGGTGTACTGTCTCCTGGTGGGAAAAGTAGCGCCACCGAGGCAATGACGTAGACGGTAACGACGGTTTGGGGTAACTGGTATTGGGTCAATAGGCCGGTTGCACAGGACCTGGGCCCCAAGATCAGTTTCGCACCAAGTACGTTGGCCACGGAAATCAAAAAGCCGACGACGCAAAGTATGGCAGGTGTCAACAAGCGAACCCGATCTACCAACTCGGATATCAGGTTGCGAGCTGCTGCCTGCGGCACCGAAGACGACTGCTGCACGCCCTCGAGCAGGATCGTTTTTAAAGTTGCATAGAAATCCAAACCCATGTAACGCGCCATGGCAAGTCCGACCAATTCCAGCATGACGACAGAGAGCGTTCCCACCGCCAGTGCCTGATACGGTACGCGGTTCGACTTTAGCGCTTCTCCCATGGACCACCCCATAAAGTACATCACGAGTCCAAACAACGGAGAAAACCATGTATATCCTAAGACAAACATCAACAGAGCTGACAACGCAGCCATCCCCACAGGTGCCCAGCGAATGTTTTTTACCGTCAATACAATCAAAGGAACTGGTAACAGGGATGTTGCAAGAACGCGAGTGGTCGGTGCTACAGCGAATCCCAGCAAAGCAACGTATGCCACTCCAGCTAGTATCACTTCACGACTGACTGAATCCGGTGAATTCAATAGGTTCACCTCGAACCGAGATACCGTTGAACGTAATGAAATTCGCCGGAATGCATGACTTCATGCCCCAGCGAACGCGGCAAACCACTCTGAGCCTCTCGGTCAATCACCGGGAGATCCACGCCCAGCTGTTGCCCCATAAAATATGCAATGGCCACCAAACCTCCTAGAGATTGCGCGATATCACGCTCGTTTCCAGACTGAATGCCGCGAAACACCTCGGAGACTTGTTGAACCAATTCAATCTTTGCCGTCTCAATCGAACGGATTTTGCGGGCAATCTGCATGTGGGGATCCGTGTTCGGCACAGCGATGCCCTCCTCTGTCGTGGTAAGTGTAATCCATTAACATGTTCATATTCCACGCTGTCTATTGAATATCCTTCCCCCTGCAGCAGGCAAATCGTGTGCATCATTGGGGATAATGGAATACTCTGGCCTCCAAACGCACACCCTTCACCACAGGATGGGCTTGTCCATGATCACAAGGAGTGGTGTGCGTTGACAAAGGAGAGATTGGTCGCACTGTTCTCATTGCATTACACCCGCAACATTTTGGCGTTGTTTTTCGTGACGGGTTGGGTTGTGTATTATGTGGACTACAAAAAGATCCACAACAAAATGCCCCGCAGTCGCGAGCTGAAAGTAGCCCACATCGCGTGTATGGTGTACATGTTCGGCAGTCTCGCAGGTTTTATCATACTACAAGTGTTTAACTGGTGGGTCTGATTTGCAAAACTCCACTGGAATGATTTGTCGCGATTTTGCAAATCGCTGACGCCCGCGAACTGGACTACAATCAGCGTGCCGACATTCCGGATCTCCTTATGTATACCCTCGGGTGTGATGGTTTTTGGCTTGTTCATAGGGTCCGGTCCCCCTCATCGCTTCTTGCCGGCCCTGTTTTGATTGACTACTGACTGCCAGATCCCTGTGTCAACGGAAGTCGGCTGTTGTCCGTTCTGCATCTGCGAGTTTCGAGGATCCAAGGGGCTCTGTTTCTGTTCTGCGAGATCCTGCAAGCCTACATTGACGCGTACGGTGTCATCTGTGGCCAATTGCTTGGGTCGTTTTCTCATCGACCATACTGGCGCTCGGATCACCGTATCCTGCAGTCCTGACGCGTCCGCAGGAACGACCGGACTTAAGTACGGCACGCCAAACGATTCGAGAGAGTTTAGGTGGTTGATAATGAAGATGATGCCCACCATCACACCGTAGAGTCCGAACATGCCGGCCAGAATCATTACCGGAAACCGCAACATCCTCAGAGCAACAGCCGCGTTGTAGGCCGGTGTCGCGAACGAACCAATGGTGGTCATGGCAACAATGACGACGGTGATAGGGCTGACGAAGCCAGCTTGCACCGCAGCCTCTCCAATGACGAGAACGCCGACGATGGACAACGCCCCACCAATCTGCTGCGGTAGGCGAATGGTGGCTTCCCGCAGAATTTCCATCACCAACTCCAATCCAAAGATTTCTGCAATCGCTGGAAACGGAACCCCAGCCCGACCACCGGCCACCGCGACCGCAAACTTCGTCGGAATCATTTCCGGGTTATACGAGATCAGAGACACATACAACGACGGAAATATCAGCGAAAAGATGAGAGCCAACAAGCGGATCCCACGGATCATACTCGCCATGTGAAACCGCGTATCGTAGTCTTCCGCCGTCTGATAAAACTGTGAGAACACGGCAGGCACAATCAATGCAAAAGGCGATCCGTCTACCAGGATGACCACTCGCCCCTCCAATAGCGCCGCTACAGCCTTGTCCGGCCTCTCCGTGTTTTGTACCTGCGGGAACGGCGAGTAGTGATTGTCTTCGATGAATTGCTCCAAGTACCCGGATCCGTACAGTGCATCCGTTTCCACGAAGCGGAGACGCCGTTCCACTTCATTAATCAGTTCCTGGTTCGCGATGTTCCTGTGGTAAAGATAGGCGATGTTTGTCGTGGTGGGCTGGCCAATCTGCATTTGGCGAACACGCAGGTCCGGTGAACGCATCCGGCGCCGAATCAAGGATACGTTGGTTCCCAGAGATTCAATAAATGCCTCGCGCGCACCCTGAATGACCTGTTCTGTCCCCGGAGGCTCAATCGAACGTTCCTTGAATGCCTGGGTGCAAAGGCCAATACCCTCCACGACACCGTCCATGAATAACACGGAGTTACCAGAAATCACCCATGTTGCTGCCTGCTTCATGCACTTGATATTGGTGACATCAGCGTATGGAATGCACTGCGAGAGCACCATATCGAAGACAGTGGGTCCATATTGTTTACTCGTATCCAAGTCGAACATCAGACTGGCCAGAATTTTGTTGATGTCCGATTTAGAGGACGCGTTGTCGAAGTACACGAGCGCGCATCTATGTGTCCGTTTTAGAACATCGCCTATCTGCTGACTTGGACGAAAACGTCGCTGACATCAAAGCAATTCTTGGTATGGATATGGATTTACTCATACGACAATTTCGCATTCGTCCGGCACGAGTTCAGGTGCATACGGGACGAGCGCATGGACAGGACTCTCCGTCGGCAGATGCTGTACGTCGCCAACTCGTATGGATTTCCGGTATTTTAACTTCCCGATTAACGTCATAACGACCACCTATTGTTGGGCTTTCATGGATAGCATGACCAAGTCAGTAGTCCCTATCCGTTCTTCTTTTTCAATCCCTCGCCCCATAGGCAGATAAAGCAACGGAGTGCACTCTTCGATATCGAAGAGTGCACTCCGTTGTAATGATACCTCTTACTCAGTTGTATAAGCCATTAACGCTACTTGACGTGCGCGTTTGATAGCGACGGTCACTTGGCGTTGGTGACGTGCACAGTTCCCGGAAATGCGTCTCGGCAAAATCTTGCCGCGGTCCGTCAGATACTTCGACAAACGATTCACGTCTTTGTAATCGGCGTGATCAATTTTGTCCACGCAGAACTGACAAACCTTACGACGCTTTCCGCCACGGCCTTTACGCGGCATTTAAATCACTCCTCGTCGTAATTGTCTTTGGCGAACACACCTTGCAGGTGCAAGTGATACAACGACCGTCTCAGAACGGTAAATCATCTTCTGAAATATCGATCATCTGACTGTCGTCTGCAAATGGATCATCTTCAAATTTCGGGCTACGCTTGCTCTCCGGATGCACTCGAGGCCCTCCAGACGGTGCTCCGCCGCCCATCATCCCCTGATCACCACGATCCAGGAAGCGAACCGATTCTGCGACCACTTCGGCAACGCGAACCTTCTGGCCATCGCGGTTTTCGTAGCTGCGGATTTGCAGCCGTCCATCCACTGCAGCAAGACGGCCTTTGTGCAAATATTGTGCACACAGCTCAGCCTGCTTTTGCCAGACGACAATGTTGATAAAGTCGGTTTCGCGTTCCCCGTTTTGATTGGGTCTCGGACGGTCTACGGCGAGTCCAAATGAAGCCACCGCCGTACCTGAATTTGTGTAGCGCAGCTCAGGGTCTTGTGTGAGGCGCCCAATGAGTATTACCCGGTTCAGCATGCATACCCCTCCAACGAGATCTATTCGCCCAAACGCACGGTGAGATAGCGGATAACTTTATCCTCGAGTCTCAGCACGCGTTCCAGCTCGCGAGTGAAGTCCGTGTCAGCCGAGAATTGCATGAGCACGTAATAGCCTTCGCGGTAACGATTGATCTCGTAAGCCAATCGGCGCTTACCGATTTCCTGAAGTTGATCGATCTGTCCGCCGTGCTCAGTGACGAGGGATTGGTATCTTTCAACCAACTCTTTGATCTGTTCCGCTTCCAGGTCAGGCTTCAAGATGTACATCGTTTCGTACTGGCGCATGTATTTCACCTCCTTATGGACTGTGGCCCGGCCATGCCGACCGAGCAAGGACAGGTGCGGCACAATTGAACGTGCCAAGATTATATGATACCATGTACGCCTAGAAACTACAAGACAATCCTTTATACGTTAAAGCGGAAGTGCATGACATCTCCATCTTGGACGACGTACTCTTTTCCCTCCAGACGAAACTTACCGGCTTCACGGGCTGCCTGATAAGAACCCGCTTGTATCAAATCCTCGTAAGAGACAACTTCGGCGCGGATGAAACCGCGTTCGAAGTCGGAGTGAATGACGCCTGCCGCCTGAGGAGCTTTCGTTCCACGGCGAATGGTCCACGCCCGAACTTCCGGTTCGCCTGCTGTGAAATACGTAATCAATCCCAGTAGTTTATAAGAGGAACGAATGAGCTTGTCCAATCCGGATTCCGTCAAACCAAGGTCATTGAGAAACGCCTCACGGTCTTCTCCCTCGAGTTCCGCAATCTCTGCTTCCAATTGCGCACAAACAACGACCACTTCGGCGCCTTCCTCCACAGCTCGTTGACGAACCTTTGCCACGTGTGGGTTTGCGTCTGGGTCCGAGATATCGGCTTCCCCAACGTTTGCAGCGTACAACACCGGTTTTGCAGTCAGCAGCGGGAGGTCTTTAAGGGCGTCCTTCTCCTCATCGGACAAGTCCACGATCCGAGCTGGCTTACCCTCTTCAAAAGCTGCCGCCAGACGAGTGAGTGCCTCCACTTCGACCGCATACTTTTTCTCACCGGATTTCATGTTTTTCTTGGCCTTTTCCAAACGCTTCTGTACTGACTCCAGATCGGATAAAATCAATTCCAAGTCGATGGTCTCGATGTCTCGAATCGGGTCCACGGAGCCCGAAACATGCGTGATATCGCCGTTTTCGAAACAGCGTACAACATGTACAATTGCGTCAACTTCTCGAATGTGACCTAGAAACTTATTCCCGAGACCTTCGCCTTTGCTCGCACCTGCTACCAGTCCAGCGATGTCCACAAACTCGAAGGCCGTCGGCACGATCCTCCGTGGATGAACAATCTTGGCTAGTTCTTGTAAGCGCACGTCGGGAACCTCGACTACCCCGACGTTTGGATCTATGGTACAAAACGGATAGTTGGCTGCTTCCGCACCCGCCCGCGTGATGGCATTGAACAATGTAGACTTTCCAACATTTGGTAGTCCAACAATCCCAGCCTGTAGTGGCATTCGAGCACCTCTTTCCAACTTGTTGCTTGCCCCATTATATTGAATGTAGTACGACGAAACAATGATGTGTGGTACGAAAACTTATGATTTGCAAGCTTCTTGCGCGCATTTTTGCAACAACCGACGATGAGCGCGCCCAAATCCACCTCAGGTACTTCTGGATGAGTGGATACAACGTTGCATCTATGGCAAACTATGTTCTGCAAGGAGGTGTTGGTTATGCTCCGCCGTTTGATTCGGAAGTTGCGGCTACGCAAAGTACCGACTAAGGCGTTAGCTGCCGAAGTATTGTCGCCCAAAAAGCCGTCGCGTTCTTCTCTGCACTGCGCGTAATTCAGAACTTATGGCATGTCATCGTGAGCCCTTCTGGGCTCTTTTCATGTCATTCCTCGTCAGTCATGGGCTCCACGTTTACGGTACAGTCATACTGTGCAGTTTGGTCTCCAAAGTCTGCCCTGTAGCGCTTCGTGAAATGGTTCACCGTGATGCCTTGTCCCCACCAGCCAGACTCCAGTTTAACCGTGTAGGGATGCCCTCCCGCCTTGATTTTAACGCGAACTGTCAATGTAGCTTGGTCATTCCACACCCTGGCAAGCGCGTCGTGCTTTAATCCTCTCTCCGCTGCGACCACCGGCGATACCTCAAGTGTAGGAATGGGTGGAACGTTGGGCGCGTCTCGGTGTTGAGAGTTTTCTGAGACTCTCGGGTGAATGGTCAGCAAAGGGTACGGAAACCGCTCTCTGCCGGCCCCAGATTCCACGAAGCACCCTGCATGTGAACCAATTTCTTTTGGCTTCACATACATCGCATGCCCACTGTGTCCTTCGGCACGCGCCGTTTCCGAGACGAACTCGTACTTCCCGGACGGAGTGCGGAAATGATAATCAGACCAAGGGACATCCGGCGTGGGAAGTCGTATGGTCCCTTGCTGTTTCAGTTCCTGCAACGTAATCCCGTATTCGCGAAGCGGATGGAGAGCCAGGCTCATCCACTCCTCAATTGGCCGCCTCATCTTACCCCCAAACCCAAGTTCATCCGCCAACGCCGCAAAGATATCCCAATCCGGCCGTGTCTCACCACGAGGTTCACAGACCCGGTGTATGTAGGTCACGTAATTGTGCCACATCGTCGAGTACACAAAGTCCTCTTCTTCGAGGACACTCGTGCACGGAAGGAAGTAATCTGCCAGTTCCGCAGTTTTCGTCATAAACATATCGATCACAACGATGCAGGGAATGCTTTCATACGCCTCGAGGAGCCTCGCCGTATCAGGAACTTGAGTCACCGGGTTGGTGCGCGTGACGAACATCAATTCGATGGGCGGGTTCGCAGACAGAATCTCATCTGCTTGCCGTCCCCGTGAAAACTCGCGCACATCGGCACCATCCCGCGCTGTCAAAAGGCTGTCATTCAGAAATTCCGACATCATCCGGTTCGCGTAGTTGACGCCTCCTCCCGAAATGCCCACGTGGCCCGTCGCAGCGACTAGTGCGTCAATGGCGCGAATCGTGTTCCCTCCCCCGGGGTACCGCTGCATACCAAGGCCGAGAAGCGTTGCTACAGGTCGAGTGGTACCATAAAACTCCGCGAGGCGTACGATGTGCTGGGTTGGAACGTCGGTTTCTTGCTCGACAACATCCAGAGTGAATTGGTCCAGATAAGCGGAAAACTCGTTCCACCCCACAGAGTGTTCTCTAAGGAACGTCTCATCCACCCAGCCGCGGTCCTTGCAGTGCTTTAGAACGCCGAGTGCCAAGGCACCGTCCGTGCCAGGACGGGGAGCAATCACGAGATCCGCCCGCGGATGAAGATCGGTAGGCAAGGGATTTACAATACACAGTTTCGCTCCGGTGGAGATAGCTTTCTTCAGGAATGGAGTCATGTGAATGTTCGTCACACTCACATTTCTCCCCCAGACAACAATACCGCTCGCGTTTGTGATATCACTCGGAGCATGACTTCTCGCTTGTCCGAAATCATAGCGTTGCGCCTCGAGTCCAGCTTCCCAGCACAAACTGCCAACGGTCTCCGTACACCCACCAAGCAGGTAGAAGAACCGTTGATTGAGATTTTTGAGGACTGTTCCTGAACCCCAGTCATAAGCGTGCAGAATGGCATGGTGACCATGTTTCACTAAGACATTTTTAATTTTTTCTCCAATTTCCCGGAGTGCCTGTTCCCACGAAATCCTCGTCCAACCGCCGTCAACCTTTTTCAGCGGATACAGAACTCTATCAGGATGATACATCCGGTCTTTCAAGCGGCGACCCTTGTTACAGAGAAACCCCCTTGTGATGGGATGATTCGGATCGCCCACGAGGTCTTTGACCACACCATCTTCGACGTGTGCGATGATGCTACACGTGTCCCAACAATCCAGTGGACATGCGGTCTTTATGTTCATTATTTATCATCCCTCACTGTCAGCAGGCTTGAGCAACTTCCGAACAATCCGGTCAAAGCGGACGCGCGGAATGAGAACACTGTGCCCACAGCGTGCACACTTGACGCGAATGTCCATGCCCATGCGGATGACGACCCACTCGTTCGCCCCACAGGCGTGCGGTTTCTTGAGTTGAACGGTGTCTCCCAACGCGTAGTTCACGGTCATCGTGTGGCCCCCTTGGTTCCCAATCGCGATGTTATCAGGACTCAGACGTGTGCGCCGAGTCCAAAACGGTGTTAGCGTGCACCTTGTCCGTCGGTACTTGTACGCAGACCATTCGCGTTGCCCCTGGTATTTCGATGCCTTCTTGATCAAACGCTTCTTTGATCCGCTGATAGGCCAAGCGCTGAACACCAGATTGTGTCGTCGGGCGACACTCTGCCGTCACCCGAATGACAACATTGTTCTGTTCGAGCGATTGTACGCCTTGAATCTGTACGTCGCCAACGATATTTTCGTTCTCGGCCTTCACACGCTCCATTGCCACTTGAATCACTTTCATTGCGTGTCTCAGGTCTGCTTCGTAACTAACCGCAATGTCAATCACGGCAATGGAATTATACCTAGAGTAGTTCGTGACTTGTTGAATTTGTCCGTTGGGGATGATTTCGACCTCCCCAGTCCAGGCTTTGATGCGAGTCAGTCGAAGGCCGATACTCTGCACCGTACCTGTAAACTGGTTGATTTTCACCAGGTCACCAACGCCGTACTGATCCTCAAATAAGATAAACAGCCCTGTTAACACATCCTTGATGAGACTCTGGGCGCCAAATCCTACGGCGAGTCCAACGATGCCTGCGCCAGCTAACAAGGTTTCAACGTGGATATTTATCGAAGTCAGGGCTTCAACCACGAAGATGAAGTAAATCGTGTAACGCGTCACGTTGTCGAGCAAGGACGTCAGCGTGTTTCTTCGACGCTGGTCCATCCGCACCGTCTGCGACTTCATCAGCCGGTTG
The DNA here is from genome assembly GCA_963788285.1 of uncultured Alicyclobacillaceae bacterium. Classification (GTDB taxonomy): domain Bacteria; phylum Bacillota; class Bacilli; order Alicyclobacillales; family Alicyclobacillaceae; genus Alicyclobacillus_A. The sequence continues at coordinate 231,797 of CAWBGB010000007.1, forward strand.
ATGCTCGAAATGGAAATTCGGATGGCGATTCGCGCGAGGACAAAGTAGACAATCAAGAGAATGATGTGGCCAAGCACGGTGACAATCGGATAGTTCCGTGAGTCTGCATACCAGTCCAGTATGTATTGCACTGTGCTATCTCCCGCCTTTCCCGTCTCCATGATAGCACAGGGCCTTGAATTCCGACAAAGCAACTGTGTTTTGCATGTCAGCAGTAAAGCTTACGTATGCAAGTGGGTTTGGGCCAGCAATTTCACAACCACAGAATGTTGGAGCATGCCGGACAACAGTGGAAGCTCTTTGAGCCAAGCCAGGTTGATAAATAGTAAACAGGTCATCAAACAAACGTACAGCCCACAACCTGTCCCCATGAGAGTAGTGAATATCCCGTTTTTCTCTCTGTCCAATGTGCTTGGCCCGTCCCACAAAGCTTCCGATAAATAGCCTGTGATCACGAACGCCAGAAAGATTGCTGCGGTGATGGCAGCGAAGAGAATACCTTGGATGATATGCAAGGCGACCCACTGTAATTGATCTATCCCAGAAATGGTTGGCTCCGGCGGTACAAATCGAGAGAGCACGGAAACCGTCTGTGTATTTCGAGAGATTTGAGACTGAATCCAATGAAACGTGGGACTCGTTGGCGGTATGAAAGCAGTGGCCAGCCACTGCGTCAGGTTTGCAGCCACGTACCCCGCGGAAATAATCCCTCCTGCGTAAAGGACAGCTCGCCCAACCCCCTTGTTGCGAAACCAGACCACCATCCACATGATCTCTGCAAGCAAAAATATGTCTATCAATGTCATCCCCCCTCTATGTCTACACCCAATTGGGCGGACAAACACACAGGTATAGTTGATGGTACGCCTACGTATACTGGGAATATTCCGAGTTAGGAGGATTTCCGGAGTGGACAACGTTCAATCTTCCGAAGTATGTGGCACCAGCGGCGAGTTTCCCGTGTTTCGCGTCTCATTTGATGACGATGGCGCGGTGGAAAAGCTCAGTGGTGCGATGGATAGTCTCCTTGAATCTGCTGGCCGTCGTGAAGTCGTCATTGTTTGCGTCGGTACCGACAGGTCGACTGGAGATTCGTTCGGTCCCATCATTGGTTCCAAGTTGTACCCTGTAGTGGGCGCGAAAATTTACGGCACTTTGGACGAGCCTGTACATGCGGTAAACTTGGCCGCAACTCTTGAATACATCGCCAAGTCTCACAAGGAGAATCCGTTCATCATCGCGGTTGACGCGTGTTTGGGGAAATTTGACCACGTCGGACAAATTATCGTTGAACGCGGGCCATTGCGGCCAGGAGCAGGTGTGAAGAAAACGTTGCCCGAGTTTGGAGATTTTACCGTGACCGGCGTCGTCAACGTGTCGGGATTTATGGAGTACTTTGTACTGCAAAATACGAGGCTCGGCATTGTGATGAAAATGACGGACATTGTTGTGAAAGCTACCAGGAATGGTTTGTTTCGCCGCAACATGCGATTGGGAATTTCACAGGCTATGCGAAGCTAGAGTTGTGCCGGTGTGATCAGGCGTAGGCCGCCCGGGATCACATTCGCTGTAACGTCTCCATAAGTCCTTCCCATTTCACCGTCAAATTCACCACGTCTCGCTTTGTCATAAAAGTGAATGCGTACCTCCTGCCCTTGATAAAAGGTGACAGCAGGATGACGAGTGTGCTGTCCACGGTATACAGAAGGAAAAAGTTTTAGAAGATTGAACTTCGTCATGTTTGACACGACACAAATGTCACACCGTCCGTCGTTCATCACGGCTTGCGGTGTGATTTGCATGCCACCACCAAAACTCCGTCCATTAGCGATAACCACGAGTAAAACGTTATGGAACGCAAACGATTGTCCATCGACGACCAACTCCATTGCAAACGGACAATAGTGATACAAGGCTTTCGGCATGATCAGGCCGTAAGCCAGTCTGCCAAGTCGCTTCATTTGTGAACTCTGTTCAATGTGGTGGACAACGTCAGCATCCAATCCAAACCCGCATGCGTTAACCGTCCAACGGTCGTTGACCTGGAGCACGTCCAGCTGCCGTATCGGTTGGGATATCAGCGTATGTAAGGCAGCGTCTAACGGGGTTGGAATACCTACATTGCGGACAAAATCGTTCCCCGTGCCGGCAGGAATGACCGCCAGTGGGCGGTTTTGAGCGATGGAGATTTGAGCCACTCGATGCACAGTCCCATCACCGCCCACTGCAACAAGCACTGTATCCTCATCTTCGGGAATCTCCTGCTGAGCATCATAAGCCACACTGTAAGGAACCGCGCAGAATCGTTCGTGTTGCTTCAAGTACGCTTCAATTTTCGACCATGTTTCGAGTGAACGGCCTCGTCCTGCGGTCGGATTCACAATGAAGTGTAAACGCCTCATACGTGCACGTTGCGCCTCGACTCAACTTTGTCATGGTCTCCACGAATCACCATTAGCTCTTCATCTGTCAGTGTGTAGGTGGACGTTCCCGCCTGCACTGGCTTCGCATATGTACGCGATTCATCTCGGCCATGAATGGAGGATATCACGACACCATCACCATTGTCGTCTAACAAAGCCACAGAAAAGCTTAAGTCGCTGCCGGTCTCGGCAAACGCGTTGTACCTCATCACTCTGGCCGTCGACACTTTACTCCGCACTTGACCCTGCAGTTGATCAATGATCTGACGCGCTTCCCCAAGGTCCTGACGAAGTTGTTCCACCTGTTTCACGGTCCGGTCATAGATCTCCTCAAGGTCTGCGGTGGCGCGAATGGATTTCCACCTCTTCAAACGTCGCTTCAATGCGCCGTTGGCAAAGACGGCAACCAATGCAAGTACAAATCCGATGATGGAAATGATTGCTGATAATGCAATCACATAAAGCTGATACTGTTGAAAGTAGGACATGGTTCCCCTCTCCGTTTCTGTTCCTAGTCCTTTTCAAAATTCCATTGCGATTGCGCCTCTCTGGTTTCACGTGCTCGTATGTGCGATGGTTGCCATCCACGGTGCGCCATGGTATCACTTAGTATCTGTAAAGCCCTTCTATCCTTGTCATCCAAATTTCACTAAAGATACGGATTGCTTAAAGGTGCAACCAAGACAGCACAGCCGGCACCCCCCATTTCAAGATTGGCGCCACCAGCATTGCCGGAAGTAAATTGCCGACGTTGATTTTTTTCAACCCCATCAGGTTGATACCAATTCCAACAATCAGCAGACCACCAGTCGCGGTCATACATGCAATGACCGAAGGATTTTGTAGGACCGCACCCGCAAAGTGCGAGATGGTGGCAATTAGTCCTTCGTACAGCAATACAGGGATTGCTGCTATCGCCACGCCTACGCCGAGTGTGGTTGTAAAGATTGTCGCCGACACCATGTCTAACAGAGATTTTGCATAAAGGATCTTGTGAACGTCGCTCACGCCACTCTGAATGGCACCGACAATGGCCATGGCACCGATGCAAAATACCAAGCTGGCTGTTACAAACGCCTCCGAGACTTGGCCAGTTTTCCACTTACGCGTCCTCGTTTCAATCGCTTGCCCCATTCGAAGGAGTCCTTCTTCAATGTTCCACCATTCACCGAGCAAGCCACCGATGACGAGACTGAGAATAATGTACATGATATCTTGGCTGTCATGTAGAGCCATATCAAGCCCGATGAGAGAGACAGCCAGCGATAGCCCCTGCATCGTTGTCTCCTGCACTCGGTCTGGCATCTTCGGAATGACCAAACCTACCGCAGAACCGAACAGAATGGCACCCGCGTTCACAAGACTACCAAGTAAAAACACGCGGGTCACCGCCTTTTAATGATTGGAAAACAGATTGAGAATACGTTCTAAATCATCCGGTGAGAAATATTCAATTTCAATTTTACCGCGTCGCTTTCCCTGATGGATTCGTACCTGCGTACCGAGGAACGTGCGAAGTCGTTCTTCATAATGTTTAATGTGCGCGACGTTTTTTTGAGGTACTGTTTCACGTGAAACATTCTTTTTCGGAGAATATATGAGTGATTCCAGTTTTCGCACACTCATGTCTTCTTTTACAACCTTTTCGGCCAACTCCGCCTGTCTTTTTTCGTCCTCCACTGCCAGTAGTGCGCGAGCATGGCCCATAGACAATGTTCCACGTGAAACAAGTGTACGAACCTGTCTGGGAAGTTGCAACAGCCGCAACATGTTGGCCACGTGACTCCGGCTTTGACCCACCCTCTTGGCAAGCTGTTCTTGTGTCAGTTTCGCCTTATTCATTAGCTGAGCATAGGCTTCCGCAATTTCTATTGCATTGAGATCCTCTCGCTGGAGATTCTCAATCACGGCAATTTCCATCAGTTCGATGTCGCTAAACTCGCGCACAACCGCAGGCACTGTGGTGAGCCCAACCATTTGTGCGGCACGAAAGCGGCGTTCACCCGCCACAATGTCATAGCCACGAACACTGCTTTTACGAACCACCAAGGGCTGAATGATACCGTGCTCGCGAATTGAATCTGCCAGTTCTTGCAGCTTTTCCTCGTTAAAATCTTGCCTTGGTTGATAGGGATTCGGTCTTAGATCACGCACATCCAAGTGGGCAACAGCGTCCGACTCCGAAACATTTAACTGTGGAAGAAGTGCCTCCAGTCCCTTTCCGAGTCCACGCTTATTCAACCTTTACCACTTCCTTAGCGAGATCCATATAGGTCTCCGCTCCTTTGGATTTTGGGTCATAAAAGATAATTGGCTGACCGTGACTCGGCGCTTCACTTAACCGAACGTTTCGCGGAATTATCGTTTGGTACACCTTATCCCGGAAATATTTCTTTACATCTTCAATGACTTGAATGCCTAGATTTGTGCGCGCGTCCAACATCGTCAACAACACGCCCTCCACCTCAAGGGACGTGTTCAAGTACTTCTGTACCAATCGAATGGTGTTGAGCAATTGACTCAAACCTTCCAGTGCATAATACTCACACTGAATCGGGATCAACACAGAATCCGCCGCCGTCAGCGCATTGACCGTGAGTAAACCGAGTGATGGAGGACAATCAATGACAATATATTCAAACTGCTGTCGCATCGGTTGAATGGCGCGGCGCAATCGAACTTCCCTAGATATCGTAGGAACAAGTTCAATCTCCGCACCTGCAAGCTGAATCGTAGCAGGCAATACAGACAAATTGTCGACACAAGTGGGTAAAATCGCATCCTGTATCGGTACATCATTGATGATAACGTCGTATACACAGTAACGCACATCGGCCTTGTTTACGCCAATGCCGGAAGTTGTGTTACCTTGTGGATCAATATCAATCAACAGAACTCTCTTCCCCAAATTTGCAATACACGCCGCGAGATTGACTGCAGTTGTGGTCTTACCGACGCCGCCCTTCTGGTTCGCAACTGCTATCACTCGACCACTGGCCACTGATGCATCCTCCTTAAACCCGGTACCTACTTCGTGCCGATTTGGTAACAACCATTGTACTCCAATTGACTAGGTGCGTGTACACCTGTTTCTCTTCCCATCCCCGGAATTTCGATAGACGGAAGAAATAAAGGTAATAGATGAAAAAGAAGCGACGGCACCATCCCTGGGCCGCCGATGTGAATGGTATCTATATGAGCGTTTGCGAAATACCATGCAGTGGTTCAGCACCACCAGGTTTCGCTAACGTTTTGCAATTTCAGTTTGGAAATCTTCAACACACATGACGACTATGATTTCATGTAACCGATGCGAAACGCGACACTATTTTTTTGGAACACGTATGACAAATTCATAGAACTCTGACTCGTCATTCTCCTGACATTCAATCGTGAGACCCGATTTTTGAATCATTTCCAACGACTGACGAATAGTGTTCACGGCCAACCTCACGTCCCGGGACAGCCCGCGTTTCCGTGGCTTTTTCCGGATCCCTTCCTGCATTTTCGAGAGGATTCCTTTCACCCGCTCTTCCATTTGCTTGACGTTCCAGCCTCGCTCCACGCATTCCTCGTACAATTTGATCTGAAGATCCTCACTGGGCAGCGCAAGAAGAGCTCGAGCATGACGTTCCGTAATCTGACGCGCCAACAGACCTTGCTGGACCGCTTCCGGCAGGTTCAACAAACGCAATTTGTTGGCTATCGTCGATTGACCCTTTCCAAGCCGCTGCGCAAGGCTCTCCTGTGTCAATCCGTGCAGTTCCAACAATTGCTGGTACGCGACAGCCTCCTCAATCGGGGTGAGTCCTTCTCGCTGGAGATTCTCGATGAGTGCCGCTGAGGCTGTCTGGGCATCATTCATGACTCGTACAATAGCAGGAATCGTACGCCACCCTAACGACTTGACCGCACGCCACCTTCGCTCACCAGCAATCAGCTCATAGTGCCCATTTTTCCGCCTGACTACAATCGGTTGAATGATCCCGTGCGTTTGAATGGTCTTGGCCAGTTCCTGGATACTGTCCTCATCAAACACCGTACGCGGCTGATACGGATTGGATACAATCTCGTCAACACCAATCTGGACCACATTCGACTCGTCGCCACCATCACGGGATCCAATCAGTCTACCCCAAGCTTCACGCATAGCCATCTATACCCCTCAATTCGTTCCTACGGTGTCCGCACGGAGTCTTCCACGAGAACAGTTGTTCAACGCCGACAGCTGCGAATCCTTCCCATTGACAAAGGATCTATCAGTTCAGCACGATTCGACAAATCTACAGTGGTTGTTTCTTCGGCGTTCCCGACTTCCGAGGGTATGCTTTTGGTGTAGGCTTGTCCTGGGCGATGACAACAATGGTTCGCTCGCCGAATTCCCCAGGCAATGCTCGAAGATACGTCGTGGAAATTCGTCCACCAAGCACGTGCGCAGCGCGCTCTCCGTCCACCATCTCATCGTCCACGTGTGGACCCTTATAGGAAAATACATATCCACCTGTTTTCGCAAAAGGTAAAGTGAACTCCGCAAGTACATTCAATCGCGCCACCGCACGGGAAACCACAGCGTCGAACCTGTTTCTGAACTCCGGTGCCCGGGCTAAATCCTCAGCTCGACCGTGCAGCGCACGGACATTCTTTAACCCCAGTTCTGCACAGACGTGCTGGACAAACTGAATGCGCTTATGAAGCGAATCGAACAACACAAAGGACAGTTCTGGATGACAAATGGCGAGCGGTACACCAGGAAATCCGGCGCCTGTGCCAACATCCGCGACAGATCCTCGTGCAACCACCACCTGCTCCCATTCCGGTGTGTCTACAATCAGAACACTGTCGACAAAATGTTTATAGTACACTTCCTGTTCATCCGTAATGGCAGTGAGGTTCATCCGTTCGTTCCACTCAACAAGCAACTCATAATATCTCCGGAACGAAGCCTCGTTTGCCTTCACTAACGTCAACGCATCAGCCATTTGCCGCCCTGCCCTTTCTCTGCTCCAGGTACACCAAGAGGATGGAAATGTCCGCAGGTGTCACTCCGGGGACGCGTGACGCCTGTCCTACCGTCTGTGGGCGAACTGCCGAGAGTTTTTGGCGTGCCTCCGTGGCCAATCCTCGAATGGAATGAAAGTCGATGTCCGCTGGAATCATCCGTTGGTCCAGCTTAGACAACCTTTCAATCTCCTGCTGTTGTTTCTGGATATATCCGGAGTACTTCGTCTGGATTTCAACCTGTTCTATGACGGCGGGGTCAAGCGACGTCTGACCGCCGTTTTCCTGCATCTCCTGCAGGTGTTTGTATTCTACCTCGGGACGACGCAACAGCTGCTCTAAAGTAACGGCGTCATCCACCGGACGCGATCCAGCCGCCTCCAGAACGGGGTTCGCTTGTGCCGGCTTGACACGAGTACGCTTCAACCGAGCGATTTCCTTCGCAATACCATCGCGCTTTCTCATCATGGCGTCGTAGCGCTTCTCTGGCAACAGACCGACCTTCCGACCGAACTCCATGAGACGCAAATCCGCATTGTCGTGACGCAACAATAAGCGATATTCAGCGCGTGACGTCAACAAGCGATATGGCTCATTTGTCCCCTTCGTCACAAGGTCATCAATCATGACGGCGATATACGCATCGGATCTGGACAAAATCAGCGGTTCACGTCCAAGCGCCTTGCAGGCCGCATTAATCCCGGCCATAATTCCCTGACCTGCGGCTTCTTCGTAACCTGACGTACCGTTGATCTGCCCCGCCGTAAACAGCCCTTCGATGGATTTGGACTCCAGCGTGGGCCACAACTGCGTAGGTACAATCGCATCGTATTCAATAGCATATCCAGGCCGAATCATTTCAACGTTTTCCAATCCGGGAATCGTGTGCAAGACTGCTAGCTGAACATCCTCCGGAAGACTCGTGGACAATCCCTGAACATACCACTCAGCGGTTCGCTTGCCCTCCGGCTCCAAGAACACCTGGTGATTTGGACGTTCCCGAAAACGCACGACTTTATCCTCGATGGATGGACAGTACCGGGGTCCGGTGCCTTTGATTTCTCCAGAATACATCGGCGCTCTGTGTAAGTTCTCAAGAATCAGTTCGTGCGAATTCTCATTTGTGTAGGTCAGCCAACACGGAACCTGTTCACGAGGGGGCACGTCCGGATCGAACGAAAAATGTTGCGGCTCGGGATCCCCTGGTTGAACAATCAAATGCTCAAAGTTAATCGTGTTGCGGTTCACCCGCGGCGGCGTGCCAGTCTTGAAGCGTACCAACTCAAAGCCCAGGTCTAGCAAACTATCCGTTAGTTTGATGGCTGGCATCTGCCCATTCGGACCACTTTCGTATGACACGTCGCCGATGAAAACTCTCCCGCGCAGATAGGTTCCTGTAGTGAGGACAACAGTACTCGCATGATACTCCGCACCGGATTTCGTCACTACACCCTTTACCCGTCCACCTTCGGTGAGAATTTCCTCCACCATACCTTGCTTTAACGAGAGGTTCGGCTGGTTCTCCAACGTGTATTTCATCGTAAGGCCGTACAGCGCTTTGTCCGCCTGCGCACGCAACGCTTGTACTGCGGGCCCTTTGCCCGTATTCAACATCCGCATTTGAATATATGTGTGGTCGATGTTGCGCGCCATTTCGCCACCAAGAGCGTCAATTTCGCGGACTACAATCCCTTTGGCCGGGCCACCAATGGAAGGATTGCACGGCATGTACGCGATGGTGTCGAGGTTAATGGTCAGCAATAGCGTCTTGCAACCCATGCGCGCGGCAGCCAGGGCAGCCTCGCATCCGGCATGTCCGGCTCCAATCACAATCACTTGGTACTCGCCGCTAAAAAACCTCATACATTTTCGCCTCACTTGATTCGATTGAGCATTATTTTCCCAGACAAAACCTCGAAAAGATTTCATCCAGAAGATCTTCCCCGACTTCCTCGCCAATCACGCGCCCAAGTGCCGCATATGCCGCCTGCAACTGCACAGCGATAATGTCTAGTGTCGCCCCGGCCTGCGCAGCATCCACAGCAGCAAGAAGGTCCTCTCGTGCCGCTCGAAGCAGCTCAGATTGTCTTGCGTTGGTCATGTAACTGATGTCGCCTCTGTCGGCAACTCCCCCCATGACCAGCTTCTCCATCGCTTCCTCCAGGGCTCCCATACCATCTGCCTCTTTCGCAGAAATCTCTACTACCGGTGATTTCCCTGAACGCGACCGAATATCCGAGATATCCAACACTGCCGGCAAGTCAATCTTGTTCAACACCACAATCCGCGGCACATGCGCAGTTTCCTCCATCAATTGTACATCTTCCGGAGTCAACGGCTCATTCCGATTCAGTACCAACAGAACCAACTCCGCGGACTGAACCATTTGCCGCGATTTCTCGACGCCGATTCTTTCGACCACATCCGCTGTGTCACGAATTCCTGCCGTATCTGCAAGGCGGAACGGAATCCCTCGTACGTTCACATACTCTTCCAGCACATCTCGCGTTGTACCGGGAATGTCAGTGACTATCGCCCTGTCCCTGCGCAACAACGCGTTCATAATGGACGACTTACCCACGTTTGGGCGCCCCACAATTGTGGTCACAACCCCTTCACGGAGGATCTGGCCGACGTGTGCATTTTCAATCATGCCCTCAATCTCAGTCAACAGGTGACATCCGGTGTCGACCACCTGGGCACAAGCGACGCTCTCCACATCATGCTCCGGATAATCAATGGTCACTTCCACATGTGCCTGCAACTCAATTAACGTTTTGCGTAGCGCACGAATCCGTTCGCTCAGCCGCCCGTTGACCTGGCTCAGCGCGGACCGACTCGCCAAATCAGTTTTCGCGCGAATCAGGTCCATCACTGCTTCAGCCTGAGATAGGTCAATCCGTCCGTTCAAAAAAGCCCGCTTCGTGAACTCCCCTGGTTCAGCGAGTCTTGCCCCTGCCTTCAACACAGCTTCCAGCACCATCTGAACGACGCGGATACCTCCGTGCACCTGAAATTCAGCGACATCTTCCGCTGTATAGCTTCGCGGGCCTGGCATCCACAATAGGATGCATTCGTCAATCTGCACTCCGGTGAACGGATCCACCACCTGGCCGTAATAGACGCTCCGTCGATTGTTCCACTTTGGAACAGAACCGTTTCTCAGCCGAAACGCCTTCGACACCACATCCTTTACACCATCTCCACTCACTCGTACAACACCAATGCTCGCTTCACCGAGCGAAGTCGCAATGGCGGCAATCGTATCCTCCTGCGCGATCAACTGTGTCCCCCCTTTTTACATGAGCCTTTTGCAGAATTATCTCCAACACTCCATGATGCGCTATATATAGCGTATAACATTAATCAACAACGCTATATATGGGATGAATAACGTTGTAAATCGAATTCTGCAAAAGGCTCACATATGTCGCGATTTACAAAATTCCACTAGAATGGTTCAGCACGACGAGATGTCACTTGCGTTTTGAACATCACTCACGTACAGAAACAACACCCTTCTCCTTGGAGAAGGGTGGGTAACTTGCCCTTACTATGCACACTTTATTTTGCAGAAACACCCTTTGATGGTCCAGATTGTACTAGAGGCACAACAACAACTTTCCGGTTTGGCTCGGACCCCTCGCTGGACGTCGTGACATCGCTTCGCTCCTGCAGATACGTGTGGACAAACTTTCTATCCGATGCCGACATTGGATCCATTGCCACCGGACGTCTCATCCTTACGGCGCGCAACGCGGCCTTATCCGCCATCCGCTGCAATCCTTCCATTCGTCGCCTGCGATAATCGCCAGCATCCACCACGATCTTCAAGTAACCTTCCTGTCCCTGGTTTACCACTACGTTCGAAAGGTATTGAAGCGCTTCCAATGTACTACCATGTCGCCCAATGATCACAGGTAAGTCGCTTTCCTCGCAGACAATCTCCACGTGCAACAGGGATTTCCCTTCTTCCTCGCCCTTGCGCGTTCGAATCCGAGCTTCGATCCCCATCCTCCGCAAAGTCCCTTGCAAGAACTCACGCGCCGTTTCCTCCGGCGAGAGACGAATGGACACTTCGACTTCCGCATCCTTGGCACCAATAATGCCAAACAGACCTTTGACTGGCTCGCGCAGGACACGGATGCTTGCTTGGGAACGGGTCGCCCCTAGTTTGACGAGTGCTGATGTCACTGCGTCATCAACGGTACGTCCTGTGGCAATTACTTTTTTCATCGCAATCCCCTCTTACGCGACCGACTGGACCGAATTAACTCCTCTCAGTGCGCTCCTTTTGCATAGGCCGCACGCGGATGAAATAAGTCTGCACTGCGGTAAAAATGTTGGTGTACACCCAGTACAACGCAAGACCTGCCGGGAACCGGCTGCCAATCAAGAAGATAAATACCGGCATGATGAACAACATCATCTTCTGCTGTGGATCCGCTCCCGCCATCGTCACTCGGGCCGACAAATAAGTGGTAATCGCAGCGATTAAAGGCAAGATGTAATAATGATCTGGCTGACCCAGCTTGAAGATCCCTAAGAACGTGCTATGGAACAGACCGACATTGCCCTCTATTGCCCCAAACAGTGCGTACAAGATGGGCAGCTGAATAAGCATTGGGAAGCAACCCGCCATCGGGTTGACGCCGGCCTCTTGATACAACTTCATGATTTCTTCTTGAATCTTTCGGTTGTCACCTTGGTATTTAGAACGAATCTTCTGCAATTCAGGCTGCAACTGCTGCATCATTTTAGACAGGCGAATTTGTTTCACCATCAGCGGCAACAACAAGATACGGACAATGACGGTAACCACCAGCAACGCCAGACCGTAGTTGCCCCATAAATGCTTTGCAAAAAAGTCAATCGCATGCGACACAAACTGTAAGGCATCTCCCCAAGCGCCAGACGGCCAATCTCCGGGCTTCTTTGGATACATCGAGCACCCGGACAGGGTCAACATGAGGAAGCCACTGATCCCCCACAACCATTTTGAATTCGATTTTTGTCGCAAGTCCAATCGACGATTCCTCCTACTTATCTGTGGGTACAGGATCGTATCCACCTTCGTGCCACGGTCCGCACTTGATGAGACGCTTCAATGACATCCAGCCGCCACGAAACGCTCCGTACCGGCGTACAGACTCGAACGCATATTGCGAACAGCTAGGCACAAACCGGCATCGCGGTGGAAAAAGGGGAGATATGACGACCTGATAGAGACGGATCAAACTCATCAACACGTAACGAATCTTTCACCAACTCCTAGGGACCATCATACCATGATCTTCGCTTTGCGGAGTAGTCGAGATAACTCTGTACGCATTTCTTCATACGTCGTATCCGCAGCCGACTTCCGACAAACCACCACGAAATCCGTATGCGTCTCTACCAGTTTCGGAGTCCACTCATGAAAGCACGCGCGTAAACGGCGTTTCAACCGATTCCGAACCACAGCATTTCCAACCTTTTTGCTCACGGAAAAACCCACGCGAAAGTACGGTGTGTATTTGTTTTCTAACCAATACAGTACAAACTGTCCACCCGCAACAGATTTGCCACGAGTGAATACCCGCCGAAAGTCTTTATTTTCTTTCAACCGATACATAGATTGCAACGCGGACGCCCTCTCATAGGCAAATCGTACCTATAACATATCATGGATAACCAGTAAAACAAAACAAACCCGCTTCCCGCCAGATGCGAAGAACCGGGTTTGTCCTTTCTTATGTGGAAGATCCATGTCAGGCATTGTTACGCCGACAAGACCTTACGTCCCTTCCTGCGGCGAGCGGCTAATACCTTCCGTCCATTCTTGGTGCTCATACGCTTGCGAAAACCGTGCACTTTCTTCCGTTTTCGCGTATTGGGCTGATACGTCGGTTGCATGTGCGGCCACCCTCCCTTCAATCAACAGACACTGCCTGCCATTATACTGAAGAGCCCCGACAATTGTCAACGGAGCCCCGTGTTCAGTCCCACGACCAAATATCCACAACCAGTTCAAGACAAAGTTTCGACAAACCGCGACATTATCCACATTTGATTCGAGAGTTATTCACATCTGAACAACTCCTGAAAAGGTGTCGTTGCACAACGTGAAAATTGTGGATAAATCGATCTCGTAATTGCACTTTCCCCGCTATATCTGCTATGATTGGCGTTGCTACACGACACCAGCTTGTGCATAAGTGGAATTCATCCACAACGATATCCACACACTGTGGATAACTTTATACACATTCCTGTGTTTCTGTGCACAACTTCCCATACAGTTATCCACATTATTCACACAACAAGCAGCGACAAATTTCGTCAAGTCTTGTCGGAACAGCGTAATTCTTAACGGCACTTATCCACAAGTTATCGACAAGACCTTGCACATGCTGTGCAACCTTTCTGCAGCTCAGGAGGTCCGCTTTTACTGCCATGACGACTGCATTTGACTCTCGCTTTTTCAACGAAATCTGGGAACAAGTTTTGTTGATGATGAAGGAGCGCATGAGCGGCCCCACCTTCGAGACGTGGTTTACCGGTACCCGCATCGCCTATTACGACGAGAAGACGAATCGGCTGGTGGTGCACGCACCGAACTCCTTTACGCGCAATTGGCTGCAAAAACATTACACGCGAGTCATTGAAAACGCCTTGACCGCACTGACAGAACACGAATTCAGTGTACATTTTGCTGTATCTACGGAATCTACAGAAAATTCAAACCAAAAAACCAACGAGCCTCCCTTACCGGAGGCAGGAAATGCAGCCGGCCCCACGCATCCACTCAATCCTAGGTACACGTTTGAGACGTTCGTCATCGGAGCGAGCAATCGATTTGCGCACGCTGCGAGCCTGGCGGTGGCCGAAACACCGGCCAAAGCCTATAACCCACTGTTTATATACGGTGGCGTAGGTTTAGGAAAGACCCACCTAATGCACGCCATCGGCCACTACGTGTTGCGCCATACTCCACACGCGAAAGTTCTGTACTTATCTTCGGAGCGGTTTATCAACGAGTTTATCAATGCCATCCGTGACAACTACACCGAAGAGTTTCGCAACCGCTATCGATCCATCGACGTCTTGCTGATTGACGATATTCAATTCCTCGCTAAAAAAGAGCAGACGCAAGAAGAGTTTTTTCATACATTTAACGCGTTGCACGAGGCTGGTAAACAAATTGTCATCTCCAGTGACAGACCGCCAAAGGAAATTCCAACCTTGGAGGATCGACTACGAAGCCGCTTCGAGTGGGGTCTGATTACGGATATTCAACCACCTGACTTGGAGACGCGAATTGCAATTCTTCAGCGGAAGGCAAAATCCGATGGATTAAAAGTCCCTGAGGAAGTCGCCTACTTTATTGCAACACAGATCAACTCCAATATACGCGAGTTGGAAGGTGCATTGATCCGCGTCATGGCGTACTCCTCATTGGTCAATCAGGATATCTCCATTGACCTCGCCGAGCAGGCCTTGCGAGATATTATTTCGGCTGAAAGACCAAAAGTGATTACCGTCAGTCAAATTCAAAAGGTTGTGGGTGACCATTTTGGTCTCAAAGTGGACGAACTCAAAGCAAAAAAGCGTACCAAAAACATTGCGTTTGCTCGCCAAATCGCCATGTACCTGACACGGGAAATGACAGACTTATCTCTACCGAAGATTGGGGATGCGTTTGGTGGACGAGATCACACAACCGTAATTCATGCTTGCGAAAAGGTTGCTGAAGAAATGGCCAAAGACCCTTCGCTCAAGTCGACCGTGGAACGTCTGGCCGAAGCGATTCGGACTTTGTTTTAATCCCAATTTAACCATGGAAGCATCTGCGGGCCACGCTCTGTGCATAACGGTACAAGATCATCCGTATTTGTGCACAACTTATCCACACTGTGGATATCTCTTAAATCCTTGATCTTTCCGACTTGTCCACAGTACGCACATGGCCTATTACTATTACTACTGTGTTTATGTAACACAAAAACATATATGCTAATAAAGAAATTCATTCTTCGCCTGACAGTGAATTTACATGCATTCATTCCTGGATGTTAAACATGCTTATGCGGGAAGGGGTTCCTCCATTCATGAAATTCTCTATTCGTCAGTCGTCTTTGCTGCAAACCATTCAGACCGTATCGAAAGCAGTTGCTGTACGCACCACAAAACAGGTCCTCACGGGCATACTCCTTCAAGCAAGGGATGACACTCTGACGGCCACAGCGTACGACTTGGAGCTGGGCATACAAGACAAAGTGATTGCCAGCGAAGACAACGGGTTAAACATTGTAGATGAGGGCTCCATTGTGCTCCCTGCCCGCTACTTCGCAGACGTGATACGCAAACTTCCTGGTCAGGAAGTTTGGATTCGAGTGAACAACAACTACATGACCGAAATTCGCTCCGGACAAGCCGAGTTTCACTTGCATGGCATCGATGCCGCTGAGTTTCCAAAATTACCCGTTTTTAACGGTGCGCAATCTATCCAAGTTGCCAGCGATCTCTTGAAGGAGCTCATCCGCACCACCACGTTTGCCGCTGCCAACTCGGAAGTGCGACCCATTCTCACTGGAATTCACGTTGTTTGTAAACAAAACCAGATGACCTTCACCGCAACGGACGGTTTGCGACTGGCCACACGTACCGTGTCTATCAACACACCTGCGGGTCAGGAATGGAACGCCATCCTTCCGGCTAAATCCTTGGCAGAACTGGCAAAACTACTTCCAGACGATGAACGGCCCATCACGGTGCAGCTCACCAACAGCCATAGTCTGTTCATCATTGATGACACCTATTTCTACACTCGGTTGATTGAAGGAACATATCCAGACACTTCGCGCATCATTCCGACTTCTGCCAAGACGGAAGTGACTGTGAAAGCGACAGAACTTACAGATGCCATTGACCGTGCTGCGCTGATTGCACGTGACAGAGACAATCACATGGTGCGCTTGGAATTGACGGACAATACCCTCATCCTGTCCTCGAGTTCCCCCGAGATTGGAAACGTTTCGGAAAGCGTTCAAGCGACATCCAAAGCAGGCGAAGACATGTCGATTGCTTTCAACGCAAAGTACGTCCTCGACGCATTGAAGGCCATGTCGGCGGATGAAATTAACGTTCGGTTTAACGGATGGAATCAACCTTTTACATTCCGTGAGGTGGGGAACGAAAACGGACTACAGTTGATTTCACCTGTGTTAATGCGGTAGGCGCTGCGCTTTATTGCTCTACAGTGTTACACGAAGCGTTTGGGTTCTGCTCCACAGAGTCTGGAACTACGTTGTTGTGTGGACGTCGTACTGAATCTGAATTTCGGGTACGCCGGAGGTGAGAGATTGGACATTCAAATTTACACGCCGTATATCACGCTCGGGCAACTGCTGAAAATGGTCGACATTGTAAGCAGTGGCGGTGAAGTGAAGGGATTTCTTGAGAACGAACGGGTACTGGTGAACGGTGAACCAGAACAGCGCAGGGGAAGAAAGCTGTACCCCGGCGACCAAATTACCATTCTGGACAAGCAGTACGAGATTCAGGCGAAGTGACATGCGTATCGAAACGTTGACATTACGCAATTTCCGCAACTACAGCCAACTGCAACTCGATTTCGAAAAGTCGCTCAACGTGTTCGTCGGGGAAAACGCGCAAGGTAAAACGAACGCGCTCGAGGCGATTTACTTCCTTGCGATGGGAAAATCCCACCGTACACATAAGGACAGCGAGTGTATCATGTGGGGACAAGACCATGCGGACATTCGTTCGAATATCGTGGTTCGGGATAGACCGAGAGAGTTACACGTTGCCCTTCGGAATGGCTCCAAGAAGGCCAGTGTGAACGGCGTGAATCAGGCGAAAATGACGGATTTTGTCGGTCATTTCCAAGTGGTTTTGTTCGCTCCTGAAGATCTGCAACTGGTCAAAGGCGGGCCTGGGGGAAGACGTCGGTTTATTGACATGGAGCTCGGTCAAACGTACCCCAAGTACCTGTATCACCTGAGCCACTATCAGCGTGTGTTGCAACAACGAAATGTATTGTTGAAGCAAGGACCGCACCAGTCGGACGTCATCGACATTCTCGATGAACAACTCGCAGAACACGGCGCTGAAGTATTGCTTCGCAGGTTCCGGTTCCTTGAGCAGATGAAAGTATTGTCTGCAGACATATACAATTCCATCGCGGATGGACGGGAAACGTTTACGTTTCGGTACGAGTGCTCTATCCCTGGAGTCACATTCGAGGAAGAGAAAGATAAGCAATTTGTTCTGGAGCAGTTCTTAAAGGCGTTAACGCAAAAACGAAACACAGATCTTCACCATGGCCATACTACCGTTGGGCCGCACCGCGATGACTTGGTGTTTTATCTCAACGAACAACCGGTCCAGTCATTTGCGAGTCAAGGCCAACAGCGAACCATCGCACTCGCCCTACGATTGGCTGAGATTGACTTCATTCGTCAGGAAGTCGGCGAATACCCGGTCCTTTTGCTCGATGACGTCCTATCGGAGCTCGACGACACTCGACAAAAGAACCTCATTCTCAACATGAGTGAGAAGGTACAAACGATTGTCACGACAACCAGTCTTTTTCAGTTGCGGGACAAGCTGCACGACGATGTACGTTTGTTTCAGGTACGTTCTGGTATAATACAGAATGAGGGGTAGGTGTTTCTGTGTTTATACATATCGGTGGAGACACCATGGTTCGCATGAAAGATATCATCGGGATCTTTGATATACACGTGCAGACCAGCCCCCATACCGCCCGATTTATCGAATTTGCAAAGCATAATGACGCGATTGAAGTCGTTGAAGTTGGCGACATTAAGTCGTTTGTCGTGACCGAAAAGAAACTGTATTACTCGCCGATTTCTTCCCTGACGTTAAAAAAGCGGGCGAATATTCTTGATCACGGAGGCAAGGCCGACTCGGAATCCGTATAACACGTTTGTTGCGCTGACTGCCTTTCTTTTTTCGTGTCATTTCACTGTTAGGACCTGGAGGGAAACTTGTGCCTGATCAAGTCTACGATGAATCGCAAATACAGGTATTAGAGGGGCTTGAAGCCGTACGCAAACGCCCTGGGATGTACATTGGTTCCACCAGTGCACGGGGATTACACCACCTCGTATGGGAAATCGTGGACAACGCGGTGGATGAGGCGCTCGCGGGTCGCTGTACAAAAATCGTTGTTCGCGTTCACAAAGACAATAGCGTGTCCGTGAGCGACAATGGTGCAGGGTTTCCAGTTGGAATTCACCCGAAAACAGGTCGCCCTGCAGTTGAAACAGCGTTGACAGTTCTTCACGCCGGCGGCAAGTTTGGCGGTGGCGGATACAAAGTGTCCGGTGGCCTGCATGGTGTTGGTGCATCCGTTGTCAACGCATTGTCTGAGTGGCTGAAAGTTGTCGTGTATCGCGACGGTAAAATATACATGCAAGAGTTTGAACGAGGAAATGTGTTGTACGACTTGAAGATCATCGGTGAGACCGACCGGACCGGTACAACGGTCACGTTCAAACCTGATCCTCAGATCTTCACCGAGACCACCGAATTTAGTTCCGACGTTTTGCAAAACCGTTTGCGTGAGTTGGCTTTCCTCAACGCAGGTTTGGAGATTGTCTACGAAGACGAGCGAGAAGATAAGCAGGTGACCTATTGCTACTCCGGCGGTGTCGCCGCGTTCGTCGAGTTCTTGAACAAGTCCAAAGACGTTCTGCACCCGACTCCGGTATACGTGACAGGGGTTAGAGACGATGTCACGGTGGAAATCGCGCTTCAGTACAACGACGGATATAGTACGACGCTGTTCTCTTTCGCCAATAACATTCACACCCATGAAGGTGGATCGCACGAATCTGGCTTCAAGAGCGCCTTGACCCGGGTGATCAACGACTACGCTCGAAAGAACAACCTCGTGAAAGAGAACGAAAGCAACCTAACCGGCGACGACGTACGGGAAGGTCTCACGGCGATTGTGAGCGTGAAAGTTCCAGAGCCACAGTTTGAAGGCCAGACCAAAACCAAGTTGGGAAACAGCGAAGTCCGCGGTATTGTAGAAAGTCTGTTTGGCGACAAGCTGCAGGTGTTTTTCGATGAAAATCCGAGTGTTGCACGGAAAATCATCGAAAAATCGCTGACGGCAGCTCGTGCACGTGAAGCGGCACGCAAAGCACGTGAGTTAACCCGCCGAAAGAATGCCCTGGAGGTAAGTTCTTTGCCTGGGAAATTGGCCGATTGCTCGTCAAAGGACGCCTCCATCTGTGAGTTGTATCTGGTTGAGGGTGATTCAGCAGGCGGTTCTGCAAAGCAAGGGCGGGATCGGAATTTCCAAGCGATTCTCCCTCTGCGCGGAAAGATTATCAACGTGGAAAAAGCACGATTAGACAAGATTTTATCTAATCAGGAAATCCGGGCCATTATTACCGCACTCGGTACTGGCATCGGCGATGACTTTGACATTACGAAAGCGCGGTACCACAAGATTGTCATCATGACGGATGCCGACGTTGATGGCAGTCACATTCGGACATTGTTGCTGACGTTGTTCTACCGCTTCATGAAACCGTTGATTGATGCCGGCTACGTGTATATCGCGCAACCGCCTCTGTATAAAATCACGAAAGGCAAATCCATCAGGTACGCCTATTCCGACCGGGAGCTTGAATCCGTCTTGCAGGAAATCGGTCGGCAGGGTGTCAATATCCAGCGGTACAAAGGTCTGGGTGAGATGAATCCGAGCCAATTGTGGGAAACGACCATGGATCCAGAGGCTCGCACCTTGCTGCAGGTAACCATGGAAGACGCTATGGAGGCCGATATGATCTTTACTACCCTGATGGGAGACAAAGTTGAGCCGAGACGCGAATTTATCGAGGCCCATGCGCGGTACGTCCGAAACCTGGACGTATAGAGACTTGACAAGTATAAATCATCACCGAGGTTGTCGCGATTGCGGTAACCCTGTACGACAGTTTCGGTAGGAGTGACTCTCATTGGCTGACGGTACAAGCAAGGTACTGCCCATTGAACTCAGTCAGGAAATGAAAAATTCGTTCATCGACTATGCGATGAGCGTCATTGTCAGTCGAGCCATACCCGACGTACGGGATGGCTTGAAGCCCGTTCATCGCCGAATCTTGTACGCGATGTACGAAGTCGGCATGACGCCCGATAAACCGTACAAGAAATCCGCACGCGTCGTAGGTGACGTGTTGGCCAAGTACCATCCGCACGGCGACGCTGCAGTCTACGACTCGCTGGTTCGAATGGCACAGGACTTCTCCACGCGCTATGTCCTCGTCGACGGGCACGGGAACTTCGGTTCCATCGACGGTGACTCTGCAGCAGCCATGCGTTATACGGAATCACGCATGTCCCAAATTGCGATGGAATTGTTACGTGACATTAACAAAGAGACAGTCGATTTTGGCCCCAACTACGATGAGAACGAGCAAGAGCCACTTGTACTTCCTGCTCGTTTTCCAAATCTACTCGTCAACGGGTCTTCCGGTATTGCAGTAGGCATGGCAACAAACATTCCCCCTCACAACTTGGGGGAAGTCATTGACGGCGTCGTGAAAATGATTGACAACCCAGATATTTCCGTTGATGAGCTTATGACGGTCATCAAAGGACCAGACTTTCCCACGGGTGGTATCATCCTCGGAACGGATGGAATCCGCAGCGCATTTCGTACAGGTCGTGGATCCATTACCATCCGAGCAAAAACACAACTTGAAGAAGCGCCTGGCGGCAAAACGAGAATTATTGTCAACGAGATTCCGTATCAACAAAACAAGGCACGCCTGATTGAAAAAATTGCCGAGCTCGCTCGTGACAAGAAATTGGACGGGATCACCGACTTGCGGGACGAGTCGGACAGAAACGGCATGCGCATCGTCATTGAACTGCGCCGCGACGTGAAGCCGCAAATTGTCCTGAACAACCTCTTTAAACACACGGGACTACAGAGTTCGTTTGGCGTCATTATGTTGGCGCTGGTGGACGGACAACCAAAGGTCCTAAATCTGCGCGATACGCTACACCTTTACTTGGAGCACCAAAAGGATGTGGTAAGGCGACGGACGCAGTTTGACCTGAACAAGGCGGAAGCGCGTGCACACATCCTGGAAGGCTTACGGATTGCTCTGGATCACATTGACGAAGTCATTGCGCTAATCCGTGCTTCTAAAACCACGGATATCGCTCGTGAAGGACTCATGACGCGTTTTTCACTCAGCCATGAACAGGCACAGGCTATCCTGGATATGCGCCTGCAGCGCTTGACGGGTTTGGAACGAGAGAAAATTGACAATGAATACAACGAATTACTGAAACTCATTGCTGAATTGAAAGGGATTCTCGCGGACGAAGCATTGCTCATGGGCGTCATTCGCAAGGAAATCCTTGAAATCAAGGAACGATTTGCTGATGAGCGCCGCACCAGTATTGTGAAAGCTGAGGGCGAAATCAACGAAGAAGACTTGATCCCTGTGCAAGACGTGGCTATTACCATTACTCATGCTGGGTACGTGAAGAGAATTCCCGTTACGGTCTATCACAGCCAGCGGCGAGGGGGTCGCGGCATGACGATGATGGGTACCCGCGAAGAGGACTTCGTGGAGCACATGTACATCACGTCGTCGCACCATCACTTGTTGTTCTTCACGAACAAGGGGCGAATGTATGCATTAAAAGCGTACGAAATTCCTGAGTACAGCCGTCAGGCAAAGGGTTTACCCATCATCAATCTCATTCAGATTGACCAGGACGAAAAAATTTCGGCTGTGATTCCGGTTCGAACCATGGATCCGGGTCATCACCGAAAACCGGTACCTATTCTTTGCGACGCGCAACGGCATTGTGAAAAAGACGCCACTGTCCGACTACGCGAACGTACGGAAGTCCGGCATCATTGCCATCAACCTACGCGATGACGACGAAGTGATTGGCGTTCGTCTCACGGAAGGGTCGCAGGACATTATCATGGCGACAAAGCATGGCTTATCCATTCGCTTTCACGAGACGGATGTACGGACCATGGGACGGCAAGCCACCGGGGTTAAGGGAATTAACCTGGGCGAAGGCGACGAAGTCATTGGCATGGACGTGGTCTACCCCGACATGGATGTTTTGGTCGTCACAAGCCGCGGTTATGGAAAGAAGACACCATCCGATGATTATCGTGTCCAGAGCAGAGGAGGCAAAGGCATCAAGACCATCAACTGTACTGGTAAAAACGGTTATGTGGTCGGTTTGAAGATGGTGCATCCGGATGACGATTTGATGATTATTACCAATGCAGGGGTGGCAATCCGAATTCACGTAAACACCATTTCCACCCTCAGCCGCAATACACAAGGTGTGAAATTGATCAACGTTCCTGAGGGCGAAGAAGTTGCCACCGTGGCACGCGTTGTCAACAACGACGATGAAGAGTAATCTAAGTGAAGCATGTAAATGAACCATCCCTCATCCGTAGCTCCACGGGTGAAGCATTTTAATTACGTAATAAACGGATGAAAGGCACAGGTGATGAACAGTGAGTCTGTTAGAGCAATTCATCATTCATCAGGCCGCCATGTTTCTTGGATTGGCAGTCGTGCTGGGTATCGGATACTTGTTCTTTAACTCCGTTGTAGGTCGTAGGTAACACATTCATCACATAAAGGTCGGTTCCACGTCGGGTACATTTGTTGTACCGAAGACGTGGAACCGATTTTTTATGGACGGTATGTACATCCCTTGGTGCAGTGAGCAAACTTGCACAAAAGCTGTGGTCCTGCAGAATGAGAAATAAAATCTCAATTTAGAGCAAGAAATTTTGTTCTGTGCTATTGACTACGTCCGGCGAAGCATGATATATTAGTCGACGTCGCTGCTGCGGCGGTGACGAAAAATGAAGCAACAAACCGCGTCACATCAACATTTCTGAAGTAGACACCGACCAGACCGGAGATAATTTCCGGTGGATCTCAAAAAGAGATTCGTGATATATTGGTCGACGTCGCTTCGAGAGCAAGTGAAGCGGTCAGACAGCAAAACCAAACATTTCCTCTTTACTTGAATGAGTGAAATGTGGTAAGATGGTTGAGCTGTCTCGGAGCGGATGACTTTGTCGACGCTCCACAGAGTGGTTCCTTGAAAACTAAACACGCGCAGAGAGTGATTCAAAACACGCAAGTGTTTTCGAAATGAGCACCAAATTCTATTTGAGAGTTTGATCCTGGCTCAGGACGAACGCTGGCGGCGTGCCTAATACATGCAAGTCGAGCGGACGGAAGGGAGCTTGCTCCCGGAAGTCAGCGGCGGACGGGTGAGTAACACGTGGGCAATCTGCCTGTCAGACCGGAATAACGCCTGGAAACGGGTGCTAATGCCGGATAGGCAATCTGGAGGCATCTCTGGATTGGGAAAGGCGCGGATGCGTCACTGACAGAGGAGCCCGCGGCGCATTAGCTAGTTGGTGGGGTAACGGCTCACCAAGGCGACGATGCGTAGCCGACCTGAGAGGGTGACCGGCCACACTGGGACTGAGACACGGCCCAGACTCCTACGGGAGGCAGCAGTAGGGAATCTTCGGCAATGGGCGAAAGCCTGACCGAGCAACGCCGCGTGAGCGAAGAAGGCCTTCGGGTTGTAAAGCTCAGTCACTCGGGAAGAGCGGGAAGGAGAGGAAATGCTCCTTTTGAGACGGTACCGAGAGAGGAAGCCCCGGCTAACTACGTGCCAGCAGCCGCGGTAATACGTAGGGGGCGAGCGTTGTCCGGAATCACTGGGCGTAAAGCGTGCGTAGGCGGTTTGTAAGTCCGAAGTGAAAGTCCAGGGCTCAACCTTGGGATTGCTTTGGAAACTGGCAGACTTGAGTGCTGGAGAGGCAAGGGGAATTCCACGTGTAGCGGTGAAATGCGTAGATATGTGGAGGAATACCAGTGGCGAAGGCGCCTTGCTGGACAGTGACTGACGCTGAGGCACGAAAGCGTGGGGAGCAAACAGGATTAGATACCCTGGTAGTCCACGCCGTAAACGATGAGTGCTAGGTGTTGGGGGGTACCACCCTCAGTGCCGAAGGAAACCCAATAAGCACTCCGCCTGGGGAGTACGGTCGCAAGACTGAAACTCAAAGGAATTGACGGGGGCCCGCACAAGCAGTGGAGCATGTGGTTTAATTCGAAGCAACGCGAAGAACCTTACCAGGGCTTGACATCCCTCTGACCGGTGCAGAGATGTGCCTTCCCTTCGGGGCAGAGGAGACAGGTGGTGCATGGTTGTCGTCAGCTCGTGTCGTGAGATGTTGGGTTAAGTCCCGCAACGAGCGCAACCCTTGACCTGTGTTACCAGCACGTGATG
This sequence comes from uncultured Alicyclobacillaceae bacterium, assembly GCA_963788285.1. GTDB lineage: Bacteria > Bacillota > Bacilli > Alicyclobacillales > Alicyclobacillaceae > Alicyclobacillus_A. Next base: position 256,576 of record CAWBGB010000007.1, read on the forward strand.
GTGGGGACTCACAGGTGACTGCCGGCGTAAGTCGGAGGAAGGTGGGGATGACGTCAAATCATCATGCCCTTTATGTCCTGGGCTACACACGTGCTACAATGGGCGGTACAACGGGAAGCGAGACCGCGAGGTGGAGCGAATCCCTGAAAGCCGTTCGTAGTTCGGATTGCAGGCTGCAACTCGCCTGCATGAAGCCGGAATTGCTAGTAATCGCGGATCAGCATGCCGCGGTGAATCCGTTCCCGGGCCTTGTACACACCGCCCGTCACACCACGAGAGTTGGCAACACCCGAAGTCGGTGAGGTAACCGCAAGGAGCCAGCCGCCGAAGGTGGGGTCGACGATTGGGGTGAAGTCGTAACAAGGTAGCCGTATCGGAAGGTGCGGCTGGATCACCTCCTTTCTACGGAGAAAAGCTACAGAGAGAACTGTAGGAAATACCCTCTCTGGTCAGCGTGTTTAGTTTTGAGGGAACCATCCCGAAAGGGTTATGGTTTTCTCAAGTCTGTACCTTGGAAACTAAATAGCGAAGAACTCCTACAGAGTTAACCGACATAAATGGGTAACACTTGCATCTGTGGGTGCAAGACACTGTGGATGAACAGGTGAAGGTAGGAAGGGCGCACGGAGGATGCCTAGGTGCCAGGAGCCGAAGAAGGACGGGGCGAACACCGAAATGCCACGGGGAGCTGTAAGCGAGCGTTGATCCGTGGATGTCCGAATGGGGGAACCCACTAGCGGTCATGCGCTAGTACTGCACACTGAATGCATAGGTGTGCAGGGGCAACCGAGGGAACTGAAACATCTAAGTACCTCGAGGAAGAGAAAACAACAGTGATTCCGCAAGTAGTGGCGAGCGAACGCGGAAGAGCCCAAACCTGAACTGCGAGAAAGGTTGCAGCCGTTGCAGTGAAGGGGTAGAGGGG
>CAWBGB010000007.1:260000-305000 GCA_963788285.1 uncultured Alicyclobacillaceae bacterium
GCGCGAAGCCCCCCTCAAGATAACGTATCCCATCCGGTCAACGGAGTAAGACCCCTTGAAGAAGACGAGGTAGATCGGTCCGATGTGGAAGCGTAGTGATACGTGGAGCAGACGGATACGAATCGGTCGAGGGCTTCACCTGAAGACACAGGGGAACCTGTAGGAGAGGATTCGCTGTTTAGTTTGCAAGGTACAGAGGGTACCTTGAAGGAATATATGTCTGGTGGTAATAGCGGAGGGGAAACACGCGTACCCATCCCGAACACGACCGTTAAGACCTCCAGCGCCGATGATACTTGGGGCGGGAGCCCCTGGGAAAGTAGGACGCCGCCAGGCAAGTGAGAGAGCTCAGTGCAGTCTGCACTGGGCTCTTTTGTTATAACTCTTCGAAGATATCGGCGCTAGGCTGACGGTAACAGCGTTCAGCGTGAGGGCTCACTACACACCCCTAGAGGTTTCCGATGTTGAATGCAGCGAACAAAAGTTGTGTAATGTGCTCCATCGGGTATTTGGACAGGTACTCACGCACGAAGAACGCGTCCGGTTCGTTATTCCACGTTACGACGTCTGACCACTCAATGGGGTTGTATCGCGACAGTGCTGACAACGTGTACAGCAACACGAAGTGGCATATCCACTGCGGATACCAACTGTTGTCGAGCATGTAGCGACGACTGTCATCTGACACGGCCCATGGATGACCCTGTGACGGTGCAGGGAGTCGAATGAGTGTTGGTGGATCGTCCTGAGACAACGTCTCAGTGGTTTCAGTTGTTTCTTCGAAGCCAGGTGCAGCCTCAAGATACTGCGCTTTCCACTGGTCGACCGTCAAGTTTGCATTGCTGGCGATCTTCCTCGGAACGTATTCCGTGTTCAGCGCATTGAAGACTCCGGCCTCAATGTGATACGCATGCTGGAATCGTTCGTATACAGAAGAAAGATGTCTGGAAACGTGGGGTAATGTTCCAAGTAAGTCGCCAACCACAAACCGAGATGGAAGCTGCATGTTTGGGCATGCTAACGCACAGAAACTTTGCAAGACACCGTCCTTGTACACATAGGCGGTCTCGTAGGGCCACCGATACGGCTGGCGTTTAGCTCGGCGCACAGAGATACCATGTTGTAATACTGAAGATGATGACGGAAACGATAAATCCTTTAGGAAGAGCAGCGTCTTCATCCAGTGTAGGACGGTGTAGTAGCGCAACAGCGGCTGGATGGTAAACGCCACATGGTTTGACGATGCTTCGTATGCGGCCGCTTGACGGGCGGACGCGGCCACTTTGGCTGCGGACTCGTACAGTTGTGTGGAAGAAGCGTCTGGGTGCAGTTTCCGCAGGATGTGTTTGACCATCAATTCACTTTCCAATTCGAATTGTGTGAGACTACTTGAGGGAGCTCGTAACTGTCGTATTTCATCGTTTTGTTTGCCCATTTGACACGTCCCGAATTAGGTTGTTATACTACGCCTAATATCCACAGGAACAATCCGATTTATGCCCGGGATATCAGAGACAATCTAGAGACAATGGAGGGAAAGAGCGTGACTGACAACTGGAGCACCAAGTTTCAGCGGGAGGGGCTAACGTTTGACGACGTATTGCTAATTCCGGCACGGTCCGAAGTGTTGCCGCGTGACGTGGATGTGCGAACCAAGCTCACGACGGACATTCATCTGAATATTCCAATTGTCAGCGCCGCTATGGATACCGTTACGGAAGCGGCGCTTGCTATTGCAATGGCTCGCGAAGGTGGTATCGGTATCATCCACAAGAATATGGATGTACAGCGACAGGCCGAGGAAGTGGACAAGGTCAAGCGTTCAGAGAGCGGCGTCATCGTCGATCCCATCTTTCTCACTCCTGAGCACCCAATTCAGGACGCCGAAGAACTGATGGCAAAGTACAGAATATCGGGCGTACCGATTGTAGAAAAGTCTTCTCACCGGCTTGTTGGCATTATTACAAACAGAGATCTCCGTTTTGAGAAAAACTATGAGCGACCGATTGCAGAGGTCATGACCACGGAAAACCTTGTGACGGCACCTGTTGGCACGACCCTTTCGGAAGCAAAAGAAATTCTTCGACATCACAAAATCGAAAAGTTGCCGCTGGTTGATGAAGACGGGGTTCTCAAAGGACTTATTACCATCAAGGATATTGAAAAAGCCCGGCAGTTCCCGAATGCGGCCAAGGATACCCATGGCAGACTTTTAGTCGGTGCAGCAGTGTCAGTCTCACAGGATATGTATGACAGAGTGGAAGCTCTCGTCAATGCTGGAGTGGATGTCATTGTGGTTGATACCGCACACGGACACTCCATAGGCGTGATTCAACTCGTCAAAGAAGTGCGGAAGAAGTATCCGGACATCCAGTTGATAGCGGGCAACGTAGCCACTGGCGAGGCGACGGAAGCATTGATTGAAGCAGGCGTGAATGCTGTGAAGGTTGGTATAGGGCCTGGATCCATTTGTACCACCCGGGTAGTCGCAGGTATCGGCGTACCGCAGGTGACGGCGATTTACGATTGTGCGACTGTCGCGCGCAAGAAGGGGATCCCCATCATTGGTGACGGAGGCATCAAGTACTCTGGCGATATCGTGAAGGCCATTGCAGCGGGTGCTAGTACAGTGATGATTGGAAGTTTGCTCGCGGGTACCGAAGAAAGTCCTGGGGAGACAGAAATTTATCAAGGACGGAGTTTCAAGGTGTACCGCGGTATGGGATCCATTGGGGCGATGAAGGCTGGAGGCGGTGAGCGTTACTTTCAGGAAGACAAGAAAAAGCTGGTTCCGGAAGGGATTGAAGGTCGCGTTGCTTACCGTGGTCCACTCGCAGACATCCTGTTCCAACTGGTCGGTGGTCTGCGTGCGGGCATGGGGTACTGTGGTACGCCCACCATTGAGGACCTGCAAAATAACGCGCAGTTCATGCGTATTACAGCTGCTGGACTAAGGGAAAGTCATCCGCACGACGTCCACATTACCAAGGAAGCTCCCAACTACAGCATTTAACCGTGTTGGTGTAAGTCATTTGTCATCGCACAAAAGGCTGTTTGTAGAGGATTCGGGAGTAACAGACACAAAAAATCCGCCCAACGGCGGATTTTTTGTGTTTGGGACATGTCGTCCGTTCACGTAGAGAACGTATCGTCGAGGCGGTGCGCGATGGCAAAGCGAATCACTTAGGATCGAACGTCATCGTCATGACTGGTTTCGTAGGTCGCATCAACCACGTGCATTGCACTCGGGGCTCGTTTTTTTGCAATTTGCAGCGCCTCGAGTAAGACATCCATGTCCCGTTGTACTTCTTGATACTGTCTTTCCGCAAACGTTCGTTGTTTCTCGATTTGTTCAATCTCGCGCTGTTTCTGCGCAAGTTGCTCAAGCAGCTTCTGGTTCTCTTGGCGCAGGTGTCCGACTTCGCCGTTTTCATCAACAATTTCTACTGTGCGCAGGAACTGGATCAACTGGTTCTTCGTAATCTTCGTCTGTTTGAACAGATCCATTTTCGGATTCTCCACCGGCTGAGCATAGACGGGAGGCTCCGTAGGTTGTTCCGGTCTCTGTGGACGTTTCGCAACATTCACTTGGAGACCGTCGGTAGAAAACATTGGCTTCAAGACTTCTTTCCACTTTTTTCGGGTAGCCAATGCTGTCTTCGACAACCACTCCATGCTGATACCAGGATAAACCGGTCTCGTGAATCGGCGTGTAGGTGTTCTTGATGTGCGGGCTTCCACAATGTCCGTGGTGTTGAGATCTGTGTCTTTGATGAACTGGACAAGGTTCATCAGGCAGACCTCGTGAAATGGCCCCTCGGGATCCAGGTGAGCGCATTGGTGGCATACCACACGGCGCAACTCATCCAGGAACGATCGCTTGAAGTACATGACTTGGGGGATTCGATATACGCTACCGTCGTCTCGGGCTTCCACTATCTCCAGCTTGCCTTGCTCAACCAGCCGCTTTGCTGCAGCCTCGGCAGCTACTTCATGGATGGGCAGTCCTCCACTGAGCGCCACGGATAAGTCAAAAATTCGGGCCTCAAACTCTTGCCGCTCAAGCAGAGCCTTTTGGTATTCTCGCAGGACGATGCGCTCCCCTTCTTCGTCCGTATCGGGCCAGTCGTAAATGACAAATACGTCTGGATCGCGTCTGCGTTCAATATATTCCCGGGCGTCCGTAGGGCTGACCTCCGTCTTGTTTTCGAGATCATACAGCAGGATGTTGTGTTGTTCGGCAACTTGAATCGCTTCGTAACCTTTTAACGTTCTCAACGGTTTCCCCTCGCAATCAGATGATGGACGTGTGCTTGCTCTCGACAACTCCCTCTTATACTGTTCGGAACACAGGTCTGGGTATGACCGGAACGCCCCTCATGTACGGACCCTTCCGGTGCCAAACCATACCAATCGGTACTCCACACCCCCTATGTTATACTGAACCTCGTATGATCTCGGACATTGAGGAGTGCAACAAACGGTGACTTTTCGGATACAAAAGGTCCTTATTCTTGCAGGAGCATCTGTGTGTGCCATCACAAGGCTTGTGAATGGTCTCTTGTAGCTTCGGCGTTTTCCGAAGTCGTCGCCGCGCATCATGTGCAAGCCTTTTCTTTGCCTGCACCGCCCGTCATTCAAGCCAAATCCGCGATTTTAGTGGACGCAGACAACGACAAGTCCTCTACGAAAAAGATGCCGATCAGCGTCGGGCCCCGGCATCGACCACCAAGTTGATGACGATGCTGATCATCATGAAAGCGGTTCATGACCACGAGATATCATGGTCGGATGAGGTTCCTGTTACGGATGCTGCCTATACAAGGTCTCGACCACGCGGGATATGTCGACGCCTACTCGATCCGAAGGAGCACTTTACCCTCAAGGACATGATGACGTTCATCGCCGTACTGTCGGCGAACGACGCGACCGTAGCTGTGGCGGACAAGATTGGCGGCAACGAAGCCACATTCGTGCAATGGATGAACTAGGAAGCTCAGAAACTAGGCATGAAGAACACTCATTACATGAACGCCGAAGGGCTTCCACAGGCCATTCACTATTCGTCGGCACGGGACTTGGCCACTTTGGCATGCTATTTGGTAAATCATTATCCAGAAATTCTACAGTTCACGTCAATCCCGAAGATCCAAGTTCGCAAGTCCAATTCTGTGTGGCCGAGCACTGATCAACTGTTGGGTCACTATCCGGGCGTGGACGGGCTGAAGACGGGATTTACGGCGGATGCGGGATATTGCTACGTCGGCACGGCGAAACAAAACGGTGTTCGGCTGATCTCTGTTTTGATGGCCGATACTACCAACAACTTTCACCAACAGTCTGAAGATGGGAAAAATTGTTTGATTACGGGTTTCACAACTTCACCGAATCCAAACCGGCCATTTACGGCCATGTTCTGCCGCAGACAGTCAATGTACCGAATGGGAAACACACCCAGGTTACCATCGCACCGAAAGACGACTTAATTGTCGACTTGCCGAGTGGTGTCCACGGCACATTGAAGCTGACCACAGAGAGCCACATTTTCGGCACCAGTCTCCAAGGGTGAGAAAGTGGGAACGAGAGAATACGTGGTGGGGAACACAGTGCTTCAAAAGACAGACGTGGTGTCTGCAGAGGACGACAAGAAGGCGAATTGGTTCTTCCGGTTGGTGAGGTCCATTGGAAGCAGCATCAAGAATTTGATACATCGTCTATAATGTAATAATGTAGTGGTGATTCGGTCGTCCGAAGAAGCGGTGCGCGTCGTGCCGCGTAATGGGACAAGCTACTCGAGATGGGGTGGCGAGATGACGACACCGCTCTGGATCAAGATTGGATCCATCGTGTGCAGCACCATTCTGGCGTTGCTATTCATCGTTGGCGGATTCTTTGAGACGCGCCGAATGTTGCGTAAAATGAAAAAGAATCAATAACGGTGTTACTGCCAGTTTATGGACAACATATTTGCTGGGGGAGGTTTTCAAGAATGGCGAAGACAGGAACCGAAGTTGTAAAACGCGGTATGGCAGAAATGCAAAAGGGTGGCGTCATCATGGACGTCGTCAATGCGGAACAAGCAAAAATTGCGGAAGCAGCGGGTGCTGTAGCCGTCATGGCGCTGGAACGCGTGCCGTCGGATATTCGCGCAGCCGGTGGCGTGGCGCGCATGGCAGACCCGACCGTCGTGGAGGAAGTCATGAACGCGGTGTCCATCCCGGTGATGGCAAAATGCCGTATTGGACATATCGTAGAGGCGCGCGTTCTGGAAGCTTTGGGCGTGGACTACATTGACGAGAGCGAAGTGCTGACGCCGGCAGACGACAAGTTCCACCTGAACAAGAAGGCGTTCACCGTACCATTTGTTTGCGGTGCGCGTGATCTTGGCGAAGCGCTCCGCCGCATTGCGGAAGGTGCATCCATGATTCGCACGAAGGGAGAACCGGGTACGGGCAACATCGTCGAAGCCGTTAAGCACCAACGCATGATGCAGGCACAAATCCGGAAAATCCAGAACATGTCCGAGGATGAACTGGTGGCGGAAGCCAAGAACCTCGGTGCGCCATACGAATTGGTGTACGAAGTGCACAAGCTCGGCAAGCTGCCCGTCGTAAACTTTGCAGCGGGCGGCGTCGCGACACCTGCGGACGCTGCGCTGATGATGGAACTGGGCAGCGATGGAGTGTTCGTGGGATCTGGCATCTTCAAGTCGGAGAATCCGGAAAAGTACGCGCGTGCGATTGTACAGGCTACCACGCACTACAAGGACTACGCGCTGATTGCAGAACTGTCCAAGGGCTTGGGGCCAGCGATGAAAGGCATTGACTTGAACACACTGCGCGACGAGGAGCGAATGGCGACCCGCGGTTGGTAACCGGATGGCGTCGATAGTCGAAGTATACGGAGGAAATCCTGCGGGGCGTGCTTGGCATTGCCTTTGCAGGATTCTTGTATTCGCTCTGTGTGGACAACAAGTACATGACTTTAACAAGACATAGAGGGACCTGACCATGAAAATTGGCGTATTGGCATTGCAAGGCGCATTTCGCGAACATCAAGAGATGTTGGAGCAACTGGGCGCAGAGACCGTGCTTGTGAAGAAGCCGGAGCACCTCGAAGGTATCGATGGTTTGGTCGTACCTGGCGGTGAAAGTACGACGATGGGAAAACTGTTACGGGAATACAACCTGTTGGACCCGATTCGAGCCATGGGGCAACAGGGCATGCCGGTTTTTGGGACCTGCGCAGGCATGATTGTGATGGCCAAAGCGATTCAAGGCGCGGATGAGCCGCACCTCGCCTTGATGGATGTAGAGGTGAATCGCAACTCGTTTGGACGCCAAATCAACAGTTTTGAAACCGACTTGGACATCCCGGCGATTGGAGATGAGCCATTTCCTGCGGTGTTTATCCGTGCTCCGCACATCACCAGAGTCGGGGAAAACGTTGAGGTGTTGTGCACGTATGAGGACCGTGTTGTGGCAGCGCAACAAGGGAATCTGCTGGCACTCTCCTTCCATCCTGAGCTCACAGGCGACAACCGCATTCACAAGTACTTTCTTTCTCTTGTGGAAGCGCGGAAGTAGCGCCTTTAGAAATATACGAGTGCCGGAATCTCTTGGATTCCGGCGCTTTTGCACTTGGCACGCTGGTGTAACGCAAGAAAAGGGAATGAAAACGACCCATCGAGGGTCCAGGTCTCGGTCGCGTCGTTTTCATCGGGTACAACAAGATACCGCTCTGACTTGAATGCGAGGAAATACTCAGAGCGTATTATCATCGCTTGGGCTCGTGCTGGTACTGGCAGCGCTACTGACACTCGCAGAACCGGTCCGGGGGCTGCTTTCGTTGTCGTTGGTGTTACCTTGTTTGCCCTTGAATTCACCTTGATGTTCTACAAACTTTGTCGCGTTTGCCGCGAATTTACTCAAAATCTGTTGTTCTTTCGCTGCTGTCAACTTTCCGTTTTGGACAGCTTTGTCAAGTCGTGTTTTCATGTCTTGTTTCAAATCAGAGATCAGCGTAGCTTCCGAGATGCCTTTGGACTGGGCGATTTGTGCCAAGGATTGTCCGGCCTGCAGGTCTGACTTCAGTGTGGCTTCGTCAATTCCAAGAATTTTTGCGACATCCTTCAACGCCACGACCTGTCGACGGTGCCCATTCACGGCCTTCCACGGATGCTTGTTTCCCACCCATTTTGCCGCCCGTGTATCGAAGTTGCTCAAAATCTGCTGTTCGTTTGCCGCTGTCAACTTACCGTTTTGCACAGCTTTGTCGAGTTTCGTCTTCAGGTTTTGCTTTAAGTCGGAGATCAGCGTAGCTTCCGAGATGCCCTTGCACTGGGCGATTTGTGCCAGGGATTGTCCGGCCTGCAGGTCTGACTTCAGTGTAGCTTCATCAACCCCAAGAATTTTGGCGATGGAAGTCAATGTTGCAAATTCTTTGAGATGATGAGGCGCAGCTGAAACTGTTTTGGAGGTTGTGGATCCTAACGTCGCATTAGAGCTGGTTGCCGCAAATGCAGTTACAGACCCGAATACTCCAATGGTCAATGCTGAACCAAGTACCGCCATTTTTAATTTCATAGGATTTCCTCCTTGTCCATTGATTTGACACCTCGGAAATCATCCTATCCAGTTGGCATGGATTTTCTGTGGAGAAGTTGTGCGGTTATTTTGGTCAGGTTATGGATATCGAACATGTGGAAGAACACAGACAAGATCCGGTACGGCGCTATGTATCGGTCAGAGGCACCCCATAATGTGGAGCGCCTCCCTCAGGTTAAATGATGAATCCAGGGCGTGGCCACAATCCGAATAGCCCAGCGTACGGAACAAACAGTCCCGGAGCGGGTAGGAAAAACTGTGCTTCAGAAACGTCCATACTGTCTTCAGCTGGATGTAGGCCCGGCTGGAATTCTTGCGGATGCGGATTTGATCCGCTCGCCAGCTGCGTATGGTGCACGAGAATGAGGCCATCGCGTAGCGCCCTGTAGACAATCCCTACATGCATGCCGTACATCGAGTGGCAGTGGACCCATTGGCCCACAAATCTGCGTGCATAGTCTTTATTCATCTCCATCATGTCACCCTCCATACACGGACATTCGCTGCGGTGCGTTTGCCTACACCATACGCAGGGGTGTGCATTTGTTCTTGTGCGTTTGTCACAGGTGTACGTTGAATCTGGATTACGGGATGGGGATCATCGGTGGGATGATGGTTGCCTTCACTGCAGAGAAGTATATGAATTATCCTCAAAATTGTGTTATCCACAGAATTTTACGACGAAATTCTGTGGATATGTGTACAAAGGATGCGGCCGTCACACTTTTCACCGCATCAGTTCCATGTACCTTTCCGGATTATCCACAATCTTGAACCCATACTGCGCATAAAGGCCATGTGCGTCACGTGTTACTAGAATCATCCGCCGCAGTCCCTGTAAATCGGGATGTGACACCACGGTCTCCACGAGCCACTTGGAAAGCCCGCGTCTGCGGTACTCCGGCATTATAAAAACGTCCGCTAATCAACCGAAAGTGGCAAAGTCCGTGACTACGGGGCAAAACCCGACTTGGTTCTCGTGGTGATAGACGCCGAAGAACAGTGAGTTGCGCACAGACTTTTCCACAATGCTTTGGGCAACCCCTTTTCTCTAGTACGACTCGTTGTGGAGAAATGTGTAGATGATGTCCAAGTCTAAACGGCGGGGATCTGTGGATATGGTGTATTCACGGGTGACATGGAGAAAAGGTGGATCCAACATAAACGATCCTCTCGTACTCCGCGTATTACATCTCAGCGGATGATAGTGAATTCGCGCTTCTTCCCACGAATGAGTTCGAGCACTACTCCTGTAATGACATCTGAAACTCTTCTGACGGGTTCACGACCGCCATAGCAACCCCGGCGACAATCAACACTCCACCAGCAAAGAAGTTCCACGTGAGTTGTTCTCTGAGCAAAAGCCAACCAAACAACCCCCCGACGACGGGTTGAAAGAAAAAGAAGAGGGAACCGGGTCCGGCATCCATTAACTCCATTCCTTTGTTCCACAAAAAGAACGCAAGCGCTGTGGATACGAGTCCTAAGTACAGGACGCCCAGGAGGAGAAGCGGATGCGATAAGGCTTGGAGTTGATGCGAATCCCACTGATGATAAGCAACAGGTGCGGTAAATACCAAGGCAAACGCCAATGCGTACGTGGTCACTGTGAGCGAAGAATGATACTTCGCTGCCACTTTCGCGTATACGGACAGCAATGCCCAGGTGACGGCTGCAAGCAGCAAATACAAATTCCCTAGGAAGTGAGTCCCCTTGGAGAAGTTCCAGCCCACTACAACAATGACACCGATGATTGCGAGAACTAGAGATCCTACCTTACGCCTCGACAACCGTTCACCCAAAATAAAACGTGCGAACACAAAGATAAAGGCGGGGGATGCTGAAGTAACCAGCGCTCCCGTGTGGGCGTCAGCTAATTTTGTGCCTACAAATTGAGCTCCGACGGAGATGAAGTAACCGATAAAACCAATCCATGCAAAAAGAATGACAGATTTCCACCATGCTGTCCGGGAACTCAGTTGTGTGCTCGGCGCCCGCCGGTTTCTACGGGATGTGATCCACAACACTGCAGCCAAAACGACGACGCCGATTGCATAACGGAGAAACAGCAGAGGAAACGGCGAAATGTCCTGAAGAACGTACTTGCTAACGACATACATACCGCCCCAAATACTGGCGGTCAGTGTTAAGCAAATGGATCCAAGTAAAGATTTTCGCATTGTAAAACCTCCGCTCCCCGCTTTCTTGATTGTATCTTATTCGCTCTCTCACAAGGAACGATTGACAAGCAATCTTCCGCAGGAATCAGCAGCTGACATGTCCGGGGCATTTCAACCATCAGAGCCATTCCAAGAACTCAAGTCGATTTCCGAATGGGTCTGTTAAGTAGAATCGTTTTACGTCTTCATCTGCACGTGCATCATCGTCAATTACTCGGACGTTGTTGTCGAGCAAGTACTCTCGAAGTGCGTCTATATTCTGTACACAAAAGGCTGGGTGAGCCTTCGTGGCAGGAACGAAGTTTTTTTGAACTCCGATATGTACCTGATGGGTACCACATTGAAACCAAACTCCGCCCCGCTGTCGCAAGTTTTCGGGCTTCGGGATTTCTGTCCAACCCAACAGTTCTCCGAAAAATCTGCGCGCTTCCGTTTCGCAGCCTTCAGGAGCCGCTAGTTGAACATGGTCTATTCCAGAGAATTCGAATTTCATACTTGGCCCTCCTTACATTCTGAATATTAACACCTCTCTGTGTGTTTTGTCGTCGTTGGAGGAATTGTGACCGCACCATTTAGCCAATTCAGTTGATACCACCGCGCTCCATTTGGTATGCTCAAGAAATACAGATGGCATAAGGGACGGTGGCATTCTTCATGTTGGACCTCAAAGCGATTCGGCAAGATCCGGACAAGTTCCGCCAGGGCGTACAACGTAAAAAGTATGATCCGGCTCTCATTGATCAGCTGCTTGAGACGGACGAAGCCTGGCGCAGTGCGCTCACCGAAGTGGAACGCTTGAAATCCGTGCGCAACAAGGCGTCCGAAGCAATTGCGAGGAAGAAGAAGCAGGGGCAGGATGCGTCGGCCGACATCGCAGAGATGAAATCAGTCTCCGAAAAGATCAAGGACCTGGACGAGCGAGTCCGCCAGCTGGACGAACAAGTGCACGAGATGTTGCTCGGCCTGCCAAACATTCCCCACGAGTCCGTACCAGACGGCGACGACGAAAACGATAATGTCACCGTGAAGCACTGGGGCGATAAACCGCAGTTCGAGTTTGAACCCAAACCACACTGGGAACTTGCACAAGATCTCGACATTGTGGATTTTGAGCGCGCGGTCAAAATCACAGGAAGCCGCTTCGTGTTGTACAAGGGCCTCGGCGCCAAGCTGGAACGCGCACTTGCCAACTTCATGCTCGACTATCAAATTGAGAAGAATGGCTACGTGGAGATGTTTCCGCAATTCATCGCGAACGACACCAGCCTCATCGGAACTGGAAATCTGCCGAAATTTGGCGACGAGATGTTTAAGCTGGAAGGTTTGCCGTATTATCTGATTCCAACGGCTGAAATTCCGCTTACCAACTACTATCGAGACGAAATTCTCGAAGCGTCTCAGTTGCCCGTCAAGTTTGCGGGGTACAGCTCCTGTTTTCGATCCGAAGCTGGGAGCGCAGGCAAAGACACACGCGGACTGATCCGCCTTCACCAGTTCCAGAAAGTCGAACTCGTGAAGCTGGTGACACCCGAGTCGTCCTACGACGAACTCAATTCCCTCGTGGAAGACGCTGAAGACATCCTACAGGCGCTGGAACTCCCGTATCGCGTCATTGAGTGCTGTACAGGGGATCAAGGGGTTAAAGCATCCAAGCAGTACGATTTGGAAGTCTGGCTTCCCGCAGCAGGTAGGTACCGCGAGATTTCATCCTGCTCAAACTTCGAGGCGTACCAAGCACGGCGCGCCAACCTGCGTTTTCGCCGGGACGAGACATCGAAACCAGAGTTTGTGCATACACTGAACGGGTCAGGTCTTGCCATTGGCCGCACTGTCGCTGCCATTCTCGAGAATGGGCAACAGGCAGACGGGAGCATTAAACTTCCGAAAGCCCTCGTACCGTACATGGGCGTGGAGACCATTACGCGGAGGGCATAAGCGATGTTTTGGAAAGAGGTCGTTGGGCTCATTGCCCTCATCGTCATCGCTATCTGCATTGTTTATCAGCACAGAGCACTCAACAAGATTGCCTTTGGTCGCTCCATGTTTATCGTGGAGCGCCATTCTGATGGGTTTTCTCGTCGGCCTGTTGCCCACCATTGAGGCAGGCGTCGTCTCCGTGGTACTCTTGTTGCTCGGTTTTGGCATGATTGTGTTCATGGGTATGAAGTCCTTCCAGCACCTGCGCAAGTTGAGAAACCGACAGCGTACCCAGAACGCTGAGCTGCATCAGTAACGAGGAGGGCTATCCTTGCGCATTTCCCACGTGCGTGTGGACTTGAGCACCGACGACATCAACAGCCTGATTGCCGACTTTGCCGTAGACTCCAACCTCCGCATCACAGACATTCGTGAGGACGGCATCTGCGGACAAGTGAAGTTTCTCCTTCTCAACGTCGATTTCATCGCCAAACCATCGTCAGGTACCGAGTACGAAGCGTCGATTGATATTGCGGCTCACAAACTGGTCGCCATTCCTGGCACCGTGGTGAATCGTCAGTTGCGCGAGGCGATGAAGGATGCGCCGCCAGGCATTGACGTCATTCGGAATTCGCTCGTCGTGCACGTCCCGTCTCTGCTGAGAACCCTCGGGATTGGAATTAAAATTCGGGAACTGCGGTGCTACAACGGATACCTTCACGTACACGTGGAAGATGTGGAGTTACCGCCGTTTAAGAAGTTGGCAGGGGCAGGAAAGTAGAATGTCGTATGAACCATCGTGTCGCGGTTACGGGGACATGGAAGTTCGTTCTGGTGCTGAGGGTACTGAAACGGGGGCGCGTCGGCCATTCATGTACGCCGTCGCCATCCCTTAATGAAATATATCCTAAGGTTTCCTTTGCGCATTCGGCTATGTTTTTTATATAATGTTGTAGTCAACGTGCACCCGTAGCTCAGGTGGATAGAGCGGTGGTTTCCTAAACCGCGTCTTGCGGGGGTTCGAGTCCCTCCGGGTGCACCACAGTGATATACGTTGTAACGACGCGGAATCTTACGTTCTGTGAACGGCGTATGACGCCGTCTGTTACGACGCGACACACAGTCTCGCTTTTCGACACAAGCCACAGTTCAGGCGTGCCAACTGTCGACAGGCGAGGCTTTTTTCATGTCAAGAAACTCGTTTGGAGACCGTCAAATGTGGCTACAAACTAGCCTTGTAAGAACTGTTAATTGCGATTCGAGCGTGTTCGTCAAAACTTCTTAAATTACACCCGTTGTAATTGTCTGATAAGTCCATCTATAATCACATCAACAGCAACGCAAATTGGCGCGCCAGTGACATCGTAGGCAATGAATACCAATCGGGAGTGATGAATAAATGTTGTTGGTGTATGTGGTTATCGGCTTGTTGACGTTGGGAATGGGATTGATGTTGACGAATCTCAATCGGTCGGTTACACGTTTAAGTCAAGAACACGGGACACTTCGCCAAGAACACATGAAACTGCGTGCTGAACATACCGAACTTCAGAAGTATTGTTCCGTACTTGAAAAGCGCATCTTGTATCTGGAACGCAGTCGGCGACTTCTCTCTCATATCGTGAAGAATGCAAACGTCCTCAGGAGTACCGGCACAGAACCGGGATTGCGCTTGATTCGTTGATAGCCATGTAAGGAGAAGGCACTTCTCGTCGTGATGGGGCTGTTAACACTCAATGACACATAGGGACTTGGCGTAGTGCTGGTCATCAGCAAAGGATACATTGAATCAAATCCTGATGCGGAATAAGTCTCATGAAAGCAAATAAGGAAGTCCAAGATGATTTCAGGCGATGTGCTGGATGCGATTCTAAAGCAACGGAACACAGCCACTTGTAGGCATTGTTGGATGCCTCGATTCTAGAAATCATGAGATATTGCTGAAACGGTCACACATTCGCCTGCGCCTTGGTACGGACGATGGAACATATATGGGGGTGCGAGAAATAACTCCATCGTCGATGCGCTGTTACCCGGAACGGCCAGAAAAATGTTGACCCACCTCGGTTGAATCCCCCCATCGATAATTTCCGCGGGTTATCGAGGGGGGAATCCAATGCTTAAAGGTGGGTCTGTTGACAGTAGATTGCTGACTTTCAATGGCGCTTGAATCCTTGGATGCAAATACCGGATTATTCCATATTGCTGTGACGCAGGAAACGTTAGCCAAGTCCGACGTAGGGTCTGTGGATACTTCGATAATGACCACCCCAACTGCTTTTGCCTTTTTGGCGACACGCAACCTGCTCCGTCTTCCCAGAGCCTGAGATAGCCACCAACACGTCGTTTTCCTGAATCGATGGTGTGATGGTTTCCCCAACCACAAACGACGTAGCTCCAAGGTGCATCATCCTCATTGCGAATGCACGTCCCATGAGTCCAGAACGTCCTTCGCCAACAACACCCGAGGTACGTGAGTCAGACGTTCTGAAATGTCCTCCAGACTCGTTCTATCCACTTGGTCTAAAACACTTCTAATCTCATTCATGATGGTTTCAATGACGCTCATATCGACATTTCTCCTTCAACTCGTTTTGTCGTTATCGATTGCGAATATAATTTGCCGTGCAGGCTCCAGGGGGTTATCTGCCCTTGTGATGGCAGAGCCAACAATGATGACGTCAATTCCATGACGCTTCAATCGTGGAATGCTCTCAACCGTAATTCCTCCTGCAACAGCAGTTTGAACCCCGGTTGGACCATCCGCTATTTTCAAGGTTGAAGCCGACTTTCCTTGCCTCTCCTGCTCGTCTTTACTCACGTGGTAACACCGTATGACGCTGGTCAAACGAGCTAGGTGATGATGCTGGTCCGCCTGGACATTCAGTAAGTCCACCATGATATGTCTGCCATACTCATCGGCAACCCGCTTGCACATTTCAAGCGTGGCAAACGGTGCTGCCCCCATGACAGTCGCTACGTTGGCCCCTGCCTCAAAACATAACTTCATTTCATACGCAGCGTTGTCAAAGGTCTTCATATCTGCCAGAATGGTCTTCGTTGGAAAGGCCTTGCGAAAGGCCCGGACGCTATCCATGCCAAACTCTTGACGAGTGACGTTCCCACTTCAATCCAGTCCACATAGTCTTCGACATATGAGCCAGGGAAATGGCTTCATCGATACTGAATCGGTCAAGTGCAAGTTGAATCTTCATTGAATCACGACTCCCTCCGAAGACGTATTGGCATGCAACACGTTTCCACGCGTGCGTACAACAAGAGTAAAGATCACGGACAACAAGAGACACACAGCCATAAACGCATACGACAGACTCGGGTTGCCGGTCAGACTGTTCAAATAGCCGACCACGTATGAACCAGCAAACGATCCGAGTGCACCCATTCCATTAATCAGCGCCATGGCTGCACCGGCAACATTTCGAGGCAGCAGCTCAGGTAACATTGCAAAGAATGAAACGTACGGCGCATACATGGCTCCACCTGCAATGACGAGCAACACGAAAGACATCCAAAAGTTTGTTCCATCCAAGAGATAGGACCCGTAAAACGCAACTGCCCCAATGAAGAGTGAGATCCACACGTAGGTCTTTCGATTGTTCGACCGATCCGACCAATAAGAAGTGAGGATCATAAGAATGGCAGCCAATAAATACGGGACGGACGACAGCCAACCCGTACTAACAATACCAACCTTCGAAGCGGATCGAATTATGCAGGGAAGCCAAAGTACAAAACTTGACGCTGTAATTCCAAAACGACTTTGAGCAAAATGACAGCATTTCCGGTAAATATCGCTCTCGGGTAGCCATCAGAGTTTGAAAGGAATACACCGATGGACGAACGAATTTTTTCTCGTCGTCCACCTCATACACGTCTTGATCCGTCGATAAACCAGCTTTGTCTAATACCGCTGAGAAAGCCTGGACGCGTTCTGTTCGAGTACTGATTCCGCGGATTGGCTCCGTAAAGTACGCAATGCGTTTGTACCCTCGGTGAATTAAGAATTGGGTGGCCCGCTCAGCCGCCTGGCGATTATTCACCGTCACCAAGTCTGCATGCAAACCTGGAATCTCGCGATCCACTACAACAATCGGTAGATTTTCTGCTCTTAGCGTTTGCAACAGGGCGTTATTCTGTCCTGTCGTATTGATAATCAGGCCATCAATATGATGCGACTGTAACATGAGTATGTAGTTACGCTCTTTCTCTGGGTTGTTGTCGGTATTACAGACCAATAAATTTTACCCGTGCTTGTGGCAAGCGTCCTCCGCACCACAGAGTATTGCTGTTGAATAGGGATTGGTAATATCCGCTAGAACCACATCGATGAGGTAACTGCGCCTACCTTTTAAACTGCGCGTGAGTTTACTCGGCTGATAATTCAGTGCCTTGATGGTGCTCGTAATTCGTTTGTACGTGTCTTCGGCATCTACTGAGGTCGATTGGTTGATGCGGCGTAAAGGCACCACGAAGCGAGTGACGATTACAGATGTTGCAAAGGCAGCAGGTGTATCGGAAACGGCCGTATCTCGCTTTATTAGGATCGACGGTGATCTGTCGCGGCGATAATACTCCCTCCAACGGTACCGAACCATAGAATGGATGATAGTGATGATAAAGAGAATCCAGTTCGTGTAAGAATCGTCCCACTCCAGGATTTCGTTTTTGTTCTCGAGCCTTCGAGAGACATGGGTAGGTTCTTCGGCCGCCAGGTTTTCTTAACCATACTGAATGACAGATACAACAGTAAAAGTGTTCCTCCAATCCACAATATCCATTGAACCACTGTGAACTGCAGAAACAATGACATGCCGACCGTCGATAGGAGCGCATATATCAAATCACCGAACGATGAGCCTAGACCTACCAAAAACGACGGCCAAACGCCTCTTTCCAGCCCAGTCTTCACCATAGCGATATTCACGATCCCTAAATCAAGGCACAGCGAAAGCGATAATAGAAAACCGGATACGAATGGCTGCATCTTCGTCACTTCCGACTCTCTTTCGAACAGAAATTATCAATATCGTTAGTGTGTCACTGTTTGTGCACAATGTCGACGTATCAGCTAGGTTCTAACCATGGGGCACAATACAGTTTGAGTTTAGGAAAGACCTGTTTCATATCAGGCTTTTATGTCGTCTGATATGCATGAGAAGTATCCATCGGCGATGCTCTATACTACCTCCAAGACAACTTTGTCCAGTACAAAACATCTCGACGGACGTAACCACGTCAGAGAGCTCGAATGATCTGTAAGTGGAAAACACAACTGCCGAACCGTATGGGCGGGGGACAATTTTTCTTTTGGGGTGAAAGACATCATGTCGAGGGCACCTTTCTGCCCGAACCCGTCAGCTAACCTCGTAGGCGGAAGAAAGGGATGAAGTAAAATTGAGTAACCTCTGTTTCACTGTTCTCCTCAAATTTAATTTTTGACCATCTGTGTGCCAAAGAACCCATCCAATACACAACGCCGCGTTTGTAATGAAGTGATTCCCTAGTTTCAAAACCACAAACCACACAAACACACGTGAACAGGCAGCTAACGCTGTTTGAATCGTGTCGATACCTGTTGAAACGTATATTTCGTGAATCGAATGATTTTGGGCTTTCCAGGCAACCCGGAGAAATTAAATCATCTTTCGTTATATCATCAGGCGTTACGGGGGCTGGAACGTTAGTCACGGGAGATAGGAGAGACGTAGATTTGAAAGTAAGCACAAAAATACTCGTTGTCATGTCTACCATCACAACCGTATTCGGAATGACGACCCAATTGTCGATGGCGAGCACGTTGACTGAAAAACAGCAGTTGATGCGTCAATTACAAGCACAATCCCAACAAACGGCGGATGAGGTGCTGAAAGACAAACAACAATCAGAAAATTTACAAGGAAAGATTCATGATTATCAGTCTTTGATTGACAGTCTCAATCATGAGATTGCAAACAATCAACAACAACTCCAAGACCTTCAAAGGCGGTTGAAGCAACTAAACCAGCAAATTCTTCAGAACCAAGCACAGCTTACGCACGACCAACAGAGCGTCAACAGCATGCTCCAAGCGCTCTATGAAGATGGAAATGTATCCTACATAGAGGTTCTGTTACAAGCGACGAATTTTAGTGACTTTCTCAGTCGTCTGCAAATGCTCTCCATCATCACGCAAGCGGACAAAGAGTTGTTGCAGAAAGTTATGGCACTACACCACACGTTGGAGGTAGAGAAGCAGGCTCAAAAACATGCTTATGAGTCTCTGCAGAATAAAACGAAGGACCTGAAGGCATTGCAACAGGTTGATCAATCGCTTCAGGCTCAACAAAAAAATGCATTAGCGCATGTGCAGCAACAAATTCAAGCAGGTACCAAAAAACAAGGCTTTCTGAAGTACAAAATACAACTCACGCAAAGTCAAATTGCACAATTGGAGCAACAAGTACAACAAGAGGACGCCATTTTATCTACGAGTGTTTCTGGAGTCACCGAGGCAAATCTACAGTACCAGCCGATTGCGCCGACGGCCCTCTATGCTTATGTTCGTTCGCATAATTCTACATTTTCCCTGCAAGACATAGAAACAATATGTGAAGCGGCACAAAGATATGACGTGAACCCTGCATTGCTTATCGCCATCACCGGGCAGGAGCAGGATTTCGTGCCGCCAGGGCCAGATGCGGATATGATTCGGAACAACCCGTTCAATGTTTTCTACAGCTGGCAAGTGTACAATACAAGCTTAGCGGATTCAGCGAATATTGCTGCCGATACGCTGCGACACAAACTTTCGACGCCACCGCCGGCAGGCGAGGATCCCATCCTTTGGATTAACGATCCTCGGAATCCTTGGGGCATTTATGCCACAGACCCGAACTGGGCCTATGGTGTCCGCGCCATTTTCCAGGACATCATGAAGTCCATTTAGACGACTCTACACTACAATGAAATACCTTCGCGATAGATAGCGCGCGTTCCCCACGGAGGGAACGCGTTTTTCGTTTCGGATCAAAGCCAAATAGGCGTAAAGAGGCCTAAATAGGCGTAATGTTGTGTTGATGATTCGGAGGAATAACCAGCCGAGTGGAGAATTAATCTAATCAAAAGGCGCAATATGGTCGGATGGACGGAAAGCTACATAAACACTGGCCTGACATGGAATGTCGGATATTAGCGCAAAATCGGCGAATTGCGCTAATATGAGTGAACGAATCTACGGAGGAGTGAGCGAATGAACGAAGAGTGGGTAAGTCTTAGTACGATAGCAAGAGAACTGGACATTGCGGACAGTACTGCTCGTCGATGGGCATCGATGTTCAGCGATTTCTTAGAAGCAAAAGGTCGCGGTGCAGGGAGACGATTCAATCCACAAGCGCGGGACGTGTTGCGACGTGTACAGCAGCTTTATAACAAGAACTTAACAGCAGACCAAATCGCAGATACGTTACGTCAGGAGTTTTCCGTGGTGGTCGATGTGCAATCGGAAGATGAGCGGATACCATCTACCGTACCAGCTGTGCAGATGGACGAAGTCCTGCAGATGATGGCACAAGCGATGACTGAGCAACAGCGCAGGTTGGTGAACGAACTGAGGGGCCAGTTATCGGATGTATTGAGTAGACTGCGTGACGAGGTGGCAGCCACACGAGAGGACAACGAGAAATTGAGGGCGATGCTGAATGAGCGATTGAACGAAAGCGAACAACGTCTGCAACAGCGCGACAAGATGCTTATGGAGACCTTGCGAACCATGAACGAAAGAGCGAACGAGAAGAAGTCCTTTTGGCAGCGTTTGATGGGCAAATGATGCAACGGACGAGATTTTGGTTCCGTATCATCCGGTGCTCGAAAACTGGTTCAACAGCCAACAGATGCAACAGAGAAAGTTTTCGGGCACTGGATCACCCTTTTTGGATATCCACGTCCCCCATTCATACTTGGTTTCTGAAACTCCACTTGCAGAATACTTGTGGGTCCATCCGTTGGGGTGAACGGCCCGCAGTCCACACTCTTCTTCATTTCATCCCCCTTACAATTCCACAACCCCCAAGCATACTCTGATTATGAACTTGAATTTTTGATGATTCAATCGAATGTGTTCATAGGAGAGATGGACATGTGGGGTGTTGGTCAAAGGGACGGGGCAGAACTGTGTCACGGTCGAGCTGGGGTGGTTGGCATTGACTTAGACGGGCCGAATTTCGTTTTGAACCTTATCGCTGAGCTAGAGGTGAGCGAATGAGCGGAGAAAAACAGTTTCAAGCCAAACATGTCCATTTACTTGGAATGGCGGGATTGGGCCGAAATGTTGGATTCGGATCCAACAAGCTATTTGCAGCTGCTCTTCTCCAATCCCTCGCTGTGTCTCAACCGGTCATTGGATTGATTCTAGGACTTGAAGGATTGCTGGGGATTTTGCTCAATCCCCTCACGGGCTACCTCAGTGACAGAACAAGGAAGACAGGTCTTCGCCGTAAGGTATACGTCCTGGTCTGCTTTCCAATGGCAGCTATGACTTGGCTTGTTTTCTGTCAAACACATGACCTCGCTGTCGCGATTGTTGCCTTATGTTTGTTTTACGCGTTTCAGCAGGGCTCCACCAGTCCGTATCAAGCGTGGATGCCAGGACTCGTCCCCCAGCGCTTCTGGGGTGTCGCTTCGGGATATTTGAATCTCTGGTGGCAAACGGGAAACTTAGTCGCATTTCTGGTCATTCCCCTTGTATGGGGACTCAGCCACATCGGCGCGTACGTGTTCACGGCTGTTCTCATCGCGGTCTGCGGTATGATAACCGTCATCGGCGTCCCGGAGCAAAGTTCTGTTACTGTCAATGTCGGACAAGCGGAAAGGCTAATCATTCGGCCGTCCTATCGGTGTTTATTCCGTGGCAATTTACTCTTTTATTACACTGCGCAGACGCTAGGCTGGCTTTCTTTTGAATCGATTGCTTCGTTCTTCACACTCTATATCGTGCACTCCGTGCACGGAAGTCTCATGGATTCCGCGCTGGCTATGTCGCTTTACACGCTCACGGGCATGGGGGCTGCCGTCTATGTGGGGACAATGTATCGCCGCTTTGCACCGCGTCACTTATTAGTTACGTCGTTTGGATTGTTTGGGATGCTGGCTTTGTCGGGGCTTTGGGTCCACAATCTCGTTTGGGTATTCATTCTTGTTGGGGTGGAAGGTATCTTTTGGGCCACAACACTCACGGTATCGTACGCCCTGGCTACGGATCTCCTCAGAGAGGCAACACAAGACGAAGCGAGAGAGAACGGCCTACGTGGCGGATTATATGGTCTGAACAACGTTGTGCAGTCTATAGGACTCCTTGTGGCTGGGCCTCTAGCGGGAATTGTTATCTACGCTTCAGGTGGGGATTATAAGGAAATGTTTATTGTAAGTGGTGTGTCAAGTCTGGTGGCCATTGTATTTGTACTCCTGATTCGCCCGAAACCAGTGGATGAGCAAATGGCCGAGGATCTCAAAACGTGATCGTGAAGTGTGATCGAATTAAAAAATATTCCTCGTACCCAAATACTTTTCATAGCAATTTTAAACGTTGACTGCGCTGATGTCATGGAAACAATGGATACGCAGGTGATCATGCGAGGAGGTTCGTAACTTGCTAGCTAATTTCAATGGTAGTGAATTTAAAGCTGTGCTGTCACGTTCTTATACAAGCTTCGATAGGGGGTGGCAAGGTTAGCGTGATCCAGCGTACAGATAATGTCGTTAAGCAGGATCTCCTATAAAATTTTCGAATCTTTCAATAATAAGATATCAGCTAGAACTAGGGGGACAGCACATGGAACTCGCGCGCGACGTACATGAAGAGTGGCTTCGAACTCCTGACTTGTCACGCGACACTTCTTATGACGAGTTTAGAAAGCGATTTCGATGGAACTTGCCGACGACGTTCAACATCGGCGTAGACACATCGGATAAGCATGCGGTCGATAAGGGAAAATTGGCCATTATCTACGACAAAGGCGACGGAACGCACGAAAAATGGACGTACTGGGAACTAGCGATGTCGTCGAATCGCCTGGCGAACGCGTTGTGCGGACTGGGGTGTATTCAGGGCGACAGGGTTGGTATTTTTCTTTCCCAAAGTCCCGAACTTGTGGTATCTCACATTGCGACTTACAAGATGGGGGGTATTGCGGTTCCGCTGTTCACGTTGTTTGGTCCGGAAGCGCTGGTCCATCGACTGAACGATGCTGGGGCGCGGGCGATCGTTACGGATAAGGTGCATCTGGAACGGATTCTAGATGTTCGCGAGGACCTGACCGCTTTGGAGTTTGTCGTGGTGACCGATGCGGAGAAGAGTTGGAATGCAGGTAGACTCCGGATCTATGCGTGGGCAGATCTGATGGCGAAAAGCTCGGCGCGGTTCCAGCCCGTAGAGACGACCCCGGAGGATCCAGCTGTCATCATTTACACCTCCGGGACGACGGGGCCTGCCAAAGGCGCGTTGCACGGGCACCGTGTTCTGCTGGGTCACCTACCAGGGGTGAGCCTGCCGCACGACTTCATGCCACATCAGGGAGACCTGTTTTGGACGCCAGCTGACTGGGCCTGGATTGGTGGTCTGTTCGATGTACTGTTTCCGGCTTTGCATTGGGGATTACCAGTACTGGCGCAGCGGATGGCAAAGTTTAATCCGGATGATGCATTCCATCTCATGGAACGCTGGGGTGTCCGCAACGTCTTTCTGCCTCCGACGTCCCTCAAAATGATGCGTCAAATTGAGAATCCTCGGAGTCAATGGAATTTGAACCTAAGATCCATCGCCAGCGGTGGCGAGTCACTAGGTGAAGAAACGCTGGCCTGGGCGAGAGAGAATTTGGGAGTCTCCATCAACGAGTTTTATGGGCAGACGGAGTGCAATGTGGTGCTTGGCAACTGTAGCAAACTGTTCCCCGCCAAACCGAACTCGATGGGGCGTCCCATTCCTGGACACGACGTGACTGTCATTGATGCGGAGGGACAACCGGTGAAGGCGGGAATCATTGGCGAAATTGCCGTTCGAAATCCAGACCCGGTGATGTTCCTGGAGTACTGGAAACGACCGGATGCGACGAAGGGCAAGTTTGTGAATGGTTGGATGCGAACGGGTGATTTGGGCTACGTCAATGATGAAGGTTACTTTCACTTTGTGGGCCGTAGCGATGACATCATCAGCTCCGCGGGATATCGTATCGGGCCTGTGGAGGTGGAGGAAGTGCTGGTGAAGCACCCTGCAGTCGTGATGGCGGCTGTCGTGGGCAGTCCGGACGCGGTTCGGGGAGAAATTGTGAAGGCGTTCGTGCAATTGCGAGACGGGGTTTCACCTACTTCTGAGTTGACTCTGGAGCTGCAGAACTGGGTGAAACATCAACTTGGTGCGCACGAGTATCCGCGTGAGGTAGAGTTCGTCACGGAGTACCCGATGACGCCTTCCGGCAAGATTCAGCGAAATGTGCTCAAGTGGCGAGAGTACGAGCGGAAAGGAAAGCGCGCAGGCGTACCTCCCAAATAGAAAAAGGAGAGACGTGACCACCGGTTGGTGACCACGTCTCTGTTTGCAATGATGCTGCATTGAAATTGATCCCCTCGCGGTCATATATGCCGCTTTGCCAACCGCCTGTAAAACAGCCTCCTTCACAGCTTCGGACAAGGTGGGATGTGCGGAGAGTAAGTCCTCTACCGAGTCCACGGTCTTCTCGGCGTGTAGCATCAAAGTGCCTTGGCCAATCAGTTCGGTAGCCAGAGGGCCCATCGGTGTTGCATCTGCCACCGGACCGAGGTCAGTGGTTTGATTCAGAGTCAAAGCCTGTGTTGCCGTATTAGCCCATGTGTTGGACGATGCTGAGGCTCATGGCATTGCCAATGCAAAAGTCATTGAGGCAGCTGCAACGGCGGCACAAAGGCGTACGGAGCGTTGTATGTGTCCCATTCTCCCAACAGATTTCGTCCAACCATCGGTGAATGCATATTTGTACAATCCATGTTGGACTTCCGCGTTACCTCACAGCAACACATATTTCGCTCATAGACTGGATTTTACGTCGTTAGAGCCGCAGGAGTAATCGTATTGACTCGGCGCCCACTTGGAGAGGATTTCTCGGATGGAAACGTTGCGTACTTGAATTTTTCTGTTCGAATGCTTGCGGTCTCCGAAGAAAAAATTCTCCCTGGCTCGGGGACCAGGGAGGTTGTCGCGGTTGGTGTCAGTGGGCCCCAACAAGGCGTCATATCCAATGGGATGCAGCAAGCCGCCGGACGCCGCCTTCACCTCACATACATCCAAAACCTTAGTCCTGGAATTAGCCTGCCACTGTGGATTTATGCTCATTGACCCTGCTCCGCGCCAAGAAATAGTACAATGGTGCAGACACCACAAGCCCGACAATCCACGAAATGTCCGCGCCGCCCAGAGCTTTGGCCAGGGGGCCTTCGTAAATGGTGGTGTTGATGAACGGGATTTCCACGAGTACCGAGATCACGTACGTTATGAGTGTGACCCAGTTGACAGCACCATAGATTCCATTGACGTCAAATATATCCTTGACGCGGTATTCGCCGTGCCGGACGAAGTAAAAGTCAACCAGGTTGATGGCCGTCCAGGCAATGAGGAAGTACGTCAGGAAGAGCATGAAGTTAGTCAGGAAGTTTCCTTGCCCCCAAATGGCCAACAGGGTTCCGATGGCTGCGGTCATGGTGACTAATCAGATCCGCGCGGTCGGGGTGCCGCGCAATGTTGTGAACGCCTGGAGACAGGTGGTCATGGACATAAAGGCGCCATACAAGTTGAGGACGTTGACAGCAAGGACGCCGAGAACGATGATCACGTACATGAAGACAACCCACGCGCCGTCACCAAGTAAGTGTGCAATTTCTGAGGTCGAGTTGTCCAGGAACTTCGGAATGTCGGCGCTGAGAATCACACCGAGCAACATCATCCACATGGAACTGATGACGGTCCCAGAATAACTGAAGGCAAACGTTTTGGTGATAGATGTATTGGTGGGAAGGTAGCGAGAGTAGTCAGCGACGTACGGCGCGTACGCAATTTGCTGGGTAGCGACGATGCTCAGCACCAGAAGAAACATAGGGACCTTCACGTGGCCCAGTGCCCAACTTCCTGCGGGCAACGGCAGCCGGAGCGCCAGGACGGTGATGATGATGAAGAGATGGCAAAGACGATGGACAGATAGCGCTCCAAGGCGTGGATGACATCGTAACCGAAGATGGTCACAATCAGCGTAACGATACTGAGAATCAGGATGGAGACGTTCATATTCCCGTGGGTGACGTTGGACAGGGCTTGGGCCCCTAACACGCGGCTGCTCGCGAAGAACCCGATGTACATCAAAACCACAATGACCAGTGGAAAGATGGCGCCAAGGACTCCAAATTGAGCACGGCTTTGGATCATTTGCGGAATGCCTAGTTTCGGTCCTTGCGCGGAATGGTAGGCCATAAATATTGCACCAACCAGATTTCCTAAGACAATGGCGATGATGCTCCACACGACGTTCAGATCGAATTCAATGGCCAACGCGCCCGTCACCAGCGGCGTGATCTGCATGTTGGAGGCGACCACACCGTAGATTTGAAACGCGCCCGTGAGACGAAATTTTCGCTCCGGTCCTCAGTATCGTGGGAGCCGAAGATCTGGATGAAGCCATTCAAATTGCGAATCAGTCGGAGTTTGCGAACGGTGCGTGCCTATTCACAGACAGTGCAAAAGTGGGTTCTTAAGTTCAGGCAGGACATTGACGCAGGCATGCTCGGCGTGAACGTTGGCGTTCCCGTGCCAATGGCATTCTTCCCATTCTCCGGATGGAAGAAGTCCTTCTACGGGGATCTTCACGCAAACGGGCGTGATGGTGTCGAATTCTACACGCGCAGAAAAATGATCACGGCACGATATGTTTAATTCGTAGAATAGGGATTGGATTGGCATTGAGCCACCGTTTGGCCCCAAGACCATTTCATAATGAGCGAAAGAATCTGTGCTGTCGCTCATTGTGTCGTCGGGAGTAGCCTCGTTGCTCCGAGGCTTCCCATCTCGACGGAATCCTCGACACCGACATGGTATATTGTCGTTAAACAAGTGAACTGCTTTCACCCCTTTAGGATTGGAGGTGAGCGATGCGATGTTTCGGACTATCATTCAACCACGTGTCTCTGAAACGGATGGGTCCGGTCACATCAACAATACGACGATTCCCGTCTGGTTGGAGGTTGGACGCAACGAATTATTCAAAATCTTTACACCAGACTTGACCTTTAGAAACTGGAGAATGATTATTGTCAACACGAACATCGACTACATGGCGCAACTCTTATATAACCAGGACGCTGTCGTTTCCACGTGGGTAAAGAAAATTGGGAACAGCAGTCTGGTACTCTATGAGGAAATCCATCAGGACAACCAAATCTGTGTGAAAGCATCTACCACCTACGTCAATTTCAACTTTGACGCGCAAAAATCGGAACCGATACCGGAGCCGATTCGCGAACAGCTATCAGAGCACCTGTTATCATGACAGACCGAGCTTTAAGTACGACGAAGGATGTGGCTGGAATGACGAAACTGTTCATCGACTGTGATCCAGGATTGGACGACGCGATTGCGATATTGCTGGCGGGTAAAGCACAAAATCTGCAACTTTGCGGTGTTTCCACTGTCGCTGGCAACCAGACCCTGACAAAGACGACGGAAAATGCCCGGCGTATCGTCGGATTAGGCAACCTACAGTGTCCGGTGGTCAAAGGCGCAGCGAGGCCTTTGCTGCGTGAGCCCATCATTGCGGATGACGTGCACGGCGAGTCGGGTTTGGGCGGCGCCGAATTGCCACCTGTCGCTGCACCGCTTGCGGCTGAGAACGCCATTCCGTGGATGGCCCAACAACTCCTCACAGAGGAGGAGCCGATGACGCTGGTTTCGATTGGGCCAATGACCAACACCGCGTTACTGCTGTCCACGTTTCCAGATGTGAAGAAGAAGATTCAACGCATTGTCATGATGGGCGGCTCTGTCGGGCAAGGCAATGTGACGCCGTCCGCCGAGTTTAACATTCTAGCTGATCCAGAAGCCGCGAAAATTGTGTTCCGATCCGGGGTGCCGGTGAACATGGTTGGGTTGGACGTCACGTATCAAGTACTGGCCACCTCATCCACTGTGGAGAAAATCCGCAAACTGGACAATTCTGTTAGCGAGTACGTCAGCACCTGGCTTACAGATTACATCAACGCGTATTACAAAACCCATGGTATCGAAGGCGGAGCTCTACATGATCCTTTGGCAGTGGCGGTCCTCATGGACCACGACGTAGTTCAGTTTGAGGAGATGCACGTCGATGTGGAGACGCGTGGTGAACTCACCTACGGCCGTACCGTCTGTGCCCTGAAGGGTCAAACTGTAAAGGAGCCAAACGCACAGGTCGCAGTGGGGGTGAACTCCGAGCTGTTTTGGGACATGCTGCTCGAGGTTCTCATGCGGTACTAGGAATGGAATGGCGAAGGCGGAAGGGCCATCTGTGAAAAACATTTCACGTGAATCCGTTGTAGGTTAAGATTTTGCAAACCACTGACTTGAAAATATTCATAAACTACTTACTAAAATATATATAGTAACTCTATTCAAAAAATAAGCGGAAAATGGTGAGTTCCATCCATCGGGAACGGCATATTCCAAGCCTGCGAAAGGCGGTTATTCCAGTGAGTGTAACAGGTGGGAACGTGATGGGGCTCAAGCAGATGAACAAGACAGCAGTCATACGGCTGTTGTTGCGGAAATCGCCACTGACCAAAGCGGAGGTCGCTTCGCGAGCCGAACTGACGTTTGCAACCGTTTCTAATTTGATTACGGAAATGCAGTCGGAAGGCTTGGTTTTGGAGGCAGGGTACGCCGAATCCAATGGTGGACGGAAGCCTGTGCTGTACAGTGTCAACCCGGACGCATTTTCCTTCATTGGGATTGACCTTCAGGTTGAGAAAATCGTGTGCGTCTTGACCAACTTTGAAGGTACGCTCGTGCACTCGGACATGATGACCTACCGAGTGGAAGAGGGGCCACATAACACGGTAAGGGTCATTCAGACGCTGGTTCAGAAGGTTCTGGAAGCAACCCACACTCTGTTGGACAAGGTCCCAGCGATTGGCGTGTCTGCACCTGGGCCGATTGACAACGCGACAGGTGTCATCATCTCTCCACCGAATATGCCAGATGGCGTAACGTGCCGTTACGGGATTCTGTTGTCCTCAGAGTTTCACCTTCCCTGTTATTTGGAGAAGGATGCCAACGCTGCAGCACTTGGAGAATCGCGTTTTGGCGCTGGCAAAAGGATGTGGACGACCTTGTGTACATTATGGTGGACGTTGGTATCGGCGGAGGCCTCATCGTTCGCAACGAAATTTACCGAGGTTTTCTGGATGGCGCTGGTGAAATTGGCCACACCACGATGGACGTTACCGGACCTGCTGGCAACCTGAATACAAACAGCAGCCGTTCTCACGGAAACTCAATGCTCGACATTGTATGTTGGCGAAAGCTCGGTTGTCATTAAGACAGACCGCGCTTGTTGATTTGAAAGAAATTTGACTAAGGGCTCACCCGGAGTGAACTTTAGAAACGTTTTTTCATGTGCTACGTGTCTGTGTCCCATTCTGATCTAGAAATGTATATAATTTCTGATGTATAAAAACCGATTTTTGTGAAATGACAAAATAACATGAATGTATTACATTGTTTCAGAATAAAATCATAGCCTTGTTGACTACACGAAAAAACAAATATGCCTTCTGTAGATTCTTTGAATCGCATTTTCGTTAAAATATTTTTACCTGCTTCGGATACAGCGTATGCAATGATTCTGTCTACAAATATACCCCG
This sequence comes from uncultured Alicyclobacillaceae bacterium, assembly GCA_963788285.1. Classification (GTDB taxonomy): domain Bacteria; phylum Bacillota; class Bacilli; order Alicyclobacillales; family Alicyclobacillaceae; genus Alicyclobacillus_A. Next base: position 289,610 of record CAWBGB010000007.1, read on the forward strand.
TTTACGAAGTCTCTTGAGATGGTTTTGTAGGTGAAAGAACAAAAATTCCCCTTTGTAATATGGGAACTGTTGTTTATCTATTACGACGGACGAGAGATAGCCACAGTATGTGCCCACGTGGTCGAAGGGGATTACCTTGCATTCTAGATTCCTGTCATGGATCATTCCCTTTTTGATTTCTCCGTACACTGACGAATCAATCGGGTAGAGTGAAATGTAACCAACCAGATGATTATGATGTAAAACGACGATATCTGTAAAAGAGTTCAGCCCAACCCTTTCCAGTGTTGCTTTTGCATCGGATTGGTATTCAAGCGGATACACTTTTGAGTCTAGATTCAGCAATTTCTCAACATTATCCGGTTGAAGATATTGGATTATGAAGACACGTTCACCTCTGTACGAATGGATCCTGATGATGTTGTTTTTATGTGTATGGCGATATATCTACTTTTATGTGATGGAACATACCCTAATGACAATGATTTTGTTTATCTATATTATTACATCAACCGGCCGAAATTTACATAATAATCTTTAAATTATAGTACGATTGTGCGATCCACCCCTTTGTGCAGATGGACATCATGGGTATGTATCCCCTCATGTGGCCCGTTGGCTCTGAGCCCGCTCTAGAGGTCCGATTCAAGGTGTTGCACGAGCGGGCTCCTACATACCTTGACGGCTTCGTGGAAAGCCGTTCACTGTCTCCGTAAGCATATGTAGCATATTATGCAGCTGTCTTCGGTGTCGGTGTTTCGCATATTGGTGAGGTGATGTTTCAAACCCTCACCGACTACGTGCAGCGTGTCGTCATTCAGAGACAGCGAGCATTATGGAGATTGTTCCAGCTAAATTCGGTAGATACTCCGGAATGCTGGGAGGAGCGCCATTACCCTTGCTCGAAAGCGTTGCGTTGTGACAGGTTTCATCATAGTTTCATCGTATCAGCTATCAACTTTAGCGATTTGCAACATAGTAGTGCAGTAGAAGTCTGCAAATCGCTCTGATATGGCTTCTGAGCCATTCATCCTCCTTATTCACTACACGAGATTGCATACAAAACCGGAGGGACTTGATGTGAGCATACCTATACCCCGCGTGTCATTTCCGTTTGGTCCGTTTGTCAAAAACGAAAAGAATCCCATTCTGAGGCCGCAGGGAGACTCGTGGGAAGCCAAGGATTTATTCAACCCTGCCGCGGTAGTCAAGGACGGCAAGGTGTACATCCTCTACCGCGCGGAGGATCATGCCGGGGCTGGGGAGTGGAACGGAACCAGCCGCATTGGGATTGCCGTCAGCGAAGACGGCGTGCACTTTGAACGCCACCCAGAGCCGGTACTTGTGCCAACTGAGAGCTATGAATTGCCGGGTGGATGCGAAGATCCTCGCGTGACGCAGATTGGCGACACGTATTACCTGACGTACACAGGGTTTGATGGACACTCTGCAACCCTATGCTTGGCCACGTCAAAGGATCTCTACACATGGGAAAAACACGGGGTTCTGTTTCCCGATTGGACCGAAGGATCCGACAGGGTGTGGTCGAAGTCCGGGGCGATTCTGTCCGAACCCATTAACGGGAAGTACATCATGTACTTCGGCGATACAAGTATCTGGATTGCGTATTCGGAAGACTTGATTCACTGGACGCCGGTGAAAGAACCCGTGTTCACTCCGTCCGCTGATCCTGAGGCGTTTGACAGCGCGCTGATTGAGCCTGGCCCGCAACCGATATTGACGGATGACGGTATCCTGTTGATTTACAACGCTGCGAGAGTGATCACAGACCCGCAAGATCCGTCCTTTGGCAAACTCCGCTACGCTGCTGGGCAGGTCTTGCTGTCGAAGGAAGATCCGACCAAAGTCTTGAAACGCACGGAAACACCGTTTTTCGTCCCAGGTACGCACGACGAGATCGTTGGACAGGTCGGCAACGTGGTATTTGTCGAGGGCTTGGTGGAGTATCAAGGAGCGCACTACCTGTACTACGGGATGGCCGATTCCAAAATCGGCGTGGCCATCTACCGCCGTTAATGTCGTCGCGTAGATCTGTCACCTGACGAACTCGTACGTTGCACAGGAGGAATGTGCACATGAAGGTCTACCGATACAAAGAAAACCCGCTTGTCACTCCGAAGGATGTCCCACCGTTACGGCCGGACTTCGAAGTGATTGGCACCTTCAACGCTGGCATTGCTGAATACAATGGCGAAGTAATCATGCTGCTGCGCGTGGCGGAGCGCCCCATCAGTACGGACGCTCACATCGTTAAAGCGCCGGTGTTCAACCCAAGTACGAAGGAATTGGTCATCAAGGAGTTCGACGTACGGGACCATGCGTACGATTTTTCCGATCCGCGCGTCATCCGCGAACGGGGCAAGGAAACATGGTCCTACCTGACTTCGCTCTCGTATTTGCGGATTGCGCGTAGCCCAGACGGTCACAACTTCACTGTCGATGACGGGGCGTTTCTATTTCCAGCCGATGCACTGGAGACGTTCGGCATCGAGGATCCACGCATCACGTTCATCGAAGGTAAGTACTACATTACGTTTAGTGTGGTGTCGCCGTTCGGAGTGGGAGTCGGTCTGGCGGTTACCACTGACTTTGTCCATGCGGACAGGCTTGGGGTCATCTTTCCGCCGGAAAACAAGGACGTGGTGTTGTTCCCCGAACGCATCCACGGCAAGTACTACGCATTGCACCGCCCCGTACCGAAAGGGGCGGGTGCCCCGGAAATCTGGATTGCGGAATCGGACAACCTGCTCTACTGGGGCAATCACCGTCACCTGTTAGGACTCCGCCCGGATCACTGGGACAACACCCGCATCGGTGCGGGGGCTGTGCCCATCAAGACGGAGAAAGGATGGCTGGAACTGTACCACGGTGCGGACGAAAAGAACCGCTACTGCATGGGCGCCGTGCTGCTAGATCTCGACAATCCAGCAAAGGTGCTGGCACGCACTGAGAGACCCATCCTTGTGCCGGAAGCTCCTTATGAAACGGACGGGTTCTTTGGCAATGTCGTATTCTCTTGCGGTGCGCTGGTCGACGGGGACACGGTGAAGATGTACTACGGCGTCGCGGACACGTCGATGGCCTGCGCGGAGTTGAGTTTGAGCGAGATCATGTCGGCGTTGACCTTTTGCTAAGGCATGGAGGCGAGACACACGCATGGTGACGCTATCGAATTGGAAGCTCCAGTCCTTCGACGACGGTCAGGTTCCAGACTTAGTGGTGGCCCATCCGGATTACATCGACCACTTTTGGATGTCGGCGAAGGTGCCTGGCGACGTGCACTCCACCCTCATTGACAAGAAGATCATTGAACACCCGTTCTTTGGGCACAACGACCTCAAGTGCCGCTGGATTGAGGAAAAAGTCTGGTGGTACCGAACCGAGTTTCACTGGGATGAGGACCTCCAACCGGACGAGCGGATGGAATTGACGTTCGAAGGTCTCGATACATTTGCCACTATCTATCTGAACGGCGTGGAACTCGCCTTTTCGGACAATATGTTTGTGCCTGTGACGTTGGACGTGACGCGTGAACTGGTGCGCGGAAAGAACGTAGTCGCCGTAAAGTTTGACCCTGTCTCCAAACACGTTGGCGGCAAGGAAATGACGTATTGGTCGGGGTTTAGCAAAGAGCGCATCTGGGCACGCAAGGCGCAGATGAACTTTGGTTGGGACTGGGGGCCGAGGCTTGTCACGGTCGGCATCTGGCAACCGGTCCGACTCGCGAAAAGGAAGTACGCAAAGTGGGACTCGGTATATGCGAGAACGATTTCGATAAACGAACAGGAAGCCGTGGTTGCCGTGGATCTTCACGTACATACCTTTCGTCGCAGGCCTGTGGGGTACGGCGCGGCATCGGTTGCTGAGCCGCCCCGGAAACTGACGGCTGTGGTTACACTGCAGGATGAGGATACGCTCGTCAAGACCCGAGTGAACTTGGGGGAAACTCCTACCACCGCTAGGTTGTGCGTACCGAATCCGAAACTGTGGTGGACCAGGGACCTGGGTACTCCACATCTGTATCAGCTGTCTGCGACACTCTACGTCGACGGGGAGGCGGTGGACACGTTTACCTCTGCGTTCGGCATCCGTAGCCTACGCGTGAAGCAAAAAGCGGAAGACGGGAGGAACGTGTTCACTTTCGTGCTGAACGGCAAAGAAATATTTGCGAAGGGAGCCAACTGGATTCCCGTCGACAGCTTCATTGGTGCAGCACCGGATTCACGGTACCGACACCTCATTTCGCTGGCCGGGGAAGCCGGCATGAACATGTTGCGGGTGTGGGGCGGAGGGATTTACGAGAAACCGGTGTTTTACGAGGAATGTGACAAGCAGGGAATTCTGGTTTGGCAGGATTTCATGTTTGCGTGTGCTCTGTATCCCGACTACAACACAAACTTCATGGCCAACGTGGAAAGGGAAATTGTGCATGTTGTGAAGCGACTGCGGAATCACGCCTGCCTTGCGCTCTGGTGCGGTAACAATGAAAACGACTGGATCTACGAGTCGATGCTGTCGAGTGGCACCATCCAAACCCCATTTTACGGCGAGAAGATCTACCACGAGATGATGCCAGCGCTACTTGCGGAATTGGATCCGGCCCGCTTGTACTGGCCGAGCTCTCCGTATGGAGGAAATGATCACAACTCGGCGGAGGAAGGGGACAGGCACAATTGGCAAGTTTGGCACGGCCAGGTTTATCCACGGAAGTTCGGCGAACCAGAACGCATAGACTACAGTGTTGAAGGCGTCTCCTTCAAAAACTTTGCGAAATGTCTATCCACATTTGTCAGCGAGTTCGGTATGCATGCAGCGTCCAATCGGTACACTTTGGAACGGTGGATCCCGGAGGGACAATGTTTCTGGGGGAGCGACGAGTTGGCCTATCGCAACAAGGACTACCACCATCCCAAGGGACTCCTGCTCATGGAAGGCTATACCGGGATCCCGGAAAATCTCGAGGAATACGTCAATTACTCGATGCTGACGCAAGCTGAAGGTTTAAAGTATGGAGTAGAACACTACAGGCGAAGGAAGTTCCAGTCCAGTGGGACGCTGTTTTGGCAGCTGAACGATTGTTGGCCGGGCACCAGTTGGTCTGTGATTGACTACCACTTGTTGCCCAAAGCCGCATACTTTTACGCCAAACGGTTCTTCGCTCCGATTCTCCTCTCCGCGAACTTCGACGACGCTGGACATGTTGAACTGTGGGTGGTCAACGACACCTTGCAGGATTACAAAGATCAAATTCATGTGGAGGTCATCGACTTCACCGGCAACGTCGTTTGGGAACACATACAGGATGTTTGTGTGGCCGACAACGGAACGCTCAAATTTCTGGAGTTGACTGAAACGGAGATGTTGGGTGGGGTAGATGCGCGCCGCGCCGTCCTTCGCCTGTCTTCGAAGAGCGGCAAAGCACCGACGAATATGTACTATTTTCGCGACCACAGAGACCTGTTGCTACCTTGCGCGACGTTGACGGCCGAGGTGGACACGGCCGGAAAGACGGTTACCGTTTCCACGGACCATCACGCGCGGATGGTGAACATCGCGTTCCATCAACCACATGTCACTTGGAGTGATAACCACTTCGACCTCATCGCAGGAGAGACGAAGGTAGTTGAGATAGGGCATCTCGACGGAGATGTCGACTTCTCGACCATTCGTGTGTCGGCCATCAACGCCTCAGTGGCGCACATCTCCTTCGTCAAGACCGGGAGGACTTCCGCTCATATGCCTGTTCGATTCTCGTAATCAGCATATGATAGGCGGTCGCCACATCTTGATAATCTGCTTCTTCGCTCGATTGGAACTGCCACAGTAGCTGCTCGAACGCTTTCAGGCCTTCCCTCACAGGTTGCTCCAAGAGGTGAAGGCCTTCGTACAGTAACGGGCGCATCTTCTCGACATACGGCTGTGTGTTTACTTCAGTCACATCAAAATGAAACAGCGCGTATTCGGCGTGAATTTTGAGTACTTCGTTGTATATCTGAAACCGTCGGTCACTCTCGGCAAAGGATTTTTGCAGCATGGCGAGTTGCTGTTGGCTGCGCATCTGCTGGTTTCCGGCCACAATACTGCCCAGCACCCCCACGCAAGCCCCCAATATACCCGTTGCTCCTGTGATTGCGGTTGGCACCCAATCAGCATTCACCATGATATCCCCACCCATGCAATCACTTCTCATCAATCAATGTACAGTGGGTTCACAACTATCATGAATGCCAAAATCGAAAACTGCTGTGATGAAACCGTTGCAGTGAATACTGCAAAGGCCCGCTGTCTGCGGTTGCAGGCCGTGGCCTGTTGTTCTTGTCGGCGTCGGTCGTACAAAAAATAGGTATTTGGTCAAAGGTATAGGCCTTTACAGTGCTGAGGCCTTGCGACATACATGTACAGCATGCTGCGGTAAGGGGAGGGTATGGATGGTCGGAGTGCTGGACGGATACATGCGTTGGTTGAATACACGCGCTGGGAAGTCGTGTTTCTGACGATTTTCGTTTTGTTTACGTGCGCGTTTCTGCATCGGGTGCCGCCTATTTACTTCGGAATCGGAGGTTGTTCACAAAATGGATGTGTTCGAACAAGCCTGGTTCGCACAGGGGTTCTGTTTTTGGTAAGGCGCGGACAAACAAGCGGTACATACGATGAGGAAGAAGATCATGACATGGACGTGAAAGCGGCCGACGGTAAGGAGGAGCGGGATGACAAGTGTAAATCCTTCAATGCGCCTGAAAGTCAAGGGAGACACATTTTTTCTCCCTGATGGGAACGGAGGAGTGTACTTTCGGAACAACGAAGGATGGTTCCGAATGGAAGGTAGGAGCATTCACCAGTGGATTGAAACGCTAATACCGGTGTTCAACGGGGACCTTACGTTGGCAGATTTGACGGATGGATTGCCTGGCCCCCATCAGGAGATGGTGTACAACATAGCAGAAGTGTTGTACCGAAACCACTTTGTACGGGATGTGAGCCAGGATGGTTCACACAATTTGTCGGATGCGGTTCTTCAAAAGTACGCGTATCAAATCGAGTTCTTGGACAATCTCGCGGGTTCGGGTGCACACCGCTTCCAGCTGTATCGGGAGGCTAAGGTACTGGCCATTGGCTCTGGCCCAGTATTGGTTTCGTTGGTTTCGGCGCTGCTGAAGTCGGGACTTCCCGACATCCACCTGCTTGTGACGGACTCGCTGCCGACGAACCGGGCTCGACTGTCGGAATTAGAGGAACACCACAGAAAGTCCGATACAAAGGTGAAGTTGACAGAGATCACGCTGCAGAATAAAGGTTCTGAATGCTGGTGTGCGGCCATCCGGCCGTTTGACGCGATTTTGTACGTGTCGGAAACGGGAGACATTGAGGAACTGCGGGTGCTACAAAAGGCTTGTAGAGACGAAAAGAAGGTGTTGCTTCCCGCGCTGTGTTTGGAGCAGGCAGGCGTTGCTGGGCCGCTTGTGCACCCTGACTCGGCTGCATGTTGGGAGTCGGCGTGGCGGCGCATCCACGAAACTGCAATTCGCCAAGACCCACAGTTGCACACGTTTTCCTCCACAGCGGGGGCAATGCTAGCGAACGTCATTGCGTTTGAATGGTTCAAGACAGTGACCGGTGCCGTCGAATCCGAGCTGAAGAACCAATGCTTCCTTCTTAACCTCGAAACCTTGGAAGGCAGCTGGCATCCCTTTCTCCCCCATCCACTTGTGGCTGGACTTCAGCCCCCAGTGTCGGTTAAGGATATCACGCGGCGTTTGAAGCAAACACCAGCCCCCCCTGAGTCTCATGGATTACTCCCGTACTTCCAGCAATTGACGTCTACCGTGTCGGGCATTTTCCACCTGTGGGAGGAAGGGGACCTAGTTCAGCTTCCACTCGCTCAGTGCCGCGTTCAACCGGTCGATCCGCTGTCCACCGGACCCGCCATGCTGTTACCAGGCATCATCTGTAACGGTATGACCCACGAGGAGGCTCGCAAGGAAGCTGGGCTCGCCGGGATTGAAGCGTATGTATCGAGATTCGTCCAGATCTGGAAGGCAGAACACCGTGAACTGGGAGTTGCTGCAGAGGAATTTGTCGGCGTAGGCGCTGGCGAGTCGGTCGCGGAGGCCGTTTGCCGCGGACTGCAACAATGCATGGCAGAGGCGTTGGCACGCGAATGCTCCAACCAACAACCGGCTGTGTCCCGTGTGTACGTGCGCAAAGTCTCCGATGATCGCTGCCAATTCTACTTGCAGGCGCTGACGACAATGCAAGGCGCTCCAGTGATTGGATTGGGGCAAACAATTTGTGGCTTTCCCGTGGTGTGGGTGGGCACGGGGGAGCGCTGGTACGGCAGGGCCGATTTGAACGTTACACTGGCGTTGCGGAAGGCCTTACAACAGGCGTTGCTGGTGGCACAAAATCCGACTCTTTCTGACCTTGGGAAAGTGTTTGCGGTTTCAACCGTGCTGTTGCAAGACGAGGAGACGGAAGAGGTTGTGGTTCCAGGGTGCCCAGATCTCATGGAACCCAAGTTGTTGCAGTCTGCACTACAGGCGCTGGAACGAAGCAAACGAAGGTTGCATGTGTTCGACCTGGCACAGGAACCGTTTCTACGAGAGACGTTGGCTGGCGTCTTTGGTGTTGTGCTCTGCGGGGAGGGATCCCAGTGAGCGCTGTCGTCTTGGTGATTGGAGACGGTCGGTTGGCAGACTATGCAAGCGAGGAATTATCCTCGCAATGCCAGGTGGTTCGCCAGCTTCATTTGACGCGGGAAGTACCAGATAGCGTTGACCTGGCGCTGGTGCTCGACGACGGCTGGAATCCATCGGATCACCAACAGGCGGAAGATGTGTTTCAGCAAGCGGGCATTCCTTGGCTACGCGGTTTTGTCTCATTTGGCCAAGGCATCGTTGGACCGTTGGTTCGTCCAGGCACGCCAGGGTGTTCGCAGTGCGCAGATGTAAGACGCCTGATGGCGGGAGACAGCAGACCAGAACTGTGGAAACTGCAACAAGCATTGACCTCCGCCGGAGGAATGGAGCACGACGTATGGGCCTCATCATCCGCGCTGCTGCAATTGACGAACCTGCTTGCCGCGGAAGTTGGTCGGATACTGGGAGGCCACCGCGTACAGTCGGAAGGGCATGTATTTTTGATGAACCTCAAAACGTTAATGACGACGCGACACTTCTTTCTGCCTGACCCACAGTGTTCGGTGTGCGGGCACTTGCCGGACGACACGCCAACGGCGGCTTGCATAGCTTTGGAACCCAGTCCAAAAGTGAGCGCCGACAGCTATCGCAGTCGACCCTTGGCTGAACTGAAGGACGTGCTGCTTACGCAGTATCTGGATTACCGGACTGGATTTCTGAACGCGAAGGTACACGACCTCGTGACGCCGTTTGCAACCGCAAGTGTAAATCTTCCCCTGACCAACGGCGATGAGGGCTGTGCAGGCAGGACGCACTCCTACGCGGACAGCGAGCTGACGGCGATTCTCGAGGGCTTGGAGCGGTACTGCGGCTTGACGCCCCGAGGTAAACGCACTGTAGTGCACGATAGTTACCGTCATGTGGCGGATCGGGCACTGAATCCTGTGCGAGTTGGGCTTCATGCGAAGGAACAGTACTCAGAGCCTCATTTTCCGTTTCAGCCGTTTCGTGAAGATGCACCTCTGGATTGGGTGTGGGGTTATTCGTTCCTGCAACATCGCCCCATCCTCGTGCCTGAGCTGCTGGCCTATTACAGTGTGGGCTGCCAGGGCGGCTTTGTGTACGAAACTTCCAACGGGTGTGCGTTGGGGGGGAGCTTGGTTGAAGCCATCTTCTACGGGATTTTGGAGGTGGTGGAGCGCGACGCCTTCCTGTTGACATGGTACGCGCAGCTCCCTCTGCCGCGGCTCAATCTGCATTCCAGCAAGGACCCGGAACTCCAGATGATGGTTGATACACTGCGTGTGGTTGCGGGGTACGACGTGCATTTGTTTAACGCCACCATGGAGAACGGAATACCATGCGTCTGGATGGTGGCGAAAAACCGAAAAGGGAAAGGTGTCAACCTGATCTGTGCGGCGGGGGCGCACCTCGATCCTGTACGGGCGGCCAAAGGTGCCATTCATGAGGTAGCCGGCATGGTGCTGACACTGGACGAGAAGTACGAAGCAAGCAAGGAAGAGTGTCTGCAGATGTACCGTAACCCGTTGCGTGTCCGGCACATGGAGGATCATTCCATGCTGTACAGCCTACCGCAAGCGGAAGAGCGTTTGAAGTTCTTGCTCGACGAACGGCGCCCGATGCGCACATTTGATGAGGCATTCAAAGTGAGGACGTGGCAAGCGGATCTTGCCGACGACGTGAAGGATATCCTCGAAGTGTTTCGCCGTTTGAATCTCGAGGTGATTGTGGTGGATCAGACCACGCCCGAGGTCAAGCGGATCGGACTCCATTGCGTAAAAGTACTCATACCGGGGATGTTGCCCATGACGTTCGGTTACCACTTGACACGGCTGGACGGACTGGAACGGGTGCTTCGGGTGCCCGCGGAACTCGGCTACGCAAAGGAACCGCTCACCCGTGAAGAGCTCAATCCGCATCCACATCCGTTTCCATAAAGCCGCATGGAGGTACGAAGCATGGACTTAGAGACATTTTTGCACAACCTGCACTTTGATACCGACAAGGCCCGGCCCCCCGATTTGGAGGTGGCGTGGGACGATGCGCCGCTCGCATATAAGCTGTACCGTGGCCTACCCACGTTTCCGCTGTCCTCAGACGTTCCGCTCACACTGGAAGGACAGAGGTCAGCTTCGCTGCCTGATCTGCGAGACCTCGGGCATTTTCTGTGGTACGCGTACGGACTGACGGCACTCTCACAGTCTGGTTTCGCGGATGGGGGCGAACCGGGCTCTGGTGTCATGCACATGTATCGGCGATTTGCTCCGTCTGGTGGCGCTTTATATCCAAGCGAGTTGTATATCTATCTGAACATCGAGGATATACCTTCCGGTGTCTACCATTATGACGTTGCTCATCACCGTTTGGTATTGTTGCGCGAGGGACAGTTCCATCCGTATCTCACGCAAGCCCTCGCCAACGGCTGTAACGTATCTCACTGTTTTGGCGCAATTTTCGTGTCGACGATGTTCTGGAAAAACTTCTACAAGTACAACAACTTTGCTTATCGACTGCAAGGGCTCGACGCCGGCGCCCTGGTGGGGCAGGTGCTGGAAGTGGCAAAGCGATTCGGCTTCGAATCCGCCGTGTGCTTCCAGTTTCTTGACAGCGCCGTCAACCACCTGCTGGGACTGTCCGAGAGGGAGGAGAGCGTGTACGCCCTGATTCCGCTGTCCGTGGAGCCTGCAGGGAACTGGTTTACGGTTACGCCCACCGGGGGTGGAGCGACTTGTGCAACCGAGTTGTGTCGAACGTTGCCTTCGGTTCAGCACAACCACTATGTCCGTTCGCGCAGAGTTCAAGATTATCCGTTGCTCATTCAGATGAACGAAGCCTCAAAACTAGAGACCATTCCGTCTTGTGCAGGACAGCCAGGAAAACAAATCTGTAGCGGCGACCTCACGGTGCCCCTACCTTGTGTGACCCCGACGTCCTATGACCTTGCAACGGTCTGTCGGTCCCGGTATTCGCCAGGGACAGACTTCGTGCTCGGCGAGGTTCCTCTAGAGAAACTTGCGACGCTTCTGAAGGAGACGATTCAAGCTTTCTCATATCGCAATGATCTGAACCTGGGCGGGGGACTGGAAGGATCTTTATCTCGAGTGTCGTTGTATATTTTTTTGTACGGCGTTGAAGGCGTCGAAGATGGAGCCTATTGCTATGACCCCGCTGCCCATGGATTACGGCAGATACGCAAGGGAGATCATCGGTTCCGGCTGCAAGAGGGCATGTCCATGCACAACGTCAACCTGTCCCAGGTACCACTTTGTTTTCACGTTGCGGGCGATAGGAACCATTTGAAACAATCGCTCGGGTACAGGGGATATCGTATTCAACAGATGGAGGCGGGGATGCTCGTCCAGCGCCTCCTGTTGACGGCGTCCGCTATGGGTATGAATGGCCACCCGCTCCTCGGTTTTGATGTAGAAATATGTGATGACATGTACAAGATGGTTCCGCGGGGAATGACCAGTTTGATTCAAATCCCTGTAGGCCTTCATCGTCTTGGTTCCAAACTCGAGGGCAGCCTGCACGGCTAGGGAGAGCACTCGAACCTCCTTCCATCCATCGACCATGGGCGATCGTTAGTGGTTGATTAATGGGCAGAATTGAAAATGCAAATATTATCCATTGATTCTTACCGGGGAATGATGTTATTTTAATACCTGCGTTTGAGATTCGTCTCATACCGCACCGGTTTGAGTTCGGTCTTCAGTGTTATGGGGGTATAGCTCAGTTGGGAGAGCACCTGCCTTGCAAGCAGGGGGTCGTCGGTTCGAATCCGTCTACCTCCACCACAGGTGAAAGCCAATGTCAAATGGCGTTTGGCATCGCTCCTCGATAGCTCAGCGGTAGAGCATCCGGCTGTTAACCGGAGGGTCGTAGGTCCGAATCCTACTCGGGGAGCCAGTGCTCCCATAGCTCAGTCGGCAGAGCGCATCCATGGTAAGGATGAGGTCATCGGTTCAAATCCGATTGGGAGCTCCACGGAAAAGATTTTGTGTTGTCGTGGCCCCATGGTCAAGTGGTTAAGACACCGCCCTTTCACGGCGGTAACAGGGGTTCGAATCCCCTTGGGGTCACCACCTTATGGCTCGGTAGCTCAGTCGGTAGAGCAGAGGACTGAAAATCCTCGTGTCGGCGGTTCGATTCCGTCCCGAGCCACCAAGCAACTCACGACGAGTTGCATCTGTTTGCGGAAGTGGCTCAGGGGTAGAGCATCGCCTTGCCAAGGCGAGGGTCGCGGGTTCGAATCCCGTCTTCCGCTCCATGCGGGTGTAGTTCAATGGTAGAACTCCAGCTTCCCAAGCTGGCGGCGTGGGTTCGATTCCCATCACCCGCTCCAGTACGTTTTACGTACTTGCTAGTTGTGACTTGTCAATTTTGGATACAGATGTGATGCGCGGCTATAGCTCAGAGGGAGAGCACCACCTTGACACGGTGGGGGCCATAGGTTCGATTCCTATTAGCCGCACCAAGCTGCGGAGAGATGTCCGAGTTGGTCGAAGGAGCACGATTGGAAATCGTGTAGGCGCTCACCGCGTCTCAAGGGTTCGAATCCCTTTCTCTCCGCCATCTGAGTGGCGGCGTAGCTCAGCTGGTTAGAGCACACGGTTCATACCCGTGGTGTCGGTGGTTCGAGTCCACTCGCCGCTACCAATTGCATCATGCCACCTTGGCTCAGGGGTAGAGCGGCTCACTCGTAATGAGCAGGTCGTCGGTTCGAATCCGACAGGTGGCTCCATTCCGGAGGGGTACCAAAGTGGCCAAATGGGGCGGACTGTAAATCCGTTGCGAAAGCTTCGAAGGTTCGAATCCTTCCCCCTCCACCACTACCCGGGTCATTAGCTCAATTGGTAGAGCATCCGACTCTTAATCGGCAGGTTGAAGGTTCGAGTCCTTCATGACCCACCATTCACGGAGTGATGGCCGAGTAGGTCGAAGGCGCTCGCCTGCTAAGCGAGTATACGCCACAAAGCGTATCGAGGGTTCGAATCCCTCTCACTCCGCCATATCTGGCCAAATAACAATCCTGGAGCTGTGGTGTAGAGGCCTAACATGCCTGCCTGTCACGCAGGAGATCGCGGGTTCGAATCCCGTCAGCTCCGCCATTTCAAGGGCCTATAGCTCAGCTGGCTAGAGCGCACGACTGATAATCGTGAGGTCAGAGGTTCGAGTCCTCTTAGGCCCACCATATCGAACCCCGCATATGCGGGGTTTTTGCGTTGTTGTGGTGTCTTAAGCTTCTGCATTCGATGCGGACGAATATGGGTAGATGAATGGCGTGTATTTCCTGTTGATTCTATACGTCAAACCGTGCTATATTAATCGATGTCGCCGCTGCGGTGGTGACGAAAAATGAAGCAACAAACCGCGTCACATCAGCATTTCTGAAGTAGACACCGACCAGTCCGGAGATAATTTCCGGTGGATCTCTAAAAGAGATTCGTGATATATTGGTCGACGTCGCTTCGAGACCAAGTGAAGCGGTCAGACAGCAAGACCAAACATTTCCTCTTTACTTGAATGAGTGAAATGTGGTAAGATGGTTGAGCTGTCTCGGAGCGAATGACCTTTTGTCGACGCTCCAAAACAGAGTGGTTCCTTGAAAACTAAACACGCGCAGAGAGTGATTCAAAACACGCAAGTGTTTTCGAAATGAGCACCAAATTCTATTTGAGAGTTTGATCCTGGCTCAGGACGAACGCTGGCGGCGTGCCTAATACATGCAAGTCGAGCGGACGGAAGGGAGCTTGCTCCCGGAAGTCAGCGGCGGACGGGTGAGTAACACGTGGGCAATCTGCCTGTCAGACCGGAATAACGCCTGGAAACGGGTGCTAATGCCGGATAGGCAATCTGGAGGCATCTCTGGATTGGGAAAGGCGCGGATGCGCCACTGACAGAGGAGCCCGCGGCGCATTAGCTAGTTGGTGGGGTAACGGCTCACCAAGGCGACGATGCGTAGCCGACCTGAGAGGGTGACCGGCCACACTGGGACTGAGACACGGCCCAGACTCCTACGGGAGGCAGCAGTAGGGAATCTTCGGCAATGGGCGAAAGCCTGACCGAGCAACGCCGCGTGAGCGAAGAAGGCCTTCGGGTTGTAAAGCTCAGTCACTCGGGAAGAGCGGGAAGGAGAGGAAATGCTCCTTTTGAGACGGTACCGAGAGAGGAAGCCCCGGCTAACTACGTGCCAGCAGCCGCGGTAATACGTAGGGGGCGAGCGTTGTCCGGAATCACTGGGCGTAAAGCGTGCGTAGGCGGTTTGCTAAGTCCGAAGTGAAAGTCCAGGGCTCAACCTTGGGATTGCTTTGGAAACTGGCAGACTTGAGTGCTGGAGAGGCAAGGGGAATTCCACGTGTAGCGGTGAAATGCGTAGATATGTGGAGGAATACCAGTGGCGAAGGCGCCTTGCTGGACAGTGACTGACGCTGAGGCACGAAAGCGTGGGGAGCAAACAGGATTAGATACCCTGGTAGTCCACGCCGTAAACGATGAGTGCTAGGTGTTGGGGGGTACCACCCTCAGTGCCGAAGGAAACCCAATAAGCACTCCGCCTGGGGAGTACGGTCGCAAGACTGAAACTCAAAGGAATTGACGGGGGCCCGCACAAGCAGTGGAGCATGTGGTTTAATTCGAAGCAACGCGAAGAACCTTACCAGGGCTTGACATCCCTCTGACCGGTGCAGAGATGTGCCTTCCCTTCGGGGCAG
>CAWBGB010000007.1:310000-462500 GCA_963788285.1 uncultured Alicyclobacillaceae bacterium
ATGTTCCTTGCGCCCATTTTGTTTGTATTCCACGTGGTCCTCCACTGATGTCTCGATGTTTGTGTGGTACACGCTTGGGATTCGCAACGGGTTTACGTTCTCGGCCGGTGTCATTTATTTTGTCGTGTTCTACTTCAGCATCAAAGCGTTCGACATCAAGACCCCTGGACATGAAGACGAAGATGCCAGTGGGCCGGTCGGTGGGGGAGTCATCCTCGATGAATATTAGACCTAAAACAGCCTACAGATTCAGCCACCTTGCGAAAGACAGACCGTTGTCTGTTCAGGCCAAGGGGTACGTGGAAGCGCTCGGAGGAGCAGATAACATCGTGGAAGTGGAAGCGTGCACTACGCGCTTGCGTCTCAATCTCAAGGACGTGAACAAGCTGAATGAGGCTCAGTCAGTTAAAGGCGCTTGGTGCCAATGGTGTCATCAAGCTGAATCAGCACAACGCGCAGGTCGTCGTGGGTACCACTGCCGATACGCTTGTCGACGAAATGAAGCAGCACATGTAGTGTAACGGGAATAGCAATTCGAAGTCCGATATAAAAGAGAACTCCACTACGACGGGATATTGCCATCTTGACCGTAGTGGAGTTTCTGTTTGTTCCGCTGCTGTATCGATGATTGCAAAAAGAAGCTGCCCCTGCGGGGATATCAGAATCTCCCCTAGAGACAGCCCCGTTGAATGGACAGGAACCGATGTTGGTAAACTTACCCTTCAATCAACAGAGATTCAGGATCTTCGACGAGCTCCTTGACTTTTGCGAGGAACTGGACAGCTTCAGCACCGTCGACGATGCGGTGATCATATGACAGGGCAATGTACATCATCGGCCGAATCTCGACTTTTCCATTCACAGCGACCGGGCGCTCCTTGATGCCGTGCATACCCAGGATACCCACTTGTGGCGCATTCAGGATAGGCGTAGACATCAATGAACCAAAGACGCCGCCATTGGTAATGGTGAAGGTACCGCCTTGCAAGTCTTGCAGGCTGAGTTTATTCTCCCGTGCGCGTTTCGCGAGTGTGGCAATCTCCCGTTCGATTTCCGCAAAGCTCAACCGATCCGCGTTCCGTACAACGGGAACGACCAATCCTTGTTCGGTCGCGACAGCGACACCGATGTCATAGTACTTCTTGATAATGATGTCTTCGCCTTGAATTTCTGCATTCAGCAGCGGGAAAGCTTTCAATGCACCAACGGTAGCCTTGGTGAAGAAGGACATGAAGCCCAGGCCAACGCCATGCTTCTCCTTGAATGCGTCCTTGCGGCGCTTCCGAACTTCCATGATGGCCGTCATGTCGACCTCGTTGAATGTGGTCAACATGGCAGCGGTGTGCTGCGCTTCGACCAGACGCTTGGCGATCGTGCTGCGGCGCCGAGACATGCGCACACGCTCTTCCTCGCGGAACGACCCCTTGTTCACAATGGCTGGCGCAGCCGGTGCAGGTGCCGCAGAAGCTGCCGGTGTAGCGGCAGGTGCATTTGCAGTAGGCGCCACATGAGCCAAGAGATCCCGAAGTTCAATGCGCCCGTTTTCACCGGTACCCTTCACTTTATTGATATCCACGCCAAATTCCAACGCAGCCCGACGAATCGCAGGGGTTGCCCGGACAGGACCATTGGACTCAGCTTCCGGCGTTGCTTTGGGCTGAGCCGAAAGTGTTGGCGCAGGTGCAGCGGCAGGAGCCGAGGCAGCCGGTTCTGACGCCGCAGGCGCAGCGGCAGGTGCTGCAGCCGGCGCAGGAGCGGATCCGGCAGCGCCAATGACGGCAAGCGTTTCACCAATCGCCACTGTGTCTCCGGTTTGTTTTGCGATAGATTGCAACACGCCTGCTTCGTCGGCAATCACTTCAATGTTCACTTTATCCGTTTCGAGTTCGACGAGGGCTTCGCCGGCTTCGACAGCATCGCCCACTTTTTTCAACCATGTCCCCACCGTTGCTTCGACGATGGATTCGCCTAACTCTGGAACCTTTACTTCACTCACTGTGACAGCCTCCCTCACTGTAAAACAGCAGATAATATTGGTTGTAGTGCTTCGTTGAGAATTCGAGCTTGTTCCGCATTGTGTGCGTGAGCGTGACCTTCAGCCGGGCTGGCTTGTTCAGGACGACCGACGTAGCGCAATTTCACCTTCGCAGGCAACAGGGCTTGCAGTTTCGGCTGCATGTAGGTCCATGCGCCCATGTTCTGCGGTTCTTCCTGCAACCAGACGATTTCTTTCAATCCCGAGTACTGCGCAATGATATCTTGCAACACTTCTTCTGGGAATGGGTAGAGCTGCTCGACACGAGCCACGGCCACCCACGAGAGATCTTCTCCGGACTTCTCCATCGCGTTTTCGAGGTCTACGGCCACCTTGCCACTGCATAGGATTAACCGCCTAATGTCTTTCGCTTTCAAGACGCGCGAGTCACGCAGAACGGGCTCGAAACGACCTTCACTGAACGCGGTGCCGTCCGACATTGCCTTCGGATTGCGAAGCAGGCTCTTCGGCGTCATGATGACGAGCGGACGAGCGGTTTTGCCGAGTCTTGCCGCTTGCAGACGAAGCAAGTGGAAGTATTGCGCTGCCGTCGTGACGTTTGCCACCATCCAGTTGTTCTGGGCCGAGAGCTGCAGATAGCGTTCCAGGCGGGCACTGGAGTGCTCTGGGCCTTGCCCTTCGTATCCGTGTGGCAGCAACAGTACCAGACCGGATGACTGTCCCCATTTGGAGATGCCGGCGGAGATGAATTGGTCAATCAGAACTTGCGCTGTATTGGCAAAGTCACCGAATTGCGCTTCCCACATGACCAGCGCGTCTTTGGCGTACACGGAATAGCCGTATTCGAAGCCGAGCACAGCCGCCTCGGATAGAGCGCTGTTATACACTGCAAACGAAGCCTTGGCTTGTGGCAATGCCTGCAGTGGCACGAATTCTTTGTTCGTGTTCACGTCGTGCAACACCAGGTGGCGATGGCCGAACGTACCGCGTTCCGAATCCTGACCCGTCAAGCGAATGGGTGTACCGTTCGCCAAAATGGTGGAAAAGGCCAGCGATTCTGCCAGCGCCCAGTCCACTTTCCCGCCTTCGTCCAATGCGTTGCGGCGGCGCTCCAAGATCCGTTGCAGCTTTGGATAGACCGCGAAGTCGGAAGGGAACGTGAGCAGGGCCTCGTTGATTTTCTTGAGTTCCTCGAGCGTGACGGGTGCAGGTGTAACGTCTGAAACCGCCCATTCGGTGAACGGAACGTCTTCCTTGACATCGCCGACTCTCGCGTACGCTTCTTTCAGCTTTTGTTGGACTTCTGCTTCCATCGCCATTGCTTCTTGTTCGGACACCACGCCTTCTACCTTCAGGGTGTTCGCATAAATCGTCCGAACGGTCGGGTGCTCGTTAATCTTCTTGTAGAGAAGTGGTTGTGTCGGAGATGGGTCGTCTCCTTCGTTGTGACCCCAGCGACGATACCCGATGAGGTCAATCAAGAAGTCTTTGTGGAAGCGTTCGCGGTACATGTGAGCCAGGCGAATCGCTGTCAAACACGCTTCCGGGTTGTCCGCAGACACGTGCACCACTGGGATTTCGAAACCTTTCGCGAGATCGCTTGCATACCGGGTGGAGCGGCCTTCGTCTTCCTCAGCGGTAAAGCCAAGGTGGTTGTTGGCGATGATGTGAATGGTGCCACCTGTCGCGTAAGCGCGCAGCCGGGACAGATTCAATGTTTCGGCAACGACGCCTTCTCCAGGGAATGCTGCGTCGCCGTGAATTTGCACCGCGATGGCCTTTTGCACATCTTGGGTGGGCGCACCACCGTGCGTGCGGTCGTCCTGAGCTGCACGTGTATATCCTTCAATCACTGGGTTAACGAATTCCAAGTGACTGGGGTTGTTTGCGAGCGTGATGCGAACTTCCACTTGCGTACCTTCGCCAATCACGCGGTTAGCACCCATGTGGTATTTGACGTCGCCAGTCCAACCGTGGTTGATGCCCGTGGAACCTTCCGAAGGAACCAGGTCTTTGTTTGGTGATCCGTGAAATTCTGCAAAGATTTTTTCGTACGGTTTGCGAAGAATGTGCGCCAATACGTTCAGGCGTCCACGGTGAGCCATGCCAATCATCACGTTGTGCGTACCTGCGGAAGCCGACAACTCAACCAGCTTGTCGAGCATCGGGACCATCGCGTCGACGCCTTCAATGGAGAACCGTTTCTGACCGGCAAATGTACGATGAAGGAACTTTTCGAACGATTCCACTTCGGTCAAGCGATACAGGAGTTGGCGCTTTTCTTCTGGAGAATAAGGTCTGTGCAATTCATTTGACTCAACGACTTGATCCAGCCACTTGCGTTCTTCCACATCTGTGACCTGATTAAATTCATAGGCCAAATCGCCGGTGTAAATCGCTTTCAGCCGCTTGACAGCGTCCAAGCCCGTCTGGACGTCTTGCGGCGCGTTGGCCCAAATCATTGACGCCGGAATGGATGCCAAATCGGCTTCGGTCAACTGGTACTCGGCCAGTTCCAGAATCGGAACCGGGGTGGGTTCGCGCAGCGGATCGATATGAGCAGCCAAATGGCCGTAGTTGCGGATGTTGCGTACAAGCTCAGTCGCTGCGACCAGACGGCGCGCGAAATCCGGGCTCAAGACGCTGGTCGGCACGTTTGCGGCGAGCTGCACGTCGCCAGCGGATTCGCCACCGACAAAATCCGCCGGGTTGCCGAACTGATCAAACAGCGCACGTGTTTCCTCATCCACTGAGGTTGGGTCCTGTAAATAATGCTCGTAGAGCTCGAGAATGTAGCCACGATTGGGACCGTAAAAATCATGCCAGAACTGTGCTCTGGTCGTTGTTGCTGCATTGTCCCCCACAGTGCAACCCCTCTTTGCTGTCACAATTTGTCGTATGAACGAATAAATACTTCGACCTCTATTGATCCTACAAGGTATCGCACGCGTGTTCCAATGCCAGATTTCGATGAACTGTATCACAAAGTGAGAATGAAAGGAGGCATCGAAATCGGGTATGTTAAGACCAAAAGCACCCATGGACAAGAGTGGAGGTAGATGCCATGTACGAACGGAGCGTTGTTGTATTACTCCGCCAGGGATTGCATGCTCGGCCGGCGGCTGAGTTTGTCAAACGAGCAAACACATTCCGAAGCCAGATCACCGTTACGAAGGACGGCAGGTCCGTGGATGCCAAGAGTATTCTAGGGCTGATGGGATTGGCGGCGGGTCACGGAAGCGAGATCACCATCAGCGCCAACGGCACGGACGAAGAGCAGGCGGTCGAGACGCTTGTAGAATTGGTTTCGCAAGAACAATAGGCCTCGGGGCGCATGTTGTGATAACGGATTGAAACCAGCGACACTGTTTTTCTGAGCCTGCCTGACAAACACCGCCCTGTCGGCAGGCGATTCACCGCGTATTTGTCATGGGCAGTGCCCTGGCGGATAATATATCGTGGTGGTTTGCCACCGGCATCCACGTCAAACTTACATATAACGGGTGGCATATGCATGGTCAAATTGGAAGTACAAAAGCGGATTATCGAGAAGGCCTTTAAGAAACATCCGATGCCTTTTGGTGTTGAGCAGGAGACGTTTCGTTGGACGGGAAGCACCAAAGTCACGAGTAGACAAACCGAGCGAACGTATGAAATCAACGTGGACATTTCCCTAAAACCGAATAAGCGGCTGTTTGGGGAGGTGTCTGCTTGTCTGTGCAAACCCGAGGGGGTTCGGTTTGAAGACTTGGTGATAGTGACCATGATTGATCCGAAAATCCAGGGAACCATTCGGCTTACCGGATTGCCAAGAGCAGATGAGACGCATGACTTTGCGAAGTTTGTCAAAAAGCTGAGTGAAGCGGGGAAGTAATCCAGATTGCAAGTTATTACAGTCCATCGAATCTGATAAGGAGGAAATTAGGGGACGTCGAAGAATACTTCTTATAATGAAGGAGTGGGATTGGGAATTTTCAGGCAGTGAGAGGATATGTGTTGTGGACATGAAACGCACGGATCTAGAGTGGAGGAAAATCCATAAAACTCCGGTGAAAATGAGGGTATTTTACGTCCTTATTGGTCTAATTTGGATATTGCTGTCTGAATGGTTGAAAACGCACTTGGTACAGTATCCTATCACTGTGTATAGTTTTTGGATTTTCGGTACCGCGGCAGTACCGGTGGGTCTACTTGTCCTTTGGCGACAGCACAAGGCATTGACTGACACGCGCGAGGAATACAGGTTGTTTGTTGATCGAATTCGACAACCGATTTTGATTCACGGCGATGGCATCATTCTTGATGCCAATCGGTATGCTGTGGATCTTTTTTGTGCGCGTAACAAAGAGGAACTCATTGGAAAGCCTGTTTTTGACTTTGTTTGTCCAGAATATCGCGAAGTTGTGAAGGAGAGAATCAGTCGATTGAACCAAGGCATCAGTACCGATGCTTTGGAGGAACAGGAACAGATTCTAACACTGACTGGAGAGATTCGAGTCGTCGACATTGTTGGTGTGCCCGTGACGTATGATGGTCGACCGGCCATCAAATGCATCATCCGGGACATAACGCAACGAAAGCAGGCGGAGGAAAACCTCAAGCGCGTGGCGGAGCTGTTTCGATTAATAGAACAAAACATGACAGATGCGATTGCTGTCATGAATGTGGACGGATCAGCAGAGTATATCTCCCCGTCACACACACACTTGATTGGCCATCACCTCGTTGCAGAAGATGGAAAATATATTTCTGAAGCTGTGCATCCAGAGGACCTGCCGCGTATCAAAACATTGTTTCAGGGACACAGTCCATTCCGGACGGAGTGCCGTGTGAAGCATGCATCGGGCCGTTGGATCACCGTGGAAATGAGTGGTGTTCCGGTCATCGACGAGCAGCAGAACGTGAAACACATGGTGTTGGTGTGTCGAGATATCACGGATCGCAAAGAATCAGAAGCGATGTTGCGAAAATCGGATAAGCTGGCAGCGGTCGGGGAGTTGGCGGCGGGTGTGGCACACGAGATTCGCAATCCTTTGACCGCTTTGAAGGGATTTACTCAGATACTGCGGTCCAAGGCATCGTCCCATGATCTGCCGTTCTACGAGATCATGCACAGCGAACTGCAGCGTATCGAAGTCATTACGAATGAACTCCTCATGCTTGCAAAGCCACGGGACTGCAAATTCAAAGCGGTCCAGGTGGGCTCCATCGTACAGGAGGTCATCACCCTTTTGAGTTCACGAGCCGTCCTGAACAACGTGCAAATTCATCAGGAGTTTGAGCAGAGGACGCCGATGGTCCAATGCGATGAGAACCAGTTGAAACAGGTATTCATCAACGTCATCAAGAACGCCATCGAGGCGATGCCTCGCGGTGGCAACGTGTATGTGAGGATCCAGTCGCAGGGAGACACGGTGTACTTGGAATTCGTGGACGAGGGCAGCGGGATTGCAGCGGAGAATTTGCCCATGATTGGACAACCGTTTTTCACCACCAAGGAAACCGGTACGGGGCTCGGGCTGATGGTCAGTTATAAAATCATCCAAAGCCATGGCGGCACGATGAACATTCAAAGTCAAGTTGGCTTCGGGACCACAGTTACCATTGCTCTACCTGCTGTCACGATGTCTTCTGAGGAGTTATTGAATCACAGTCGCGAAAACATCGTCCATACAGACTCCTTCGGTATCGCTCAATGAGCCCCTGGATGTCCAGTGGCTTATACAAATCAGATGATCCGTGTGGATTAATTGACTTCAGTAATTTCCATGTTGGAATGAGCGAATGGCAAATTGCTGGTCATAAAAAATGCCCCGCTGTTCAAGCGGGGGATTTGTATCTTTTACTAGGCGTCCTGCTGTTTCGGATTGATAGAAATCTTGGAAGATCCGTTCGGCAATGCCCAGTAACTGCCGGCAATGGCGACGAGTCCTACAATCGTGATAAGGGTAGCGATGATGGGCGTTGTACACACCACTCCCATCAATACGGCAATTGTGACCACGCAGGAAACCATAGTGGAGAAGGTCACACCGCCGTGCTTCATCCTACTCACCAGCAGCAGGATCCAAACGAGAATGACCGTATAGCCGGGGAATACCATCAGATCTTGAAACGTCTGTCCTTTCGCAAAGAACGCTACGATGACACCCACGTACAGGAACAAGGTGCTGCAGAGCAGTGCTCGTACCGGTACTTTACCTCGTGAAAGTTGCGCAAGAAACTGGGGAGCCTGACCGTGCACAGCTTGTGCGTAGAGCAAGCGGGACGTTGCGTACATTCCCGTATTGACCGCAGATAGGACAGCGGTGAGCAGGACAGCGTTCATGACACTACCGACGTAGGGGATGCCAACAGAACGAAAGACTTGGACAAATGGGCTCTCCGCATACCCCAAGGTATTCCAAGGCACGAGGCATAGGATGACGAGAATTGGAAGTACGTAAAATAGAATCACGCGAAAGATCACACCGCGAACGGCCCGCGGAATCGTTTTTGCGGGATCCTGCGTTTCACCCAGGGTCATACCAATCATTTCAACGCCGCCAAAAGAAAACATCACCACAAGCATTGCTGAAACCAATCCGCTAACCCCATGGGGGAACATTCCACCGTGTCCCAGTAGATTCTGCACAGCTTCGTGAGGGTGCCGACCAAACACCAGTACCGAACCGAGGACAATGAACAGTACGAGTGTGGCAATCTTTACACCCGCTAACCAATACTCCATCTCTCCGTATATCTGCACGGGAAATAGGTTCACTATGGTCATGACAAGAGACATGATGAGTGCAAGAACCCACAGAGGAACATTAGGCAACCAGTATTGCAAGAAAGATGCGGCGGCGGCCATTTCTGCGGCCATGACCAGAACCCAGTTGACCCAGTACAACCAACCTACGCTGTATCCTGTAAATTTACCCAAAATCGGTTCAACCAGGTCGCGCAAGGTCTTTGCACTCGGTTGGCTTACGGCCAACTCCGCCAGACTTTTCATCACGATGTACAGAATCATTCCGCCGACGAGATATGGAATGATTACGCCAGGCCCAGCCAACCCAATGGACGAACTACTCCCTTTGAAGATTCCAGAGCCGATGGTTCCTCCTAATGTCAGCATCATGATGTGACGAGGCTGTAACCGCCTGTCCATGTCAGGTTTGATGTCGCTCATGTTGTCTCCTCCCACAGCGATGCACGTGTCAAAGATGTTTCCTTTATCGCTGTTATGCTTTTGTGCTTTTATGCTTTTATGCGATAAAGTGAGTGTATTAGGAGATGATGGGTTTTGTCAAATGGACAATCTTGGGCTGAATTTAGAATAGCTCCCGTACGCAAAGCGAATAATGATCTTCGGCTTGAAGTACGGATAGAAGCGCACTGTGTGCGCCACAGCGTAAGGAGTTGTTGGACATGGACTATGAGCAAGCAGAGCGTCGCATAATGGAGCGAACTTACGAGGCAATCAGCCCTTTTGAGTTTCGGAACAAACTCATCCGTCTCGCGAAAGAGGGCGAGAAGAAAAGTGCGCGGGCGATGCTTGACGCGGGGCGGGGAAACCCCAACTGGATTGCAGCGACACCCAGGGAGGCGTTCTTCGCATTAGGGTACTTTGCGGTTCAGGAAAGCCGTCGAGTGTGGGACGAGCACGACTTGGCCGGAAAGCCGAATATCGCAGGAATTGCTGATCGGTTTCAGGACTTCGCACGGAACAATGAGCAGATGCCGGGCATGAAACTCCTTAGCGATATCGTGGAATACGGGATACGGGAGAAAGGTTTTGAACCGGACACGTGGGTTTATGAACTGGTCGACGGTACGATTGGCGACAATTATCCGACGCCAGACAGGATGTTGGTGCATGTGGAAAAGGTGGTTCACGACTACCTGATTCAAGAAATGTGCAACCAAGACATGTCCTCTGGTAAGTTTGATGTATTTGCGGTAGAAGGCGCAACTGCCGGCATGTGTTACATTTTTGACTCGCTTCTGGAGAATTATCTCCTTTCCCGCGGTGACAAAATTGCCATCATGGTTCCCATCTTCCCTCCCTATGTTGAGATTCCGCATTTGACCCGCTACAACTTCGACGTCGTGCGTATCAAGGCGACAGGGATGACCGACGCGGGGACTCATTCCTGGCAATATCCAATAACGGAGTTGGAGAAGCTCAAAGATCCGTCCATCAAAGCTTTGTTTCTGGTGAACCCGAGCAATCCTCCTTCGGTGGCAATGCAGCCCGAATCCGTACAACAGTTGGTCGATATCGTGAAACAGCACAATCCGAATTTGATGATTATCTCCGACGACGTGTACTGCACGTTCGCCGACAATTTCCGTTCTCTGATGGCAGATTTGCCGTTCAATACGATAGGTGTGTATTCGTATTCAAAGTACTTTGGGGTGACGGGATGGCGTTTAGGCGTTGTGGCTGTGCATCAACAAAACGTGTTTGATCACCTACTGAAGCAGTTGCCGAAAGACAAAGTGGAGATTTTGAACAAGCGCTACGCTTCGCTCACTGAGCACCCGGAAGACATTCGATTTATCGACCGCATGGTGGCAGACAGTCGACAGGTGGCGTTAAACCACACTGCTGGTTTGTCCACTCCGCAGCAGGTACAGATGGCGCTGTTTTCAGTGTTTGCACTATTGGACAAAGAGCAGCGCTACAAGAAATTGACAAAGGACATTTGTCGTCGACGCAAGCAGCTTCTATACGAAGGACTGGGGTTGCCAGTACCGAACATTCCGTACGATACCAACTACTACACGGAGTTCGACCTCGCCGAGTGGGCCAATGAAAGGTATGGCAATGCCTTCGCGGATTATTTGACGCAAAACTATGAGCCGGTCGACATTCTGTTTCGTCTCGCGGAGAACTCCTCTATCGTACTGCTCAATGGGGGTGGATTTTACGGACCGGAATGGTCCATCCGGGTCTCTCTCGCAAATCTGGATGACAACGCATATGCGCAGATTGGGCGTGAATTGCACACTGCGTTGGAAGGTTACGTGGACGAGTGGAAGCGGGCGAGCCACGTCTAGGTAGCTGGTCTTGGGTTAAGGAACATCTTGGCGTGAGGAAAGGGCTGTCTCCCGAGTCATGTTTGCGCAGGAGACAGCCCTATTTTGTACGTGACTGGCACAGGAGCTGCGTTTGCTCAAAAAGATGGAGAACAGTGCGATGGCGACAAACATGCCAATGGTCGTGATGACGACGCTGACCACGGCGAGCGGTCCATAGGTGCGCTTGTGGGTATCTTTCGCGATGGAACGGATGAAGGTCACCATCCGTTATGCGGCAACCCGTCAAGACCACCCGAGGCGAAGTCGGAGACGCGGTGCATTGCACCCGGATCAATCCCCATCTTCGTGTAAATGGGCGCCAAAATCGGGAGTGCGATGCCAAGACTGCCAGAAGCTGAGCCTGTGACGACGGCAATCAAGGCAACCGCGATACCGAGGCCCAACAGCGTAGGCCCCGGCATTTGCGTCACGGCATCGACCACTTGCTTAAATCGTGCGTGTTGGCTACCACAGAACCTTTTATGGTTATGCATGATAAGTTAGACTTATCGAAGTTTTGGCGTTGGGAACATTTTTAGCGTCGTTTGAGGTCGCGAAATGTCCAAAGAGATCATATCCATGCAGTACAGGTGTTAAAAAAGCGGCGTGCCAGAGCAGATGTGCCTTGGCACGCTCGCGCTGTTTATTTGACCCCACGGACTTGAGGACTGCGGGACACCGTTTGTTTTACAGCGAAGATAACCATCAAAATTACGACGCTCACGAGGCTTAGAATTAATTGGGAACGATTGTCTGCTGTAAAGGCCATGGAAGCGATTACAACGACTATCGCAACGATGGTCAGATACGTGAGATACGGGTACGCCCACATGCGCACGCGCAGCAACTCTGGCGACTCCCGTTCTAGCTTGCGGCGTATGCGCAGTTCCGATACGGCA
Organism: uncultured Alicyclobacillaceae bacterium; assembly: GCA_963788285.1. GTDB lineage: Bacteria > Bacillota > Bacilli > Alicyclobacillales > Alicyclobacillaceae > Alicyclobacillus_A. Next base: position 321,965 of record CAWBGB010000007.1, read on the forward strand.
ATCAACAGATAGATGAACAATCCGACGGCACCAGAGGAATTAAGCAGGAACATAAACACTGTATTTGGCGACAGATAGTCCATCGCGACAGATAGGTAGCCAAACAGCATGCAAAACAGGATGGCCTTGACCGGTACGCCGCGCTCGTTCGTCTCCACCAAGCCCTTCGGTGCGTGTCCTTGGTTAGCGAGTGCAAACAGCATCCGCGAAGCGGTGTAAAGCCCAGAGTTCAAGCAGGACAAAACGGCTGTTAATACGACGAGATTCATGATCCAAGCGGCACCAGGGATTCCGATGACCTTCAAAGCACTAACATAAGGGCTGACCATCGCGTTCTTGTCATTCCATGGCAAGATGGTGACGATGAGAAAAATAGATCCGATGTAGAAAACCAGCACGCGCCATATGACTGAGTTCGTCGCCCGAGAAACGGCCTGTCGGGGTTCTGCTGACTCGGCGGCAGCCACCGTCACAATCTCTGACCCGAAGAAGGAGAAGACGAGCGTTGTAACACTAGAAAATAGGGCGACAATGCCAAGCGGCGCAAACCCTCCGTGCCGTGTCAGGTTGCTGAAATTCAGATGCGCGTGCGGCCAGAGGCCGAGGACGTACAGTGCGCCAAAGAAAATAAACAGCACGATGGCGGCCACCTTGATGGAGGCAAACCAGTACTCGAATTCCCCGTAGGACCGAACGGAGACGAGGTTCGTCAGCGTCAACAGGAGCAATAGGACGACAGCAAGGACCCACAGAGGGACGTTGGGTAGAAACCAATTCTGAAGTGTTTTGGCGCCTGCCGTGGCTTCCACCGCAACAACGATGACCCAGAAATACCAATACAACCACCCGACGAGAAAGCCGGCCCAATCTCCCAGTGCTTCGCGGGCGTACGCGGCGAACGATCCGAGCGAGGGATGCGCCACCGCCATTTCCCCTAGCATTCGCATGACCAAGACGACAAGAACGCCGGCGAGCGCATATGAAATGACTGCGGCCGGACCAGCAGATTGGATGACCGCACCGCTACCGACAAACAGTCCAGCGCCGATAACGCCGCCGAGCGAGATCATGGTCATGTGACGCATTTTAAGGTCTTTCTTGAGCGATTTTTGGCTCACAATATATCCCCTTTCAAAACCATGTCTCAATGACTTACACATAACGAATATTATCAGAAGTTTAATTTCATTTTAACCCTTCGCAAACTGCATGATCCTGGATTTGCAGGGAGAACCTTTTCAATTCCTTAAATTATCCGAGATGAAAGTAAAGTATCCGTATCGCTGAAACATAAAAAGGACCAGTGCCTTCTCAGGCATTGTGGCCCCTTCGGATATAGTTTGGCCGTGTCGGCCAGCCATTCGTGAACGACCTACTTACGCATCGAGATCCGCTCCCCACACTTGCTCATCCGTGAAAACCCAGTCTGGGTACTCCAGGTGCTCTATGAACCGATTCACGTACAATCCTGCGAGTCTCGCATACAGCTCACCTTGGGTTTCTGCCACATTGTACAGTAGGGCAGCCTGCGTCGCGTCGGCGACTTGCTGCAAAGCGTGTTTGGCATACCACTGTGCCGCTGGGCCATCGAGTGACGCAAGATGCGTCAACGTTTTCTGAATGCAATCCGAAGCAACACGAGCTTCCCTCGTACCTGCGCGTTCCAACATGGGCACCACCTCGTCCAGGTACGCCTCGTGCGACTTGTGCTTGTGCACGGTCTCCAGAAAATCGAGCGCCTGTATGTTGCTGGGACCTTCCCAGATGGGCGTGATCAGCGCTTCGCGATGCCAGCGGGCCACTGCGTATTCTTCTAGGAATCCGAGACCTCCGAATAATTCCATGCCCATGGCCGTCATGGCAGCTGCGTGATCCGCTGTGCGATTCTTGGCGAGATGTGAGAGGAAACGCGCGTGATGGTAGGCCGGCGTATACGGTGGACGAGCATGCCAAGCCTGGTCAAACTTCTCGATGGCGTGGAAGGAAAGCACAAGGCCACCGGCCAGTCGGACGGAAAAATCGGTCAAGTCGCGGCGAATGATCGGGTGATCCTTCAGTAACTTTCCAAACGTGTGTCTGCGTGACACACGGCCCAACACTTCGAGGTGGGATTTGCGCGCGGTGCCCATGGCGCCGACGGCGTTCGCGAGGCGGGAGACCGTGAGATTTTCGAGCGTGTAGTAAATGCCCTCATTGGGGCGACCCACGAGATACGCCTCGCTGTTGTTCAGTTCGGCTTCGCCGGACGGGACGGCGCGGGTTGCGCTCTTGTCCTTCAGGCGGCGTACGTGGTAATTCAAATTTCCATTTCGGTCGAGGCGAGGCAGAAGGAATAGAGCAAGGCCTTTCGGACCGGATGGCGCTCCCACTGGTCGAGCGGTGGTGATGGCGTAGTCGGTGAGGCCTGCGCCGCTCGCGAAGTACTTATCGGCCGTGATCCGCCACACGTCTCCGTCCTGTCGGGCGGTAGCGAGGTTTGCGCCGAGATCACTGCCACCTTGCGACTCCGTCATCCACGTGGCCCCGAAGGCTTCACCAGACAACAGCTGTTCCTTCCACGCGGAAAACTCTGGCGCGTACTTGTGGATGGCGTACGCAGTTTGTCCGGTGATGGTCACGACGCAGTAGAGCCCCGGGTCTCCAATGAGATATCCAAGGGCAAAGTGATGGTGCCAGCTTCCGCCTTCGTATGGAGGACGGTTGATACGCGCCGCTTCTTTCAACACGGCGCGATGGGCTGGGCTGAGACGCACTCTGTCAATCCGTTGCCCGTCCAGGTCATGGTGAACAAGGGTGGGGCGAGCGTCGTGATCGACATGGTAAACGGTTTCATACACGTCGCGACCGGCGAATTCTCCGAAAGCGTGCAAATCGGCTTGGTGCTGCTGAAAGTCTTTCCAGTAGTGTTGCAGCACAGCTTTTAGATGCGAATCGCTGTCGTAATGGTTTTTCCCGTACGCATAGGAAATGTGGTTCATTCTTCTCGTCTCCTCCCAGTTTTTCGTCCAGCGCATGAAACAGGTGGCTTCGCAGTTCCAACAACGCTTCAGCTTAGAGATGGTGTACGGACGCTGGATGTGAATCTCTCTTTGTGCACAGGATTGGCGCAACTCGTGCACCATCTGTATTCGCTCAATATGAAATATACTGAAACTTTACATTGACGGCTACGGGAAGCTGGGGCAGCCTGGACATTCTTTTATGATTGATAAGCGTTGTCGTGTACACAAAAAGAGACGTTCACTGCGGATGAAATGCGAGGATGGATAGTGGTACGCGCCGGATATTCATCAAATTTTACAACCTAGGAACGCCAAAAGCGGCGGCGAAAAAGGCGTATACGGGACACATCTTGGAGGGTGTACACCTTGCAATCCATCAACCGGACATGGACATCCGGACAGGGGAGGGCTACTTGTGAGGGAGTGACATGACGCAGTCAAAGTGGCACTCGGTTTGGTAGGGCTCATCGGGGCATTGGCACTGCCATCGGTACCACGTGCATTCGCGCAGGGCAATTCGTCGATTATGGTGTTGCCGAACAACGCGAATGCGTCCAAGCATGGCAAGTTACTCGGACATGCCGATGCGAACAACAAGGTTTCGGTGACCATCAGTCTGCATTTGCGCAATGCGGAAAAATGGACGGCTTCATTGCGGATCTGTACAATCCTTCGTCACCGGCGAAGGCGAAGTGGAGCAGGACATTGAAGTGCTCAATGCCATCACTCCAAAAGCCAACGTCCTTGTGTACGAAGGCCCGAATTCGGACCAAGGTGTCATTGACACCTACCAAAAAATCGCATCGGACGACAAAGCCAAACAGTCAGTGTCAGTTGGGGACTGTCTAAGTTGCAAAGCAGTTCATCTACGATGAACAGCATGCACGCGGTTTTCCAATAGATAGACGCCCAGGGGCAGATTGGCTTCGCTGCATCCGGCAACAGTGGCGCGTACGATGGCGGGGATACCCAACTTGCGGTGGACAGCCCTGCGAACGATCCCTACGTGACAGGCGTCGGTGGCACAGTCTTAACCTTAAGTGGTGGCAGTTACGGCAGCGAGTCTGTTTGGTTCAACTCGACCAACCAGACTGGAGGCGGTGGCGGCCTGTCCACGGTGTACAGCCAGCCCAGTTGGCAGACGGGGACGGGAGTTCAGAACGGCTACAGCAACTCTACAGCGCGGGCCATTGGGTGGTCTATGGAGGTACATCGTGTGCGGCACCACTTTGGGCTGGGATGGCTGCCTTGAACAACCAATATGCCGAGGCAAACGGAAAGGCCGACTTGGGTTACGCCAACCCGACGTTGTACAAGATGTTCAACACAACGCAGACCTACCCGGCGTACCATGATGTAACACAGGGCAACAACCTGTACTATCTAGCGACGGCTGGCTATGACATGGCCAGTGGCATCGGGACACCTGATGCGTACGATCTCATCCGGGACATCAACGGAGGGAGTTCCTGTGGCGGAGGAGGTGGTGGCACGCAAACACAGCTCATCAGAAATGGTGGTTTTGAAAACGGAAAGACTCCGTAGGTAGAAAGCAGTTCCGGTGGATACGAACTGATTGACACCACGTATCTTCACACTGGCAGCTACTCTGCCTATCTGGCGGGGTACAACAATGGTACAGACACGATTTACCAAACCATTCCGTGCCGTCCACTGCCAAGACCGTCACGTTGACGTACTGGACCGATGTGGACATCACCGAGACCACACACAGTTACGACTACCTGTACGTGCAGGTTCGCAACTCCAGCGGCACTGTGTTGAAGACTCTTCAGACGCAGAGTGACGCCACCCCAGCTGGCTGGCGGAGTCAATCGTTCGACCAGAGTGCGTACAAAGGGGCAAACGATTCAAATTGCGTTGAAAGCCACTAACGACTTCAGCAATCCTACCAGTTTCTTCGTGGATGATATCAGTGTCACGGTGCAATAAACTGTAGTGTAGGTATCGTCACAAGCCGTAAGGCCCCGGTCTTCGACAAGAAGGGCGGGGCTTCGTCCGTGCGCGGTTTGATCCTACGCGGGAACTTCGCTACGCTCAAACTGAACGACTACAGGCATATCGGAGGAGTGACCACCGTGCAGTATCGTCGATTGGGAGCGAGTGGCCTAGAGGTATCCGTGCTTGGACTTGGCACGAACGCGTTTGGAGGACGCGCGGACAAGGAGACGTCCATCCGGATTATCCACACCGCGTTGGATGCAGGTATCAACTTCATCGACACAGCGAACATTTACACGAACACCACCTCGGAGAGTATCATCGGCGAAGCGCTGGAAGGGCGGCGGCACGAAGTGGTGCTGGCCACAAAGGCAGGGTTGCCGAAGAGTGAGGGGCCGAATGGGCGGGGATCGTCCAGACTGCACTTGATGCACGAATTGGAGGGGAGTCTGAAGCGACTGCGCACCGACTACGTGGATCTCTACCAAATTCACTCGTTCGATCCGCACACGCCCCTCGAAGAAACCCTCCGCACGCTGGACGACATGGTGCGGTCGGGTAAAGTTCGCTACATCGGCGCGTCGAACTACGCTGCGTGGGAGTTGATGAAGGCACTGGCTGTCAGCGACCGGCTGGGATTGAATCGATACGTGTCCATTCAGCCGTGCTACTCGCTGGCCGACCGGACGCCTGAGTTAGAACTGATACCGTTGTGCTTGGACCAAGGCTTGGGTATCATTCCATACTTCCCGCTTGCAGGTGGCATTTTGACCGGGAAGTACACAGAGGGAGGAACTCCGAGCGGATCACGCGCAGACAAAGACCCGAATTTCGCAAAGCGGCTGGATGAGAAACGGTTAATTCTTGGCGCCAACGTCGCTAGCTTGGCGAAAGAATTAGGGTACACCGCAAGTACGTTGTCGCTCGCCTGGCTGATGCAGCGTCCGGCAGTGTCCACGATAATCGTCGGCGCTACGCGCGTGGAACAGGTGCAGGAAAACTTGAAGAGCCTCGATGTGACGCTGACGGACGAAACGGTCCAAGCGTTGGACGAGATGAGCCAGGACTTTTTGTACGGGCCTCCATTTGCAGCGTATCGGTTGCTATAAGAAGAAGGCGGATGCTTCCGCGCTTTACACCGTCAAGTCTTCGGGCTCCACCCGCTCGATGTTTCCCAACTCTGCCTGATGGAACCGCGCAAAGGCATCCAGCGCACGAAATAGACGGTCGCGCAGCGTCTTCGTCCAACGGACCCCGGGCTCAATCTGGAGTAACTGGATTTCCAGTCGTTGGCGTGCCCGGTCCAACCGTGGATTCATGCGGCCGATGAGTTTGTCGCCCGCCAGGATGGGCATGGCGTAGTACCCGAATTTGCGCTTGGCCGCGGGGATGTAGATCTCCCATGTGTAGGAGAAGTCAAACAGGTCTACAATCCTATCCCGGCGCCACAGGAGATTGTCCAACGGGGGCAGGAACCGGATGTTGCCCACCCGAACAGGCCATGGGTCATTGCTAGACGCCTGGTGTATCAGCAACCGGTCGACGTCTTCAGAGCGCACGTAGTACACGCTCTTCACGCCTTCAAGGTGGATAGGTACGATGATGCCCCGTGCGACCCGTTTTTCAACCGCATGCCTGCGCTCGTCTGCGGTCATGCGGTGCCAGCCGAAGCGAGGGTCCCCCGGATGGAAAACGCCGTACGCCCGGATGTACTTGTCCACCAAGGCCGCTCGCGCGTCGGCGTCATCCATCTGTGTTGCCTGGTCCAGCAAGTCTTGGGGCACCGCCTGCTCCCGGAGGTCAAAGAACCGAGTGGTTCCTTCGCGTCGGACGACCTGGATGCGACCGATATCGTGGAGAATAGTCAGCGCATACGACGTAGCTTTGGTCTTCGGATGCGTGTTGTCCCAGTAGCCAAGGACCTTATCCGAAGATTCAAACGCCTTGGCTGGCAGCGGCCCCTCCGCTTCCAGCCGTTTCAAGACATCCGTGACCACGGAGCCCAGTTTGTCTAGTTCCGGCTGAAGCCGTTCGCAACGTTGTTTCCGGGTGACCTCAAACATCGGGTAGTCCTTCATCGGGATGACACACGCGGCGTTTGCCCAGAACTCAAACACTCGTCCCTCACCGAGCAATTGCTCCAGCGCCGCCGGTCTGTATCCACGTATGCGGGCAGACAGGACCAGATGTTGGTTCCTCTCCACGGCTGCGACCGGATCCAGCTGAACACATTCGAGCGCTTCAATCATGTGCAGGACGTCGTCCGTTTGGGATACCTTCGCACGTCCCTCAGCATGAAGCCTCTGTTTCTCCAACAGGAATCTGCGCACGGCCACTTTGTTCACGTTGACCTGTGTGGGCATCGTTTCCACCTCTGCCTGTACTGTACCACGCCATTCGCTATAGAAAAAACGTTCCCATGCGTTGGACAGATTGAAATCAGTTTGCGATGCTTTCCATTTGAGTGGGTGGCGCATGTTAAAATACTATAAGGAGCGGAATTCTTGGACTGTATACACAAGAATACCCAAAAGAATGACCCCGCCCCCGGTGAACCCAACGATGACGGACGATGGAGCCAGTTCGAAGCCAGTCCAGACATGTAGGATCCGAGTGGAACACCCACACCCATCAAGGAAGAACGAATCCCAAATACGCGACCCTGTAACTCAGTTGGGACAATGAGCTGAATCATGGTTCGCTGGGCAGATACACCGCAAAAGTAAACCCCGCAAGCCGCATGCAAATGAATGTGGTCCACGTGTGGTGGAGCCATGTCATCGGTAACAGTGAAGCTCCCCATGTGATAACCAAACAGATCTTCGCAATCCCCTGGTGTTTTGGGGGCTTTATGAGTCCATATACGGCTGACCCGAGTATGGAACCTACTTTAGTACGCAGTCTACAGCAATCCCAATGTGACGGCCGACAACATGAGCTCGCGATGCACAAATAGTGGAAGAGACACTTCAAGCTGGCCATAGGCCATGTTCATGATGGGACGACAACAGTGATCCAGAGCACCCTCTTTGTGGTGAGCAAATACGAAAATCCTTGTCGCTTGTCACTCCAAAAACGGATTTCCTCCATGTGTCCTTCTGCATGGCAGGCGAAAGAGTCGTTTCTTTTTCATCGAGCAGGTAGAGTACTGGTTTGCGGTTACGGAAGCGATGGATAAACAGGTTGAGGAAGGATTGGCCGTGGGATTGGAGGCGCAGAGATTTTCCACTGTACGGGGCATGATTGCCATCACGTTCGCGCTGTGCTTCATCGTTGTAACTCGCGAAGTTGAAGGAGCTCTCTGCGAAAAAAGAAGCCTTGTGAGGTATTGTTAAATCTAAGCTCCCGTGCACCATGAAAAGCGGGCAGATTGAATGGGTAACCTCCTTGTTCGGGCAAGTCCACAAACCGCGCTTCGCGAAGGAACATTGACGTTTACCTCCGTGATTAGGGTTAGCCTTATCATACACTTTTGCTAGCGTTACGCTCTTTGCAACGGTTGGTTTCCGTGCTATCTTAACCTTGAACCAAATGAATTGGAGCCACTAGGGGAGCTACACTGCTGAGACAAGGGACTTTCCCTTGGACCCTTAGCACCTGAACTGGGTAATACCAGCGTAGGAAAGTGGCGTGAAGCAATCGTGTCGGTACATGCCATTTGTACTATCCGACACTACTTGCTTCCAACCCCCAGAGGCCTCCGAAACCAGGGAGGCTATCTTGATGTCCTTTTCTGATCATCTCCGCCGTGAGGCAGACACTGTGTTCCAAGCCATTCGACAACATCCCTTCGTGCAGGGACTAGCCCACCAGAACTTGTCCGGCGAGACTTTGGTCCACTACGTACAGCAAGATATCCAGTACCTTCAGACGTATGCAAAAGTCTACGGACTTGCCTTGGCCAAGTCGCAAACCATCGAACAGATGAAGTTTTTTCACGAGCGGGTCGGAGTTGTCCTCGACGGTGAAGCCCTACCGCATCAGAATCTCTGCCGTGCTGCGGATGTGCAGTATGAAGACCTGAAAACCCATGCTACGGATTTGGCGCCGACAGCTCACCACTATGCCCACCAAATGCTTGCCACTGCTTACGCGGGCACCCTGGGTGAGATTTTGGCTGTCCTGTTGCCGTGTCACTGGGTATACGTCGATGCAGCCGAATACCTGCTTCGTGAATATCGCCCTACGCCAGAACATCTGTTTTACGACTGGATCTCGTTCTACGCCAGTGCTCCGATGCAAACCAGTTTGCAAGAGTTCTTGCATCTCCTGGACACATACGCTGAGAGTGCTGGGACGGACGAACTTAAGCGAATGAAGGCCGCGTTCCTGACAGGATGCCAGCTCGAGTACCAATTCTTTGACATGGCATACACGCTGGAAGATTGGGCTCTGCCTGTCACACAGTCGCAATCACGCTAGCAAAATCAGGAGGGAGACAGATTGCAGCAATTGTTAAACGGTCATATTCCGCGCGCATTGACCATCGCTGGCTCGGACAGTGGAGGCGGAGCCGGTATTCAGGCGGATCTAAAGACCATACACCAGTTTGGCGTATACGGTATGTCCGTGATCACGGCGCTTACTGCCCAGAATACGCAGGGCGTCCAAGGCATCCACGAAGTACCTGCAGAGTTTGTGCGTCAACAACTGGAGTCGGTCTATTCAGATATCGGGGTTGACGCCGTCAAAACCGGTATGTTGTCCTCCGAGCCCATCATTCGGGAAGTGGCGTCCTTCTTGGACTCCGTACATACGCAACATGTCGTTGTGGATCCCGTGATGGTTGCGAAAGGGGGATCCCGCCTGTTGTCGGAAAACGCCGTGGACGCACTCCAACGCGCACTCCTACCTCTGGCATACATGGTGACTCCGAATCTGCCGGAAGCAGAAGTGTTGTGCGGTTTTCCTCTGAAAGACTGGGAGGCGTGCCATCAGGCGGCCAGGGATATCGCCAACTTGGGGCCCCGTGTGGTGATCATCAAAGGTGGGCACGCCCCCGTGGAATGGAGTCAAAAGGTGCCGGGCGGAGTGGACGTCGAGGATCATCCTGTAGTTGACATCGTGTTTCATGGTGGAGAATTTACGTACTTTGCCACGCCTCGGATTGAGACAAAAAATACGCACGGGACCGGTTGTACGTTCTCGGCGGCCGTGACGGCGATGCTCGCGCGGGGGGCTGCTCTGCTTGACGCGATAGCGGCGGCGAAGGCCTTTGTGTTCCGGGCCATCGAAGGGGGGCGCAACTGGGATGTTGGGGCTGGGCATGGCCCTACGGATCACAGTGCGCCAGTAGGCAGCCCCGGTGCACCCCGGCCTGGCGGGTTCTACCTGTATACCGGAAAAGACTGGTTGGAATTTTCGAAGGCTGAATGAGAATGGAGGATGCATTCATGAACGTCGGGTATTGGTTGAAAGAAGTACGGGAGCATCGACCACTGGTCCACAATATCACCAACATCGTGGTCACCAACATCGCGGCAAACGTGCTGTTATCCGCTGGTGCATCTCCGGTGATGGCCGATGCCAAAGAGGAAGTTTCCGACATGGCCCGGATTGCAAACGCGCTGTCCCTTAACATGGGCACCATCTCAGCGAACATCGTGGACGCTATGCTTCTTGCGGGCAAATCTGCAAACGGACACGGCGTACCGATTGTGTTCGATCCGGTCGGTATCGGAGCCACCCCCTACCGCATGGAGGCAGCCCACAAACTCACGTCCGAGCTGGATATCCAGGTGTTGCGTGGGAACGCAGGCGAAGTGGGTGTGTTACTGGGCTGCGGCGGAGAGGTAAGAGGCGTGGACTCCGCAGGCGCGAGCGACGACTTACCTGTTGCCATGAAGGCGTACGCGAGGCAGCACGGAACGGTGGTGTTGGCGACGGGAGAAGTGGATCTTGTCACAGACGGAGAAACCGTGTGGAGACTGCACAACGGTCACCCACTGTTGGCCGCCATCACGGGATCCGGGTGCATGTTGACTGCCTTGCTGGGTGCTTTCGTCGGTGTGGTGCCAAAAGGCAGTCCGCTCCGTGTCTATGCGGAAGCTGCAATGTCGGCCGTAACGTGTATGAATGTGGCAGGGGAGTTGGCAGCACGCGGATGTGACGGGCCAGGGACCTTCCAGGCGCGGCTGTTTGATGCACTGTATCAACTGCGGGAAGATGAGGTCAATGAACTCGCGAAGATAGAACCGGTGAAGGTGGACTGACGTGGCTGAGAGAGACTTTGGCTATCTAAAAGACAAGTTGCAATTATACGTTGTGACGGATGAGCGGCCCGACTTGGACAGCGTTCTGCAGGCGGTGCGTGAGGCCGTCGCTGGCGGAGCGACAGCTGTGCAATTGCGGCGCAAACATGAAGATGGGCGCCGTCTAGTGGAGATGGGGCACGCCATTCGCCGGATCACGCGGGAATTTGGCGCACTGTATTTCGTGAATGACAGGGTAGATATCGCCTTAGTCACGGATGCGGATGGAGTACACGTCGGACAATCGGACATTCCATGCAAGGACGCCCGGGCATTGATGGGAGATAAATTTGTCGGTATCTCGGCGGCGACTGTAGAAGAAGCCAAGCAAGCTGAGCGGGACGGCGCGGATTACCTTGGGGTGGGCGCCCTCTACCCCACATCGTCCAAGGCGGATGCCGAAGTGTGTGGCATGGAAGCGTTGGAGGAGATCTTGCAAGCGGTGAGCATCCCCGTGGTCGGCATTGGGGGTATCAGCCTGGAAAACGCACAGGACGTGATTCGGGCCGGTGCGGACGGCATTGCCGTCGTCTCCGCTGTCATGTTGGCGGCTAATCCGCGTTCAGTGAGCCAACAGTTCCTGGAACAAATTCGAGCGGCACGCGTTTAAGCAAGCGAGCGGATATCCTGGGGTACGTGTGGATGGCACGTGCCCCACAGTTTTGATTCCGTGCTGTATACTGGACGCATATACCAGTGGAACGGGAGATGAAACATGGATAAGAGGCGCCTCGGCACTAGTGACCTATGGGTATACCCCATGGGTGTGGGTTGTATGTCTTTCACATCGGAAGAGAATGCGCGGGAACTGATTCATGCTGCGTTGGAGAAAGGCGCAAACTTTTTTGACACTGCTGACTTGTACGGTCAAGGATTGAACGAAGAGTGGGTCGGGAAGGCGCTCAAGCACCACCGTCAGGACGTCATCATTGCCACGAAAGTGGGTAATCGTTGGGAACCGGGCAAGCCAGGATGGTACTGGGGTCCCACGAAGGACTATATTCTTCATGCCGTTCGTGGCAGCTTGCATCGCCTACAAACGGATTATATTGACCTGTATCAATTACATGGAGGCACTCTGGAAGACCCGATAGACGACATTATCGAAGCCTTCGAGCAGCTGAAGTCGGAAGGACTGATTCGGTACTACGGCATTTCATCCATTCGGCCGAACGTGATTCGAGAGTACGTCCGGCGCTCCAACATCGTCAGTGTGATGAACCAATACAGTCTGTTGGATCGGCGCCCTGAGGAGAGCGTGTTGGATTTGCTTCGAGATCACAACATTGGTGTGATTGCACGTGGCCCACTTGCGCGTGGGTGGCTGTCCACAAAGGGGAAAAGCGGCAAGGAGGGGTTTCTGGATTACACGGTTCCTGAGATTCGGGCTGTGCGCCAACAGCTGGGTGAAATGCTGGGTACAGACAGAACGCTGACCGAGTTGGCGTTTGCCTACATTTTCTCGCAGCCAGCAGTGACCGTCGCCATCCCTGGTGCGAGTCGTTTGGAACAGTTACTCGAGAACCTGGACAGTGTGCCGACCCGCTCGCTGTTACCGGAGGAACTCACGTGCATTCGGTCATTCCTCAAGCCTCAACAGTACGAAGCACACCGTTGAGGGGCGGTACGGAACCATGTCACAGAGAGGTACAGGAATGATTACGTGGCCAATATGGAACACTGCGACTTGCTTCGCGTACTTCGCATGGAAGAAATAAAGACCCAGATGGCGGTTGAAGTGGCAAGCATATGGAAGTGTTTATGAACGAGTCAAGCGAGGAACCACGTTAGCCTCTTAGCCGTTGGACACCAGTGTGAGGGAAGGCTGTGTGAAAAAAGTATATCCACTCTTGTAAAGGGCTACAGTGGAAGGTATATACGTGGAACAATTGCCCCCACGCGGCGTAATGACTTGGACATAAGGGGGATACACCATGCGCAATATTCAGACAATCCTCATTGTGTCAGTCGCTGTTGTTTCCGCAGCCTTTAGTGGCATGCACTCGGCGTTTGGTACCACTGGACCGCTCTCCGCTTCTTCCGTTTCTGAGACGGTGAAGGTAATTCAACATACGCTCTTCCCTTCATCGAGTCATGCGCTCGAAGCAGCTAGTGGCAGCCATGTACCATCAGCTACGGCCCTATCGCCGGCATCGACTGCGGCTTTCCAAATCAAGCAAAGCCAGTCTACAAGAACGATGGATAAGCCCAACGTGGCGTTACTGTCACATACTGCACCGCCAGACGCGGTTCAGGTGGTTACGAACCCCAACATTCTCGAGGTGCTGGTCAATAAAGACTACACCTTGCCCCCCAACTACACGCCACGAGATTTGGTGGATCCGAACGTGCCGTACATCTTTTCTGGCAAAAGCGAGAAACGGCTCATGCGTAAGCCTGCCGCTGAAGCATTGGTGCAGATGTTTGCTGCTGCGAAAAAAGATGGCATTTACCTATCAGGGGTGTCAGCCTACCGTGCTTATGCCACGCAAAAACGGGTGTTTGACGACTACGCCAAAAAGGACGGTTACGCAGCGGCCAATCGGTACAGCGCGTTACCTGGTGAAAGCGAGCACGAGACTGGTCTCGCCATTGACGTGAGTGGCAGTACCGGCCAGTATGCGGTGACGGATGCATTTGCCAACACGAAGGAAGCTACCTGGCTGGCGAAACACGCGTATCGGTTTGGGTTTATCATCCGCTACCCAAAAGGCAAAGAAGCTATCACTGGGTATAAGTATGAACCCTGGCATCTCCGCTATGTGGGCAAAGAAGTGGCGGAAGTGATGACGAAAAAGGGAATGACGCTGGAAGAATACTTGGACAAAACACCGGTATAACAATACGGGGTAGATCTGTCGCCCCGTTTGCTTCAATCTGTTATTCTGAATATACGAAATCATTCGTTTGAAAAGCAAATTATGGTTGTCCGACGGGGAAAGCACAAGTAGAGAAGAGGATTGCGACCAGATACACATAGGGGAGGAGATGTCATGCCCAAAGTCCAAGTGAACGACATTCAGATCTACTACGAGGAACGTGGAGAAGGGTTTCCGCTAGTACTCATCATGGGACTTGGATGCAACCTCGATTGGTGGGGTGACGATTTGTGGGACGCTCTGGCTTCGCAGTACCGAGTGATTGCGTTTGACAATCGAGGTGCCGGACGCACGGATGCACCTAAAGTGCCGTATTCCATCGAAGGATTCGCTGCAGATACAATTGGGCTGATGAATGCGCTTCGCATTGCGAAGGCCCACGTCTTTGGAGTGTCCATGGGAGGCATGATTGCGCAGGAGGTGGCGCTGGGTTATGCGGATAGGGTGGAGAAATTAGTGCTGGGAGGCACATTCTGCGGAGGACGGGAGGCCATCCAAGCCAGCCCGGAAGTGCTGCAACTGCTCGGCACCCGCAGTGAGCATCCCGCCGCGATGAAGGCAGGGGTCACCAAAATGTTGTTCCCCGATACGTTTGTCCACAGCCATCCATCCTGTATTGACGAACACTGGAAACGCATCAGTGCCATCCCGACGGAAAATGACGCGTTCTTCCGTCAGATGATGGCGGTTCAGCAGTGGGGATGCTTTGACCGGCTCCCGAACCTCCACGCGCCCACACTGATTTTGCATGGAACGGACGATATTTTAGTACCGCCGGGGAACGCAGAAGTGTTAGCACGTCGCATTCCCAACGCCACAGTGAAGCTGTACGAAGATGCGGGACACGGTTTTACAGCACAAATACCGCATGAAGTTGCCGGCGATGTGCTTGCCTTCCTTGGGAGGTAGTCTTGTGATCTGTTGTTTTACGTGACAAGACCCTGGCTGTGATGGCTAGGGTCTTTTTGCTGTGAACAACTTGTCCACAACCAACCTGAAGCTGTGGATAAAGCCAGTTGATGCGAATGAATTCTGCCATTGAGATCACCAAAAGAGCCTTATAGTGCCTGCATTTACGAGGGCAATGGGCAGTATCGTGGATCGTCATTTCACCGATTCACAGGGAATTCAGACTAGCCTGTTTTGTGGGTAAGGGCACTCCTTATCCACAACAATTTTGCACATATCCACAATATCCACTGCACGGTGTGGATAAGTCCGTGGATAAGTGACGATAACGCAATACACTGGGATTCCATAGATCAATGCAAACACATTATTCAACTGTTATGGTCCTTGCAGTATGGCTGACACGAGTAACGAATAACTTGTCTTGCGTCAAGGGAACCTAATCTAGAATCGGGCGAAAGGAGATGGAAGGATGCAGGGACAGAATCAGCAGCAGGGTATGCAAGGACAGAATCAAGCGCAGGCATTCAATCAGATGCAGCAGCAAAACCAGATACAGCAACAGGCGGTGATGCAGACGCCGCCACAGGTCATCACAGCCAAGGATTTGAGTTATCTGAAAGACGAGATGTCGTGGGAACTGATTGCGATGAAAAAGTGTGCTCACTACGCACAGGAGTGCACAGATCCAGAGGTGAGAGCGTGCATCGATAACATCGGGAAAATGCATGAGCGGCACTACAATCTCTTGCTCCAACAGTGCCAACCTACACCTGCAAACACAAGTGCGCAGAGCGCCACGGCGCAGATGCAATAAGGAGGGAGCGCTAATGCAACAACAGAACCGGACCATCAAAAACCCGAAACCCGCTAACGAGCCACAGGTCAAAGGCCCGCAGATGAATGACAGAGACAGGCTAAACGATGTTCTGTCAACGGAAAAATACTTGACAGACAGCTTTAACACGGCGGCTCGCGAGGCAAGCCACGACCGCCTGCATCAAACGGTGATGACCGTATTGACGGAAACGCACCAGGCGTCGAGAGATGCGTACAACATGATGTTTAAAAAAGGCTGGTACAAGCTCGAGGCAGAGACACCGCAAAGAATTCAGCAAGCACAACAACAGTTTCAGAATTACTCCACGCAGTTCCCATACGGAAGCGGACAGCAAAAATTGCAATAGACACTACGAGCCCACCCGAGATATCGGTGGGCTCGCTTTTTGCACTGACTCACTCGTGCACAGAAAGTCTGTTCAATCCCGTGCTGTTTGGCAAAACGGAGAGAGCACGACATGTATTCGACAAGGGCGGCATCGATGTACGCCTTGTCCTCCTCAAACAGTGCCATCATGGTGAAGTGTCCCCACAGGCTGGAGATGCGTGCAGTCGCCCTATTCATTCGTTGACTCAATGATATCACTCAAATGTTAATCTTCTATCCTGAAAATCAATGATCACTAAGATCGTGCGAAGAGCATACTTAAGTAAGCCCTCGAAGTTGGGGGGTGAATTGGATATGACTACCATCCACGGCGTTACGCAACAGGTCTTACCGTTACTTCGAGTCCGAGTGATTCCAGCTTTCGGATTGCCTGCTTGACCACTACGTCTTTCTTGCGTGCTTCGTAATACGTCGGGCCGAGTTCAATGTAGGCTTGACGCCGCTGTAACATGTGATACACGATGGTCAAAATACTGTGGGCTACCGCAACCGCCGCACGGTTTTTTCCTCTTCGAGCTGCGATTCGATGGTACTGGGCCGACAGATAGGTTTGTTTCGTTCTTGCTGCTGCACGTGCTGCTTCCACCAGTGCTGCTCTGAGTTTTTGGTTCCCCTTGCGTGTTTTCCCCGACTTTCGCTTTCCGGCACTTTCGTTGTTCCCTGGAGCCAGCCCTGCCCATGAGCACAGATGGGCAGCCGACGGGAACTGGGCCATATCCGTCCCGATCTCAGCCAGTAGTTGTTCTGCTGTTCGTCGACCGACACCGGGGATTGTGTCCACCAGCTCCAGGTCTTCCTCAAAAGGGAGCATTCGCTGCTTGACCTCTTCATCCAGCCGGGCGATCTCTTCGTCCAGGTAATCGATGTGACGCAATTGTGCAGCCAGCATCATCCGTTGGTGGGGTCCCATTAGCCCACGCAGTGCTTTTTGCAGATCAGCCTTTTTGGATTTCATCCGGCCTTTTGCCAACTCAGATAGCACCTCGGGGCTTTCTTCTCCCCGAATCATCGCTTCCAGCATCGCCCGTCCAGACTTACCCAGCGTGTTACTGGCCACCGAGGAAAGCTTGATGTTGGCACCTTCCAGTACCTTCTGAACCCGATTCACTTCTCTTGCCCGTTCGTCAATCAAGCTCCGACGGTAGCGAATCAGCTCCCGTAGCTCACGTTGTTCACGGTTGGGAATGTAACTAGCTTGCAGCAGCCCGTGTCGAAGTAATCCGGCGATCCATTCGGCATCCTTCACGTCCGTCTTACGACCGGGAACATTCTTCATGTGTTTGGCATTGACCACGAGCACCTGAAAGTCCGCTGATTCCAGAAGGTTGTAGATTGGTTTCCAAAATGAAGCGGTACTCTCCATTGCCACATGTGTGCATCCGTGTTGCTCCAGCCAGTTGACCATCTCCAACAGGTCTTCGGTCATCGTGGAAAATGTACGAATCTCCTTGCTCTCCGGCGTCAGAACACAGGCGACCACCATCTTCTTGTGCACATCGAGGCCGCAGCAGCGTTCGTATACGACATCCATGTGAATCCTTCCCGGTGATCTGGTGAAATTGAAGGGCTGGTGCAACGACCATATCTGATCATTCTATCCTGCGTGCTTCCCGAGTCGGGAGCGACATTCTGTGGTGCACCTGGTCGTCGTAGTCAGTCTAATCGACGGGCTCGAGGCACCAAGGAGTGACGACCTGCCTTCGCCAGCCACCAAGAAAATCATTCAACGCCAAGCCATTTTCATCCTTCTGCTGGTGCCGACCCGGCGGCATGGAGGTCTAATAACGTTTTTTTGCATCCACGCCCATCGTACTCAGCACACCGCAGAAGTAGGACCATCGACGTCCATTTCCGACATTACGCATCGAATCTACATCTGCTACGGAGAGAATTGGACGACCAATGGTGCATGGTATGGGCGATTCGATGAGTTAAACGCCCTATCCACCAACCGATTTTGCGAATAAATCATTAACATTGTATATTGCTAGACTATATGGATATTTTTCAATGTTGTTTATTTATACGTTTCATTCTAATATGATTGCATTCGACGAAATCCGATTAAAATCGTCAAAGTTTTCATTGAACATAATTCCAACTTGGAGGTTTCGATACGTGAGCCTATTTCGTAGGAAACCCATAACGAATGGAAACAACCTCGGACTCGGTAGTTCTGCACTGAAGAAATCGTTAGGAGCGTTTGATTTAACGACACTTGGTATTGGTGCAATTATCGGTACGGGTATCTTTGTTCTGACCGGTGTAGTTGCAGCAGAACATGCAGGACCCGCGTTGATTCTATCATTTGTTCTGTCGGGCATTGC
Source organism: uncultured Alicyclobacillaceae bacterium (assembly GCA_963788285.1). Lineage (GTDB taxonomy): Bacteria > Bacillota > Bacilli > Alicyclobacillales > Alicyclobacillaceae > Alicyclobacillus_A. Next base: position 340,523 of record CAWBGB010000007.1, read on the forward strand.
ATGTGTATTCGCTGCACTGTGTTACGCCGAGTTTGCTTCGACTGTGCCGGTATCCGGCAGTGCATATACCTATAGTTACTCGACGTTCGGTGAACTGATAGCGTGGATTTTGGGCTGGGACTTGATTTTAGAATATGGACTCGCTTGCGCTGCGGTCGCGAGTGGTTGGTCAGGATATTTTCAAGGGCTGCTTCAGGGATTTGGGATACATTTACCAACCATTTTGACCAGTGCGTATAACCCGGCGAAAGGAACGTATTTTGATTTACCTGCAGTGATGATCATGCTCCTGATTACTTTCTTGTTGACATGCGGAGCGAAGGAATCTGCACGGATGAATGCCGTGATGGTCATCGTCAAAATCTCTGTCGTGTTATTGTTTATTGTCGTCGGTGTATTTTACGTCAAACCAGCAAACTGGACACCGTTTATGCCGTTCGGCTTTTCCGGCGTCACTACAGGTGCTGCTACTGTATTTTTTGCCTATATTGGCTTTGATGCAGTATCAACCGCTGCCGAAGAAGTACGCAATCCTCAGCGTGACATGCCGATTGGTATCATAGCATCGCTTGCGATTTGTACCGTTTTGTACATTGCTGTATCACTTGTTTTAACGGGGATGGTTCCGTACCATCTTTTAGATGTGAAAGACCCGGTTGCGTTTGCTATGCAATACGTACACCAAAACATGTTTGCCGGGCTGATTTCACTTGCTGCATTGCTGGGGATTACCACAGTGCTCTTAGTGATGAGCTATGGACAAACACGGCTTCTGTACGCCATTAGCCGCGATGGGCTGTTGCCAAACGCATTATCAAGGGTAAATCCGAAACGCCAAGTTCCGGTCATCTCAACTTGGACGACGGGTATCGTCGTATCGTTGGTCGCTGGAATCGTACCATTGGACCGCTTAGCTGACCTGACCAATATCGGAACATTGTTTGCTTTTGTCGCTGTCTCGATAGGTGTCGTGGTACTCCGTAAGACAGAGCCGAATCTGAAGAGAGCTTTTAAAGTCCCAATGGTTCCATGGGTCCCGATTTTAGCAGTCATTTCCTGTGGATACTTACTCGTGCAACTGTCTCGTACTACGTGGATTAGCTTTGTCATTTGGTTTGCCATTGGTCTCGTTGTGTACTTCTCGTATGGTCGTCGGCATAGTAAATTGGCGCAACAAGATGTTTCAATGGAGGAGCCAACTTTAATGAGAATGTCATAACGAAATACGTTATATGGACACACAGTGAACGATAACAGAGCAGTTGCTGGTCTATGGGCGGATGCTAGTCTGTTCCCGCGGTTTCCGACCATGACAGCCTGCTCTGGTGTTACATACAACAACTGAAAACACCGAATGATACGTCTTTCCTGGTTCATCCTCATCCGACGTAGGGTGCGCTCAACAAGGGGACGGAGTTGCATTTCCAAGCTTTGAATAGAGGAAGTCTATGGATACGAACTCGTTGCCACTTTGGAGGTCAACGGTTTTCACTTTGTTAGCGAGGGCACGATTTATCCTCTTTTGCTGCGGATGAAGAAGGGAAATTGAATTCAAGGGTTCATGAAGCCGATTACACTGTCCGGAATATTGACTGAACCTGTAAAGAATCAGCCATCCTCTCTTTTGATTTGACCCAACGACTCGTCCATTCCTTACATGATGCGGTAGGACTCGTCTCCGAATATTCATTATGAAATTCTTAAGAAAATTTTCTCTTATGCTAAAAGTCCGGTGTACGTTGGGAATCATCAAGATCATTACGGTCTTCTGTTTCGTAAAGAGGGATGCCAGCGTGAAACTTTTCGAATTGTTATCCTCCTTCACAATCAGCCGCGTAAGTGGGATCTGGAGATGAAAGGTGTTGCGTTCGATTCTCGCAAAGTGAACCCGGGTGACCACTTTGTGTGTCTCACGGGAACGGCCCAAGATGCTCATGCGTTCGTTCATGATGCCATTGGACGTGGGCGATTGCTATCGTTGCCGAGCGGGAACTCTCCGTTCGGAGACACGTCCCCGTAGTGATCGTACCAGATTCGAGAGTTGTGCTGGCGGTCATTGCTGTGCAGTTCTATCGCCATCCAAGCCGGAAGTTGAAACTCATCGGTGTTACGGGGATGAATTGGAAAATGAGGACAGTGCAGTTGCTGAATCACATGCCGAATGATTCTGGTAACCCGAGCGGATCGTTGGAACTTTAGGAATGACCGTCGGAAAACATCATGGTCGAACACGGCGCCAAGTACGCCGTGATGGAGGTGTCGTCCCACGCCTTACAAATGGGGCGCGTCCGTGAATTCCATTTTCAGACAGGTGTGTTTACAGTTACGTATGATCATCTCGACTATCATCAGAGTTTTGCCGAGTATCAAGACGCTATCCGCTTTGCCGCTTGCTGACGCGGGACACGCGTCCTATGCCATTCTCAACGTCGATGATAGTAGTTCCGAAGTGTATGCACGCGCCACGAAAGCGACATTCTGACCTACGGAATGTCACCAAGAACCAACATACGAGCAGAGGACGTTTGCGTGACATCATCGGGCACGTTCTTTACCGTTCAAGCATTGGGATCTCGATTTCACGTACACTTCCTGGTGTCCACAATGTCTACAATGCACTGGCTACTCTCTGTACGGGGATGGCCCACGAGATTCCGATGCAGCGGATGGTGGCAGCGCTAGAGAGTTTTCATGGCATGGAAGGTCGTTTTGACACGCTTGTATCCCGGGATGGAGTAAAGGTGATTGATGACTCCGCGCATAACCGTGACGCCTTGCGGAATTTGTTAGTCACCGCCGACAGGTCAGTTCCGGGCAGGTGTATTGTGTGTTTGGTTGCGAAGGAGATCGGGATAGATATAAGCGTCCCGTGATGGCCAATATTGCACTGGAGCTGAGCAATTTTCCTGTTTCAACATTGGATAATACCCGGACCGAAGAGTCGGATTCTATATTATATTTAGAGACATGACCTCCGATTACGAGCGACGTCATGTTCCGAAATCCGCACATCGTCAAATCCCGGACCGTCGTGCAGCGATTTGGTTTGCCCTCGAACATGCGAGACCTGTAGATGTCGTCGTGATTGCAGTCAAGGGCCACGAGACGCTACGGTTTCCGCGTTCGCATTGCTGGTAACAGGTTGCGGCACCAATTCGAGTCCAACGTCTGGCTCCAAGACATCCAACCAAGGGCAGAGCAGTAGTTCTGAACCGACCATAAAAATAATGGTTGGAGGAATGTCCAAGATTATCTATCTGCCGGCCGAATTAACGGCCCGCCTCGGCTATTTTCAACAAGAAGGGCTCAACGTACAGTTGCTCGACGTGACCACTGGCGTCAGTGCTGAAGACGAATGGGTATCTGGGCAAGTGGACGGTGTTGTTGGTTTTTACGACCACGTCATTGATTTGCAGGCAAAGGGCAAAAACCTTGTCGACGTCGTACAGTTGAACGCAACACCGGGCGAGCGATTGATGGTCGTCAACAGTGAGAAAAACAATCAAGACGTTAGCCGACCTAAAAGGGAAAAAGAATGGAGTCACAGATCTCGGATCGTCGACAAACTTCCTCGCGAGCGACCTTGTCGTTAAGGGCGGCAACTCGGCGTCAAGTTACACGCCGGTTCCGGTGGGCGCGGGTCAGACGCTTATCGCGGCGATGCAGCAGGGAGGGATTGACGCAGCCGTAACCACGGAACCTACCGTTTCTCTTTTGGAACAAAAGAACCTTGCATTTCCGTTTGTTGACATGGCGACGGTGGATGGGATGAACAAAGTACTTGGGGGCACCTATCCCGCATCGTGCTTCTACATGAGAGCAGACTACGTCCAAGTCCATCCAGACGTCGTTCAGTAGACGCTCGTCTTGAACGTATTAACCGCGTTCAACTCGCAACTCAAACACGCGAACATTAACTTGTCCGCCACGTATACGACACAATTCGTAGACAAGGCAACAAGGTCACTGATGGTGTATCTCCTGGCTTAGGGTCTGGGTGACATAGAGGGTACCACGGCTAGATTGGTACCCTCCATGTCGTGAGGATCATTGACTGTGAGACGCGTCCCGACAGTCCACAACTCAGATTTCCCGCAGTGCTTTCTCCAAGTCTTCCAGTAAATCTTCCGTATCTTCGAGGCCTACGGAGAGGCGAAGCAATCCATCTGTAATCCCCAATCGGCGACGCTGTTCTTCTGGCATGGCAGCATGAGACATCCGTGCCGGATAGGACAAAATGGTTTCTGCGGCGCCGAGGCTCACGGCAAAGATGGGTAAATGTAAGTTCTCGATGAATCTGCGCACTGCGTCTTGGGAGCCCAGTTCAAACGACAGCACGGCTCCCGGGCCCCGCGCTTGACGTTGGTGAATATCTGCCCCTGGATGCGTGGACAGGCCGGGGTAATAGACGTTGTGTACTTTGTTGTGCTGGCTTAAGTATGTGGCAATCTGACTGGCTGAGGCCTGACTTTGGCGCATCCTCAAGGGGAGTGTCTTGATTCCGCGCATCAAGAGCCAGCTGTCTTGCGGCCCCAGAACGCCGCCACATCCGTTCTGAATGAGGTAGATTTCGTCGGCTAAATCATCGTCGTTGCAGGTAGCAACTCCGGCTACAACGTCGGAGTGTCCACCGAGAAACTTGGTCGCTGAATGCACTACGACATCTGCGCCAAGCGCGTGTGGATTTTGCAGACAAGGGGACATAAACGTGTTGTCCACGATGGACAGTAGGCCGTGGTCGCGGGCAATGTGAACCGCTCCTACCAAATCTGTCACGCGAAGATTCGGATTGGACGGTGTCTCCAGGTAAATGGCCCGGGTTTGTGGACGGATGGCGGCTTCAATCTGGTTCAAATCCGTCGTGTCGACAAACGTGGTTTCAATCCCCAGTCGCGTGAACACTTTGGTCAGCGCGCGGAACGTGCCACCGTACACGTCTTCGCAGGCGATGATGTGGCTCCCTGCCGAGAGGGTGAGTAGCACACCCGTAATTGCCGCCATTCCCGAGCTGAACGCGAACCCATGGCGGGCTCCTTCCAATGTCGCAATGGCGTGTTCTAGAGCTGCGCGCGTTGGATTTCCAGAGCGCGCATAGTCAAATTCGGGTGTACCGTCGAGACTCTCCCAGTGAAAGGTGGAAGATTGAAAAATGGGTACCGACGAAGCGCCCGTGTGTGGACAAATCTCAACCCCTGTATGCAGGGCCAATGTGTCAAACTTCATCCCACTGCCACCTCCTGCCGTGCGGCCGTCAGGGCTGCGTGGATATCCGCAATTAAGTCGTCTGCGCTCTCGATTCCGACGGAAAGTCGCAACAACCTGTCAGTCACTCCGCAGCGATTCCGCATGTCTTCTGGAATGTCGCAATGAGTTTGACGCGCCGGGTACGTGATCAGCGACTCTACGCCGCCGAGACTCTCGGCAAACGTAATTACCCGGAGATGTTCAAGAAACGGAGCTATCCAGTCTGCGCTGTGCACTTCAAACGATATCATTCCGCCGTATCCCTTCGACTGCTGCTCGTGAATGGATCGACCAGGGTGATCCTGCAAACCAGGGTAATACACGCGGGAGACCAGTGGATGTTGCACCAACCAGCTGGCAAGTTTGCGGGCGTTCTCTTCGTGCCGCTCCATACGGAGGTGCAGCGTCTTGATACCGCGCAACAGTAACCATGCGTCTTGGGGTCCGAGGACGGCGCCGACGGAGTTCTGGATGAAGTACAACCTCTCGGCGAGCGCCGAATCGCGAACAACCAGCGTTCCGGCCAATACGTCGTTGTGGCCGCAGAGATACTTGGTCGCGGATTCGACCACAATGTCTGCACCGAGATCTAGTGGCCGTTGGTAATAGGGCGTCATAAACGTGTTATCCACAATGAGCAGCAGATTCTTTGCCTGGGTGAGATGGGCGCAAGTCCGGATGTCTGTCACTTTCAACGTGGGATTGCTCGGGGTTTCGATAAACAGCGCCACGGTGTTTGGACGGACGTTCGATTCGACAGCGGAGAGGTTGGACGTATCGACGTAAGTGGCATCAACGCCGATGGGGCGCAGCAGCTGCTCGAACAATCGATAGGTGCCACCGTACAAATCGTCGGACAACAGAACGTGGTCTCCGGGATGAAATAGGCGGGTTAATGCATCAATGGCGGCCATTCCAGATGCGAAGGCGAATCCGCGAATTCCGTTGTGAATGGTGGCCAGGGTTTCTTCGAGTGCGAGGCGCGTCGGATTTAGGCTGCGTGTGTAGTCAAAACCAGTGGATTGCCCGAAACCAGGGTGTCCGTACGTGGTGGAGTGATGGATTGGAATAGAAATCGCTCCCGTACTCGGATCTTTGCGGTTCCCGGCTTGCGAACAGATGGTTTCAATTTGCATGTCGATGTCCTCCCTCATTTCCCACTAGGCTCGGCAGACTCGGTCAGGGCAACAAAAAACCCACTCGCGAGGAGTGGGTGTGTCTGGTGATGGTCAGACAAAGGGCACTCCTCTCATCTCTCAGGTGCATGCACCTGCAGGAATTAGCACCTCTCCGGATTTCTCCGGTGGTTGCCGGGCTTCATCGGGCCAGTCCCTCCGCCACTCTGGATAAGAGTTCGTCCTATTCCGTTGTGTTGTTGGAGCAAATATATCACCCATATCACCCGCTCGTCAAATCATTTTCTGAATTCATTGTTTTTGTAACATGTATTGCAGTGGTTCAGCACACAGAATTGTGCTGAACCGCATATCGGGATTTTGCAAATCCGTCGATGTAAGAGATTTGCCAATGCAGACGTTGCGTGTACAACTTTAAAACATATAAAGTTTATGACTTTTTTTAAGAACGGGGATTGACACGTGAACAACCGTGGGGTTAACATGCTTGCAAATCAAATTTTAAGAATACATATCGGAATATGGGGTGATGGAGTTGGCTCAAGGCGTGTTGGATACGGATCACATCGCCCGTTTGGCCACGGAGTTAGAGTATGCAAGTCCGCAGGACATCCTGCAGGCGGCGGTACAAGAGATTGAGAACCTGACGTTTGCCTGTAGCTTCGGTGCAGAGGACATGGTGTTGCTCGACATGCTGATGTCCATTGCTCCTCAGACCACCGTTTTCTATCTCGACACCGACGTTTTGTTTGAGGAGACGTATGCATTGCGGGATCGGGCTGTAGCGAAGTACGGTATTCCCAACCTGCTGCAGGTACGACCGAAGTTGACGCTCGAAGAGCAGGCGTCACGGTTCGGCGACGCGCTGTGGAAACGTGACCCCAATCAATGCTGTAACATTCGAAAAGTTCAACCGTTGATCGAGACGTTGGCGAAGTTTGATGGGTGGATTACAGGTATACGCCGTGAACAAGCACCAACACGTGCCAATGCGCAGGTGTTTGAGGTGGATCGGAAGTTCAATTTGGTCAAAGTCAATCCACTGGCCACTTGGACAGAGGAACAAGTATGGAAGTACATCCGCGACCACGACGTCCCCTACAATCCACTGCACGAACAAGGGTACCCAAGCATTGGCTGTTTCCACTGCACTCGCCCTGTGAAGCCCGGGGAAGATCCACGTAGTGGGCGGTGGGCAGGTTTTGAGAAAACGGAGTGTGGTCTTCACAAGTGAGCGATTTGCAAAATTTCGCTAAAGTGGTCCAACACGACTACATGTTGCTTGCGTTTTGCTGATCGCTGAAGTAACCGGCTCACGATGGGGTGATCCGTAGGAGGATGACCGTGGATTGGAAGATTGCATGCGTCGGATTCGTCGTCGGCAGCCTCATCGGTCTCACGGGCATGGGGGGTGGTTCCGTCATGACGCCCCTGATGATTTTTATGTTGCACGTGCACCCGGTCGTTGCTGTTGGCACGGATCTGCTCTACTCGTCGGTCACCAAAGTCGTCGGCTCAATCCAACACATCTACCAGAAAACGGTTGACTTTCTCGCTTTTCGATGGCTTGCCTACGGGAGTGTACCGGGCGCGCTGATTGGAGCCACAGTGATTGGATTGTTGCTCCGCCACTACCCGGAACAGGAGGTGAACACGCTCGTCGGCCGACTGCTGGGAGTCGTCTACATCGTCGCCCTTGCCGCGATGGTTTGGCGCTGGCTGGCCCGCAATCGAGTCAAGCCACCGACAAGTGAACCAAACCCCACGCTGGGGTGGAAGTTGTCGGCACTCGGATTCGTGGCTGGGGCAGTCGTTGGCATGACTTCAGTCGGGAGCGGGAGCCTGTATATCGCCGTTCTCGGCCTGCTTTATCCCATATCTGCGGCGAAGCTGGTCGGTACAGACATCTTGCAGGGCATGTTGGTGACCGGAATGGGTGGCATTGCGCACCTGGCCTTTGGCAACGTGGATTTACCCATGGTGCTTGCGCTGCTGTGTGGATCCATCCCTGGCATCCTCGTCGGCAGTCGCATGACCGTCCGCATGCCAGAGTGGGCGGTCCAAACCGCGATTGTCATGATGCTCGGCTGGTCCAGCTGGAATTTACTTGCGAAATAACCGTGCAAACGCCGTCCATTCAAGGCCACAGTGGAGTTTTGCTATGTTTCTGACAACGACATGGAGGAGGAGAAGCACGTGTCTCTCATTGAACCCCACGGCGGTGTGTTGGTACAACGTCAACTCACCGGGCAGGCCAGGGTGGAAGCTCTTCGCGAAGCACAGAGTTTACGAAAGATTGTGATTTCAAACTGGGCGATTTCTGACCTTGAATTGATTGGAGTGGGCGTATTTTCCCCACTGACAGGGTTCGTCAACCAAGGGGACTGGCAAAGGATTATCGAAGAGATGCACCTGTCGAACGGCTTGGTCTGGACCATTCCAGTGACCTTGCCGGTGAAGGAGCACATTGCGAAGGCAGTCAAGGTCGGAGAAACCGTCGCACTCGTTGGCGAAGATGGTGTCATATACGGAACACTCGATGTGGAAGAAGTCTACCGTGTAGATAAGCGGGTGGAAGCAAAGGGCGTATACGGGACTACCGACGAGGAACATCCCGGGGTTAAGCGCCTGTTGCAGCAAAGCCCATACCATTTGGCTGGACCGATCACCCTCCTCAATCGCAAAGAACCTAGCGAATTTGCGGAGTTCTACCTGGATCCAGTCGAGACCCGCGCGGCGTTTGAACGACGCGGATGGCGCACGGTGGTTGGTTTTCAGACGCGCAACCCAGTTCACCGGGCGCACGAATACATTCAGAAGTCTGCCCTGGAAGTTGTAGACGGACTGTTTCTCAATCCGCTGGTTGGAGAAACGAAGGCAGATGACATCCCGGCGGATGTGCGGATGCGCAGCTACCGGGTCCTGTTGGATCACTACTATCCGAAGGACCGTGTGTTCCTGGCCGTATACCCGGCTGCCATGCGGTATGCGGGTCCAAGGGAGGCCGTGTTCCATGCACTGGTGCGCAAAAACTTCGGCTGTACGCACTTCATTGTCGGACGCGATCACGCCGGTGTTGGCAACTATTACGGTACGTACGACGCCCAGCACATTTTCCGTAATTTCCGTCCAGAAGAGCTCGGCATCCAACCCCTTTTCTTTGAAAACAGTTTTTACTGTGAGAAATGCGACGGTATGGCGTCGGAGAAAACCTGTCCACACGACGCCGAGTACCGCTACATGCTCAGCGGAACAAAAGTGCGTCAAATTTTGCGATCCGGCCAAAGGCCATCGCCCAAGTTTACGCGGCCGGAAGTGGCAGATGTGCTTGTTCAAGGACTGGCGGAGGTGATTACAGTTGGCTGATGAGAAGAAAGTGTCCAAAGTAGAGCAGATTAAAGAAGCCAGCAACCACTTGCGGGGAACCATTGCGGAGGCGTTGCAGGACGGGACGAGCCACTTTTCGGAGGAGAACTTTCAAGTCCTCAAATTTCACGGGGTCTACCAGCAGGACAACCGCGACTTGCGCAAAGAGCTTAAGAAAGAAGGAAAAGAACGCGCGTACTCGATGATGATCCGCGCCCGGATTCCGGGCGGCGTGCTGAATGCCGATCAATACCTGCAGTTTGACCGCTTGGCAGATTTGTACGGCAGCGGCAGCCTGCGCATTACAACGCGTCAGACGTTTCAGTTGCACGGTGTGCTCAAGCATCACTTGAAGGAGACCATCCGTTCTATCAACGAGGTTCTCATCACAACCCTGGGTGGCTGCGGGGATCAAGTGCGGAATACCATCTGTTGCGCCGCCCCGCATCACGGACCGTTTTATGACGAAGTTCGCGCGGACTTGCTGGCTGTGGTCGACCGCCTGTCGGCAAAGACGCACGCCTACCACGAAATCTGGTTGGATGGTGAAAAGGTCCCCCTAGACGAAGGTGAAAACGAGGAACCGGTCTACGGGCGTACGTACCTCCCACGGAAGTTTAAGCTTGCTTTCGCGTACGAGGGTGACAATTGCAGCGATATTTACTCGAATGACATCGGCATTGTCGCGCATCGCGAAGGGAACACAGTAGCAGGCTACACACTGGTTGTAGGCGGTGGCATGGGCCGCACGGCCAGCGACAAAAATACGCATCCGGCGCTTGCAAAGCCGCTGGCGTTTGTGAAGAGAGATCAGTTAGTCGATGTGTGCACCGCCATTGTGAAGGTGCAACGCGACCACGGCAATCGTGTGGATAGAAAATTTGCACGAATGAAGTACCTGATTGAGGCAAACGGCCTGGATTGGTTCAAAGCACAAGTGGAAGCGATGTACGGAGCGAAACTGTTGCCGCCGAGAGAATTGGTATGGCATTCTTCTGCGGATCACCTTGGGCGCCACGTCGATGAAAGCGGCAAGGGATACCTTGGGCTGTTCATCGCAAGCGGGCGTATACGGGATACAGATGAAGTTCCGTTGAAGACCGTGTTGCGCGAGATTGTGCAAACGTACCGCCCAGTGATCCGCTTGACCACGCAGCAAAACCTGTTGCTCACGGAACTGAGCGTGGAAGCGCTGGATGAGATTGAGCAGAAGCTTCGAGCTGCAGGGATCCAGTTGGCGTCCGAGTTGCCACCGACGCGGCGGGCGTCTATGACTTGCGTGGCTCTCCCTACCTGCGGGTTGGCCATTGCGGAGTCGGAGAGGGTATTTCCGGCGGTGATCAGGCAGTTTGAGTCGGCATTAGAGGAACTTGGACTTGGTGAGGAGAGTATCAGCGTTCGTATGACGGGCTGTGCGAATGGTTGTGCACGTCCATATATCGCTGAAATTGGCTTTGTCGGGCGCGCCCTGGGGAAATACGATGTATTTCTCGGCGCCAATGCGGAAGGCACGCGGTTGAACCAACTGTTCAAGGAAATGGTGCCTCTCGACAAACTGGTGGACACTGTCCGCCCCCTGTTGAAGGTGTACGCAGAAGAGCGTCTGCCGAATGAGCGGTTTGGGGATTTCTGTCACCGTGTCGGATTGGAGCGACTGCGCGAACTGGAGTCGATTTCGGTCGGGTAGGGAGGAAAGCCGCGATGGTGTCAGGCCGTGTGTATCTCATTGGTGCTGGACCGGGGGACCCCGGACTGTTGACCGTGAAGGGGAAGCAGTGCCTTGAATGTGCGGACGCAGTGGTGTTTGACCGCCTGCTTTCACCGAGGTTGCTGGGGTATACCAAACCCGATGCGGAATTGTACTTTGTTGGGAAGTCCGCAAATCATCACACCATGGCTCAGGAGTCTATCAACCAGTTGCTTGCGGAGCTGGCCAAAGCGGGAAAGACGGTCGTCCGTCTGAAAGGGGGCGATCCGTTTGTGTTCGGACGCGGCGGCGAAGAAGCAGCTTATCTGCAAGCGGAAGGCGTCCCGTGGGAAGTGGTTCCAGGAGTCACGTCCGCCGTCGCGGTACCGGCGTATGCTGGCATTCCTGTCACCCACCGCTCCGTCTCTCCTTCGTTTACCGTGGTCACGGGCCATCGCTGCAAAGGTGAAGAAGATTCGCTCGACTGGCAAGCACTCGCCAACGTGGACGGGACACTGCTGATTCTCATGGGAGTACGTCAGTTGCCTGACATTGTGGAACACCTGATGGCGTATGGGAAGGCTCCCGATACGCCGATTGCGCTCATTCGCTGGGGAACACGCGCCACCCAGCAGACACTGGTGGGTACGCTAGCAGATATCGTCGCAAAGGTGAAAGCAGCACGCTTTCAAGCGCCCGCCTGCATTGTCATCGGCCCAGTTGTCGCCGCCCGGGAAACGCTGCAGTGGTCGGAACTGCGACCGCTCTCCGGCAAACGGATCTTAGTCGCGGCAGAAACGAGGGAGGCTGCAGATGAGTTGTCCTGTGGCCTGGAACGCTTAGGCGCGGAAACGGTAGCCTTTGCGGTAGAGGATATCCTGCAGCTGGATGGTGATGTAATGAAGGTCGCCATTACAGGCAGTCTTGACGGCCCGTCTTCGTGGCTGTTTCACACAGCGCTCGGCGTGCGGGACTTCTTCCATCATTGGCGAGCGTCGGTTACAGACGTTCGACAGTTGGCGGGGATGCAGTTTGCAGTCACCAGTACCTCAGCCGCCGACGCCTTGTGTGCACATGGCATTGTCCCGGATTTCGTGGCAGAATCGCCAGCATCCAGGTCGCTGTTGTCTTGGATGGATGCGGCTCTGATGCGTGGACGGGTCTTCGCGGAAGAGGTGCCTGTGTGGCACCCGAACCAGGCGACTGCTGTGCTCCGGCACGGCGTGAAGGTGCAAGTCCTGTCCTGGCGTCGCTTGCAGAACACACATCCGTCGACGGTGTTGATGGAAGAATGGTTGGCAGAGGGGTACGACGAAGTCCATGCGGAAACACCTTGGTCCGAGTCCGTGATGCGCGCCCTGTACCTGGGACAAAAAAGTGGCGCACAGCAACTCGGTTGGACGGTGGGTGCGCCATGACGACGGGCATTCTATTTGTCGGACACGGTACGAAGAACGAAAAGGGGCTGGCGGAATTTCGCGCGCTCACATCTCAAGTCGCAAGACGACTTCCAAGAGACGTCCACATTGTCCATCACTCGTTTGTGGAATTTGCCAAACCAACCGTTGTCGATGGTATCCACCAGTGCATTGCAGACGGGGCGACGGATGTACTTCTCGTCCCTATCTTCTTGTTTACAGCACACCACCTCAAACATGATGTGCCCGGAATGATAGCGGCAGCGGGCGCAGTCCATCCCGATGTGACGCTTCGGATGACGCCATCTCTGGGCCATCTCCCTGCTTTTCTCAGCGTGGCCGCAAATCGGTTGCGGCAAGCTGGCTATGACAGCAGCAGCGACGCACCGGTCTTGTTCATTGGCCGTGGGAACAAAGACCCGAAGGCGCAAGCCACGTTTGAACAAGCCGCGCTTCGACTACAGATGGACCACCACATTTCCACGTTGGAGACCGCGTATCTATCCGGCACAGGCGTGAAAATGGAAGCCGCATTGCAGACTATGGTTGAGCGTGGTGACAGGGAAGTGTGGATACTCCCATACTTGTTGTTCGCTGGGTATCTGACGGAAAAGCTCCCGGACCGAGTTGAGCGTGTCTTGCTGGGGACAGGTGTGCACGCTCGGATTGCACCTTATCTCGGCGTTCACGATGCCTTGGTCAATGCCATTCTCGGCGAGGTGGGGGCAAAGCTGGTGAGCCGATGCATGAATCGTCAATGCTCCACTATTGCATAATATTTTGAACAGGGGAACACCCCCAACGGCTAGCGTCGGGGGTGCCGCCAAGCTTACTTCAAATCTTGCTGAATGTCGTTCTTGACCTTCTGAGCATTGGTGCCCGAGTGCAGTCCAAGGGAAGTGGAGTTGCTCAGATCCTGTTGGATTTCGTTTTGGACCTGTTGCGCATCTGTGCCGGATACGCTGCTGGTCATTTGGCCAGCTGCTCCAGCGGACTGGGACTGGAACTGATTGCTGGCACCAGCCGATTGCTGAAGGTCCTGACGAATGTCGTTTTTCACTTTCTGCGGATTGGTCATTGCTCTACCTCCTGTGTGCTGGGATTGAACTGCAGGCACTATTGTGCGTGGTGGAGGCAGCAATCATGTATGGTTCTTGCGGTAGTGATTCCCACTTGTACCAATGTAGCGACCTACATGTACAAGCCTTTCTCACGCGGACGACCTCGGCCCGACGCCGAACACCGAGCTCGTATAAAGCGGAACCGTCATTCTTCACTGTTCTTTCCGTTCCGTTTTTGAGATGAGCTGTACCTGTACAGCGTACACGCTGAATATCATTTCAAAACCGATCCGGTCGAAAGTGCGACACGTTCAACCTAGGCTGTCCCTCAGTCACCATCTGTGCCAGCACTTCTCCTACAGCGCTTGCAAACTTGAAGCCGTGGCCAGAGAAGCCGGCAGCTAGGTGCACATGTGGGTGTCCCGGGTGGGTCCCGATGAGAAAATCTTCGTCGGGTGTCATGGTGTACATACAGACTTTTCCTTCCTTGAGTGGACCACTGTTTCCCGGTAAGAACTCGGCCAGGAATCGATGTAACTCGAGATCTTCCGCCTCTCCCGCGTGAAACGTCCGATCCACTGTGCCTGGTGTACAGGGGATTCCGCCGTCGTGTCTTCCAACTTTCACACCGTCGCCGAAGTCTGGAAATCCGTAAAACCAGGCGCTCTGTGTTTCCACACAAAATCCCGGGAACTGCGGTGCTCTGTACAGCGATGGGTCCAAGTTCGTTTCCGGATTCGTCTTATACCAGGCGAACACTTTGCGCAACGGTTGCATCGGAAGTTCCCACTCCGGAAACCAGCGTTTGAGCACAGCGGGCGTTCCTGCGCCTGTGCACAGCAATAAATGTTGGCCTTGAAATGTCTCCCCGTTCCACGAGACCTCCACACTGTCCACGAGGATTTTTATGCCATCCAATTGTCCGCCAAAGCGGGTGGCTGCACCGTGGCGAAGGCAAAGTTCCTTATACGCGAGCAGGCAGCGCTCGCTGAAGAGCACGCCGCCTTGGGGATCAAACTGGGCGATGTATCCTTCCGGCATGGCAAGGCCGGGCCAGTGAGACATAGCATCCGAACGGGTGAGCCGCTCACATGGGAGCCCGTACTCGCGAACGCTGGCTTCAACGCCTGCGATACTGGTGGCGCGTGGGTGCATGATGTTCAACACGCCGACTTTTGCAAACAGTGAATCGGGCGCCTTGTGGTGGATGTCTGTCCACTCCTGTTCTAACTCGATCCAGAGTTGACGCGCGCGTAAAGCGAGCGGAATGTACGACGCTCCTTCGGCATAAACGATGCGGATGAGCCGCGTGGAGCCATGGTGGCTCCCAAAGGTGTGCGGGGGCTCGTGAGGATCCAGCAGGAGGACCTTGACGCCTTGTTTCGACAGATAATACCCCGCAGCGAGGCCCATGGAACCTGAGCCAACGACAATCGCTTCGTACGGCGTGCCTGTACTCATCATGTGCTCCCCTCTCACTCATCAGTTGTCAAAAGTATGAGACGTTTCTGCCTACGAGACAAGGGGGCGAAGCGCGCTGAATCAAAGCCATTTCTATAAAGGCGCACGCCGAGCGGATTGGGTCTACTTTAATTTTTATCTGATAATTTAGCTTTTCTTCCATTTTGACAGGTCTGTGAACATCATTGTGACTAGTTCATGAACATGTGTCGATAGACGCTGGCATGACGCGAAATCGGGCGTATTCTGTGATTTGCAAGGAGTCCGTTCGGACTCGTCAGAGGGTCCAAACGGCGCATTGACACGCCTGTTCGTACCCGAGAGAGATTGCGTGATACTGGAAGGAAAGGAGAGAGGTGCAGTGTTTCGAAGACTTCCCCCGCACCTCGGCAAGATCTCGGCCATCGTTGCCGCGGCTACGGTACTTCTCACTGGCTGCAGTCCGGAAGAATTCCAAGTATTAGATCCGGCTGGGCCTGTTGGGAACACAGAAGAACACCTCATTATTTTCTCAGCCATTTTGGTTGCGATTGTAATCGTCCCTGTATTAATCTTGCTGGCCATTATTCTTTATCGGTACAGAGATAAGCCAGGCAATACCGCTCCCTATAGCCCGGAATGGGTGCACAGTCGGACGCTGGAGTATGTGTGGTGGGGTGTCCCCATCGCCATCGTCGCGATTCTCGGCGCCTATACAGCGAAGACGATATACTCGCTGACCGAACCGCCGGCATCGAACGGGAACGTGAAGCCCCTCACCATTGACGTCATTTCGCTGGACTGGAAGTGGTTGTTCGAGTATCCAGATCAAAAGATTGCTACGGTCAATTACTGCGAGATTCCGACCGACGTGCCTGTACAGTTTCAGGTGACCGCCGACGCACCGATGAACTCGTTTTGGGTTCCACAGCTTGGCGGTCAGGAATACACGATGCCAGGCATGGCCATGGGGCTCTGGCTGGAGGCGGACAAACCTGGCAAGTACGACGGATACGGGGCCAATTTCACGGGCGCCGGATTCGCACATATGAACTTCAATGTCGTTGCGGCGTCTGAATCCGACTTTAACGCTTGGGTGAAGCACGTGAAGACCACGGCGCCACAGCTCACGATGGCTGGATACAACGTGCTGAAACAGCCTGGCTTGGCCCAACCGGCTTCGTATTCTGCATATCCGCCTGGATTGTTTGACGACGTCGTGATGGAAGACGGCGGCCAATACATGTATGGCAGTCAGAAGCCGAGCAACTCTTCATCCAGAAACACGAAAAACAGCTCAGCAAGTCGAACATGAACATGTCGAACATGAACATGTCGAACATGAACATGTCGAACATGAACATGTCGAACATGAACATGGGCCACTGACGAGAGGAGGAAACACCTGTGAA
This sequence comes from uncultured Alicyclobacillaceae bacterium, assembly GCA_963788285.1. Lineage (GTDB taxonomy): Bacteria > Bacillota > Bacilli > Alicyclobacillales > Alicyclobacillaceae > Alicyclobacillus_A. The sequence continues at coordinate 357,287 of CAWBGB010000007.1, forward strand.
GACCCCTGTGAACATCCCTGTGAACACCACGCTTCCACATTGGGGGATTTTCATTACGGACCCCTTGATTCTTGGGTCCGATGTGTTGATTATCCTGACAAGTGTGGCGATTGTCTTCGCGCTGACGAAGTTCAAGAAATGGGGCTGGTTGTGGCGCGAATGGCTGACCACCGTTGACCATAAAAAGATTGGCATCATGTACTTGATTGCAGCGCTGCTCATGCTCTTCCGCGGCGGAGTGGACGCAGAGCTCCTGCGTACACAGTTGGCACTTCCAAACATGCAGTTCCTGAATGCGGAGCACTATGATGAAATCTTTACGACACACGGCACCATCATGATTCTGTTCATGGCTATGCCGTTCATCATTGCGTTGTTCAACATTGTTGTACCACTGCAGATTGGCGCACGGGACGTAGCCTTCCCGTACCTGAACGCGATTAGCTTTTGGTTGTTCTTTTTTGGCGCGTTCTTGCTGAACATATCGTTTGTCATCGGTGGTTCTCCAAACGCAGGGTGGACCAGTTACCCGCCGCTCTCGGAACTTGGCTACAGCCCCGGACCCGGCGAAAACTTCTACCTGCTCGCACTGCAGATTGCAGGTATTGGTACTATTGCCACGGGGATCAACTTCCTTGTGACGATTTTGAAGATGCGCGCTCCGGGCATGACCCTATCTCGCATGCCGCTGTTCACGTGGTCGGTCCTGGCGACTACTGTATTAATTCTGTTCTCGTTCCCGGTTTTGACGGTTGACCTTGCTCTGTTGTTGTTGGACCGCGTACTCGGTACGCACTTCTTCACGATCGCGCACGGCGGGGATCCGATGATGTTCATCAACCTGTTCTGGATCTGGGGTCACCCCGAAGTGTATATCGTGATTCTACCTGCATTTGGTGTGCTCTCGGAAGTCATTTCCACGTTCTCGCGGAAAGCGACGTTCGGGTACGGGTCCATGGTGTTGGCGCTCTTGGCCATCAGCGTCGTCGGCTTTCTCACTTGGGTGCACCATTTCTTCACGATGGGCGCAGGTGCGGACGTCAACACGTTTTTTGCCATTGCAACCATGGTCGTCGCCATCCCGACCGGGGTCAAGGTGTTCAACTGGTTGTTCACTATGTACCGAGGACGGATTCGCTTGACGTTGCCTATGATGTGGGCTGTCGCGTTCATTCCGTGTTTTTCTATCGGTGGCGCTGCCGGTGTTATGTTGGCCGTCGCTCCAGCGGACTACCAGTACCACAACAGTTACTTCCTGATTGCGCACTTCCATCAAGTGCTGATTGGCGGTACACTGTTCGGAATGCTCGCTGGCATGTACTACTGGTGGCCAAAAATGTTTGGGTTCAAGCTCGACGAACGCCTTGGAAAGTGGGCCTTCTGGTTCTTTAATATTGGTTTCTACGTCTGCTTCATGCCACAGTACGCACTTGGGCTCATGGGTATGCAACGCCGCATGTACACGTACCCGGCGGGGCTCGGCTGGACCGTTCCGAATTTCATCTCGACCATCGGGGCGTACTTGATGGGCATTGGGTTCCTATTTATCGTCTGGCAGGTCATTTACAGCATCAAGCACGGCGAACGCGATTTGACGGGCGATCCGTGGGATGGACGCACTCTGGAATGGTCCTTGCCATCGCCAGCGCCGCACTACAACTTCGCCACCATTCCGACCATTCAAGGACGTGACGCATGGTGGATGGCGAAGCAAGGGGAAGTCGATAAGAAGGACTTCCTTCCAAAGAAGAGCGACATCAAGCCGATTCACATGCCGAAGAATTCAGGGCGTCCATTTATCATATCCATCTGTTTCTTCATCATCGGCATTGGGTTTGTGTTTGGCGTCATTCCAATTGCTGTGATTGGTGGCCTTGGCGTTGCCGTTTGTTTGTTCCGGCGTTCGTTTGAATACGACACCGATTACTACATTCCCGTGGATGAAGTCATCCACACGGAATCGGCACTGGGGAGGTTGCAAGGATGACCACGCTCGCCCACAACAACGTGGAGCATCACCACGGGGCCGGGGACCATGTTCACGTGGATTATCCCGATAGGCCCATTGAATTCCAGACTGAAGACGGCTCTCTGAAGATCTTGGGCTTCTGGGTGTTTCTCGCGACGGACCTGATCTTGTTTGCCTGCTTGTTCGCAACGTTTATCGTGTTGCGTACACATACAGACGGGGGACCGACGGGCAAAGAGTTGTTTGACGTCCCCAGTTTTACAGCAGAAACGTTCATCTTGTTAACAAGCAGTTTTACGGGTGGTTTGGCGACATTTGAGATGCATCGCGGCCATCGCAATCGAGTCATTGGATGGTTGGTTGTCACGGCACTGCTCGGATTGTCCTTCGTTGGTCTCGAGGTTAACGAGTTCGTTCATATGGCAATGGCTGGCGCAACGGTGCAGCGCAGTGCCTTTCTGTCCGCTTTCTTTACACTTGTTGGAACGCACGGATGCCACGTGTCGCTCGGTATTCTCTGGATGACGAGCATCATCATTCAGTTGTGCCGACGCGGAATTACGCCAATCACCGCGCGCAAGGTGTACATTGTCAACATGTACTGGCACTTCCTCGACATCGTGTGGGTGTTCCTGTTTACGGTTGTTTACTTGATGGGGGTGATGTGAGATGGCGGGACAACATCAAACGCCAACGGCAGGGCATCAGCCGTCGTTTCCCTGGCAGTACGTCATTGGGTATGTGATTTCACTGGTGCTGACGGTTATCCCGCTATGGTTGGTACTTGACCATGTACTCACGCCGACGCCGTTGTCGATAGGGATTCTGTTCTGTGCCGTATTGCAGATTTTTGTACAGCTGTTCATGTTTATGCACTTTACGCACGGGGATGGCAGTGGACCTGCCTATCAAACAATCGTCCTGTGCCTCGGGTTTTTCTTCACTTTCGTTTTTGTGTTTGCTTCGATTTGGATTATGTCTTTCGGATCACAAGTTCAATAGCAGAGCGCGTGAGAATTTGCACATAGAAATATGTGGTATCGGAACATACTAGGAAGGAGGTGTCGCTCATGTCAGTCGCGAGAGCAGAGTCACTCGCAGTGAAATCAACGGTGGACAGTTCGTTCTGGAACATTGTGAAAGCCTATGTCACATTGACCAAACCTCGTATCACAGCATTTGTAGTGTTGACTGCCTACTGTGCGGCGATTGCCGCCCAACGCGGTTTGCCAAGCTTTCGGGTGGCAGCGGCGTTGATCATCGGGCTGGCGCTTTCTTCGGGGGGATCGGCTGCCATCAACATGTGGTATGACCGCGACATCGACAAAGTGATGAAGCGGACAGCCAACCGCCCCATCCCGATGGGGCTGGTTCCGGCGTGGGCGGCTTTGTGGCTCGGGATAGCGCTCGGTGTTCTCTCCGTGGTGGTTTGCGCAGTCTGGTTAAACACTACGACGGCAGTGTTGTCGGTGGCTGGATTCATCTACTACGCGGTCATCTACACGATGTGGCTAAAGCGAAGCACTCCGCAAAACATCGTGATAGGGGGCGGCGCTGGTGCAGTGCCGCCGCTCATGGGATGGGCCGCAGTCACGGGGCACGTGAGCATTGCAGCCTGGCTGATGTTCGGATTGATTTTCCTTTGGACACCGCCGCACTTCTGGTCGCTGGCGTTGTTGAAGAACGAGGATTATCGCCGGGCAGGCATACCGATGATGCCTGTTGTACGTGGAGCAAGAACCACCAAAGTGCAGTCCGTATGGTACGCAGCCATCTTGTGGCTGACAGGGATTGCGTTGTACTTTACGGGGTCTTTCCACTGGATATACCTCGTTTGCGCAATGTTGATTGGGGCTGCGTTCTTTGCGGTGACGGTCAAGATGCTGCGCGAACCGGACAGCGCGAACGTCTGGGTACGGCGGACGTTCCTGGCGTCACTTTTGTACCTACCGGCAATGTTTGCAGCGATAGTGGTGGGTGCCGTTTTCTAAGGCGGCCCGCACCCACAAGGAGGTGAAGAGGATGTCTCGCACTTCTTCCGTGGCGAAAAAAGGAAAGGTATACTGGCTGTCTGTGGTGGCGCTCATTCTGGTGTTTGTCGTCAACATGGTGGGCTATGTCGATACGGACACGAACTCGTCAGAGGGCTTGGGACGCAGCTGGCCGTTTAGTTCCACCGGCATTTTGCCAGCGCATTGGCAAGAAGCTGCTGCGATTGAATTTACGCACCGGGCCATTGTCTTCGTGTTTATGGTGACGTTGCTCACTTTGTCCGTATGGGCTTGGCGACGCTACGGAGCGTGGATTGAAGTCAAAGTCCTGATCTCCATCGCGGTTCTGTTTGTCTTGTTGCAAGCAGCACTGGGTGCCATGGCGGTACTGTTTGTAAATCCGCCGGCTGTGACGGCCTTTCATATGGGAGTTTCGCTGATCTGCTTCAGTGCTGTGCTCACGTTGACACAAATCATAGGACAGATTGACCTCGCAGGGGGACCTTCTCAAATGGTACCGCTTCGCAGCGCGTTGTCCGATACGTCCTTCGCGAAGTGGGCCTGGTTCACCCTGCTGTACTTGCTAGTATCGATTTACTTTGGAGCCTATGTGGCCAGTACCGGCGCAGGCCGGCACTTTCAAGGCTGGCCGTTGCCTGTGGAGACGTATCAGCACGCTGGAATTGCGTTCATTATTGACGTCGTCCACCGCTCTTTCGCGCTTGGGTTGATTGTGTTGTTCATATTGCTCGCAGTCAAGTCGTACCGGATGAGAGCGCAGGTGCCGAGATTGTTTAAGCAGTGCCGGATGGCGCTCCTCCTGGCGTGCTTGCAGGCTGTAAGCGGCGCCTTGTTGATCTACACGCACCTGAGCCTAACGGCGTTCCTCATCCACGTCTCGATCGTTACATTTATGTTTGGTACCGTATGTTCAGTGTGTGTACGGTCCCTGCCTGAATTTCAGCGACACGCAAACAGTGAGCGTGTCAATCGGAGGAAGTCCCGCAGAGTCGCCCATGTGTGACCTTTGCGGCCTCGCAGGTGCTCCTAATGGAGCATCTGCTTTTTTTTTTGTAGTGCCATCATTTCATGTGTCTCTGACCACACAAATCTCACGGGATCCTCATAAATCCTCCAACGCCCGCTCATTCATATGCTGTAAAATGGAATGCGGAATGCCACCCTTAGACGTTCAATTACGTGGATGACATCTTTGCTCGTGGTGGCAAGCCATCGTCCTCGTAGAAAGGATGTGGATACAGCGTGACGCACGAAACTGTAAATGATATTGTACGAAAACCGGTCGAGGCGCTGATGATTCGCGCTCAAAATGTCGCGGTTGTCAGTCCGAATCACTCGCTCGACCACGCGTTGCTGGTACTGACGAATTCCGGATACTCTGCGATTCCGGTGTTGGATAGAGACTCTGTGGTACAAGGCACCATCAACACAAATCTGATTATGAACGCCATCGCCGGATTGGATGGATACGACGTGGATTCACTTCATGAGCTAACTGTGGATGCGGTCATGAGCCGCGAAGTTCCCACCATTCAGGTCGGCCAGTCCATCTTGAAAGCGTTGGAACTGACCATCAATCGTCCGTTCCTATGCGTGGAGGAGGAAAGCGGTCGTTTTGCTGGACTGTTCACTCGAAAGTCCATCCTCGGGCTTTTGTATCAACATTTTCGCGAACTCGGATTGAAGCCCTGAGTCATGAGATACCGCTGTGCCGTGGCATCCAGTAGAGGAACAATTTGAGATAACCATTAGGGCGCCTTTACGAGATAACAATCAGGGCGCCCTTTATATGATACGAGCCGACTCACAAACGATCCTTCCCCCATACGCTAAGAGTACATTTGGTTGGGGGAGGTGACTTGGTATGTACGATGGTGGATGTTTCGGTCCTTTCACCCGATGGGCAGTTGTGTTCTTGATTATCTTCGTTCTGTTCATCCTGCTTGTTCCGTTTACCGGCGGATATGCAGGAGCTGGTGGAGTTTACTGAGCACGCTGATGGGGTGACAATAAATTCCACTGAAGGGAGTTGAAATGAATGTACGATGGTGGTTGTTTTGGTGGTTTTACCCGATGGGCAGTCGTGTTCTTGATTATCTTCGTACTGTTCATCCTGCTTGTTCCGTTTACCGGCGGATATGCAGGAGCTGGTGGAGCTTACTGAGCACACGGAATCAAATGATAAACCAATCCCATTGAAGGGAGTTGACCTGGATGTACGATGGAGGCGTATTTGGTGGTTTCACCCGATGGGCAGTCGTGTTTTTGATTATCTTCGTCTTGTTCTTCCTGCTTGTACCTGGTGGGTTCGTACGCACCTGTACAACAACGCCGATTTGCTAGATTTGGATCAGAAAAAAATCCCTCATGCAAGATGAGGGATTTTTTTCATCTACATATGCTCAACGACTACGCCAGTGCAAGTTTCTGCTTGGCGAGCTGCAATTGAAACGCCACGGTGGACTTCGCCGTACCACCTCGTGCCTCACGCCGGTTGACAACCGTCTCGAGTGAAACCGTTTGAAACACGTCGGCGTCAAACAATACTGACTGAACTTTGTACTCGTCGAGGGACAATTCCGCTAGATTTTTACCGTTACTCAGCGCGTAGAGTACGAGTTTTCCAACAACCGCATGTGCCTCGCGAAACGGCAATCCTTTCCGAACAAGGTAATCTGCGACGTCCGTTGCGTTGGAAAAGTCCCGTGCGAGTGCAGCCGCAATCCTGTCCTCGCGAACTTTCATCGTTCTGACCATGCCGGTAAACAGCCACAGCGCCGGCAACAGCGTATCCAAAGTGTCAAATACGCCTTCCTTGTCTTCTTGCAAGTCCTTATTATAGGCTAGGGGGAGTCCCTTCAACACCGTCAGCAACCCGATCAGATGGCCGTACACACGGCCTGTCTTGCCGCGGACGAGTTCCGGGACGTCCGGATTTTTCTTTTGTGGCATCATACTCGAGCCCGTACAGTATCTGTCTGCTAGTTCCACAAACCCAAACTCTTCGCTGCTCCAGAGAATCAATTCCTCTGAGAAGCGCGATAGATGCATCATGAGCAAGCTGGCCGCAGACAGAAATTCAACCAGGTAGTCTCTGTCCGATACTGCGTCCAAGGAGTTTTCGTACAACTCAGCAAAGCCCAGTTCCCGCTGAACCAGTTCCCGGTCAATCGGGAAGGTTGTGCCCGCGAGAGCACCTGCGCCAAGTGGCATCATGTCCGTCCTCTTGAAGGTATCTCGAATCCTATCGGCATCCCGTTCCAACATCCAGAAGTACGCCAACAGGTGATGCGCGAGCAAAACGGGTTGTGCCCGTTGTAGGTGCGTGTAACCAGGAATGATGACACCCAGATGTTTTTCGGCAACTTCCACCAGCGCCGTCTGCAGCTCGCGTATGGCTGCTTCGATTTGCTGCAAGGCGACTTTCATGAACAGGTGCATATCCAGTGCCACTTGGTCGTTTCGGCTGCGAGCGGTGTGCAATTTTCCAGCCACTGGGCCGACTCGCTCGTGCAGCAATCGCTCAATGTTCATGTGGATGTCTTCGTCTGCGACGCGAAACTCTAATGTGCCCTTCTGAACATCGGTTAGCAGCGACTTCAAACCATCCACGAGCATCTTCGCGTCTTGTTCAGGAATGATTCCGCACTGCCCGAGCATAGTAGCGTGTGCGATGCTGCCCCGAATGTCGACTTCAGCGAGCCGCTGATCAAAGCCAATGGAGGCGGTGTACGCCTCCACAAGTTGGTCCGTGGACTCTGTAAACCGACCGCCCCAGAGCTTCATTGAGCCACCTTCTTGGATGGCGTTGTGACGTCAGGGGAAATGTCGCCCGCATGGGTCTCCAGCACGGAGAACGGACTGGTCACGCTGCCGTTGGTCTCCCCGTCCATCGATGCGTGAACCCCCGCGTACACCGTCGTGGGCATGCCCCAGAGGGAGATGAAGCCGACTGCGTCGCCGTGGCGGAAGGTGTCACCCGTTGAGTATGTCGCGAGTTCATGTTTGTAGAGCGAATACGGAGACTTGCGGCCAACTGCTTGATAGCTGCCTTTATACAGCTTCACGCGGACAGATCCGGTGACCGACTTTTGTGTTTCTTGAATGAACGCGTCCATTGCAGTTTTCAACGGCGAGAACCAGAGACCGTTGTAAATTAGTTTGCTGTATTCCAGTTCCATCGCTGCTTTGTACTGCGCGACTTCACGGGTGAGCGTCAAGCACTCGAGCTCCCTGTGTGCGTGCACCAACACGAGCCCAGCAGGAGATTCGTACACTTCACGAGACTTGATTCCGACCAGGCGGTTTTCCACGTGGTCAATACGGCCGACGCCGTGTCTGCCGGCGATGGCGTTCAGCCTGTAAATCAGTTCAGATAATTGGAGAACTTCGCCGTTAAGAGCGACTGGGACGCCTTCGTCGAAGGTGATTTCGACGTATTCCGGATCCAAGGGCGCCTGTTCAGGGCTTTGCGTCCACAGGAATGCTCCTTCCGGCGCCTCTGCCCACGGATCTTCCAAGATCCCGCATTCGATGGCGCGTCCCCAGAGGTTCGCGTCGATGCTGTAGGGGCTGTCGAGTGTGACTGGAATAGGAATGTTGTGTTCCTTGGCATATGCAATTTCTTCGTCGCGCGTCCAGTTCCACTCGCGGACCGGTGCCACGACCTTCAGTTTGGGATTCAACGCTTTGACAGAGACTTCAAACCGTACCTGATCGTTGCCTTTACCCGTGCATCCGTGTGCTACCGCTTCAGCGCCTTCGGCGGCAGCTACTTCGACGAGCAGCTGTGAGATGAGCGGGCGTGACAGGGCGGAGGCAAGCGGATACTTGCCTTCATACAGTGCGTTCGCCTGCAGTGCGGGCAGGATGAATTCTTTTGCAAACCGCTCGACGGCGTCCACTTTGTACGACTTCACTGCGCCCACTTGCACGGCTTTCCTTTGGACAAAGTCGAGGTCCGCGCCCTCGCCGACGTCTACGCACATGGCCACAACGTCGTATCCGTACTTCTCTTTTAACCATGCAATCGCAACTGACGTATCTAAACCGCCCGAATATGCGAGTACCAGTTTTTTTGCCATGAATTATTCCTCCCCGAATGCGCCGGCGTCTGCCATCAGCGCGGATAAAATGGCTTTTTGTGCGTGCAGGCGATTCTCTGCCTGGTCAAAGACGATGGAGTGTTCTCCGTCGATGATATCTGCTGTCACTTCCTCGCCGCGGTGAGCGGGGAGGCAGTGCATAAACAGGTAAGCTGGGTTCGCGTACCGGACGAGAGAGCTGTTCACCTGGTATTCGGCGAACACGAGTTTGCGGTACTCCGATTCTGCTTCGTCGCCCATGCTGGCCCAGACGTCGGTGTACAAAACATCGGTCCCTTCGACGGCCCGTTGTGGATCAGACGTCACCAACACCTGTGAGTGATTTCGAATCGCGTCCTTCTTGGCTTGCTCGACGATGGCTGGATCCGGCAGGTACCCCGGCGGCGAGGCGATGCGGATGTTGACGCCGAGCTTCGGTGCTAATTGCAACCAAGAGTGAGCCATGTTGTTGCCGTCACCGATGTACGTCACCGTGAGTCCCTGCAATCGTCCCGTGTGTTCGAGCAAGGTCAACATGTCAGCGAGCACCTGGCAAGGATGGTGATCATCCGTCAGGCCGTTGATCACGGGTACGGACGCATATTCGGCCAACCGTTGGACTGTGGAGTGTTCAAACGTTCGGATCATGATGCCGTCCACATATCGAGACAACACGCGCGCAGTATCTTCGATAGGTTCGCCGCGTCCCATTTGCGAAGTTTCACCGGGAATGAATAGGGCGTGGCCACCGAGTTGGGCCATTCCGACTTCGAAAGATATGCGTGTACGTGTTGATGCCTTATCAAAAATCAGGGCGAGCGTTTGACCGGTCAGGATGGCGTGCGGGAATTTCGTTTTTTGCGCTTCCTTGAGAACCATCGCCAGTTTGAGAACCGCGTGCACGTCTTCCGTCGTGTAGTCGGAGAAGTCCACAAGGTCCCTTCCTCGCAACCTCTGGTGGGCCGCCATAAGGGCGGTTTGGAGGCGGACAGACAGGTATCCGTCACCTAGAGGTTGTATTCCATTGCCGAGTCCTAGCGGGCTCACTTCGTGCTTCCACGCATACACTTTGCATTCTCCTTCCCAACCGTGGTTGACATCTCCATAGAGACTTTATGAATCATTATACATTTAAATGAATACTTATCAATAGTCGAGTTGTGATCCGGACAAATTTGGATGGACAGAATGAAAAATGCCATTTCGCTTCATTGCATATTCATTCGGTTGCGTGGTATAAGTATAAATATCCATCACAACGCATGAATATAATTAAACTTTGAAGGTTCGGGCAAGAATGCTCAAAGGAGGGGCTTGTCCATGCTGATTCGACAGGCGACCGTCGACGACGTACCGGAGATGCAGCGCTTGATTGCGCACTTTGCGAGTGAAGGATTGATGCTACCGCGTACGGAAAAGTCGTTGTATGAGACGCTGCACTGTTTCGTCGTCGCTGAGGAAGATGGGGACATTGCAGGGACAGCCGGTCTACACTTGCTGTGGAAAGACCTCGCAGAAATCCGGTCGCTTGCGGTGAAAACCGATTTTCACGGGCAGGGCGTGGGCCGCAAGATTGTGAACGCGCTGGTGGAGAGGGCGGAGCGACTGCGCGTACCGCAGGTGCTGTCGCTTACATATCAGACGAAGTTCTTCGATAAACTGGGGTTTCAGACAGTGCAGAAGGAAACGCTACCCCACAAGATTTGGGCGGACTGTGTGCACTGTAAAAAGTTTCACCACTGCGATGAGGTGGCGATGGTGTATTACACTGCCGTTCACGCCGAGAAGGCACGGGTGTTCAGCAGTGTAACCGTTGAATATTGAGTTTGACATCACAACGTGTTCTACCATTCGGGGAGAGCGCGTTTTTTGTTTGGAGCTCGTCGTATCTATCATTTCATAGACAAGGTGGGGTTTCGCCTTGAGCGACAAAACCCCACCGCACGACTGCAATCTATTTACACTGCTTCAGTATCTCCAACGCCGCATCCACATGGGCTTTCTCAATGATGAGTGGCGGGATTATACGCACACGGTTCGGCCCGGCTGTCGTCAGCAAGAGGCCCTTCTCGGCCGCCGCCGAGATAAACCGGGCCGCATCTGGTACCGTGAAGCCCCACATCAGCCCGCGTCCCGTCACCTCATCGAAGTGTTCCAGCAGCTGATTTTCCAGGTATGCGCCAACCTCTCGCACGTGTGCCAGAAACTCGGGGGCTGCCACGTAATTCAGAACCTCATTCGCCACAGCCATTGCTAACGGATTACCGCCAAACGTTGATCCATGTGATCCGGGTCCAAACGCGGACGCTACTTCTGCCCGTGCAAGTACGGCGCCCACCGGGACGCCGTTTCCGAGCCCCTTCGCCATGGTGACGATATCCGGCTGAATCCCGACCGCTTCGTACGCGAAGAACGTCCCCGTTCTCCCGACGCCGGTCTGAACTTCGTCCACGATAAGCAACGCGCCCGTTTCTTTGCAGCGCGCTTGAATCGCTTGTAACAACTCCGCATCCAAGGGGCGAACACCACCTTCCCCTTGGATGACTTCCAGAATGCAGGCCGCTGTCTTCTCTGAGATGGCGTCGATGACGACTTCCAAGGTCTCTGGGGTGGTGCAGCCCGGCAACAGCGGACGGTATCCCTCGTGGTAGGCCGGCTTTGGCGTGACCGAGAGTGCACCCATTGTCCGACCGTGGAACCCGTGGGGTAGTGACACAAATTCCACTCGCTCCGCTTCCCCGCGGGAAGCTGCATATTTTCGGGCCAGTTTCAGTGCAGCTTCGTTCGCCTCGGTGCCGGAATTGCAGAAAAATGCCTGGTCGAGTCCTGACAGTTGGGTCAGTCGGACTGCTAACCGGGTACGTTCTGGGTGGGCGAACAAGTTGGAGATATGTAACAACGTGGACGCCTGTTTTGAAATCACTTCCGTGACAGCTGGATGTGCGTGTCCAAGGTTACAGACCGCGATACCAGCGGTGAAGTCCAGGTACTCCTTACCGTCAGAACTGTACAGGTACACGCCCTGACCGCGAGTGATCTCGATGGCAGGAATTCCGTAGTTTGGCATGAGTCGGGAGACTTCGGTGATCGTGGTCATGCAGTTTTCCCTCCTGGTGTGGATGTGATGTGGGTTCCAAACGCGTCTTTCCACGGGGTGCCGAGCGAATGTTGAACGGCCAGTACAGCGTTGTCGGGTTGGTCTCCTTGGATTACGTAGGCTGACTCTACCCCTCCGTCCAGAGCTTCCAACACAGCGCTGACTTTTGGAAGCATCCCAGAATGAAACAATCCGGACTCGGCCAAACTTCGCAACTCGCAAGCCGTCGTGTCGACAAGCCGGGACTTGCTTTCCCAGTTCGAGTAGATGCCGGGAACATCGGTAAAGAAGATGATCTTCTGTGCCTTCAGGGCTGCTGCCACGGCAGACGCCGCGAGGTCCGCGTTGATGTTGTAACGCCGTCCGTCTAAGTCTACTCCGACGGGGGATAACACGGGCGTCTTTCCTATCGCCAACAGAGATTCAATGGGCTCGGTGGACACGTGGTGAACTTGTCCCGTGCGCTGCAATCCAGGTTTTGCCTCTGCCCACAAGATTCCGTCTGCGCCTGACAACCCGATGGCTGGATATCCTGAATTCTCGAGACACTCTACAATGGATGGGTTGATTTGCAACGACAACACGGCTTCTACAACGTCCATCGCTTCTGGCGTTGTCAGTCGATGTCCATCAATGAAGGGAAGGTCAAGGTTTTGTTCTTTCAAGGCGGCAGAAATGGCTGGCCCTCCGCCGTGCACCAGGACAACTGGAGCACGGGTCTTACGCGCTGCTTCCAGCGCTGCGACGCCGACGTCCAGGTGTTTTCCTTGTAGAGATCCTCCGATTTTCAATACAATAGGCCGATTCAAACAGGTTCCTCCTCGCACTACGGGTACATAGGACTGACGAGCAGGCCTGTGGTTTCAGGAAACCCGTAGATCAAATTGAAGTTCTGGACCGCTTGGCCCGCAGCACCCTTTTGCAAATTGTCAATGACAGAAAATACTTGCAGGAGTCCGGCCTCGGCGTGCACGTGGAATCCGATGTAGCAGAGATTGCTGCCGCGCACATGCTTCAATTCCGGATATCGGCCAGGCGGATGAACGTGGATGAAAGGTTCTTCTCCGTACGCGTTTTGATACAATACCATTACATCATCTGCGGAAACAGGGGTGTGGATTGGGACATAGGCGCTGATGAAGATCCCTCGGATGGTCGGCAACAGCTGTGTTGTCAACACAACCGATGCAGGGTCCGAAAGACCTAACTGAGTCTGGATCTCCGGCGTGTGTTGATGCGCACCAACTTTATAGGCGTAAAAGTTCTCCTGCAGTTCACCGAGCAAGGTGTTTTGAGCAGGCTTTCGCCCTGCGCCAGACACTCCAGACTTCGCGTCAATGACGATGGGCATTCCGGGACGCGCCAAGCCGCTTCGAACGACGGGAAGCAAAGCCAGCAACGCGGCGGTCGCGTAGCAGCCTGGGTTGGCAATCAATCGCGCGGACTGTATCTGTTCACGGTTCCACTCTGTGAGGCCGTAGACTGCACCGACGTCTTGCGGTTGCTCTACGAATGCTTCCTTCTTGTACCAAGACTCATACGCGTCTTTTGGCAATCGCAGATCGCCGGAGAGGTCAATGACGGTTTTACCGCGCTTCCACAGATCCAGCGCAATGGCGCCGGACACTCCGGAAGGCAGTCCTACGAACACCGCGTCACAAAGGTCCGTCGCTCGGTCTGCATGGAACGCTTCCGTACGCAATGATGCGATGGCTGCGGGGAGAAACGGAGCCGTCGAACCCAGGGGTTCCGTACCATCCTGTGATCCAGCTACATACGTCACTTCGACACCATCGTGGTGCGCCAAAATCCGCAACAACTCTAATCCGGAATAGCCACTGGCACCGACGACACCAACCCGCACTCTAGATGAGTTCATATGAATATCAATCCTTAAACTTGTATTTATATGCAGATTAGCACAGATGGTGCTTGTCTGACTAGATACCTTTCCGAAGACATCCCGGGTGCCTACACAGGCCAGCATTGTTGCATATTCAAACTGTTGCATATTCATAAGACAGGGTACGTTCGGAATACGACGACAAGATGGAGGGCTTCCACATGGATGACATGTACACTGTGTTTGTATATGGCACGCTCCGTCGTCACGAGCAATATCACCACCTTTTGGACGGAGCGGAGTTGGTGGCCGCCCAGGGGAAGACGCGCGGGGAGCTCTACGACACGGGGCTCGGCTATCCGGCCATGGTGGTGCGCGACGAGGGATGGGTTTACGGCGAGGTCTACCGCGTGACGGCCGAACAACTGGCACGACTGGACGAGTTGGAGGGGTACAAACCGTGCGAACCTGACTCCGAGTATGACCGTATTCTTGTGTCTGTCGAGACAGATCAGGGGCCCGTTCCGGCATACACGTACGTGTACGAAGAGCGAAAAACAGGTGATTTGACCCCGATTCGCCTGGGGGATTGGAAGGTACATTTGATGCGGGAACAGGAGGGGTTCTACTACTTCGCATACGGTTCGGCGATGGATGACCACCGCTTCATCTTGCAAGGCGTACAATCGCTCTTTCGAGACATCGTCGGGCGAGGCGTGCTCACTGGATATTCGCTGCAATTCACCATTCGAAGCGCTGATGGGAGCCGCGCGGACATTGTCGAGGGGGAAGGTGTCGTGGAAGGTAAGGTCTATCGTATCGGTCAACCGGCGGTGGACTACTTGTTTGAGCGCGAGGGTGTGAACAAAGGGCGATACCGGCCTACGTTTGTCGACGTTGCCACAGGCGACGGCCAAATGGTGCAGGCGTTGACGTTTGTCGTGTGCGACAAGCAACCAGAGATCCCGCCCCCGTACTGGTATGCCGAGGAGATCCTTCGCGGTGCCGCCGGCACAGTTAGCCCACAGTATTTCCGCAAACTGCTGACCGATTTCCGAGGAAAATTTAACATGACGTTCCCCCACATGGAAGAGGAGGAGGCTTAAGAGGCCTCCTGCTCGTCACTACACGAGTTTGACACCGCTAATAAGGATGAGTACAGACATCACGGTACGGAGGGGTCGTGACGGGACTTTCGCAGACAGCCAGCTGCCAATGAGCACACCGGGTATGGAGCCCAGCAGGAGGTTCAGGGCCAGCATATAGTTAACGTTGCCCAGGCCTGCGTTCAATGCCCCGGCCGTCGTAGCTAGCAGCAATGCATGGGCAATATCCGTACCGACCAGCTCGGCTCCTGACATACGGTAGAGGTACAAGAGCGCAATCGCAAATAGGGAACCGGAACCGATGGAGGTCAAGCCGACCAAAAACCCGAAGACGGCGCCTATGGTAATGGTGAGCAGCCGTTTTTGTTCTATCGCTTTCAGCTGCCAGCGATTGGTACGCAGTTTTTTGTCAAAAAAGATGCGAACCAAAGTGGCGATGGCCACGAGGATCAATACGACGCCCAGCCCATGTTGGATGAGTGTTTCTTCGTTGTGAAACGCTCGGCTGTAGATGTGCAATAACCCAATCGCAAGGGTAGCGCTCGGTAGGCTGCCGATGGCCAGGTACTTGACCGCTGTAACATTGATGGTCTTTTGCCGCCAATGCTGTATGGTGCCGAACAATTTGGTGACCGAGTTATACGCTAAATCCGTCCCTACAGCAACGGACGGATGCACGCCGAGCAAGACGAGAAAAGGCGTCAACAGGGAGGCTGCACCGACTCCCGTGAGGCCCACAAGAAGCCCCACCAACAGGCCCATAATGACAATTCCAAGGCTCATATCTTTCCTCCTCCGCGCTGCTTCAGGGGTAACCTATGCGAGGAGGGCAGAACATGAGCATGTTTCAAGCACGGACAAGCTCACGAATCTTCCGTTTGGTCACGGCACATGTACTCATGTGTGCAGATTTAGCTTGTCCGATTAAAACGTACCGACCTTACGCAAGAGTTTGGACGCAGCAAGATCTCCGGGGGTCGGGAAAGAAATCCCTGGGCAAAGGTCGACGTCGACCGATTTGTATGCGTCCGCCCATAGCGTAGAGCAATCAAAGCGACCGTGTTCATGGAACGGCACATCAATCCCGAGCAGAAAGTGTTCTGCTTCCCACGCAATCAGAAAGTAGTCGTATCCTGTACCCACCTGTTCGACGGCAAACTGGACAATCCGCTTTCGCTGGTCATCGGTGAGTAGGTCGCATGTGAACAAGTCTGAATGACCTTTGTAGGTGTCAATGCCCTGATAACTCGTCTTGCGAAATCCAAGTGATTCGATAAGCTCGTTTTCCTTGACAATGCCAGCTACGTGGCTGTATTTGCTCCGCGAGACGACTTCAATGACTCGGTCCACAAAGCTTGTTCCGTGCACCAACAACAAGTCCGCGGTCTTCAGGGGAAGCATGGCCAAGACCTCCTCCACATCCTGTCTTTCGTTTGTTTCAGAACTATTCAAGCTCAGCATAGCGATAGGGAGAGTCTTTCGAGCTGGATTCTGCCGTCTGTACTTGCAATCCTGACGTTATTTTAAAAACATCTGACATTTCTATCGAATGCAAGGTACATTCACGATATTACCATGTCTGTGAGTACGACATGACCGCACAAACGTGAGTCGTGCGATGGTGAGCAGGGATGCATATGCAAATAAGGGGTGCGGATCTGACATCCGTACCCCTTATTCCTTGATTGTCACAGAGTAAGGCAGTTATCCCTGAGAGATTTCCCATGGTTATGTGATTGCAGAGATTTGAATCGGCATGCCTTCATGCCACTGTTCGACATTTCTCGGGAAATAATGACGTGGGAATTGCGGACATCATGTTTCCATTCCTCATTCCGGATCCGAGACGTGGACCAGTTGTTTCCCGATGTTATCCCCACGAAATAAACCAAGGAAGGCGTCCACCGCATTCTCCAAGCCTTCGACAATGTGTTCGGAATATTTGAGTTTTCCTTCCCGTAACCACTGCGACAACGCTTGAATTCCTTCCGCGGATCGCTTGGCGTATTGAGTTACAATGAATCCCTTGACCATGGCGCTCTTAATCAGCAACTGTGTGAAGAGTCGCGGACCAACGTCCACTTTGTCGAGGTTGTACTGCGCAATCTGTCCGCACAACACAATCCTCGCGTTGGTGTTAATCCGATAGATCACCGCGTCGGTGACATCCCCACCCACGTTGTCAAAGTACACGTCCACGCCGTTTGGACATGCTTCCTTCAACGCGGCGTGCAAATTGTCCGTTTTGTAGTTCACAGCAGCATCAAAACCCAACTCGTCCACGAGGTATCGAACTTTGATTTCCGACCCAGCAATACCGACGACGCGGCATCCCTTGATCTTCGCAATCTGCCCAACGACGGAACCCACCGCTCCAGCAGCTCCAGATACAACAACGGTCTCGCCAGGTTGCGGTTTTCCAATGTCCAACAGGCCAAAATAGGCAGTGAGGCCAGGCATGCCGAGGACTCCGAGTGTAGTGGTAATGGGGCCCGCAGCAGGGTCGATTTTCCTCAACCTTTGTCCATCGGAGACAGAATATCTGGCCCAGCCCAGTTCGGCGGTGACGAGGTCGCCCACGCGAAAATTCTCGTTACGGCTTTGTACTACCTGTCCTACTACGCCTCCGGTCAACACTTCACCGACTGGGAAAGGGGCGACATACGACTTTGCATCGCTCATCCGGCCACGCATGTACGGATCTACCGAAAGGTAGAGCGTCTTGATGAGCAATTCGCCGTCCTTCGGGACTGGAACGTCTTCCTCGACAAATTGGAAGTTTTCCATCGTAGGCATCCCTGTTGGCAGACTTTTCAATAGAATTTTCAGGTTCTTTTTCGCATTTTCCGCCACGCGCATCACACCTTTCTGGCAGCTAGAATATCACATCGCATGGTCGCATGTAATGTTCTCCAGCTACACATACACTGGTGTATTGTAAAATCCCCGTTGGGAGGGGATGCACGTGAGCGGTATTGCGAAAACACCTCAACCACCGTACTACGCCGTTATTTTTACGTCCGAGCGGACGGAAGGGGATAACGGGTATGGGGCGATGGCAGGTGAAATGCTCGAACTGGCCAAACACCAACCAGGATTCTTAGGTGTCGAAAGTGCCAGAGAAGGACTAGGCATTACAGTTTCCTACTGGGCCTCGTTAGAGGCCATTCGAAACTGGAAGGAGACGTCTCGGCATCAAATGGCTCAGCAAAAAGGGAAAAACAAAATGGTACAAAGCGTACAAGACACGGATTGGCAAGGTCGAGAGAGACTACGACTTTGAGAAACTGTAACGAATCGCCTCGGCGGTTTGTTTTGTTACTGCAATCTGTGCGTGATACGCATAGAGCTATGCCCGCCTGCGCACTTCATAAATCGCGAATTTCAGGTAGTGCCCTTCGTCGACCCCGGCGATTTCAGGGTGATCTTTCCCGGCAGTGGACCAGTGTACAAGGCGCAAGACTTTGTGGGCGTCCACCGCTGCAGACAAGATGGTCTCTCGAAAAAGATCTGGGTTCATATGGTAGGAACAACTCGCGGTCACGAGGTAACCACCGTCTCGAAGCAGCTTCATGCCACGCAGGTTGATCTCTTTGTATCCGCGTACGGCACCTTCCAGGGCGCGGCGGGATTTGGCGAAAGCAGGGGGATCGAGAATGACCACGTCGTACTGTTTTCCTTCCCGTTCAGCCTCTCTCAGGAAATCGAACGCATTGGCCACTTCGAACTGCACCCTGTCCGTATAACCGTTTAACGCAACATTTTTCCGCGCGACTTCGATGGCTGGCTCAGAGATATCGACTGCAGTCACGTGCTTCGCTCCGTAGTGGAGTGCGTGCACCGTGAAGGAACCGGTGTGGCAGAAACACTCCAACACTTCCGCGCCGTCTGCATAGGGGATGTCCAGTGCAGATGAACCGCTGCGGTGCCAGGAATGCATGAGCGGGCGGATGGCCGCGCGATTTTCGCGCTGATCAAAGAAGTAACCGGTCTTCTGGCCTTCTCGCACGTCGACCAAAAATTTGAGCCCGTTCTCGACAATCTCCACTTCTTCTGGAACGTCGCCAAACCAGACCCCGGCCTCCAAGGACAAACCCTCCAGTCTGCGTACAGGCACGTCGTTCCTCAGAAACACGCCACGCGGCTGAAACACATCAAGGAGGGCCTGCAGAATCCATTCTTTGCGTGCTTCCATTCCAAAAGCGAGCAGTTGAACAACGAGAATGTCGTCGTACTTGTCCACAATGAGGCCCGGCAGAAAATCCGCCTCGCCGTAGATGGCGCGGCAGGCTTTGGTGTTGTCAAGGAAGCGTTGGCGATACGCCCAAGCTTCGCGAACCCTCTCTTGAAAGAATGCAGCGTCAATTTCCTTGTCCCGTTGATATGTCAACACACGAGCGATGATTTGTGAATTTGGATTTGTGTATCCCCTGGCTAGAAACACGCCTTTGTGATTGAAGATATCCACCGTGTCGCCTGGTTCGAGATGTCCCTCGATGTGCTCCACTTCACTTTGATATACCCAGGGATGGCCACTTTCCAAGCGTTTCCGCCGAGAACGCTGCAAATAAATTCGAGCAGTCACGCAATCTCCTCTTTTCCACTGGACCCATGGCGGTCGAATTGAAGCAAGTTCTCCATGTATCATATCCTACATTTCGTGCGAATTCACAAAGTGGACGGAGGCGGTAGGGAATCGATATGTCTCCAGTGCGATGATGTGGGCGAAGAGCGCAACCGAAGGCTGTGCACCTCGGGTTCGACATGCTGCGATTCCTGCCGAGTATTCTCTGTAGCCCTGACGATCATACTACGATTACATCTGCGGAGGAGGGACACCATGGTGAATCGGACGGAGCATCACACCAAAGTGTCGGAGCTAGGCTTCAGCGTCAGCGACGAAGACTTTCCGGCGGTGATTCAATATGCAGGAGAGTGGACGCTGACTGGTCAAGGCCCTGTGCCGAACAACTTTTGGGCGGTGACCATTGACGGGGAAGGCATTCCTTTTTCAGGGCATCCCAGTCCTAGGCAGATTCTCGATGAGACCAACAGAGAGGGATTGAATTGTGCCTATGTGGCACCATACGGCCGCTACGTGGAGGGGAAACTGGATGGAGTCCAGCTTCACGACTGGATTCGGGAACATCGCCACTGAAACGGTATATTCGATGCATGTTACAGCAACGCCCCGTGATTGCAGAAACCAATGCACCTGCGGGGCGCACTGTTTATCTTGAGTGGGCGACATTTCCTGATGACCATGACTTGACGGAAGGTGCAAGTTCGTGATAATGTACACCTTGTTGTCTCACCGAAAAGGGACGCGGGGGTATAGCTCAGTTGGGAGAGCACCTGCCTTGCAAGCAGGGGGTCGTCGGTTCGAATCCGTCTACCTCCACCACTCACCTTTTCAAAGGTGTCCGCAGACATGCGGAACGGGCGGTTAGCTCAGTTGGGAGAGCACCTGCCTTACAAGCAGGGGGTCAGCGGTTCGAGCCCGTTACCGCCCACCATCTTCATAACAATAGCGCGGGGTGGAGCAGTTGGCAGCTCGTCGGGCTCATAACCCGAAGGTCGCAGGTTCGAGTCCTGCCCCCGCAACCAAATGGAGCTGTGGTGTAGAGGCCTAACATGCCTGCCTGTCACGCAGGAGATCGCGGGTTCGAATCCCGTCAGCTCCGCCAAGCAAAGGACGCGTAAGCGTCCTTTCTGCGTTGACAGGGGCGTACCGCGCGGACGCGCGTGACAGCTGCAATGAGCACGGGAGCTGTCTTCACCGTTAAGGTGTTGCATTGAAGGATATGCATCCGTAGGCAATCGACCCTCTCACAATAAATCTCCTACGAATACCTGTCCAACAATTTCTCATCTCGTCTTTTCTGGGCGGTCTAGTATACATTTTGTGTGATGCGCGTAACTTAGAGAACAAGGGGTCAAGAACCTTGAAAAAGACAGGAATTTTCACATCTATACTGTTGCGCTCGTGGGGTGCGGAACTGGTTCCAACTCGACATGCAACAATGCAACAACAGGTGGATCTGATAACCAGCTAACCATCACCGTGGCGGCAGACACCACCTTCCCGACGTTTGAAAGGATGGCAGGGCGGAAACATCGTTGGTTTTGACACCGTTATGATTAAAGACATCATTGCTGTGGAACATCTGAAGATCAATGAAATTAAAGCGATGCCTTTCCGGGGCTGATTCCGGCACTCGTCAACCAGTTTGCACACACCATTAAGGATATGTCGTTGTTGGAACCAATCGGTTTCGTGGAATTGATGTATCAGGGGCAAATTATCGTTTCCGAGAACTCGGGTCCTGACAATTCGTCCGGATAGCTCGCTTGCTTGTCTGTGCCCTACTTTCGCCAACAGTTGACGTGCCAGTTCTTCGCTTTCTTCGCGCGATTTCCCGAGCACCTTGCGCGGCCCAATGGTAATGTTATCGAGCACCGTAAGATAGGGACAACAACAACGCGTGGCCTGGCGATGAAGCCGGATGACATCCTTTTTGACGAACCGACTTCAGCGCTGGATCCAGAGATGGTAGGCGAAGTGCTGCAAGTCATGAAAGACCTCGCGAGAGAGGGCATGACCATAGTTGTAGCGACACACGAAATGGGGTTTGCCCACGAAGTCGGCGACTGTGCCATTTTCATAGATGATGGCGTGGAGGCCGTAGCAGCTTTCATCCGAAGATGCTCACCAAAGTCCTGGTCTACGCATATACCCAGAAGATCTACTCCTCCCACCAAATCGCTAAGGCGCTTCGCGAGAATATTCCCTTCATGTGGCTCGCTGCACGACAGACTCCAGACTTTCGAACCATTAATCGATTCCGTTCGCAACGAATGAAAGGTCTCATCGATGTGCTCCACGGTACCACCACTTTCCCTAAAAGATCCGGTATAGTATCTGCGTTTTACGGACATCCTACACAGTAGTTCCATGAGCCATTTGAAAAATCCGAGAGGTTTTTCTTGTTTAGAAATTAATGTAACAAAATCGTTTGTCGAGACTTGACGAATGGAGTCGAATTATGTTAAATTGTATCCCGTTGTTCCGTTCATCGGGTCATTAGCTCAATTGGTAGAGCATCCGACTCTTAATCGGCAGGTTGAAGGTTCGAGTCCTTCATGACCCACCAGGTACATACGACGCGGGGTGGAGCAGTTGGCAGCTCGTCGGGCTCATAACCCGAAGGTCGCAGGTTCAAGTCCTGCCCCCGCAACCAAGACAAAAGCAACCCCTTCTCGACATGATCGAGAAGGGGTTGCTTGTTATTCAGGCGCGGCGCGATGTTGCGCACATGATTTACGGTACGAGCGTGTCTTCTACCCGAAGTTTTTTCGGGGTCAGCCTACCCTGTGGTGCAACGATGATAATGAGCAGTGCAACCAGGCCGTAGATAGCCGCCGTCAGTGCATCGTGAGCGAGTGCTGTCATGTCGTGGATGGCGATGATGTTGCGTAAGCCAGAGACGGCGTACGACATCGGCAACAGCGGATGCACGGCCTGGAAGAACGACGGTACCAGGTTCACAGGGAACGTCCCGCCGCTGGACGTCAGCTGCAACAGCAAGAGAACAATGGCGATAAAGCGGCCAGGACCGGTCCCAAGGAAGGTGATAAACATACCAATCACCGTGATATCCACAATCGACAACAAGATGTTGAACAGGTAGAACAGGGGTATGCTGGTCACCGGCAGTTTCAGTCCATACAAGAGCACGGTAGAGGCGATGAGCGACTGCCCCACGCCAATACACCACAACACACTAAACTTGCCGAGGGCGACGGCGGCGCGTGAGACTGGCGTCACTCGCCAGCGCCCTTCGCGCAATGGAACGAGGAAGTACAGCATCAACGCGCCGACCCACAGGCTGAGAGACACGAAATACGGTGCCAGGCCCTGGCCGTACGTGTTGACCGGGAACATGGGATGCGTTATGGCGTTGACTGGATGCGACATCAACTCCGCGTTCAGGTTCGGGTTGGTCAAGTTGGCGGATTGCATGGCGTCGGACACCTTGTGCGCAAAGGTCGTTTGTCCGTCTGCCAATTGGGACGCGCCGTTTGCTAAGCGATTGGCGCCAGATTGCAGCGAATCCATCCCGGTTGCCAGCTTGTGGCTACCCGCTGCAGACTGCGTCAAACCGGCGCTTACTTGGGCCGCAGCGGACTGCAGTTGAGACTGTGCTCGCTGCACGCTCGCTACTCCGCCCGACAGGCTGTTGAGGCCGGACTGTACTTGCCCGAGTGCCTTGTCGAGGGGCGCGATGCCCTGCTGAAATTGTGAAGTCCCGGCCTTTAGCTGCCCAGCGTTCTGACTGAGTGTGCGCAATCTGTCGTTAAAATTCTGTGCGCCGGTTTGGACTTGTGAAAGGACAGACGCCAACTGGTCAGCCCCTTGCTGTGTCTGCGCCAGGGCAGATGCCAACTGGTTTAAGCCTGCATTGGTCTGTTGCAGGATGCCGATGGCCTGGACGACGCGCGGATCGGCCGATTGTCCAGCGTCTTGTTGATAGGCTTGAAGCAAACTGAGAGACTGGGAAATGCCTGCTTGCAACTGCACAACTGAGTCTCGTTCCGCGTTGGCACCGTCAAGAATTTGCTTGGATCCGGCCGTGGCTTGACCCACTGCGGTCGTCAGTTCAGCGCTCGCAGTCCAAAGGCGCTGCGCCCCGTCTGCCAGTTGCGACGCGCCATTCACCAATTGACCTGTCGGACTCGCCAGCGGAGAGATTTGCTGGCGGATTTGCGTCACCGCCTGGGCGGATTTCTGTAGACCGGACTGCACCAGAGCGGTCCCTTGCTGCACTTGACTGAGTCCCTTGGCAACTTGTGAACTGCCCGGTGCCAACTGGTTTAACGCGCTGTCGAGTTGGGCCGATCCGCTTCTGGCCGACGATACGGAACTGGACAAGGTCTTCGCACCACCAGCGAGTTGCAGGCTGCCTGAGGCCAGCTTGTTGGCTGTTTGCACAATCTGACTCATGCCAGATTTCGACCGACCAACCACATCGAGCAGGCGTTGAATATAATTTTGGCTCAGGTTCTGCGCTAGCGTGGCCGCAATTTCGCTCTGTACACGGCTGGTAATCTGCCCAGCGAGGTAGTTCTCTCCCTGATTCGGCGTGAACACGAGGTTCACCTTTCGGGGGTGATTTGTTCCGACACTCAGCACGTCGGAGGTGAACGACTTCGGAATGTCGAGTACCATGTAGTACTGGTTGTGACGGAGGCCATCGATAGCAGCCTGACGGTCGACGACGTGCCAATCCAGATCTTTGTCCGCGACGAGTGCCTTTTGCAGGTCCTTGCCGAAGTTCACGGTCTTCCCGTCCTGGGTGCCCCCGGCATCCTCGTTGACCAACGCGACCGGAAGTTTGTCTAAGGAGCCGTACGGATCCCAGAACGCCCACAGGTACAGGCAACTGTACAGCAGCGGCAGCAACAGCATGGAAAACAGTCCGATGCGCCTCAGCTTATTTCGCCACAAACGCATCCACTCGACCTGCATCACGGTCAACATCTGCACGAATTTCCACCTCCCCTTCTGGAAGTCGTATGACCATGTCGACGTCAGTCAAGGTCGAACTGACGACGGACGTGAAGAGGACACCGACATCGTTCTCGTTCAGACGGCGAAAGTACTGTTGCGCCTCCACGCACTGTTCTTCAGATAGGCCTTTCAATGGTTCATCCAGTAACACGAACTTGGGTCGGCCTGCCGTGGCGACTGCGAGCGAGGTGCGAAAGAGCGCGTATTGGTCCAGGTCCTTGATGCGCGATTTCGCCTGCGCCGTTAAATCATAGGTCTGCAACAGTTCCTGGGTCCTTTGGCGGGCAGCTTTTTGCCGCAGTAGTTTCAATTGGCTGTAAATGTGCTCACGCACCGTCAGGGTATCAAACAGCGGACTGAATCCCAGGATTGGGCCAAGGCCTATCAGGGACGCATCAGGGCACAAGGGCGCCATGTCTGTCGACTCGTCATGACGGATGTAGACCCGTCCGTGGGAGGGCAGCATATACCCAGCCGCCATCAACAACAATGCCGACTTTCCGCTGTGGGAAGGGCCGACAATGGCCGCAGTGGAGCCGGTTTCGAGTCGTATGTTCATGGTCGTCGGCGCGCTCCGTTCGCTCCCCAACCAAGGAACATCTTCAAACACCAGAAACATGTACATTCCCCCGAAATGACACTATGTCATTTTTGCTGGAACCATCATATCACGCGCATCGAAGCTATACAATGCCCTACCTGGCCCCACTTTGTACGGTGCCCAATCCGCGTATATTGGTTGCAGTCACATCATTTACTAGAAGGAAAGTGTTCGAAAATAGCGAATTTGTCAGCGAGGTTGCACCGAGGGGGTTTTGCATGCTGTTCAAAATCGGAAAAGTGAAGGTCAGCCAGGCGGTACTGAAGAGCGACATCTCGGTGTCTGACTTAATATCTGCGTTCGCAAGGTACATTCGCGGCGACTGGGGAGACGGCGATACGGCCAGCGAGCTGTGCAACGATATGGCAATCGCTTGCGGACTGCCTATTGTTGCCACGTACACCTCCACTGACGGTCAAAAATTCTGCATGTCAACCGCAAATGGTGTCACTAACATTTGCTTGCCTGAGGAAGTACATACGGAGAATCAATCGGTGTTCAATTCAATTTTCTGAATGTACTGGTATGACAGGAGGAATGGTAGGCCAGGTGGGTTCGTGGTTCACACCAGGAACTCCAGAAAGTATCCGAATGGTTTCAGAAGACTGAGACGATGGGTGCACCAAATGCGAAAAAGGCGACCGGAGGCCCTACGTAGTCTGGTCGCCTTTTTCGTGAAGGGGGCTGCTCCATCGCTCATACATTTGCCTATCCTGCAGATAATGTTCTATAAAATATATGAAATCCAAACTGTCGTTCTAGGGTAAAGAACAACGGAGGGGCGTCGATGGAATTTCGGCAATTGCAGTACTTCCAGACCGTCGCGGAACTGGAGCACGTCACGCAGGCTGCGGAACGTTTACACGTCGCGCAGTCGGCCATCAGCCGCCAAATTCGGCTGCTGGAAGAGGAACTGGGTGCGCCACTGTTTTACCGCGAGGGAACAGGTATCCGTCTATCGGCGTTTGGGAAGCGTTTTTTGCCAAGAGCCTTACGCATCCTCCGCGAAGTGGAATTCGCCAAACAAGATGCAGAGCACTTTTTGAATCCGGAGGCCGGTACCGTGAGGTTGGGGTTCCCACACAGCGTGGGAGTGCATTATGTGCCTTCGCTCATTGCGGCTTTTCGTGAGGAAGCGCCTCATGTACAGTTTGACCTGGTCCAGGCCCGTGTGCACGACCTAATGGCCGCGCTGCACGACGGAGATTTGGAGCTGGCTATTATCACACCCTGGGAAGATGTACAGACTGTACCGAATTTGACGGGGGAGTACCTGTATCAGGAAGAGATGCGCGCCATTCTGCCCAGTGGGCATCGGTGTGCGGATAAGGAAGACATTCAACTGAATGAACTGAAGGACGATCCATTCATCCTCTTTAAACCAGGTTACACGTTGCGCACCCTGGTTTGGGACGCTTGCACAGCAGCTGGCTTTGAACCGAACATCGCATTTGAAGCCGAGGAGACGGACACGATTCGGGCGTTCGTCCAAGCGGGGCTGGGCGTTAGCATCCTGCCGATGGTAGGGCCGGGAGATGCGAAGGGTATAGCGGCCGTCCCCATCTGCGGTAGAGGCGTTCAGCGCTCTGTAGGGATTGCGTGGCACAGTGAAGCTGGCCGCTCCGGCCCAGCGGAACGCTTTGCTCAGTTCGTGATCCAACGCGCTCGTTCCCACAGGAAGAGGGACTGACAATTTCGAATCTGTTCGAATGCAAATGATACCACTTGATTGTCTGAGACAGTAGACGTAGTATCTACCGTGAAAGTCCGCAGGGGAAAGGACGAAGAGACACGTGTTTCGTACACTGATGAAATCAAAGATTCACCGGGCTACCGTCACGTTGACGAACCTGAACTATAAAGGCAGCATCACGATTGATGGGGCACTTGCAGAACAAGCAGACTTAGTGGAAAACGAACTCGTGCAGGTGGTCAACGTCAACAACGGGCAACGGTTTGAAACCTATGTGATTATTGGGGAACCGGGCTCAGGCTGCATCGAGCTCAATGGTGCGGCTGCCCGACTTGCTGAACCTGGCGACTTGGTCATCATCATTTCGTACGGCATGTACGACGAATCGGAAGTGAAGACGCACAAGCCGACGGTGGTCATGGTGGACGAGCATAACAAACCCACGGAATTGCTCGATGTCGAGCGTAACTAATTCATCGACGAAGAGGCAGCTGAACCCAATCGGCTGCCTCTGTTGCTCGATTGTGAACCTACTGGACCCAACCGTCTTATCGGCCGAATAACGCCTTTTGGAACGACGGGTCTTCGTAGGGGTGGGCGACCCAACCGGACGGGTCGATGAACAAGCGAATGGCGACGACTTTGCGTTCGTCAGTGAGTGTGAAAAAATGCGGATTATTTTCCGGGACGGAAATCACGTCGCCGGCTTCTAGTTCAACGTCGAAGTACCCGACCTGTTCACTCTTAATCACAAACACGCCGCTGCCCGCTGCAATTGCACGGACTTCGTCTTCCGTATGGGTGTGAACCTGTTCAAACTTTTTCAACATATCTTCGAGATTTGGCGTCGCATCGGAGAGAGAGATCACGTCCCACTTCACGTAGCCGCGGGCTTTCGCCAAGGCTTCAATGTCCTCCTGAAACGCGTTCAAGATCTCCTGCTTCTCCTCGTCCGTTAACACAAACTTTCCACGCAGTTTCTGTGGCAGTTTTTCAACGTTCCAGTGGTCGTAGAAAACGTTGTTGTTGGCCAGGAACTTCCGTACGTTCTGCTCGCCGGAAATTCGTTCGTTGGTATTGCGTACGCGAATCGTTGCCATCGTGGATGCCTCCTGTCATTCGTTTTATCGCTTGTTCCGTTGAATGAGGCGCTTGCGTTTCGAACCTGTTCGAAATTTTATGGCATACATCTTAGGTCACCTTTCGACAAATGTCTATCTTTTTTTGACGATTCCGCAGGTTAAACTTACAATCAATCACAATCGTAAAACGAGTGTTGGGCCGAACCAATGTTGACAAAGGATACCTGAGCTCTTATAGTATTCCTTAGCTTTCACATATTCAGTAAAGTTACCTGTCGATTGCGGCAGGTTCACAGTTGAATTACCTTATCCAGAGTCGGTGGAGGGACTGGCCCGATGAAACCCGGCAACCGGCCTGTTGCGCCTGATGGTGGGAACAGGCACGGTGCTAACTCCTGCAGGGCTTTCCTGAGAGATAAGGGTCCACCGCAACTCCGTGTGCGCCTCTTTCCAACAGGAAAGGGGCGTTTCTTGTATCGCGCCAGCGCGTGCAAATCAGGTTAAACGATTTGCAAATTGCTGAGGACTTATGGCCAGAAGGAGGAAATTTAGATGGCTGTGGCAAGACCGGGATACGTCGTCGCCAAGTACGTCCTCGAGGACAATGCGGCACAACTGTCAAAACGGGCAGAGGGAATCGCTGTGGGCCTCACCGTAGGCTCTTGGACAGATTTGCCCGCTGCGAAACAGGAATCAATGAAACCGTACCGCGGTGTGGTCGAAGGGATTGAAATCGTTGACGAGTTACCGAAAGGACGCGTACGCGCCGAGATTACGATTGGCTATCCAACCGTCAACCTGACGCCGAGCATCCCGGCTGTACTTACCACGGTCTTTGGAAAACTTTCGATGGACGGCGTGATTCGGCTTGTGGATTTGCGATTGCCTAAGGAATTTATCGCAGCGTTCCCAGGTCCAAAATTTGGCGTGGCGGGCGTGCGTGAGCGCGCACGGGTCCAGGGCCGGCCGCTGGTGATGAGCATTTTCAAGTCCTGCATTGGACAAAGCTTGGATGAACTGGCTGCGCACTTCGCGGAACAGGCGGAGGGTGGCGTGGACCTCATCAAGGACGACGAAATTTTCTTCAGCGAACAACATGCGACGCCAGAACAGCGGGTGGCTCGCTTTCGTGACATCGCCAACCGCATCGAGCAGCAGACCGGGAAACCCGCATTGTACGCTGTGAACCTGACAGGGCGTACATTTGAACTCCGCGACAGGGCGAAGCGCCTTGCGGACCTCGGGGCAGGCGCTCTCCTGCTGAACGTGGTCGCGTACGGTTACGACGTATTGCAGGAACTCGCGTCCGACCCGGACATTCACATCCCCATCATGGCGCATCCGGCGGTGGCCGGTGCGCTGTATGGATCAGCGACGCATGGGATTTCATCGCACATTGTGCTGGGACAGTTACTTCGCCTCGCAGGCGCGGACATTGCCATTTACCCGTCACCGTATGGATCTGTCACATTGGCCGCCAAGGAAGGGGCGGCTTTGGTGGAGTCCCTGCGCCAACCGAATGGACTGAAACCGGTGTTGCCGGCGCCGTCCGCCGGAATTCATCCAGGGCTGGTGCCGACCTTGGTCCGGGACTTTGGCCTCGATATCATTGTCAACGCGGGGGGGGCCATTCACGGCCACCCACAAGGTGCGACCGCGGGCGGTAAGGCGTTCGTGGACGCGGTCCACGCAGTCGCTACCGGTCACAGCCTGAAGGTGGCGGCGGAAGGCAGCGAGGCACTGCGCTTGGCACTGGATAAATGGGGGTATTCAGTATCGTGAGACACCGCCAAGTGGCGTTTTACTGTGATTTTGACGGCACCATTGCGGAACGGGACATGATTGGAGTGATCCTCAAACGGTTTGCTCCGCCAGAGGCCCAAAGCATTGTAGCGGAGGTGAACGCGAAACGAAGGTCGGTGCAGAACGGGGTTGAGGCCATGTTTGGCCTCATTCCCTCGAGCGTGTTCCCGGCGATGGAACAATACGCCCGGGAACAGACCAAAGTGCGGCCTGGCTTTGACGCATTCGTCGCGTTGTGCCGCGAAAAGGGATGGCGCTTGACCGTTGTCAGCGGAGGCTTTGACTTTTTTGTTTATCCAGTTGTCGCGCGTCACAATGACGTCGTCTGTGTCTACTGCAATTCACTGGATACAACTGGCACGTACCTGCAGGTGAAATGGGGTGTTCTGTGCGACACAGCGTGTGACGGAGGCTGTGGCCTGTGTAAGCCGACGGTGATTCGCAAAACACTGCAGGTTGGGGAAACGCTCGTGGTCATTGGTGACGGAGTAACGGATGTCAAGCAGGCGAAGTTGGCCGATTTTGTGTTTGCACGAGACGAACTGCTCGCCGAGTGCCAGGCACTTGGACTTCCACATGCAAAGTTCGAAACATTTTATGACATTGCCGGACATCCATATCTGGCGGTTGAGGAGGCGTGAAGTGATGGTGAGTGCATGGGAGCAGAGGCAAGCGGTCCGCCAGCTGGCGGACGAGTTGGCACAGCTCGGATGGCTGCCGGCGACCAGCGGGAACTTGTCGGTAAAGGTGACGGATGACCCGCTCACGATTGCGATTACGCGAAGTGGGGCAGACAAACAGCACCTGTCGGAAGCCGACGTGATTCTCGTTAGCGGGGACAATCAAGTGGTGGAGGACACCCCACACCGACCCTCAGCGGAAACTATCGTCCACACGAAACTGTACGCGAAGTTCAACTGCGGCGCCGTGTTGCACATCCACACGCTCTACAATAACCTCGCGTCCGACGCCTACTTTGAAAAAGGTGCGGTGGAGCTCGCAGGATACGAGTTGCTCAAAGCTCTGAATCATTGGGAAGAGGGCGCTCGCATTCGGGTACCGATTGTGGAGAATTACCACGATTTGCGGCAGCTCGGTGAGGCGGTTGCGCAAGTCGCACAGGCGGATGTACCTGGTGTGTTAGTTCGAAACCACGGTGTTTACACATGGGGGCGAACCGTCGCAGAGGCCAAACGGCATCTGGAGGCGCTCGAGTGGATGTTTCAATACCATTTGCTGCGTATCCAATTTTCCGCTAACAACCGCTCGGCAGGGGTGCCTTTGTAAGGCGAGTTTTTGATATTATATCTCATGGTTACCGTACACAGCCCTGAGGAAGGTCCTCAGGGTTTTATTTTTCCACTCTTCTTCCTTGGTGTCCTCATGGCCCAGGCGCCCAACTTCCTAAGTTCACTTGTCATTCATCCATTCGCCGCTACACTCGGGCACATACTCTGGGAGCAGGGTATTGGCAAGGGGGGGTGTTCCGTACGTCGGGGCAGCCGCCTGCTGAACCTGGTCACCTTGGGATACAGTCGATGATTGCACCCTTCGGGGTGCTTTTTTTTGCGGGAAAGTTGGTGAAAGCCAAACCCAGAGGAGACAACGGGGGTGGGCGAGTGCGGCAAAGGTGTGCGAATGGAGACAAAAGGCATGTCCGATTCGCCGTGCTACCGAAGACACTGGCACGGGCAGTTCCTTGAATTTTGATGACACGACTCAATGCCGAAACAAGGACTGATGGTAACGGACAATAGCCTGGCTCATGGAACGGGACCAAGGTGGAACATCTCGGTTACATACAGAGTTACTAGGTTCCACGTTTGTTAAGCGCTCATGGTATAAGCCGTCTCACGACTGAAGTTTTAGCCATACGCTACAGTACTCTTGGTCAATGGGGGGGGATGACTCAGTATGTACGATGGTGGATGTTTCGGTGGTTTCACCCGATGGGCAGTAGTGTTCTTGATTATCTTCGTTTTGTTCATCCTGCTGATTCCGTATCACGGTGGATATACGACGACTTGCACGACGACGCCTGTTTGCTAATGAGATAGGATCACGAAGAAATCTCTCATTCAATATGCGGGATTTTTTCATCAATCAACGCACTTCTCATGGAAGGAGGTTATTGCAGTGGTTGAGTACGGCCATATAAACCGTTGCATGGGACAATGGGTCATTTGCCATACAAGACATGGCAACATTCGAGGACGCCTGTTAGGCTGTGACAGAACCCACTTGTTTTTACATGCTCGTGGTTACAGAACGGTAGTTGGAGACGGAAACGAGACGCCGCGAGTTGTTCACAGCTTTGGACATGATTCAGGCGATACGATCAACGCGTCCTACTATGGATACGGGTATGGCTATGGCGGGTACGGCCGAACAGCCGTGGCTCTCGCATCTGTTGTTGGACTTACCGCAATCGGTTTAAGTGCACTTTGGTGGTAGAGTCAGGCATGATCTGAATCGGATCACGCGTTATTTTGACTATCCGCGTGTGCATGGTAAATAGCTCAATCTTAAGAAGACGAGCATGAGTATCCTAACAGCATGTGATACGAAAGAGTGTGGGTTCGTGTACGATGGAGGACTGTTTGGTGGTTTCACCCGTTGGGCAGTCGTGTTTCTGATTATCTTTGTGCTGTTCTTCCTGTTGGTACCAGGACATTTCGGTTGTGCAGGTGGCGGCGCTTATGGAGCATGTGGTGTTTTCCGAGCACACTGAGTAAAAGAAAAAAATATACCAGTTCACCTCACCCTCCAAAAAGTCACTTTAGGGCAATGAATACTTTGTCACAGAAGTTGAGGCTTCTTTGAGCGTACGTTTAAAGCCTCTCTTCTCCTCCTATTTCAGCTCCACTTCGGCGGGGCCTTTATTTTTGTTCAACCCGGGAACCATTACGGGCCTTATGGAATAGTGTGTTAGTACATGGCAGGAAAGCGCCCTCGCTCTGAACAAGCAGGGAGGCGCGTGGCGATGGAACAGGTAGAGGCGATCCTACAAATTGTTCTGATCAGCCTGCAAATCATTCTGTTCAGCCTACAAATCATTGACCAATTCATGTGCCGAATCCACAAACGCGGTATCGCTCATGTGTGGAGCAAACTTGAGCAAGGCTTCTGGATGAGGGTAACCCGTCGTATCCACATTCGTAGGTAATGGGGGAGGGCACGCTTTCCTGTCAAATAAACGAATGAGTAGATACCCCGCTTCGGCGGGTTTTTTATTTGGAGCGATTCGTCCAGGAGTACCTTGTAGCAAATCCGACACGCATCAGTACACGTGGATCCATCCGTTTTGGCGGACACAGATACTCCATGTCGGATTTTTTGCAGTAAACCCGTTTTAGGGAAATATTTCATGTACGTTTATGTTGCGGGCGTGATATTATGGTGATTGTGTATTTCGGGTAACGAAATAAGTAGAAGGAGATGATGACCTTACATGCACAAGTTGTTTCCTCCTGCAGTCTGGGCGACAGCTTTTGCTACGCTGATTGCATTCATGGGCATCGGCATCGTGGATCCCATCCTCGGCTCACTGCTCCACGCTTGGGGAATTACCAAGTTTGAAGTGGAGTGGCTGTTTACCAGCTATATTGCCGTGATGGCGCTGGCGATGTTGCTGTCAGGGGTGCTGGCTACTAAGTTTGGGGCAAGGCGCGTCTTGTTAACGGGTCTGACGTTGGTGGTGATCTTCGCCGCACTCAGTGGTCTCGCGCCGAATATCGGATTCCTGGCAGTGTTTCGCGGCGGATGGGGATTGGGAAACGCATTCTTCACGTCCACCGCATTGTCCATCATTGTAGGAGCGTCCTCGGGTGGCATGGCTGCAGGCATTACGCTGTATGAAGCTGCACTTGGACTTGGGCTTGCATCAGGTCCTTTGTTGGGCGGATTTCTGGGCAGCATTCGCTGGCGCTTTCCCTTCTTCGGAACGTCTACGCTCATGTTGATTGCACTGATCTTCACATTGTTTCTGGTGAAAGATCCTGGACACAAAGAGGTGTCACGCAAGGCGATTGACGTGTTCCGTGCACTGAAACATCAGGCTGTGCGTGCGAACGCACTGATTGGATTGGTGTACAGCTTTGTTTTCTTCACCATCCTCGCTTACTCGCCGTTGACACCGGCCTTTCAACAGCTAGGCAGTTTCCACGTGGGCTTTGCCTTTTTTGGATGGGGTATTCTCGTAGGGGTATCCTCTGTATTTGTCGTCAACTGGCTGCGTCCGAAGTTGGGACCGATTCGGCTGCTCGAGTGGAACCTGCTTTGTCTGGTTGTGGTACTCATCTGTGCAGCAGTTGTCCGTGGCCAGGCACTGGTGTGGGTCATCGTCATTTCCGGGTTCTTTTGCGGCATCTCGAACGCCATGTTCACTTCACTGGCCATGGAGGTCTCTCCGTTCTCTCGCTCCATCTCTTCCGGGGCGTACAACTTCGTGCGCTGGACGGGAGCGGCCTTGTCACCGATTTTGTGTGGATTCATTGGCGACGTGTTCGGGGCTCAGGTACCTTATTGGATCGGGGCTATCTTCCTTGTGATTGGCTGGCTTGGCCTACGTGCTTCCCGCAGGACGCTGGTTGTAGCGCTGGAACAAAATGGACCTTCAGGAGCGCTGCACGGCTGAATGTATTGCGCAGTGGGCACAAACATCAAAAGTCGCCGTATCTGTCATGAACACTACAGGCCGTCTCGTTGGAGTCGATGAGGCTCCCACCGAGACGGCCTGCTTGCCTTCAGGATCTGGGGCTCGTCAGCTGGTTTTCTTCGCAAAGGTGCTTTACACAAGTCGAACCTGATAATCGCTTAGCCATGCGTTCACCTCCAAGAGGTAGTGGAATAATTGAGCCGTGCTGAGGATTTGGCCAAACCACGGCCGGTGTTCCATCGGATGGTGGCTTTCCTCCGCTAGGTCGCGAACGGCCGCTGCGTTTACCAGCGGGTGCAGGGGTGCGTTTGGATTATCCAAGATATGAAGTACCCCTGAACGCGTGGCTTGAAGATATTCTGGGTTCGGCGTGCCTGGGTATGGGCTCTTTTTGCGGTACAGGGCGTCATTTGGAAGGTACCCCTTCATGGCCCGGCGCAGGAGGCCTTTGATTTCATTGTCGCAAGCCTTGATGTGCCACGGTACGTTGAACACGTATTGGACGAGCCTGTGGTCGCAGAACGGCACGCGCGCCTCAAGACTGGCCCCCATGCTCATTCTGTCCTTGCGGTCGAGCAACGTCGGTAGGAATCGAGTAATGCTCAGGTAACCAATTTCGCGTACGCGAGCTTCGTGCGGATTCTCACCGGGCAACTGTGGAACTTCTGCCAGCGCCTCCCGATAGCGGTCGGCCACGTACTCCTCGGGGCGAATGCTGGCCTTCAGGTCCTCAGACATAATCCGCGTCCGCTCACTGAGGCGCAGGGACCAGGGAAACGTATTCGCCTCCAGGGCGTCTGTCCGATGGAACCACGGGTACCCGCCGAACACTTCGTCCGCGGCCTCACCGGAGAGAGCAACCGTGTGGCTCTTTTTCACTTCCCTGCAGAACAAATACAGCGACGTATCAATGTCGGCCATCCCTGGAACGTCGCGGAAGTAGAGTGGCTCCAACAAGGTCTCTACCATTTCCGACATACTGAACACCACGGAGTGGTGCACGGTTCCCAGGTAGTCCGAAACTTTGCGTGCCCACGGTGCGTCAAGGCTTTTCTGGAACGCGTTGGCCTGAAAATACTTTTCCATGTCCTCGAATTCGATAGAGTAGGTGTGCAAAGGTGCCCGGCCTTGTTCTTGGTAGTAGCGGGCAGCAATCGCTGATACCGCACTCGAATCCAGTCCTCCAGACAGGAATGTGCAAACTGGTACGTCAGATACCAATTGGCGGGTGACTGTGTCAAACAGTAAGTCGCGAACCGTTTCGACGGTGGTATCGAGGTCGTCCGTGTGCGGCACGCTTTCCAGCTTCCAGTACGCGCGGCCGGCACAGCCGTCTCTTGTGGCCACCAGCGTATGGCCGGCGCGGAGTTCCTTCATGTCCTTGAAGATGCCGTGCCCCGGCGTCCGGGCGGGCCCAATGGCGAACACTTCTGCGAGGCCTTCCGCGTCTACCACTGGTTCCACTTCAGGGTGGGCAAGGATGGCCTTCATTTCCGATCCGAACCACAAACTTGACCCTTTCCGCAAATAAAATAGCGGCTTCACACCCAGCCTGTCTCTCGCCATGAACAGTCTCTGTTTGGCTTCGTCCCAAATGGCAATAGCGAAAATCCCGTTGAACCGCTCGACGCACTCGGGTCCCCAGGCCATATAGGAGACCAATACGACTTCCGTATCGGAGTAGGACTGAAATGTATACCCCTCTGCGAGGAGTTCTTTGCGGACGTCTTCCGTATTGTATAGCTCACCGTTGTAGACCAGTGTGTACGAAGATTCTCCGAGCTTGCGCGTCATGGGTTGGACGCCGCCAGACGGATCTACTACAATGAGTCGGCGATGCGCGAAGGCTGCGTGGGTTGTCAGGTACGTACCTTCTGTGTCCGGCCCTCTGCAGGCCAACGTGTCTCCCATCGCCTGGACGGCCGTCATTTCACGGGTCAAATCTCGTTCCCAGTCAATCCAGCCTGAAATTCCACACATGCTCTCTCAGCCCCCAGCGTCATGGTTGTGAGCGCATGGATCTGATCCTGCGCCCAAGGTGACTTATTACCTTATGCATGGAGGTGGCGACGAGTTCAGAAACGAGCGGCGACAGGACTGATTTTCTTCTGTACAGCGGCTCCCGGGGGAATGGCGTGTTCTGGGGGAGGGAGCGAGGGGGCCATGGGCCCTCTCGCGTGCCCATTTCATGATTGGGGGACGTATGATTCCGGCATCGATCCGACGTACACGGATTGCGGTCGAATCAGTCGATTGTTTTCTGCCTGTTCGAGAATGTGCGCCGTCCAGCCGACCGTGCGACTCATGGAGAACGTCGGTGTGTACAGTGGTTTCGGGATGTTGACCGTGCGGAGAATCGCAGCGGCCCAGTACTCCACGTTGGTGTACAAGCGACGACCTGGTTTGTATTCGTTCAACAGGCGGATGGCCGTGTCTTCCACAAGGACGGACAGGTCAAAGAATGGGTCCTCTCCGCGCATGGTTTCGACCACTTCGCGAAGTGCGAGCGCACGCGGATCGCGAGTCTTGTACACGCGGTGTCCAAAGCCCATCAGTCGTTCCCCGCGTTCCAGGGCGCTTCGCAGCCAGGGCTCGATGTTTTCGGCGGAACCGATGTCCTCCAACATGTCCATGACTTCCGATGGGGCTCCACCGTGCAACGGCCCTTTCATGGCGCCAAGCGCGGCAGAGAGTGCGGAAGACATATCGGACTGGGTGGATGTCACGACGCGTGCAGTAAAGGTAGACGCATTCATGCCGTGCTCCATGGTGATGATGAGGTACGCTTCCAGCGCCCGCACTTTGTCAGGAGAGGGTACATCGCCCGTCAGCATGTACAGGTAGTTGGCTACGTGGCCCAGTTCGGGGTGAGGCTCCACAGGGGTCTTTCCTTGCAGTTTCGCGTACCGGTAGGCGATGATGGTCGGCACCGCGGCCGTGAAGCGCAACGCTTCATCTACCGTCGGTGGCCAGTTTTGAGTCACACCGAGCGCTGAGACGGCCGTACGCAATACACTCATGACATCCTGGTCCTGTGGAATCCGGTCAATGACTTCTTTCACGTACTGCGGCAGTGTGCGGTATGACATGAGTTTGTTTCGAATGCTCGCTGTCTCTTCGGCGTTAGGAAGATGCCCTACCCATAGAAGGTTCGCGACTTCCTCAAATGTGTACCGATTAGCCAGGTCTCTCGCCCAGTATCCTCGGTAGACCAAGTAACCGTTTTCACCGTCCACCAGGCTGAGGTTGGTTTCTGCAGCGACAACGCCTTCAAGTCCTTTGGTTTGTGCCATGTTTTGACACCTCCCTGATTGTCTTGTTTTCAGAGTATCAACTTTTGATGATTATGTATAATGAGTATTTATGAATATTCTGATTGGGAATTATAATTACGGTGGAGGGAGGAAACGCGTGTGGAACTAGATTGGTTGCAGACCTTTGTCGTCGCGGCGGAGACTGCAAACTTCCACAAGGCTGCGGAAATTCTCCATTTGGCACAGCCTACGGTAAGCCTACATATTCAAAAACTCGAGCAACAGCTGGGAATTGCTTTGTTTGAACGCAAAGGCCGACAAGTGCGCGTCAGTGCGGCAGGCAGACGCTATTTGTCGCATGCAAAACAGGTACTCGACGCGTTTGAGACGAGTCGGGAAGACATGTTGAGATGGCGACAGGGCTACGAGGAAACCGTGAAGATTGCCGTGTCGCCGTTGGTGGCGACGACCTTTTTACCGCGCTGGATCCAGCACTACAGCATGGATTACCCCGCAACGGAATTTGCCGTCCTCGTCCGGGAATCTGCGGATCTGCTGCAGGCAGTGCTCACAGGGGAGTGTGATCTTGGGTTTTCGAGGTTTGCCGTCAAGCACCCGGAGGTGGACTGTGTTGCGCTGTACTCGGATCCGATCGTCCTGATTGCCCCGGCCGATGGCCCCGACTTTGAAAGTCCGCCTGTGTCCGCATTCGAACTCTTCGCGGAGTACCCGGTTATTACACACAATCACCCGGAATACTGGGATGCGCTGACGGTGTCCTTGCGCAGGCTCTACCCCGACGTTCGCACCATGAGAATTAGTCAGGTGCATGTGACCATACACTGGATTGTCGAGAAAATGGGTGTGTCGTTTCTCCCGGCCAGCACGGTGCGCCGGGAATTGTTGCGCGGCACGGTGATGGAAGTGCCATTTCACGACTTCGTCCTTCCAGTGGCGGCTACGTACCTGCTCATCCGCAGCGGCGACATGCCTTTGGCGGTCCGCACCTTTTCCGAGTATGTGCAGAACTACATGCATGAGCGTGCACTTGGAACCCTTCGAAAGTAAGTCCAAAGCGCAGCGGCCCTGCGCCGTAGAGTGCGCGAGTCGCCGCAGTCTCAGCGTCTTCGCCGACCGGAGCACGGCGACTCCACCCCTCACAAAATATTTCTCTACTATCTTTTAAAAATATGGAATATTATTAATATGTATGTGTGGGCGTTTTCCAGAGCGCCGAATGACGAAAACGTTTACACGAGGTGACTTTGGTGGCAAACGAAGCAATGTTGTCGATGATTGCGGAGAGCGAGAAATTTGCACCTCCCGCGTCGTATGTCCGCAAATCGTACGTGCAATCCTGGGACGAGTATCTGACGAAATACCGGCAGTCGGTTGAAGACCCTGAGGGGTTCTGGAGTGACATCGCTGACCAACTCCAGTGGCGGCAACGAAAGGCAACAGTTGTGACCGGGAAAATGCCAGACTTTGCGTTCTTTCCGGGCAGCACCATCAATGTGTGCGAAAACTGCGTAGACCGGTATGCGAACAACCCAACTACCAAGAACAAAGTCGCCATCTTTTTCGAAAGTGAAAATGGTGATTCGAAGGCTTTGACGTACGGACAACTATATCGGGAAGTCCAGAAATTCGCAAACGTCCTTCTTTCACTTGGATTGCAGAAGGGTGACGTGGTCAGCGTATATATGCAGAATTTAGCGGAGACCTACGTGGTTCTGCTTGCCTGTTTACGCTTGGGCATCGTCTACAACACCGTCTTCGCAGGCTTTTCCCAGGAGGCGTTGCGTGAACGAATTATCAGTTCACAGGCGAAGGCGGTCGTTTGCACGAACGGCAGCTATCGACGCGGGAAGATCCTACGCCTCAAGGAAACGGTGGACGCGGCACTGGAAGGCGTGACCTCGGTTCAACACGTGGTGGTATATCGCCGGATTCAAGAGCTGGATACCCCGATGACTCCGGGACGAGATCACGACTACGAGGAACTGATGAAGTCGGCCAGTCCCGTCTGCGCGCCAGTTGCACTGGATTGCAACGACCCTGGATTGCTCATTTTCACAAGTGGCACCAGTGGCAAGCCCAAAGGCATTGTGCATGCGGGCGGCGGTTTCTTGTTAGGTACCTACGCCTACACGAAATACCAGTTGGACCTTCACCCAGAGGACGTGTACTGGAACACGGCTGACATCGGATGGTTGACGTCGCATATTTTCGTCTTGGTCGGTGGACTCGCGTTGGGGGTGACCACCATTCTGTACGAGGGGGCCCTCGACTTCCCGCATCAGGGACAACTGTACGCTATCGTTGAGAAATACGGTGTGACCAAGTTGTTTTCCGCACCCACGGCCTACCGCATGATGATGAAGTTTGGCGAAGACGTTGCAAAACAATACGATTTGTCCACTCTCCAGCTGCTGGTTTCCGTGGGTGAACCATTAAATCCTCAGGCCTGGCACTGGATTCGCAGGGTCATTGGCGGTGGCACAGCGATCATCAACAACACGTGGGGGCAGACGGAGACGGGTGGTACCCCGCTAGCGTCGTTCCCGGGGGCGGTGGATATGAAGCCAGGCAGTTGTGGAGTCCCGTTCTTCGGTCACCAACTGCAGGTCACAGATCTCCAGGGCAACCCAGTTCCGGACGGCACACCGGGATACCTTGTCATCCGAAATGTGTTCCCGTCGCTCGCGCGCGATGTGTTCGGCGACCGACAGCGCTACCTGTCTTCGTACTTCTCGCAAATTCCCGGTGTCTACTTTACAGGTGACAGTGCGGTGCGGGACGAGGATGGACATTTCTGGGTTCTCGGCCGCGTGGACGACGTGATTAACGTGTCCGGTCACCGGATCAGCACCATGGAGATGGAGAGTTCGCTCATACAGCATCCTGCGGTGGTGGAAGCGGCAGTGGTGGGCCAACCTGACCAGATCAAAGGCGCCGTACCCATCGCGTTTGTCACACTCGAGAAGTCCTATTCACCTTCGGATTTGCTCGCGGAGGCGTTACGGGAACAGATTGTGCAGGACATTGGA
Source organism: uncultured Alicyclobacillaceae bacterium (assembly GCA_963788285.1). Classification (GTDB taxonomy): domain Bacteria; phylum Bacillota; class Bacilli; order Alicyclobacillales; family Alicyclobacillaceae; genus Alicyclobacillus_A. The sequence goes on from CAWBGB010000007.1 coordinate 398,109, forward strand.
ACTTTTGCGAGACCGGATAAAGTGTACTTTGTCGAAGCCATGCCGAAGACAAGGTCCGGTAAAATCATCCGGCGCATGCTGCGCGAAATGATACGCGACGGCCAAGTGCGCGGAGATACCACGGGGCTGGAGGACAACGACATTCTTGAGAAGCTGATGCAAGACTTGGGTTCTCCCAACCGATGAGCAACGTCGGCGACGTCACTGACATCGCTTTACGGAGACGACAACCTTGACATCGTGTACAATAAAAGCCATACAAGTTGTCTGGCCGCCGAATTGGCGGCCTTTCATGAAACTTCTTTAGGTCGCAGGAAAGGCGGGGAACTGTGTGGCACTGTACAACGTAACGGCCGCTGGTGCGAATATGTTGAAAGATGCCTATTTGCACCAAGGCAGACTTTCCTGTGAGTATGACAGTGCATTGACGACATCATAGTGATTGCCCTCAATCGGCTACCCTCGCGGTATGTGTCCACCGACGAAGGCATGATGTACGTTAAAGCGCAGTATTCTGACCCGCAGTTGTAGTCTGGCGTGATTCGCGAGCTCACACTCGCGTCCAACATCGTTTCACAGAAATCCGCAGTCAGGTGGGATCCCTGGGGAGGATGGACAGACTGGGGCATAAACCGAGCTTAGTTGCGACGACCAAGGGGATACTACATTCAAATGGACAAGCACGAACAGTACATGAAACGCGCGCTGACACTGGCGCAAATCGCAGCAAACCACGGTGAAGTACCAATTGGAGCCGTTGTGGTAAAAGGGGACGCGATTGTCGGCGAAGGGCATAATTGGCGGGAGACGTGGAAAGACCCGACCGCGCACGCCGAGTTGATTGCCATCCAGGATGCAAGCAAAAAGCTAGGCGGGTGGCGTTTGGACGGATGCGATTTATACGTAACCCTCGAACCGTGTCCGATGTGTGCGGGAGCTATCATGCTTTCCCGCATCCGTCACGTGTACTACGGTGCCCAGGATGAGAAAGGCGGTGCGATTGCGTCTAAAGTAGAATTGCTGCAACCAGGCAGGTGGAACCACCATCCAGAAATCACCTCTGGCATTTTGGCCGAGGAATGTGGTATGATACTCAAGGATTTCTTCCGAGGAATCCGAGCTGGACAAAATTGCCGCGGAGAGATGTCTGAGTGGTCGAAAGAGCTCGCCTCGAAAGCGAGTAGGCCCGCAAGGGTCTCGTGGGTTCGAATCCCACTCTCTCCGCCAAGTACAATCTGATGAAGCGGCGGGCTAGGCGCTCGCCTTTTCTATCCAATGTGTGAAGGACGCACTTTGCGACCAGGAACCAAATTGGGTCCCATGCGGCGAAAACTTCCGAACCGTGTCAGGTCCTGACGGAAGCAGCACTAAGGAAGACCTTTCGGGTGACATGGGGAAACCTGGTTTGGTTCTTGGTCGGAGACTGCGTCATTTATTTTTGCAAGGCACCCTGTCACTGTATGTCGCATTTCGAGAGGTTTTGTCGACAGGGCAGGAGTCTGCGTCTAGGTGTCCAAATCAACCTCCATCAACTCCGATGGAGGTCTTTGCTTTGACCACAATGACGCCGTTTGCGGAGCAACAATGGAGCTGGGAGGACTGGCAGGCGCTAGGTTCGTTGAACTCTGGGGTGTTGTTCATTAACAAGTCTCTGGAAATGACTGTGTACAATGGCTTGGCAGCGCAACTCCTGGATGTGGTGGTCCCGATTGGTAAGGCGGTGCCCATCCAGCAATGTCTTGAACCGGAAAGAGAGGAGTATCAGGTACTCTCAGCCATCGTGACGTTTGAACGCGAGTTTCGAAACCACGTTCTGACCTGGGCGGTGGATGGCAGCATTCGTCACGTGCTGATGGACTCATTCAAGAAGGAAAACAGCTCTGGAGCCGTCGACGGGATGTATGTTGTCATGAAAGATCTGGGCAACCTCACCGTGATGGAGCAACATATGCAGAAGACCGACAAGCTTGCTACCCTCGGTAAGATTGCTGCGGGGATCGCTCATGAAATTCGCAACCCGATGACTACCATCAAAGGATTTTTGCAAGTCATGGAGACGCGGTTCGCGTGTCAGCACATGAACGAGGAACTTCAATACACGCAAGTCATGCTTCAGGAAATCGACCGGGTGAACGCGCTCGTGAGCGAACTTTTGTTGCTCTCGAGACCGCATAAGGTGGAAAAAACGGTTTGTTCCATGGAAACCATTCTCGCCGAACTGTATCCGCTGATTCAGTCTCAAGCTTTGCTGCGCAGCATCAACTTTGAATGCACCACCGGGCAGCTTCCTTCCATCGTGGCGGATTCCAGCATGTTAAAGCAGGTGTTGCTGAACTTGGTCAAAAATGCGCTGGAAGCGATGGAGGACGGGGGGACCCTGAAGATCTCAGGGAGTGCGGATGGGGCCTGGGTTCGCGTAGATGTCTCCGACACCGGACCAGGTATCCCCTACTACTTGATGGACAAGATTTTCGACGCGTTCTACACCACGAAAGACAAAGGAACGGGGCTGGGATTGCCCATTTGCCAACGCATTGTGGCAGATCACGGCGGTGAAATTCGGGTTTCCTCCAAAGGATTTGGTACCACGTTCAGCATCCTTATACCGTATGATGAGGAGGCGGAGTTCACGCCCTGATGACGCCCCCGCGATATCACCCGTTCACACCGATTCGTTGTCCCTCTCCGCGTCCCTGTGATACCTTAAAGGGAAGGAGGGGGCCTCTTTGTCTTATCAAGCACTGTACCGCTCTTGGCGGCCACAGACGTTCCACGACATCATGGGGCAGCCGCACGTCACCCAGACCCTCAGCAACGCCATTGCTCGTGGTCAGGTTGCTCATGCGTACTTGTTCTCAGGCCCTCGTGGAACCGGCAAAACGAGCGCTGCCAAGGTGTTGGCAAAGGCAGTTAACTGCATGTCTCCACAAGGAGTGGAGCCGTGTAACCAGTGCATGGCCTGCCAGAGCATCAACTCCGGAAACAGTGTGGATGTCGAAGAGATTGACGCTGCTTCCAACCGCGGTGTGGACGAAATCCGCCAGTTACGCGACAAGGTTCAGTACGCACCTGCTGAACTGAAACGGAAAGTGTACATCGTCGACGAAGTTCACATGTTGACGACGGAAGCGTTTAATGCGCTCTTGAAGACGCTGGAAGAACCACCTGGTCACACGTTGTTCGTATTAGCTACGACGGAACCGCATAAAATTCCGGGAACCATTGTGTCCCGCTGTCAACGCTTCGACTTTCGCCGCATTGCGCCAGAGGTTATTGTTGCACGCTTACGGGAGGTCTGCGAAGCCGAAGCGTTGCAGTATGAAGAAGAAGCGTTGTGGAAGCTGGCCGAAGCTGCGGACGGGGGTTTGCGCGATGCACTCGGCTTGCTCGAGCAGGCTGCCGCGTTCGGACAGGGTGTGTTGACTGCGGAAAACGCGGCCCATGTGATGGGAGGCGTCGCCACGTCCGACTTGTTGGCACTGGTGCGCCACTTGGTGGAGCAAGACGTCCTGCAAGCACTGCGCAAGTTGATGGATTGGTACGCGACGGGCAAGGATGCGCAGCGCATTGTGCATGAAATCTTGCAACTGCTTCGAGATTTGTTTATCGTCAAGATGTCTCGCGGGGAAGGTGTTGCACCGCGGCCGGGGTACGCGGAGGTGGCCGCCATCTGCCCAGTGGAATGGCTGCTGTCCGCCGTCCAAAAACTCGGCGAAACCTACGTAAACTTACGTTATGTCGACCAGCCGCGACTCGCGCTCGAAGCTGCGTTGATGGGGTTGGCATTGCAGGTGACTGAAGGGACGCAGCGGTCGCCAGCGGCTGAGGCACCGAACCAGGGGGCATCAGCGGTCCAGCGTAGTCCTTCTGCAAGTCGGGTGCAGTCCACTCCAGAGCGGAAGTCTGTCGCAACCACATCGCAGACCGCGGTCAAGAAGAGGGCGTCATCAGCGAGTGCCAGCCGTAAAATGGAAGTTTTACGGCAACTGTATGAAGTGTCTGACGAACAACAGCAAGAGACCATCCGCCGCCAGTGGGACTCTATACTGCAATTCGTGAAACAACGACGCATCCAGACGCACGCCTGGCTCATCAATGGGGAAGTGGTGTTGGCGACACCAGACACTGTTGTCCTCGCGTTCTCTAGTCCTGTTCATCGAAACGCCGTGATGAAAGCGGAGGAGCGCGAGACGATTGAAGCAGCGTTTCGCCACGTGCTCGGGCGGGATATTCAAGTGTTTGCTCTGGTCCGCAATGACTGGGAGAAATTCCAACAAGGCTTGCACACGGCTGAGCGGGCGGCGATAGAAGAACGTGTGCCACAAGAAGAAAGTGACGTCGTCGAACGGGCAAGGCAGTTGTTTGGCGATGAAATTGTTGAAATCCGCAGCGAGGAGTGACCCGTGACGTGAAAAATATGAATCAGTTGATGAAACAAGCGAAGAAAATGCAGGAAGAACTGATGAAGGCGCAGGAAGCACTCGGCGAGAAGACCGTGGAAGGCACCGCTGGCGGAGGAGCTGTGAAGGTGACGATGTCTGGTCACAAACAGGTGACGGCGGTCACCATTGACAAGGACGTTGTCAATCCGGACGACGTGGAGATGTTGCAAGACCTGATTCTGGCCGCCTTCCAAGATGCAACGGCCAAAGTAGATCAGATGACCGAGGCGGAAATGGGCAAGTATACTCGCGGTCTGAACATACCGGGTCTGTTCTAAAGATGTGGGGCTTTCCGGAACCGATTAACCGCCTGGTCGAGCAGTTTATGAAATTGCCTGGCATCGGCCCGAAGACCGCCACGCGGCTCGCGTTTTGCGTGCTTTCGATGAGTGAAAAGGACGTGTTGGAATTTGCTGCGGCGCTCCAGGACGTGAAGCAAAAGCTCACAGAGTGCGCCATCTGTTGCAACATCACGGAGGAGAGCCCGTGTAGCATCTGCCGGGATCCCTCCCGCGACAACAAATCCTTATGCGTTGTACAGGACGCGAAGGATGTCGCTGCGATGGAAAAAACGCACGAGTTTCACGGACGCTATCACGTTTTGCACGGAGCTATCTCTCCGATGGAAGGCATTGGTCCCAACGACATTCGTATCAAAGAGCTCGTTCAGCGCATTGGCACCAGCGACATCAGCGAGGTGATTGTTGCGACCAATCCAAACGTCGAAGGGGAAGCCACTGCCATGTATATCGCTCGACTGCTGAAGCCGTTTGCAGTCACTGTCACTCGCATTGCACACGGTCTTCCCGTCGGCGGCGACTTGGAATATGCTGACGAAGTCACGCTCGCCAAAGCGCTTGAAGGTCGACGACAAATCTAGTCGGAAAGCAGCGTATGTTTTAGCGAAATCTCAAGAAGCTTGTCATAAACGTCCTGTTCCCTGTCTATGATCTATTAACTCTGGACAGGGGGAGGACGTTTTTTGATGGACACGAACCAAAGACGGCCAGTTGCCAGGCCAGTTGCCACGTCGGCGCCGATGGCGTTTGCTGCATCGGCGGATGTGGAAAGCATGTCACGGGGGGATATCGAAGAGTTCTTGCTGAGACTCCGGACGTCCAAGAAGGAGTTGGAGATTGCCCGGCAGCAGTTTGAAACCGTGGTCGATCCGCTCTTGATTGATCACATTGTGTTCCGTCTGGGCGCGGCAGAGCGTCATTTCAGCTACTTGTTCCAACTGGCTCGGCGGTGGAATCTCTGCCTTGACGGGATCCAGTGGTATTGGTCAGAAAACGAGTGATATACGGAACCTGTGTTCTATCCACGGGTCATTCGCATAGATTCGTAGCGACAGGAGGCGGACGAGCTATGACTCAGCATCAACTACTGATTGGAATTGGACTTTTCTTGGCGGGCGTCTACGTCGTCTCGCAATTCGTGCGCTATCCCGGGCAGATGTTTTGGAAGTTGGCGAAAAGCGCCGTTCTCGGATGCCTGTTTGTACTCGCCGTCAACTGGATTGGTGGATACTTTCAGTTTCATCTCCCGTTTAATCCCATCACCGCTTTGACCGCCGGCTTCCTTGGCATACCTGGAGTCGCTGCACTGGTAGTTTTGAAGGCGTGGATTGTCTGAGCATCAAGCGGATCTGCGCCGCTGCATCTTTTGCGCCAACGGTGAAAGCCGACGGCCGACGAACGGGATTCGCTGCAGTTCGGTGGGGGACACCGCGCGAAACCACAGGGTTGATGTGAGGTACAAGACACCCCCAACTGCGATACCTGAGATGACCTCAATCAAGGCTTTCACGTCAGGCGATGTGAAGTCGCGCGTGAGTGCCAGTCCCACCCTGTCGCCGATAAACAAACCCACACTACAGACGATGGACGCCAGGATCAGTGGAGCGCTGAGTTTCCACACTGAGAAGTGCACATTGGAGTACTTTCGAACGGCCCACACGTTCAACGACGTTGAAACCAGGTAGCCAAGCGTGGTGGCGATGGCAGCGCCGATGATGTGAAATGGTAGGATGAGCACCAAATTCATGATAATCTTGACGACCACGCCAATGAACATGTTCCGGACTGGGCGATACATTTGGCCCAGTCCTTGCAGCATGTAAGTGGAGATAAGCTCCAAACTGCTGAAGATGCCCATGAAGCAGACGCTGGAAATAATCACAGCACCTTTGGTGTCTCCGGACAGCAACTGATCAAGTGGTCGTCCGAGCACCAACAAAGTGGCTGCTACAGGGAGTGTCATGAACATCATGGAGCGTATCGTCGTGCGTATCCGATTTTCTATGGCGGCTTGGTTGCGAACGGCGTTTGCCTCTGCGATGGCAGGTAGCACCGAGACGCCGAGCGCCATGGCAAATGCGAGCGGTAACTGAATGAGTTGCATGGCTTGTCGTGAGAAAATACCATAGGCGGCATTCGCCGCTGCATAGCTGTAACCCGCTAGCATGAGGAAGTTCGTGATTGTCAGTGAGTCGACCAAGCCCGATATTGGAACCACGAGCGATCCCAGGCTCACTGGCAAAGCGTACTTCATTAGAGCACGCAGGGCTTCACGCTGTGTGAGTTGCGGTTTTTGCTTGGCTACACGCACCAGAAATCGCCGCCGCAACGGGATGACCGAAAAAATCAATAATATCACACCTGCCAGCGCGCCCACAAACGCCCCCAATGTGGCCGCCGCTGCTCCTGCAGCGACGCTTCCGCCTGCACTCATCACCAAATAAGCACCAATGACGATGGTAGCGACTCGGAACAGCTGTTCCACGGCTTGCGAGTAGGCGGAAGGCTCCAACTTCTGAAAACCTTGCATGTACCCCCGCAATGCACTCTCTAAGGGCACCACGAGAAGCGCTGGAGCTAATGCGCGAATGGACATCGTGAGTGCGTCTCGTGCCTGATCAGACTCCTTCAGGGCAGTCAGGCTGCCGTACAACGGCGCGCCAAACCAGGTGATGAAAAACAACACTATGCCGAACAGCATTACTGTGCGCATTGTAATCTTATACAGCTGCTCGACGTCCGCGTATTTGCGCAAGGCCAGCTTTTCGGCAATCAATTTTCCCATGGCCGTTGGGAACCCAGCAGTAGACAGTGTGAGAACGAATATATAGAGAGAGTACGCTTGTGAGTAAATACCGATACCCTCTTCATGGATTAGGCGTGACAACGGCACAATCCAGAGCAGGCCGAGGACCTTTGCCAAAGTCACCATCAATACCATGACCGACGTGCCACGCGAGAGGCTTTGCCCCTTCATACCGGCCACGCACTTCACCCCCCAAAAACGGCAACGCAATTATAGCACACCCGACAAACTTGCGACCTTGGAAACACCAACAAGCCTTACCACATAAGTTGTAAGGAGTCAGGTGAGGAGGGTACTGCATGTGGTTCATAAGTCGTCACCATTGTCGCCATCGCTCTAGCCTCCAACCTGGATAACGCGGGCGTCGGCGTTGCCTACGGCGCACGCAGCATCACAATCTCTTGTGGGCGGCCAACACTGATTGCCGGGATATCGGGAGCTGCGACCTACCTGGCTGGTGCGGTTGGTAATACGATGACCCAATATGATGACCCAATATATAGAACCTCGATATGCCGTCTTGACCGGGGGTATCGTGATGTTGCTGGTCGGCATTTGGGTGCTTCTTAAACCAAGGCGTAGGCGGTACCCGAAATGTTCGTCCGACAAGTCTCAGTCCACGCATAACGTGGTCTCTAGAATCTTGCAAAACCCAGTAGAGGCAAACCTCGACAGGTAACGACTATCAGCATCAAAGAAGCGCTCGTCCTGGGCTTGCGCTCGCCACTCAACGCCCTTGCCGGAGGCTTTGACGTAGGTGCTGTGCACATCGGTGTCCTGGAGACCGCGCTTGCGGTCGCGGTGTGGAGGTACTATTACTTGGCATCAGTACTTATCTCGGACGCAAATATGCTGCGAATACGCTGGGCGATAAAGCGACGTATGTTGCGGGACTGCTACTGATGTTCATCGGGTTTCATCAGATATGGTAGTATAGTTTCTCTTTGAGAAAGGCATACTGACTGGTAGAACGACATGATTTCTCCGTTCGGCACACCAGCGCACCCGGCTGCGTGCCCCAACAGAAAAATGTGTTTGATGGAGCGTTTCGCAAAGCGACGTCGTTCGTGCGTCTGACTTTCTAGGTTGGTGATACTGAGTGGAAGAGAAGCCGATGAACAGCTGCATCGTTTGCAACGAAAACAAGCCTGCGGGTATTTTCATTTGTGGCCAGTTTCTCTGCGCAGACTGTGAGCGCGACATTGTGGCTACAGATGTTTGCGACCTTCGCTATCGTTATTACATTGAATGCATGAAGAAGATCTGGTTGGCTGCGATTTCGTAGAATGGAAGAACAGAGGCTGCGGATGCCCGCAGCCTCTCTCCATTATCGTTGGCACCAGTGGACTCGGAGTATCCCCGATTAGACGCCAGGAAATGCGTGGGGAGATTCCCTGCGCGCCACGCCCGTGCGGTAGGCGGCTTCTGTGACCGCTCGACTTACAGCTTTAACCACATTGACGTTGAACACGGTCGGAATGATATACTGCTCGTTCAGCTGATCGTCTGGCACGCAACTCGCAATCGCATGTGCCGCTGCCAGCTTCATCTGTTCGTTGATGTCGCTCGCGCGCGCTTTCAACGCGCCCCGGAAGATGCCGGGGAAGCACAGTACGTTGTTGATTTGATTTGGATAGTCGGAGCGACCTGTGGCCAGGATTCGGACGTATGGTTCCGCCTCTTCAGGAGCAATCTCCGGAACCGGATTGGCCATCGCAAACACAATAGGATCGCGCGCCATGGTTTTCAGGTGTTCCACTTTCAGAACCCCTGGACCGGACACGCCGATGAACACGTCCGCCCCTTTGATGGCTGCAGCCAGGTCGCCGGTGCGGCCTTCTGGATTCGAGTGCTTCGCGTACCAGTCCCACATGGGGTTGTCGTACGCCTTGTTCTTCTCGATAATGCCGGCCTTATCCACGCCGACAATGTTCTGCACACCTGCTGCTTGCAAAATTCGCGTACACGCGATGCCAGCTGCGCCGATGCCACACACGACAACGCGCAGGTCTTCCATCCGCTTTCCGACAATTTTCACGGCGTTCAGCAGGCCGGCGAGGAGCACGACGGCGGTGCCGTGTTGATCATCGTGGAACACGGGGATGTCCAGCTCCTCGCGGAGCCGTTGCTCAATTTCGAAGCAACGCGGCGACGAGATGTCTTCCAAGTTGATTCCGCCGAACGCAGGCGCAATTGCCTTGACAATCGCGACAATTTCGTCGGGATCTTTGGTGTTCAGGCAAATCGGGAAGGCGTCAACACCGGCGAACTGTTTAAACAGCATCGCCTTGCCTTCCATTACGGGGAGGGCGGCTTCTGGGCCGATATCGCCAAGCCCCAGCACTGCCGTGCCGTCGCTGACTACCGCCACGGTGTTGCGTTTGATAGTGAGTTGGAACGCCTTGGACGGATCGCGGTGAATTTCCTCACAGATGCGGGCCACGCCTGGCGTATATACGCGAGACAAATCGTCCCGGTTTTTGACTGGCAATTTGGGCTGCACTTCAATCTTGCCGCCAAGGTGCATCAGGAACGTCCGGTCGGACACGTTAATGACCTGTATGCCTGGGCGGCGTGACAGGGATTCGACGACGCGTTCGCGGTGCGCTTCGTTGTGGACGTTGACAGTGATGTCGCGGATCACGTCGTCCTTGCCGACGTGGATGACGTCCACTGCGATGATATCGCCGCCGGCTTCGCCAATCGCTGAAGCGACTTCGCTAAACGCCGAGCTGGAGTGAATTTTCAAACGGAGAATGAGGCTGAGCCCGTTCGTCTGTTGAATCGACACGGTGTTTCCTCCCAATCCAGCGTCTTGCAAAAAAATGCCAGGACACCAGGTGCCGCACACGGTTGCTTCACTACAGAGTCGTGCAACACAACCACAGTGCGACCCCATGCCGGCGACTCTTGCAGAACGCTCCATGTGATGACTTCCACGATAAAATACGCGACGCTTGGTTGTCCAGCGACGTAGATATCATCCGTATTGTATCATAGAGGGTGGCGATTCAAAGTGAGTACGCATCGTGAATATAGCATCGTGATGAGGGGTTATGAACGTGGCGGAGACACCGATTCTCGACGCGCTGATACATACTGTCGAGCGGCTACGCGTACCGCTCCACGTACCTGGGCACAAACAGGGGCGGGTGCTGCCGTCGGCTTTCGCGACTTGGCTTGGACAGGCCGCCAAACTGGATTTGACGGAATTGCCTGGGCTCGACAACCTGCACCAGCCGAACGACTGCATCTTGGCTTCGCAACAGTTGACTGCAGCGTATTACGGAAGCGACCGGTGCCTGTACAGTGTGAACGGCTCCTCCGCGGGCATCATGGCCGCGATTCTAGCGTGCGCTGAAGGCCGGAAGGTCCTTTTCGCCGGTCCGTTTCACCAAAGTGCTTGGCGGGGGCTCGTGCTGGCTGACGCGGAACCGGTGTTCCTGCCCTCGCGGTTCAATGCAGAGCAGTGTCGGCATGAGCCACCGAGTTCAGAGCAGCTTCGTGAGGCCCTCAGTGCGCATCCCGATACAGCAGCCGTTTTTGTGACGTCTCCCACCTACCACGGCGTTGTAGCCGATGTAGCAACTCTGGCGGAAATCTGTCACAGTGCGGGTGTGCCCTTGATTGTCGACGAGGCACACGGGGCGCATTTCGGGCTCATTGAGGCGTTTCCCAAGCACAGCGTAGCCGCTGGGGCAGACGTCGTCATTCAGAGTGTACACAAAATGTTGCCCGGCCTGACGCAAACCGCTTGGGTCCACGTCACGGGAGACTTTGTATCGGCAGCTACACTGGAACGATGGCTGTTGACCTTGCAAACTACCAGTCCGTCATACCTTCTGTTGGCGTCACTCGACGTGGCGCAAGCGTGGCTTCGCGAAGAAGGGCCGCGCGTTGCAACGGAGACAATGAACGTGCTGGCGGAAGCCGGACTGCTTCCAGCCGAGATGCCATTTGCAGATCCCCTTCGACATTGGTTGCCTACCGGGAATCTGGAACTGAGTATGACCATCCGGTCTGCGCTTCAAGAGAGCGGAATTTACGTGGAACTGGTGGACTGTCTCGGCGTGCTGTCGGTTTTTGGATTCGGGATTACGCGTGCGGAAGTGTCGAGATACCTCTCCGTTGTGAGTCGCGTCTTGCAACAGACGCCCACCTCGAGGGCAACAGGCGTCGTCCCATACGACTTGGAGCAGATGGGTACTCTGGCCATCCGCCCACGTCTCGCATTCGGCAAGCCAGCCGAATGGGTGCCTGTTCAAAAGGCACTCGGTAGAGTTTCAGCGGGCATGGTCACACCGTATCCCCCGGGGGTACCGGTGGTGGTGCCTGGACAGCGACTGGACGAACCGTGTGTGCAGATGTTGAGGGCGTTGTCCGACATGCACAGTGACATCCACGGGATGCGAGACGGACTGATTGCCGTGCTGCAAGATGAAAGCGGCACAAATCTGATGTGACAGGAGTGCAGAGGAGATTGTTCATTACCTTTGAGGGGTTAGATGGTGCGGGCAAGAGCACACAGATTGAACGCTTGCTACATAAATTTCAAGCACAGGGGTTGCGCGTGGTGATGACACGCGAACCTGGTGGCACTGAAATTGGCGACGCGCTACGGGAAATTCTGCTAGACCCGAAGTACACGGCGCTGTCGCCCAGGACTGAGGCGCTGCTGTACGCTGCTTCCCGCGCACAGCTGCTGCACCAAGTGATCCGACCAGCATTGGAGCGCGGAGACATCGTACTCTGCGACCGCTATGTGGATGCCAGTCTCGCCTACCAAGGGGCGGGCTTGGGGCTCGGGAGTGAGGAAGTCGCTCGCTTGAATCGCTTTGCGACGGAAGATCTGAAACCCGACTTGACCTTCTTGTTTGACCTCCCCGTCCAAGAAAGTCAGTCTCGTGTCCTGCATGCCCGAAGCGGGGCCGCACCAGACCGGATTGAACGCCGCGATGCGGAGTACTTTCACCGGGTTCGCCAGGAGTTTCTCCGGATTGCGGCCGTAGATCCAGAACGGGTGGTGGTATTGGACGCGACGGCTTCGCCGGAACAGCTGGAGCAGGAGATTTGGAACATCGTGGCGAATCGTGTTATGTAGACCTGGAATGAAACAGGGGGTGTGCTACCCGTGAAGATGATTATCGCGGTTGTCCAGGACAAAGACAGCCCGCGCCTCGCCCAAAATCTCGTCAAGGAAGGCATTCGAGCCACCAAATTGGCGAGTACCGGCGGTTTTCTCCACGCAGGCAACACGACATTCATGATTGGCACGACTCAAGACAAGGTTCCGCAAGTGTTGGACCTCATTCAGTCCAGTTGCCGATCCCGCGAACAAGTCGTCACCCCGATGTCTCCCATGGGGAGCCAACTTGAGTCGTACGTCCCGTATCCAGTCAGTGTGCAAGTAGGCGGTGCAACCGTATTTGTCATTGACGTAGAACAGTTTGAACAGTTCTAAGGAGATATCATGATATCCATCGCAGCATTTGAGTCCTGGCCGATACAGACAGATGTACTTGAACGTTTGCATCGTACGATAGAGAGTGGTCGCATCCCTCATGCCATGTTGTTTGTCGGGAAACCTGAAGACACTGAGATATTGACTGAATATTTGGTGAGATTGTTGCTGTGCACGGCGCCAGGTGCGCCGTGCGGCAGTTGTGCCTCCTGTTTACAGATGGACAACCATCCCGATGCGGTTCGCGTGGTACCAGGTGACAACGGATCCGTCAAGACGTATCAGATTGAAGAAGTGCAGGAGCGTCTGTCGCGGAAAAGTCATACTGGTGGCCGCCTCGTCTACACTGTACCGGGTGTGGACAACATGACTGTTGTGGCGGCCAACCGGCTCTTAAAGACACTGGAGGAGCCCAATCCATCGGTGTTTGCCTTGCTCTCTGCAAGCAACCTGCAGAAGGTGTTGCCAACTATTGTCTCCCGCTGCTTTGTATACCCAGTGCAGCCAGCGGGCAACGTTCAGCCCTGGGAAGACATATTGCCGGATATTCAAGCAACCGATGGCAATGTGTCCGATGACGGATGGTTTGCAGCAACTTCCAAGGCAGTGGTACAATGGGCAGAGACACTCCTAGTGCGAAAGGAAGAACCGCTGTTGTTGGCGGACGCTTTGGTCGAGGCAGCAGGAGATGTCGGAGTTGATGTTTTTCTGTGGTTGTTAGCTGTTTATTTTCGAGACCTGGCGCACGTGAAGGCGGGCGAGCGTGAGTTTGTCAAGTTTGCTCAACATGTATCTGACCTGGAAAGACAATCGCAGGTTATTCCCATACAACGACTGTTTTCTGCAGCACAAGTAGTGATTGAAGCACGGACGCGGATGAAAGCGCACGTCGCGGTTCATCTCAACCTGGAACAGATGTGCATCCGATTACGGGAGGTTTTAACAAGTGTATAGCGTGGTAGGCGTTCGCTTTAAGCCCGCCGGCAAGATTTACTACTTTGACCCGGGCAAGCTGCCGATAGAACGCAAAGACCACGTCATTGTGGAGACTGCGCGCGGCATTGAGTACGGAGAGGTCGTCGTCGGTCGGAAAGAAGTTACGGAGGACGATGTGGTTCTGCCGCTCAAGCAGGTCATTCGTATTGCTGACGAGAACGATGCAGAGGTGGTCGCGGAAAATCGGCGGCTATCAAAGGATGCAATGGTGATATTCAAGCAAAAAGTTGCTGCGCACGGTTTAGAAATGAAGTTGGTGGACGCCGAGTACACCTTTGATAAAAACAAGTTAATTTTCTACTTCACGGCAGACGGCCGTGTGGATTTTCGTGAACTCGTCAAGGATCTGGCTGCGGTCTTTCGCGTGCGGATTGAGCTTCGTCAAATTGGCGTGCGTGACGAGGCAAAGTTGCTCGGTGGCATTGGACCGTGTGGAAGGTTGTTATGCTGCAGCACCTGGATGGGGGAGTTTGATCCGGTCTCCATCCGCATGGCGAAAGATCAAAGCTTGTCCCTCAATCCGACCAAAATTTCCGGATTGTGTGGGCGTCTAATGTGTTGTCTGAAGTTTGAAAACGATACGTACCAGGATCAGGGTGTCGTTCTGTAAGCTCTTATGTAAGCCAGTGATTTGCAGAATACGACGAACCACTCTAGGGGAATTTTGCAAATCGCATAGGCAATTACGGGTTGTGGTCCGCGGCGGTTTTGCCGTGGCTGCGACGTTCGACAGGAGCGTCATGATGGACAAACAATCGTTGTTTGTGCAAGTGGCCAATCTGGAGGAACGCATTGGCGAACTGTACGTGGAATTAGGCAGCCTGAAGCAGAAGATCCAGGAGCTGATTGAGGAGAATCAGAGGTTGTCCCAGGAAAACGCCCGTTGGAAGCAAGTTGCCGCTGCGGAGGGCAAAGCGGGCTCTCATACAGGCGAAGGTATTGACAACCTGTACAATATTTACCAGGAAGGATTTCACATTTGCAACCTAAAGTACGGCAGTTTGCGTACAGAAGGTGAATGTTTGTTCTGTATGTCGTTTCTTCAAAAGTGATACGCGAATCCGTCCCGACCCTTTGGGTCGGGCTTCCTTATAAGTGGGGTGCACGGGATGTCCGTACGTATTGTGCGCAGTTTTCAGGGAGAAGGGCCGTTGCTGTATGTATGCAGCACACCCATCGGCAACCTTGGCGACACGTCACACCGACTATTGGAGGTGCTTCGCACTGTAGACGTTGTGGCAGCGGAAGACACTCGTCAGACGCGCAAACTACTGACGCATTTCGACATTCATCCACCATTGCTCATCAGTTGCCACGAGCACAATCAACTTGCAAGGCACAAGGATTTTGCGCGATGGTGGGGGGAAGGCAAGCGCATTGCCTTGGTTTCTGACGCTGGTACACCCTTGGTATCGGATCCTGGTGACAGCGTCGTCCAGTTGGCGATAGACACGGGGATACCGGTGATCCCTGTGCCTGGTGCCAGCGCTGTGTTGGCCGCTCTGGTGGGGAGCGGATTTTCACCGCAACCGTTCACGTTTATCGGATTTCTACCGAGGGAGAAGCGGCGAGCCAGGGAAGTGCTGGAACCTTATCGTGGCTTGCCGGGAACCTTGGTGTTGTATGAAGCCCCGCACCGGCTGGTGCAGACGTTGAAATGGGTAGCCGAGGTCTGTCCGGACCGCGCGGTGACGGTGGCGAAGGAACTGACCAAGCGCCACGAGACGTTCTACTATGCAGATTCTTGTTTGGAGATGCTCGATCATTTTGCGGAGGAGACGCCGCGCGGCGAGTACGTCGTGATACTCGGCCCGAGACGCTCTACAGACGTGGACTCGGGTCAGAATGTTGGAGTGGACGGTGTCTTAGAGGGAGATCAGTTGATGGACTATGCGGTGGAACACGTTCACCAGCTCATGCGAGAGGGAATACCTCACGCCACGGCCGTGAAGGATGTGGCCTCGCACACAGGTGTGCGCCGCAAAGCACTGTATCAGCGGACTCTGACCACAGACACGTCGTCCGGTGGCAGTGAAACGGACTGAAAACCAAAAGGGTTGCCGATCATCGGCAACCCTAAGCACATGCGATGGGTACGTCATAAAGCAATCATTCCAGCGAGATGCAAAACAGCGACGAAAAACGGGTTCAGAATCAAATATTGTGTATCCGGCACTCGGGAAACACAATCATATCGTCGTGCTGATTCACTCTAGTGGAATTTTGCAAATCATCATTCAGATATCAGGAACTCATTTCAGCAATGCAGGACGGGCAGATGTTCTTACCTTTGAAGTGGATGATTTCGTCCGCTTGGCCGCAGAAAATACAAGCGGGCTCATACTTCTTGAGGATGATACGGTCACCGTCAACATAAATCTCCAGCGCATCCTTTTCACCAATGCCAAGTGTCCGGCGCAGCTCAATCGGGATTACGACGCGACCCAACTCATCGACCTTACGGACAATACCCGTGGACTTCACTGTACAGCACCCCCGAAATGTTATTCGCTTCCTTTTCTGTTAGCTCGCATGTCTCTTCTGCTATTTGAGAGTCTGCATGCTGGAGACTTAGGGAGTCCCTATCATCACATGCAAATTCTTCAATTCGCTTTAACTATACAACATAGCGACAATTTTGCAAGTACCTATCAATTGGCAATGCCCGCGTGAAAGCCGCGAATTTATTGGTAAACAAAAGGGTATTCTGGTACATACAGCCGTTCATTTGGTTGACAGTGACGGTTCGAGTTGTTATATTGAATCAAAGTTTTCAAGGTGTCGGAAAGGCGAATAGGGGAAGGACATCGTTCTTCTCTAATCGGTGAAGGAATGGTACCTGATGGAACTATTCAGCGAGCCGGGACGGGTGTGAGCCGGTGAGGGAAGTCAGGGAGTATGGTTCCGGAGATTCGCGCGTTGAGTCGGGTGGCCGAGGTAGGCGCGCGCGGGTAGTTCCCGATACAGAACTGCGGCTAGTCATGGACTGGTCCGACTGAGGCACAACCGTTCCACGTGGTTGTGCGAAGTTGGGTGGTACCGCGGGTATATAACCCGTCCCAATGCTTGGGGCGGGTTTTGTTTAGATCCAGGAACATTGAGTGGAGGGATTGCAATATGACAACACCGACGTTTTACATCACCACGCCCATTTACTACCCGAACGACACACTTCACATCGGTCACTCGTACACCACGGTGGCAGCCGACGCGTTGGCGCGTTACAAACGCTTGCGTGGATACGATGTGATGTACTTGACAGGGACCGATGAGCACGGGCAAAAAATCCAGAAGCGAGCTGAACAAGCGGGCAAGGACGTCATGGAGTTCCTGGACGAAATCATCGCCTGGATTCGTGACCTGTGGGACAAACTGGACATTTCCTACGACGACTTCATTCGTACCACGGAACCACGTCACACGAAAGTGGTCGAGGAGATCTTCGAACGGCTCATTGAGCAAGGAGACATTTACCTCGACGCGTACGAGGGATGGTACTGTACGCCTTGTGAGTCGTTTTGGGCTGAACGCGAGCTGAAAGACGGTAAATGTCCCGACTGTGGTCGCGAGGTTAACTTTGTGAGCGAGCCAAGTTACTTTTTCCGGATGAGCAAATATGTGGACCGTCTGCTTCAGTTTTACGAGGAGAACCCAGACTTCATTCAACCGGAGTCGCGCAAGAACGAAATGATCAACAACTTCATCAAGCCAGGGCTTCAGGACCTGTGCGTGTCCCGTACCTCGTTTGACTGGGGGGTCCGCGTTCGCAGCAACCCAAAGCACGTCGTATACGTCTGGCTTGATGCGTTGACCAACTACATCACTGCGATTGGTTACGGTTCCGACAATCCCGTGGACCGGGAGAAATTTGAGCGGTACTGGCCGGCCAACGTGCACTTTGTGGGCAAGGAAATTGTCCGCTTTCACGTGATTTACTGGCCCATTATCCTGATGGCCCTCGGTTTGCCGCTACCGAAAAAAGTCTACGGACATGGATTCCTTCTGATGAAGGACGGGAAAATGAGCAAGTCGAAAGGGAACGTGATTGATCCTAAGCTGCTGATTAAACGGTACGGCAGCGATGCCATTCGGTACTTCCTGTTGCGGGAAATTCCGTTCGGACAGGACGGCGTGTTCACTCCGGATTCACTGGTTGAGCGGTTGAACTACGATTTGGCAAACGACTTGGGCAACCTCGTCCACCGCACAGCGGCCATGGTGCACAAATTCAGCGGCGGCGTCATTCCGGTTCCGGCTGGGTACCAGGCGCAGGACCAGGCACTGATTGACCTGGCGTTGCAGACCGTCAAGGACGTCGAGGCGCACATGGAAGAAATGCAATTTTCACTGGCGCTGTCTGACATCTGGAAGGTGGTACGACAGGCCAACAAATACATCGATGAAACGGCCCCGTGGGCACTTCACAAGAATGGAGACACGGACCGGCTCAACACGGTCCTTTACACCATGACGGACGTCATTCGCATGGTCGCCGTGCTGATACAACCCTTTATGCCACGCACTGCGGCAGAAATCCTGCGGCGCTACAAGATTGACTCTGAGGCGGCGAAATGGGATGCTCTGTACTCCTTCGGCGGCGCGTCATCTGGACAGACAGTGGAACAAGGCAATCCACTGTTCCCACGCCTGGACATCAAGGCAGAACTAGCGGAATTGGCTGATCTTACCGGGAAAAAACCAGGTGCAGAGGCTGCAGCACAGGCAGCAACAAAACAGGAGGCAAACCAGGTGTCAGATAAGCAAGCACAAGAGAAGCAAGCGGTAGAGACGAGCAATCTGATTGGGATAGACACATTTAGCCAAGTGGAGTTGCGCGTCGGCCAAATCCAATCGGCGGAGCGCATAGAGGGCGCCGACAAGTTGCTGAAGTTGCAAGTGGATCTCGGCAGTGAAGTGAGACAAATTGTTTCCGGCATTGCCAAGCATTTTACGACGGATGAACTGGTTGGGCAAAAGGTTGTTGTGGTCACAAACTTGAAGCCGGTGAAGTTGCGGGGCGTGCAGTCCAACGGCATGATTCTGGCCGCGTCCGAAGGTGACTTGCTGAAACTGGTGACTGTGCCGGAGACGATTCCGAACGGAGCCGTGGTGAAATAATGCTGTTTGATACCCACTGTCACCTGTTTGACGAGCAATTTGCGGACGATGTGGAGGCCGCCATCGACCGTGCGCGGGGGGCGGGCGTCCAATACATGGTGGTGCCCGCGGTGGACGTGGCCTCCGCTCACCGCGCCATCGCATTGGCGGAGCGGCACGAGGAAATCTACGCAGCAGTCGGTATTCACCCAGAGTCGTTAAAGAACCTTTCAGAGTCTGCGTTTGCCGAGGTAGAGGCGCTCGCCAGTCATCCTAAGGTGGTTGCGATTGGCGAAATTGGACTCGACTACTACTGGAACGTCGCGCCCCGGGAGGTACAGAAGGAAGTATTCCTGCGTCAGATTGACATCGCTCGCAGGGCCAAACTACCCATCATTATTCACAATCGGGATGCGACGGAGGATACAGTAGAGATCATCGAGCGTCACTGTCGCGGCGTCACTGGTGTCATGCACTGCTTCACGGGCAGCATAGAAACAGCAAAGCGGTGTATGAAACAAGGATTCTACATTTCGTACGGCGGGCCTGTGACATTCAAGAATGCGGAAAATGTACGCAAAGCAGCTCTGCAAATTCCGGATGAGTTTTTGCTCGTCGAGACTGATTCTCCGTATCTTTCACCCCACCCGTTCCGCGGCAAGCGCAACGAGCCTGCCCGTGTCTCTCTGGTAGTGGAGAAACTGGCCGAGCTGCGCGGTCAAACATTCGATACGGTGGCGCAGTCCACGTTGCAGAACGGGCGAAGGCTCTTCTATAAAATACGTTGATGCGGAGTGTTCATGGTCGTGCGCGTTCGGGAAATTATCGTAGTAGAGGGCATTCACGATAAACAGGCGGTCGAGCGCGTGGTGGAAGGAGACATTTGGGTCATTGGCGGCGACCGGATTGCCGAACGGTTCCTAAGGGAACTGGAGCGGGCAAGTGCTTCGCGGGGCGTGATTGTATTAACGGATCCGGACGGCGCTGGCGAACGCATTCGAAAGCGCATTGGAAGCCGTATCCCACAGTGCAAGCACGCATTTCTTCTACGCAAGGAAGCGACGTCGGTGCACGGATTGGGAGTAGAACATGCCTCAGACGAAGCTATTCGTAGGGCCATCCAACAGGCGAGACCAACGGTGACCGTGCCTGGTGAAGCCGGGTTCACGATGGATGATTTGCTGGCCAACGACTTAGCAGGAAAACCTGGCAGCGCGTTGGCCCGCGAGCGTGTCGGCGATGCACTCGGCATTGGGACCGGGAACGCAAAGGCGTTTTTACGCAAGCTCAACGCACTCGGCATCACGCGGTCTGAATGGGAACGCGCACTTACTACAGTACGAAGGGATATCGCGAATGATTGAATGGGACGTAGCGAAACCGAGTCAACTCAAAGCGCTGCTTGCGGAGCACGGATTTTCTTTTAAGAAACAGCTGGGTCAGAACTTTCTCATCGATGAACGAATTCTTCAGCAGATTGTCGACGCGGCGGAACTGACCGCTGAAGACGGCGCGTTTGAAGTGGGTCCTGGTGCCGGTGTGGTCACGCAGCGCTTGGCTCGTATCGCAAGACAGGTGATTGCGGTGGAGAAGGACCGGTCGCTCTCTGCCATCCTTCAGAAGTCTTTGGAGGGGGCAGGTAACGTGGATGTGATCTTTGGAGACGTCTTAGAGCTGCATCTACCGGACATTTGGACACAGTTTTCCGCATGCAAGCGCGTGTCCGTCGTCGCGAATCTCCCGTACTACGTCACAACGCCCATTCTCTTTCACTTTCTCGAGTCGGACGTGCCGCTCCACAACGTGATTGTCATGGTGCAAAAGGAAGTTGCAGACCGGTTAGGCGCAGCACCGGGGACGAAAGACTACGGTGCCCTCAGCATCGCCGTCCAGTACCGAGCCCGGGTGGAGAAGGTGGTTAAAGTATCTCCGGCTTCCTTTCTCCCGCCGCCGGGTGTGGACTCGATGGTTGTTCGGCTGCGCTGCCTGGACAAGCCCGCCGTGGATGTGAAAGATGAACGGACATTTTTCCGCGTGGTCAAGGGCGCGTTCGCGATGCGCAGGAAAACGCTGCTCAATACCCTTTCGGGTTCCCTGGGATTGAGTAAGGATGCATGTGCTCGGTTGTTGCAGAGATGCGGCATTGACAGCAATCGCAGAGGCGAGACGCTCTCCCTGGAGGAGTTCGCAG
This sequence comes from uncultured Alicyclobacillaceae bacterium, assembly GCA_963788285.1. Classification (GTDB taxonomy): domain Bacteria; phylum Bacillota; class Bacilli; order Alicyclobacillales; family Alicyclobacillaceae; genus Alicyclobacillus_A. The sequence continues at coordinate 419,401 of CAWBGB010000007.1, forward strand.
CCATTGCCAATTTGTTGCACAATTGTGCCTTTTCATGACCAGTTCGGGTGCTCCGCAGCTTTCGCTTTGTCGAAGATTGGCATATACTGTAGCCAAGCGGTGAAAGGAGGAGATACCCGTGAACTGGACCTTTCATAGCCCAAGTCGCGGTAACATGACGCTGGAAGAGGTCGCAGAGGATCTCTTGCTGCAGGTAAACCAATTTCCGAAGGACAAGTTTCGGCTGATGGTGGGCTCCGACTCGCAACCGAAGCAGGGAAGCAAGTCGGTCACATTTGTCACGGCAGTCATCATTCACCATGTGGGGAAAGGCGCAAGGTATTATATTCACCGCGAAAGACAGGACCACATTTACTCCCTTCGGCAGCGGATGTTCACGGAAGCGTCCTATTCGCTCCAGGCCGGCGGTATGTTATCAGAATATTTGAATAGTAGAGGCGCCAATTGGGGCTGGGAAGTTCATCTGGATATTGGACAGAAAGGTGCGACCAAACAATTGGTTCGAGAAATTGTCTCGTGGATTACGCAAAGTGGTTACGAAGCGCGCATAAAACCAGACTCCTTCGGAGCTTCGAAAGTGGCCGACCGGTATACCAAACACTGAGTCGGCCTTTTTACGTCCTCCATCGGACAATGGCGGCCACCGCCTGCAATATGTCCATCCTTCGACGCGGGTGAAGGCCGTCGTACCGTTTGCCGCGCCACTCCCGAGACGGGCGGCGTTTCAGCAGAATTCGGCAGCCATCCAAGGCGTCCCCAATGAGGGTGTCTGCCATGAGTGACTGGTGCAGCGCACTGCGGACAGGGTTGCCAGCAAATCTCACGTCCCACAAAGTACTCGTCGAGAGCTGTAACGCGGGCTGATGAAGCGATGCTGCCTCGGCCATCCAGAGCCCGGGGTGGTGTAAGCTTGTGGGGGAGAGAAATTGCAGCAGGGAACGGCGAATAAACAGTGGAGATTGCGCTGGAGCGGCGTGCGCAAGATGGGGAGCCACTTGTTGCAACACGTTCTGCCACAACACAATATCCTCCCGTAGCGGGCCAGTGTGCCGCGTCCACATGCAATCACAGCCGGTTTCTACTCCTTCGTCTAAGAAATCCCGGAGCATAGGGCCAAAGCTGCCCTTCCAATCTCCGTCCACGTACACCAGCTGGTCTACGTCTGGATGGATGCGCAGAGCCTCGAACGTGCCCGTCGCTTTGGCCACGTCCGGTCCGAGCGCATCGGAGAACACCTGAACGTGCAGTGGTAACTGCAATCGACTTGCACAGCGCTGAGCAATGTGCAAAGTTTGGTCGCGCGTCCCGTTCACCACCAGTACGCAAGTGCTCACTCGTGCTCGGTACAACTGGTGCAATACGTTTTCAATCGTATTGGCTTCATTGGTAGCGGATACAATGGCACACACGAAGTGCCTGCCTGCCATAACTCCCTGCACCTCCCATCGTCACACCGGTTTCCTCCGGGCCATATGCTAGGAGTGTAACTGCCTCAGAAGAGGGGGATGTGGCCTTGTGGAAATCCGGGGATGTGGTTACTCGCAAATCGTATGGAAAAGACCTTTGCTTCGTCATTGTCGAAGTGGATACGGCGTCTGAGACAGCCATCCTCAAAGGGATTGACGTCCGACTGATGGCGGATGCTCCGTTTTCCGATTTGGAGCTTTTGACGGACGAAGAGTGGCAGCGATTTGAGGCGAACCGCAAACACGTCGAGGACGAGTGCCTGCGGTTGGTGCAGTCGCGCCGAGCGATAGAGTCTGAGAAAAGATCACTACGAAAAGAGGCCAGATTTCACTCGGATCCTGATTTTTTTGAGCGGCCCGGACAGGTTCTGCACTTGGACGGAGACGGCACCTACTTGCAGAAGTGTTTGAACATGTACAAGGAACTGGGCATCCGGGCGATTGGACAACAGATGCGGGAAGCCGACATGCCTGCAGCGGTGAAGGGGCTGTTGGAACAGTATGAGCCGGACATTTTGATTATCACAGGGCACGATGGCCTTATTCGCAAAGGGAAATCCTGGACAGATCTGTTTAACTACCGCAACTCCGGGTATTTCGTGAAGACCGTGCAGAATGCGCGGAAGCACTCTCGGAACATGGACGACCTGGTGATTATTGCTGGGGCATGCCAATCTCATTTTGAAGCCATCCTGGACGCCGGCGCCAATTTCGCCAGTTCCCCGCAGCGCATCATGATTCACGCGCTCGATCCGGTGTTCATCGCGGAAAAAGTGGCGTTTACCCCCATTAACGACACGGTCAATGTGTACGACGTGATCCGCTCTACGTACACGGGTACCGACGGGATTGGTGGCCTGGAATCCCGCGGCAAGTACCGACTGGGGCTACCGAAATCACTATACTGACCTTCGCCCCTTCGCCGAATCCGACGTAATATTCGAATAAAAATCGACAAATGTAGTGAAGAATGCCCATTGACAACGCAAATCATGCGTTGCTATAATTATACACCTTTGTTGACACCGTCCTCTTTTCTGTGTTAAAATGGCTTTTGGAAAGAGGTGGTGTGTGTTGACAAGAAATGCGCTCCACGAGATTAAAAGAAGCCTCGATGGACTCATCGGGGAAAAAGTCCTTCTAAGGGCAAACGGCGGCCGGAGGAAGACCGTCGAACGCACAGGGGTTCTAGAAGAGACATATCCCTCTGTGTTCGTCGTGAAACTTGACCCGCCGGACGGCACATTCAAACGTGTTTCTTACAGTTATGCGGACGTGCTGACCGAAACGGTTGAACTGATGGTTTGCCGCGATGGAGACAACGTTCGGATTACTTATACTCAAGCGTAAGAAACCAGATCAAAGGATTGCTAGGAGCGACTGTTTCAGTCGCTTTTTTTGTTGACCAGAAAATTTGTATAAGGAAAAATATGCCTGTGTTGTATTGTCCACGCGGAGCAACGCTAGGTAAGGGCCGTCCATGCGAAGGAGGCGTTGAGTGATGGGAAGAAGACGTGGAATCATGTCCGAGGAATTCAAGTACGAGTTGGCCAAAGAACTTGGGTTCTATGACACCGTGCAACGTGAAGGATGGGGAGGTATCACCACTCGCGATGCCGGAAACATGGTGAAACGAGCCATCGAAATAGCCGAACGCGCGTTGGCAGAACAACAACGACCGAACTGAAGCAGAGAGCAACTGACGGCCAGCCGGGGGATCCCCCGGCTTTTCACGTTTTTCGATGCATACGGATGAGCGTCGTCGGACACGCTAAGTTTGATTTTCGCACATCCATGTCCGCGATTTGCACAACGCAAGAAAAATCTAGTCGAGCTGAACGACTCTACTGGAATTTTGCAAATCGCTCATGTCAACTCGATAGCAGATTCAAGAGAGTCTTGACAAAAAGTGAGGTGGACACCCTTGCGAGGTGAGCCTGGCCCGTTAATTATCATTGGCGGGGCTGAGGACAAGACAGGCGAGTGCAGGATACTCCGTGAATTCTTAAGGCTTGGCGGAGGCACGGCTGCAAGAGTTCTGGTGATGACGGTCGCCACCGAACTTCCCATTGAGGTTGGGATGGACTACGTCGAGATATTTAAACGCCTCGGAGCCGAGGATGTTCGCACCTTCGATGTCTCGGACAGGAAGGCTGCAGACAGAGACAGTGCGGTTCAGTTTGTTCGCGATGCGACGTGTATTTTTTTCACAGGCGGAGATCAACTCCGGATCACCAAATTGCTTGGTGGAACCAAAATTGATTCCGCGCTTCACGACGCCCTTGGGCAAGGAATTCCACTCAGTGGAACCAGTGCAGGTGCATCGATGATGTCCAGCACGATGATTGTTGACGGGGAGTCGGAAACCAATCCCCGAATCAGTATTGTTCAGATGGCTCCCGGTATGGAGTTTGTGGATGGTGTCGTCATTGATCAACATTTCGCCCAACGCGGTCGGCTCGGTCGGCTTCTATCCGCGGTGGCCCAATATCCTCACCACCTCGGTCTGGGCTTGGACGAAGACACAGCGGTGATTGTCCAAGGTGAAACGATGCGCGTCATTGGCAGTGGAGCCGTGAGCGTCGTGGACGCAGGTGCGCTTGCACACAGTAACTTGGAGCGCGTACGAAAAGACGAGTCCCTGGCTCTGTGCGGTGTCAAACTGCACATTCTCCCTGAAGGTTACGGATTTCACTTGCGCAAGCGGCAGCCCATCACGGACTGGGGGCGCTGGGAATCGAGCCGAAGCAAGGAGCTGACAACATGAAAATCCTTTCGGTACGCCATATCGACGGCCCGAACGTGTATATCTACAAGCCTGTCATGGTTGCTCGCGTGGACCTGCAGCATTTGTCAGAGCGAGAAAGTTACGAATTTCCGGGTTTCGTGGATCACCTACTGCGCTCGTTTCCCGGACTTCGCGAACACCACTGCGCGAAGGGAGAGCCCGGTGGTTTTGTCGAGCGGTTGTACGGAGGCACCTATTTCGGTCATATCGTGGAACACCTGGCCATTGAGCTTGCCTGCTGTGTGGGCATTGACGTGCACTACGGAAAGACGCTGTACGCTGGTGGTACAGGACAGTACGACATTGTTGTGGAATGCAAAGCGTATCCCGTACAGAAGTATCTGCTCGAGGCTGCTACTGACATCGTGGGATGCCTGTTGTCCGGCACGGCCCCTCTGGTGTCGGACGTCCTGGACACCGCGTCACGACTCCTCGCCAAAACACAGCTAGGGCCAAGCACGCAAGCCATCGTCGATGTCGCAACGCAGCGCCAAATCCCGGTTCGGCGCGTCAGTGACGGCAGCTTGATCCAACTCGGTTACGGTCGGCACCGAAAATGGGTCGAAGCGACCATTACCGAAAATACGTCCGCTGTCGCCGTTGATATCGCCTGTGACAAGGAATTAACCAAGCGAGTACTACAGGACGCCGGAATTCCTGTACCAGCAGGCGGCGTTGCACATTCAGCCGAAGAGGCCGTGGAACAGTTAGAGGCGATTGGCGCGCCCGTCGTCGTTAAACCGTACAATGGGAACCAAGGACGTGGAGTCAGTCTGAATCTCTGTATACCCGAAGACGTTCGGGAAGCATATCAGATTGCGGCTCGGATTTCTGAAAAGGTGATTGTGGAGCAGTATGTTCAGGGGAGGAACATCCGGCTGCTTGTAGTCGCTGGACAATTTGTCGCCGCGAGTGAGCGGCTGCCCGCACGTGTCTGCGGAGACGGCCGGCGCTCCATTCGCCAGTTGATTGAAGAAGTCAACTGCAATCCATTGCGTGGCGATGGCCACGAAAAGCCGTTGACCAAAATCGTCGTGGACCCGGTCGTAGAAGCCACGCTGCGACGTCAGCATTTCACCCTGGACCACATTCCTCCTGCAGGCATGGTGGTGATGCTGCGCAATAACGCCAATCTATCCACTGGTGGTGAAGCGATTGACGTCACCGATGAAATTCATCCCACGTATCAACGCTTGGCACAACGTACAGCAGCGGTGGTCGGGCTGGATGTCTGCGGCATTGACATGGTTATAGCAAACCCAGTGTTGCCGTATCATCCGGGGCAGTCGACGGTCATTGAAGTGAACGCGGCGCCAGGCATCCGCATGCATGAACATCCTTCGCATGGGTTGCCACGGCGGGCTGCAGAGGCCATTGTCCGTTCGCTGTTTCCGCAGGGGAATGGCCGAATTCCAATTGTATCCATCACCGGAACGAACGGAAAGACCACCACAACGCGTCTCATTGGGCATGTCTTGCAGAGCACTGGAAAAACGGTCGGAATGACCACCACCGGTGGCATTTGGGTCGCTACACAGCAGGTTGCGGATGGAGACACGACTGGGCCTGCCAGCGCTCGCATGGTTCTGTCTGATCCGTCGGTGGACGTGGCGGTGCTCGAAACTGCGCGGGGCGGTATTGTCCGCGGTGGGCTTGCTTACGATAAAGCAAATGTCGCCGTGCTCACCAACATTACCGTGGATCACCTTGGGCAGGACAGCGTGGATACGCTGGAAGATTTGCTGCACATCAAGTCCCTCGTCGCAGAGTGTGTGTGGGAAGACGGTGTAGTTGTCCTCAACGCGGCAGATCCGCATCTGGTTGACCTCGGCCGCAAAGTCAAGGCGCGCGTGGCTTACTTCGCGCTGGCACAAGATCATCCGGTACTGGCCAGGCATCTGGCCTGCGGCGGAGTCGGCTACTACGTCGCGGATGGTTGGTTCGTGGAGGCGCGGGGGAACTTGACGTGGCAGATTGCGGCGGTCGCCGAAGTACCGTTGACCGGACTGGGAACGGTTCGGTTTCAGGTGGAAAACTGCCTCGCAGCCATTGCTGCACTGCGTGCCCTGGGCTGCACCCGCCAACAGGTGGCGGAAGGGCTCACATCGTTTGTCCCCAGTGTACACAACCCCGGACGCTGCTCAGTCTACCGCATGCAGAATGGTAGTTACGTGGTGCTTGATTACGGACACAATCCAGACGGATTCAAGAAGGTTGGATCTTGGATCCGAAACGTGCCCCATCGTCGTTTGATTGGTGTGGTCGGTGTACCTGGAGATCGGTCTGATGTCGTGATTCGTCAAGGGGCCGATGTGTTGGCTGACGTTTTCGACGTGCTTGTGGTGAAGGAAGATCGCGATAAACGGGGGCGCCAACCGGGAGAAGTCGCTGGGCTGATGGCAGACCAAATCCGGACCCGGAACCCAGAAAAAATGTGCACCGCCATCTTCGACGAAGTCGAAGCGCTGCGCTTTGCCGTTCAACAAGCGCTTCCAGGGGACGTCGTCGTCATGTTTTACGAGAAACTCGCTCCCGCGCAAAATCTGCTTGCGGACACCGGGGGTGTGCCTGTTACCCACATTGTTGCACCCGTCGTTCCCAGTACAGCCATCCAGTAAGTTTGAGGCCCCCCTCATTGTCACTCCCGTGATCGTCAGACTGCCTCAACTGCGTGATTCGCGGCGCCTGAATTCGAAATGGCCATGACTCCCTTGTTATGGGGTTGCGCCGCGGATGGCGGTCTGGGATGATGATGTGAGTTGAGGTGGAAGCTGTGTTGGTAGAACGCGCATACGCAAAGATTAACTTAACGTTAGATGTTCTCGGCAAACGGCCTGACGGGTTCCACGATGTGGACATGGTGATGCAAACCGTCGATTTATCGGATTTGATTTGGTTGGAGGAAACGGACGGTCGCGACATTGTCGTCGATTCGACAGCCCCCCACATCCCGTTGGATCACCGGAACCTGGCTGTTGTTGCCGTCAAAGTGTTTCAGCAATATAGCGGAATTCGGCGTGGTTTGCGCATGAAAATTGAAAAGCACATTCCAGTTGCGGCGGGATTGGCTGGTGGGTCCGCGGACGCTGCGGCGGTGCTCAGAGGATTAAACCGCCTGTGGCGAACGGGCTATAGCATGGACGAACTTGCCCAGATGGGCGCATCCATCGGATCGGATGTGCCGTTCTGCGTGTACGGAGGCTGCGCTGTGGCGACGGGTCGAGGGGAGAACATTGAGCGCGTCCAGCACGAATTGCGCGCGTGGGTCGTGCTGACCCGCCCGCCCGTTTTCGTCTCCACGGCAGATGTGTATAAGGCCACGCGTCCGGAGCAATACGCGAAGAGCATTGCCAGTGGGAAAATGGTGCACGCGCTCCAGCACTGCGATTTTGCGGAGGTTCGCAACGCGTATACGAATGCATTGATGGCCACTACGTTTCGGCTGTACCCTGAAGTGGAGGCGTTGTACGCCAGAATGACCTCCGTCACAGGTCAACCGGTGTTCATGTCGGGGAGTGGGCCTACGTTATTTACGCTCTCCCCCACCCGCAGTCTTGCACAGCGAACCTACAACGCGCTGCGCGGATTTATGAAGGAAGTCTATTTGTGCCGTTTCGCTGGACTGTGATATATTCGCAGTGAGTTTCGTCCAACACTCGCTCTGAAGGCAGGATGGGCCTGATGGCTTGTGAAGTGGCTAAGATGTTGGCATGACCAGGAGGGGACGATGTGCGGCGTTCGGAACGGTTGATTCGAATTACTAAATACCTGCTGGACCGCCCGAATTGCGCGGTGTCCCTGTCCGAACTTGCCGACGGAATGGAAGCGGCGAAGTCATCTGTGAGTGAGGATGTCGCCATAATACGCGACGTCTTGGCAGGGGAAGAGACAGGCGTCGTGCAGACCATCGCCGGGGCAGGGGGCGGCGTCAAGTTTCAAGTCCGCGTACCAGCCGCGGTGCGGGAAGCCTTCGAGCAGAATATTATCGAGCGCCTTGGAGATGTGTCACGCATTCTACCAGGGGGATTTTTGTACATGTCGGACGTCTTGGGAGATCCGGATGTACTCGACTTCTCTGGTCGCCTTTTGGCTGAACGCTTCACAGAAAGCGGAGTCAATGTGGTGGTGACCGTAGAGACGAAAGGGATACCGATTGCTGTCGCCACGGCGCGATACTTGCACGTGCCTGTGGTGGTAGTTCGGAGAGAACACCGGGTAACCGACGGCGCGGCCGTGAGTGTCCATTACGTGTCCGGATCGGCCAAGCGCATTCAGACCATGTCTGTCTCCAAGCGAGCGATGCCGCAGCGGGCGAAAGCCTTGATTGTCGACGACTTTATGCGAGCCGGAGCGACGGTACAGACGGTCAAGCGGTTGCTTGCAGAGTTTGACGCCGAGGTTCTGGGTACTGCCGTTTTTATGTCTACTCTGGAACCTGCTGTGAAATTGGTTGACGACTACATATCGCTGTTTTCGGTTGGCCCACTGCACGAAGATCAGGAGGTCCTAATTGTGCCTGGCAATGCTCGGCTTGATTGAACCATGTCTTTGCACTGCACACAAAGGAGGATGTTACGATGAAGACCATTGCTACAACGAACGCTCCAGCGGCGATTGGCCCCTACAGCCAAGCGATGGAAGTTGGAAATTTTGTATTTACCTCTGGCCAAATTCCACTTCGTCCAGACGGGACGCTGGTGGAAGGCGGGATCACGGAACAGGTAGAGCAAGTGCTGAAGAATCTCGACGCCGTGTTGACAGAAGCAGGTGTCAGCCGCAATCAGGTGGTCAAATCCACCATCTTTATGACGAATCTCGCGGACTTTGAGACGGTGAACCAAGCGTACGCAGCGTTTTTTGGTGACCACCGCCCAGCTCGGACCACGGTCCAAGTGGCAGCGTTGCCGAAAGGCGTACAGGTGGAAATTGAGCTAATTGCCGTCAAGGGTTGAGGAGCCTGGGCTAAGCCTCATATCCCATTGCAATCGGGTCTACTGGAAAATAAAGAGTCTGTCGAGCAGCGAGCTTTGGTCGCTGAGGCGGCAGACTCTTTTTGTGAGCAAATAATTTAGAAAAATTAGAAGGAACTGAGCAGGACTTTTGCGGGGACTGTGGAATACCTGGAATACCAATGGTAGTATCATCCGATGGAATAATAAGGGTGGTGAAAAAGGTGCAAATTACCGATGTTCGCCTTCGTAGAGTGAGCGGAGAAGGGCGCATGAAGGCTATCGCATCCATCACGATTGATGGTGAGTTTGTGGTGCATGACATTCGCGTCATCGACGGAAACAACGGAATGTTTGTTGCGATGCCGAGCAAGAAGACACCGGATGGTGAATTTCGTGACATCGCCCATCCCATTTCGTCGGAGACACGGCAAAAGATTCAGGAAGCCGTCCTCGAGGAGTACTACAAGGTAGAAGTAGAACAACCGAGTGCTTAATCGTGAAGATCGTGTTTACAAAAACCCTGACTTGTCAGGGTTTTTTTCGTCATGCGGTTTAGTTTGCAAAATCACGATAAACCAATCTGGTGAAATTCACCAATAAATCCCCTGTGAATCGCGCGGTTTGGCCTGCTGGAGGAAGGCACTTTCGACACACGCTGCCATCAAACTGCCTAGGTTTCGTCAAATCCACGTCCCATGCACAAATTGAAAAGGTCGATTGCCATCGGGTACACTGAATAGGATAGTTGGCTTGGAGGCGATGATGTGGGCAGGAGTGCAATTGTATTGGCCGCCGGATTAGGCACACGCATGAAGTCAAAGCGGCACAAGGTGCTGCACGAGGTCTGCGGCAAGCCCATGATTCTTCATATTCTGGACGAATTAGAGAAGCTTGATCTGAACCAAGTGATTGTGGTAGTGGGACAGCAGAAGGAAATGGTTTCCGCAGTCGTCGCGGGTAGAGCCGAGATTGCTGTCCAGGAGCAACAGTTGGGCACAGGCCATGCTGTACAAGCAGCGGCAGGCCTGCTCCATGCTGAGAATGACACAACGGTGGTCCTGTACGGGGACGCACCACTTATCCGAGCGGAAACGTTGGATAGACTATTGTCCGAACGAGAAGCGCGCGGAGCCAGTGCAACGGTTTTGACCGCACATGTTCGGAATCCGCATGGATTAGGGCGCGTGATTCTCAGTTCCGAAGGTTTGGTGGAACGGATTGTCGAGGAGAAAGACGCGTCGCCAGAGGAACGAGACATTCACTTGATCAACACGGGGATCTACGCGTACCAAACAGCCGACTTGCTGGATTCGCTGCAACACCTGACGCCGGACAACGCGCAAGGTGAGTATTATCTCACGGATACACTTGAGATTTTGCGGAATGCGGGGAAAACCGTGTACGCGGTTCAAGTGGATGATGAACGGGAAATTGCGAGTGTCAATGACCGGGCTCAACTGGCCGTCGTTGAGGGAATACTGCGAGAGAGAATCTGCGAATACTGGGCACGTCAAGGTGTCACCATTGTCAATCCCGCACATACCTATATTGGTTTGGATGTGCAAATTGGGCGCGACTCTGTGATTCTTCCTGGGACCATCCTCGAAGGCACGACGGTGATTGGTGAAGACTGTGTCGTTGGCCCAAACTCACGACTTTCGAACGTAACGCTGCACGACCGCGTGACGGTCGAGCAGTCTGTGCTCGTGGACAGCGAGGTCGGTTCGGACACGAACGTCGGCCCGTTTGCATATGTCCGCCCCGGCAGCAGAATTGGTGAAAACGTGAAAATTGGCGACTTTGTCGAAATCAAGAACAGCGCCATCGGAGACTGTACCAAGGTGAGCCACTTGGCTTACGTGGGAGATGCCGAGATTGGCCAACGTGTCAACATCGGCTGCGGCGTGATTACAGTAAACTACGACGGCGAACACAAACACAAGACAGTGGTCGGCGACGACAGTTTTGTGGGATCAAACGTGAACTTGATTGCACCTGTGAAAATTGGCAGGGGTGCCTACCTATGTGCGGGATCTACCATTACGGACGAAGTGCCGGATGACGGTTTTGCCATCGGCCGCAGCCGACAGGTCACGAAGGGTGACTACGTCAAAGCCTGGAAACTAAAGAGGGGTCAGAACGTGCGGAAAGGAAGTCGGTCGTAGTGTTTAGAGACGCGGACCTGAAACTGTTCACCGGCAACGCGAACCCGGACTTGGCACAGGAGATTGCCGACCACATCGGTATCTCCTTAGGAGAGTGCTTCGTCGGTCGATTCAAGGATGGGGAAGTTCGGATTAAACTCGGGGAAAGCGTTCGTGGGTGTAACGTGTTTGTCATTCAGCCGACGTCTGCACCCGTAAATGAGCATCTCATGGAACTCCTGATCATGATAGATGCATTAAAGCGCGCTTCTGCACGCACCATCAACGTGGTCATACCGTACTATGGATACGCCAGGCAGGATAGAAAGGCGCGCGCGAGAGATCCGATTACGGCAAAGCTGGTGGCCAACCTGCTGGAAAAGGCGGGGGCCAACCGGATCATCTGCATGGATCTGCACGCGGGTCAAATTCAAGGTTTCTTCGACATCCCGCTCGACCACTTGGTCGGCATGCCTATCTTGGCGAATTACTTCCTTGAGAAGAAGATTGACAATCCGGTCGTCGTGTCACCCGATATGGGAGGCGTTACGCGAGCACGGGCACTGGCGGAGCGGCTGGAGGCGCCGCTCGCGATTATCGACAAGCGGCGGCCAGACGCGAATGTCGCGGAAGTCATGAACATTATAGGGGATATCAAAGGCAAGACGGCGATTTTGATTGACGACATGATTGATACAGCCGGTACCATTACGCTGGGCGCTCAAGCACTGCTCGAACGCGGAGCGAAGGACGTATATGCGTGCTGTATCCACCCTGTTTTGTCGGGCGATGGCGTGGACAAGCTGCGGAAATCCGCCATTCGTGAGATTGTCGTAACGAATACCATCTCCCTTCCACCGGAGAAAAGAATTGACAAAATCAAGGTATTGTCCGTGGCTGAACTGATTGCAGAAGCGATTATGCGCGTACATACGCATCGCTCCATCAGCCAACTCTTTGACTGAGTCGCTGAAGTGAACCCTCATCCCTGAGAGAAGTGATACCCAATATGAAAGTCATCATTGGTCTAGGTAATCCTGGGTCGAAATACGCGATGACCAAGCACAACGTCGGGTTCTGGGTCGTTGACGGGCTTTCGCAGCGGTGGAACATTCCCGTGCACAAGGAAAAGTTTCAGTCCGTGATTGGCGAAGGGCGCGTTGGCCAGGAAAAGGTTTTGCTCTGCAAGCCGCTGACATTTATGAATCTTAGTGGCGAAGCAGTCCGAGCTATCGTATCCTATTACAGTGAGCTGACACCGGGGGAAGATATCATCATTGTCTACGACGATATGGATTTTCCGCCGGGTCAGCTTCGGTTGCGTGTGAAAGGAAGTGCGGGCGGTCACAACGGGATGAAATCGGTGATCCAGCACCTGGGCACCGAGGAGTTTCCGCGTATTCGAGTCGGGATTGGCCGACCTCCACAGTCACAGACCGTCGTGGACCACGTTTTGAGCTCTTTCTCACGAGACGACCTGACCTTGGTTCAGGATGCTGTACAAAGGGCCGTAGAAGCGGTGGACTATGCGTTGGCGAACGGGTTTTCAATGGCGATGAACCGATACAACGCCAGTCGGTGAGTTCAGGTCGCGAGGATGCTTCCAATGAGACGAGGTATGTTGCACCCCTCCACTTTCCATACTAAATAACAGTGTCCCGAAGAGGTGGATGTCTTCCGAACACTGCGAGAGTGGTACAGCACGTACCGGAGTGGAGGGATAGCATGCGAGTCGAATACTGGTGCAAGCACTGCAAGCATCTGATTGGAGAATTGGACCGACCAGACTGGAGTCTGGCAGACGCAGAGCGTTATTGTGGGATTCAGCATTTAACCTCGACGGAGCGGTCGGAGTGGGTTTCTGTGTATGGAAGCCCTCATGTGATGACGGTGCAGACCGTCTGTGACCATTGCCAACAAGCGGTGGAGCAGCATCCGGAACTGCTCATTGAGGGGAAAGTATTACAATAAGGTAAAGTAGTATTGTAGTATTACTGAGGCAACGTCATAGGTTGCCGGAATCGTTGCAGGTGGATGCGGTGGGCACCACAAATCTGTGCAGAAACCGAAGGCATCGCCTTGGCCGATACGGGCTGAGGCGACTTTCGGGCTGTTTGTGTTGACGGGATGGAGGAGGAGTACCGTGATTGACTTGGTTCGTGTGATTGCTTCGGACCCTGAATTCAGAGACATGTTAAGCAGTCTTCGCCAAAGCAACCACGACGGACTGGTGACGGGGGTCAGCGGGAGCGCGCGACATCTGTTTTATGCCGCAATCCACTGGTCGGAACAGCAGCAAAAACTGAGGGCACCTACGCTCATCGTCGCTCATTCCATGGGGCAGGCGGAGCAAATTGTCGAAGATTTGCGGGAGTATCTGCCGGATGAAACCGTCTTGCTGTTCCCAGAGCAGGAGTTGTCTGTCGTCGATGTCATCGCCTACAGCCGCGACGTCACTGCCGATAGATTGCGCGTACTGCAACATTTGGCGAGCGGCGGCACAGGCATTGTGGTGGCCACGATTTCCTCCGTCGTTCAACCTGTGATGACGAAGGCGGTTTTCTCTGCACGGCGCCTGCTATACCGAGTTGGAGATCGCATTGACTTAGAAGACCACATCCAGCAGCTCGTCGGAAACGGGTATGAGCGCGTCGATCTTGTGGAGACGAAGGGCCAATTTTCGGTCCGCGGGGGCATTCTCGACATCTACCCATTGACGTGCGAGCACCCTGTCCGCATTGAATTGTTCGACACGGACATTGACTCCATCCGGACATTTGACGCTTCTACACAAAGATCCCTCGAAAAGTGCGATTCCGTGGAGGTACCTCCTGCGTTTGACTTCATCGTTCCCGCATCTGTGATGGGCGACGCGGCCGAAGCATTGCAAGCGAATCTCGAGCAACGATTGCGTACCGTAACGGACTTGGAGGTCAAAGATCGGCTGCAAACAACGGTCGGCTCAGACGTCGCTCGGTTAGGATCTGGCATTCCGTTTTTCGGCTTGCTGCGATATACAGAATTGCTGGGTGCGCACGTACATACACTACTGCACCATGTACCAGACAACATCGTTGTCTGCCTGGACGAACCTTCGCGACTGCAAGAGCGGCAGAGAGGTTTGGAAAAGGATTTCATGGAGTGGTTGTCCACAGGCCTCATGCGCGGCGAACTTCTTTCCGGAACGGTGGCCCAACCGAACTTTGACCTGCTTTGGGCGCACAAGGGCAAGCGAGGCGTGGAGTTCTCCACGTTTACACGCGGTGGGGCCGGCAAGCGATACGCTGCTGTATACAGCGTATCGGCCAAGTCCATGCAACAGTTCCACGGCCAGATGAACGTGCTCAAAGCGGAAGTTCAACGTTGGCAGCACAGCAACATGCAGGTGGTGTTCTTGGCCGCCAATGAGGAACGTGCGGAGCGCATGGAGCGAGTCTTGCGCGATTACCGCATTGATGTTCATCGGGCTACTCAGTGGGTACCGGGAAGTGGCCCCGTCATCCTGGTCGGCAACCTGGCCAACGGATTTGAACTTCCGCTTCACCGCATTGTTGTGGTTGGCGAGACCGAAGTGTTCACGCAACGCAAGAAAACGCGGCGTGTTCGCCAGGAAATGTCAGATGCAGAGCGCATCAAGAGCTACCAGGAACTGCGGCCTGGCGATTACGTAGTGCATGTTAACCACGGCATTGGGAAATACATCGGGATTCAAACCTTGGAAATTGACGGAAGGCACAAGGACTATCTGCACCTTCAGTACGCTGGAAACGACAGCCTGTACGTACCGGTGGAACAAATTGACCAAGTGCAGCGCTACATCGGATCCGAAGACAAAGAGCCGAAAGTCTATCACTTAGGTGGAAACGAGTGGAATCGGGTCAAGCAGAAAGTTTCGAAGTCGGTACGGGATATTGCGGAGGATCTCGTGAAGTTATATGCCGCCAGGCAGTCCGCGCCTGGCTACGCGTTTTCGCCGGACACTGCGTGGCAAAAGGACTTTGAGGCGATGTTTCCGTACGAAGAGACGCCAGATCAACTGCGGGCCATCGCTGAAATCAAGCGGGATATGGAAAAACCACGGCCCATGGACCGGTTGCTCTGCGGAGATGTTGGGTACGGAAAGACGGAGGTCGCCATCCGTGCGGCGTTCAAAGCGGTGCTTGATGGCAAACAGGTGGCAGTTTTAGTCCCGACCACCATTTTGGCGCACCAGCACTACGAAACGTTTAAGGAGCGATTTTCAGGTTTCCCGGCGACGGTGGAAGTGTTGAGCCGATTTCGAACGAAGGGCGAGGCGCAGGCAATCCTCAAGGGGTTAAAAGACGGCAGCATTGACGTGGTGATTGGGACGCATCGCCTGTTGCAAAAGTCGGTGCAGTTCAAGGACCTCGGATTGCTTATTGTCGACGAAGAGCAGCGGTTCGGCGTGACGCACAAAGAGCGGTTGAAACAACTGCGCACGAACGTGGATTGCCTGACACTGACGGCGACTCCCATTCCTCGAACGCTTCACATGTCGCTGCTGGGTGTGCGCGACTTGTCTGTCATCGAGACGCCGCCGGAGAACCGGTTCCCGGTTCAGACCTACGTGGCCGAATTTAACGAAAGCCTCATTCGCGAGGCGCTGGAGCGGGAACTGAATCGCGAAGGGCAAGTGTATTTTCTATACAACCAGGTGAACAACATTCAATCGATGGCGGATCGGGTGCAGCGGCTGGTGCCGGATGCACGCATTGCCGTCGCCCACGGACAGATGGCGGAAGACGAGTTGGAGCGGGTGATGCTGGACTTTCTGGATGGCGCCATCGATATTCTCGTGACCACCACTATCATTGAAACTGGGCTGGACATTCCGAATGTCAACACGCTCATCGTGTATGACGCGGATCGACTTGGACTCAGTCAGTTGTATCAATTGCGCGGGCGTGTGGGGCGGTCAAACCGCATCGCGTACGCGTACTTCACCTATCAAAAGGACAAGGTGTTGACGGAAGTGGCTGAGAAGCGGCTGCAGGCCATCAAGGAGTTCACGGAACTTGGCAGCGGCTTCAAGATTGCCATGCGCGATCTCGCCATTCGCGGCGCGGGCAATCTGCTTGGCGCGGAACAGCATGGTTTCATCAACTCGGTCGGCTTTGACCTGTACAACGACATGCTGGCGAAAGCAGTCAAAGAAATCCGGGGCGAGCAAGTGCAGGAAGCGCCAGAACCGGTCATCGATCTGTCCATTGAAGCGTACCTACCGGATTCATTCATTCCAGACGCAGCACAGAAAATCGCGATGTACAAGAAATTTAAGTTTGTGAAGAGCCAAGAAGCTGCGGATGACCTCGAGGAGGAACTGGAGGACAGGTACGGGGACTTGCCGGAGGCGGTGCGCAACTTGCTGGACGTAACGCGTATGAAGAGTTACGCGGCGCAGTACGGTGTGGAAGGTGTCTCGACCCAAGGCGCGGAAACCGTGATCCGGGTAGCGCCAGAGTCGGTAGGTCGCATTGATCAGGCGAAGCTGTTTGGCTTGGCCAAGCAGCACGCGGGGCAATTCCTGAAGAAGAGCAACGGCAGTTTGCACGTCGTGTTTCGCACCAAGGGACTTAAGGACCGTGAGCTGTGCAAACGCCTCCTTCAATTCCTTGCGGATTTTCGCTCCGTGGTGAAGGATGCGAACGTAGTTGAACAGGTCGTAAACTAACTTGCAAAAAGCGCTGCATGATGCGTTACTCGGCGGCGACACCCCTGTTTGCATAGCACATACGTGCTGGAAACATAATAAATGCACGTCAGGAATCCGCAGTCGTTAGATACACATATTGGAGTTGTCGGCGGAGTCGCAGCGGCAACAGGGAACTGCTGTGCAACACAGGGGTGAGGTTCGGCGAGCAATACCAAAAATACAGATCAAGGGTGGGATCAACCGTTGAAAGCTACTGGCATCGTACGTAGGATTGATGACCTAGGTCGCGTCGTGATTCCAAAAGAAATTCGAAGGACGCTGCGAATCCGTGAAGGGGATCCTTTGGAAATCTTTGTGGACCGAGATGGTGAAGTCATCTTAAAGAAGTACTCGCCCATTGGCGAACTCAGCGATTTTGCGAAGGAATACGCGGAGTCGCTTGCGGATTCCACCGGACACATCGCCATGATTACTGACAGAGATGTCATCATCGCGGTCTCTGGCGCTTCCAAGAAAGAGTTTCTGGAAAAACCCATCAGCGACGATCTGGAACAGGCGATGGAAGATCGCAAAACATTGATCAACGGTGTCGGAGAGTACGCTGTGGTGCGGGATCGGACAGAGAAGTTCTCGTCGCGAGTGGTTGCACCCATCATCGCTGCGGGCGATCCGATTGGCAGCGTGATTTTGCTGTCGCGCGAGGACGGCGTCAAGATGGGAGACCTGGAACGTAAACTGGCCGAAACAGCAGCAGGCTTTCTAGCCAAGCAGATGGAACAGTAAGGGTCGGCTAGTTTCGACACGGCCCGCGCACGCCGCGCGGGCTTTTTGCATGCTTTGGCATTCGACAGCCAAATCCTCATACTGTACGCGAATTGTACCTGGTTTTACTGCAGCTCGGACTATCCCCGTCAGTCTGTCCATACGTATTACAAAGAGTGATTACGGCGGTTGGAGGCCGCTTGGTGCGGAAGCGGGGGAGAGACGTGCAGCAACGGCAAGGATTCGTGTACGGTGCCTTATTGCTAGCTTTGGCCGCCATCATCAGCAAGTTGTTGGGGTCTGTGTATACGATTGTGCTTCAGAATGTTATCGGGGATCATGGCATGGGATTGTTCCAGATGGCGTATCCGGTGTACGCTACACTGCTCGCGGTCGCGACAGCTGGATTTCCGGTAGCTATCTCGAAACTGGTTTCGGAGCGTATTGCCCTTGGTGACGAGTATGGGGTGCGGCAAATTTTCAGAGTCGCCACAGTGATGCTGGGGACGCTCGGCATTGTCACGTGTGCTGTGCTCTACTTTTGGGCTGATTCGTGGGCGAGCATCGCGGGGGATCCGGACGCTGCCTGGGCCATTCGCGCCATCTCGCCCGCACTGTTGATGGTGCCCGTGGTTAGCGCAATCCGCGGCTATTTTCAGGGTTACCAATGGATGCAGCCTACGGCCGTTTCGCAAGTGGTGGAGCAATTTGTCCGCGTGGCGACCATTATTGGACTCGCTATGTGGCTGACACGCGCTGGGTACGGAAAAGAATTCGCGGCTGCGGGAGCTGCCTTTGGGGCCGTGACTGGAGCAGCGGCTGCCTTGCTGCTCTTGGCGTACTACTGGTTCGCCAAACATCCGAGTTCAAGCAGGGAGCGTCGGCCGCACGGGACGTCCGCGCGGGTATTGGCCAGACAGTTACTGTACTACGCCTTTCCTATCAGCCTAGGCGCGATGGTCGTGCCCTTGATGAACAACGTCGACGTGGTGACCGTGGTCAACTTGTTGAAGAGTGCTGGGGAATCTCAGGGAGCGGCGACGACCGACTTCGGTCTCCTCACTGGCCGTGCATTCAAGCTCATGATGTTGCCAACGACATTGGCGTCGGGTATCGGTATCGCGGTCATGCCTGCCGTTTCAGAGGCGTTTGCGCTCGGCTTTCGGAGATTGATGTCAGAGCGGATTGACACCGCCATTCGTTTGACTGTACTGATTGCCCTCCCGGCTAGTGTCGGGCTTGCGATGCTTGCTGTGCCGGTGAATATCGCCTTGTTTAAGGACGACGCCGGTGCACGTGTGATTCAAATCATGGCGTGCGCCACATTCTTTGCCAGCGTGCAGACTACGGCGGCAGCGATATTGCAAGGTGCAGGCTGGGTCTACTTACCCGTGATCAACTTAGCGTTGGCTTCACTGGTCAAGCTCATTGGCAACTTGTTCCTCGTACCCATCTACGGTATAGAAGGGGCGGCCTTATCCACGGTGCTCAGCTATGCATTGGCCACGGTGTTGAATTTCACAGGGATGCATCACTGCACTGGCGAGCATGTACACTGGCGGCATTGGGTGGTCAAGCCTGCCGTGGCGGCGTTTATCATGGGGGCATTTGTGTATGCAGCAGAGTCTCAGTGGCGCATCTGGGGCGGACTGGCGTGGGCCAGGGTTGGGATTGCCGTCACCAGTGGTATCATAATCGTGATTGCCGTTGTCATTTACGCCGTTGCGCTGCTTCTAACAGGTGCCCTCACCGAACGGGACATCGCTGCACTACCGAGGGTTGGACCTCGGCTGGCATTTTGGTGTCGCAGGTTGGGTTGGGTGCGCTCGTAGGCAGCTCCGTTGCAGCGCCGGTAGACAGGAGTGACATCATTGTCGAAGATTTGGGTGGTTGGTCTCGGCCCTGGGGATGTCTCTGGGTTGCCAATGGGAACGTACAAGTTACTGAAATCCGGTCGTCCCATTGTGTTGCGGACGACGGTTCATCCTGTGGTCGACACTCTCCGAAGTGAGGGTATCGCGTTCGTTTCGTTTGACGAGTTGTACGAAACCGGTGAGGCGTTTGAACAAATTTACGAGGAGATGGCAAGGCGTCTGCTCGCCATGGCGGCTTCGCATGGAGAAGTGGTGTACGCAGTGCCGGGGCACCCCCTGATGGCGGAGCAGTCCGTGCAGAACCTGTACCGAATGGCGGGAGACGTCGAGGTGGAGGTGGGACCGGGCCAAAGCTTTTTGGACGCGGTGTGCACTGCCCTGAAAATCGACCCCATCGAGGGATTTCTGCTACTCGATGGTACGAGCTTTTCCTCCACTGAACTCCAAGTGGGATTACACACGTTTGTCGTGCAGGTGTATTCGCCGTCTGTGGCTTCTGACGTGAAGCTGACGCTGATGGAAGTGTACCCGGACGATTACGAAATTGTGGTCGTGCGCGCTGCAAGGGTGGAGGGCCAGGAACGGATTTTGCGAATTCCTCTGCACGAACTGGACCGGGTGGAGTGGATTGACCACTTGACCACCGTGTACTTGCCACCTGCGGTGAGTGAAAGGGTGCATTATACGGACCCGTGGTTTGTCACGGGGTTGGTTCGCCGACTTCGGGAACCTGACGGTTGTCCGTGGGACAGGAAACAAACGCACGCGTCCTTGCGCAAATACGTCCTGGAAGAGGCGTACGAGGTTGCTCATGCCATCGACGAAGACAATCCGGACGCGCTGGCCGATGAACTTGGCGATTTGTTGTTGCAGGTGTTGTTGCACGCACAAATCGCGAGTGAATCGGGGGATTTTACGATTCGCGACGTGTACGCGGCGCTGGCCAGCAAGTTGGTTCGCCGCCATCCCCATGTCTTCGGGGAGCAGACGGCGAAGAGTGTTTCGGATGCAAATGAGTTTTGGAACCAGGCGAAGGCCGCCGAAGCGGAACCAAAGACCAGAGACGCGTTGTTGGTGGACAAGGTCAAGTGGGCGCGTCCTCCTCTGTCTGTGGCCCGAGACTTGCAAGAAAAGGCGGCGACCGTAGGCTTTGACTGGGAGGACGTCAGCGGCGTCGTCGACAAGTTGAAGGAGGAAGTAGCAGAACTGGAACAGGAAGTGGGTTCATCTGCGGGTTCCAGGCAACGTATTGAGGAAGAGTTCGGCGATGTCCTTTTTACGCTGGTGAACGTCGCTCGCTGGTTGGACATCGATATAGACCGCGCTACGACGTCCGCAAACAAGAAGTTTGCGGAAAGATTTCGTTTTGTAGAGCAAAAATTAAAGGAAAATACGTCCACTATAGCGAATAATGGAGCATCAGACTTGGAGAAATATTGGAATCAAGCGAAAACCCGTGGGAAATCTGCTGAAGTACCGCTTGATTAGAAGGATTTCTCCGTTCTAGGACGAATACATCTTTTCGGATATTCCCATGAAGGGGGCTAACTTACGTGAATAAGAACGAACTCGTGAATAAGGTAGCAGAACAAACCGGCCTGAAGAAAAAGGACGCGGAACAAGCTGTGAACAGCGTGTTTGCTGCGATTGAGGAAGCTTTGGCTGCGGGTGAAAAAGTCCAAGTGATTGGCTTTGGCACCTTCGAAACGCGCAAGCGCTCCGCTCGCTCCGGCCGCAATCCGCAAACCGGCGAAATCATTGAAATCCCAGAATCCACGGTTCCAGCTTTTAAACCTGGCAACCGACTGAAGGAACTCACGAAGTAATTGCGACTCGACAAGTTTTTGAAGTCTTCACGGCTCATCAAACGGCGGACCATTGCCAAGGAAGTTTCTGAAGCAGGTCGGATTTTGATCAATGGCAAGGTGGCGAAGCCCGGATCCGACGTCAAAGTCGGTGACGTACTGACCATCCGGTACGGGCAAAAAACGGTTCAAGCTCGAGTGCTCCAACTGCTCGAGAACCCACGGAAAGAACTTGCTGAAGAGATGTTTGAAATCATCGGCGAAAGTCGGTTTGATGATCCGGAAGAAGAGGACGACTAACGAAAGTGATTCGGTCAGTCCTGTGGCGTTGTGTTGTCAAGGAGGGCTGCTGAGACCCTGTCTCAGCAGTCTTATTCTTTTTTCGAGCAGTGCGTAGACATTGATTTGGTCCAAGAGAGGCTGTTGCGTCAGATGTGTTCTAATCCAGCGTAAACCATGCATACATTGAACCAGATTGGATGGACGAGGTTTGGGGGGTGTACGCTGTGCAGAACAAGGACGAACATGATATTCACATTCTTGGCCGCAAGTCGGTTGAAGTAACGGGCGTGTCCAGTGTGGAAAGCTTCGATACGGGCGCGTTTTCTCTCATTACGTGCGCAGGGCCACTCATCATTCAAGGATCAAACTTGCACATGAAGAACCTAGATTTGCAAACCGGAGTCGTCGTCATTGAAGGAACCGTAACCAGCCTGTCTTACACCGTGCCGAAGGACAAGAAGAGAAAACTGACCGGAGCACTATTCCGTTAAGCGATGTCTGAACAGTTTTCATATATCTTCGGATTGTTGGCGACTGGTTTGCTGATGGGCATGGTGTTCGACATCTACAACACGGTGACAGGTGCGTCGAAGTGGCTGAAGTGGATCCGATCCACCCTGGATGTCGCGTTCTGGGTAGCTTCCGCGTTGGCAGTCTTTTATGTCGTATTCACGACGGACGACGGAAAGCTTCGTATTTATACGTATGTGCTGCTGGCCACCGGATACTACATGTATCGGTTGACCCTTCACCGTACGGTGGTTGCGAGCGCGTTTTTGATTGTGCGTTTCCTGCATTCGGTGTTTCGCGGTCTGTATAGTATAGTCTATACAGTGACTGTTCGGCCAGTCGTTGCCCTGCTTCGCGTGGTGTTCGCGCTGCTGAAAGGCGTCTATTCGGTGTTGTGCGTGTTAGAAACATGGATTTTCCGAATTGTGCAGTTCTGGCTCAGGGTGACCCTGGTCCGCTGGATTCTGCGACTTCCGTTCATTCAGCGTATTTTCGTAAGATTTCAGGCGGCGTGGGAGGAGATGTGGTCATCGGTGTCGAAGTGGCTGAGAGGAAAATGGGAACGGGTGTAACAAATCCAAGTCTATAAGGAGATGGCATGACGAGTGTCCCGAATCGCAACCTTGCCGGTGACCCACCAGTCGTATCCCAGAGGCGCGAAGTCATCCGCGCCACGGCGTCGAAAATGGTTTAGATTGCGGTACATAGCGTTGCTCACTGTGTGTGGATGGGCGGCGTATTATTACTGGCATGTTCAGTATCCGCAATTGAAGATGCTGTCCATGAAGCAGACTCAGTTGCAGCAAACCTTGGAGGCTGCGACCAAACAACATGCAGAGTTAGTCGAGCAATCTGACCAACTCCAAGATGACAGTTACATTGCCCGGTATGCCAGCCAACACTACAACCTTATTCTTCCCGGTCAAGTCGCGTTTGACGTCAAACATTGAAATATCTGTGTGATTGGTAATGGCGACTTGAATTGATCCTGCATAATTTCTTATATTAAGTACGGGTAGGTCTACACTCTTAAGGAGGCATTTCTTCTGTATGTCCATTGAGGTCGGCAGCAAATTGTCAGGGAAGGTCACGGGCATCACACATTTCGGAGCGTTTGTGTTGCTGCCGGGAGGTGTCACGGGTCTTGTGCATATCTCTGAGATATCACACAGTTACGTGAAAGACATTCACGAACACCTCAAAGTCAACGATGAAGTAACAGTCAAAGTCATCAACGTCGATAAAGACGGAAAGATTGGGCTGTCGATTCGACAGACCATGGAAAACCCAAATCCTCCTACAAGGGGTGGGGACCGTCCGAGTCGCGGTCGGCACGGCGGCGGAGGATATCAACGCCAGTCGTTTGAAGACAAGTTGTCACGTTTTATGAAGGATAGCGAAGACCGTTTGCAGGCGCTTCGTCGCAGTGAATCCAAGCGCGGCGGACGCGGCGGTCGGCGTGGATAATACACAATGGATCCGGGGGCACTCCAGTGCCCCCGGGATGTTTCTCTGTAAAGGATGTGAAGTGGACTGTGGGCAGTCCGGATGCGTATTACTTGGAGTATGAGTTGTTCGACGGAAGTCGAGTGATTTTGAAATTTGACAATGAGAACGACCGGGATGGCTGCCACATCTCATTGGACATGTACAAAGTTCAACTTGGCCCTGTGGACATGTCCGTGCTGGAAGGCATCACGAGGAAGTTCGGTGGTCAGTTGGTTACACCGTCTTCATAAATTTCTACATACTCCTGTGGAATTGCTTTGACCCAAGAACCGCAGGTAACTTATAATTATCATCCTGGATGTATGGGCGATTGATGCGACTCGAGGTGAGCGTCGTGGGAGAACAGTACCTTCATCCGTGGTTAGTTGCCATTTTTCTGTTGCTTTTCACGTTGATGTCCATTGTCGGAGTCATTCGACTATTGCGTGAACAGAATTTGTTTGGAAGCGTGCTTTTGCTGATGTCCACCCTGGTTTTCGGATACAGCACTTGGATAGCAGCGACGCTGCATGCCTAATCTTCGCTCCAGTGCGTGGTGTGAAAAGGGGCAAGCGTTCTCGGCCCCTTTTGAGTTACCTCGTCAAATAAAGAGGGAGAATCGTCGATTCTCCCTCTTTATTTGCGTGCGGCGGCCCGGTACCGGAAAAACGCCTGATTCAGCATTTGAATGGATTTTGCGTCTCGATTTTGGAACGCCCTGCGCAGTTGACTGCAAAGCCAATCTGGCATTCCATCAACCCCTTGCAGAAGGTCCTTTACTTCATCATATGAACGTTCTCCCAATGTGCACCTATTGTTCCTGCGCCCGCAGAAAGGATTTCAGGTTGCTGTGCACCTGCTGAACGGGGATGCCGGCCAGAGCAAACAGTTCCTCAGCATACGGGTCCGGTCGATATGGCTTTTCGTAATACACTCGGGCGATTCCAGCCTGAATAATGCTTTTTGTACATTGCAGGCAAGGCTGATGTGTCACATAAAGGTCGGCTCCTTCCGTCGCAATTCCGAACCTCGCACACTGCAGGAGCGCATTTTGTTCCGCATGAATAACCCGGACGCAATGGCCGTCGACGACCTTGCAGCCCACGTCGATACAGTGAACGTCCCCGACGATAGAACCGTTATAACCGCTGGCGATGATTCGTTTGTCACGAACAATGACGCACCCTACTGCTAGTCTCGTACAGGTTGAACGCATTGCCATCACGCGACTTTGTGTGGCGAAAAACTCCTCCCAAGACATTCTTGTCGATTGTTGCGAACCACGCTCAGTCATGGTATTCCTCGCCTCTTTCGGCAGTTTCAAACTGCATCTTGTGTCTCCTGACATTATAAAGAATTCGAAGAACTGTATCGAGTCGTCTGGGATCCTGTCGACCCGTACGGTTTCTGTCGGAATATTTCTCGTCTTCTCTGACTCGGTTTGACAAACTTATCGCGCACCCCTCCGTATAATGTCCATACACATGAAGGAGGGGTAACGCATGGCATACTCTTTCGCCCAAAACGGTGGTGACACGCAAACCTCATTGTTGCAAAAGCAGAGCGCAAGAATGAGAACGCACGTACTCAGGTGGGCTCGAACGGCGTTGTTGTTGGCCATGGCAGTTTTGCTCGGACACGCCAGTATTGAGCACGTGATCTCCCCGTTTGCTTTGGCGTACTACGTGGTTCTCACGGAATTGATTGGAACCAAGCGCAGTTGGCCGGCGTATGCCACTCTAGCAGGCGCGTATTGGCAGGGCGGGATAGGCGCGATCGCGGTATTGGCCGCGGAAATGCTTCTTTACAGACTCTTACGCAAGGTGGTATTTGTTCGAAAAACGCCAGATTTGCACTGGGTACCGTTCATCGCCGGACTCGTCGATACTGTAGGGCGATTGGGCTCCGTAGGCACTGTATGGACCCGCTATGACATATTGCTCTCACTGGCCGAAGGCGCTTTGGTGATCTTGCTGTCTCTGATATTTATTCAGTGCCTTCCGCTGTTTGCCGGTACGCCGCAGACTCGCAAACTGAAACATGAACAAGTGGTCAGTTTGACGATTCTGCTTGGTTCCATTATCACCGGGTTGGCGGGTCTCGACGTGCAAGGCGTTGCACCGCTGCAGGTTGGCGTGGACTGGCTCGTTCTTGCGATGGCCGCGGCTGGCGGAGCCGGGATGGGGGCGACCGTGGCGATTGTCGTCGGCGTGCTGGCAATGATGAATCACGCGCAGTCCATGTCTGCCGTCGCTGTGCTCGCGTTTGCCGGTCTGTTGGCTGGCGTCCTCAAAGATGCCCGAAGAACGTGGTCCGGCCTGGCGTTCGCGTTGAGCCTCGGTCTTTTGACGGTTGCCACGAATACGGACTGGACTTCGACCACCAGCACCATCGTAGCGGCGGCTGTGGCAATCGGACTGTTTTGGTTGACGCCGAGCAGTATAATTCGTGAATTGGCGACCTATGTTCCAGGAACCGTTGAACATACTCAAACTGAACAGGAACGCGCGCGTCGCATTCGTGAACTGTTATCAGAGAAAATCTACGATATGAGTGCTGTCTTCGAAGAACTGTCTACCACGTTTGCGGACACGAACGACAACGCGGTTGTGTCTGCTCAACAACTGTTGGACCACACGGTGGGAAGTGCGGCGAAGGCCGTCTGCAACGGTTGTCCTTTGCGCACCAAGTGTTGGGATAAGGAAGGTTATGCAACGTATCAGGCGATTGTACACACAGTTGAAAAATTGGAATCATCTGATAGCTTGCACGCTCAGCCCACTGCAGATCTAAAGCAACGCTGCGTCCGCATTGACTCCATGATGGGCGTGCTCCGTCACAATTTGGAGATGACCGACAGAGACGCGAAGTGGATTGATAAACTTAGGGAGCAACGGTCGCTGGTGTCCGCTCAACTGTCCGGTGTTGCCTACGTCATACGTGATGTTGTCAGCGAGTTGAACAGGAGTAACGAATCTTCGATGTCAGGTGAAGAGCAGATTTTGGGGGCGCTCGAACAACTGGGCCTGTTTGTAGACCATGTTCACATCGTCAGTCTCGAACCAGGTAAGGTCGAAATCGAGGTCAGCCAACCTTCTGCGGGTGCGTACGAAAATTCTGTGCGCATGATTGCACCGCTGCTCTCGGGGGTGGTTGGCGAGAACATTACGCTCAGTAAAGTGTCTGGCGACGAAGGCGGGCCATGTACCAGCGTTTTCACCTCCGCCCGACTATTCAACGTGGATACGGCAGTCGCCACGGTGGCGAGAGATGGGCGAACGGTCTCTGGAGACACGTACGCTTCTGTAGACTTGGGCAACGGTCGCTACGCGGTCGCGGTCAGCGACGGCATGGGGAACGGAGAACGGGCGCGGCGCGAGTCAAAGGCCGCTATCGAGCTATTGAAAAAGTTGTTGAAAGCAGGTTTTGACGAGCAGCTCGCTATCAAGACTGTAAACTCCACGCTCCTTTTGCGGTCGCGGGACGAAATGTTCACCACCCTAGACATGGCGTTGATAGACCTGTATTCGGCTCGTTCAGAGTTTTTGAAGATTGGGTCGGCGCCGAGTTTTGTGAAGCGTGGCAATGAGGTGTTTGCCATTACCGGTGACAACGTGCCCATTGGAATTTTACAGGACATTGAAGTTCAGACCATTGATCAACAACTGTACGACGGCGACATTCTCATTCTCGTCTCGGACGGTATTTACGACGCGCCGCAGAACGTTTACGACAAAGAGGATTGGTTGAAGCGGCAGATTGAGCGGCTGGAAACGGCCGATCCGCAGGAAATTGCAGACACGCTCGTCGAGTCGGCCGTCCGCATGAACCACGGCGAGATTCACGACGACATGACGGTACTCGTTGCCACCATCACCAACTACCAGCCCGAATGGGCATCCATCAAGCTACCCGGCCTTACGGGGCTGCGCAAGGAGAAAAGGAAGCAGGGGGCGTAGCCTCGCCGAGGACTGGAATGACTCCTGACAAAACCGTCCATACTGGCTACTAACCAGGTACGGAGGTGAAAGAGTTGGGAGATGTGAAAGGAACTCTTCGACAGATATTGGTGGTCACCGACGGCTGTTCAAACGTCGGGGACGATCCCGTCGTGGCCGCTGCCAACGCCCGCAAACAAGGCATGGTGGTGAACGTCATCGGGATTGTCGACAAAGGTGAGGTTGGGCAGCACGGCAAGATGGAAGCGCTGTCGATTGCGGACGCTGGTGGTGGCATGTGTAGACTTGTACAACCTGTAGAACTCTCTGCAACGGTGCAAATGATGACACATCAGACCATGCAATTGACCCTGCAGCAGGTCGTGAACCAGGAGTTGCTGGAAGTGATGGGGAAATCCACGGAGGACTTGCCTCCGACGGAGCGTTCCAAGGTGATGCAAGTGGTGGACAAGCTGGAGGAGGAAGTGCGTCTGGAAGTCGTCGTCGCAGTCGACACCAGTGCCAGCATGCGGGACAAGATTCCCACAGTGCGTGAAGCCATCCGCGATTTGTCACTGTCGCTGCAGGCTCGCCAAGGAGATTCGCGGGTGGCCGTGATCACGTTTCCGGGTCAGGGAGACGCCATGGTGGAAACCGTTCAGCCGTTTCAATCTGAGGTGGATATGGCGAAACTGGATGACATCCTCGTGGCCCGTGGTGGGACCCCGACCGGACCTGCAATTGACCACGCCAGAGCCCTGTTTCAGCAATTGCGCGAGGTTGACGATTTTCCGGCAAGCCGTTGGACGGGAGATACACAGTCGCGGTAAATGCAGGTGAATGCAATGATGGCGCAAGGGACAAAGGTCATCGGCAAGTGGACCAACACAGTGCTGTACGTTGAACAACACCTAGGCAGCGGGGCGAACGGACAGGTGTACCTCGTACGGTCGCCATCGGGCAGAGCCGCCATGAAAGTGTGCACAAGGGCCAGCGACATCGCGATGGAGTGGGGATTGCTCGAAAAGCTGAGTGCAAGCAGCAGCGTGTTTCCCAAACCCATGTTCATCGATGACTCTGCGCCCGACTTGTACTTTTACGTAATGGAGTGGATTGCAGGAGAACCATTTCACCAGGCGGCGAAGTATATGTCTCCCACACAGTTTCACGGCGTCGTCGGAGCCTTGCTCGCGGGATTTGCAGAACTGCACGCAACGGGATACGCATTTTGTGACATGAAACCGGAGAACATCCTTGTCTCGGCAACGACGCCACATTCCATGCGGTTTGTTGACGTGGGTGGCGTTACGCCGTTCGGTCGCTCTGTACGGCAGTATACCCCGTTCTACGACCGTGGGTTTTGGGGGCTTGGTTCACGCAAGGCGGACTCCTCGTACGACCTGTGCGGCGTCGCATTGGCCGTTCTTTTTACATCTGTTCGGCCACCGGACGTACTTCTTGGGAAATCACCGGAGCAGCGTAAGGCGTGGTTGTGGCAGGCTCTGCGCAAATTCCCCTCCGCCTCCTACGTGCCATTGTTACAACGCGTATTGCGTGGAGAGGTGGTGGACCCTGTCCAATTCCAGCGGGAGTGGGACCGCGTAGGCCCAGCTACGGTGCGCTCCCGCAAAAACGCCAGGCCATCCTCTACAGCATACACATCATCAGGAAGTACTTCGGCGATCACAGGGAAGCACCGGGTGACGCCGTCCCGCACTCGACGAGCCGACTGGACAGAGTGGCTGATGTGGACGTCACTCGGGACGGCGGTCATGGTGATGATGACTGCATGGGCCTCATTTCTTGGACTGTTTTAGACGAATGACGGCACGTGCTTGACACGTGCCGTTTTTTTGGCGGCGGGCGCGTGATACAATCTGCGCAGGGACAGGGGGTGAACAGGTGTCTCTCACCAACGAGATTCAGAACGCCGTATTGAATTGTGTTACAGGTCTCAATTCCACGCGACTGGGGGAGGTTATAACCGATCCACTCTTGGTGGCCGTTTCCGGCGGTGTCGACAGTATGGCGCTCCTCCATGCGGTCCGAACTGTTGCGCGTCAACGGGGCTGGGATGTTCAGGCTGTTCACGTCAACCACAACTTACGCCCAACCTCTGCGGAGGACGCCGAGTGGGTGACGCAGGTCTGTGCTTCCTGGCAGATTCCCATCCAGGTGTACAGCGTACATCTCGGGGACATTCCGTACCATAAACGCAAAGGCACCGAGGCGGACGCTCGTGCCTTGCGGTACGAAGCCATAACCACCGAGGCTCGTCGTATTGGCGCATCCTGCGTTTTGCTTGCCCACCACGCAGACGACCAGGTGGAAACAGTGCTTTGGAGGTTGATGCGGGGGACGTCATTGACAGGATTGTCCGGTATGAGACCGTCGGTCAATCGCGCCGGGATTGCCTGGTTGCGCCCGTTTCTATCCATTCCGAAAGCTCAACTCGCGGCGTACGCCAAAGACAATGGCGTGCCCCATGTCGAAGACGAAAGTAACGCCTCGGATGCCTACACCCGAAACTTTCTCCGCCATCACGTGATTCCGGATTTGAAGCATTGGCAACCTCGGTTGCCGCAAGTGGTCTCCAATCTGTGCAGGGTGCTTCAGGACGAAGACGACTTTCTCGAGGCTGAGGCGAAAAGGGCGTTCACACAGTTGGTTAAGAAAGAGGAGCGGGGGTACAGTATCGATTGTAAGCGGCTTTGCGAATTACACCGTTCTTTACAACGCCGCCTGATTAAAATACTATTGTATTGTTTCGCTTCTGGCGAGGATTGGACATTCAATGACGTTGAAGGTATCCTGACCTTAATTCACGGTCAAAACCCATCTGCGGAATTACACTTATCTGGTACACTTCGTGCACGCCGCGAGTACGACCACCTTGTGGTGGAGACCGTTCCGGCGCAGGAGCGAACATCTTTCGTCTATCGGTGGCAACCGGATCGCACTCGACATCTGGAACTATCCCTGGCGAATCAGCGCTGGGTGTTTGACAGCACGTGGTTGTCTAAACTGGAGACGGTTCGCACTGAAAATCGGTATGAATTGTACCTTCCAAAAGTGCAAGACATCATTGTCCGTACCGCGATGCCGGGTGATCGTGTGAGACCCCTTGGTCTACACGGAAGCAAGAAAGTGCACGATATTTTTGTCGATGCCAAGGTTCCACGCTTGCAGCGGGCGTCTTGGCCCTTGTTTGAAGTGGATGGGAACGTCGTCTGGATTCCGGGTTTGGTTCGCAGCGAGCACTGTCTCGTGGTCATCCCGGAACAGGGTGTTTTGCGGATTCGAGCGACACCCCCCACGGATTCATATTGGTCATTTTGAGGGTTTCTTGTACATGTATCCGCGAGGACGACGTATGAATAAGATAAGCATGGCTCAGGGAGGCCCCTATGCATCCGCACTTGAAAAAAATCCTCTTTTCAGAACAAGACATTCAAGGCTGTGTCGCAAAGCTGGGAAAACAACTTTCTGCAGACTACGACGGTAAGAACCCTTTGTTCATCTGCGTTTTGAAGGGTGCCGTCATGTTCATGGCGGACCTCGTCAAACACGTCGAGGTGCCCATGGAAATGGACTTTATGGCTGTCTCCAGCTATGGAGACTCGTCGAAGTCTTCGGGCGTGGTACGGATTATGAAGGACCTCGACCGGCCCGTGGAAGGACGCCACGTCGTCATCGTGGAAGATATCGTGGACACAGGTCTCACCCTCGCGTATTTGAAAGATCTCCTATTGCGCAGGCACGTGGCGAGTGTTCGCGTGGTCACGCTGTTCGACAAGCCGGAAGGCCGCAAGGTAGAGATTATACCCGATTATCACGGCTTTGAAGTTCCGAACGAATTCATCGTAGGCTACGGCTTGGATTACGCTGAACAATACCGCAACTTGCCGTACGTGGGCGTCCTGAAACCGGAGATATATGTGAAGTAATCGTGAATCCACGGCCATTGCTGTTACGCGGTCAGTGCCCTATGGTACAATGATTGCGCCATGACCGAGAGGAGGTAAGGCATGAACAGATTTTACCGCAGTATCGTTTTCTACGTCCTGATATTGCTGGCGATTGTCGGAGTTGTCAACTATATAACGGGACAAGATCACACAAAGACAACCCTTACATATACGCAATTTGTCAACGATGTGAAAAATCATGAGGTCGAACCGGATGTTCTGGTCACTCCGGAGGGCTTAACCGCCACTATCGATGGTACGTTGACGAATGGGACCGAGTTTACGACGCGGGCCCTGATTATTGACAACGACATCACAAGCTTTCTTCAGGACAACAAACTGAACGCAACGTACGCGCCACAGCCGAAGGCGTCCATCTGGATTCAGTTCCTGGAATCGGTCGTGCCATTCATCTTCATCTTTATCCTGATGTTCTTCCTCTTCAATCAGGCGCAAGGTGGCGGCAGCCGCGTCATGAACTTTGGCAAGAGCCGCGCGCGCTTGTACTCCGAGGAAAAGCGACGTGTAACATTCAGGGATGTTGCGGGCGCTGACGAAGAAAAGACAGAACTCGAGGAAATCGTGGAATTCCTGAAGGATCCGAAGCGTTTCTCCGCACTCGGGGCGCGGATCCCGAAAGGCGTTCTGCTTGTCGGTCCTCCTGGTACAGGTAAAACGTTGTTAGCGCGCGCCGTCGCTGGTGAGGCAGGGGTTCCGTTCTTCAGCATCAGCGGTTCCGACTTTGTCGAAATGTTCGTCGGTGTCGGCGCATCGCGCGTGCGCGACTTGTTCGAAACGGCAAAGAAGAACGCACCGTGTATCATCTTCATTGACGAAATTGACGCCGTGGGTCGTCACCGTGGTGCCGGACTCGGCGGCGGTCATGACGAACGCGAACAGACGTTAAACCAATTGCTTGTTGAAATGGACGGGTTCTCGGCGAACGAAGGGATTATCATTATCGCGGCAACGAACCGGCCGGACATTCTGGATCCCGCATTGCTCCGCCCGGGCCGCATTGACCGCCAAATAATCGTCAATCGTCCGGACGTCAAGGGACGCGAGGAAATCCTGAAAGTGCATGCGCGCAACAAGCCTTTTCATGAAGATGTTCGCTTGGACCAGATTGCCAAACGAACGCCTGGATTTACGGGGGCGGATTTGGAGAACGTGCTCAACGAAGCGGCTTTGCTGGCGGCGCGGCGCGGTGAATCGACCATCAGGAACAGCGACATCGATGAGGCCATTGACCGCGTCATGGCGGGTCCGGAAAAACGAAGTCGGGTAATGTCGGAACGTGAGCGAAAGCTTGTCGCGTATCACGAGTCCGGACACGCGGTGGTCGGGTACTTCGTGTCGAATGCCGACACCGTGCACAAGGTTACCATTGTGCCTCGCGGAATGGCTGGCGGATACAATCTGATGCTTCCGAAGGAAGAGCGTTATTTCATGACTCGTCAGGAGATGCTGGACAAAATTTGCGGCTTCCTCGGAGGGCGTGTTGCCGAAGAAATTGTGTTCGGGGAAATTTCCACCGGTGCGCACAACGACCTGCAGCAAGTAACGCAGATTGCCCGTCAGATGGTCACCGAATACGGTATGAGCGAGAAACTAGGACCGATGCAATTCGGGAATCGACAGGGTTCGGGTCAAGTGTTCCTGGGCAAGGACTTGTCCGTTGAACCGAACTACAGCGACCAGGTGGCGTACCAAATCGACGAAGAGATGAAGCGGATTGTCGAAGAATGTCATGAAATCACGCGTAAGGTATTGATGGAACATCGGGACAAACTGGACGCCTTGGCGAACATCCTGCTCGAGAAAGAAACACTAGTCGAAGAGGAAATCAAGGCAGTCATGGAAGGTTAAACGCTGCAACTGAAAAAACTTTACCCTCGAGCGAGGACTCGAGGGTTTTTTGTCGAATCATGTACCCACGTAGTGTGTGCTGTTCGCTCGTGATGTGGTACTAAGTTCTGGGATGGTTAACCGCCTTCGCCGGATGGGGGTAGACTCCGTTTGCATTGAAGACACATCGACTTACGACTTGCAGGCGCAAGGCTTCATCTCCTCTCTGACAAGGCAACTCGTCTTGGAGGCCACGTAAGTTCACTAACAGACTTCGCTAATGGCACATATTCACGAGTCGTCAAACCAAACCGGACCAAACAGCAACTCATACCGTTGCTCTCCGACGTCATTGGTCAACTGAAAGCGATTGGGGGCGCGGGAGAACACTTGGGTAATGTCTACATGTCTGATGGGGATCTGTACCACCACTCCGCAAATGTGACATTGTTCGCACTTGGGGTCGGCATTGGTATGGGACTTACTAGAGCAACTCATTGACCTCGGTATCGGTACCCTTTTGCACGACGTTGGGAAGTTGAAATTCCCTGAGTCCAGTTTGAATGCCGGACTTGTCAAAGGCCTCTGCCACGGTAGTGCTTCAACACCACCAGCGAATTAACGGTTCGGGCCACCCCAAGGCGCTACAAGGCGAGGCATCCACTCCTTCTATCGGATCGTGGCAGTGGTCGATGTGTACGAAGCTTTGACAGCCAACCATGTCTATTGCGATGCCGATCTACCGCACCACGCGTTTGAATTGCTGCTCGACGGCGGAACTCAGTTTGATCCGCAGGTCATTGAAGCTTTCTTCTCAACCATTGCCATTTACCCTGTGGGAATGACGTTGCTCTATCGGGCAGTGGTTGTGCGGTCTCCGCGCAAATAGCCCCAGCGGCCCATTGTCCGCGTGATAGGGGATGCAGAAGGGAATCCGGTCCCGGTGCCTTGCGGGATGAATCTCTCGCGAATCATGAAGTCGGCGAATTACCAATCGCTCACAGTGTGTGCCCGAAAAAGGACAAGGGAAGGATATGGTTGGAATCCCGCATCACGAAGACATTCTTGACTGCCTTTTTCGGACAACCTCATAAAGGCGGGTGATTCCACCTGTGGACAATATTTTAGTGATGGACGTTGGGAACACCAACACGGCCGTCGGCGTGTTTCAGGGGGAACGCCTTGCGCATCATTGGCGAGTGACCACCGCCAAGGACCGAACTGCCGACGAGATGGGTATTTTGATAAAGGCATTGTTTCAGGATCATGGATTGAAGTCCGAACGTGTGGACGGCGTGGTGGTAAGTTCCGTCGTGCCTCCGATGGTATCCGTGCTGGAAGACATGTGCAAGCTCTACTTCCGCTGTGAACCGTTGGTCGTGGGCCCGGGCATCAAAACAGGACTTCTCGTAAAATATGAAAATCCCCGGGATGTAGGAGCGGATCGGGTGGCTAACGCCGTGGCTGCGGTGCACCGCTTCGG
Source organism: uncultured Alicyclobacillaceae bacterium (assembly GCA_963788285.1). Classification (GTDB taxonomy): domain Bacteria; phylum Bacillota; class Bacilli; order Alicyclobacillales; family Alicyclobacillaceae; genus Alicyclobacillus_A. The sequence goes on from CAWBGB010000007.1 coordinate 454,383, forward strand.
TTGTCCCGTCATCGTTGTAGACGTGCGGACGGCGACTACATTTACGGTCGTGAACCAAGATGGGCACTATATTGGAGGCGTCATCGCACCTGGGGTGAAGTCTTCTGCAGATGCGCTGTTTCAACAAACGGCCAAACTCCCCAGTATTGACCTCGCCGCACCGCGGACCGTCATTGGTAAAAACACGGTGTCCAGTATGCAGTCGGGTATCGTGTACGGATTCGCTGGACTCATCGATCATCTTGTTGGTCGCATCCGCCAGGAGGAGCCGGCTCCGTACCGTGTAATTGCCACGGGGCACTACGCCCGGCTGATTAGCCCACACAGCAGTGTCATCACCGATGTGGTGCCACATCTCACACTGGAAGGTTTGCGCATTTTGTGGGCCCTCAACCGCTGACATGATATTGACTCGCAAGGAGGAAACCCGCTTGACACCGACAGATGTTGCCATTCGAGCGCTTTCTGACAACGGACATGTTCGTGCAATGACTTGCACGACCACACAATTGACCAATGAGCTGCAGCGGAGACACGGAACGTGGCCAGTTGCTACCGCCGCACTCGGGCGCACAGCGTCCATTGCCGCTATGATGGGCCTCATGCTGAAGGGGCGAGAGCGGCTAACGGTTCAAGTAAAGGGGGACGGCCCGCTGGGTTCCATTATGGTTGATGCCGACTCGGAAGGGCACGTGCGCGGGTATGTTCAGAATCCCCATGTACACCTGCCAGCGAATGCGCAGGGAAAACTGGATGTTGGCGGCGCCGTCGGGCCAGGTATATTGTATGTAATGCGTGATCTCGGGATGAAAGACGTCTATCGAGGCAGTGCGGAGCTGCAAACGGGGGAAATCGGCGACGACTTCACCTACTACTTCGCCGTTTCCGAGCAAACGCCTTCGTCCGTCGGTGCGGGTGTACTTGTGGATACCGACAACAGTGTGGTTGTCTCGGGTGGATTCATCGTGCAACTGCTCCCAGGTCACACTGAAGCGGATATTGAAGAGTTGGAACAACGAATAGGACAGATGAAAAGCGTGACGGACATCCTTCGCACGGGTGCCACAGCGCGAGACCTGTTGGACATCGTGTTGCCAGGAGCGACGGTGCTGGAGGAGCGCGACATTCAGTTTCACTGCGGTTGCTCGAAGGATCGGATGAAGGTTCTGTTGAAGAGCCTCGGCGACGCGGAGATTCAATCTCTGCTGGAAGAACAGGGCGAAGCAGAAGTCGTCTGCCACTTCTGTAACGAGCGATATCATTTTGACAAGGCGGAACTGCAGTCCATGTTAGATAACTGATTGGCTGGGGGTGAAGGGATGCCAACTGTATTGACCGAAACATCGCGACAGGCTTTGAAGACATCTGGCACCCTCATCATGGGGATTGTCAACGTGACGCCCGATTCCTTTTCCGACGGCGGCAAGTTTCTGGATCCAAAGGCTGCGATTGAACAAGCGTACCGCCTGATTGACGAAGGTGCGGATATCCTCGATATTGGTGCCGAGAGTACGAGGCCAGGTGCCGAATACGTATCCGCCGAAGACGAGTGGAGCCGCTTGGAGCCTGTAATTCGTGAACTGTGCCCAAACAGTCCTGTCCCAATTTCTGTCGACACCTACAAGGCAACGGTAGCGGCGCGTGCCATTGAGTTAGGTGTAGACATCATTAACGACATCTGGGGTGGTTTGGCCGACTCGGACATGCTCAACGTCGTTGCGCAAGCGAAATGCCAGTACATATGGATGCACAACCGAGAGCATCCGGTTCAAGAAGACGCCTTTGGGGTACTCGTCCATGAGACCAGGGCGGGGATTGAACGGTGTCTTGCTGCTGGCATCGATAAAGCATCGCTGTGGATAGATCCGGGTATTGGGTTCGGCAAGACGTACCACCAAAATCTCAGTATCTTGCGTCGCCTCTCCGAGTACTGCGCGCTGGGCTACCCGGTACTGTTGGGGACGAGTCGAAAGAGTGTCATCGGTAACACGTTGGGCGTGCCGCCGGAGGATCGGCTGGAAGGATCCTTGGCAACGGCGGTGCTTGGCGTTGCTGCTGGTGTGCGGTGTATCCGCGTGCACGATGTCCGAGCTACGGTTCGTGCGTGCAGAATGACGGAGGCGATTCTCCAAGCCGATGAATGAGCAGAAGACGCTTGTGACGCACACTGCCTACGTCGGTTTGGGCTCTAATTTAGGCATGCGAGAAGAATTCCTCAAGAGCGCGATAGCATGTCTACGGGCGATGGGTTCCATTCGACCCTCGTCCGTCTACGAGACTGAACCGGTGGGCTACACGCAGCAACCCCCATTCCTCAATATGGTGGTGGAGTTGCAGACCGTATTGCCACCGCTGGGACTATTGAAACAACTGCTTGCTATCGAACATGAGCACGGGCGGACCAGAGACATTCGCTTTGGTCCGCGCACCCTCGACCTGGATCTTCTATTGTACGACGACGAGTACATTTGCCTTCGAATTCTGCAGGTTCCGCATCCACGGATGTGGGAGAGGGCGTTTGTTCTGGTTCCTCTGGCGGAGCTGGTTCCACACCGGAGGGGGCTCGGCGGAGCCTCCATCAAATCGTTGGCCGAACAGATTGCTCGCGAAGGGGAGATTCGGTGTGTCGGACATCTTCGGTAGACGTTTGCGCGCTTACCGCAAGCTGAAGCACTGGACGCAGACTGAGCTAGCAGATAAGATTGGCGTGAGTGTGGCCATCATCGGCGGTTTAGAACGCGGCACTCGTTATCCGACGAAGCCGATCCTGGACCGGTTGGCCCAAGTTTTAAACGTGTCTACGGCAGAACTGCTCGGTGACGCGAATCGCCAAGCGTACGACAGTGACTCGCAACAATTCTTTTAGTGTAACCTGAGCGAACGTTTGGTATGCGTTGACATTCGATAGGGGGCTCTCTATAATTGCGCATAGACGCAACTTTCCGGGTTGAAGCGCACTGCTTAGTACATACTGTACTGGCAGTGTTTTCTACAATCTGCACACGAATACGAATACGGAAATGGACCCATTGCATATGTTGAGTTACGAGTTGCGGACAGTAAAGGAGAGACCAAAATGACCGAAAAGGAAGTTCTACTGACGCCCGAGGGTTTACAAAAACTCGAGGACGAACTGGAGCATCTGAAGAGTGTAAAACGACGTGAAGTCGCGGAACGTATAAAATTAGCCATCAGCTACGGAGATATTAGCGAAAACTCAGAATACGAAGACGCAAAGAACGAACAGGCGTTCGTGGAAGGGCGAATTATGACGCTCGAAAAGATGCTTCGGAACGCCCGCATCATCCATGAAGACGACGTCAACACAGATGTGGTCAGCATCGGATCGACCGTCTTGTTGAAAGATGTAGAATTTGACGAAGAGGTAGAGTACACTATTGTGGGCTCCGCAGAGGCAGATCCGGCAAGCAACAAGATTTCCAATGAATCCCCGGTTGGACGTGCGCTGCTTGGTAAAGCCATTGGTTCGATGGTGGATGTCGCCGTGCCCGCAGGCACGATTCGTTTTCAGATCCTCGAGATCAAACGGTAGTTTTCCACTGTTACTGGCATGAAAAGGGTTTCTCAATGAGGAAGATTCGGACGAGGAAAGTTCCTCGTCCGTTTGAATTGGAGAGGTGACGGATGGAAGAACAAGAACTGTATCAGACGCGGCTCAACAAGATGGAGTCCCTTCGCGCCAAGGGCATTGATCCATTTGGCCACCGCTACGAAGTAACACACCATGCCGCAGACATTTTGGCATTCGGTGACGGCAAGTCGAAAGAAGAGCTCGAAGAAGCGGCGTTGCGCGTACGGATTGCCGGACGTCTGATGATTAAGAGAGGGCACGGTAAGGCGTCGTTTGGCGTGATACAAGACGTCACCGGCACCATCCAGGTGTACGCAAAGGTCGATGTGCTGGGGCAGGATGCCTACGGAGTATTTGAATTGCTGGATCTCGGGGATTTCATTGGCGTGGAAGGTACGGTGTTCCGCACCAATCGAGGAGAGATCACTGTACTGGTAGAACAACTCACAGTACTGTCGAAGTCGCTTCGTCCGTTGCCAGAAAAATGGCACGGACTGAAAGATCTCGAGACCCGATATCGCCAGAGATATCTCGACTTGATGGTCAATCCGGAAACGCGGTCTACATTTGTGGCGCGTTCGAAGATTGTACAAGCCATCCGTCGCTATCTGGATGACCGCGGCTATTTGGAAGTGGAGACACCGACACTGCATTCCGTTGCCAGCGGCGCGCACGCAAGGCCGTTCGTCACGCATCACAATGCGCTCGATATGACACTGCATTTGCGCATTGCCCTCGAATTACACCTGAAGCGACTGATTGTGGGTGGACTGGAACGCGTGTACGAAATTGGACGAGTTTATCGCAACGAGGGTATCTCTACACGGCATAACCCGGAGTTCACGATGTTGGAGCTGTACCAAGCGTATGCCGATTTTCACGACATCATGGACCTGACGGAAGAGATGATCAAATACGTTGCGCAGGCCGTCGTGGGTACTCTGCAGATTCCGTACGGTGAATATACCGTGGATTTGGAGAAGCCGTGGGCTCGGCGCCACATGGTGGAGCTGATTCGAGAGCAGACCGGTGTGAACTTCTTTGAAGTGAAAAGTACCGAAGAAGCTCGCAAACTTGCGAAGCAGCACGGTGTGAACGTTGAACCCAGCATGGAGTACGGGCATATTGTCAACGAGTTCTTTGAACAAAAGGTGGAGCAGACACTGATCCAACCGACTTTTGTGTATGGTCATCCGGTGGAAGTGTCACCGCTCGCCAAGAAAAACGAAGAAGATCCGCGGTTTACGGACAGGTTTGAGTTGTTCATCGTTGCGCGCGAACACGGCAATGCCTTCAGCGAGCTGAACGACCCCATCGACCAACGCCAGCGCTTCCAACAACAAGCGGAAGAACGCGCCAAAGGCAACGATGAGGCGCAGGAGATTGACGAAGACTTTATCACCGCGTTGGAGTACGGCATGCCGCCCACGGGTGGTCTTGGCATCGGCATTGACCGCCTCGTCATGCTGCTCACGAACCAACCCTCGATTCGCGATGTGCTACTCTTCCCACTGATGCGGGAACGTACTGAGGGATAATCGAATACTTATCTTCCCATCCCGGGTTGTCGAAGTGGCAACCCGGGATTTCTGTGCAGTGCAGGACCGACCGTTGCGCTCGTATTTGCCGCGCTTCTTCAACGTCGATTTCTAAGCGAAAATGGCCCAAAACATTCCATGTATAAAACGGGTTGACCTCATGAATGAAGCATGATATATTAGTGAGCGTCGCTGCTGCGGCGGTGACGAAAAATGAAGCAACAAACCGCGTCACATCAGCATTTCTGAAGTCGACACCGACCAGTCCGGAGATAATTTCCGGTGGATCTCTAAAAGAGATTCGTGATATATTGGTCGACGTCGCTTCGAGACCAAGTGAAGCGGTCAGACAGCAAGACCAAACATTTCCTCTTTACTTGAATGAGTGAAATGTGGTAAGATGGTTGAGCTGTCTCGGAGCGGATGACCTTTGTCGACGCTCCAAAACAGAGTGGTTCCTTGAAAACTAAACACGCGCAGAGAGTGATTCAAAACACGCAAGTGTTTTCGAAATGAGCAGCAAATTCTATTTGAGAGTTTGATCCTGGCTCAGGACGAACGCTGGCGGCGTGCCTAATACATGCAAGTCGAGCGGACGGAAGGGAGCTTCCTCCCGGAAGTCAGCGGCGGACGGGTGAGTAACACGTGGGCAATCTGCCTGTCAGACTGGAATAACGCCTGGAAACGGGTGCTAATGCCGGATAGGCAATCAGGAGGCATCTCTGGATTGGGAAAGGTGCTATGGCACCACTGACAGAGGAGCCCGCGGCGCATTAGCTAGTTGGTGGGGTAACGGCCTACCAAGGCGACGATGCGTAGCCGACCTGAGAGGGTGACCGGCCACACTGGGACTGAGACACGGCCCAGACTCCTACGGGAGGCAGCAGTAGGGAATCTTCCGCAATGGGCGCAAGCCTGACGGAGCAACGCCGCGTGAGCGAAGAAGGCCTTCGGGTTGTAAAGCTCAGTCACTCGGGAAGAGCGGATAGGAGAGGGAATGCTCCTGTCGAGACGGTACCGAGAGAGGAAGCCCCGGCTAACTACGTGCCAGCAGCCGCGGTAATACGTAGGGGGCAAGCGTTGTCCGGAATCACTGGGCGTAAAGCGTGCGTAGGCGGTTTGCTAAGTCTGAAGTGAAAGTCCAGGGCTCAACCTTGGGATTGCTTTGGAAACTGGCAGACTTGAGTGCTGGAGAGGCAAGGGGAATTCCACGTGTAGCGGTGAAATGCGTAGATATGTGGAGGAATACCAGTGGCGAAGGCGCCTTGCTGGACAGTGACTGACGCTGAGGCACGAAAGCGTGGGGAGCAAACAGGATTAGATACCCTGGTAGTCCACGCCGTAAACGATGAGTGCTAGGTGTTGGGGGGTACCACCCTCAGTGCCGAAGGAAACCCAATAAGCACTCCGCCTGGGGAGTACGGTCGCAAGACTGAAACTCAAAGGAATTGACGGGGGCCCGCACAAGCAGTGGAGCATGTGGTTTAATTCGAAGCAACGCGAAGAACCTTACCAGGGCTTGACATCCCTCTGACCGGTGCAGAGATGCGCCTTCCCTTCGGGGCAGAGGAGACAGGTGGTGCATGGTTGTCGTCAGCTCGTGTCGTGAGATGTTGGGTTAAGTCCCGCAACGAGCGCAACCCTTGACCTGTGTTACCAGCACGTGATGGTGGGGACTCACAGGTGACTGCCGGCGTAAGTCGGAGGAAGGCGGGGATGACGTCAAATCATCATGCCCTTTATGTCCTGGGCTACACACGTGCTACAATGGGCGGTACAACGGGAAGCGAGACCGCGAGGTGGAGCAAATCCCTGAAAGCCGTTCGTAGTTCGGATTGCAGGCTGCAACTCGCCTGCATGAAGCCGGAATTGCTAGTAATCGCGGATCAGCATGCCGCGGTGAATCCGTTCCCGGGCCTTGTACACACCGCCCGTCACACCACGAGAGTCGGCAACACCCGAAGTCGGTGAGGTAACCGTAAGGAGCCAGCCGCCGAAGGTGGGGTCGATGATTGGGGTGAAGTCGTAACAAGGTAGCCGTATCGGAAGGTGCGGCTGGATCACCTCCTTTCTATGGAGCAAAGCCTGCAGAGAGAACTGTAGGAAGTACCCTCTCTGGTCGCGTGTTTAGTTTTGAGGGAACCATCCCGAAAGGGTAATGGTTAGTTCTCAGGGAGTCTGTACCTTAGCGCAAGAGAGCGGTACAATGAACGTACCTTGGAAACTGGATATCCTACAGAGTGAAACCGACACTAGGAAATGGAAATGGGTAACTTCTTCAAGGTGTTGCAAGGACACAAGAAGCAAGGCCATGATCTGGCGAAGGAAGCGACTGATCGGAGCCGAAAAGGTGAAGTTAGGAAGGGCGCACGGAGGATGCCTAGGTGCCAGGAGCCGAAGAAGGACGGGGCGAACACCGAAATGCCACGTGGAGCTGTAAGCGAGCGTTGATCCGTGGATGTCCGAATGGGGGAACCCACTGCCGTCATGGGCCAGTACTGTACACTGAATCCATAGGTGTGCAGAGGCAACCGGGGGAACTGAAACATCTAAGTACCTCGAGGAAGAGAAAACAAGAGTGATTCCGTCAGTAGTGGCGAGCGAACGCGGAAGAGCCCAAACCTGATTTGTGTAAGGTTGCAGCCGTTGCAAGTGAAGGGGTAGAGGGGACCTGCCGGTGAGGGACTGCAATTCCTCAACAGAGTAAGAAATCAGATGTGTAGCAGAACGGCATGGGAAGGCCGGCCATAGAGGGTGAGAGCCCCGTATGCGAAACACATGTGACTCTGGTCAGGCACCCAAGTACCGCGGGACACGAGGAACCCCGTGGGAATCTGGGAGGACCACCTCCTAAGGCTAAATACTCCCTGGCAACCGATAGTGAAGAGTACCGTGAGGGAAAGGTGAAAAGCACCGCGGGAGCGGAGTGAAATAGAACCTGAAACCGTGTGCCTACAAGCAGTCGGAGCATGGCTAACATGTGACGGC